>NZ_JAZARC010000006.1:0-467518 GCF_036231865.1 Janthinobacterium sp. P210005
CGTGCTGGGCAAATACCATCTCGCCTGTGTTTCCGGCTGGTATTCGGGACGGCTGGCGCACCGGTCCGTGGAAGAGGAGATTGCCGCCGTCGGGCCGCATCTGCGCTTGCTGGCCGACAGCGGCGCCACCGTCATGGTGTACGGCGAAGTGGCGGACGCCATCCAGGGCGAAGCCCGCCCGTTGTATAAACGTCCGCGTTTCCAGTCGCCGCAGCAATGGCAGGCGTACGCCGACAAATTGACGGCGTTTGCGAAACACTTGCTCGACCACGGCGTGCGCCTGGCCTACCACCACCACATGGGTGCCTACGTGGAAACGCCCGCCGACGTGGACCAGTTGATGGCCTTGACGGGACCGGAAGTCGGTTTGCTGTTCGACACGGGCCACATCACCTTTGCCGGCGGCGACGCGCTGGCGGTCTTGAACAAGCACATCGATCGCATCTGCCACGTGCATTGCAAGGACGTGCGCCCCAATGTGGTGAAACTGGCGAGAAATGGCCACTGGAGTTTCCTGCAGGCCGTCATCAATGGCGCCTTCAGCGTGCCCGGCGACGGCAGCATCGATTTCCCCGCCATCCTGACGCGCCTGTATCTGCACGGCTACGAGGGCTGGCTGGTGGTGGAGGCGGAGCAAGATCCGGCCGTGGCCCCCAGTTATCAGTATGCCAAGATGGGCCACGATTACCTGGCGCGTCTGGTCGACGCGATTCCGCGATTGAAACGGGAGGCGGCATGAGCCCGCTGCTGGTCAAGGCGAGGGCCGGTTCGGCCATCGTCGAAGTGACGCCAGAGTCGGCCGGCTGGACGCACGTGGGCTTTGCCGCGCACCGTCTGGCGGCAGGCGAACAGCTCACTTTGGAGACGGGTAGCCGCGAATTGTGCCTCGTCGTGCTGACGGGCACGGTCACCGTGCAGGCGGGCGGGCAGACCTGGGAAGCCATCGGCAATCGCCAGAGCGTGTTTGAAGACGTCTCGCCCTACGCCGTGTATGTGCCGCTGGAAACCACGGTCGGCATCACGGCCGTGAGCGCCGCGGAAGTGGCGCTGTGCAGTGCGCCGGCCACGACCCATCGCCCGGCGCGCCTGATCGACCCGCAGTCGATGACGCGTTCCGTGCGCGGCAAGGGGGCGAACACCCGCTATGTGTGCGACATCTTGCCGCAGACGGCCGAGGCCGATGGCTTGCTGGTGGTCGAGGTGGTCACGCCGTCCGGCCATTCGTCCAGCTATCCGCCGCACAAGCATGACGATGACAATATCCCGCTGGAAAGTTCGCTGGAAGAAACGTACTACCACCGCTTGAACCCCGAGCAAGGCTTTGCGTACCAACGCGTCTACACGGACGACCGCAGCATCGATGAAGCCATGGCCGTGGAAAACCACGACGTGGTGATGGTGCCCAGGGGTTACCACCCCGTCACCGTGCCGTATGGCTACGATGGCTATTACCTGAACGTGATGGCCGGCCCGAAACGCGTGTGGCACTTTAAAAACGACCCGGCCCATGACTGGCTGATGACGAAATAACAAGGACAAGACAATGACTACCCCGATGATCGGCCACTTTATTGGTGGCAACCCCATGGCGTCGCGCTCCGAGCGCACCAGCGACGTCTTCAACCCCGCCACGGGTAGCGTCACGGCGAAAGTATCGCTGGCGACGCCTTCCGAACTGAACGCGGCCGTGGCCGCCGCCCACGCGGCCTTTCCCGCCTGGTCGCAGACCTCGCCCCTGCGCCGCGCCAGGGTCATGTTCAAGTTCAAGGAGTTGCTGGAAGAACATGCGGATCAATTGGCGGCCCTGATCACGGCCGAGCACGGCAAGGTGTTCACGGATGCAAAAGGGGAAGTCACGCGCGGCATCGAAGTGGTGGAATTTGCCTGCGGCATCCCGCAGCTGATGAAGGGCGAATATTCGGAGCAAGTGGCCGGCGGCATCGACGCCTGGTCGATCCGCCAGGCATTGGGCGTCTGCGTCGGCATCACGCCGTTCAATTTCCCCGTGATGGTGCCGATGTGGATGTTCCCGATGGCGATCGCCTGCGGCAATACCTTCGTCTTGAAACCGTCGGAGCGCGACCCGTCGGCCAGCCTGCTGCTGGCGCAGCTGTTGACGGACGCGGGCTTGCCGGACGGCGTCTTCAACGTGGTGCAGGGAGACAAGGAAGCCGTGGATGGCTTGCTGCACCACCCGGACGTGCGCGCCGTCAGTTTCGTCGGTTCCACGCCGATTGCCGAGTATATCTATGCCACCGGCTGTGCGCAGGGCAAGCGCGTGCAAGCCTTGGGCGGGGCGAAAAATCACATGGTCGTCATGCCGGACGCGGACATTCCGCAGACGGTCGACGCCCTGATGGGCGCCGCCTTCGGTTCGGCCGGCGAGCGCTGCATGGCCATTTCCGTCGTCGTGGCGGTCGGCAATGTGGCGGATCAATTGGTTGAGGCGCTGGTGCCGCGCATCGCGGCCCTGAAGATCACGCAAGGCATGGATTTAACAGCGGAAATGGGCCCGGTGGTGACGCAAGTGCACAAGGACAAAATTGCCGGCTACATCGCCACGGGCGTCAAGGAAGGCGCCAAGCTGGTCAGCGATGGGCGCGGTTTCGTCTTGCCCGGCCATGAACAGGGCTTTTTCCTCGGCGGCAGCCTGTTCGACCACGTCACGCCGGACATGACGATCTATAAAGAGGAAATCTTCGGTCCCGTGCTGTGCATCGTGCGCGTGCCCGATTTCGCCACCGCGCTGGACCTGGTCAACGCGCACGAGTACGGCAACGGCACGGCGATCTACACGCGCGACGGCAACACGGCGCGTGAATACACGCACCGGGTGCAAGTCGGGATGGTGGGCGTGAATGTCCCGATCCCCGTGCCGATGGCCTTCCACAGCTTCGGCGGCTGGAAGCGCAGCCTGTTCGGTGACCACCACGCGCATGGCCCGGAATCGGTGCGCTTCTACACGAAACAGAAGGCCGTCACCCAGCGCTGGCCGGCTTCGACGGCGGCGGGAGCGGAGTTTGCCATGCCGACCTTGAAGTAAGGTGCGATGGCGGCGCGCAGCATCAGCGCGTCAGGGCGCCGCCACGTGGCCGTAGCAGCTTTTCAGCTTTGCGTAGTCATAGAAGATGCTGTCCGGCGCGATGCGGGCGCCGTCGCAACTGGCCTGGAAACCGGTTTCCTTTTCGTTGTACAGCAGGCGCACGATCAGTTGTCCTGCGCTGTTGCGGTACACATCCCACTGCATGTTGGCCGCCAGCGGCGAGACGTTCTGGCCGCGCCATTGATTGCTTTGATAACTGTCGCTGGCCGATACCGGCAAGGGGGCCAGCGCCTGTTGCAAGCCCATGGCCGAGGCGAGCGGAATGATCATCTCGGCGTGCGTGAAACGCAGCTTGGCCGCGTGGCGCAAATCTCCCTTGGCCAGCGCATCGACTTCCTTGAAAAAATCGTCGCGCAAGGCCAGTGCGAAGCGCCAGGTCACGCCGCTGCTTTCCGTGGTGGCCGGCCCTTTCTGGTAAAAATCCTCGTGGTCTGCGATATAAGCGTAGTAGCGCGCATCCTCGGCGGGCATGTAGCGGCCGAAATCGGCCGGCATTTCATGGCGCATGCCGGCAGCGATCGCGTACAGCTCATACAGTTTCGTCGCGGCCGCATGCAAGCTGCGGATGACCGTCTTGCCGCTGCCCGTCATGGTGCGCGTGAGCTGGCCGTCCGCGCTGGTGAAAGTGTAGCTGCCCGTATCCGCAAAACTGGCGCCGCTGCGCTCAAGCTGGTCGAGGAAGGCGGGTGCAAACAGCCGTTCGAGCACGTGGCGCGCATGCGCGGCCGCTTCCGGTTTTCTGGCCGGGGCATCCATCAGGGCGTGCAGCTGCTTGGTTCTTTCATAGTACTGGTAGGCCTGGCTGGCGGCATAGGTGGCGTAATGCGGGTTGGCCCGATCGGCGACAAAATCCGTCTGCGGCGCCAGCTTGTGCGCATACAGCAGGAAGCGGTTCACGCCATCGGGCTGCGCCACTGCCTTGCGTCCCTGCGGATACGGCGCCGGCGCGGGCGGCAGGTATAACAAGGGCGCCAGCGCGGGCGCGTGTTCGAGCAGCGACTGCGTGAAAAAGCGCGCACTATCGCGCGCGCGGTCCACGCCGGAATGAATGGTGACGAGCTGGCGCGGCGCCGTCGCGGCGTCTTGCCCCACTTGCGCGAACAGGGTGGGCAGGCGCGCCAGCATGCGCACGGCCAGTTGCCGGTGTTCCTCGATGCCAGTCCGCGACAGATTGCCGTAGCCGGGCCGCTCGATGCCGGCCACGCCGTAACCGAGCAAGGCGTTCGCCTGCATCAGGGCCAGGATGTCGGGACCCAGTTCGCGCCCCAAAGGCGTGAGCGCATCCTGCGCGGCGGCTTGCTGCCACATCGCATACAGGGCTGCGTCGCTCTTCATGCCGGTTAATCCGCGCGCACCGTGGCGCGCCACCAGCTGCGTGAAGATGGGCTGGAAACCGGCGGGTGGCGCGGAATAGGTGGCCGGGTCCTGCTGCGGCGCATACGGCGTCTTGGTCTGGTAATGGCCTTCCGCGGCCTGGGCGGGAGCGGTGCAGATGGTGAGGGCCAGCAGCATGCTGGACAGGGGGAGCGGTGGGGGCATGGCTTTCCGTAAGTGACGTGATTGGTTCTTACGTGCAAGCCTAGCAGCAAACGTCCAACAGGCGGGCACGGCTGCCCGCCTGCATTCGTACTTACTGCGCCACGTGGCCGTAGCAGGTCTTCAGCTTCGCATACACATAGAAATGGCTGCCGGCGGCAAAGCGGGCGCCATCGCAGGCGGCCTGGAAGTCCGTTTCCTTTTCGTTGTACAGCATTTTCACGAGCACATTGCCGCCGGCGTCGCGGTACACATCCCACTGCATGTTGGCCGCCATCGGCGCCACGTACAGGCCGCGCCAGGTGCTGTTGTCATAGCTGTAGGTCTGCGCCGCAGGCAGCGCGCCGACGACGCTCTTCAGGCCTATGGCCGTGGCCAGCGGAATGATGGCTTCCGCATGCGTGAAGCGCAGCTTGGCGCCGTGCGACAGGTCGCCGCGCGCGATGGCATCCACTTCCGTGAAAAAGTCGTCGCGCAGCGCGCGCACGTAGTTCGAGGTGAGGCTGGCGCTTTCCGTGGTGCCGGGACCCTTGTTGTAAAAATCCTGGTAATCCTGCACGAAGGCCTGGTACTTGGCCGCGTCCGACGGCATGTACTGCACGAAATCGGCTTTCACTTCGTTCGTCATGCCGGCCATGATGGCGTACAGGTTGTACAGCACCGAGGCGGCATCTGCCAGGCCCTTGATGGTGGTGCCGCCGTCGCCCGTGACGGTGTTGGTGAACTTGCCGTCGTCGCTGGTAAAGCTGTAGGTACCCGTGTTGGCGAAGCGGTAAGTGCCGTTGTCGATCTTGTCGACGAAGGTCTTGGTGAACAAGCGTTCCAGTACTTCGCGGCCCAGGGTACGCGCCGTGGCGTCCGTGTCGATGGCCGTGTATTTGGCCAGGAAGCCGGGACTTTCCAGGTAGGCCTGATAGGCTTGGCTATCCTGGTAAGTCTGGTAATGGCTGTCGAGGGTATCGGTGACGAGGTCCGTCTTCGGCACCAGCTTGTGCGCATACAGCAGGAAGCGGTTGGTGCCGTCGGGCTGCACCACGGGCTTGCCGGCCGGGTAGCCGGCCGGCGCGGGTGTCAGGGTAATCAGCGGGGCGACGTTTGGTGCCGTGGCGGCCAGCGACTGCGCAAAGTACGCGGCGCTGTCCTTGGCGCGGTCCACGCCGGAACTGACGGTGACGATCTGGCGCGGTGCGCTGGCGGCATTGCTACCCAGCTGCGTGAACAGGGCCGGCAGGCGCGCCAGCATGCGCACGGCAAGCTGCTTGTGTTCATTGATGCCCGTTTGCGACAGGTTGCCGTAGCCGGGCGCCGTGATGCCGTCCACGCCGTAGCCGAGCAGCGCGTTGGCCTTCATCAGTTTCAGGATGTCGGCACCCAGCTTTTGCCCCAGCGGCGTGAGCGCATCGTCGGCTGCAGCCCGTTGCCAGACGTTGTAGAAGGCGGCGTCATACTTCATGCTCGACAGGCCGCGCGAACCGTGGCGCGCCACCAGTTCGGTGAACACGGGCGCGTAGCCGGCTGGCGCGGCCTCGTAGGTAGCGGCGTCCTGCTGCGGCGTGTAGGGCGTCTTGGTCTGGTAGTAGGTGGCGGGGGCGGCCGGCGTCACGGGCGGCGTTACCGGGGGCGTGACGGGGACGGGCGGCGTATCGTCGCCGCCGCCACAGGCGGCCAGGGAAAGCATCAGGAGAGACAGGGGAAGATGGCGTGCGTGCAGCATGGCGTTTCCTTCAGGTGTGGTTAGCCCAGGCGCGCCGCGCAGACGGCGCACCCGGGGCAGACAGGCAGGGGAATGGGTATTACAGCTTGAGGGCTTTGGCCAGGCTGTTGGCGCGCGCATCGCGCTCGCTCAAGGGCGCCAGGTCATGGCGCTCCTCGATGAACTTCAGGATCGACACGGTTTCATACTCGGTATGGTCGATATGCCCGCCTTCGCTGAAGGGCGAGATTACCAGTGCGGGGATGCGCGTGGCCGGGCCGAAGCGGTCGCCTTTCGGTGGCGCCACGTGGTCCCAGAAACCGCCGTTTTCATCGGTGGTGACGATGATGACGGTGTCCTTCCATTGCGGGCCTTCCATGATGGCGCTGATGATGGCCACGCCTTCGTCGTCGCCGGCCGCCACGCTCGATTTATCCATCCCCGGATGCATGTTCTTCTTGCCCATCGGCTTGTAGAACGAGACGGGCGGCAGCTTGCCTGCCTGGACGTCGGCGAGCATGTCGGCGCGGTCCTTCAGGTGCGTGGCGCGCTGCTGCGGGCTGTCGATGAAGCGCTTGAAGTAGGTGAACGGCTGGTGGTGATACGAGAAATCGTCGGCCTTCTTGCCCGACTTGGTCGAGGCGACGGCGATGTCGTAGCCGTCCGCATAATAGACCCAGGAGATGCCCTTGTCCGTCAGGCGGTCGCCGATGGTGGGCATGGTTTGCGGCGGCAGGAACGTCTGTTTCTTGGTCGGGTCGAATAGCAGCGGGCCCTGCATGGTGTTGACGGCGTAGCCGTCCTGCGTCACTTCCGCTTCCTCGCCCTTCTTGTGGCCCGTGCCGCGCTCATCCTGGGCGACGATGGACTTGGGCGCGTTCGGGAACACGGGCGTGCAGGCGCAGGTCAGCCACATGTGGTTGAGGAAGGAGCCGCCGTAGGCGGACTGGAAGAAGTGGTCGGCCAAGGTGTAACGTTGCGCCAGCGCCCACAGTTTGAGCTTGCTGCCGTCGAAATAGCCCATGGGCAGGGCACCCGTATTGCCCTCGACGACGAAGCGGTCATTCTTGCCGTCGTTGATCTGGCGCTTGTGCGTCCAGAACGCGTGGACGGGACTGGCTGTCTTGTCGCCCAGCGAGACGCTCGGCTCCATGCGGAAGGGCGCGTTGGCGATGTCGGTCTTGAAGCGCTGGTCCAGGCCGCCCTTGTCGAGTGCCACGGCGGGCAGCATGGCATAGGGCTTGCCATCGGGGGCGGTCTGCGTGGTGGTGTCGGGCGCGTGGCCATTGGCGATGCCGTCGGCACCGGGGAAGGTGCCGAACAGGTGGTCGAAGCTGCGGTTTTCCATGTACACGACGACGATCTGGCCGATCTTCGCCAGCTTCGGATCGGCGGCGACTGCGGCGGCCATATTGTGCTGCGTGTCGGCGGGAGTGGTGCAGGCCGCCAGACCGATGGCCCCGGCGCCGAACAGGGCGATTCTTAGAACGTGGTTCAACATAACAGTCTCCTTGATGACGCCTCCATGGACGGGGCGCTTTTTTTGTGGTGTGGCCAGAACTGGCCTGTTTGAAGAAATTGCACACGTGTGCAGCACGCGTGTGCAAACAGTAACCCGGATTTTTTTTGATGTCAACAAGTACAGGCGGGGGACGAAAAAGTGTGGAAAACGGGGAACGGCGGGCGGTGGCGGGCGGGCAGACGGCGTTGCGCCATCTGCCGCATCGAATGGCTTAGCGTGTCGTGCCGCGCCGCACCAGGGTGACGGGCACTTCCTTCAGGCGGCCCGGCATGGTAAATTTTTCCATGCGCTCGACCAGGCTCTTGACGGCGCGGCGCGCCAGTTCGCCCGCGTCCTGGCGGATGGTGGTCAGCTGGTAGGCATCCAGCGCGGCCATGGGAATGTCGTCGAAGCCGATCACCTGCAGTTGCGCGGGCACGTCGATGCCATACTTGCTGCGCGCCGCGTCGATGAAGCCGCAGGCGATCAGGTCGGTGGCGCAAAAGACGCCGTCAGGCAATTTGCCGGAGGCGAGCAGGGCGTCGGCCGCTTCCTGGCCCGCCTGGTAGCCGATGGCGTCGGCCAGATATTCGCCGGCCGTGCAGCGTTTCTTCGCCACGGCCGGCGCCAGGTGGTCGAGGAAGGCCTGGCCGCGCGCGATGCCGCTGAAACTGCTGGCGCGCGTGTTGATGAAGGTCAGCCGTTTGGCGCCGCTGTCGAGCAGGGTGCTGGCCGCCAGTTCGCCGCCGTGGCGGTTGTCGCTATTGACAACGTCCACGCCTTTCAGGTCGCGCGCGCGGTTGATCATGGCCACCGGCACTTGCCGCTGCAGGTATTCCGTGGCGACGGCGGACGGCGGCGAGCCGGACGTCATGATGACGCCGGAAATCTTGTAGCTGAGGAGGATGCGCAGCAATTCGCTGAGGCGCTCGGGGTCTTCCGCATTCATCAGCAGCGGCACCAGCGCATGTTCGCTCAGGCTGCGCGTGACTTCGCCCAGCAGGGCCACGCGGAACGGGTCCGTGAAGCCCGTGATGACGACGCCCACCAGGTTGCTTTGTCCCTGGTTCATGCTGCGCGCCAGGATGTTGACCTGGTAGCCCAGCGATTGTGCGGCTTCCATCACGCGGGCCCGCGTTTCGGGCGCCACGCTGGCGCCGGGTGTGAACGTGCGCGAGACGGCGGAGCGGGAGACGCCGGCCCGTTTGGCGACGTCCACCGAAGTGACCCAAGACTTGTCTTTTTGTTCCATTGACGGTGTAGATGAATGAGAGGCCTATGCACGATGCGGTGCGGCGCAATGCCGCGCCATCATCTTAGCCGAAAATCCCGGCCGCGGCGCAAACTGAATGCCAGTCCCGCGCCATGGCCAGCGTGCCGGTGCTCAGCCTCTCGATCGTCTTACCACTTCGGCGTGTACTTCAGGGTGAACTGCACGTTGCGCGGGTCGCCATAGTAGTTATTCGACCCGGTGGTGTTGTAGGCCGGGATGATGTAGCGCTTGTCGAAGACGTTGTTGACGTTCAGCGACAGGGCCACTTGCGGCGTGGCTTGCCAGGCCATGCGTGCATTCCAGATCGAGACGCCGGCAACCTTGAAGGTGCTATTGGTATCGAGCGTATGGCTTTGCGTGTTGACGCCGGCGCCCACGCTGAATTTGTCCCAGGCGCCGGGCAGCGTGTAGCTGGACCACACGCGCAGCATGTGCTTGGGCGTCCAGGTGGAAAAGACCTTGCCCTGCTCGTCCGGGTCGTTCAGATAGGTCGTCGTCGTATAGGCGTAGCCGGCAGACAGCTGCAAGCCGCGCGCCACTTCGCCCGACACTTCCGCTTCCAGGCCCTGGCTGCGCACCTTGCCCGAGGCGCGCGAGCAGTACCCGTTGGGGCACACCATGCCCGCAGCATAGTCGGTGACGGCACGGTTCTTGTGGTCGTAGCGGAACACAGCCAGCGAGGTGTTGAGCTTGCCATCCATCAGCTCCCCCTTGATGCCCGCCTCGTAGTTGCTGCCCGTGATGGGCTTGAGGACCTTGTCTTGCGCATCGCGGACGCTTTGTGGCGTGAAGATGTCGGCATAGCTGGCGTAGGCCGACCATTGCTGATCGAGCGCGTAGATCAGTGCCGCCGATGGCGTGAACTTGGCGGTGGCGTTGAGCTGTTCTTCAGGACCTTTGGGCGTCGCATACACGAAGTCGTACCAGCTGAAGCGTCCACCCAGCACGGCTTTCAGCTTGCTGGTCAGCTGGCCGTTCCAGCTGCCATACAGGCCTTTCTGGCGTATTTCATAGGTGCTGACGGGACGCACGCCCTTCGGGCGCGCGGCGATGCTGTCGAGGTCTTGCCATGGGCGGTTGTGCCTGATGTTGAAGACGTCCGCACCGGATTCCCAGACGCGGGCGTAGACGTCGTCCGACGCCATCGTGACATAGCTGGCGCCGACGAGGACTTCCTGCGCGATGCCCAGGCCGTCGAATTTGCCGCGCACGTAGGTATCGATGCCGCGCTTGCGGTTGTCGAAATCCATGCCAAAGTCGGCATAGCTCGCGCCGCTGCCGTCGGGATTAATGGGCAAGGCCACGCGCTGGTGCACGGAGCCGGTGTTTTCCTTCATGTTCACGGCGGATGCCTTCAGGCTCCACTGGCTGTTGAAATGGTGTTCCAGATCGAGATACACATTGGTTTGTTTGGCCTCGCTGCGGTTCCAGTCGGCGCCCGTGAAGGTGGAGCGGGGCAGGTTCAGCGCGCTGCCGTCCGCGTAGCGGGGCAGGCCGATAAAGGTGGGACGGCCGTGGTCGTTGACGTTGCTGATGGCCAGGCCCAGGGTGGTGGCCGGTCCCAGGTCGTAGTCGAGCGCCGCGTACAGGGTGCGGTTCTGGCTCCACACCTGGTCGACGAAGGAATGGGTATCGTCTTCATCGACGATGGCGCGTCCGCGCAGGCTGCCGTCCGCATTCAGGGGCATGCTGACGTCGAGCTGGGCGCCGTAATGGTCCCACGAGCCGGCGCGCGCCGTCATGCTGACACTGCGCTCGGCGGTCGGGCGCTTGCGCACCAGGCTGACGGAGCCGCCGGGACTGCCCGTGCCGACCAGCATGCCCGCGGCGCCGCGCAGCACTTCCAGGCGGTCGTAGATGACCATGTTTTCCTGGCCCCAGTTGCCCAGCGCATAGGTATTGCGGTCGATGGGCACGCCATCGTACTGCCATTGATCGATCTGGAAGCCGCGCGCCGTGATCACCACGCCCGGTCCCACGCCATGCACGCCCACCACGCCGGTGACGTTGTTGACGGCTTCGCGCAAGTCCGTGATGCCCTGGTCGTCCAGGCGCTGGCGCGTCAGCACGCTCACGGATTGGGGGATGTCCTTCATCGATTGCTCGCCCTTGCCGATGGTGAGCTTGCGCGCCGTGTAGGAGCCGCTGCCTTCCGTGGTGGCGCCTTGCTCGGCCTGGCCAACGATGGTAATCGAGGGCATGGTGCGTTCGGCCGCTGAAGCAGCGCCGATCGCCGCCGTGGGCGGGGACGCCGGCGCAGCCACCAGCACATAGCCGGTGGACGTCTTGCCGATGGCGTAGCCGCTGCCGCGCAGCAGGACGGCGAAACCGTCATCGATGGCGTAGCTGCCTTGCAAACCTGCACTGGTCAAGCCCTGCACCCGGGATGCATCGATGACGATGGACACGCCCGCCTGCTGCGCATAGCGGTTCAGGGCGCCGGCCAGCGGGCCGGCGGGGATGGCGTAGCTGGCGACAGCCGGGGCAGCCTGGGCGACTGCCTGGGCGTGCAGGCCGGCGCTTGCCAGCAGCATGGCCGCCAGGGCGAGCGGGCGCAGACGCGTGCGCAGGGTGTTCGGGGAGGAAACGGCAACGACTTGAGCGTACATGGTGACAGCCTTTTTTGAATGATCTCAGCTGCCTTGACGCACGAGATGCGCAAAGTGGAACCGCGAACGCACAATTTCTTATTTATTTTTTGCGGAGCCGCTGGCGGGGACGTCGACCATCACCAGGTAGCGCGTCAGCATGCGGATGCGCAGTTGCGGGAAATTGTCGATCAACAGCTGCAGCGCCTTGTCCGTGTCGTCCAGCGGCAGCACGGCGGCCACGCGGATGCCGGCGATCTGCGCGCGGTCGTAATGCAGCTGGCCCGGGCGGTGGCGCGCCAGCTCGTCGAGCACCTCGGCCAGCGGCAGGTCGTCGACCACCAGCTGGTGCGCGCGCCACGCTTCCTGCACGCTGGCTGCATCGATGGCCGTGATCGGCCCCACGCCATCGTCCGTGATGCGCGTGCGCTGGCCCGCCTGCACCACGACGGCCGGATGTTGCGGCACTTGCGCCAGCACCTTGGACTCCAGCATGCTCAAGATGGTGGCGCCGTCTTCCCTGCGCACGCTGAAACGCGTGCCCAGGGCGCGGATTGCCGCCTGTCGGCTGTCGACGATGAAGGGGCGCTGCGCATCCTTGGCCACGTCGACGAGAATGTCGCCCTGCACCAGTTCCACATGCCGCTCGCCCGCATTGAAGTGCACGTTGACGGCGCTGTTGCCGGCCAGGGTGAGCTGGCTGCCATCGGCCAGGGTGTGCGTGGACCATTGTCCCGTGGGACTGCGCAGGTCGGCCAGCAGGTAGGCGGGGCGTTCGCTGAAGACCAGCGCCCCGGTCAGCGTCAGCACGGCCACGGCGCTGGCCGCGGCCAGCTGGCGCAGACGCTGGCGGGGCTTGGGTGCGATGGCAGCCAGGGCGGCGCGCGCGGGGCGATGGTCGCCGCCGGCCGGCTCGCGCACGGCGTTCAATTGACGCAGCAGGTTTTCCATGCCGGCGGCGGCCGTCGCGTGCAGCGGGTCGGCCGCCTTCCACGCGGCGAAGCCGGCCTGCGCGGAGTCGCGCTCGGCCGGGTCGTCGGCGCTCAGGCGCACGATCCACCGTGCGGCCTGTTCGGCGGCGATATCCGTGCGGGGGCTATTCATGCCGCCAGGGCCGGGCAGGCGTGGCGGCAGGCCAGCAAGGCTTGCACCAGGTATTTTTGCACCATGCGCGTGGAGACGTTCAGTTGTGCGGCGACGGCGGCCTGCGGCTGCTCTTCCAGGTAGTGCAGCAAAAAGGCATCGCGCGCCTTGGCGGACAAGGCGGCCAGCGCCGTGGCGATCTGCTCGAGCGCCTGCACGGCCATCAGGACTTCATCCGGCGAGGGTGCGCCGGGCAGGCTGTCGGCCAGCAGGGCCAGTTCCGCCAGGTAGCTGCGCTCGAGTATCTGGCGGCGCGCGCGGTCGAGCAGCAAGCGCTTTGCCGTCGTCGACAGGTAGGCGCGCGGCTCGCGCATGCCGAACAGCGCGTCGCGCGAGGCGATGATGCGCACAAATGTATCTTGCGCCACGTCGGCCGCACCATGCGGGCAGCTGAGTTTTTTGCGCAGCCAGCCGACCAGCCAGCCGTGATGCTCGCTGTAGAGCGACTGCACTTGCTGTTGCAGGCTGGGCTGGATGGCGGACATGGGCGATGAATAATATAAATGAGAATTATTCTCATTGTAAGCGCCAGCGGCGGATTGCCACAATCCCCGATTGCATGTGGATGGGGCTGGTGTTGCGTACAGGCCGCACGCGAGGCGGCACCGGAAATGAAAATACCCGCCGCTGCACGGGGCAGAGGCGGGTATTTTCAATACTGCAAATTCTTGGTGGTGATAGGTGGACTTGAACCACCGACCCCAGCATTATGAATGCTGTGCTCTAACCAACTGAGCTATATCACCAAACAGACCGGTCAAACCGGATGCTCGTTTTGACCAGGCGAAACCTGATCGATGTTCTTTGGTGGTGATAGGTGGACTTGAACCACCGACCCCAGCATTATGAATGCTGTGCTCTAACCAACTGAGCTATATCACCCAACAGCCGAGCATTATCCAGTCTTCCCTTTTTCTTGTCAATGCCGGCGTAAAAAAATGTGCGTTTTTTTCACGCGCCGGCGCTGGCGTGATTATTTTTGTAACGCCGTCAGCAAGGGCTGGATTTGCGCCAGCATGGTGCTGGCCGGATCAGCGCTCAGGCAATCGATGACGAGGCGTTCCGGCATGGAGCGTAACCAGGTCAGCTGACGCTTGGCCAGCTGGCGCGTGGCGATGATGCCCGTCTCGCGCAAGGCGGCGCGGTCGATACGGCCGTCCAGGTAATCCCAGGCCTGGCGGTAGCCAACGCAGCGCATCGAGGGCAAGCCCGGATGCAGGTCGCCGCGGCGGCGCAGCTGCTCCACTTCATCGAGCAGGGCGTCGTTTTTCAGCATGAGGTCGAAGCGCGTGGCGATACGCGCGTGCAGTACGGCGCGGTCCGACGGTTCCAGCGCGAACGATTGCAATTGAAATGGCAGCACGGTTTTTTCGCGCCGGTCCAGCAGAGCCGACATGGGCTGGCCGGACAGGGCGATGATTTCCAGCGCGCGTCCGATGCGCTGCGCGTCCTGCGGCGCCAGGCGCGCGGCCGTGACCGGGTCTTGCTGCGCCAGGCGCGCATGCATGGCGGGCCAGCCGATGGCGGCCGCGTCCTCTTCCAGCTGGGCGCGCAAGGCAGGATCGGCGCCGGGCAAGTCGTCGAGGCCATCGGCCAGGCCCTTGAAGTACAACATGGTGCCGCCGACGAGCAGCGGCAGCTTGCCGCGCGCCGTGATCTCGGCCACCAGGCTCAGGGTATCGTTGCGGAACTGCGCCACGGAGTACGCGTCCAGCGGGTCGATGATGTCGATCAAATGATGCGGTACCTGGGCCAGTTCTTCCTTCGATGGCTTGGCCGTGCCGATATCCATGCCCCGGTAGACGAGGGCGGAATCGACGGAGATGATCTCGGACGGGATGGCTTGCGCGATGGCCAGCGCACTGGCCGTCTTGCCGCTGGCCGTGGGGCCCATGATGGCGACGGCCAGGGGGAGGTGTGGGGTGTTTTTCATGATACTTTTTGATGTACTTGCGATGGGAACCCCAAGGCAAAGGCTGGGGTCAGACCCGGCGGGTCTGACCCCAGAATATTATTGGCCGCGCAGGAACAGTTTATCGAGCGCGTTGATCTCGACCTGCACCCACGTCGGCCGGCCATGGTTGCACTGGTCCGCGCGTTCCGTGCTTTCCATCTGGCGCAGCAGGGCGTTCATTTCCTGTACCGATAAAATCCGGTTGGCGCGCACGGCCGTGTGGCAGGCCAGGGTGCCCAGCAATTCGTTCTGGCGCTCGATCAGCACGCGCGAGCCGCCGTATTCGCGCACGTCGCGCAGTACGTCGCGCGCCAGCGTTTGCGCATCGGCGTTTTTCAGCAGGGTCGGCACGGAACGCACGGCCAGGGTGGTGGGCGACAGGGCGGCGATGTCGAAGCCCAGCGCCTTCAAGGTGTCCTGGTTTTCATTCGCCGTCGACACTTCGATGGCGTCCGCATAAAACGTCACGGGGATCAGCAAGGATTGCACCTGCATGTCCTGGCCGGACACCTGCGCCTGCAGCGCGTTTTTCAGCTGTTCATAGAGGATGCGCTCGTGCGCTGCGTGCATGTCGACCAGCACCAGGCCCTTGGTATTTTGCGCCAATATATAAATGCCGTGCAGCTGGGCCAGGGCAAAACCCAGCGGATATTCTTCGCGCGCCATCGCTTCGGGCGAGGCGATGTAGGGCTCCGCCTGCATGATGGGAGAACTGGCAGCGCCGCCGCCGAACAGGGCGCCATACGACGCTGTGTCTTGCGCCACGCCTGGTGCGTCGGCAAAGAAGGGGCGGGCCGCGCCGGGCGAGGCGGGCGCGAAGGTATTCGTAAATTGCGCGCCGAATGAGGTTTGCGTCTGTTCGCGGCGCCAGATGCCAGGTCCACCCAAACCTGCGCCCGCGGTATCACCGCCGAGGCTGGAGGCGGCCGGCAGGGGCGCCGGCACGCTGCCGAAGGCCGTGGCCGACGTTTGCGCCAGCGCGCGCTGAACCGCGTGGAAAACGAATTGGTGCACGGAGCGGCTGTCGCGGAAGCGCACTTCGATCTTCGACGGGTGCACGTTGACGTCGACCAGCGCCGGGTCGAGGTCGAGCGCCAGCACGTAGGAGGGAAAACGGTCGCCGTGCAGCACGTCCTGGTAGGCCATGCGCACGGCGTGCACCAGCAGCTTGTCGCGCACGAAGCGCCCGTTGACATAAAAGAACTGGCCGTCGGCGCGCGCCTTGGACGCCGTCGGCAAGCCGGCAAAGCCGTGAATGCGCAAGGTGCCGGCCGATTCGTCCAGCGCCAGGCGGGCTTCGGCGAAGTCATTGCCAAGGATGTGGGCGCTGCGCTTGGCCAGTTCGCTGATATTCCACTGGTCGATGGTGCGGCCGTTGTGCGACAGCGAGAACGATACGTCCGGCCGCGCCAGGGCGATGCGGCGCACGACTTCGGCGCAGTGGCCATACTCCGTCTGTTCCGATTTGAGGAATTTGCGCCGCGCGGGCGTGTTGAAATACAGGTCTTGCACGTCGACCGTGGTGCCGTGCGCGCCTGACGACGGCGAAACGCTGCCATTGTGCGAGCCGACGATTTCCCAGGCGTGGGCCGCGTCGGCCGTGCGCGACGTCACGGTGACGGCGGCCACCGAGGCGATCGAGGCCAGCGCTTCGCCGCGAAAGCCCAGGGTACCCACGTTTTCCAGGTCGTGCAGGGACGCGATCTTCGACGTGGCGTGGCGTGCCAAGGCCAGCGGCAGCTGATCTTTGTCGATGCCGCGCCCGTTATCGGTAATCGCGATGCGTTTCACGCCCCCTTCTTCCAGCCGCACCGTGATCTGCGTGGCGCCCGAGTCGAGCGCGTTTTCCAGCAGCTCTTTGACGACGGCGGATGGCCGTTCGACCACCTCGCCGGCGGCGATTTGCGAAATCAACTGGTCAGGCAGGGCCTGGATCGGGCGGTGGGGCGTGATGGGAGCGTTCATCCCCTGATTATAACGGGTTGCGAATTGCCGGGCACCGGCTACTTCGCCACCTCCCGCACCGGTATCGGCGCATTGCACACGTCGACATGGCCGGCCGTGACCTTGCTCCACGGGCCGCCGCGGTGGCGCTGGGCTTCCAGCACGGCCTGGTAGGCGGCGCTGTCGGTACGCATCACTTCCAGGTTGCTGCGCTGCGCCAAAGGCACGCTGGCGGCCAGGCGGATGGCCTTGATCGGCACGTTTTTCTCGGGGCTGTCATAAAAGCCCATGGGGCCCGTGCCGCGGGGCAGGGTGGACAGCAATGGCATGCCGGAGACGACTCTGCCGACGACGGTGATGTCGCGGTCCAGGTGGCGCGGCGATTGGCCGATGACGGCGTACAGCTCCGTGCCGCCGCCGCTGTCGCTGGCGCTGTCGCGCCCCACGCCCACGGTGGCATAACAATGCGTGAGCCAGGCCGTGCCGGTTTTCGGATCGCGCGCGGACGGGAAACCGTTCGAATGGCCGACTTGCGGCGCATAGCCATCGACGTCCGGCAGGCGCGTGAAGTTCTTGACGTTTGTCAAAGGTACCGTAAATTCGCCGGGCAGGGTGCGCTGGGCATGCTGGATCGGTTTTGGATTTTTCTCGTTCGGATCGCCCCACTGCGCCACCCAATTGTCCTGCGCGCGCGTGATGGCCAGGCCGTCGTAATACTGCTCGGCGACCAGGGCCTTGATGTTGGCCACGTGTTTCGGCGCGAAGTCCGGCGCCAGTTCGATCACCACGCGGCCGGCGGGAATGTCCAGGTACAGGGTGTTGTCCGGGTCCAGCGCACGCCAGTCGGACGGCTTCGAAGCCTTGATCACGTCGGCCAAGGTCGCTTTGGCGGGCAGTTCGGCGGGCGCCTTGATCTGGACGGGCGCCGCGTGGGCAGTCAGATGTGCAAGGCCCAGTACGGTGGCCATGGTCAGGCCGCTCAGTGGGTGTCGATACATGTTTTCTCCTGGTCGGCGCGGGTTGCGCCGTGCAGAAAGTGTATACCGGAATGCCAATATTTCGTTGGAAAAACATTGCATATGGTAATCCTGACAGTTGCCTGCCGATAAGGCGTTTCCTTAACCTTTACTTAAAATGCCACGCCGCCAGGGGCGCTGCCGAATTAATCACGAAATATCGGCCCGGGGACTGCCGTTGCGCTGGCCGGGTGGTGTATGATTCCGCCGCTACCTTTAGGGAAAAATATATGGATTTTGTGCAATTCCTCGACATGATCGTGCATGTCGACAAGACGCTGGGTCTCTTGATCGAGCAGTACGGTACCCTCGTGTATGCAGTGCTGTTTGCCATTATTTTTTGCGAAACAGGCCTCGTGGTGCTGTTTTTCTTCCCTGGGGATACCTTATTGTTTATCGCCGGCGCGTTTTGCGCGACGGGACAGATGCACCTGGGCTTGCTGATAGCCTTGCTGGTGACGGCCGCCGTCACGGGCAACACGCTCAATTACTGGATAGGCGAGGCCATCGGGCAAAGGGTGTTTACCCACGATTACCGCTGGATCAACAAGGATGCCATGCGCCGCACGCATGAATTCTTTGAAAAGCACGGTGGCAAGACCATCATCCTGGCCCGTTTCGTGCCGGTGGTGCGCACCTTCGCGCCGTTCGTGGCCGGCATTTCCGACATGACGCATGCGCGCTTCCAGATGTACAACGTGACGGGCGCCCTGTTGTGGGTGGTCGGTCTGGTGACGGCCGGTTACTTCTTCGGCAATATCCCATGGATCCGCGACCACCTGACCTTGATCGTGCTGATCGGAGTCGGCGCCGCCGTCGTGCCGGTGGTGTTGGGCGGCATGTGGAAACTCTACAAGCGTATGGTCGGCAAGTCGGCGTAAGGCCGCATGGATCCGGGGCCAGTGCGCTGCGGCACAGCCCGCAGCCGGCCCCGGATCCCGTTTTTCTCTGTCTTGTTTCTGTTTTGCTCCCGCCCTGATTCAAGTTTTGTTGCTTTCCAGCCGTAAACCAGAGGGTATTCTCACTTTCTGGATTTCCATGCGACATTTGAGCGCCCTGTTAGCTTGCAGCCTTGCCGCGATGGCGGCCATGGCAAGCGCCAAAGATGCCCCCGCTTCGGCGAGCGCCGCTGCATCCGCGCCCATGTCGGCGTCGGCGCGTGCGGCCGCCATGAAAACCCTGACCGAATCGGTGAAGGGCAAGGAGGCCAAGGCGCCTGTCGTCGTCGCGCCGACGGCGCGCGAGAAGGAAGAAGCGGCCGAAGTCGACTTGTCCGAACGCATCGCGGCGCGCCTGGCGGAAATGCGCGCCACCCAGGCGGCCCGCGCCGCCGCCCGCGCCAAGCGCGCCGCCGTGGTGAAGGCCGCGCCGCCGCCACCGCCACCCGTGCCGCGCGGTACGCACTGGTCGTACGAGGGCGACAGCGGCCCGTCCAACTGGAGCAAGATCAATGTCGACTGGGCCAAGTGCGGCAATGGCAACCGCCAGTCGCCGATCGACATCCGCGATGGCATGAAGGTGGAACTCGAGCAGATCAGCTTTGACTACCACCCGTCGTCGTTCAATGTAGTCGACAATGGCCACACGGTGCAGGTGGGCGTCAGCGGCGGCAATTACATCACGGTGCAGAACCGCATGTTCGAGCTGCAGCAATTTCATTTCCACCGGCCGTCCGAAGAGCGCATCAACGGCAAGGCTTTCGAGATGGTGGTGCACCTGGTGCACCGCGATGCGGAAGGCCGGCAAGCCGTGCTGGCGTTGTTGCTGGAGCGGGGTGCGCCGCAGGCGACCATCCAGACCGTGTGGAATAATCTGCCGCTGGAAAAATTCGAGACCATGCAGCCGACCATCCTGCTCGACCCGGCCGAGATGCTGCCGACGCGGCGCGATTACTACACCTACATGGGGTCGATGACGGAGCCGCCTTGCAGCGAAGGCGTGTTGTGGATGGTGATGAAGCAGCCGGTGCAGGCTTCGCCGGCGCAGATGGCGCTGTTCAGCCGTTTGTATCCCTTGAATGCGCGCCCGATTCAGCCTGCCAACGGCCGCATCATCAAGGAGTCGAATTAAGAGCGCCTGCGAAAAGCCCATGGCGTTGTTACCCCGCCTCGTCGTACATGCGTACTGCCTTCGGCGAGGCGCCTAGCCCTGGACTTGTTCAGTCACTCTTATGTAAATTCAAGGCGCTGGCGGCCGGTCCATTCGGCGCCGGCAGCCAGCAGATCGGGCTGGATCAGGGCTGGCTCGATGCAGAGGAAGCGCTGGTACTCGTCGTCGGCCAGGTCGGACAGGGCGGCCGCGTCTTGCGCACCGGGGTTCCACACGACGGCATCCGTAAAGCCCTGCTGTTCCAGGCGCAGGGTATGGCTGCCGGATTGCAGGCTCAAGGCGCCCGGCAACTGGTAGTAGATGCGGTCCAGTTTGTCCTCGAATTGCAGCACCTCTTCCGCCTGCAAGGCGTCTTGCGGCGTCTCGTCCGAATAGCGCACGCGTTGCAGGCCGCCAATGCGCGCCTCGCTCAATTGATCAATCGCAAAATAGCTGTGCAGGGCGGCCGAGAACGGAAACGCCTGTTCGCCCGTGTTGTGCACGGACAGGTGCAGTTCCAGCGATTGCGCCTTGACGGCCACGCGCAGGTGCAGGGTGAAGGCATAAGGCCAGGCGGCGGCGATCGCTTCCGGCAAGTCAGCCTGGGTCAGGACAAATTGCGCCCAGGCTGCGCCATCGGCGTCGCCCGTCGATTCCAGTTGCCACGTCGCCACGCGCGCAAAGCCGTGGCGCATGCCCGTGCCGCGCGCGCCGAACTGGGGGAAGATCACGGGCACGCCGCCACGGATGGCGCGGCTGCCATCGAGGCTCGATGCACGGCTGCAGAACAGGCGCTCCTGGCCATCGCTGCTCCGCCACGAGACCAGGTGGCCGCCGTACAGGGTGACGGTCGCCTGCGCACCGTCGGCGGCGCGGATGGTCACGGCCGGCAGCTGGCCAAAAGTGCTGTTGCTCATGCTAGGCTTTCATGTCAGGTCAGGCGGCTTTTCGCCAGCGGCGGATTCTTGGCAAAGTAATTCTTGATGCCCGTGACGATGGCGTCGGCCATCTGGTCCTGGTAGCCGTTGTCGGTCAGCTTGGCTTCTTCTTCCGGGTTCGAGATGAACGCCGTCTCGATCAGGATGGAGGGAATGTCGGGCGCCTTCAGCACGGCGAAGCCGGCCTGCTCGACGGAACCCTTGTGCAGGCGGTTGATGCCGCCGATTTCGCGCAGCACGGCCTTGCCCAGCTTCATGCTGTCATTGATCTGCGCCGTCGTCGACAGGTCGAGCAGCACGCTGGCCAGCTGCTTGTCGTGGTTCTTCACGTTGACGCCGCCGATCAGGTCGGCCTGGTTTTCCTTGTTGGCCAGCCAGCGCGCGGCCGTCGAGGTGGCGCCCTTTTCGGACAGCACGAACACGGACGAGCCACGCGCCGTCGGCTGGATGAAGGCGTCGGCGTGGATGGAGACGAACAGGTCGGCCTGCACCTTGCGCGCCTTTTCCACGCGCATGCCCAACGGGACAAAGAAGTCGGCGTCGCGCGTGAGCATGACGCGCATGTTGGGCTGCAGTTCCAGCTTGGTCTTGAGGCGCTTGGCGATGGCCAGTACCACGTCTTTTTCGCGGCTGCCCCGGCTGCCCATGGCGCCCGGGTCTTCGCCGCCGTGGCCGGGATCGAGCGCGATGGTAATCATGCGCACCACTTTCTGGCCCGGCAGCGGGCGCGCTTCGGGGCGCTGTTCCGGACGGACGTCGGGTACGGGCGGCACGATGGGCGCTACCGGCGGCGGCACGGCGGCCACGGGCGGCTTGCCGCTTTCGGGCAGGGGCAGCGCGGGCGGCGGCGTATGCGTGCCGGCCATGGGCGGCTTGGCCGGGTCGCTCGACCAGTCGCCCTTTTCGATCATCTGCGCGATCAGGTCCGGCTCGCGCACGGGATACAGGTCGAAGATCAAACGGTGGTTGTAGGAGCCGGCCGGCGGCAGGGTAAACAGCTGCGGCGTGACTTCTTCCTTCAGGTCGAACACCAGGCGCACCACGTTGGGCCGGTTCTGGCCCACGCGCACCTGCTTGATATACGGGTCGTTCGACTGGATCTTCGCCACCAGGCCCTTCAGGGTGGGATTGAGTTCCAGGCCTTCGATGTCGACCACCAGTCGTTCCGGATCCTTGACGATGAAGTGGGTCGCCTTGAGGATGCTGTCATTTTCCAGGGTGACGCGGGTGTAGTCCTCGGCCGGCCAGACGCGCACGGCGAGAATTTGCGCCGCCATCGCCGACATGGGCGCGAACACGGACAACAGCAGGGTGCCGCCGGCCTTGAGCACCGTGCGCCGGGTGATGGGCGAGGAGATCAAAGGTTCGGGGCGAATTTGAGACGGTGAAGGCATGACAGACCCAATTCAGAAGACGCTTGCAATTCTACATCACGTCCTGTACCCGCAACGTTCAAATAAATATTCAGGTCCGCCGGCGGCAGCACCGGTTCGGCTTTCTCCGGCCATTCGACGATGCAGATATTGCGGCCGTCGAAGTCTTCGCGAAAACCGGCGTCGAGGAATTCCTCGGCGCTGCCCATGCGGTACAGGTCGAAGTGGATGACGTTGACGCTCTGGCCATCGAGCTGCACCGTGTACGGTTCGGACAAGGTGTAGGTGGGGCTTTTCACGTGGCCAGCATGGCCGGCCGCGTGCAGCAGCGCGCGCGTGAGGGCCGTCTTGCCGGCGCCCAGGTCGCCGTGCAGGTAGATCGCCAGGCCCGGCGCCAGCGCGCGCGCCAGCGCGGCGCCCAGCGCGGCGGTACCGGCTTCGTCGTGGAGGTGGGCTTTGAAGTGTTCGGTCATTATCTTCTGTATCGCATAAAATGGAGGCTGCTGTCATTGTAACCGCCCGCGCGCCTGCCGTTTTCCGTAAAGTCCCCTATGTCCGCCACCGTCACCGATCTCGCCGCCTTGGCGCGCACCATTAAAGAATGGGGGCGCGAGCTGGGTTTTGCCGAGGTGCGCATCGCCGACGTGGACCTGTCGCACATGGAAGCGCCCTTGCAAGCCTGGCTCGATGCAGGGTATCACGGCGAAATGGATTACATGGCCAGCCACGGCATGAAGCGCGCCCGCCCGGCCGAACTGGTGCCGGGCACGGTGCGCGCCATCAGCGCGCGCATGAATTACCTGCCGCCGGCGCTGGGGCCCGACTGGCGCGAACGCGAGGCGGCGCGCGACGCCGATCCCGCGGCGGCCGTGATCTCCGTGTATGCGCGGGGCCGCGACTACCACAAGGTGATGCGTTCGCGCCTGCAGCAGCTGGCCGAGCGCATCAAGGGCGAAATCGGCGACTTCGGCTACCGCGTCTTCAGCGATTCGGCGCCCGTGATGGAAGTCGAGCTGGCGCAAAAAGGGGGCTTGGGCTGGCGCGGCAAGCACACCTTGCTGATCAACCGCCAGGGCGGCTCCTTCTTTTTCCTCGGCGAGATCCTCATCGACGTGCCGCTGCCGGTCGACCCGCCGGAAACGCCACGCTGCGGCCAGTGCTCGGCATGCATCACGGTGTGCCCCACGCAAGCCATCCTGGGGCCGCACAAGCTCGATGCGCGCCGCTGCATCTCCTACCTGACCATCGAATTGAAGGGCGCCATTCCCGTCGAGATGCGGCCTTTGATCGGCAACAAGGTGTACGGCTGCGACGATTGCCAGACCGTCTGCCCGTGGAACAAGTTCGCTCAGCGCGCCGTGGTGCCCGATTTCGACGAGCGCCACAGCCTGGGCAGCGCCGGCATGGTGGAGCTGTTCGCCTGGACGGAAGAAGAATTCAACCGCCGCATGGAAGGCAGCGCGATTCGCCGCATCGGCCACGAACGCTGGCTGCGCAACCTGGCCGTCGGCATGGGCAACGCGGCCGCCAAGGCCCGGGGCCAGGCCGACATCGTCGCGGCCCTGCTGTCGCGCCGCGAGCACCCGTCGGCCATCGTGCGGGAGCACGTCGAGTGGGCGCTGGCCTTGCACGGCGTCGTTTAACCCCCTCTCAAGCCTGCTTCAGGCGCAGCGCCGACCAGTTTGCGTCGATGGCGATCATTGCCACGCTGTCGAGTCCCATGGTTTGCGCAAAATTGCGGATATCGTCGCGGTGGATGTCGCTGCCCGCCTTCACGCCACCCTTGCGGTACGCCACCCAGACCGCGCCGCCGGGCGCCAGGCGCGCCTGCGCCACCGGCAGGAACCGTTCCAGTTCCGCGCGGCTGCGCGCGAACAGCACGATCCAGTCGGCGCTTTCTCCTTCACTCACCCGCCGCTCGGCCGGCAGCTGCGCCAGCAGGGCCGTATGCTCGCCGCCGTCATTGAGCACGGCCAGGGCTTTGGAATTTTTCACATACATTTTTTCAGCGGCGGTTTTGTCAGGCATGGCAGGGACGTGTCGATTGAAGAAAGACGAGCATAACAAATTTCTCCTTGACTTATCGATATATCGTTATAAAATGGCGATACCTACTAACGATATATCTTTAAAGAGAAAACATGAGAAACTCACACCACGCAGAACACGGCCACGGCGGCCATCATCACCACCACCATCACGGCGAGTACCGTCACGACCACCGCCACGAGCACCGCGGCGAATACGCCATGCACGGCCGCGGTCCGCGCGGCTTCGACGAGCGCGGCGACGGCATGGGCCCTGGCGGCCCCGGTGGCCGGGGCGGGCGCGGCGAACGGGCCGAGCGCGTCTTCGGCCGCGGCGACCTGCCCCTGATCGTGCTGGCGCTGATCGAGATCAGCCCCCGCCACGGCTATGAAATCATCAAGGCCATCGAAGAGCGTTGCGGCGGCGCCTATGCTCCCAGCCCGGGCGCCGTGTATCCGACCCTGACCCTGCTGGAAGAGCAGGACCACGTGACGTCCTCCGAAAGCGCCAGCGGCAAAAAGCTCTACACGATTACGGACCTGGGCCGCGCTTACCTCGACGAGAACCGCGCCCAGGTCGATGGCATCCTGGCCCGCCTCGACATGTTTGCCCGCGTCCAGGCGCGCAACGCCTTGCCTGAGCGCGTGCGCCAGGCCATGCACACCCTCAAGCATGCGCTGTTGCTGAACAAGACCAGCTGGAGCGAAGCGGAAGCCGAGCGCGTCTCGGCCGTGCTGGAACAGGCGGCCAACGCCATCGTCGACGGCCACTGAGCCTACTTTACAAGGATAAGCCATGACTACTGCATCACCAGCAACACCACGCCCGCATGCCATCGAGCGCGTGCGGCATGACTTGAAACTGCGCGTGCTCACCGTCGTGCGCACCGAGCAGCTGACGCCGCACATGCGCCGCATCACGTTGGCCGGCGACGACCTGGACGGCTTTGTCTCGCCGGCGCACGACGACCACGTGAAACTGTTCTTCCCCGCTCCCGGCGAAGACAAACCCGTGTTTCCCGTGCTGGGCAATGGTTCGAATCCCATCCAGTATGGGGAAGGCGCGCGTCCCATCGCTCGCAACTACACGCCGCGCCGCTACGACGCCGCGCGGCGCGAGCTGGAAATCGACTTCGTGCTGCATGGCGACGGCCCCGCGGCCAGCTGGGCGGCGCAAGCTGCACCCGGCCAGACTCTGGGCGTGGGCGGACCGCGCGGCTCGATGCTGGTGCCGCTTGATTTCGACTGGTATGTGCTGGTGGGCGACCAGACGGCCTTGCCGGCCATTGCCCGCCGCCTGGAGCAGCTGCCGGCCACGGCGCGCGCGACGGCCGTGATCGAGATCGTCGAAGACGGCGAACAGATCGCGTTGGAGTGCGCGGCGCAGCTGGATGTGCGCTGGGTGGCGCGTCATGGCCGCAAGGGACCGCTGCTGCTGGAGGAATTGGCGCAGATCGCCTTGCCGCAGGATGGCGATGGCTATGTATGGGTGGCGTGCGAGCATGCGCAGGTGCAGGGCCTGCGCGGGCATTTCATCGACGCCGGGGTGCCGAAGCAGCATCTGCACGTGGCCAGCTACTGGAAGCATGGCGTGGAAGAGCACCATGAGCATCACGATGACTGATTAGATACTTGAAACCTCGATCCGGGGTCTGACCCCGGATTTCAGTCTACTTCAACAACCCCGCAAGCTCCACCGCCGTCTTGACCTGCATCTTGTCGAAGATATGCGCGCGGTGGACTTCCACGGTGCGCATGCTGATGCCCAGTTTGTCGGCCACCACCTTGTTCATCTTCCCCGCCAAAATCAGGTCCAGCACTTCGCGTTCGCGCGTCGACAGGGTGGCCAGGCGCGCGTGCACGGCGGCCAGTTCGCCCGCCTGGCGCGAGTTGGCCAGTCCCTGCTGCACGCGATCCATCAGGTCGTTGTCGTTGAACGGCTTTTCAAAGAAATCGAAGGCGCCCCGTTTCAGGCTGTCGACGGCCATCGGCACGTCGCCGTGACCGGTGAGGAAAATCACGGGCAGGCGCGCCGTCAGGTCGCGCTTGACCAGCTGGTCGAACAGGGCGATGCCGTTCATGTCGGGCATGCGCACGTCGAGCAGCACGCAGTCGCCGGCGGCGTCGAAGCTGCCGTCCAGGCTATCGAGAAATTGCTGGGCGCTGGCGTAGTTGCGCGCCTCAATGCTGCGCGAGGCGGCCAGCCAGGACAGGGAGTCGCGTACGACCTCTTCGTCGTCAATGATGTGCAGCATGGTGTCTCCGGATTGTCGTTATGCGTTATTCGTTAAGGCGAGTGCGGCGCGCGCGGCGCGGCCGGCACGCTGAATGTAAAGATCGTACCGCCAGCGGGGTTGGCGCCGAAGGTCAGCGCGCCGCCGTGAAATTCGATGGCGGTGCGGCAGATGTTCAGGCCCATACCCATGCCTTCGGACTTGGTCGAGAAAAACGGCGAAAACAGCCGTTCGGCCACGTCCTGCGGGATGCCGTGGCCATGGTCGATCACGTCCACTGTCACCATGCCTTGCTGCGCATCGTGGCTGGCCCGCAGACGCATGATACGCCGTCCCGGCGCCGCATCCTGCATGGCCTCGATGGCGTTGCGCGTCAGGTTCAGCAGCACTTGCTCGATCATCACGGGATCGGCGCGCAGCAGCGGCAGGTCCGGCGGCAGTTCTTCCTGGATGGTGACATAGTATTTGCGCGCCTGCAGGTCGATCAGCGCGCGGATGCCGTCGATCAGGGTGCGGATGGCGATATCCTGGCGTTGCGGCTCGCTCTTGCGCACGAAATCGTGCACGCTGCGGATGATCTGGCCGGCCCGCTGCGCCTGCGCGCTGGCCTGTTCCAGCGCCGGCTTCAGGGTGCCCGGATCGACGGGGGCGTCATGCTCGATGGCGCGGCGGATCAGGTTCAGCGCGCCCGTCGTGTAGCTGGAAATGGCCGCCAGCGGCTGATTTAATTCATGCGCCAGCATCGACGCCAGCTCGCCCATGGTGGCCAGGCGCGAGCTCGTTTGCAGTTTTTCCTGCTGCTGGCGATTCAATTCCTCGACCCGCTTGCGGTCCGAGATGTCGAGCACGGACCCCATCCAGCCCGTCTGCTGGCCGTTCTTGTCCACCAGCGGCGCTTCGAAGATCAGCACGGCCACGCGCGTGCCGTCGGGCCGCTGGAAATAGGTTTCGAACTGCGGCGTGGGATTGCCAGCCAGGGCCTTGACGAAGCGCTGCTGGTATTCCTCCAGCGCCTCGGGCACCCAGTAGGGCATGGGCGGCAGACGCCCCAGGATTTCCTCGGGCGGATAGCCGACGATCTGGCAGAACGCGGGATTGACGTACGTGACGCGGCCTTCCAGGTCGCGTGCGCGCATGCCCGTCACCAGCGAGTTTTCCATCGCCGTGCGAAACAGCATCTGCTGGCGCAGCGCGCCTTCGGCCACCAGGCGGCGCGAGATGTGCCGCCACAGGGCCAGCAAGCTCCACAGCAGCCCCAGCGACAGGGCGATGACGGAGCCGACCAGCAGATTGGGCAGCAGCTTGGGCTGGCTTTTCACGCTGTCGGTAAACAGGGTGATGGTGGCGCCGGGCACGTCGAGCGCGCGCTTGTGCGTGTACACGCCGTGGCCAGGCCCGGCGGCGGCGCGCCGCGCCAGCACCTTGTCGTCGCGGTCGATCAGCGAAATCTGGTTGTCCTGGGCGAACCACCACGGCACCATTTCATCGAGCAGGCTGCTGATCTGGTAGGTGGCCACCAGGCTGCCGACATAGCGCTGGCCGTCGAACAGGGGCTGGTGGTAATCCATCAGCATGGCGCCCGGCGGCGCGTCGGGAAAGCCGCTTTGCTGCGAAGGCTGGGCATATTGGCCCCGGTGCAGGCGGCGCGCATTGTCGGCCGCCGTCAGCGAGGCTGGCGAAAACGACAACGCATGCGGCAGGCTGTTGTCGCTGGTCGCCAGCACCTTGCCGCTGGTGTCGAGCCACAGCACGCGCTGCAATTCGCGGCCATTGCGCAACATCTGCTGCAGCCGTTCGTGCACTTTTTCTGCGCCCAGCGAGGCGCTGGCGATGTCCACGCCCAGGTTGAACAGGCTTTCCTCGTTGCGCGCCAGCTGGAAGCGGATGGTTTGCTCCACCCACAGTGTGTCGGCGATCAGCTGCTCCTGGCGCTCGTTGCTTTCCATTTGGCGCGCCTGCCAGGGCAGCCAGAACAGGATGGACAGGAACAGCAGCAGCAGGATGACGGGCAGCAGCCAGCGCATCGGGCTCGATAGCTTGAAGCGGCGCGCAAAGGTGGGGGAAGTCGGCATGGCTGGCAGGGTAGCGGCTTATCGGGAGCCGGCTATTGTGGTTAACCACAATAGCCGGAGTAGTTTCTTTGGCACAATATCCAAGTAGACAAAAAATAAAGTTTTTTAAAAAACCACTCAGGAGACAAAAATGCAACTGCCGCCAATGAAAACCCTGTTCGTCGCGCTGTGCGCCGCCATCGGCGCCACCGCCGGCGTCCACGCCTACGCGCAAGCGCCCATCGTCATCAAATTCAGCCACGTCGTGGCCACCGATACGCCGAAAGGCCAGGCCGCCGAGCGCTTCAAGCAGTTGGCCGAAAAAGCCACGAATGGCAAGGTCAAGGTCGAACTCTACCCGAACAGCCAGCTGTACAAGGACAAGGAAGAACTCGAAGCCCTGCAGCTGGGCGCCGTGCAGATGCTGGCGCCGTCGCTGGCCAAGTTCGGCCCCCTGGGCGTAAAGGAATTCGAAGCGTTCGACCTGCCCTACATCTTCCCCACCAAGACGGCGCTGTACAACGTCACCGAAGGCGAAATCGGCAAGAGCCTGCTGAAGAAACTGGAACCCAAGGGTATCACGGGCCTGGCCTACTGGGATAACGGCTTCAAGGTGATGTCGGCCAACAAGCCGCTGCATACGCCGGCCGATTTCAAGGGCCTGAAAATGCGCATCCAGTCGTCCAAGGTGCTCGACGCGCAGATGCGCGCGCTAGGCGCCAACCCGCAGGTGCTGGCCTTCTCGGAAGTGTATCAGGCGCTGCAGACGGGCGTGGTCGACGGTACGGAAAATCCGCCATCGAATATGTACACGCAAAAGATGCATGAAGTGCAAAAGCACGTGACCGTGTCGAACCACGGTTACCTGGGCTATGCCGTCATCGTCAACAAGAAATTCTGGGATGGCTTGCCGCCCGAAATCCGCGGCCAGCTGGAAAAAGCCATGCGCGAGGCGACCACGTTTGAAAAAGCCATCGCCCAGCGCGACAATGACCAGGCCCTCGACGCCATCAAGAAGGCGGGCAGGACGCAGATCTATACCCTGACGGTGCAGGAGCAGGCCGAGTGGCGCAAGGCGCTGGCGCCCGTGCAGAAGGCCATGGAAGCGCGCATCGGCAAAGATCTGATCTCGGCCATCAACAAGGAAAGCGCGAAGTAAGCCGCAGGCTGTAGCGCGCCGCGCCGCGCCGCCTGGCGCGGCAGGCAGGGCACCCTGCCAGTCCGTTGGAACGACTCCTGCGCGTCCTGCGCGGGAGTGCGTGTACCCGCATTCTTTGAAAGTCCACCATGAAATTTCTGGATCACCTGGAAGAGTGGCTGATCGCGACCCTGATGGGCGCGGCCACCTTCATCATCTTCGTCGCGGTCGTGCACCGCTATCTGGCCGGCTTGCCGATACCGGTCGTGCAAGACTTCCTGATTCAAATCAATACCAGCTGGGCCCAGGAACTGTGCATCTACATGTTCGTCTGGATGGCCAAGTTCGGCGCCGCGTACGGCGTGCGCACGGGCATCCACGTGGGCGTCGACGTCTTGATCAACCGCATGAATCCCCGCTGGCGCGACCGTTTCATCGTCTTCGGCCTGGGGGCCGGCGCCCTGTTTACGGGCATCGTGGGCACCCTGGGCGCCAGCTTCGTGTGGTCGATCGGCCACACGGACCAGACGTCGGCCGACATGGAAGTGCCGATGTGGCTGGTTTACCTGGCCGTCCCGCTGGGTTCCTACCTGATGTGCTTCCGCTTCCTGCAGGTGATGGTGCATTTCATCAAGACGGGCGCCTTGCCGAAACACGACCATTCGCATGTCGAGGGGCTGGAAGACGAATTGACGGCTGAAGAAAAAGGAGCCAAGGCATGAACGCGCTGATCATCTTTGTATTGCTGCTGGCGCTGATGCTGACCGGCATGCCCATTTCCATTTCGCTGGGCCTGACGGTACTGACGTTCCTGTTTACCATGACCAGCGTGCCCATCGAATCGGTGGCCCTGAAGATTTTCACGGGCATCGAAAAATTCGAAATCATGGCCATCCCGTTCTTCATTTTGGCGGGCAACTTCCTCACGCATGGCGGGGTGGCGCGGCGCATGATCAACTTCGCCAGCTCCATGGTGGGCCACTGGCATGGCGGCCTGGCGCTGGCCGGCGTGATGGCGTGCGCGCTGTTTGCCGCCGTCTCCGGTTCCAGCCCCGCCACCGTCGTGGCGATCGGTTCCATCATCCTGCCGGCCATGGTCAAGCAGGGCTATCCGCGCGGTTTCGGCGCCGGCGTCATCACCACCTCGGGCGCCCTGGGCATCTTGATACCGCCATCGATCGTGATGGTGATGTATTCCGTCAGCACCAACACGTCCGTTGGCAAACTGTTCATGGCGGGTGTGATTCCCGGCATGATGCTGGCCATGCTGCTGGGCCTGACCACGTGGTTCTTGGCGCGCAAGCACAATTATCCGCGCATGCAGAAGGCCAGCTGGGGCGAGCGCTTCGTGACGTTCAAGAAAAGCGCCTGGGGCTTGTTGCTGATCGTCATCGTCATGGGCGGCATCTATTCGGGCGCCTTCACGCCGACGGAAGCGGCCGCCATGGCCGCCGTGTACGCCTTCATCATCGCCGTCTTCGTCTACAAGGACTTGAAGATCAAGCAAGTGGGCAAGGTCTTGCTCGATTCGGCCGCCATGTCGGCGATGCTGTTGTACATCATCACGAATGCCGTGCTGTTCTCGTTCCTGATGACCAGCGAAAACATCCCGCAAGCGATGGCTGAATGGATTACGGGCAAGGGCCTGGGCGTGATCAGCTTCTTGTTGGTGGTCAACGTGCTGCTGTTGTTGGCTGGTAACGTCATGGAACCGTCGTCCATCGTGCTGATCATGGCGCCGATTCTGTTCCCCGTGGCCATGAAGCTGGGCATCGACCCTGTGCACTTCGGCATCTTGATCGTGGTCAACATGGAAGTGGGCATGTGCCATCCGCCCGTGGGCCTGAACCTGTACGTGGCGTCCGGCATCACCAAGATGGGCATCTCGGAGCTGACCGTGGCCGTGATGCCGTGGCTGCTGACGATGCTGGGCTTCCTCGTGCTGATTACCTACGTACCACAAATCTCGCTGTGGTTGCCAAATTTAATTTACAACTAAAACAGTTGTCCCCGTCATGGTGCAAAAAAAGTCGATCCGGCCGAATAAATGCGCTATGATGGGCAGCCTTAAGGGGAAACACGTATATGCATATGCGCCCTGGTAGCAAGGCTGAAAGACAGAATTGGTAACAAGGTTAGTGGGGGAGTGGTCTATAAAAACGGTATTGATACCGGGGATATATTGAGGAGACACACGTTTCACAGAAGTTGTTGAGTCATAGCTGTCTGCGGCCACAAGCCGGCACCGGCGGACCCAAACGACCGGGAACGTGAAGCAATATTTGAAGCGCACCGTCTGGTGCGCTTTTTTTTCGTGCGGGGGAAACGTCCGCCGGCACGCCCAAAGTCGGTGCATAATCACCGGGGCGCAGCCAGATGCGCCGGCAGGTTGTATATATGCCACACTTGAACAATGATCAGCAGATGAAAAAACAACAGGGCAGTGAACTGTTCAGCGCCATCGTGGCCGCGCCGTTCGGCGCCATGGGCGTGCGCGCGCAGGATGGCCAGTTATGCGAACTGGTGTATTTGCCGCCGCACTTCGCGGAAAAAGACGCGCAGGATGCCGTCTCCGAGCGGGCGTGCCAGCAACTGGCGCGTTATTTCCTTGATCCCGATTATGTCTTCGACCTGCCGCTGGCAGACGCGGGCAGCGCCTACCAGCAGCGCGTATGGGCGGCGATTGCCGGCATTCCGCGCGGCCAGGTGCGCACGTATGGCGATGTGGCGCGCCTGATCGGCTCGGCCCCGCGCGCCGTGGGCCAGGCTTGCGGCGCCAACTGGTTTCCCGTGGTGATCCCCTGCCACCGGGTCACGGCCGCGGGCGGCCTGGGCGGCTTTGCCCACCACGACGATGCGACAGGCTTCCACCTGGGCGTCAAGCGCTGGCTGCTGGCGCATGAAGGTGTCGAGGGCATGGGATGGTCCAAACGATGATGAACAGCCTGCTGGCGCCCGACAACACTACCCTGATCGATGAATTTTGCGACAGCCTGTGGCTGGAGGACGGCCTGTCGAAGAACTCGCTGGACGCCTACCGGCGCGACATGCGTCTGTTCGCGCGCTGGCTGGAAGTGAACCGGCCCGGGCGCGAGGGCCTGTACGAAGTATCCACGGCTGATATCGACGCGTATTTCGCGGCCCGCCACGACGAGAGCAAGGCGACGTCGTCGAACCGGCGCTTGTCCGTGCTCAAGCGCTTTTACCAGCTGGCCTTGCGGCACAAGCATATCGCGGCCGATCCGTGCCTGAAGATGGTCTCGGCCAAGCAGCCGGCGCGCTTCGTGCACACCTTGAGCGAAGCGCAAGTGGAAGCCTTGCTGGCGGCGCCCGACGTCAGCACGCCGCTGGGCCTGCGCGAGCGCACCATGCTGGAGCTCATGTATGCGAGCGGCTTGCGCGTGTCGGAGCTGGTGGACTTGAAATCGGTGGAACTGAGCCTGAACGATGGCGTGCTGCGCATCACGGGCAAGGGCAGCAAGACGCGCCTGGTGCCGTTCGGCGAGCAGGCGCGGCTGTGGATTGAGCGCTACCTGAAGGAAGCGCGCGGCGTCATCCTCGATGGGCAGATGGACGATGCGCTGTTCGTCACGCGGCGCGGCGGCGCCATGACGCGGCAAATGTTCTGGGTCATCATCAAGAAACACGCGCTGAGCGCCGGCATCACGGCACCGCTGTCGCCGCATACCTTGCGCCATGCGTTCGCCACGCATTTGCTCAACCATGGCGCGGACTTGCGTGTTGTGCAATTGTTACTGGGGCACTCCGATATTTCCACCACGCAGATTTACACGCATGTGGCCCGCGAACGGCTGAAACTGCTGCATGCGCAGCATCATCCGCGCGGCTAAAAATTTTGTATTTGCTCCAACTGCGTCATAATGTGCCCTATGTGCTTATCTGTAACAATAAAAAACTAAAGAGGTAGTAAATGGCCAAGACAAATTTCCAATACGAAAAACGGCAAAAAGAGCTGGAAAAGAAGAAGAAAGCCGAGGAAAAAGCCAGACGCAAGCTGGAAGCGAAGAACAATCCGAAGCCGGCCGACGGCGGCGAAGGCGATGAGCCGGAAGCGGACGACGCCGACGTCGATGCAGATCCGGCCGCCGAGGGCGACGCACCCGCCCAGCCCCAGTAACTCCCCGTTCCTGACGACCGGTGCGGCATCGCCGCGCCGGTATCTCCTCGTTTCCCCTTCCCCCGCTACAAGTGCGGCCGCTGGCCAAGCGCCAGTTGCAGCTGCGTGCTGGCCATGGCCGCATCGGCGCGCGCCTGCACATAGCCCTGGTACGCTTCGTCGGCCGAGCGCTGCGCCGCCAGCCATTCCAGCAGCGAGGCATTGCCGCTGAAGTAAGACAGGCGCACGCCGTCGACCACCTTTTGCGCATCGACCAGCACGCCGTCGCGGTAGCGCGCCAGCCTGTCCTGCGCCGCATGCAGCTGTCGCTGCGCCGTGCGCACTTGCGTCTCCGCCGTCAGCTCCGCCTGGCGCAGGGCCAGCATCGCTTGCGTGACCCCCGCTTCGGCCTGCACCACGTCGCCCTTGTCGCGCCGCGACAGGGGAATCGGGATGGCCAGCGAGATGGACAGCGCACGGGAGCGGGGCGCGCCATCGACGGGATTGCCGCTGGCGTCGATGCTGTCATGGTAGCCGCGCGCGGCGGCCAGGCCTACGGTCACGGTCGGGTCGACGGCGCGGTTGGCGCGCACCAGCGCCGCACCGTCGCGCAGGTTGTCCAGCGTGGCGCGGGCGATGCGCACGTCGTTGCGGGCCTCGAGCGCCTGCGGCACCAGCACGCCGGCGTCGCCGCCCTCGTACGCGGCGAAGTCGCACGCCAGTTGCGCCTGCGGAAACAGACCATCGAACTGGCGCCCCAGCGGCGGCGACAGGGCCAGCATCGCGCTATCGGCCTCGCTGCGCGCCTGCGCCAGGTCGGCCTGGAACTGGTCACGTTCCACGCGCGACTGCAGCAGCTCGATGCCGCCCACGTCGCCCGCCTTGCGCCGCACGGTATTCGCCTCGACTACCTTCGACAGGGCCGCCATGGTCTGTTCCTTGCGCGCGAGGACCTCGCGCGTGCGGCACGCTTCCGTGAACGCGGCGGCGGCCGTGCCATACAGCTCGCTCCTGAAACCGGCCACCGTCTCCTCTGCCAGCGCGACATTGCTGTGCGCCGCCTTCAGGCGCGCGGCGCGCTTGCCGCCCGTCTCGATGGCCATGCTGATGGCCGGATTCCACGTGACGGGACGGTGTTCGACGCTGCGCACGGTTTCGCGCGTGGCGCCCAGGGTAAACTCGGGATCGGGACGCAGGCCGGCGATGCCGATGCCGGCCTTGGCCGAGGTGATGCCTTCCTGCTGCGCCTGCAATTCCAGGCTGTGGCTTTCCACGGCGGACAGATAGGTTTCAAAGCTCAAGGGTGCGGCAATGGCGCATGGAGCAATCAGCCAGGCCGCCAGCAGTACATTAAAACGTGTCATGGGTCTCTCCTTCGGTGTCGGTCCGGCGTTTTTGCAGGTGCGCCTCGATCAGGTAATACAGGGCCGGCAACAGCAGCAGGGTGAGCGCGGTCGCCGTCACCAGGCCGCCCACCACCACGGTGGCCAGCGGGCGTTGCACGTCGCTGCCCAGGCCCGTCGCCAGCATGGCCGGCGTCAGGCCCAGGGCGGCCACCGTGGCCGTCATCAGTACGGGACGCATGCGGTCGCGCGCGCCTTCCAGCACGGCCTCGCGCAAGCTTTTCCCCTCGTCGCTGCGCAAGCGGTTGATCTGCGCCAGCATCAGGACGGCATTCAGGACGGCCACGCCGAACAGGGCGATGAAGCCGACGGCGCTCGACACGTTCAAGGTCATGCCGCGCAGGTGCAGCGCGGCCAGGCCACCGAGCATGGCCAGCGGCACGGCCAGCAAGACCAGCGCGGGCTGGCGCAGGTTGCGGAACTGGCCAAACAGCAGCAGGAACATGGCGCCCAGGGTCATCGGCAGGATCAGCGCCAGACGGCTTTGCGCGCGTTGCAGGTTTTCGAACTGGCCGCCCCATTCGACGCTGATGCGCTGGTGTTCATCTGCCACGGCTTGCGCCACCAGCGGGCGCGCTTCGGCCAGGAAGCTCGCCAGGTCGCGCCCGCGGGCATTCAGGCGCACGATGATGTGGCGCCGTCCCATTTCGCGCACGATCACGCTTTCGCCCGAGGTGGTGCTGATGGTGGCCACCTGCGCCAGCGGAATCCTCGCGCCGTTGGCGGCGTTGAGCTTCAAGTTGGCGATGGCGTCCGGGCTGGAACGCGTGGCCGGCGGGAAGCGCACGGCGATGTCGTAGCTTTTCTCGCCCACGTACACCTGGCCGATGGGCGCACCGCCGATGCCGGTGGCAATCAGGTCGGCCACGTCGGCCGCGTTGATGCCGTAGCGGGCCGCCTTTGCCCTGTCCAGTTCCACCTTCAGGTTGGGCAGCGGCGGCTCCACGTCCACCGCCACGTCGGAGGCGCCAGGGATAGTCTTCAGGACATTTGCCACCTTGCCGGCGATGCCGCGTACCTCGTCGAGGTCATTGCCGAAGATTTTCACCGTCAGGTCGCTGTGCGCGCCCGACAATTTATCTTGCACGCCGTCTATCATCGGCTGCATGAAAGCCACCGTGACGCCGGGCATGCTGGCGAAGCGCGCGTTCATTTTGGCGATCAGCTGCTGCTTGCTCATGCCCGACTTCCAGCTCTTGTATGGATGCAGGCCCACGCTCGCTTCGATGTGCGACGGCGTCCAGTAATCGGTGCCGTCGTCGTTGCGCCCCGTCTGCGTGACGATGGTCGATACTTCGGGAAATTCCAGCGCGGCGCGCCGCAGTTCGCTGGCCATCTCGGATGCCTTGTCCAGGGTGATCCCGGGCGGCATCTGCACCTGCAACCACAAGGAGCCTTCATCGAGGTAGGGCAGGAAGTCGCGCCCGATGCTGCCGCCCAGCAGCGCCAGGCACGCCAGCGAGGTGGCGCACACCATCGCCACCCAGCGCTTCCTGCCCACCATGCGTTCGAGGAAACGCCCGTACGCGCCCGCCAGCTTGTCCAGCGCGCGGTTATGGAAGGTGCGGCGCGGCTTGCGCAAGGCCAGCCAGGCCAGGCCCGGGATCAGCACCAGCGCCACCACCAGCGCGCCCACCAGCGCCGCGCCCACCGCATACGCCATCGGCGAGAACAGCTTGTATTCGATGCGCTGGAAGGCGAACAGGGGTAAATAAGCGGCGATGATGACGGCCATGCCGAACATGATGGGACGTGCCACCTGCAGGGTCGCATCGATGGCGTCCTGCAGGGTGAGAGGCCGTTCCTGTTCCCGTTCGCGGCGGCGCAGCATGTTTTCCAGCACCACCACGGAACCGTCGACGAGGATGCCGAAGTCGATCGCCCCCAGCGACAGCAGGTTGGCGGGAATTTTAAAATGGTGCATGAAGATGAAGGCGATCAGCAGGGCCAGCGGAATCGTCAGCGCGACGATGGCGGCCGCGCGCGGGCTGCCCAGATACAGCAGCAGCACGAGGGCGACGAGCAGCATGCCTTCGCCCAGGGTGTAACTGACCGTGTGCAGGGTGGCGTCGATCAGCGAGCTGCGGTCCAGGTAGGGCACCACTTTCACATCCTTCGGCAGCACATTGGCATTCAAGTCATCCACGGCAGCATGGATGCCGGCCAGCGCTTCGGACGGATTGAAGTCCTTCAGCAGCAGGGTGATGCCTTCGATAGTGTCGGGATTGTCGTCCTTGCCCAGGATGCCGCGCCGCTCCACGTTGCCGTAGGCGAGCTTGCCCAGGTCCTTCACCAGCACAGGCACGCCATCCTTGCTGCTGACGACGACGTTGCCCATGTCATCGAGCGAATGCAGCAAGCCCACGCCGCGCACCACGTACGATTGCTGGCCGCGGTCGATGACGCTGCCGCCGCCGCTGATGTTGTTGGCGTTGATGGCGTCCTTGACCTGCGCCAGCGAGAAGCCGTAGCTGTCGAGTTTTGCGGGGTCGAGTTCCAGCATGAATTGCGTCGTCAAACCGCCGAAATTGCTCACATCGGCCACGCCGCGCACCTGCTGCAGGCGCGGGATCACGGTCCAGAACTGCAGCTCGGACAGTTCGCGCAGGCTGCGGCTTTTCGATTCCAAGGTGTAGCGGTAGATTTCGCCCGTGGGCGAGGTATAGGGATCGAGTCCCGGCTTGGCGTCATACGGCAGGTTGACGCTGGCGAGGCGTTCCTGCAGCCGCTCGCGCGTGAAGTAGCCGTCGCTGCCATCCTCGAACACCACCGTGATCAGCGACAGGGCGAACAGACTGCGCGTGCGCAGCACGTGCATGCCGGGCGTGCCGAGCAGCGCGCGTTCGAGCGGAATGGTGATCTGCTGCTCGATTTCCTCGGCGCCCAGGCCCGGCACCTGCGTGACGATTTGCGAGGTGACGTCGGCGATGTCGGGATACGCTTCGATGGGCAGCTGCTTCCAGCAGTAGACGCCATAGGCGGCGACGAACAGCAGCACCAGCCAGACGATGCCGCGCCGCTGGCAGCAGGTGGCGATGAAACGGTCAATCATTGAGCAGCACTCCTTCCTTGACGACGATGCGTTCGCCCGCTTTCAGGCCGGAGACGATTTCCACCTGGTCGCCATGGCTGGCGCCCACTTCCACCGCGCGCGGCGAGAACACCAGCGCGCTGCGTTCGACCATCACGCGCGTCGAGGGCCCGCTTTGCAGCAGGGCGGACGCGGGCACGAGGAGGGCGCGGCGGCTGGCGCCGGCGAACCCCGCGTGGGCGAACATGCCGGGCTTGAAGGCGCCGCTGCGGTTGTCGATGGCCACGCGCACCTTCACCGTGCGCGTCTCGGGGTCGAGCACGGCGCCCACATACGCGACCTTGCCTTCGAAAGCCTTGCCGGGCCAGGCGTCGACGGTGATGCTGGTCGTTTGTCCCACGGCGACCTGCGCCAGGTCCCTTTCGGCCACGTTGGCCGACAGCCAGACGGTGGACAGGTCGGCCACCGTCATGACGGGCGCGTTGATATCGTTCCAGTAGCCGCCCTGGGCGCCTTCCATGGCGATCACGGTGCCGGCGATCGGCGAACGCAGCACATAGTCGCGGCGCGACCCGCGCGCTCCTGCTCCGTACTGCGCCAGCTTGTCGGCGCTGGCCTGGGCGTCGCTGCCGGCTTGCGCAAAACTGGCCTGCGCCGCTTCGTACTCCTTGCGCGCGGCGATTTCCGCCTCGAACAGGGTTTTCTGGCGTTCCAGTTCCTGGCGTGCCTGCAGCAGGGCGGACCTGGCTTTGCTGTCGTCCGCGTAGGCGGCGCTCAGTTCCGCCGAGTCCAGCGTGAACAGCGGATCGCCCGCCTTCACGCTGTCGCCCAGGGCGCGCTGCAAGCGCGTGATGCGCCCGGCCAGGGGCGGCGTGATCTTCACCAGCTTCTCCGGCATGGCCTCGATGCTGCCCGGCGCCTCCGTCTGCGTGGCGATGTTCTGTTCCAGTACGGCGGCGATCTGCAGGCGCTGGCGCAGCGGCGACATCTTGTCGACGGCGATGCTGCCGTCGTCCTGATGCATCGATTGGGCGACAGGCGTGGCTGCCGCCGTCGGCTTGGCGCAGCCGGCCAGGGCCGAGCAGGCGAGAGCGAGGGCGCAGCTGGCGCCCAGGGCGTTGCGGGTGGTCGTGTTCATCCCGTGTTTCCTTGTTATTGATGGTGAGGGGGCATGCGTGGATGCCGTGCCCAGGCGGGCAATGAGAGGGGCGCAGGTGGCGCAGGCAGCGTCACAACAGCGCCGGGAAAGCATAGCAATGTGGTCCTGAAGAAGCGCCCAAGAACGCCTGAATCATTCTTCAGGTTCCGTGCGCGCACGGTGCGGCGCGGTAAAATACCAGCATGGAAAACACGGCGCAATGCGAAAGGCAGGCATGAGAATCCTCCTGGTGGAAGACGACCGCAAGGCGGCGCGCCTGCTGGCGCGGGGCTTGCAGGAAGAAGGCTTTGTCGTCGACGTGGCGCACAGCGCGGAAGAGGGCGAGGACGAAAGCTACGCCGTCGACTACGACGCAATCGTGCTGGACTGGATGTTGCCGGGCAAGCAGGGCATCGATTTTTGCCGCGACTTGCGCGCGCGCGGCATCCAGACGCCCGTGCTGATGCTCACGGCGCGCGACGCCACGGCCGACCGGGTGACGGGCCTGAACACGGGCGCCGACGATTACCTGACCAAGCCGTTCGAATTCGAGGAGCTGCTGGCGCGCATTCGCGCCCTGTTGCGCCGCTCCGACATCAGCCGCCCGCTGGTGCTGGCGCTGGCCGACCTGACGCTCGATCCCGTCAGCCACCAGGCAACGCGGGCTGGCGTGCCGCTGGTGCTCACGCCCAAGGAATACGCGATCCTGCTGATCCTGCTGCGCCAGGCGGGCGAAGTGGTCAGCCGCGCGCGCCTGGCCGAGCAGATCTGGCAGGCGGACCTGATCGGCATTGACAACCTGATCGACGTCCACGTGCGCAACCTGCGGGGGAAAGTGGATGCGCCGGGCTTGCCGGCCTTGATCCACACGGTGCGCGGACGCGGCTTCCGCCTGGCGGAAAACAACGGTGGCTAGCTTTCGCAAGCGATTGCTGCTGGTGCACCTGGCCGTCATCCTCGCCATCGTCGCCTGTACGGCGCTGGCCGGTTACTGGGGTCTGTCGCGCGCCGTGCACGGCCAGCTCGATGCGGCCCTGCTGGCGCTGGCCGAGACGGAAATGGCCATGCTGCCCGCTGCGCCGCGCCAGCCCGTGCAGGTACACGAGGTGGCGCCGGGCCAGGCGCCGCCGTCATTGACGCGGCTCGACCGCCTGGTGCAGATCATCGATGGCGAAGGCCGCGTGCTGGCGCGCAGCCGCAACCTGGAGGCGGCGCAATTGCCGGCGCCACCGGCCTTGCTGGCGCGCCTGGCGGCCGGCGAGACCATTTTCGAGACCCTGCCGAAGTTCGGCGAAGAGCCGCTGCGCATGGTCTCGATTCCCGTACCTTCGTCCGGCGCGCGCCTGGCGGTGCAGGTGGCCGGTTCGCTCGACGACACCAATCACGTGCTGGCCGCGGCCACCGTACTGTTTGGCGCCATGGCGCTGGCCCTGCTGGCGGCCGTGGGCCTGGCCGGCGAAATGCTCACGCGCCGCGTGCTGGGCGCCATCGACGACGTGGTGGACCAGGCGCATTCGATCGGCGAAGCCAGTTTGCACCAGCGCCTGCCCCATCCCGGTACGCAAGACGAGATCGGCCGCCTGGTCGATACCCTGAACGCCATGCTGGACCGCCTGGAACACGGCTACGATGCGCAGCGCCGCTTCACGGCTGACGCTTCGCACGAATTGCGCTCGCCCCTGTCGCGCCTGCGCACGGAAATCGAAATCACCCTGCGCCGCCCGCGCGAGTCGCCCGAGTATGTCGATGCGCTGGCATCGTGCCTCGATGAAGTGCAGCGCCTGACGACCCTGGTGGAAGAGCTCTTGATGCTCACGCGCCTGGACGTGGGCCAGGAGCGCAACGCGGTGGAAACCATCGAGCTCAATCCGCTCGTGCGGGCGGCAGCGCAGCGCCTGGAAAAGGCGGCAGCGCAGCGCGGCATCCGCATCGTCTTCGATGCAAGTGTCGACGTGCAGGCCAGGGTGGCTGCCGGCCCGGTCGACCTGGTGCTGGCCAATTTGCTGGATAACGCCGTGAAATTCTCGCCGCCCGACAGCGTCATCAGCGTGCACGTGGCGCGCGACGGCGCGCATGCGATCGTCGGCGTGGCCGATGCGGGACCGGGTATCGGCGTGGAAGACTTGCCGCATCTGTTCGAGCGTTTCTACCGGGGCGCCCAGGCGCGCGCGGGCGAGGCGCCCGGTTTCGGCCTGGGCCTGGCCCTGTCGCAAGCCATCGTGCACGCGTATGGCGGCAGCATCGAGGCGCAGAACCGCCCGCAAGGCGGCGCGCTGTTCCTCATGCGCCTGCCCGCCTCAAGCTGAAGGCGCGACGCCTTCCCAGCGCACTTGCCGCACTTGCGGCCAGGCGCCCGCGCGGTTGACGAAGCGCACCAGCACGGTGCGCTGCACGGCCTGGCACAGCACCGTGGCGATCAGCTGCACCACCTGCCTGGCCGCGTCCCAGCTGCGCAGCATTTGCGACGGCGCCAGGCCCGCGCCCTTGAGTTCGGCCAGCAGCAGGCGCACGACGTGGTCGGCCTGCGCTGCGGGGCAGGTGACGGTCAGACGGTAGGTGGCGACAGCCGGACCACGTTTGACAAACCACAGCATCCATTTTTTCATCATCACACTCCCCGTTCGGCGACAAATTCCGCGTTGTTCACCAGCGCCCAGCGCACGGCCGAGACGCTGCCTTCCAGGCTGACCTGGCTGACGATCTGCTCCAGCAATCCCAGGCTGGACAGGGGCGTGAGCAGGTCGGCCCGCACTTCGATGCGTCCGGCGTGCGCGGCATCCTCGCTGTGCAAGGATTGCAGCATCAGGGCCGGCATGCCGCTGATCATGCGCAGCATCAGGTTGCGCACGAGGATTTCCTGCTCCGCCTCGCATACGGCCGTCACGCGGTAGATGCTTTCCGTCTCGATGCCCGCTTCGCTGCCGTGCGCGTTGATGCGTTGCGCCAGGTGGCGCAGCACCAGGTTGGCGATGAGCACGAAGCCCGTGCCGATGGCCGCCTCGAGGGCAAACCCCAGGCCGCACAGGATGCCGATGGCGGCCGAGCACCACAGGGTGGCGGCCGTGTTCAAGCCGCGCACCGTCATGCCTTCGCGCATGATGACGCCGGCGCCCAGGAATCCGATGCCGGAGACCACCTGCGCGGCGATGCGCATATGGCCGGCGCTATCGCCTTCGAGCACGGAAACCATCACGAACAGCGAGGCGCCGACGGACACCAGCGCGTTCGTGCGCAGGCCCGCCATGCGCTGGCGCAGCTGGCGTTCGGCGCCGATCATGGCGCCCAGGGTCAATGCCGCGGCAACGCGCAGCGCAAAGTCAAATACCACCATCAGTTTCTCCCGGCTGGGGAGGAACAGGCGAGTGCGGGGGCGAAGACAATTCGCCCCGAAAGGGGGCAGCAGACGATAACGGTGGAACGATGAGGAGGGAAGTGGCGGCGAGAGAGTACTGCCGCTGATAAAACCGCACCTTGCCATGGGCAGGGCGGGCGGAATGCGCGCGTCTTGCCTAAGGCCGATCGCCGATGGTCAATCGACTACTGTCACTGGAACAAGCACCCACGAGTCACTCCATATCATTGATAACGGGGACAGTCTAGCCAGTGGGGCAGCTTTGGTCAACTGAAGCTCTCTTCAGGAAGCCGCCGCGTCGTCCCCGCCAATGCGGGGACGGTGAAGGCGACCGGTCAATCAGTGGGCGTGTGCCTTGCCGTCGTCGGCGGATTCGGCGTGCTCGCCGCTGCCGCCGAAAAAGCGCGCGGCGCGCTTGCCCAGGCTGTCGAGGTAGGTGTAGGCGACGGGCACCACCACCAAGGTCAACAGGGTCGAGGTGATCACGCCGCCGATGACGGCGCGGCCCATCGGCGCCTGCGATTCGCCGCCGTCGCCCATGCCGATGGCCATCGGCAGCATGCCGAAGACCATGGCCAGTGTCGTCATCAGGATGGGCCGCAAGCGCACTTGCCCCGCTTCCATCAGCGCCTCGAACTGGCCCAGGCCTTCGCGCTGGCGCTGGTTGGTGAAGTCCACCAGCAAGATCGCATTTTTGGTGACTAAGCCCATCAGCATGATGAAGCCGATCACGGAGAAGATGTTCAGGGTGCTGCCAGTAATGAGCAGGGCGGCCAGCACGCCGATCAGCGACAGCGGCAGGGACACCATGATGGCGATCGGCTGCAAAAAGCTGCCGAACTGCGACGCCAGCACCAGGTAGATGAAGATCACGGCGATCCCCAGCGCCATCATCGCGCCGCCCATGGTTTCGGCCATCTGCTGCGCATTGCCGGCCACGTCGAAGCGCACGCCGGGCGGCAGGTCGATGGACTTGATGGCTTTCTGCACGTCGGCATCGACGTCGCCGGCAGGGCGGCCCTGCGTGCCTGCATAGATGGCGACCCGGCGCTGCAAGGCCTGGCGCTTCAGCACCTGCGGGCTTGATGACGGCACGAAGTCGACCACTTGGCGCAGCGGGATCATGACGGGCTTGCCGTTCGCGTCAAGCTTGCTGGAGGCCAGCGACAGGTCGGCCAGGTCGGCCACCTTTTGCCGGCCCGACTTGGGCAGCTGCACGTTGACGTCGTAGTTTTGCCCGTCGCTGGCTAACCAGTGGCTGACCGTGTCGCCCGCCACGAACGGACGCAGGGCGTTGCCGATCTGCTGCACCGACAAACCCAGGTCGCTGGCCAGTTCGTTATTGATCTTCACGGTGGTCGACGGATTGGCGCCTTCCTGGCTGTACTCCATGTCGGCCAGGCCCTTGATGCCGCGCATCTTGTCCATCAGGGTGTGCGCCACCGCATCGAGCTTGCCTTCGTCCGTGCCCAAAATGGCGATGAAGATGGGACGCTGTCCGACGGACAGGGTGATGCCGGCGATCGGCGCCAGGCGTTCGCGGATCAGCTTTTCCAGCTCCTGCTGCGAGCGGCGCTTGTGCTTCTTGATGTCCGTCAGCTTCAGGTTCACCTCGGCCGTGTTGCGCCCGTCCTGCGTACCGATATTGGCCACCAGGCTGTCGATTTCTGGGAATTCCTTCAGGGCCGTTTCGATCTGGCGTACCTTGGTATCCGTGTATTCGAGGCTGGAGCCGACGGGCGTCTTGAAGCGTAGGTTGACCCAGCCCTGGTCCGTTTCCGGGAACATCTCGCCGCCGATCATCGGCACGAGCATCAGGCTGCCCGCGAACAGGGCGACGGCCGTGGCCAGGGTCGTCTTGCGCCAGCGCAAAGCGACAGCCAGCACCTTGCCATACCATACATGCAGGCGGTCGATGCCCGTCTCGATCCAGGCCATGAAGCGGCCCAGCCATGGCGCGTACTTGAAGCGGTCCTTGACGGGGTCGCGCCAGACGGACGACAGCATGGGGTCGAGCGTGAAGCTGACGAACAGGGAGACGAGAACGGCGACGGCCACGGTGATGCCGAACTGCAGGAAGAAGCGGCCGATGATGCCGTCCATGAAGGCAACGGGGACGAACACGGCGACGATGGCGAACGTGGTGGCCATCACGGCCAGGCCGATTTCATTGGTGCCGTCGTTGGCCGCCTTGTAGTGGTTCTTGCCCATGCCCAGGTGGCGCACGATGTTTTCGCGCACGACGATGGCGTCATCGATCAACAGGCCGATGCACAGCGACAGCGCCATCAAGGTGAGGAAGTTCAGGGTGAAGCCGAAGGCCTTCATGGCGATGAAGCTGGCCAGCACGGAGATCGGCAGGGTCAAGCCCGTGATGATGGTCGAGCGCCACGAATGCAGGAACAGGAAGACGATCACCATGGTCAGCACGGCGCCTTCGATGATGGTGCGCTTGACGTTATCGAGCTGGCTTTGCACGCGCTCCGATTCGTCGTCCAGCACGCGCAGGGTGATATCGGGCGGCAGCGTCTTTTGCAGGTCTGCCGCCACTTTCAGGATGCCGGTGCCCACTTCGACCACGTTGGCGTCCTGCACCTTGGTGATTTCCATGGTCACGGCCTGCTGGCCGTTCATGCGCGAGATCGACAGTTCTTCCTGCTCGCCGTCGACGACGGTGGCCACCTGGTCCAGGTAGACGGGGCCGACGGCGCGGCGCGCGACGATGATCTTGCCGAATTCGCGCGCATCCTTGATCTTGCCTTCCACGCGCACCAGCTGTTCGGCCGCGCCATGGCTGATGGAGCCGGCCGGCAAATTGGTATTCGTGGCCTGGATGGCGCGGATCACTTCATCGACGCCGATGCCCTGGGCATTGAGTTCGATCGGCTTCATGCTGATGAGGATCTGGCGCGCGCGCAGGCCGCGCAGCTTGACTTGCCCCACGCCGGCCACGCCCTGGAAGCGCTTGCTGATGATCTGCTCCGTCATGGTCGACAGCGAGCGCAGGTCATGCCCGGTGGACGTCAGCACGATGGTGGCGATGGGGCGCTCGTTGTCGCCCTCGGCACGGGCGATGAACGGGTCCTTGGCTTCCTTCGGGAAGCGGGGGCGCACCAGGGCCACCTTGTCGCGCAAGTCCTGCATGGCCTTGTCCATGTTCGTCGACAGCTCGAATTCCAGGTAGACGCCGGCGCGTCCTTCCCACGAGTTGGCGCGGATGGTCTTGATGCCGCTGACGGTGTTGACGGCGTCCTCGATGGGGCGCGTGATGTCGTTTTCCACGGCTTCGGGCGAGGCGCCCGGGTAGTTCACTTCAATGGCGGCGAACGGGAACTGCACGCTGGGCATGCTTTCCACGCCCAGGCCCCGGTAGGAGAAGATGCCCAGCACCACCAGCGCCACCATGACCATGGTGGCGAAGACGGGGTTCTGGATACTGACTTTGGTCATCCACATGGCTTAATCCTTCCGTGCCAGCACGGCTGCCGGCGCGGCAGGGGCGGCGGCGGGTGCGGCGAAGGTCACGCCATGGCCCGGCTTGACGCCATCGAGCCTGGCGATGATGACTTTCGCGCCCGGCACCAGGCCGGACGTCACTTCCGCATAGCCTTCATCCTCGTTGCGCAGTCCCAGGGTAACTGGCTGGGCGACCACCTTGTTGTTCACCAGCGCATACACGACGGGGCCCTGCTTTTCGTTGCGCACGGCCGTCAACGGCACCAGCGGCGCCACGTTTGATCGCTTGGTGACGATGCTGCCCTTGGCGAACATGCCGCCGCGCAGCGCGCCATCGCCATTGTCGACGGCGATGTAGACCAGCATGGCGCGCGAGCCGCTCTCGGTGGTGGGGTTGATGCGCGTGACCTTGCCGGCGAAGTCGCGTGCGCCGAAGCCGTCGACCTTGAAGTGCACGTCCTGGCCCAGCTTGATGCGGGGAATTTCCGCGCTGGGCACGGGCGCTTCCAGGGTCAGCTGCGCCAGGTTGACGATGGTGTAGACGGGCATGTCGGGCGAGACTTTTTCCCCGGCCTGCAGGTGGCGCTTGCTGACGATGCCGGCCATCGGCGCGCGGATCACCGCATCGGCCAGCGCGATGCGGGCGATATCGACCATGGCGGCGGCGGACTTGACGTTGGCGCGCGCCAGCTCGACTGAGTTTTGCGTCGTGTCGTACGCCGTCTGCGAGATGTATTTTTGCTTGAGCAAGGCCTGGCTGTTCGCTTCATTCTTGCTGGCCATCGACAAGCGCGCCTGCGCTTCGTCGAGCATGGCTTGCTGCTGCGTCAGGCGGGCGCGCAGGTCGGCCGCGTCCAGGCGCACGAGGATTTGCCCATTCGCCACTTGCTGGCCTTCCTGCAAGGTCGTTTCCTGGATCACGCCGGAAACCTTGGCCTTGATGGTGGCCTGGGTCACGGGCGCCAGCGAGCCGGACAGGGGCAAGCTGATGCTGAGCGCGCGCGCCGCGATGGCGGCCACGTCACCCTGCGCCAGTTCATGCACGGGCGTCTTGGCCTGCTCCTTCTTCTTGCTCGCTTGCAGTTCGGCCGCCTTGGCGGCTTGTTGCTTCGATTGCATCACCGTCCAGCCGCCGCCGGCCAGGCCCAGCACGACCAGGATCAGCACGGGGGTGCGCCAGCGCCGGCGGCGCGTGGCTGCAAGGGGAGAGGCGGGGGGCAGGGTCTCGTTTTTCATAGGTATTTTTGGTCAGGAGCGGCGCAGGGGTTCGGCGCCAGGTCTCGGTGCGGACCCGGCCTGTCGCTGGCCGGGGGAATTCGGGTAGCGCATCACCGTGGCGGCCGCAGACAACACGCCTGCCGCTGCAGCCGTTCACGGCGATGCGCATGTTGCCACTTTAGGAAGAATCCAGCCCGGCCGCCATCGCCGTGCGACAGATTGCACAAAATCGGGGCTGGAATGCAAAAAACGGCGACCAAAGACACTGCCGGCATCGATGCCGTGCACGTCACGATGCTTGCGCATCCTCAAGAAGCCGATTCGCCGGCGCGCAAGAATGGGTGGGATGGTTGCGCCACCGGACAGGCCATTCGCCCGCCGGTTGCCGTGCGGCCGCGCCACGGGGGGCTGATGTCTGAACGGATTGCCGGAGCCGCCCCGTCGCCGGGCCGTTTGCTGGCCGCTGCCGAACCGCAGGCGGGAGCGGCCGGCAAGGCGCTCGATTTGCTGTCCATCATCGTTGCCGCCGTCGAGCAGGCACCGGGCCTGGCCGTGCGCGGCATCGACCGCGATGGCATCGTGCGCTACTGGAGCTTGGGTGCGGCGCGCCTGTATGGCGTGACGGCCGAGCTGGCGCTGGGCCAGCCGTGGGCCAGGGTGGCCGCCTCTCTGCCGGATGCCACCCTGGCCGAGGAGGTTGCCGGCGAACTGGCGGCCGTGTGGGACAGCGGCAAGGCGCGCAGCACGCGCCTGTGGAAGCTCGGCGCCGATGGGGCCGCGCCGCGCTGCATCTGTTCCACCGTGTTTCCTGTCATCCAGTCCGGGCGAGTGCGGCAAGTGGTCTGCATCGACGTCGACATCACGGCCAGCGGCCAGGATGGCGCCGCGCAGGGCGCCTTGTTGCTGATGGGCGACAATTTCCGCCAGTTGTACGAGAAATCCGCCGATGCCATCCTGCTGCTGCGTGACGAGCATATCGCCGACGCCAATCCGGCCGCCATCGTCCTGTTTCAATGCGAAGACCGGCCACGGCTGCTGGGGCGCCGCCTCAGCGATTTTTCGCCCTTGCGCCAGCCCGATGGCGAATTGTCAGCGTTGCGGGGAACGCAACTGGCGGCGCAGGCCCACGCGGACGGCAACTGCCGCTACGACTGGCGCTACCAGACGTGCGCGGGCGAGCTGTTCTGGGGCGAAGTGCTGCTCACCTCCGTCACGCTCGACCACACCTATCTGTTTTACGCCGTGATCCGGGATATTTCCTCGCGCAAACTTGCCGAGCGCGCCCTGTACCTGTCGGCGCAGGTGGTCGAGCATGCGCGCGAAGCCATCGTCGTGCTCGATCCGCAGCAGCGCGTGGTCAGCATGAATCCCGCATACAGCGAGATCAGCGGCTACAGCCTGGACGACATGCTGGGCAAGCCCTTCGTCCTGCACGGGGCGGAGCCGGACGCGCCGGCGTTTTTCGACCACGTGTGGGACGAAGTCGGGGACAACGGATATTGGCAAGGCGACATCGTGGGCCAGCGCAAGGCGGGCGGGCGCTACCCGGCCTGGCTGTCGCTGACGGCCATCCGCGATTCACAGGGGCAATTGAGCAATTACCTGGCCATCCTCAGCGATATCAGCGAGCGCAAGAAAAACGAGGAGCACACGCGCCACCTGGCCGAGCACGATTTCCTCACCGACTTGCCGAACCGGGTGCTGTTGCTGGACCGGCTGTCGCTGGCGCTGGCGGCCGCGCGGCGCAAGCTGAGCATGCTGGCCATTTTGTACCTGGACCTCGACCACTTCAAGCACATCAACGACAGCATGGGCCACCACGTGGGCGACTTGCTGCTCAAGGAAGTGGCGCGGCGCCTGGTGCGCTGCGTGCGCGGCGTCGATACGGTCAGCCGGCATGGCGGCGACGAGTTCGTCATCATCCTGGCCGAGGTGGGCGGCATCGACCAGGTGGCCCACGTGGCGTCCAGCCTGCTGCATGCCGTCACGCAGCCCTATCAGCTGGGAGAATACGAATTGCATGTGTCCACTTCGATCGGCGTGGCCATCTTTCCCAGCGATGGCGACAGCATCGATAGCCTCGTGCATAACGCCGACATCGCCATGTACCACGCCAAGGAAAGCGGGCGCAACAATTTCCAGTTTTTCAATGCCGAGATGAATGCGCAGATCGTCGAGCGGGCCAGCCTGGAGCAAGGCTTGCGCGAGGCGCTGGGTCGCGAGGAATTCGTGCTGGAATTCCAGCCTGCGCTCGATGTCGCCAGCGGGCAGATCGTCGGCGCCGAAGCGCTGTTGCGCTGGCGCCACCCGCAACTGGGCGTGCTGCCGCCCGAGCGCTTCATCGCCGTGGCCGAGGAATGCGGCTTGATGGTGTCGATCGGCAACTGGGTGCTGCGCCACGCCTGCCTGCGCGCGCGCGCCTGGCACGACGCGGGCCATGCCTGGCGCGTGGCCGTGAATCTGTCGCCGGCGCAATGCCTGCACAATAACTTGTTGCTCAGCGTACAAGAGGCGCTGGCCGTGTCGGGCTTGCCTGCCGGCTGCCTGGAACTGGAAGTGACGGAGTCCTTGCTGATGAAGGGCGGCGCGCGCCTGGCCGGCGTGCTGGCGCAACTGCGCGCGTTGGGCGCCAGGCTGGCCATCGACGACTTCGGCACCGGCTATTCGCGCCTGGCCAATCTGCGCCATTACCCGGTGGATAAGCTCAAGATCGACCCCTCGTTCCTGCCCGCCGCGGCGGACGGCGCGGCGGGCGAGTCCGACACGGCCGTGGCCGCCACCATCATCGCCATGGCGCGCGAGCTGCAATTGACGGTGATCGCCGAAGGCGTGGAAACGGCGCAGCAACTGGCGTATCTGCGGGGGCAGGGCTGCCAGCAATATCAGGGGCGCTATGCCAGCGCGCAAGTGGAGGGCAGCGCGCTGGCGAAGTTGCTTAATTAGCAGCTAAGTTAGTCAATATTTCCCAGCAGCTTGATGCGTGCCAGTACCTGGCCATGGTCGGAGGCGTACCGCAAGCCCAGCAGCAGATGGTCGTTGAGATAAGTCACTTCCTGCAGCACGCCGATGGCGCGCGGCGAGGCGGGATGAAAGTGTTCGGACACGAGGATGTGGTCGATCGTCATGTAGGCGCTGTCGTGGATATTCGTGTAGCCCACGTGGCGCAGGGCGTCCTGGCGCTGCTGGATGGCGTTGGCGTCGTACAGGCGTTCGCGCATCTCGGCACCCGCTTCGCACGGCGCGCCCGCCCCCATGACGATGGCCGTGGTGACGGCATTGGCGATGTCGTTGAAGTCGCCCAGCACGATGCGGGGACGGCCGCTGTGGCCCAGTTCGCTTGCCAGCACGCGCAGGGCCACGGCTTCCGCGCCGCGCCGCTGCAGCGAGCGCAGGTTGGCCAGCGCGTAGGCGGTGGCATCGTTGCCGTCGCCATGGCGGTAGTCGGGGCGGCGCGATTTCAAATGCACCACGACCACATCCGTGAGTTGTCCGCCAGGCAAGATGACCTGGACATGCAGCGGCGCGCGGGCGAAGCGGCCAGCATCGTCGTCGGCAGGCACGCTCACGCCGGCGGGAAAATTCGCCCAGGCAACACCGGCGCCGGCCAGCGGCAGCCGCGACACGAGCGCCACCGTGGGCAGCATGCGTCCGGCGGCATCGATGGCATCGTAGCCGGCCAGGGTGGCTGCGCGGTAATGGCGCGTGCGCGACAGCACGTCGCGCAGGGCCGCCTGCGAGAAAATTTCCTGGAAACCGATCACGTCGGCGTCGAGCAGGTCGATTTGCCGCGCCGTCCATTCCGCCTTGGCTTCGTATTGCGCCGGGCTCAACGGTTCCAGGTTGTCATACAATTTCGCCCCGGCGGGGGCAAGGTTGCAGACATTGAATGTGGCAAAGCGGATTTCTTCCTGCATAATTAGCACTCCTCACTGAACGATCAGCGTATCACGCATGGCTAAAAAAGAGCATATTTCCGAAACCCAGGCGACGCAGTTGCTGCGCAAGCATCAAGTTTCCTTCGAAGAACATCCGTATCCTTACGAGGAGCACGGCGGCACCAGCGTCTCGGCGCGCGAATTGAACGTGCCCGAACATGCGGTGATCAAGACCCTGGTGATGCAGGACGAGGCGGCCAAGCCGATGATCGTGCTCATGCATGGCGATTGCAAGGTGTCGACCAAGAATCTGGCGCGTGGCATCGGCTGCAAGTCCGTCGAGCCGTGCAAGCCCGAAGTGGCGCAGCGCCATTCCGGCTACATGATCGGCGGCACCTCGCCGTTCGGCACGAAGAAGGCCATGCCCGTGTACGTGGAGCAATCCATCCTCGCGCTCGAGCGCATCTATATCAATGGCGGGCGGCGCGGTTTCCTCGTCTCGCTGGCGCCGCAGGTGCTCGTTGATTTGTTGCAAGCCAAACCGGTGCAGTGCGCCTTGCAGGATTAAGAGAGCAAGAAAGCGGTGCTCCGCCCTGTCCCTGGACGGGGCGCTGGTGTATATTCTGCTGCGCCAGCCTCGATGCTGGTGCAATAAACACAATAAAGGGAAGAAATGAATCCACTAATCACAACCGTGGCAATGACAGTGGCCGCTTACTTGCTCGGCTCGATATCGTTTGCCGTGGTGATGAGCAAGGTCTACGGCATTGCCGATCCGCGCACCTATGGCTCGAAAAATCCGGGCGCCACCAACGTGCTGCGTAGTGGCAACAAGGGCGCCGCCATCATGACCCTGCTGGGCGATGGCGCCAAGGGCTGGCTGGCCGTGTTCCTGGCCGACCATTTTGCCAGCGCGCTGGGTGTGGGCGACACGGCCGTGGCCCTGGTCGCCATCGCCGTCTTCCTCGGCCATCTGTGGCCCGTGTTCTTCCGCTTCGTCGGCGGCAAGGGCGTGGCCACGGCCCTCGGCGTGTTGCTGGGCATCAATCCCTGGCTGGGCCTGGCGACCCTCGCCACCTGGATGATCATTGCCTATGCCTTCCGCTATTCCTCGCTGGCAGCCCTGGTGGCGGCCCTGTTCGCGCCGTTTTACTATGGCTTGCTGTTCGGCGTCGATCCCATCTTGCTGGCCGTCATCGTCATGAGCGTGCTGCTCGCTTACCGCCACAGCCAGAACATCGCGAACTTGCTTTCTGGCAAGGAAAGCAAGATCGGCGGCAAGAAGGATGGGGCCAAGGCGCCCGCCAAGAAAAAGTAAGCGCTTGATTTCCCGCGGACCGCACGCATATGCTGTGCTTGCGGCGCCGCGCGGTGCGGCCGCCACCGACTCGCGCAAAGGCTGCCCACCATGAGTTCCACTCCCGCCACACCTACCCCCATCCGTATCGATTTCGTTTCCGACGTTTCCTGCCCCTGGTGCGTGGTCGGCCTGAAATCGCTGGAGCAGGCGCTGGACACGCTGCAAGGCACCGTCCAGGCCGACATCCACTTCCAGCCCTTCGAGCTGAACGCCAACATGCCGCCCGAAGGCGAGGATGTCGGCGAACACATCGCCCGCAAATACGGTTCCACCCCGGAACAGATGGCGCAATCGCGCGAAGCCATCCGTGCGCGCGGCGAACAGCTGGGCTTTACCTTTGCCATGGACAAGCGCGGCCGCATCTACAACACGTTTGACGCGCACCGTCTGCTGCACTGGGCCGGACTGGAAGGGCGCCAGAAGGCATTGAAAATGGCGCTGTTCGATGCGTATTTCACGCAGGGACAGGATCCGTCCTCGCACGCGGTGCTGCTGGCCGTGGCCGGCAAGGTGGGGCTCGATGGCGTGAAAGCGGCCGAGGTGCTGGCCTCCGGCGCGTATGCGGACGAGGTGCGCGCGCAGGAACAGTTCTACCAGCAGAACGGCATCAATTCGGTGCCCGCCGTCATCATCAACGAGCGCCATCTGATTTCCGGCGGCCAACCTCCCGAAGTGTTCGAACAAGCCTTGCGCCAGATCATCGCCGGCGCTTGAGCGGGGCGCCAATGGCGCGCGCCATGGCGGACTTTTTGCGCTACACTCGGCGCAGAAGGAGGATAGTCAAATGCCAACAGCCAGCTGGAATGGCGCCGTCATCGCGCAAGCCACCGATGCGCAGGTGCAAGTCGTTGAAAACAATGTATATTTTCCTTTCGCTACCGTGACGCAGGAATACCTGCGTCCCAGCAGCCACACGAGCATCTGCCCATGGAAGGGCACGGCCAGCTATTACGATCTCGTCGTCGATGGCCAGACGAATGCCAACGCGGCCTGGTATTACCCCCAGCCCAAGGATGCCGCCAAGCAAATTGCCGGCCACGTCGCCTTCTGGCGCGGCGTCAGCGTCGAGCGCTGACGCTTTCTTACGACCAATCAACCTGAAAGCAGACGATGGATTTACGCCTCGCCGTGTACCAACTCGCCTCGGACTATGCGCTCGATGCCCAACAAACCCGGCAGCTGCAGGAAGTGGCCGGCTTCCAGCGCGAACCGGCGCGCCTGGCCTACTGGCTGCCGCGTGGCGTGGCCGTGCTGGGCGCCGTGTTGCTGGGCATGGGTTTGATTTGCTGGGTGGCCGCCAACTGGGAAGACCTGGGCCGCATGGGCCGCTTTGCCCTGCTGCAAGGCGTGCTGGCCGCCGCCTGCGTGGGCGCGTTTGCCGTGCCGAAAGCGCGCGTGCCCTTGCTGCTGCTGGCCTTGCTGGCCATCGGCGGCCTGTTCGCGTATTTCGGCCAAACGTACCAGACGGGCGCCGATCCGTGGCAGCTGTTCGCCCTGTGGGCCGCGCTGGCCTTGCCGCTGTGTCTGGTGGCGCGCAGCGACGTGCTGTGGACGCCGTGGATGCTGATACTGTCGACGGCCGCCACCCTGTGGATGCAGGCGCATGCGCACAACAGCTGGCGCGTCGATTCGGCCGATCTGCCCATTTTCATCGGCGGCTGGCTGGCCGTGCTGGCTGGCTGTGCGTTCGTCTCGCCCCTGCTGGCGCGCTGGACGGGCGCGGGCAACTGGGCCTTGCGTCTGGGCCTGGTGCTGGCCACCATCCTCATCACGGGCACGGCCGTCAGCGCCCTGTTCGGCAGCGAGATCGAATCGCCGTACTGGGCCGGTCTCGGCTTGCTGGCCGTCGCCGGCGTCCTGCTGGCCACGCGCCGGTTCTTTGACGTGTTCGGCCTGAGCGCCGTCGCGCTGGGCCTGAATACCTTGCTGGTGTGGGGGCTGGGGCACGTGCTGTTCCATGGCGGCGGCAATGGCGATGGCATCGGCAGGCTGGTGATGCTGGGCTTGTTCGCGGCCGTGCTGCTGGCGCTCACCGTGCAAGGCATTTTGTGGCGCACGCGCCGGGAGGCGGCATGAGCCATATCAATAGTCAGCGAGCCGATGCGCTCGCCTCCCTGATCGACGACGCCACGCGCGCCGGCCTGTTGCCGTCCGGCGCCGCCCGTCCCGTGCAGGATGTACGGCCGTGGCCGCTGGTGCTGATGACGGCCCTTGGCGCCTGGCTGGCCGCCATCCCTCTGGTCCTGGCACTGGGCGCGGGACTGGAAAGCGTCGTGCGCCACGGCCCCGGCGCGTATGTCGTGGCCGCCATCGTGCTGGTGGTGGCCGTGCTGCTGATCCGCACGCGCGGCGTGGCATTGTTTGTCGAGCAACTGGCCGTGCCATGCCTGCTGGTGGGCGGCAGCCTGCTCGGCTATGCCCTGTTCCGCGACTATGCCACGCAGACGGCGTCGCTGCTGATGTGCCTGGCGTGCCTGCTGACGGCCGCCGCCCTGCCGCGCGACTGGCTGCGCGTGCTGCTGGGACTGGTCGCCTGCGGCTTGCTGGGGCTGGGCATCATCGATAGCACGCGCGACTGGATTTTCGAGAACGACCCCACGCAGCTGTACAGCGCCTGGATGCTGGCCCTGGCACTCTGGCTGGGCGCTCACTGGCTGCAAAAGCAGGCGTTCAACGATGGCCGCGGCGCGTCCATCGCCGCCTTCCTGGAATCGCTGTCGACGGGGTGGGTCCTGGCAATCTTGCTGGGGCTGGTCTTCTGGTCCGGCATGACCTTCATGCTGGGCGGCGCGCTGGGAGGCGGTATTGTCGGCGACGTGGCGCGCGAAGTGACCCGGCACCAGGCCGTTGCCTGGTATGCGCAAGTGTTGAATGGGGTGTCGCTCGTGCTGGCCACGGCGGCGGCCGCCTGGACGGGATGGCGCTGGCCGGCCCTGCGCCAGTTGCCCGCCATCGGTGTGGCGCTGGTGCTGATCGTGCTGGCGTGGTTCATGCCGGCGCTGGGGCCCGTGCTGCTGATCCTCGCGTATTGTTTGACGAGCGGGCGTTCGCGCGTGGCCGTGGCGGCCGCGCTGGCGGCGGCGTGGATACTCGGCAGCTTTTATTACCAGCTTGCCTGGCCGCTGGCCAGCAAGGCGGCGCTGCTGGCCATGGCCGGCGCGCTGTTGTGCGCCCTGTCGTGGCTGGCCACGCGGGGCGCCGTGCTGCACCTGGTGGAAAGCAAACCGGCGGGCGTGGTTCTTGAACACCGCGCCGCGCGCCTGGGCGTGCTGGGGGGCTTGCTGCTGGTGTTGCTGGTCGCCAATGGCGGCATTTGGCAAAAAGAGCAGCTGATTGCCAAAGGACAAGCGATCTTCGTGGCGCTGGAACCCGTCGATCCCCGCTCGCTGATGCAGGGCGACTACATGCGCCTCAATTTCGTCAACCTGGGCGTCCTGTCCACCCTGGCCAGCGTGGACCGGGCGCCTGGCCGGCCCCTCGTCGTGGCGATGCGCGATGCGCGCGGCGTGGCGGAATTGCTGCGCCCGTACACCCAAGAGGCGCTGGCGCCCGGCGAATTCCTGCTCGAACTGACGCCGAAGGATGGGAACTGGGTGCTCGTCAGCGATGCCTGGTTCTTCAAGGAAGGCGACGCGGCGCGCTGGGAAAAGGCCCGCTATGGCGAGTTCCGCGTGCTGCCCGACGGCCGCGCCTTGCTGGTGGGCATGCGTGGCCCGGAGCTGGAGAAGCTGTAGCTTTGTCGCGCAGGCAGTCGTGCAAGAGCACGCCAGGGCGGGCATCCTGTAAAATTGCCCTATGGATAATATTACGCATTCGGTCATCGGCCTCGGGGTCGGCGAACTGGTACACCGCAGCCTGCCGCCCGAGCCGCAGGCCCCCGCACAGCGCACCCGGCGCGCGCTGTTTTTATTTTCGGCATGGTTTGCCAGCAACGCGCCCGACCTCGACCTGGTACTGACCAGGCTGCTGCCGCGCCCGTTCGGCTACATGTTGCACCACCGCGGCCACACGCATACCTTGCTGCTGGCCTTGCCGCAGGCGCTGCTGTTGCTGGCCTTGCTGTGGCTGCTGTGGCCCGGCGCGCGCCGGCTGCTGAAAAGCAGCGTACCCGCCCGCATCGGCCTGGCCGCTTGCCTGCTGCTGGGCTTTTGCTTGCACATGGGCATGGATTTCCTCAATTCCTATGGCTTGCACCCGTTCTATCCGTTTGACAGCCGTTGGCTGTATGGCGACATGGTCTTCATTGTCGAGCCCATGTTCTGGGTGCTGCTGGGCGTGCCCGTGATCATGTCCTTGCACTACGGCATCGTCAAAAGCGTGCTGCTGGCGGGGTTGACGGCGGCCCTGTGTTTCTTCACCTATAAAACCTATCTGGCGCCCGCTTCGCTGGTCATCCTGCTGGGGCTGGGCGTGGTCCTGGCCGTGCTGCAGGGGCGGGCCGGCGAGCGGGGGCGCGGACCGTTGCTGCTGGCCTTCGCGCTGGCCGCCACGTTCATCGGCACGCAGGGCGTGGCGTCGGCCCTTGGCCGTGCGCGCATCGAGGCGGCCGTGCAGCGCCTCGATCCCGGCACGCGCGTGTGGGACGTGGCGATGACGGCGTTTCCCAGCAACCCGCTGTGCTGGATCTATGTCTCGCTCGACAGCAAGACGGACGTGTACACCTTGCGGCGCGGCACCCTGAGCCTGCTGCCGGATGCGCTGGCGCCGGCCGCCTGCCCGGCCGGCCTGGTGGAAACGGTTAAGCAAGGCCAGCAACTGGCGCCCGGCATTGCCGTGTCGGCCAAGGCGGAGGGCAGCCTGGCCGCCTTGCGCGCGCTGCAGGAAGACAATTGCTATGTCGACGCCTGGTTCCGCTTTGCCCGTATGCCCAGGTTGAATGCGGACAAGCTGACGGATGTGCGCTTCAACCCCGGCATGCTGCCCAATTTCACGACCGTCGAACTGCAGCAGTTCCGCAACCGGCCGTGTCCCGCCTACGTGCCGGGCTGGGGCCGCCCCCGCGCGGACATGCTGGCGCCGCCGCAAGCGGTGCGTCCGTAGGGAATTTGTTGCCTTGTGGCAAAATATCGTGTGTGCACTTACTTCGCCATGGCCGCGCATGCGACACGACCAATTCAGCATGAATGATATTTAGTTAGGATTATTTTGGAAGAGCAACACGCCTTACCGTATTTGCGGGAAACCCTCCTGTTTCTCGCCTTGGCCGGGATTTTTATTCCGTTATTGCAACGCCTGAAGGTCAACCAGGTCCTCGGTTTCCTGGCCGTCGGCGCCCTGTTCGGCCCGTTCGGCTTCGGCCTGTGGGCGGGCGACTTCACGTGGCTGACATATTTCTCGTTCGTGCGTGCCGAGCAGGTCAGCGGCCTGGCCGAGCTGGGCGTGATGTTTTTGATGTTCATGATCGGCCTGGAACTGTCGACGGAACGGCTGTGGGCGCTGCGGCGCTGGGTATTTGGCGCGGGCGTGGGGCAGGTGGCCGTCAGCGCCTGCCTGATCGGCGGCGTCGCGTATTACTTTGGCCTGTCGCTGGAAGCGTCCATCGTGCTGGGCCTGGTGCTGTCGCTGTCGTCCACGGCCGTGGTGATGCAGCTGCTGACCGACCAGCGCTCCCTGCAGACGCCGGCCGGCCAGGCGGGTTTTTCCATTTTGATGTTCCAGGATTTGATGGTGGTGCCGCTGTTCATCCTGATCGACGTGTTCGCCAGCGGGCGCAGCGACGATCTGGCGTATCTGCTCAGCTTTGCGGCCGTGAAATCGGCCGGCGCCATCCTGCTGATTTATCTGCTGGGGCGCCGCGTGATTCGTCCGCTGTTCCAGTTTTTCGTCAAGAAACGCCAGCCCGACGTGTTCATGGCCTTGACCCTGCTCAGCACCCTGGGCATCGCGGGCTTGACCTACCTGGCGGGCCTGTCGATGGCGCTGGGCGCCTTGCTGGCCGGCCTGCTACTGGCGGAAACGGAATTCCGGCACGAAGTGGAAGTGACGATCGAGCCCTTCAAGGGCTTGCTGATGGGCTTGTTCTTCATGTCGGTGGGCATGCAGATCGACGTGCGCGAAATCCTCAAGTCGCCGGTGTTGATCCCGTTGGCCGTGCTGAGCCTGTTTGCGCTGAAAACCCTGGTCATCAGCGTGATTTTCCGCATCGGCGGCTTCCACTGGGGGCGTGCCGTGGAAACGGGCGTGCTGCTGGGGCAGGGCGGCGAATTCGCCTTCATCGTCGTCGCGTATGCGCTGGGTACCAAGCTGATCGGCCCGCAGGTGGCGCAGTTCGTCATGCTGGTGGTGGGCCTGAGCCTGTTTGCCACGCCGGCGCTGGCCAAGGCGGCACGCGCTTTCGGCAACTGGTGGGAGCAGCGCCACCACCATCAACTGGCCGACCTGGCGCACGGCGCGCCGCCGCCCCAGGGCAGCACCGTCATCATCGCCGGGTTTGGCCGGGTGGGGCAGTTGCTGGCCAAGGTGCTGACGGAGCAGGATATCGCGTATGTGGCGATTGAAAATGACGCGCGCCTGGTGACGACCCTGCATCCGCGCGGCTTCCCCGTGTATTTCGGCGATGCGTCGCGCGCGGAATTGTTGCAAAAGGTCAATGCGGACCGGGCCGCCGCCGTGGTGCTGACGATGGACCATGCGGCGTCCGTGCTGCATGCCGTGAAATCGATCCGCCGCGAATATCCGCAGCTGCCCGTGTATGCGCGGGCGCGCGACGAGGCGCATGCCGTGGCCCTGATACAGGCGGGCGCCACCCTGGTCGTGCCCGAGGCGCTGGAATCGGCGCTGCAGCTGACGGCCACCGTGCTGCACACGGTGGGCCTGTCGGAAGCGCGCACGGCGGACATCGTGCAAGCCGAGCGCGACCGGCGCAATGCCGTGCTGCTGGCGAAAAAGCTGTCGTAGTGTTGTTGTAGTGAAACCTGTAGCGCAACCGTGCGTGTCGCCGTGCTTTGTCAATTATCTATACAATAATAGTATATGAGCACATTACCCACATGAAAGCCGCGACGAAGAGCGGAGCGGCGCCCTTGACGCCGCAGCAACTGGCGGCGCAGGAAACGCAGCAGAAATATGGCAAGCCCGAGCGGGGCTGGCGCGAGCAGGTGTACACCGTCATTTTCGAGGCGGAAACGCGCACGGGCCGCGCCTTCGATTTGCTGCTGATCGCCGCCATCCTGATCAGCGTGACGGTGGTCGTGCTCAGCAGTGTCGCCTCCGTGGCCGAGCGCTATGGCACCTGGTTGACGGCGCTGGAATGGTTTTTCACCATTTTATTTACCATCGAATATTTCGCCCGCCTGTCTTGCCTGCAGCATCCGGTGCGCTATGCCAAGAGTTTTTTCGGCATTATCGATTTGCTGGCCATCGTGCCGACCTACATCGGCTTGCTGCTGCCGGGCGCGCACGTGCTGATCGACGTGCGCATTTTGCGCCTGCTGCGCATGTTCCGTATCCTCAAGCTCACGTCGTATGTGCATGAATACACGGTACTGGGGCGGGCCTTGCTGGCCAGCCGGCGCAAAATCCTCATTTTCTTGTCTTTTGTCATGATGGTGGTCTTTCTGTTGGGTACTGTGATGTACGTGGTGGAAGGACCGGAGAACGGTTACAGCAGTATCCCCACGTCGATTTACTGGGCCATCAGCACCATGACCACCGTGGGTTTCGGCGATATCACGCCGAGGACCGACATCGGGCGCACCATCGCTTCCCTGATGATGTTGCTCGGCTGGGGCATCCTGGCAGTGCCTACCGGCATTATCAGCGCGGAAATGACGGTGCAGCGCAGTTCCAAGCTGGTCACCACGCGTACCTGCCCCACGTGCCTGAAGGAAGGGCTCGATGACGATGCCAGTTTCTGCAAGAACTGCGGTGTTGCATTGCCGCCGCTGGCACGTGATTAGCGCATAGACCCTTCATCAACCGTATTTATTTTATTTTGTTAAGGCCAACATGATTCCAGTTCGCCTGATCGCGACGGGCAAGGCCGTGCCGTCGCAGAGTGTGACTTCCGCCAGCCTGGACCAGACATTGGGCCATCCGGCTGGCTATACCCTGCGCAAGAGCGGCGTGCTGTCGCGCTTTGTCGCCGCGCCCGATGAATCGCAAAGCCAGCTGGGCGCCGCCGCCCTGCTCGACGCGCTGAAGAATGCCAGCCTGCGTCCGGCCGACATCGACTTGTTGATCTGCGCCAACGGCGTGCCCGAGCAAGCGTTGCCGAATACGGCTTGCTTCGTGGCCGAACATGCGGGATTGCCGCCAGGCACGCAAAGCTTCGACGTCAACGCCAGCTGCCTCAGCTTCATGGCCGCCTTCCGCGTGGCCGCGTCCATGCTGGCGGGCAGCGCCTACCGGCGCATCGCCATCGTTTCGTCCGACCTCGCCTCGCGCGGCGTCGACTGGAGCGAGCCGGAAGCGTCGATGATCTTTGGCGACGGCGCCGCCGCCGTCATCGTCGAGCGCGGCGATGGCAGCGCCGGCATCCGCGCCTACAAGATGGGCACGTATCCGGAAGGGCGGCGCTACTGTGAAATCCGCGGCGGCGGCACCGAGCGCAACCCGCGCAACGGCTGCGAACCGGGTGATTACCTGTTCCGCATGGATGGCAAGGCCGTGTTCCGCCTGGCCGTCAAGGTGATGCCGGATTTCCTGGCGGAACTAATGCAGGAATCGGGTGCGGGACTGGAAAAAGTCGACGTGGTCGTGCCGCACCAGGCCAGTCCATTGGGACTCGCGCATGCGGCGCGCATCCTCGACGTTCCCGATGCTAAAATCATCAAGATCTTTGAAACGCATGGCAACCAGGTGGCCGCGTCCTTGCCCACCGCCCTGCACGAGGCGGTGATGACGGGGCGGGCCGTGGCAGGCCAGCGTTTGCTGATGATGGGCACGGCCGCGGGCCTGACCATCGGCGGCATGATTCTTGACCTGTGAAGGTGGTGTGATGAGGCGGATACTGGTCACGGGAGCGACGGGCGGCTTGGGGCGCAATGCCGTGCGCACCCTGCTGGCGCAGGGCGTGGAAGTGCGCGCCACGGGCCGCAACGCCGCCGTCGGCCGCGAACTGGAACGCATGGGCGCGCAATTCGTCGCGCTCGACCTGGCGCAGGCATCGCCACGCCAGGTCGATGAACTGGTGCGCGGCATGGACACCGTCTGGCACTGCGCCGCGCTGTCGTCGCCGTGGGGGCCGGAACGCGACTTCATCGCCGCCAACGTCACGGCCACGGGCCAATTGCTGCGCGCGGCCGCCAGCCTGCACGTGGCGCGCTTCGTGCACATCTCCACCCCGGCCATCTATTTCGACTACCGCAACCACCTCGAAGTGCCGGAAACCTTCCGCCCCGATGCCTTCGTCAACGCGTATGCGCGCAGCAAGGCGATGGCGGAAAAGCTGGTGCAGGATTGCGTCGACCGCCACCGCGGCATGACGTGCGTGATCCTGCGCCCGCGCGCCATCTTCGGACCGCACGACCAGGTCCTGATCCCGCGCCTGGCGCGGGTGCTGCAGGAGCGCGGCGGCAAGCTGCCCCTGCCCAACGGCGGAGCGGCCACCATCGACATCACCTATGTCGACAATGTCGTGCACGCGATGTGGCTGGCCACCGTGCACAAGACCATCGCTTCCGGCGCCGCCTTCAACATCACGAATGGCGAACCGGCGCGCCTGTGCGACATCTTGCGCCCCCTGTTCTGCGACCATCTGCAGCAGCCGTTCGAGATCGTCAGCGTGCCTTACCGCGTGCTGGCGCTGGTGGCGCGCCTGATGCAGTTCGCCTCGCGCTTTACCCGCCGCGAACCGTCGCTCACGCCCTACAGCATCGGCGCGCTCAGTTTCGACATGACGCTCGATAATGCCAAGGCGCGCAAGGTGCTCGGCTACCGCCCCATCGTCAGCCTGCAGGAAGGCATCGCCCTGACGGCGCAGTGGATGCGCCAGGAAGCGGCGGCGCACAAGGTGGGCAAGGAGCGCAATGGCTAGCATCACCGCGTTTCGCGTCGGCCACTGCACCCATCCTTCGTGCATGGTCTTGAAAGGCAGCGGGCTGGCCAGCCGCTGCTTCCCCTCGCGCGCCTATCTGATAGCGACGCGCGCGGGCCTGTACCTGTGGGACACGGGTTACGCCGAGCACTTCCGCGCTGCCACGTCGAAGGGCGTGTACCGCATGTATGCGTGGGTGACGCCGATTTCCTTCGATGAGAGTGAATCGTTGCAGGGCCAGTTGCGCGCGCATGGCGTGGCGCCCGGCGATATCCACACTCTGTTGCTGTCACACTTCCACGCCGACCATATTGCGGGGCTGCGCGACTTTCCCGGCGCGCGGCTGATGGCTTCCCAAACGGGCTGGGATGCCGTGCGGGGACTGTCCGGCGTGGCTGCCGTGCGCCAGGCCTTCGTGCCCGAACTGCTGCCAAACGACATAGCCGACCGCCTGGATTTCGTGGAAAGCGTGCCCGAGACGGCCTTGCCGGCGGCCCTGCTGCCATTTACGCACGGGCGCGATGTCAGCGGCACGGGCGAAATCTACATCGTCGACTTGCCCGGCCATGCCATTGGCCACCTGGGCGCCTTCGTGCTGCAGGATAGTGGCTGGACCTTGTTGGCGTCGGATGCGGCCTGGGTGCCGGAAAGCTTTCAGCAGCTGCGCGGACCGTCCGAACTGTCGTTCCTCATCCAGCACAAGCGCGCGCCGTACTACGCTACCCTGAACCGGCTGCACCAGCTGCACCGGTCGGGCAATGCGCACATCCGCATCACGCATGAAGACACGGCGGACTATGTTCCTGTGGCGGGCCGCCCGTGAAGCGTATTGTTTGGTTACTGCTGTCGTACTGGCGCACGCGCCGCCTGCGGTTCACAAGCCGCCCGCAGCTGGGCGCCTACCAGCGCAAGCAACTGGCGCGCTTCACCGAGGTGCTGTGCGCGCGCAGCACCTACTTCGCCCCGTTCCGCGATCTGCCCCTGGCGCAGTGGCCGACGATGAACAAGGCGCTGATGCTCGAGCATTTCGACGCCATGAACACGCAAGGCATCACGCTGGCGCAGGCGATGGACGCGGCCATGGCGGCCGAACAGAGCCGCGATTTTACCCCCGCCGTGGGCGACATCACGGTGGGGCTGTCGTCGGGCACCTCGTCGCGGCGCGCCGTGTTTACCGTCAGCCCCCGCGAAAAGGCGCAATGGGCGGGCGTGATGCTGGCCAAGGCGCTGCCCGACGGCCTGTTTTCCGGCGAACGGGTGGCGCTGTTCCTGCGCGCGAACAGCAATCTGTACACGGCCGTGCGCTCGCCGTGGCTGACCTTTGCCTTCTACGATTTGTTCGAACCGTTCGACAGCCTGTGCGCGCGGCTTGCGCAATATCAACCTTCCGTCATCGTCGCGCCGGCCCAGGTGCTGCGCCAGCTGGCCTTGCGCGTCATCGACGGCAGCCTGGCGCTGGCGCCGAAAAAAGTCATTTCGGTGGCCGAAGTGCTGGAAGCGCAGGACCGCGCGCTGATCGTGCAGGCGTTTGGCGCCGTGCATGAAATCTACCAGGCCACCGAGGGTTTCCTCGCCAGCAGCTGCGAGCATGGCGTGCTGCACTTGAACGAAGAGTACGTGCACATCGAGCCGCAGTGGCTGGACGCTGAACAGAGGCGCTTCGTGCCCGTGATTACGGACTTCACGCGCATCACGCAGCCTATCGTGCGCTACCGCCTCGACGACATCCTGCTCGCGCGCGCCACGCCATGCCCGTGCGGCCGCGCCACGCGCGCCATCGACGGCATCGAAGGGCGCTGCGACGACATGCTGTTCTTGCCATCCTTGCCGTCGGCGAACGGCGGCGCCCCCGTCGCCGTGTTTGCCGACGTATTGACGCGCGCGTTTGCGCAAGCCTTGCCGCCGGACGCCGATTACCGCCTGGTGCAGTCGGGCGACGCCTCCTTGCAGCTGCACGCGGCCCTCGATGCTGCCGGCCTGGCCGCCTTGCGCGCGCACCTGGCAGCGGTGTTGCGCGGCTTGGGCGTGGCCGTCGACGGCCTCGCCTGGACGGTGAGCGGCGAACTGCCTCCCTTTGACCCCACCATGAAACGGCGCCGCATCCGGCGCCTCGCAAGCGCATGAACCCTTCTTCCATGACCGTACGCGGCCGCCTGCTGCACCTGCTGGCCGGCTGGGGCAGCGTCGGCCTCGTGTATTTTTCCAGCGACTTGCTGCAAGGGCAGGGCGTGTTGCTGCCGGAAACGGCCATCGACCGCGCCATCCCCTACACGGATGCCGCCATCTGGCTGTACCTGTCCTTCTTCATCCTGATCCCGTACGCCTACCTGGCGGCCGATGCGGCAAAGGTACGCTGGCTGGCGCGCGCCATGGCGCTTTCCGCGCTGGCTTGCGGCGTGGTCTTCCTGCTGTACCCGACCACGCTCGCGTATCCGCCCGTGGGCGAGGGCAGTGCCTGGAGCACGCAGGCGCTGCGCCTGCTGCAGGCGGCGGACTCCGCGCAAAACTGCCTGCCGTCGCTGCACGGCGCCCTGACATTGCTGTGCGTGTGGGCCTTGTGCGGCAGGCGCCACCTGCTGCGCTCCGCGCTGGCCGTGATGCTGGGCGTGGCCATCTGCTATGCCATCATCGCCCTGCGCCGGCACGTGAGCATCGACCTGGCCGCCGGCCTGTTTGTTGGCGTCGCTGGCGGCATCCTGGCCAAAATGCAGGTATCCTTGGCTGCCCGCCGCGCCGTTTCCATAAAAACCGCATCATGATGAATCCCTTTGCCCTGTCGTTTTTGATCATGCTGGCCTTCGTGCTGGCCGAACTGCTGATCCTCAAATGGGTGCGCAAGACCCCCGTGCCGTGGAAGGACGTGATCTTCAACCTCAATTCCGGTCATATCCTGATGTGGGTGTTCCGCGGGGTGGAGGTGGCGGCGTTCGCCCTGCTGCTGCGCCATGCGAACCTGCACCTCGTCGACCAGTGGCCCGTGGCGGCGCAATGGGTGTTCGCCTTCTTTGCCTGGGACCTGTGCTTTTACTGGATGCACCGGTTGCACCACAAAATCCCCCTGCTGTGGGCCGTGCACGTGGTGCACCACCAGGGCGAGCATTTCAACCTGTCGCTGGGCGTGCGCAATTCCTGGTATTCGTCGCTGACGAATTTCCCCTTCATCGCCATCCTGGCCGTGCTGGGCGTGCCGCTGGAAATCTTCCTCGTCGTCTCGTCCCTGCATTACACGGTGCAGTTCTACAACCACAATGCGCTGGTGAACAAGTCCGGCATCCTGGATAGCTTCATGGTCACGCCGTCGCACCACCGCGTGCACCACGGCACGGATAAACGCTACATCAACCGCAATTTCGGCGGCACGCTGTTGATCTGGGACAAACTGTTCGGCAGCTTCCAGCCCGAACTCGAGGGCGTGGAAATGCGCTATGGCGTGAAGGGCATGACACCCACGCACAACCCGCTGCTGGCCAGCAATGGCAAATTGTTCACATGGCTGCACGCGCGTTTCCCCCACTGGCAGTCGCGCGGCACTTTCCACGTGCCCGAGCTGTTCATCGGCACCGGCGGCGTGATCCTGTTTGGCCTGGTGATCTATTACGTCAACCATGAAGCGCTGCTGGCGGGCGCGCAGCAAGCCATCCTGTTCGCGCTGATCTTCGGCGGTACCCTGGCGCTGGGCGGCCTGTCGGATGCGAGACGCTGGGGCGCCATCGCCTGGGTCGCCATCGCCTTGGCCATGCCGGCCCTGTATCTGGGCTGGTATGGCGCACGCGATGCGTGGGGCATGGTTTTCCTGGCCGCGCTGCTGGCGCATGGCCTCGACGGCGCGCGCCGCCTGTGGTGGCCGGCAGCGGCGGGGACGCGCGCGTGACGCAGCCTGTACCTTCGCTGCCGCCGCTGCGCTTCCAGCCCGCACGCGATTCCGCCTTCCGCCGCGAATTGCGCGCGCGCGCCGACGCCTACCTGGCGGACGAAGGAAAACACCGCTTCGGCGACGCGCGCCTGCATGCGAAAACCGTGTTCCTGGCCGCGCTGACGGTGGGGCTGTATGCACTGGCGCTGCGCGCCGAAAGCACCTGGCCGTTTGTCGCCAGCTACGTGGCTTGCCTGGTCGCGGCCATGACCTTGGCCATGAATACCTTGCACGATGCGGCCCATAGCGCCGTCTTCCGCCAGGGAGCCTGGAACCGCGTGCTGATCCGCCTGGTGGGCTTGCCCGTGGGCGTGGATACGGATTTCTGGACCATCCGCCACGTGCATTTCCATCACACGTATGCCAACGTGGAAGGCTATGACCTGGACACGGAACCGAATCCGTTTTTGCGCCAGACGCCGTTCCAACGCTGGTCGCCGCAGTACCGCTATCAATACCTGTACTGGCCCGTGGTGGCGGCCCTGTCGCTGCCTTATTTGAACTGGTATGGCGACTGGCTGGACCGCTTCGGCAAGACGCCCGTGGCGGCGCACAGCCGGCTGCAGGGCTGGCGCGGCTGGCTGTCGTTCCTGGGCTGGAAGCTGGGCCATGTGGCGCTGGTGCTGGCGCTGCCCATGTGGGTGCTGCAGCAGCACGGCATCGGCTGGGGCGTGGTGCTGGGCGCGTATTTCGTGGGCCAGATGATCGCCTCGTGCGCGCTGGTGGCGCTGATCCTGGGCACGCACTGGGCCGAAGTCGAGTTTTTCCAGCCGGGCGCGGACGGTACGCTGCCGCACGACTGGTACCAGCACACGTTTTACACGGCTTGCGACTGGACGCCGCAGCCGCGCCGCCTGCGCTGGCTCGGTTACTGGCTGGGCGGTTTGAACCTGCACCTGACGCACCACTTGTTCCCCACCTGGAACCACCGCCACTACCCGGCGCTGGCGCGCATCCTGGCCGAACTGGCGCCGCGCCACGGTCTCGTGTACCGCGAACTCGGTTATGGCCAGCTGCACGCGTCGCAGCAGCAATTCCTGCGCGCCATGGGCCAGCCGCCCGCCGGCAGGGACCTGTAACGAATCGCACTTGACTCGGTTTCCGTTCCGTCTTACATTTCTGTAGCGACAGAAATAAGAGAAAATCATGAAATCAAGAACGCCTAACAGAACCGTAGCGAGCGGCAGTGATTTGTGGCCGAGAAGCGCAGCTGTGCTTGAGCACAGTGAGCATCGCAGACCGCAAAGCGCGACGCGGAGTAGATTATGGTAGGCGTTCTGAGTCCGACCACGCAAAAATATATTCTGCACTGGGGGGAAATGGGCACCCGCTGGGGCGTCAACCGCACGGTGGCGCAAATCCATGCGCTGCTGTTCCTGGCCAACGAACCCTTGACGGCGGAAGACATCGCGGCCAGCCTGAACGTGGCCAGGTCCAACGTCAGCAACAGCCTGAAGGAATTGCAAAGCTGGGGCCTGGCGCGCATCACGCACGTGATGGGGGACCGGCGCGACCATTTCGTCGCCCTGCAGGATGTGTGGGAAATCTTCCGCGTCATCATGGAAGAGCGCAAGCGGCGCGAGATCGACCCTACCCTGACGGTGCTGCGCGAATGCGCGATCGAGGGCGAGCACGATGCGGCGATACCGCCGGCGACGCTGGAGCGCATGGGCGAAGTGCTGGCGTTTCTGGAAATGCTCAGCAGCACCTACAGCGACTATAAGAACCTGCCGCCGGCGACCCTGCAGCGCATGCTATCGATGGGCGGCAAGGTGGCCAAGTTCCTCAGCCCGGAAGACAAACCGGGCAAGCGCGGGGAATCATGAACGGCCCCTCGGAAGGAGAACTGTTCAAGAAGGTGATGGGCGAGCAGTGGCTGACCCTGCACCCGGACATCCGCCGCCGCTTCGAGAAAAATCCCGCGCCGGGCCAGCCCCTGTATTACCGCGGTGAACTCAGTGAGCTTACCAGTTCGCGCCTGGGAAAATGCCTCGGCTGGCTGACGCGCCCCTTCATCGATGGCGCCCTGATTCCGCATGACGACCACGACTTCCCCGTGGATATCGAAGTCTATTCGCGCCCCGGCTGCCCCTTCATCTTCAAGCAGCGCACCTACCGTTTGCATGGGCGCGCGCCGATCCGCTTCACCTCCTATATGGCCGAAAGCGCCAGGGGCGAAGTGCTTGAATACGTGGGCATGGGCCTGGGCATGAAGCTGCTGCTCCACGTCGAGGATGGCAATCTGCACTTCACCAGCGACGGTTATTTTTGGGACCTGTTCGGCTGGCGCATGCCGCTGCCCGGCGTGCTCACTCCCGGCAAGACCTATCTGTGCCACCGCAACGAGACACCGCAGCAGTTCAACATCCGCATCGAGATACGCCACGCGCTGTTCGGCACCACGTTCACCCAGGCGGGCGTGTTTCGCGAGTCCGCCGCACCGGAAATGAAGGAAACACCATGAATACGCATCTGCTGGCCCTGCAACTGATGGCGGCGCAAGGCTGCCTGGGCGCCTTCGACACCATCTACCACCATGAAATCACGGAGGCGCTGCCGCAAAAGACGTCCGCAAGGCTGGAATTGACCATCCATGCGACGCGCGCCCTGATCTACAGCTTGCTGTTCGTGGGCCTGGCCGCCTGGGAGTGGCATGGCGCCTGGGCCTGGGTGCTGGTCATCGTGTTTGGCGTGGAAATCGTGCTGACCCTGTGGGATTTCGTCGTGGAAGACCAGACCCGCCTCTTGCCCGCCACGGAGCGGGTCACGCACACGGTACTGGCGATTAACGCGGGCGCCTTCATCGCCTTGCTGGCCCTGAACAGCAGCGAGTGGGCCACGTTGCCGACGGCCCTCGTGTGGCAGCCGTATGGCTGGCTCAGCGTCTTCCTCGCCCTGTGCGGCGTGGGCGTGGGCTTGTCCGGCCTGCGCGACGCGTATGCCGTGTGGCAGCTGGGCCGGCGCAAGGTGCAGGAAAAGCAAGAGCAGGAAGAGCACCTGCGCTTTGCCGCCGCGCCGCAGTCCGTGCTGGTGACGGGCGCCACGGGTTTCATCGGCCAGCAACTGGTCAGCGCCTTGCTGGCCGATGGGCATGCGGTGACGGTGCTGACGCGCCAGCCGAAACAGGCCGCGTGGACCTTCGATGGCCAGGTGCGCTGCATCGACTCGCTGGACGCATTGGCGGATGCGCAGCGCATCGACATGGTGGTCAATCTGGCCGGCGCGCGCATCGTCGGGCGGCGCTGGACGGAGGCGCGCAAGGCGGCGCTGCGCCGCAGCCGGGTGGCGCTGACGCAGGAACTGGTGGCGTGGATCGCCCGCGCGCAGCACAAGCCGCGCGTACTGCTGTCGGCGTCGGCCATCGGCTATTACGGCGTGCAGCCGCAGGGCGACGCGACGGAGTTGACGGAGGAGAGCGCGCCGCAAGCCATCTTCATGTCGCAGCTGTGCCAGGAATGGGAAGCGGCCGCGCGCCAGGCGGAGGCATTTGGCGTGCAGGTGGGCTGCATGCGCTTTGGCCTCGTCTTCGGCCACCAGGGGTCGCTGCCGCAGATGCTCTTGCCGATCCGCTTCGGCGTGGGCGGCCCGCTGGGCAGCGGCAAGCAGTGGGTCACGTGGGTGCATGTGCGCGACGTGATCCGCGGCATCGCCCACCTGGCGCGCCGCAGCGAAGAGCACGCGGTGAGCGGCGCGTATAACTTCTGCGCGCCGGAAGCCATCGAGCAGCGTCGCTTCGCCCAAGTGGCGGGCGCCGTGCTGCACCGCCCCAGCTTCCTGCCCACGCCGGCCTTCGTCATGCGCACCATGCTGGGCGAGCAGGTCGACTTGCTGGTGGAAGGCCAGCGGGTCGCGCCGCGCCGGCTGCTGGGCGAAGGCTTTGCCTTCCGCTACCCACAGCTGGAAGGGGCGCTGCGCAGTTTATAAGTTGGCGTAAGATGGGGATGGGAGGAACCGAACCATGCCCCGTTTCAGCCATACGATAGACCACCATACCTATGCCTTCGCCAGCCTGAAGGAGCTGCTGGCGAAGGCCACGCCGCCCCGTTCGGGCGATGTGCTGGCCGGCGTGGCGGCAGCCAGCGCGCGCGAACGGGTGGCGGCGCAGCTGGCGCTGGCGGACGTGCCCTTGTTGACCTTTCTCAATGATGCGCTGGTGCCGTACGAAGACGATGAAGTCACGCGCCTGATCATCGACAGCCACGAGCGCGCCGCCCTGGCGCCGATTTCCCACCTGTGCGTGGGAGATTTCCGCGACTGGCTGCTCGACGACGCGACGGATACGCCAACGCTGTCCCAGGTCGCCGCCGGCATCACGCCGGAAATGGCGGCCGCCGTCTCAAAAATCATGCGCCTGCAGGACCTGGTGCTGGTGGCCCGCAAGTGCAAGGTCGTCACGGCCTTTCGCAATACCCTGGGCCTGGAAGGCCGCCTGTCCACGCGCTTGCAGCCGAATCATCCGACGGACGACGCCACGGGGATTGCCGCCTCCATCCTCGATGGCCTGCTGCTGGGCAGCGGCGACGCCGTGATCGGCATCAATCCCGCCACCGACAATGTGGCGCAGGTGGTCGCGCTGCTGCACCTGCTCGACGCCGTCATTGATCAATATCAGATTCCCACGCAGTCGTGCGTGCTCACCCACATCACCAATACGCTCGAGGCGATACGTCGCGGCGCACCCGTCGACCTGGTATTCCAGTCGGTGGCGGGCACGCAGGCGGCCAACCGCAGCTTCGGCATCGACCTGTCCCTGCTGGCCGAGGGCCAGGCGGCGGCCCTGTCGCTGGGGCGCGGCACGGTGGGCAACAACGTCATGTATTTCGAGACGGGGCAGGGCAGCGCCCTGTCGGCCGGCGCCCACCACGGCATGGACCAGCAAACGTGCGAGGCGCGCGCGTATGCGGTGGCGCGCGCCTTCCAACCGCTGCTGGTCAATTCCGTGGTGGGCTTCATCGGCCCGGAATACCTGTACGACGGCAAGCAGATCCTGCGCGCGGGACTGGAAGACCATTTCTGCGCCAAGCTGCTTGGGCTGCCCATGGGCTGCGACGTGTGCTACACCAACCACGCGGAAGCGGACCAGGACGACATGGATGCCTTGCTGACCATGCTGGGCGTGGCCGGCTGCAATTTCATCATGGGCGTGCCGGGCGCGGACGACATCATGCTCGGCTACCAGAGCACCTCGTTCCACGACGCCCTGTATGCGCGCCGCGTGCTGGGCCTGCGTCCCGCGCCCGAATTCGCGGCCTGGCTGGCGCGCATGCGGATCACGGATGCGCAGGGCCGTTTGAACGCGGCGCTGGCGCCCGCCTTCCAGGCGGCCCTGCTGCGCCTGGGCGACTAGGGAGGATACATGGACGAGAAAAGCCCGTGGCAGGCGCTGCGCGCGCATACGGCGGCGCGCATCGCGCTGGGGCGCCGCGGTGTGAGCGTGCCGACCAGCGCGCAGCTGGCGTTCCAGCTGGCCCACGCGCAGGCGCGCGACGCCGTGCACCTGGCGCTCGATGGCGGCGCCCTGGCGCAGACGCTGGCAGAACAGGGGCAAGCCTGCGTGCAGCTGCACAGCGCGGCCGCCACGCGTGCCGACTATCTGCAGCGGCCCGACCTGGGCCGCCGGCTCGACGATGCTTCACGCGTGCGGCTGGCCGCCTTGCCGCAAGGCGTGGATCTTGCGCTGGTGGCGGCCGATGGCCTGTCGGCGCTGGCCGTGCAGCGCCACGCGGCGCCCTTCCTGGCCGCCTTGCGCGAACGGCTGGCGCTGGAAGCGTGGACGCTGTCGCCGCTGCACATCGTGGCGCAGGGACGGGTGGCCATCGGCGACGAAATAGGGGAGTTGCTGAAGGCGCGCGCCGTGCTGGTGCTGATCGGCGAGCGACCGGGATTGAGTTCCCCGGACAGTCTGGGCCTGTACCTGACGTGGGCGCCAAAAACAGGCTTGCTGGACGAGCGCCGCAACTGCATCTCGAACGTGCGCCCGGAAGGGCTGGCGTATGCGCAGGCGGCGTACCGGCTGCATTATCTGCTGTCGCAGGCGTTCAGCCGGCAGCTGTCGGGCGTGGGCTTGAAGGATGAAACGGTGGCGGAAGGCGCGGCCCTGGCGGGCGCGCGCAACTTCCTGCTGGCGTGATCAGACTTCGCGGATTTCGTCCAGCGGCCAGCGCGGGCGCACGTTGAACGAGTAATCGTGCTTGGCCGCCTGCGGGTTGATTTGCAGGCGCATGGCGCCTGCAAAGGCGATCATGGCGCCGTTATCGGTACAGAATTCCAGCTCCGGGTAATACACCTTGAAGCGCTTCTTGGCGGCGGCCGCGTTGAGCGAGGCGCGCAATTGCGCGTTGGCGCCCACGCCGCCGGCGATCACCAGGCGTTTCAAGCCCGTGTGCTTGAGGGCCGCCACGCATTTGGCCGTCAGCACGTCGACGATGGCGTCGACGAAGCCGCGCGCGATGTTCGCCTTGTCCTGTTCGCAGATATTCGCGATGACTTTTTCTTCATGGTTCTTGACCACCGTCAGCACGGCCGTCTTCAAACCGGAGAAACTGAAATTGAAATCCTTCGAGTGCAGCATCGGGCGCGGCAGTTTATAGGCCAGCGGGTCGCCGAATTCGGCCAGGCGCGAAATGGCGGGGCCGCCCGGATAGCCGAGTCCCAGCAGCTTGGCCGACTTGTCGAACGCTTCGCCGGCCGCGTCATCGAGCGTTTCGCCCAGCATCGTGTACTGGCCCACGCCATCGACGCGCATCAGCTGCGTATGGCCGCCGGACACCAGCAGGGCGATGAAGGGGAATTCCGGCGGTTCCGACGCCAGCAATGGCGACAGCAGATGGCCTTCCAGGTGGTGGATGCCCAGCACCGGCTTGTTGATGGCCAGGCCCAGGCTGCAGGCTACGGAGGAACCCACCAGCAGCGCGCCGGCCAGGCCGGGCCCCTGCGTATAGGCGATGGCGTCGATCTCGGGCAGGGTGATGCCGGCCTTGGCCAGGGTTTCATCGAGCAGCGGGATGGCGCGGCGGATATGGTCGCGCGACGCCAGTTCCGGCACCACGCCGCCATATTGCTCGTGCATGGCTACTTGCGAGTAGAGGGCGTGCGACAGCAGGCCGCGTTGCGTGTCGTACAAGGCCAGGCCGGTTTCGTCACAGGAGGATTCGACGCCAAGAACAATCATGAAGGTACTGAATAGGGAGGAGTAATCCGCCATTGTAAAGGAAAGCCGGCTGGTCCACCGTGCGGCGGGCGCACCATTTCGGCGGCAGTGTGCACTTGCGCAGTGCGCCGCGGCGGGTTTTTCCCCCGCATTTTGGCCATTTTTCGCCTGTGCGGCACTGGCACCGCTCTTGCTTAGAGAGGCGTGTGCCTTTCTCAAGGGAGCTAGCGATGTCGGAACAATGGAAAATGATTTGCCGCCTGAAGGACATGCCGCCGGCGGGTGCGCGCATGGTGCAGCGGGGCCTGGCCTGGCAGGATTTGCCGGGCGTGGCGCTGTTTCGCGCCCTGGATGACACGGTGTATGCCTTGCTCGACACGGTGCCTTGTCTGGGCGGCCCGCTGGCGCATGGGGTGCTGATGGAGAAAAACCTGATGGGGCCGAAGAACAGCTGGATCATCGAACTCGATTCGGGCCGCCTGGTGGCGCCCGTGCAGGGCATGGCGCGCACGTACGCCGTGCGCATCCTGGACGGACGCATCTACCTGGACGTCAATGAACTCAATATCCCGGCCAGCAAGGCGGAGCAGGCGCTGGCGGGATCGTTCGCCGTGCTGCCGCATGTGCAGATGGCCGTGTGAAAAAAAACGGCGCACAGGGCGCCGTTTTTGGTCTCCGCGAGAGGCTTACGCCGGGCGGTTCAACAAGTGCGCATGCGCGTCGCGCAGCATGGTCGCCGTCGTGTCCCAGTCGATGCAGCCGTCGGTGACGGAGCAGCCGTAGGTCAGTTGCGACAGGTCTTGCGGGATCTTCTGGTTGCCGCCGACGATGTTCGATTCGATCATCACGCCCACCAGCGAGCGGTTGCCCTGGCGGATCTGGTTGACCACGTCGGCCATCACCAGCGGTTGCAGTTCCGGTTTCTTGTAGCTGTTCGCGTGCGAGCAGTCGACCACCAGGTTGGCGGGCAGCTTGGCCTTGGCCAGCGCCTGTTCGGCGATGGCGATCGACACGGAATCGTAGTTCGGACGGCCGTCGCCGCCGCGCAGCACGACGTGGCCGTACGCGTTGCCGCGCGTGCGCACGATGGCCACGTTGCCTTCGCCGTTAATGCCCAGGAAGGAGTGCGGGTGCGCCGACGACAGGATGGCGTTGACGGCGATGCTGATGTCGCCATCGGTGCCGTTCTTGAAGCCGACGGGCGTCGACAGGCCGGACGACATTTCTCGGTGCGTCTGCGATTCCGTGGTGCGCGCGCCGATGGCCGTCCAGGCGATCAGGTCGCCCAGGTATTGCGGCGAGATGGGGTCCAGCGCTTCGGTGGCGGTGGGCAGGCCCAGTTCGCACACGTCGAGCAGGAACTGGCGCGCCTTTTCCATGCCTTCGTTGACCTTGAACGAGTCGTCCATGTACGGGTCGTTGATATAGCCCTTCCAGCCCGTGGTGGTACGCGGTTTTTCGAAATACACGCGCATCACCAGCAGCATCGTGTCCTTGACTTCCTCTTGCAGCGCTTTCAGGCGGCGCGCGTAATCGAGGCCGGCGACGGGGTCGTGGATCGAGCACGGGCCGACGACGACGAACAGGCGCTGGTCCTTGCGGTCGATGATGTTGCGCAGCGCTTCGCGGCCGCGGCTGACGGTGTCGAAGGCGCTTTCCGACAGGGGCAGCTTGGCGTGCAGTTCGGCCGGTGTCGGCATGGGCGCGAAAGAGGTGACGTTGATATTTTCGATGTCTGGCGTATTCATGATTCTGGCTCGGCTTTCGCTATTGCGTTCTTTAAGAGGCAATAGTGTAGCGGAAATGCGGCCTGGCGGCGGGGATGGGGCCAAAACGGGAATGGCTGAGTTGTTTTTATGGCAGGGCCGGCACGCCGCCGGCCCCTTGCTTCCGGGCGCTCAATGACCGCCGGCCAGGCTGGCGCCAACGCTGTAGCGGGCGATGCGCGGGTAGTTGCCGGCCAGCTCGGGTGGCCGGGACAGGCCGGGATGGCGCCGCACATGCGCAAGTATGGCGCTTTCGTGCTGGCGTATCTGCGTATCGAGGCAGGCGATCTGCTGGCGCAGCAATTGATGCAGCGCAATCTGGCCCGCATGGAAATGGGTTTCCAGGCGCGCCATTTCCTGCCGGCGCAGCTGCCGCACGGCTTGCAGGCGGCGCAGCCACTGGCGCAGCTCCACGTAGGCGGGTGAAGGCGGCGTCCAGGGGACAGGGCGTGCCGCCGCGCAATACTTGGCCAGCACCACGGCGCCGCGCACCGCGCCGCCGGGCAAGCCGCAGCCGCGCGCATACGCTTCCAGCCGGCCGGGCTCGGCATCGCAGACCAGCATGCCCATGCCGGCCAGCGCGCTGGCGGCCGCCTCGCTGTGCGGCTCGTTCACGCGCATGCAGACGCGCAAGCCCATGACGGACACGTCGTTCCTTTGCAGCCAGCTGCTCAGCCAGCGGTAGCCGGCCATGTCGTTTTCCAGCACCTTGCACAGCACTTCGCCGCCCGAGAGCAGCACGGCTTTCAGCAGCAGCTTGCTCGTTTCGATGCCGACGAAGGCCGTTTCCTGTTTGCTTGCGTGTTCCATGATGAGTCCTCCTGTGCAGTCTTATACGCAGCGGTGGCGCGTTTGGATGCAGTTCCATCCAAGAAATAGCTTGAAAGACTGTTGCATTGGCGTCCATGGCGGCTTCCAGCCCGTCTGCAAGGGGGAGAATCCGTGTAAACTGGCGCCATGACGACTGTTTCCATCCCCCATACCGATGTGGCCGGCGAGCCATTCCCCGCAGCACGTTTCATCAAGGAAATAGGGCGCGGCAAGAACGGCGCGCGCAGCATGACGCGCGATGACGCCCGCGCCCTGTACCGCGCCATGCTCGAGGGCCGCGTGTCGGACCTGGAATTGGGCGGCATTTTGTTGTCGATGCGCATCAAAGGCGAGTCCGTGGACGAGATCGCCGGCTTCCTCGACGCGGCCGAAGCGTCATTCGTCCCGCTGGCCGCGCCGGCCGGCGAATTCGCGCCCATCATCATTCCCAGCTACAACGGCGCCCGCAAGATGGCCAACCTGACGGCCTTGCTGGCGCTGCTGCTGGCGCGCGCGGGGGCGCCCGTGCTCGTGCATGGCGTGACGGGCGACCCGGGCCGCATCACGACGGCCGAAGTGCTGGCCGCGCTGGGCGTGCCCGCCTCGCCGGACCATGCGCAGGCCGAGGCCGCCATGGCGCGGGGGGAAGCCGCCTTCCTGCCCATCGCTGCGCTGGCGCCGCGCCTGGCGCACATGCTGTCCCTGCGGCGCGTGCTGGGCGTGCGCAATTCCACGCACACCCTGGTGAAAATCATGCAGCCGTTCGCCGGTTCCGCCCTGCGCCTGGTGTCGTACACGCACCCGGAATACCTGGAAATGCTCGGTGAATATTTCCTGACAGCATCAGATCCTGCGCGCGGCGACGCTTTCCTGATGCGCGGCACGGAAGGCGAAACGGTGGCCAATGCCAACAAGGCGCAGCAGATCGACTGGTTTCACGGGAGCGAACGCACCGTGCTGGTGGAAAAACAGTTGCTGGTGGAAGAGTTGCCGCACTTGCCGGCCGAGCGCGATGCGGCCACCACGGCCGCCTGGATCGCCGCCGTGCTGCGCGGCGAGGTGCCCGTGCCGCCGTCGATCGCCGAGCAGGTGGAGCAATGCCTGATGGCGTCGCGGCAGATTGCAGCACGGCCGCGCTAGCCGCGCCGCCGCAGTTTACAATGGCGTCTTTGTAATCAGCGGTGACCGGAATTCTTATGGCAAAACAATTTGATGTGGCAGTGATCGGCGCGGGCGCGGCCGGCATGATGTGTGCGGCTGTTGCCGCCCAGCAAGGCAAGCGCGTGGTGTTGATCGATCACGCGGCCAAGCTGGCCGAAAAGATCCGCATCTCGGGTGGCGGGCGGTGTAATTTCACCAATATTAACGCCACGCCACAAAATTTCCTCTCGGAAAACCCGCATTTCTGCAAGAGCGCCCTGTCGCGCTACACGCCGCAGGATTTCCTCGCGCTGGTGAAAAAATACCGGATCGGCTACCACGAAAAGCACAAGGGCCAGCAATTCTGCAATGAATCGGCCGAGCAGATCATCGACATGCTCAAGGACGAGTGCGCCGCTGGCGGCGTGCATTGGCGCATGCCGTGCAAGATCGACAATGTTGTGCAGCAGGAAGATGGCGGCTTCGTGCTGCAGACCGATAGCGGCGACATCGAGACGGCCAGCATCGTCATCGCCACGGGCGGACTGTCGATCCCGAAGATCGGCGCCACGGATTTCGCCTACCGCATCGCCAAGCAATTCGATTTGATGATGGTCGAACCCCGTCCGGCCCTGGTGCCGCTGACGTTCGACCCGGCCAGCTGGGCGCCGTTCGCGGAACTGTCCGGCATCGCGCTGGAAGTGGATGTGGAAACGGGCAGCCTGAAAGGCCGCAAGGCCACGGGCGCGCGTTTCCGCGAAGATTTGCTGTTCACCCACCGCGGCTTGTCGGGCCCGGCGATTCTGCAGATTTCCAGCTACTGGCTGCCGGGCGAGCCCATCGTCGTCAACCTGTTGCCGGAAGTGGACGTGGCGCAGACCTTGATTGAAGGCAAGGGCACCTTGAAGAAGCAGCTGGGCAATATCGTCGCGCAATGGCTGCCGCAGCGCCTGGCGGACTGTTTGCTGGCCGTCAACGGCCTGGCGCCGGATGCGCGCATCGCCGACATGCCCGACGCGCAGCTGCGCAAGCTGGGCCAGGCCATCAATGCCTGGTCCATCGTGCCGAACGGTTCCGAAGGCTACCGCAAGGCCGAAGTGACGCGTGGCGGCATCGACACGCGCGAACTGTCGCAGCAGACCATGATGGCGAATAAGGTGCCGGGTCTGTATTTCATCGGTGAATCGGTCGATGTGACGGGCTGGCTGGGCGGCTACAACTTCCAGTGGGCCTGGGCTTCCGGCGTGGCGGCAGGTATTGCCTTGCAGTAAGCAAGTCTGTAGGATGGGGTTCTGGCGCCCGGTGCGCCGACCCCGGTGCGTGGTTTACGCCACATTCCGGCAGCGACCGCAGGCTGCATGCCGCACGCAAGTGGGGGAGGGGCTTCCCTTTCCGAATAAAAGCTGCTACTATCTATCTCTTCCTATACACCACCTCAACGGTTTGAATTTTACATGACCACTATTCGCCTTAAAGAAAACGAGCCGTTCGAAGTCGCAATGCGTCGCTTCAAACGCACCATCGAAAAAACGGGTCTGCTGACCGAATTGCGCGCACGCGAATTCTACGAAAAGCCAACAGCTGAGCGCAAGCGCAAGCTGGCAGCTGCTGTCAAGCGTCATTACAAACGCATCCGCAGCCAACAACTGCCGAAAAAATTATTCTAAGACTGTTCAGTCAGAACCAACCCGGGTAGTTCGGCGCATTGTTCGCCACGGGTTTTGTTTTGATTCGCCTGAAGTGATACTTCAGATGAGTCGCATACCCGCTCCGGTTCGCCGCAGCGGGTTTTCGCTTTTGTGGCTGCCTGCTTGGAGTACACAGATCAGCATCGAGCCCTACTTACCAACACGAGGATTGCCATGAGCTTGAAAGAACAAATTACCGAAGACATGAAAAACGCCATGCGCGCCAAGGAAGCGGGCAAGCTGGGCACGATTCGCCTGCTGCTGGCGGAAATCAAGCGCAAGGAAGTCGACGAGCGCATCGAATTGACGGATGCCCACGTGACGGCCATCGTGGAAAAGATGATCAAGCAGCGCAAGGATTCGATCACCCAGTTCGAAGCCGGTGGCCGTGCCGACCTGGCCGACATTGAAAAAGCCGAGCTGGTGCACCTGATCGGCTACATGCCTGCGGGCCTGTCGGAAGAAGAAGTGGCGGCTGAAGTGGCTGCCGCCGTGGCCGCCTCGGGCGCCGCCGGTCCGCAAGACATGGGCAAGGTCATGGCCATCGTCAAGCCGAAGCTGGCTGGCCGCGCCGACATGACGGTGGTGTCCGCCCTGGTCAAGAAAGCCTTGACGCCGGCAGCGTAAGCATACAATAGTAGCAAGGGCTGCCAGCCGTCGCGCTGGCAGCCTGTTAACAGCCCACACGTTGACCTGGCTCAACCTCAGGCCGCGTGCGGTAGTATAGTCTGACCTATAACAAGACCCGCCCTAGCCAGTGATACCTCAATCCTTCATTTCCGATTTGCTCAACCGCGTCGATATCGTCGACGTCGTGGGGCGCTATGTGCAACTGAAAAAAGGTGGCGCCAATTTCATGGGCTTGTGCCCGTTCCACAGTGAAAAATCGCCCAGCTTTACCGTCAGCCCCACCAAGCAGTTCTATCACTGCTTCGGCTGTGGTGCGCATGGCACCTCGATCGGCTTCCTGATCGAGTACTCGGGCATGGGCTTTGTCGACGCCGTCAAGGACCTGGCGCAGAACGTGGGCATGGTCGTGCCGGAAGCGGACGATAAAATTCCGCCAGCCCAGCGCGCGCAGATCCAGGCGCAGAGCCTGGCCCTGTCCGACGCCATGACGCAGGCCTGCGATTATTACCGCGGACAATTGCGCCACGCGCCGGAAGCCATCGCCTACCTCAAAAACCGGGGCTTGACGGGCGAAGTGGCCGCTCGCTTCGGCATGGGTTTCGCGCCCGGCGGCTGGGACAATCTGCGTTCCGTCTTCCCCGACTACGACGTGGTGGCCCTGGCCGAAGCGGGCCTGGTGATCGACAAGGTCGATGAAGAGGGCAACAATCGCAAGCGTTACGACCGTTTCCGCGAACGCATCATGTTTCCGATCCGCAATACCAAGGGCCAGGTCATCGCCTTTGGCGGCCGCGTGCTCGACCATGGCGAACCGAAATACCTGAACTCGCCGGAAACCCCCTTGTTTTCCAAGGGTTTCGAACTATATGGGCTGTTCGAGGCGCGCCAGGCCATCCGTGACGCCGGCTATGTGCTGGTGACGGAAGGCTATATGGACGTCGTTGCCTTGGCGCAAATGGGTTTCCCGCAAGCCGTGGCGACCCTGGGCACGGCGTGCACGCCCACCCACGTGCAAAAACTGCTGCGCCAGACGGATAACGTGATTTTCAGCTTCGACGGCGACAAGGCCGGCCGCCGCGCTGCCCGCCGCGCGCTGGAAGCGAGCCTGGCCCACGTGTCGGACAATAAAACCATCAAATTCCTGTTCTTGCCGTCGGAACACGATCCGGACAGCTATATCCGCGAATTCGGCGCTGAGGGCTTCGAGCAGCAAGTGCATGAAGCCATGCCGCTGTCGCAATTTTTGCTGAAAGAAGTGTCGGGCGAGCATGATCTGTCGGAACCGGAAGGGCGCGCTCGCGTGCAGTTCGACGCCAAGCCATTGCTGCAGCTGATGGCGCCGTCGTCCCTGCGCCTGCAGATCGTACGGGGACTGGCGCAGCTGACGCAGTCCACGCCGGCCGAGATCGAAGCCCTGTTCGAGCTGGCGAAACCCGTTGCCGTGGCGCACCGCGCGCCGCCGAAATCGGGCCGCCCCGTGCCTGTCGGCCTGGAATTGAAGATCATGCGCATGCTGGTGGCGCATCCGCCGCTGACGATGCGCATCGACGAAGCCGCCCTGGCCGCCTTCCAGCACCTGGGGCCGGACGCGGCGCACAGCCTGGGGCAACTGGTGGCCGTGGGCCAGGCTCTGGGCGAGCACGGCAGTTTTGCCGCGCTGGCGCAGCAGTTGAAGGAGCTGGGCAGCGAGTATGACGAGATCATCGGCGAGATCGCGGCCGGTACGGAATCCGATTACGACAGCGAATTGTCGTGGCTGGTGAGCACCATCCGCGAGATCAAATTGAATGCCTTGAAGGCGGAATTGCAGCAATTGTTTGCGTCGGGTTTGCCATCCGAGAAAATTGGTGTACGCTACCGCGAAATCATGCAGGAGCAGGGGGCGCTGGAGCGCGAGCGCGATGCCGAGTTGGTGAATCGCTAACCTTGCCTTGAGGGTATGGCGCGCACTGGAAAAACATTTTTCGCGTGCTATAATTAAATGCTAAGTATTGTGTGCTTTGGCAAGCTAGTTCTGTTTCGTAAATAGTATTTGTTTTCAGTAAGTTAGGCTCTTGATCGGCGCGGTGGATCGTGTCGGCAGCCAGGGCCAACTGGCGTTTTCGGCGTTGCGGGCAAGGCTCGCAGACGCTGGCAAGCCGCGCCAGGCTCTCGCTCCCAACGCGGTCGATGCAGGAATTTTTGCCGAGGCGGCTGGCAACAGCCGGTGGACAGGAATTGCTGCGCTTCCCGCGGATCGTGGCCGATGAGGTGTAAGTAACGTAACAGTGTCGAATTTGCGTAGTCGGCAGGTTCGAAGATGGTGGTTCCCGCAGGTAGACAGGGAACTGGCAGCAAACTTTATCCTAATCCACCGTAAAGCAAGTCGTTGTGTAATCGAAAGCGCCTGTGCCAATCAAGAAACCCGAATCCAAAGCGGCTGCAAAGCCCACTAAAGTTACCACGAAAGCCGAAAAGGCGCTCGACCGGCCAGAAGCGCGCGTTACCAGCGCGCCCGTGGTCAGCCAGACCACCGACGCTGCCACCCTGGCAGCCATCGATACGTCCGGTTATGTCTTGCCGTCGGTAAAAGTGCCAGGCCGCCGCGGCCGCAAGCCAAAAGAATTCCAGCCAGAAAATGATGAAGTCGCCGCCCTGAACGCCGTCGAGCGGGCCGAACTGAAGGCCGTCGACAAGGCCAAGGCCAAGGACCGCAAGGCGAAAGAGCGCGCGCTGCTGAAGGACGCGTTCTCGTCCGATACGGAAGCGAGCGAGGAAGAACTCGAGCGCCGGCGCCAGAAACTCAAGACCCTGATCAAGTTCGGCAAGGAACGCGGTTTCCTGACGTACGCGGAAATCAACGATCACTTGCCTGAAAACATCGTCGATCCGGAAGCCATCGAAGGCATCATCGGTACCTTCAATGACATGGGCATCGCCGTCTACGAGCACGCGCCCGATGCGGAAACGTTGTTGCTGTCCGATAACGTTGCCGTCGTCACCAGCGATGACGAGGCGGAAGCTGCGGCCGAGGCCGCATTGTCGACCGTCGATTCCGACTTCGGCCGCACCACCGACCCCGTGCGCATGTATATGCGCGAAATGGGCTCGGTCGAGCTGCTGACGCGCGAAGGCGAGATCGAGATCGCCAAACGCATCGAAGATGGCTTGAAAGACATGATCCAGGCCATTTCCGCCTGTCCCGTGACGATCGCCGAAATCATCGCCGCCGCCGACCGCATCGCCAACGAAGAGATCAAGATCGACGAAATCGTCGACGGTCTCGTCGATGAAAACGAGCCGGTCGCCGCCGCTCCTGTCGTCGCCGCCCCCGTCGAAGAGGACGAGGAAGAAGGCGAAGCGGAAGAAGAGGAAGAAGAAGAGGAAGAAGAAGCGAGCGCGTCGGGCGCCGCCGGTTTCTCCGCGGAACAGCTGGAAACCCTGAAACGCACGGCGCTGGAAAAATTCGCCGTCATTTCTCAGCAGTTCGACAAGATGCGCCGCGCCTTCGAAAAAGAAGGCTACAACTCGAAGCCGTACGCCAAGGCGCAGGAAGCCATTTCGCAAGAATTGCTGGGCATCCGCTTCACGGCCAAGGTGGTGGAAAAGCTGTGCGACACCCTGCGCGGCCAGGTCGACGAAGTGCGCCATATCGAGAAGCAAATCCTCGACGTGGCCGTGAACCGCTGCGGCATGCCGCGCGCCCACTTCATCAAGGTCTTCCCTGGCAATGAAACCAACCTCGACTGGGTCGATGGCGAAGTCAACGCAGGACATGCGTACAGCGCCATCCTGGGCCGCAACATTCCGACAGTCAAGGAACTGCAGCAGCGCCTGATCGACCTGCAAGCGCGCGTCGTCTTGCCGCTGCCGGACTTGCGCAATATCAACCGCCAGATGGCGGCCGGTGAAATGAAGGCGCGCAAGGCCAAGCGCGAAATGACGGAGGCCAACTTGCGCCTGGTCATTTCGATCGCCAAGAAATACACGAACCGCGGCCTGCAATTCCTCGATCTGATCCAGGAAGGCAATATCGGCCTGATGAAGGCCGTCGACAAGTTCGAGTACCGCCGCGGCTACAAGTTCTCCACGTATGCGACCTGGTGGATTCGCCAGGCCATCACGCGCTCGATCGCCGACCAGGCGCGCACGATCCGTATTCCCGTGCACATGATCGAGACGATCAACAAGATGAACCGGATTTCCCGCCAGATTCTGCAGGAAACGGGTGCGGAACCCGATCCGGCCACCCTGGCGATCAAGATGGAAATGCCCGAGGACAAGATCCGCAAGATCATGAAAATCGCCAAGGAACCGATCTCGATGGAAACGCCGATCGGCGACGACGACGATTCCCACCTGGGCGACTTCATCGAGGACAACAACACCCTGGCGCCGGCCGATGCGGCCCTGCACGCGTCCATGCGGGGCGTGGTCAAGGACGTGCTCGATTCCCTGACGCCGCGCGAAGCGAAAGTGCTGCGCATGCGTTTCGGCATCGAGATGTCCACCGACCACACGCTGGAAGAAGTGGGCAAGCAATTTGACGTGACGCGCGAGCGCATCCGCCAGATCGAAGCCAAAGCGCTGCGCAAGCTGCGCCACCCATCGCGCTCCGACAAGCTGAAAAGCTTCTTGGAAGGCAACTAGAAGCCAATAGGGCTTGACGTGCGCCCCTGATACCCCTATCCTCGCGTGTCCGTTTCCAAAACGGCCGCGCGAGGCGGGTATCAACAGCGCCGCCACGCCGCAGTCCCCCGGGCCTCTAGCTCATGCTTGGTTAGAGCAGCGGACTCATAATCCGTTGGTGCCGTGTTCGACTCACGGGAGGCCCACCAGAATTTGCAGCAATAGAAAAAGCCCCGGCGGGTGACTGCCGGGGCCTTTTTTATGCGCGAGACAATCACCTCATGGTTTTGTGATTCGGGCAAAGCTAGTCGGTTTTGCCACCAACTTCATCTTTATAACGATACGGCGCGCATAAGAGGCGTTGCGTTTTGCCTGCCGTTTGACCTTGTATTTGCAATTACGTACGCTACAGGCCATTATCGTTATTTAACGTGGCTATGGTTGGGCTTGTGTCTGAATGGCGGACCTGACCCTGCCACTGCTCATTGCCTATGATCTGATTGCGGCGGGCTGTTGTTTTATGGTTCGCCAAACTCTAGCTAACTCATGGCGACTCAAAAGCTTGGGGGCAAAGTAGTCGGATGCTGAGGGCGTATGGCCATTTTTCTGCAGATCACGTGGCCGAGAATGTGTCTCGACTCCCAACTTTGCTAAGTATAGGGCGGTATGAGGTATGTGTTAGGTCAATAGAGCTGTAGAAAAACTGCAGATCATCTAAAATTCGTTCATAATCGATAGGTCAAATTTACTCTTAGTGAGACTTCTCCATGTTGATCGAATTCTCAGTCAGTAACTTCCGTTCTTTTCGGGAGAAGCAAACATTCTCCATGGTTGCTGCTCCTCGTTTGCACAGGCGCGACAACGTATTTACCCCAGATGTGGTGGGTGAGAAGCTACCTGATCTGCTTAAAGTTGCTGCTATCTATGGTCCTAATGCCTCTGGAAAGAGCAATCTTCTTAAAGCCTTAGACATAATCCGTACTATGACGGGGATGTCCCCAGCTGACTACGTGCCAGTTAAGCCTTTTAGATTTGACAAGAAATTGGTTAGTGCTCCTAGTTCATTTGAGTATCATTTTGTAAATAATAAACTTCGCTATCAATTCAACTTGTCAGCGACTGCTAGTCGTATTTTAGAAGAACGTTTAGTATCTTTTCCTGGTGGCGAGGCTGTTACTTTATATGAGCGCCAATATAGTGAAGAATATGGTGAGGTATATAGCTTTTCAGATCAATTGGAAGGTGGAAGCGAGTTGCATAAAGTTTGGACGCGCTTGACAAATCCTACTACTTTGTTTTTGGCTCAAGCGGTTGCAAATAGTAGTGAGGAAATAAATCAGTTGTCATTCCCGCTTGACTGGTTAAGAAGAGGACTATTTGTTGTTGTAAATAAAATGGAAGAATTAGCGATGTCGTGTAAAAATCTGGTAAAAGAAAATCCGATTTTTGCGCAAGAAGTTGCAAATTTTTTACAGGAAATAGATGTTCCTGTGACCGCTATCCGTACTGAGGATTCCTCTAAAGTAGCCGTCAAAAATATGTTGTCGTTACTATATTCAGAGAAGGATTCAAAGAATAAAAATAACCTGACTTCTACTACGACGTTTACGCATAGAACAGCGTTGGGGGAGGCCGATTTTGATTATGATGAGCAATCTGAAGGGACGAAGAATTTATTCGGTTTCTTCTTACCATGGGGGATTATAGAAAGTGGTGATAGCTTCTTTTCAGTTATGGGAATTGATGAATTAGATAGTAGTTTGCATCCGGAAATAGTTGCAAATCTGATTGAGAGATTTTTGAAACGAACAAAAAATACCCAGTTGATTTTTACAACGCATGACACTCATTTGATGGATACGAAATTGCTTCGACGCGATCAAATATGGTTGACGGAGCGAGATATGAATGGTGCTACTCAGCTTCGTTCTGTTTATGAGTTTGAAGGACGTGAGAGTGAAGACGTTGAGAAGCGTTATTTTGAAGGCCGATATCGTTCTTTGCCAAATATACGTAAAGGTTGAATATGGCGCAAAAGATAAAAAGTGTTGCGTCCTTTTCTAGGAAAGGGTCATCGATAAAAACTCAGCCTAAGATATTGATTATTTGCGAAGATTCAAAATCAGGGCGGCGTTATATAGAGGATGCAACGCGATATTTCAAGGTTCATGTTTCAATTAAAGTTGCTCATTGTGGAAAAACTGATCCAAAGGGAATTGTTTTTGAGGCAATAAATCAAAAAAATAATTATGATAGTATATTTTGTGCAATCGATCGTGATACTCATTTGAATTATAATGAAGCAATAAATCTAGCTCGCACAGTAGAAAATATTAAAGTTATTTCTTCTCATCCATGCATAGAGTATTGGTATTTTTTGCATTATGGATACAGCAGGAAAACATTCAATGCTTTGCCTGGGAAATCCCCTGGAGATCAAATGGTTGCAGAATTAAAGGGGGTTATGCCAGGTTATGATAAGTCATCTGAAGGTAACCTATTTATGGATTTGTTTCCGAAGTTGGATGATGCAAAACGTTATGCAAGAAAAGTTCTTGAGCATTCCAATGCGGATGGTAGTTTTGATCCAAGCACGAAGATGCATGAGTTGATTGAGCTGTTTGAGAAATTATCTGTTCCACAATTGAAGGATGTTGTTGTTAAATAATGGTTATAATTATTTTTTAAGTTTTATTTGAGATATAAAATTTATTTTTTCGAATATCTTAAATATTTTTTGAGTTATATATATATAGTGATAAAGGCTATAGATGATGTGTCTCACAATCCGTTGGTGCCGTGTTCGACTCACGCGAGGCCTACCCGAATTTGCCGCAATAGATCAAGCCCCGGCGGGCAACTACCGGGGCTTTTCTTTTGCTGTCGTACAATCGCGGCATTGTGATTTATCAAGGGTGAAATGAGATGACGGCTGAAGTGAAGATGGACGATATCGTGGTGGGCGATGGCAAGGCGGCGGCGCGCGGTGCGCTGATCACGGCCCACTACCGGGGCTGGCTGGAAGATGGCACGGAGTTTGACTCGTCGCACAAGCGGGGTGAACCTTTTCGCTGCGTGTTGAGCAATAACAAGGTGATCCAGGGCTGGATTCTGGGTTTGCACGGCATGCAGGTGGGCGGCAAGCGCAAGCTGTGGGTGCCGGCGGCGCTGGCGTATGGCGAGCGGCAGGTGGGCTTGATTCCGCCAAACTCCAATTTGGTCTTCGAGATCGAATTGCTGGAAGTGCTGACGCGCGATTGATGTTTGGATGGTGTCATCAGGCCGATACGACGCCGGCTTTTTTCAGCAGCAGTTGCTCGACATCGGCGCGCAGCGCCTGCTGCGTGGGGAAGTTGGCATAGCGCAAGGTCACATAGCCGGCCAGCCTGAGCATGGCGTCGCGCTCCCTGTCCTGGCGTTCGCGGCCGTTGTGGCTGCTGTCGTCGAGCTCGATCACGGCGATGACGTTCAGTTGCTGGCTGCACAGGACAAAATCGGCCACCTTGCGGTCGAAACGGTTTCTGTTCGCCCATCCCTTCGCTGTCACCAGCGCGGAAAACGCCACTTGCGCCAGCACCGTGCATTCCGGCAAGGCCGTTTGCAGCAGGTGGTACATCTGCTGCTCGCGCGCCGTCATGACGGGTTTTCTGTGCAGCCGCAGCGGCGCACGGGACTTCGCGTTTCCGCGCACGGCCAGCATGGCAAAGAGCAGGAGCAAGGCCGCGATGACGAGCAGGACGGTATAGGAAGGCATGGGCTGGCATCAGGATGGACGAGTACTGATGGTACGCGAACAGAGGCGTGTTTTCGTGCCGCTGCCGGCGTATTTCAGGTGCAGCCTTTGTTGAAGATCAAGCCTGTTTCAAGTTGATCTGCATCACGTCCAGCGCCGGCACGATGTCTTGCAGGCTGGCCACTTCACAGGTAGGGATGGCGGCCGAGGTATTGGCCATGCTGTCCGGGTTGAACCAGCAACTGTCGATGCCGTAGCGGTTGGCGCCCAGGATGTCGGCGTCGAGCCGGTCGCCGATGATGATGGTAGTGTGCTTGCTGCATGCGCGCGCCATGTTGGCCGCGTATTCGAAGAAGCGCACATCCGGCTTGGCGTGGCCGCACGCTTCCGAGGTGGCGACGAAGGAAATGTAGTCGCCCAGGCCGGATGCGGCGATGCGGCGGTTCTGGATGGACTCGACGCCGTTGGTGATGATGCCCACTTCGCCGATGCGCGACAGGGTTTCGCACACTTGTTTGGCGCCATCGATGAGCACGACCGTGTCCGGCAGGGAATCCAGATACAGCCGGCTGGCCAGTTCCGGGTCGATGGCGATGCCGTTCAGTGCAAACGTCTTGCGGAAGCGCTCCACCTTCAGGAAATCCTTGCTCACGTCACCCGTTTCGAAACGTTTCCACAGGTCGACGTTGATCGCCTGGTATTGGGAAAACAAGCCGTCGATGCCGTCGCGCAAGCCCAGTTCGTGCATGGTGTGCAGGAACGAGCGTTTTTCGGACGCCCGGAAGTCGAGCAGGGTATCGTCCAGGTCAAACAGGAATAATTTGTATTTCATGGCGTGTTGTTGAAAGCGTGGAAATCTATCTTGCATCGTAGCACGTAGCGCTGAGTTCGGTTGGTCGTGCCCTGCGCGGGCGATCCGCTACAATCGCTGCCACACCTGTTACCCTCATTCCATACCCGCACATGACCCAGCTCTCCGTCAACGTCAATAAAATCGCCTTGCTGCGCAATTCGCGCGGCCGCAACTTCCCGGACCTGCTCGCATTTTCCGCGCGCTTTCTCGACCTGGGCGCCGCCGGCATCACCTTGCATCCGCGCCCTGACCAGCGCCATGCCCGCTACGACGATGTTGCCCCGTTGCAGCGCCTGTGCGCGGAGCGGGGGCGCGAGCTGAATGTGGAGGGGTATCCGACGGCGGAATTTCTGGAAATAGTGAAAAGCGCGCGCCCGGCGCAATGCACCCTGGTGCCGGACATGCCGGGGCAATTGACGTCCGATCACGGCTGGGACATCGAACAGCACGCAGCGCTGCTGCGGCCCGTCATTGCGGAATTGAATGACCTGGGCATCCGCGTCAGCCTGTTTGTCGATGCCGACTACCCGGCGCTGGAATGGGCGCGCGAAGTGGGCGCGGCGCGGGTCGAGCTGTACACGGAGCGGTTTGCCGAAAGCCATGGCAGCGAGCACGGCGATACCGTATTCGATACCTATCTGCAGGCGGCGCGGCGGGCGCAGGCGCTGGGCCTGGGCGTGAATGCCGGGCATGACCTGGATTTGCACAACCTGGCGCGCTTCCTGGACATTCCCGGCATCCTGGAAGTGTCGATCGGCCACGCGCTGGTGGTCGAGTGCATCGAGCAGGGCATGGACAAGGTGCTGGGCCGCTACCTTGAGATATGTCAATCGTAGGGGACTTGGGCGACGATGCTGGCCGGCCGCTGCAACCTGAAGCGGACTGGCCGTTTTTCGATGCCGATTTCTCCATCCCCGCACAGATGCGGGCGCAAGTACAAGCGCTGACGCCCCACGCCGCGGCGCAGTTGTGGACGCGCCATGTGTCGGCCCAGCCCGATGAAACGCACCCGATGCAGTTGCGCGATGGACACCGCCTGCAGCCAACGGTATCGGGGCCGGACTGGCTGGCCGAGTTTGACGCCGTTTCCAGCGAGCGCCCGGCGCAATCGGGACGCGTGGCCGCGTTTCTCGCTTCCCACTTTCACGCTGCCGTGGCGGCACCCGTCTTGTTCATGGCCAGCCGGGCGCGCGCCTATGCGCTGACACCCGCCGCGCTTGCCGCATGCTGGCCTTGCTTGCTGGCCATTGCCGATGAAAGTCCCTTGCTGTACCAGCCAGTGACAGGCAAGTTCGTCTGGTGCCGGCCGCATGGGGCGCTGGCGGGTGGCGAGGACGGGCCGCAGTCCATTTAACGGGAACGATAGATTCATGCGTCCATTCGGTAGCGGTATCCACTGCGCTGAATGCCAGGTGCGTTGTCTAATTGCACTGAAACCTGACCATTTTCGTTCGCTGTGCAATGGCTACGACGCACTGTTTGACGCCTGGCAATGCCATGCGCAGGTAGCGTTCGGTACCCGCATACAGGCAGTCCACCTGAAACAGATACTCGGGCGCATCAAAATTGATGTCCCAGCGTTGATGCAAGGTGCCGTTGCGTGTCCATTCCTTGTCCGGGGCCAGGATAGGCAAGGCTTCGCCAGCTGCTGGCGGCTGATCCGACGGATAGGACAGCACGCGTACGCCATCGAGTTTGCTGTCCGGCAGGTTCCAGCTTGAGGGAGGTGCTTGCGGGCAAGAAAGGGGGACTGCGGCAGCTGGCCGCATCGCCGCGGCAGCGATGGTCAATGCCAACAGTGCGAGCAGCTTCATTCCACTACCGAATAGAGTTCGGGACGATTCGATGCCCCGGCCGCCGAACGCCCAAAGTAGATCACGCGGGCGCCGGGCTTGTGGTGACGCCACTGGTCGAAAATTTCTATGCCGCCAGGTACCTGGCGGATGAACAGCGCCGCATGATTGCCCTGCCGCAGATTCTGATAGCGGCCATTGACGAAGGTGGCAATCAGCGTGCCTTTCGCGATGCCGCCGTGTTCCAGCAGGTCCGGCACTTTGTCACCTTCGCGCCAACGCGAAGAGGCACGGGCGCCGGTGAGGCGCCTTGCCAGCGTGACGCACTCGCCATTTCCCACGATTTCTTTTTGCTTCGCATAGTCGGCGCGCGCAATGTAGGGCATATCGTTGCTCTCTGTGGTTGACGATAGAGAGAGCGTATGCAAGGCGCGGGCAAGCAGCTTGATGTGTGCCAGAGCAATACAGAACATTGACATGTGTCATGGCCCTGCCTGGCGCACGGGCATGCTTACATATCCACCCACCAGTTGAGCAAGGTTTCATCATCGTCGTCATCGAGGTTGACGTAGATATTGGCGAAGTACCATTCCACGCCCGTCGCTTCGCGGAAGGCGTCAAAGGGACCGTTGACGTTGTAGATGCCGTGGTGTCCCGGCACGCTGAAGGTGAGGTTGCCCTTGTACTGGCCATCCAGGGTGCCGCCCAGCTGGCTTTGCACGTCGCGTTCGAGCTGGTCCACTGCCTCTTGCGACACGTCGTCGGCGTCGTAGATATGGATGCAGAAGTTGCCGCCGCGCTTTAAGACTTCGGCGGGGGAGAGCGGGTCGGCGATGTTGACGATGTCGCCGCGCGCCAGGTTCAGGGTCAGGCCGGGCGAGGCCAGCAGTTCGTAGACGTGCTCGTCGATCTGGCGCGCCGGCAGGGTTTCATAGACGGGACCGCTGGTGTTTTCGCCTGCCAGTACGCGGATGTGCGGCAAGCCTTCGCAATTGATGTCTTCCATTTATTCTTTCATAGTGCCGGCGGCACGCACTTTGGGCTGCGCCAGGGTGGGTTTATGGCAATATTGTACCGGGTAGGTATCTGCAGGCAGGGCACGCAACGGTGCAAACGAGGAGAAACGATGGAGAATGTGGTGCAAACAGGCGGCTGTCTGTGTGGCGCGGTGCGCTTTGAAGTGACAGGCCAGGGCAGCAATCCGCACAGCTGTTCCTGCCGCAATTGCCAGCAGCATACGGGCGCGCCGACGGTGGCGTGGGTGGAGTTTGCGCGCGATCAAGTGCGCTGGACGGGGACGGCCGGTGCACCGGCAACATACCGTTCTTCCGAATATTCCAGCCGGGCATTTTGCGCCGCGTGCGGCAGTTCCGTCGGCGCCATCGACGATGCGCCGACGGTGGCCTTGCTGGTGGGCAGTTTTGATGATCCTGCCCGGGCGGCCTTTGCGCCCGACTATCACGCGTTTGACGATGTCAGGCCGCTCTGGTGGCACTTCGATCCGGCCGCCGCTGTACCCGGGCCGGGCGGCGCAGGCAAATAGTCCCCGGCGCGTCAGACTGGCGGCGTGGCCAGGAAGGCGGGCAGGGTTTCCGCCGAGCGCGTGTAGGCGTTGATGGCCGGGTAATCGCTGGGTTTGACGATATCGGGCGTTTCCAGCTGGGCGAAACTCCAGCCGACGGCGATGGTCACGCCCGCTTGGTCGATACTGCCCGTCTCGCCAGGCAGGGGCAGGTGCGCGCATTCCTGTTCCAGCGCGTTCCAGGCGGCATGCAGTTGCATGCTGACCCGTTCCAGCCACGGCGCGTGTTGCTTGTCGAGCGGACGCAGCTTGCGTTCGTAGACGATCTGCACGGCTTTTTCATAGGCGGCCAGGGCAAGGCCCGTCAGGCGCAGCGCGCGCACGCTGTCGGCCAGGGCGGGGATGGCGGTGTCCGGACGCAGCAGCGACAGATATTGCAGGATCAAGGTGGAATCCATCAGCACTTGCCCGTCGTCCAGTACCAGGGTCGGTACCTTGATGACGGGGTTGATCTCGCGCACGGCATCCATGTTGCGGAACACAGATAGCGGCAAGTGCTCGTAGGAAATTCCCTGCAGTTGCAAACAGATGGCGACCCTGCGCACATAGGGCGAGTCGAGCATGCCGATCAGTTTCATGGCCAGTCTCCGGGGTAGTCAGGAGTATCTACGATACCCGCTTGCCTGCCCGCTGGCCAGCGTCGTGCTTAATTGTGTGCGCTGATGCCGCTGCGGAATTGTTCGAAACCGGCGCGGGCTGCCTTGTAGCAATTGCCAGCGGCCGCTTCCAGGCCTTCGCGGTCGAGCACTTCGACCGTGCCGCGGCGATACTGGATCAAACCTTCGTCCTGCAGCTTGCGGGCCGTGACGGTGACGCTTTCGCGGCGCACGCCCAGCATGTTGGCCATGGTGTCTTGCGTCACCTTCAGCTCGTTCGACAGCGAACGGTCGAGGCGGTCTAGCAGCCAGCGGCACAGCTTTTGCTCGATGCTGCAATGACGGCCGCCCACCACGTTCTGTGCCATTTGCGCAAACATGGCGCTGGTATAGCGCATCAGCAATTGCGCCAGCGCGCCGCCTTCATTGAACACTTCACGCAGGAAGGCCGTTTTCAGGCGGTAACCGTAGCCGGCCGTTTGCACGATGGCCGTGCAGGTGGCGCGCTCGGCTTCGTACAGCACCACACCGGCCACGCCTTCGCGGCCGATGACGGCGATCTCGGTGGTGGCGCCGTCTTCCATCACATACAGCAGGGAAACGATGGCGTTGGTGGGAAAATACGTGTATTCAATCTTGCCGCCGCAATCGAACAGGTGCTTGCCGGCAGGCAGGGCGACCAGTTCCAGTTGGCAAAACAGGCGCTCCAGATCGGCGCGCGACAAGGCGCGCAGCAATTCGTTCTGTTGCGCGCCCGTGATGCTGATCATGGGCGTGGCGGGAGCGGCTTGCCAGTTGTGCTGGACGGCGGCGTGGGTATTCGTTGCTGGTGTCAGGTTGCTATAAGCTTTGTACATGGTAGGGCCTCGTCTTCTGATTTTGTTGGATGGCGCTGCTTTTCTGGCTTGCTAGCGTTGTGCTGAATCTTGTATCCACTATAGAACCGGGGGCTGCGGACGGGCATCGGATGAGCCGACGCGCTTATGTAGGCTAGGAACATTGCCTCGTGTCATCCGACTCCTACGCCTGTTCCTGCATTTTTCCCTGTGGAAACAGCAGCACTTGGGCAAAAATACGCCACGCTATCCGCGAACTTTGGCCGCATGCCGCGATCAAACCACTCTGCGTCTGGTGCGACGGTGATAAAATGTTGCACTGCGGAAATTTGGTTTGTGCCGGTATGAGTTGCTGCACTTGCTCTCCACCACTGCTCCTTTTCCCGCAGCCTGCCCTTACTGCGCGCGCCGTGCCTTTGCCAGCGCGCGGCTGTCTTGTCCCGCGGTCTTGTCCCGTTTACCCGTTTATGAAGGAAAGCAACGCATGAAATGGTTTTTTGATTTGAAAATTGCCACCAAGCTGATCTTGTCGTTTGGCGCCGTGCTGTTGTTGACGGCCGCGCTGGGCGTATCGGCGATCTTTTCCATGGCGCGCATCAATACCGCGTCGACGGATCTGTCTGATAATTGGATGCCCAGCGTGCTGGCGGCCATGTCCATGCGCAGCGACGTCAGCGATTTCCGCCGCTGGGAACTGGCGCACATGCTGGCCGCACAGGATGCCGACATGGCGCAGAATGAAACGCGCATGACGGAAACGCAGGCCAAGCTGAAGGTGGACGGCGACAAGTACCGCAGCCTGATTTCGGAATCGGGCGAGAAGGAAGTGTTCGAGCGCTTCCTGGCGCTCAACGATGAATTCATGCGCCTGCATGCAACCATGCTGAGCCTGTCGCGCGAGATGAAAAAGGAAGAGGCGCGCGCGCTGGCCGTGGGGCCGTCTGCCCAAGTCATGACGGACATGATGACGGTCCTCGATAAACTGGTGTCGATCAATACGGATGGCGGCGTGCGCTCGAGCGCCAGCGCCGACGCAACCTATGCGGCCTCGCGCGCCAGCCTGATCGGCTTGCTGGTGGGCATCGTCGTCATCGGCATGCTGCTGGCGCTGTGGGTGGCGCGCAGCGTGGCGCGTCCGCTGATCGCGGCCGTCGGCGTGGCGCGCCAGGTGGCGGCCGGCGATTTGACGGCGCACATCGTTGTGCAATCGCAAGACGAAACGGGGCAATTGATGCAGGCCCTGAAAGACATGAATGCCAGCCTGCAGACGCTGGTGGGCCAGGTACGCAGCGGCACCGATACCATCGCCACGGCGTCGAGCCAGATTGCTGCCGGCAACCAGGATTTGTCGTCGCGTACGGAAGAGCAGGCCAGTTCGCTGGAAGAAACAGCCTCGTCGATGGAAGAGCTGACGTCGACCGTGAAGCAGAATGCGGACAATGCGCGCCAGGCCAACACCATGGCGCTGACCTCGTCGAGCATCGCCATCGAGGGCGGCAAGGTGGTCGGCGAAGTGGTGGGCACGATGGCGTCGATCAATGCTTCATCGCGCAAGATCGTCGACATCATCGCCGTCATCGACGGCATTGCTTTCCAAACCAATATCCTGGCCCTGAACGCGGCCGTAGAGGCGGCGCGCGCGGGCGAACAGGGGCGCGGCTTTGCCGTCGTCGCCACGGAAGTGCGCAACCTGGCGCAACGCTCGGCCGCCGCGGCCAAGGATATCAAGGTCCTGATCGGCGATTCGGTCGAGAAAGTCGAGGCGGGATCGAAACTGGTGGACCAGGCGGGCCGCACGATGGATGACATCGTTGCCAGCATCACCCGCGTGACGGACATCATGAGCGAGATCACGGCCGCCAGCAGCGAACAGAGCGCCGGTATCGAGCAGGTGAACCAGGCCATTGCCCAGATGGACCAGGTGACGCAGCAAAATGCGGCCCTGGTGGAAGAGGCGGCGGCAGCGGCCGAATCGATGCAGGAGCAGGCCGCCAGCCTGAGCGCCGTGGTCAGCATCTTCAAGCTCGACGCGGCCAGCACATTTGCAACCGGGCCGCGCCCGCCCGCCGCCGTCAAGGCGCCGGCAGCCGTGGAACCGGCAGCGGCGCCGCGTCAACTGGCCAGCACGGCGCGACGTGCTGCGCCGGTGGATGAGTGGGAAAGCTTTTAATTAAGTAATAAATTAAGCGCGCTTGCGCGCTTTCCTGACGCCCTGAGGGGCTGGGGCTGCCGCGGCTTGCTGGCGCTGTTGCCACGCCCTCAGGGCCTCTTCGTAGGCGGCCAGGTCTTCCTGGTACATTTCCAGAATGCAAAAGGTGCAGCCGCTGTGGCAGCACTCGTCATTGCCCGGTTTGCTGGGCGCTTGCGGTGGCGGATCGTGGGGCAGAGGCGGGGTGGGCATGGTGAGGGCAGGGGGCGGCGGAAGATGCATCGGAGCTGGCATCGAAGTTGCCATCATACGGCATCCCGGCGGGCCTTTGCTGGAACGCTTTTTGCTCAAAAATCACGGTTTCCGTGTACAGTTGCGGTGAATTAGGGTATCGTTTACAGCACTGATATTGTATCTTCTGCGCGCGATGTTCCGCCGGCGCGATCTCCGCCGCCATCGCAGCACATCTCTTCGACGCTCCCGCATACGCCCTACAGCATGTCCCGGAGCACGGAGGTGCCGCAAGAACAATGATCCATGGCTTGCAAGACGGAGCTGCCTGTGCCCCGAAATGTTGTTTATTGAGAAAGCATGGCTTCCGCAGTGCGGAGGCACACCAGAAAATTTATGTCTGAAACCGAATCGACTCCTACGCCCAGCCCGGCGATTGCCCCTGAAGCGGCGCCCGCCGCCGCTGCGCCTGCACCAGCACCTGCCGCATCCGCTGCTCCCAGCCTGACTTTTGCCGACTTTGGCCTCGCGCCTGAAATCCAGCGCGCACTGACCGACCAGGGTTACACCCATCCGACACCGATCCAGGAACAAGCGATCCCCGTGGTGCTGCAAGGCCGCGATGTGATGGGTGCCGCGCAGACGGGTACCGGCAAGACAGCGGGTTTCTCTTTGCCGATCATCCAGTTGCTGATGGCGCATGCCAGCAGCAGCATGTCGCCGGCGCGCCACCCGGTGCGCGCGCTGATCCTGACGCCGACGCGTGAACTGGCGGTGCAGGTGGCCGAAAACGTCAAGGCCTACGCCAAGCATACGCCGCTGCGTTCGACCGTCGTCTTCGGCGGCATGGACATGAAGCCGCAAACCGTCATCCTGCGCGGTGGCGTGGAAATCGTCATCGCCACGCCGGGCCGCTTGCTCGACCATATCGAGCAAAAGAACATCAGTCTGAGCCAGGTGCAGATGCTGGTCATGGATGAAGCCGACCGCATGCTGGACATGGGTTTCTTGCCGGACTTGCAACGCATCATCAACTTGCTGCCGAAGCAGCGCCAGAACCTGATGTTCTCGGCCACGTTCTCGCCAGAAATCAAGAAGCTGGCTGCCACGTTCCTCAACGATCCGCTGACGATCGAAGTGGCGCGCAGCAACCAGACGGCCGACAAGGTCACGCAGGTGGTGTACAAGGTGACGGAAGGCGATAAGCATGCCCTGGTCGCCCATCTGCTGCGCCAGCGTGACCTGAAGCAGGTCATCGTCTTCTCAAATACCAAGATCGGCGCCTCGCGCCTGGCCCGCGTGCTGGAACAGGAAGGCATGAGCGCCACGGCGATTCATGGCGACAAGAGCCAGCAGGAACGCATGGCGGCGCTGGAAGCGTTCAAGAAGGGCGAGATCGATGTGCTGGTGGCCACCGACGTGGCGGCGCGCGGCCTGGATATTTCCGACTTGCCTTGCGTCATCAACTTCGACTTGCCGTACAACGCGGAAGACTATGTGCACCGTATCGGCCGCACGGGCCGCGCCGGCGCTTCGGGCGACGCCATTTCGATCTACTCGGATAAGGACGAGCGCTTGCTGGCCGATATCGAGAAACTCATCAAGCAAAGCATCAAGCGCGGTGAATTGACGGGCTTCAATCCGGCTCCTGCCCGCAGCAGCGACAGCGAGCGCCGTCCGCCGCGCCGCAGCGAAGGCGGCGAGGCGCGTCCTGCGCGCGCACCCGAGAGCCGCCATGTGGGCGAGAGTCGCGACAGCCGCTCCGCCGAGCGCGGTGCGCGTCCCGCCTTTGGTCCCGGCGCCCGCCGCGAAAAGGCCGATCCCTGGTTCCTGAAGCCGTATGAGCCCGCCAAGGCAGCAGCCCCGGCTGCCGCCAGCATGGCGCCTGCCGCGGCCAAGCCGAAGCAGAAGGTGGCGGCGTTGCTGGGTGGCTTGTTGAAGAGCTGACTGTCGCGACTGACTGCTACCCATGGTCGTTCGGGTAGCAACAGTGCCTGAATTGATGAATGAAACCCAAAAAGTTCAATGCGCACTTTTTGGGTTTTTTTTATGATGAAGAGGCGGAGATGCTACCGCCGGCCTTGAGATGGTCGTGGCCGCCGGATATTGACGGCTGTCGAACCAGTTGGTGGCGCCGGCGTGCGCGTTGTACTATCGCAATCAGCCTTGCAGCTGTTGACGGTTATTCTGCCACCAACGACGCCCCAGCACGAACAAGATGGAGATGCTCAAGCCTGCCAGCAGGCTGCCTAGCAGGGCAACTGAGGTACGGGTTGTCCGATTCTTGGGCAAGCTGGGGCCAGCAATAAAGCGTGTTTTTTCCAGATAGAGACTAATGGCGGAACTATTATCGACACTGATCTTGTTATAGACTTCCTTGATCGTTTCGTCTTCCATATCCTTGCCGCTAAAGACGGTTTTCTTGATTGGTTCCAGTCCGCGCAGAATAGCTTCGCCAGATTTTGTGCTCTCGGCCAATGCTTTCGCGCGATCATAATACTCTGCGAGTATCATATACTGCTTTTGTTCCCGCTTTGCCTTGTAGATGGCTTCATTCGCTTCAGTAATCTCGACTTCGCTGGTCATCAGCTGGCTGAGCGGCGACAGGTAGCGCGCCGTATCTTCGGTGATTGATACAAGCTGGCGGGAAGCCTGGCTGGCAGCGTCCGGATAGCGCGTCACGATTTGCTTGAGCCTGACGCCTTTGCGCTGATACGAGTCGATTTTTTCCTTGTTTTCAATGATTTTATTATCCAGCTTGGTAATGGCAGCGGAAATTTCGGAATTTTTAAAGCGCAAAATATCCGTATAAATCATGTAGACAATGGTGTCGACTGTATATCGGCCAAGCAAGCTCACTGCTTGTTGCGCGCTTTCCGGTGTCTTGGCCGCGTAGTTGATGGAAACGGCGATGACATTGTTGTCAGCATCCTTGGTGCTGCTCATCAATTCTTTGGCATCAAGCTTGGTGAACGGAAAGATCGGTTCGATCACCTTGGCAATCCCCCCGCGGGCGGCAAATGTCTGGCTCAACGCGATGACAGTAGGGTCATTCTCTATATTGTTTTGCCTGACAAATTCATTAAAGCGTTCGCTGGTGTTTAATGGCGATGAAAAGCGCTTGTAGTCAGCCAAAGCGATACCGGGCGCCTGTTCTTTGACTTCCTTTCCATCTTTCTCTATTTTTTTCTCGGGAATGGCGCCGCCGAACTGTAAAAAACCTTCACTTTGGTATTTTCCAAGGAATAAGGCACTGGACGTGCCGAGTATCGCCACCAAGGCGGTTCCCGCCAGAATAACGCCACGCGACTGCCATAAGATAGTGAGGAAATTTGTCAAATTGAAGTCATCATCTTCAACGTAAACTTCCGATTCATTCAATTCGTCATGCTTTTCCATAAGTTCTCTTTTTTAATTTTCCAGCTCGCCATTTTCAAGATAAAAGTGGCGAGGATGTTTCAAAGGGCTAGTCTGCCATGTCGCTCAGTCCTGCCTGAGGATGCCGGGCGAATATGATTTCGCGGTATGCATTACCTGAGGGGCATGAGTTCTCTACGGTTATTCTTGAGGAACAATTTGATTGCTATTGAGTGAAAAAAATGTGCCAAGGACAATAATCGATGTTGGTTCTTATATTGCGAGCTTCATTTTTCGGAGAGCAGATTTTTTCACAAAATATTATAGGGGAATAATGGGAGACGTGAAAATAGGCATTTGTTACAATTTGTTAGCTTTCTTGTCTCGTTACCCATATATTCCCCGCCCCATTGTTATTTGAGGCAGGCTTCAGTCGGTCGCTCGGATCATGTCAAAAAATTACTATCCTTGAGCGGTGGCGACTTATCTTCCGCGGTAGCCTGTCGACGCCGCTGCTCCGACCAGATCAGGTCTTCGATACCACATTGCGGTACATATTCGTGAACTGCCCGCAGCAGCAGATTGCGTAGCGCCTCGAAATTGAAGTCATTGCATGCAAGATCCATTTCCTCCAAGATCTTTTTCAAATCTTGCCAAGGCACTTCCGATTCCTCTGCCCGCATGATGAGGGGATGCTCGGTACCTTCCACATTGCCCCCAATCAATAGCTCTTCATAGAGCTTTTCTCCGGGGCGCAGACCTACATGCTGTATTTCAATACCGTCCGGTGCCGACTTGCTCTTCACTTCCAGGCCACTCAAATGGATCATGCGTTCAGCCAGATCCATGATCTTCACGGGCTCGCCCATGTCAAGAACGAACACATCGCCGCCCGTGCCCATGGCGCCGGCTTGCAGCACAAGTTGGGCGGCCTCAGGAATGGTCATGAAATAGCGTGTGATTTCCGGATGTGTCAGGGTGATCGGACCACCGGCCTCGATCTGTCGGCGGAACAGGGGAACGACCGAACCAGACGAGCCCAGGACATTGCCAAAACGAACCATGCAAAAGCGCGTGTGGCTCTGTTCGCGTGTAAATGCCTGCAAAATCAGTTCCGCGAGGCGCTTGGTCGTGCCCATCACATTGGTCGGCCGTACCGCCTTGTCCGTGGAAATCAGGACAAAATATTTGACATGGGCTGCCATTGCCGCCTTGGCAATGCTGAGCGTGCCGAAGACATTGTTGCGTACCCCCTCTACGGGGTTATGCTCCACCAACGGCACGTGTTTGTAGGCTGCCGCATGATACAGCGTCTCCACCGAGAAGGATTGCAAGATGCGCTGACATTTTTCGGTATCGAGCACGCTGCCGAGGAAGGGCAGGATGTCGACGCCCAGCTCATATCCTTCATTGATGCCTTTTAACTCCTGCTTGATGGAATACAGGGCAAATTCGGACATGTCCAGCAAGACGAGGCGGGCAGGTTTCAATCGGATGATCTGGCGACACAGTTCGGAACCGATTGAGCCGCCAGCGCCCGTGACCATGACGGATTTGCCGATAATGCAACTGGATATCAGCGACAGATCGGGCGATACCTGGTCACGGCCCAGCAAATCTTCAATTTCGATGTCGCGGACATCTTGCACGCGTAACTCGCCACTGACCAGGCTTTCCACCGGCGGGGTAACCTTGATCTTGACTTTCAGGTGTTCAAGGCTATTGAGGATTTTTTTCTGTTCGCCTTTGTTCAAGGCAGGCATGGCCAGCAGTATCTCGTTTACCCCATATTTCTCGATCACGTCGGCCAGCGCATTGGACGGATGGACTTTAATGCCAGAAATAGTTGCATCGCGCAATTCTTTCATATCGTCGATGAACGCCACTGGCATGTACTCGCGGCCTGCGCGCAAGGCGCTGGCCAGTTGCACGCCCGCTTTGCCCGCGCCATAGATGGCGACGCGCGTATAGCGACGTCCCATCTGGTGCAGTAGCACACCCCGTGCGAGAAAGCGGCTGGCCACCACGTAGGTCAAGGCACTCACCCAATAAATGCCGAATACGCCGCGTGAGACTCCTGCCATATGCGTCAATAGCCCCGCCAGTGCCAGTAAAACAGCAACCGACAGCGTGACACCGAAGACGACCACATACACGATTTTCTGATCGATGAAGCGGATGACGGCGCGGTACAGGCCAATTTTGATAAAGATGGGGATGGCGACGATGGGGGCCGCAACGATGATCCAGAAATAGCTGAGGAACAAGTTCAGGTTAACGACATCGTAGCGCAAAATAATCGCCAGACAAAAGGTCAATGGCAAGAATATCAAATCAGCAGTAACAGCAATGAGCTGTTTCTTGAATCGTGATAAATCAATAATTAGTTTCATTTTGACGAATAATTACTTTAGAAAGGATAAGGGCAGCGTTGGCTTTGCTGCAAACCGTTGGAATATCGCAAAAACAATACTGTTTCCAATGTAAAACTCATCAATGCGTGACGCCATCGCGGCGTACTACCTTGAGCGCCGTCAGGAGGATAATTTTCAAGTCGAAGAAGAACGATTGCTGCTGCATATAGGCCAGATCGAGTTTGACCTTTTCCGGAATCGGCAATTCATCGCGGCCATTGATCTGCGCCCAGCCGGTCAGGCCTGGCAGTATGCGGTCGACGCCGTATTCTGTCCGCAGCGCGATCAAATCCTGCTGGTTGAACAGGGCGGGACGGGGCCCGACAAAGCTCATGTCGCCGCGCAGGATGCTCCACAATTGCGGTAACTCGTCAAGGCTGGACTTGCGCAGGAAGGAGCCTATCGGCGTGAGGAACTGCCCGGGATTCGTGAGCAAGTGCGTTGCCACGGCCGGTGTGTCTATACGCATCGTACGGAACTTTGGCATGCGGAAAATCTTGTTGCGCACCCCGACCCGGTCCGACCAGTAAATGGCAGGCCCTGGGGAGGTGAGCTTGACAAGTATGGCAACGATGAGAATCGGGATGGCAAAGGCCAGCAGCACTACGGAAGAAAGGGCGAAATCAAATAATCTTTTCATTGGAGTATTTTTATTGTTTTGAAGTAAAAGAAGTCACCGTCTTGTTGATGGCGTCCTGCATTGCATGGGGGGGCTGCCAGTTCAGCATGCGTTTGGTCTCGCTAATATCTACTTGCAATGAGTCAAGCAAGCGGCTCGCATCCATCGATTTTCCTGCCAGGCGCGCCAACGCCACAAGCAGGCAGGGAGGAACGGGTATCAGCCAAATATGTTTTTTCATGCCGCTTGCCAACATGCGCAGTAACTGTGCAATGCTGACATCGTGGTCATCTGATACAAGGAATATTTTCCCCGGTGCCTGTGCATGCCATGTGCTGAGCGTAATCAAATCAACAAAATTATCCAGTGCAACCATACTGCGGACATTGTGTACGGCGCCGAGTGGCAATGGTACACCGCGCTGTACCAAACGCATCAATCGTTCAAAATTTGCGCGTACGCCAGGCCCGTAGATCAGCGGTGGACGCAGTATAACGATTTCCATGCCCGTTTCGCGACCAATGGCCAGCAGGGCCTGTTCGGCTTCGTGTTTGGACGTGCCGTAGGGGTCTTGTGGATTCGCTGCATCACTGGCCTGGAACGGGCGACCAGGAAGCGTTTGCTCGCCATTCACCTTTAACGAACTGATGAAGATGAATCTGCGGATGCCGGCATCCGCTGCTTGGCGGGCCAGATTGATGCTGCCTTGCACGTTGATACGACGAAATTCGTCCGCAGGAGACGCTGCCGTGTCGCGCATGACGTGAACCCTGGCCGCAAGATGAACGACCACCTCTACACCATCGAGCGCCGCGTGCCACTCCTGTGTTTCAAGCGCATCGTCGCACTGGAAGAACGTCATGTTTGGCGCCGTGCATGGGATGTGGCTACGGGCTGCGCACACCACGCGCGTCCCGGCCTGGACGCCAAGATGCTGTGTCAGCGCCCGGCCGACAAAGCCCGAGGCGCCCGTCACGAGAAAACTGCGGGGGTTAAAAGATGTCTGCATAGCCGCTCGAAATTCTGTTCCATGTATACAATTGATCCGCCAATTGTTTCATCTGATGACCCAAGAGCGTCAACTTGGCTTCGGTCAGGCTGTTCAGCAGTTCAGTTAATTCTGCAGACGTGTCAAAAAAATAAGCCTGCTGGTTGGTGGTTTCGCGGTTGAAGATGCAGCCATAGGCAAGCACCGGCAAGCCCAGGCTCATCGCTTCGACCAGCGAAGGATTGGTTCCGCCAGCGCTGTGGCCGTGGACATACACTTGGCAGGCAGCGCGTAGCTGATTCAGGATAGTGTGATCGTAGATGGGGTCGAGCAAATGCAAATGGGCAATTCCGGCATATTTTTGCCGTAATTGCTTGCCATATTCGCTATTGTCCCAGTTGCCCACGATGACAAGATCCATCGTGGGGGCGCTGGCGAATGCCTCGATGATCATGTCGATATTGTTTTCAGGCTCGATGCGGCATACTTTAAATGCGTACTTCACGCGATCGAGCTCATATTTTGCCAATATGGCATCATCCCGCTGTGGACGTACAGCATGGTCGCCACCATAGGCGATCAGTGCGCTATCGCGTCCATATTGCGTTTTGACATAGTCCTGGATCGCTTTGTTGTCCGTCACGACCTGGTCGGCATAGCGTACGGCGGCCGATTCCGATAGTTTCAGGAACCATTTGGCAAAGCCGCTCCATTTGGCCCGGCGCCACTCGAGGCCATCAATATTGATGACAAATTTTTTGCGCGATATGAGCTTCAGCACAGGCATGAAGACGCAGCCGGAAACGCCCAAGACCACGATCGTATCGGCATAACGGATGGCTTTCAACATCGACCACAGGTCATAGATGATGCTTTGCATGCCGTTGGCATCGAGGTTGATGTAGACCAGTTTGGCGCCATTATAGGTTGCCAGCTTCTCCGGGTATTTTTCAGCACAGCAATACACGGTGAAATCGAAGGAAGTGGACAAGTGCGCCGTCAGGTGGTCGACAAGTGTTTCCCATCCTCCATATTTGGCTGGTAATCCGACGGAACCTACGATAGCGATTTTTTTCATATTAATGTGAACCTGTTTTTTTTGTTGCAAGAAAACTTGAGAAATAACCTAACACGATGTAACAAAATACGGATTCATTGCTGAAGATGCCGCAGATGACCATGTTGGACAGCAACAGTCCCGCGATGCTGCCGAGTATCATCATCCTGCCATGGGGGGCCGTGCAGTGTTTGGCACGCCTGAACATTTTCAGCAAAAAAATGAAATAACACAGCAGGCCAGCCAGGCCGCTCTTGACGAGAATGTACAGATAGCCATTGTGCATCCATGGAATTTCCGAATATTCGGCACCGCCCAATGGAACTGGAAAATCGAGATGCACTAATGCGCCGAATCCGCCGCCAAAAATCTCGTTAAGGACGGGATAGTTCTTGAATTCGCGAAATGACGCAAAAATTTCGTAGGCGCGATAGCTGGTGCCGATGTCCTCCTGAGTCCATTCTTCATTAAAATGCAGTTCTGAGATTGCCTTGTGCAGTGTTTCACCGATCAAATCATACAGGCCAAAGGCGCCTGCAACGGCAGCGGCAAGAATGAAAAGGGCCAAGGCGCGCCACATTATTTTGGCGTCGATGATTTTTCTGCCCGAGAGAAGAAAAAAAGCCGCCAGGATGAGAACATAGGTGCGCGAAAACTGAGCGAGAAAAACGGCATGTACCGCAATAAACCAGGGGTTGTGCAATACTTGTTTCCAGGACTTTCGTTTTTCATACAGCATGACAATGCAGTAGACCAGCAAGAAGCTGCCGGGGCTGACAAAATCACGTATTTGCAGCACCCCGATAAAACCCATTTCAAACCAGAAGAAACACAGCAGCAGAAAAAATATGACGCAGTATATTTTCGAATAACCAAAAATCAGCTGGCGGATATTCCCACCTTGCTTGAAAAATCTTTTCCCTGCCATGAAGTAAATGTACGGAATCAGAAAGAATAGGATATCCCGAACCGTATCGGCCAGCTGGTTTTTCCATGCAAAGAGCAGGCCAATGATGCATGGTAGTAACAAGTAGAGTTCCAGCTTCTCACCGCGATAGCGCCATACTTTTTTTACCGGTAGCGCGATATACAGCGCCGTCAAAAACAGGCTGCCCAGTTTGAGATAGTTGGAACTGAAAAAGAGAGCAAGTACAGATAGCAGGAGGCCCCAGAACAGTAGTTGCGAGGGTGCACCGATCTGACGTGGCGTGTGGATTATTTTACCGATTAACAAACTATTTCCCGTGATATTGGATGGAGCACGTCTTTACAGTGAAGGAAAGTGTATTGGTCGCATCATCTCAGCATCCCCACGAGCCCCCTGAGCGCCTGGGAAAACTTCTCTTGTGAAAAGTTCTCGGCCCTGGCGCGTGCCGCTTTCGACATGGCATGGCACAGGGCGGTATCGTCTGCAAGGGCCAGCGTTCTTTGTTTTAACAGTGCAAAGTCACGTGAGTCGACCAGAAATCCTTCCTGCATGTCGTTGACCAGCTCTGCCGGCCCGCCCAATGGTGGTACAAGCACGGGTAGGCCAAAAGCCATGCCTTCCAGCACCGTGAGTCCGAAGGTTTCAATCCAGCTATCCACGCGCGAGAGGTTGAGCAGCATGCCAGCGCGCTGATAAAACATGGCGGGATTGTCGGTGCGAGGATATACGCGCAGATTGGGCGTTATCGGCATATGGGCAAAATATTGCGTGATGGCCGCCTGATCGTCGTTGACCACCAATTCAAATTGCACGTCTTTGCGGTCGGCCAGCGCGGCGGCCAGCGCCACCATTTCCGGCACACCCTTGTAATCGCGCAGCGATGCCAGCATCAGTATCGTAAAGATGCCATCGTGACGCGGTTGATAGCTGGCTTGCGCCGCGACAGCCGTGAAGTCCGCGTCGAGCGTATTGTAGATTTGCACGGCCGGCACGTCGGCGATAGGCAAGGCTTCCGCGTGCGACTTCGACACATAAATATTGTAGGCCGAACACATGCGCGCGATCGTGCAGAGCAACAGACGCAAGGGCTTGGGTTCTATGGATATTTCATGGACATGATAGATGACCTTGCGCCCGGTGAGCTTGCCATATAGCGCTCCACCGAAAGGCAGCAGGGTATTCACATAAATCACAGCATCCTTGGCGATGTTGCGTTGGCAGAGCAAGGAGAACAGCAGAAATATCTGGCTGAGTAGCAGATTGCAGAGAGTAATGATACGCAACCGCGAACGGTGGTACCAATATCGGCTGAGGGGAATGCCGCACGTTTCCAGGACGCCACGACCCTGGGAGCCAACAAAGAGCATCGCGCGAGCGGGATCGTCAACCAATGCCCGGATGGTGCCTCGCAGTACCCGCGGACTGCCGGATGCGTCATTGAGCAAATGGCAGAACACCAGGTCGATTTTTACGGACTCCGCTGAGGAGACGGGAGGTATGTGCGTCATGCGATAAGTGATTTTAATTTACGTGCCGGAATGCCGCCATATACGGCGTTGCCTTCATACTTCCCCGCAGTGACGACCGCACCGGCGGCAATCACGGTATTGTCGCCAATCTCGGCACCGTCCAGGATGGTGGCCTTGGCGCCGATCCAGCAGTTGTTCCCTACGCGTATGCCTTGCTGAGTGACGCCTTGCAGACGGATGGGGACGCCGCTGTCCTCAAAATTGTGATTTTCAGAATGCATGCTGACAAAATTGCCCAGTATGGTGTCATCACCGATGCTGATGCCGCCCGCACAGCCCAGGAAGCTGAAGGAACCAATTCCTACATTATTTCCTGCAGAAAATCCCTTGCCCAGGGTGGCCAGCGATCCTGTGCATTCAATGGATGCACCACGTCCCAGGGAAAAATTATTCCCCAGATGAATTCCATCGCGCGACAGGGCATCCACATAGCATTCGGATGCAAATTTGATGAAGCGGCCGGTACGGATTTTCGAGGTACACAAAATCGCTGTCTTCCTGCCGACAAAAATGCGCGCGTTCAGGCGTCGAAACACGAGAATGCCGCGCAAGAGGTCAATGACCTTGCCAGCGAAAAAACGCAGCAGATAGGCCTTGGGAACGTCCGGATCGATGGCGAATTTCTCTTTTCTTGCGCGTGACGCCAGCGTTGAAAAAAAATCACTCATGCGTCACCTTTTCATAAATGTCGCGCACCTGACGTATTGTCACATCCCAGTGCAGTTCCGCCTGGCGCTGCAGGACATTGGTTTTCATGTGATCGAGCGCTGCATGATTGTTCAGACAAAATGCCATGTGGTCCGCCATCTGCTCAATGATGCCCTCTACAGTGTTGAGCGTTACCTTGAAGCCAGTTTCTGCTGTTATCAGGTCACGTGCGCCAAACTGGTCGAGCGCGATACTGGGCAAGCCCATTTCAAACGCTTCCAGCAATACGGTGGGATTGCTGTCCATCATAGACGGCATGACGTGGACATCGGCTTCACGCATGATGTCGAGCACCTGCTCGCGCGGCACCTGTCCATGCCACATGATTCGCTCATCGAGTTTCAGCGCCGTGGATTGGGCCTGCAGCACTGCTTTGCACGGTCCGTCACCGATGACGTGCAAGCGCCAGTCCTGTCGTCCGGACAAGTGCGCCAGGGCGCTCAGCACGAGGTTCAGGGCCTTGAGTTCGTCGATGCGGCCAGCCCAGACAAATTGCACCTCTGCACCTGTCGGCTTGATCGTCTCCCGTAGATTCAAGAGCGAGTTTTCACGAATGATCTGGCAATCCACATGCAGAAAATGCTGGAGATTATCGCGATCAGCCGAGGTGGCCGAAAAAATTGCCTTTGCTGCCATTGCCGCATTTTTGACGCGTGCCGAGTATTGCAGGAAGTAGCTATTTGTCCAGTTTCTCAACTTGTGCCGAAGAAAGTTTCCTTTGCCCAATATAGGGAAAAATATATCGTTCAAGTTCGAACTTCCACCGACCGGCCCCCAGACAAAGGGGAGATCGAGTTTCCACAGAAAACCCGGATGCCGAAATCCTATCGTGTTCAGTTGGTGCACGAGGCTGTAATTTTCATTTGCCTGCATTTTTCTTGCGGTGGCTAGTACCTGGCGTTGCCACAACATGTAAGAAAATGAAAAGAACAGGGGGGTGATCGAACGATTCATCCAGTCGAACAAACGCACTAATCGGTTCGGCTCGACATACACATAGTTGACGCCATCGTCTGGATTGCTTTGGCGATATTGAAGCATCGCCTCATGATTTCCCATGCAGACACCGGACGTTCCGTACAGCACGGTAATGTCGTAAAACGCGCTCAGCTTGGAAACGAAGTTCCATCCTACGCCAAATTCGGAGCCTGAATACGGTGAGATGGCGTAAGCGGCAATGAGTATCTTCTTCTTCGGTGTATTTATTTTTGTCATAAAAATATCATTGAATCATGTTGTTGAATTCGAATTCAAATTCAATTATTTTTTCCGAGAAAAGAGAAAGCACAGGCGCAATACAAGTCTGCTTAGGTGAAAAAATGGCGTGGCTGGCAGTTTGCTCAAGCCATGTTCCCGGCGCAGACGGGGGAGATCAAGGTCTATATTCCAGAAGTTTTTATATTGTTTTATCGTGACCAATGCATAGAACTGAGCATACTGACGTAGCAGCGATGGTGGTACATCGACGTGTTTTTCCAGCGCCCTACGCAATTGTATGTTTTTTGCAATAAACCCTTCGCCGGTGGCGGGATTGGCGGTTTCGTTTTCGTGAATGCGATAATACGCCAGGGTCTTGTTCAGTCTGCTTGCACCGAAATTCAGGAAATACATTGTGAAAAATACATAGTCTGAACTGGGAAAGGCAGACGCCTTGTAGCCACCAATTTGCATGGCATGACTACGTTTGAAAATCAGGCCAAGGGCGCTCGATGGCGCATCCATATAGACGTGGGAAATCGGGATGCGGCTCAACTGCGGCAAAAACCATGTATTCTTGATATTTTTCAGACCTTGTTTGATTCTGTTTTTGAGCTGCTGGTTAAGACTGCCACGGGCATCCATAAAAATGGAGCGGCAGTATAGCAGGCTGATCGAAGGATCTTTTTTCAGCACCGAGAACATTTCAGCGACAAAATCCGGATGCAGTAAATCATCGTCATTCAAAATGGAAATCCATTCACTGCGCGCCAGTTCAATACAGCGGTTCCAATTGCCGAACATGCCCAGATTTTCGCTGTTGCGGAACAGGCGCAGGCGATCATCTGCAAATTGACGAATCAGTTCGTCAACTTGTTCGCTCATCGAATGGTCGTTATCCACGACGACGATTTCGAAGTCAATATCGCTTGCCTGGGCCAGTACCGAGCGAATCGCCTGCGCCAGCATGTCCGGGCGGCGATAGGTCGGGATCATGATGGACAGTGTCGGCATGAGGCGCTTGCCTCCATCAATGATGAGTGACGAAGGACGATCTGCACAAATGGCAAACTGGTCTTCAATATCGAGAATGTTCAAACGTTACACTTTCATTTGATGGGGCGAGGAGGTGGCAGGCGACGCTTTATTGCGATACAGTTCGAGCCAGACCATGTATGGCCATTTCCAATTGTTATAGACGAGTTGTACCGTAAATTGACTTGCTATGAGCCACGTCAGGCCCATCCCTCCCAAACGCAGGCCTAGCCATGAGAGCGTGACAATAGCCAGCCCGGAAACGAGCGCAGGTTTGACAAATGGCACACGGTTACCTGTGACAATGACGCTGGCTGCCAGCGAGTGGTTCAATTCCAGCAGAACCATGATCCCGACCCAAATCAGCAGTGGCAATGCCAGCAGCCCGGTTTGACCGCCGATCCATTTGATCATGGTCGGGCCAAAACACACCAGGATGATCGCGCCACAGAGAAAGATCCCGAGTGCACAACCGATGCCGAGCTGTATGGTGTGACGCAGGCGCCCTGGTTCATTCGCGACACGGTATTGCGCAAGTTTGGGTTGCTGGATATTGAACAGAACCATCGACATGTTTTGCAAGACGGAATAGACCTGCAGCGTCAGTGCATAAGCGGCGGTGGTGGCCAGGCCCAGATAAGCGGACGACAGCAGCGTATTGGCCCTTAGTATCAGGAAGGCGCCGATGACCCCCAGGCCCATGCGCCATGCGTTATGCCAGAGAATACCGAAAATATCCCGCGTGGAGATGCTGGAATGCGGCGCCTGACGCAGGGCTGCCTGGAAAGACTGGTCGTGAAAATAATACCAGCTGAGCCAGCGTCCAATGAGTGCCGAAGCAAGGTATCCCAGCGCCACTGCCACTAAGGTCAGTCCGCATTGCAAGAGTATGGCTGTCACAATCACGAAACCGAGATTGGACAGGGCACTCGATTTATAGAAGGCGGCATACAGGCCGCGTCCTTGCAGTAATGGCGTATAGTATTTGTAATACAGATTGATAACCGTAGCGACAACAAACACACCCCAGGCAAGCAATACCGCTTGCGTGGCGATCTGCCCTTGCGATACATGCACGATGTACCAGCTACCCAGGGTGGCCAGCAACAGGAAGGCGCAGCCGGCCAATACCATGAAGATGCGCCGTGCCGCATGAATGATGGCATTGAACAGGCTATAGTCGACTGGGGATGGTGTGCTCAGCACTTCGAAACCATCCTTGAGCAGGCGTTTCGCGCCGCCCAGGACATAACTGACATTGCGCGCCAGCGTGGGCGTGAATCCGAGGTCGAGCATCGTCACCAGCGCCGATATCGTCATGAAGACGTACCAGATGCCCAGCTCGGCACTGCTCAGTTTTCTCAGCAATAGTGGCAGAACCAGCAAAGCTGCTCCATACTGCAAAAACTGAGACAGATAGCCCCAGAGCATGTCTTTTTTCATTTACCTGGTCCGGCAAGCAAGCCGTCGATGAGCGTGTCGGCTTCCATGCGCGCGATCCCCTGTTGCAACGTAATTTGCGGCTGCCAGCCTGGCAGGCGAGGTTGGCGCGTACTCGGTTGCATGGTTTCACGTGGACGGTAGGGAAGGCCGCCCCATTCGATCTGCAGGTCTTTGCCTACGACGGCGCCATAGACCCGCACCAGATCTTTCAAGGTCAGACGAGCGGGGTTGCTGACGGCATAGCATTCCGCTGCGCCAATTGAGGGCAGGCGCTGCATGGCCAGGAGGTAGGCATCGAGTACGTCATCGATGTACACGAGGTCGAGCAGTTGCTCTCCCGGCGACATGCGCAGGTTGACGCCGCTGCGGGCTGTCTTGCGCAACAAGCTGAACAGTTTTGCACGAGTATCGCCGGGGCCGTAAGTGTCGAACAGCTTCAGTGTGATGGCTTGAAAACCGTGCGCGGATACATAGTAGGCCAGCAAGTCCTCGAATGCTTGCTTGGTGGCCGCATACAGGTTAACGGGATTGTATGCCGCGTCCTCGAAGTGCTGCCAGGACGTGCCGGTATTAATCAGGCGACGCAAGCCCAACTGTTGCATAGCCTCAAGCAACTGCGTCGGCATGCCGAGATTTGACTCGATCAGGCGGTTCACATCTTCCGGCTTGTGCTGTGCCAGGAACAAGGAGGCAACGTGGCACACGACGTCTGGCCGAGTTTGCTCCAATGCCGCATATAAGGTGGAATAGCTGCCATCATGGATATGCACGCTAATCTTTGGCAAGGCATCCTGCAATACGCTGAGATCGGAATGCTGGCGTACCAGGATGGCAACCTCGTGATTATCGGCGAGCAGACGTTTGACCAGCTGACTGCCTATAAAACCGGTAGCGCCAGTAAGAAATACTTTCACGGAATATATCCTACTAAAACGGAGAAATGAAATCGGCAAGGGCGCCGTGCTGCTCATCGCGCACCGACATGATCGGTGCTGTCACTTGCCAATCGAACCCGAAGCTGTCCCAGCGTATACCGCAGTCGGCAGACGGCGTGTGTACCGTGCTGGTCTTGTACAGCATCAACGCTTCCTCTGTCAGCGCAACAAAACCATGAGCTACTCCCTTGGGAATAAAGACCATCAGCCCATTTTCTCCAGACAGGTCGACGGATGCCACTTTGCCGTAGCCGGGTCCTTTTCGCAGGTCTAACAGTACATCGCGGACGGCGCCGCGGGTACAGTAAACCAGCTTGTCGTGATCGTGCGGCGGCAGCTGAAAGTGCATGCCGCGAATGACGTCCTTGCGTGAAATAGAATAGAACTCCTCCTGGATATCCAGATTGGCGCCTAAACTTTTACAGATGCCTTCATGATAGGTTTTAACAAAAGTGCCTCGCGCATCTTCAAAGTGGCTAGGCTCAAGCAAAAAACAGGCGGGAAGGAGTTCTTTCAGTAGTTTCATAATATGATTTAGAAATTCACGCCAAAGAATTCTTCGATCTTGCTGATCGAGAAATCCATCATTTCGCGGGTCAGGCCCGGGAAGACGCCGATCCACAGCGTGTCGTGCATGATGCGGTCGGTATTCGTCAGCTCGCCCGAGACACGGTAGTTACGCCCGATCATGTACGGCTGGCGCGTCAGGTTGCCGGCAAACAGCAGACGCGTACCGATCTTGTGCTGGTCCAGGAAGGTCAGCAGGCTGACACGGTCCACGTTCGCTTCCGGACGCAGGGTGATCGGGAAACCGAACCACGAGGGATCCGAGTTCGGCGTCGCTTCCGGCAGGATCAGGAACTCCGCACAGCTCTGCAGGCCATTTTTCATGTAGTTGAAATTGTCCTTGCGCGCCTGCACGAAACCGGCTGCGCGGTCCATCTGCGCCAGGCCGCAGGCGGCCTGCATGTCGGTAATCTTCAGGTTGTAGCCCAGGTGGCTGTAGGTGTACTTGTGGTCATAGCCGTCCGGCAGCGTGCCCAGCTTGCAGCAGAAGCGCTGGCCGCAGGTGTTGTCCTTGCCTGGCGCGCAATAGCAGTCGCGGCCCCAGTCGCGGAACGATTCGGCAATCGCTTTCAGTTCCGGATTGTTAGTGAACACCGCGCCGCCTTCACCCATGGTAATGTGGTGCGCAGGGTAGAAACTCATGGTGCCGATATCGCCGAAGGTGCCGCACATCTGGCCGTTGTACGTGGCGCCCAGGGCGTCGCAGCAATCTTCCACCAGCCACAGATTGTACTTTTTGCACAGCGCGACGATGACTTCCAGGTTGAACGGATTGCCCAGGGTATGGGCCAGCATGATGGCCTTGGTTTTGTCCGTGATGGCCGCTTCGATTTTGCTGGCGTCAATATTGTAGGTGCCCAGTTCCACGTCGACGAAGACGGGTACCGCACCATATTGCAAAATCGGATTGACGGTGGTCGGGAAACCAGCCGCCACGCCGATGACTTCGTCACCGGGCTGGATGGCGCGCGCGCCGAGTTTCGGCGACGTCAGCGCCGAGAAGGCCACCAGGTTGGCCGACGAGCCGGAGTTCACCGTGATCAGGAATTCGACGCCGATAAACTTGGCCAGACGCTGTTCGAATTCGTCATTGAAACGCCCCGTGGTCAGCCAGGCGTCGAGCGAGGCTTCGACCATCAAGCCCATCTCGGGGGCGCCGACGACTTTGCCGGCCGGTGGAATCACCGTCACGCCCGGCTCGAAGGGTTTCGGCACGCTGGCCAGTGCGCCGTATTGCGCCACCAGGGCAGCGATCTGCTCGCGGATTTGTTGTTGGGTCAGTTGTTCGCTCATGATACAGCCTTCAATTTATTAGGTAATTAATCAGGTATTTTGATAGGTGGCGATTTGCGCCAGCGTCATTGCCCGCATGTCCGCGCCCTGGTCGCAGGCCTTATGCCATTCGACGATCTTGGCGATGGTCTGGCCGATGTCCCAGCGCGGATGCCAGCCCAGCTGGCCGCGTGCCTTGGAACAATCGAGCTTCAGATAGGTCGCTTCATGCGGATGATCCTGGCCATCGAGCGACCAGGAGGCGCCCGCGCCCCATTCTTGCGTCATGCGCTCGATGATCCATTCGACGGGCTTGGCGTCGGTATCGTGCGGACCGAAGTTCCAGCCTTCGGCATGCACGGGGCCTGCCGTATACAGCTTTTCCGCCAGGGTCAGATAGCCGCTGAGCGGCTCGAGCACATGCTGCCACGGGCGGATTGCATGGGGATTGCGGATCATTACCGGCTCGCCGGCGCCGATCGCGCGCAACATATCCGGGATCAGGCGATCCAGCGCCCAGTCGCCGCCGCCGATGACGTTGCCGGCGCGGCCGCTGCCCAGAGCCACGCCGTGTTCGGCGTATTTGTCGGCATGGAAGAAGGAACTGCGGTAGCCGGCTGTCACCAGTTCGGCGCAGCCCTTGCTGTTGCTGTAGGGATCGTAGCCGCCCATGGCCTCGTTTTCGCGGTAGCCCCACGGCCATTCGCGGTTTTCATAGCACTTGTCGCTGGTGACGTTCACCACCGCACGCACGCCAGGCGTGGCGCGCACGGCTTCGAGCACATGCACCACGCCCATGACGTTGGTGGAATACGTTTCCACCGGATTGGCGTACGAGTAGCGCACCAGCGGCTGGGCGGCCATGTGAATGACGATGTCCGGGCGCGCGGCGGCCATGGCGCGCTTGACTGCGTCGCCATCGCGCACGTCGCCGATGATCGACTGCATGCCACTGGCCACGTCGGCGACCTCAAACAGGCTGGGGGTGGTCGGTGCCGCCAGCGCATAGCCGGTCACGTCGGCGCCAAGCTGCTGCAGCCACAGGCTCAGCCAGCCACCCTTGAAGCCGGTATGGCCGGTGAGGAAAACACGTTTTCCTTGCCAGAATGCGGGATTCATCAAGCCGCCTTCCAGGGGGCCTTGCCCGATTGCCACAGTTCTTCCAGATGCACCTTGTCGCGCAGGGTATCCATCGGTTGCCAGAAGCCATGATGGAAGAAGGCATGCATTTCGCCTTCCCGCGCCAGGCGCTCCATCGGCGCCTTTTCCCACACGGTACTGTCTTCGGCGATATAGTCGATGACTTGCGGCGACAGCACGAAATAGCCGCCGTTGATCCAGGCGCCATCGCCTTGCGGTTTTTCCTGGAAACTGTTGATCTTGTTGCCATCCAGATTCAGCGCGCCAAAGCGGCCGGGCGGCTGGGTCGCGGTCAGGGTGGCGAGCTTGCCGTGCGCCTTGTGGAAGGCGATCGATTCAGTAATGTTGACATCGCTCACGCCATCGCCGTAGGTGAAACAGAATGCCTCTTCGCCTTCCAGGTAGGGCTGGACACGCTTCAGACGCCCGCCGGTCATGGTCTCGTCGCCCGTGTCGACCAGCGTCACTTTCCACGGCTCGGCATTGCGCGCATGCACTTCCATCTGATTATTCTGCATATCGAACGTCACGTCCGACGTGTGCAGGAAATAATTCGCGAAATATTCCTTGATGACATAGCCCTTGTAACCGCAGCAAATCACAAAGTCGTTGATGCCATGGCTTGAATAGCTTTTCATGATATGCCACAAAATTGGCTTGCCGCCAATTTCAATCATGGGCTTGGGTTTGGTGTGGGTCTCTTCGGAGATCCGGGTGCCGAGGCCACCCGCAAGAATGACTGCTTTCATTTTTATTATTCCTATTGAACGAATTAAATTTGCCTGCCTCATTGGTTTGCGGGCTGGCGCCCGTACAACTGATCGGCCAGCGCAGTGCCTGGTGGCAAAGTATAAGTTCGGTGTACAGGTCAGGCCACACGCTACCATGTCTGCTCTTGTCCCTGCTTTTCCGCATCGCTCAAGTTGATACCTTGATGCTTGCCACTAACTCGCCGGCCCATGGCCTGATCGCGTAGCGTTGTTTTTTGGTATGGTAATTTTCGCAACGCCGGGCGTCATGAATAGAAAACCGGCTGGAAAAATAGCTCGGTAGACTGGATACCTGTTGCGCTAATTTTCCGAGCAAGCTTTCCGAGCAAGCGTGCTTATCACATCAGTTGCTGGTTCATCGTTCCGTGCAAGCCGAGTCAGCATGAAGTGAAATTATAAAATAATAAACTTCGGCTCTCCTGTTACCAAAATCATCTAAAATTTCCCATGCGACAAAAAACAATTAGCTCTTGATTATAATTCAGAACACATGGAATTGCCATGTATGCATCGCTTCAACGGACACCGTCCGGTTACAGGTGGATCGGAAAGAATGTGAAATAAAGCACGCAATAATGCCTGATATTAAAAATATCCAAACGGCAATTATTATTGTGGAGACGAACAGTGTTTATTAAAGCTCCAAGCAAATCCAATGTTGTTACATTTGCTTGCGTTTGGCGCGAGAGTCGGACGTGTATGTGGTGGAATATGTAATGATGTTAAAAGATTCTCTATCTAAACATTGCATGGCAACCATTTCAGGGTGCTGACTGCAATGTCTTGGAGCGTCAGGTTAGGCGTGCTGCGTCATGTGTGGCCACCAAGCCACACATTTCTTCACCATGATTTTGGGCTGACGTTATTGAGCGATTTTCTTGCCGTAGCAATGCGGGCATGACACTTCATACACATATTCCGGCGCCAGCTGCTGGCGCGGCGTGACGACGGCGCGGCAGACGAAACATTGCACGGTTTCCGTTGGTTCCAGTTTCGGGTTCAGCGCCGTGCGGTAATCGAAGACGAAGCAGTCGCCCGTGTAGTGCTCGCCGCCCACTTCCTCGAAATACTTCAGGATGCCGCCGTCGAGCTGGTACACGCTGTCATAGCCGATTTCCTTCATGTGGATGGCGGCCTTTTCGCAGCGGATGCCGCCCGTGCAGAAGGTGACGACGGTCTTGCCTTCCAGCTCATCCTTGTGGGCGGCAGCCACGGCCGGGAATTCCGTGAACTTGTCGATGCGGTAATCAAGCGTGTTGTTGAACGTACCCACGTCCACTTCAAAGGCGTTGCGCGTTTCCATCATGACCACGGGTTTGCCCGCATCGTCGACGCCGGCGTCGAGCCAGCGCTTGAGCGTATGCGCGTCGACGGACGGGGCGCGGCCCAGTTCCGGCTTGATCAGCGGCATGCGCATGGTGATGATTTCTTTTTTCAGCTTGACCAGCATGCGCTTGTGCGATTGTTCGTTCGACAAGCTTTCCTTCCACTCCAGATCGGCCAGACGCGCGTCGCTGCGGACCCAGGCGAGGAAGGCATCGATATGCTCGCGCGTGCCCGACAGGAACATGTTGATGCCTTCCGGCGTCAGCAGGATCGTTCCCTTCAGTTCCAGCGCCAGGCATTGCTCCTGATACAAGGGACGCATGGCTTCCGTATCGTCGAGCGTAATGAATTTATACGCGGCGATATTGACAAACGTGGTGGCGGACGGGCTGACGGCGGCGGAAACGGCGGGTGTTGCTGGGGTGATGGCTTGCATGATGGCGATCGGCTTAGACTGAACAGCCGATATTATAAGCCCGACAGGCCCGGCGGGATACCCGGCCAGCCACGTTTTGCCGTGCCGGCGGGCTGTGCACGGCAGGAATTTCTTGCCCGCAACCGGGGGCCGCACCGCCGGTCCGGGGCCGCGACGCGGTAGAATAGACCCCATTGAATTTTGCACGAAACGGTACACAGGATGGAAATGGTAATGCAAGAGGCCGGCGCTCCGGCAGGTTCACAGCAAGCGATGCAGTCCGGCCCTGCCTTCGTCCATTTGCGCGTGCACTCGGAGTACTCGATCGTCGATGGCCTGGTGCGCATCGACGACGTGGTCAAGGCGGCGGCGAAGGACAAGCAGGTGGCGTTGGCCGTCACCGACCTGTCGAACCTGTTTGGCATGGTCAAGTTCTACAAGGAAGCGCGCGGCAAGGGCATCAAGCCCATCGTCGGCGTCGACGTGTGGATCACGAATGACGACAACCGCGAAAAGCCGTCGCGCTTGCTGTTGCTGGCGAAGAACCGCATGGGCTATCTGCAACTGTGCGAATTGCTGTCGACGGCCTGGCTGACGAATCAGTACAAGGGCCGCGCCGAGCTGCGCATCGAATGGCTGCAGGCGCTGGCGACGAATACCTATGAGCTGTATCCGGGCGAAAGCGCGGCGAATGGCTTGATCGTCCTGTCGGGCGCGCACTTCGGTGATGTTGGCACGGCCATCGAAAATGGCAACCTGGCCCTGGCCGAGCGCAATGCGCAACGCTGGGCCGAGATTTTCCCCGGCCATTTCTATGTTGAAATCCAGCGCGGCGGCCAGGCCAACCAGGAAGCGCAGGTACGCCATGCGGTGGCGCTGGCAGCCAAGCTGGGCTTGCCCGTGGTGGCCACCCATCCCGTGCAATTTATTTCCCCAGAGGAATTTATTGCCCATGAAGCCCGCACCTGTATCGCCGAAGGCGAAATGCTGGCCAATGCCAAGCGGGTAAAGCGCTTCAATGACAGCCAGCGCTTCCTGTCGCAGGCCGACATGGCGGAATTGTTCGCCGACTTGCCGGCCGCGCTGGCCAATTCCGTGGAAATCGCCAAGCGCTGCAATCTGACTTTGACCCTGGGCAAGCCGCAATTGCCGAATTTCCCCACGCCCGAAGGCATGACGATCGACCAGTTCCTCGTCGCCGAATCGCAGGCGGGCCTGGAAAAACGGTTGCTGCAGCTGTATCCGGATCCGGAAAAGCGCGAAAAGGAGCGTCCGCGCTACGAGTCGCGCCTGAAATTCGAGACGGACACGATTTGCAACATGAAGTTCCCCGGCTACTTCCTCATCGTGGCCGAGTTTATCCAGTGGGCCAAGGAAAACGGCGTGCCTGTCGGCCCGGGCCGCGGTTCGGGCGCGGGCTCGCTGGTGGCGTATTCGCTGCTCATTACCGACCTGGACCCGTTGCAGTACAACCTGCTGTTCGAGCGCTTCCTGAATCCCGAACGCGTCTCGATGCCCGACTTCGATATTGACTTTTGTCAAGAAGGGCGCGACAGAGTCATCCAGCACGTCAAGGATTTGTATGGCAAGGAGGCCGTCTCGCAGATCGCCACCTTCGGTACCATGGCGGCCAAGGGCGCGATCCGCGACGTGGGCCGCGTGATGGATTTCGGCTATAACTTCTGCGACGGCATTTCCAAGCTGATCCCGTTCAAGCCCGGCAAACCCGTGTCGATCGCCGACGCCATCGAGGAAGAACCGCTGCTCAAGGAACGCTTGGAAAACGAGGAAGAGGTCAAGCAGTTGCTGGACCTGGCGCAGCAGGTCGAAGGCATCACGCGCAATATCGGCATGCACGCGGGGGGCGTGCTGATCGCTCCCGGCAAGCTGACGGATTTCTGCCCGCTGTACACGCAGGGCGGCGATTCGGGCGTCGTGTCGCAGTACGACAAGGACGACGTGGAAGCCGTCGGCCTCGTGAAGTTCGACTTTTTGGGCTTGACCACGCTGACGATTCTCGACCGCGCCGTGCGCTACATCAAGCAGCTTGACCCTGCGCAAGCGAATTTCGACCTGGCGACCTTGCCGCTGAACGACAAGCCGTCCTACGACCTGTTGACCAAGGCCAAGACCGTGGCCGTGTTCCAGCTGGAGTCGCGCGGCATGCAGGGCATGCTGAAAGACGCGCGTCCCGACCGCTTCGAAGACATTATCGCGCTCGTGGCGCTGTACCGTCCGGGCCCGATGGACCTGATTCCCGACTTCTGCAAGCGCAAGCACGGTGAGCGCTTCGATTACCCCGATCCGCGCACGGAATCGATTCTGTCCGAAACCTACGGCATCATGGTGTACCAGGAGCAGGTGATGCAGATGGCGCAGATCGTCGGCGGCTACTCGCTGGGCGGCGCCGACATGCTGCGCCGCGCCATGGGTAAAAAGAAGGCCGAAGAGATGGCGGAGCACCGCGAGATCTTCCGCGCCGGTGCGGCAAAGGATGGCTTGACGGCGGAAAAGGCCGACGAGATCTTCGACTTGATGGAAAAGTTCGCGGGCTACGGTTTCAACAAATCGCACGCCGCCGCCTATGCCTTGCTGTCGTATCACACGGCTTACCTGAAAGCGCACCACACGGCCGCCTTCATGGCCGCCAACTTGTCGCTGGCCATGGACGACACGGACAAGATCAAGATCCTGGTGGAAGACTCGCTGGAAATCTGCAAGCTGACCTTGTTGCCGCCGGATATCAACGAATCCGATTACCGCTTCATGCCGAGCGGGGCGGCGCCATCCGTGAGCGGCAAGAAAGTCACGCAGATCCGCTATGGCCTGGGCGCCGTGAAGGGTTCCGGCCAGAACGCCATCGAAGCCATCATCGCCGCGCGTGAGGCGGGCGGGCCGTTTACCAGCCTGTTCGATTTCTGCAAGCGTGTTGATAAAAAGCAAATCAACCGTCGCACCATCGAATCCCTGATCCGCAGCGGCGCCTTCGACTGCCTGAAGGTCGACCGCGCCATCCTGCTCGCCTCCGTGGCCTTCGCCATGGAGTGCGCCGACCAGGCGGCCAAGGCGGCAAACCAGGTGAGCCTGTTCGGCGGCGACGACAGCGACATGGTGGCGCCGCCCGAGTACGTCAAGGTGCCCGTGTGGACAGATAAACAGCGCCTGACGGAAGAAAAGATCGCGCTGGGCTTCTACCTGTCCGGCCACTTGTTCGATTCGTATGCGCCCGAGGCACGCCGTTTTGCCCGCACGAAACTGTCGGAACTGTCGCCGTCGCGCGAACCGCGCATGATGGCGGGCGTCATCACGGGTTTGCGCACGCAGATGACGCAGCGCGGCAAGATCCTCATCGTTACGCTCGACGACAAGAGCGGTACGGTGGAAGTGACGGTGTACGGCGAATTGTTCGATTCCAACCGGAAAATCTTCAAGGAAGATGAATTCCTCGCCGTCGTGGGCAAGGTGTCGGAAGACCGCTTTTCGGGCGGCTTGCGCATCACGGCCGAGAGCGCCTTCGACATCATCTCTGCGCGCGTGCAGTATGGCCGCCAGCTGGGCTTGACTCTGCCCACGACGCTGGACATGAAGCGCATCAGCGACGTGATCATGCCGCACCGGGCTGCGGACGGACTGCCGATCGCCGCCAAGGTCAGCCCGCAAGGCGTCAGTTGCGTGCTGCAGTTCGGGGACGAATGGAAAGTGGCGCCATCGGATGAATTGCAGATGGCGCTGGAGCAAATGCTGGGTGCGCAAGAAGTGGCGGTCGAATACTGACCGGCACCGCCCGGCGCATGCAACAAAGCCAAACCGCAGACATGCTGGTTTGGCTTTGTTCGTTTACATGTCTTTCAGGCCCGTGATCGCATAGCCCTTGGCGGCGATCTGCTGGTGCGGCTGTTCGATATGGTAGTTTGGCAAGATCTCGGCATCGTCGGCCACTTCGCTGGCGCGTACTTCCAGCTGCCAGTCGGTATTGGTAACTTCTTCCGGAATGAGCTTTCCTTCCGGCACGGCGAGGTAGGAAAAAATGCCGTCGTGCTCGGCCCGGCGGTAGATGTCTACGCGCATGACTTGCCTCCTAGTAAGCGTTGGGGGAACCGGCGCACCGCAGTGCATGCCGATAGTGCTAGCGTAACAGGATTGAGCCGTGCATGGGTTGAAGCGTGTGTTGCAGGAGGGGCGGCGGTGCGGCAGCGATGGCAAACAACGATGCGGGGGCGGGGCATCGTGCAGTGGCCGGGGGACTCAGGCGATAGCGGAAGCGTAGTCGTCGTCATCCAGATCGACCGCTTGCCGTACTTCGTTGGCGGCTGCCGCAGCGCCTGCCGTGGCGAGCTGCACCGGGCTGCGATGGGCGTCGAGGCCGTTACGCAGGCTGCTGATCATGGCCAGCGTCAGTTCGTGGCGTTTGCGTGCTTCCGAGCGCTTTTTCGAGGGAATGTCTTCCAGGGCAGGCAGGGGCAAGTTTTCGCATGGCAACTCAAAATCGCCATCCTTGCGTGCCTGAGCGCCGAGTTCTTGCCAAAGGGCATTGTAGTCGGCGAACAAACGGCCTTTTTTGGCGGAATGGTGGACGGCGCGGTTGACGTTGCCTACAAGCACCATGTTACGGCAGCCATGTTCATGTCCCAGCTGGCGCACCAATCGCACCATCAGGGCCTTGGGGCGCATGCCATGCAGGTCGCGCGTGGCTTCGCGCACGCGGCGCAAGCCTTCCGCGCCGCGCGGGCCCTGGATGCAACCGATGCCCACGCTCATGCTGGCGCGCGCGCGCGAACCGAAAAAGCTAAATGCGACCGAGTAGATCACGTCATCGCCGTGCGCCAGTTGCAGGACCATCTCGCCTTCGCGGTCCATCGGTTGTAGCGAACACAGCTGCAGGTGGTAGGGCGCGCCCGATTTTCCCGGCACGGTGCCCAGCCGCACCGGCGCGCGCGCCGCCTGCGTCATCAACTTGCCCCAGCCCTGTTGCAGGATGAAATGATAGTGTTCGACCAGCAAGGCGACGCGCTGACGGCACGACAGGTTCGTGCTCAGGTAAGGGCGGTACACCTTGTGCATCAGGCGCGGATAGGCTTGCAGCAAGTCCTGGAACACGGGGTGGGAATTGAGCAGCTGCAGCCAGATGCGCGTCTGGCGGCGCTGCAGTTGCGCCCGCAATTGCAGCTTGAGCAGCTCGCGCATGCGGGACATGCCTGGCGGCATATTGCTCAGGCCCGCATGCAGGGTAATAGCTTGTGTCATCAAAGAGTTTTCATGTGAATGTGGATGGGCTGGGTGCGGGGCGCTGGCGGCGCTTCAGGCCGGCGGCGGCCCGCTCATGCCGTCGGTGTCGGCCAGCAATACCGTGGCGCTGCGCGTAGCGCGCGCCAGCTTGCGCGCGAGCGCACCGGAAAAACGACGCTGCCAGGGACTATGACGCAGGGCCGGCAGGACGATTTCGTGGCAACCGAGCAGTTCAGCAGTATCGAGGATCGTAAACAGCAGCTCGCCGGCAAAAATATGGGTATTGAAGGCGAGTTGAGAGCGGCTCAGGTACAGTCCCGCCTCGTGCATCATGTGCTGCGTGGCCGGGTCCAGCGCATGGCATTCGCCGGCGTTGTGCTGGGGCAAGCCATCGGCCCGGCGCGCTGGCGCCGGTGTCACGTGCAGCAGGCTGACGCTGACCTGGATACCCCATTCCTGCAGGCGCCTGGCGTAGCGCGCACCGTAGATGATGTCGCTGGCGCGCTTGACGGGCAAGAGCAGCAGCAAGGTATCCTGGCCCGGCTTGCCGCCCGTGCCCGCGGCGCTGTCCGGGGCGCGGTGACGTTGCGGGGCAAGGCGCGATGCATGCATGGAAGGGATCGCCATAGTGGGAAAACCATGTCATCTTATCCATGCCATCCCCCTCTGTAAATTGGCGAAACAGCGTACGGGTTTCCCTTATGCCGTCACGGTTTTAATAGCGGTAAGTGACGTACACGGCGCCGACCGGGGAGGTCTTGCGCTGCACGATGGGGCTCTTGGCCGCGTCGCCCAGGCGGCTCTCGACGCCGACCAGGGTATTGATGCCCCAGCGCGCATCGAAGCGGTGCTCCCAGTTGATGGTGGCCTGTGCTTCATAGAAACCGCCCTTGGGCGTGTATTGCTTGAACGAGGTGTTCGCGGCCTGGGTGGCCGTCACGCCATACATGGTCTGCACGTACTTGCGCTCGCCCCAGCCCAGCTGCCCGCCGATGGTTACGCTGTCCTGCTGCGCGCCCTTGGCATCGGTCCGGCCATAGATCTGGCCCGTCGCGCCGAAATGCACATTCGCGCCATTTTCGCGGTTCGACAGGGGAATGTCGCTCGACACGCTCAGCGACAGGCCCGGCAAGGGCGAATACCCCGCGCTGAGCAGGGCGCTGGCGTTGCCCTTGACTTCGCCCATGCCCTTCAGGTAGTCGCTGCCGCCCCAGCCATTGGCGCCATTGCGCTTGTGGTCTTCGCGGTTGCCGCGGTAGCCCAATGCCGCGCTGTAGCTGAAGGGGCCGGCCTGGCCGCCATAGCCGATGCCGCGCGAAGTGCTGAAGAACAGGCCATTGGCCATGGCGTAATCGAGGATGATCAGGGGCGAGGCCGACAGCTTGTCGGCGCCGGAATAGCTGGACACGGCAGCGACGCCGCCGCCGATGGTGAAGACATTTTGCGGGGCCGGTTCGGCCGCGGCGGCGGCCAGCGGGTTGAGGATCATGCCGCTGGCGAGTGCCAGCGCGGTCAGCAGGGTTGTGGGTGCGTGCATGGAATTTTCCGTCAGGTGGAGAACCGAGTCCGGAGTGGCTCGATTGACTGCCGACAGTATCCATCCTTGCCATGAAGGAAAAATGAGCCTTTTATTAAGATTGGATGAAGAACGCTTCTTTACCCATTCTTCAGCTTGCGGTGGTTTAATACTCACCATGAAGATACTGCTGATTGAAGACGATATGGACCTGGGCAATGGCGTGCGGATCGCCCTGCGCGACCAGGGCATGCAAGTGGTCTGGGTGCGCAGCCTGGAGGATGCGGCGCGCAGCATCGAGCACGACAGTTGCGAACTGGTGCTGCTGGACCTGGGCTTGCCCGACGGCGATGGCCTCGATTTGCTGGCCCGGCTGCGCGCGGCGCGCCTGCCGGTGCTGATCCTCAGCGCTCGCGATACGCTGGAGCAGCGCTTGCGGGGCCTGGACGGCGGCGCCGACGATTACCTGGTGAAGCCCTTTGTGCTGGCCGAGCTGCTGTCGCGCGTGCGCGCCCTGGCACGCCGCAGCTATGGTTTCGATGGCGACACCATCGAGTTGCGTGGCCTGCTGTTGCAGGTGCCCACGCGCAGGGTCAGCGTGCATGGACGGCCCGTGGAACTCACCGCCAGTGAATATGCCCTGCTGAAAACCTTGCTGATGCGCGCCAACCGGGTGATCACGCGCCGCGTGCTGGAAGAGCATATCCTGCCTGGCGGACTGGCCAATGCCAGCAATACCCTGGATGTGCATATGGGCAACTTGCGCCGCAAGATAGGCGAGGGGTATATCCGTACCGTGCGCGGCGTCGGCTATGTCATCGATCAGCAGGGCGAGACATCCGTCCCGCCGGGTGCCGGCGCATGATGGGGCGTTTCTGGGCCATGCTGCGCCGGCCCACCCTGGTGCGCCGCCTGATGATGGCGCAAATGCTGATGCTGACCGTGCTGTGGAGCCTGGCCGTGGCGTATGTGCTGTTCGAGGGCACGAGCGAAGCGAGCAATGTGACCCGCGGGGTCTTGCACGCCATTATCAGCGTGGCCGACAACCTGGCTGACCAGCCCGTGCGCCAGGAGCAAAGCTTGCGCGCCATCGACGAAGCCTTGCGCGAGGAATTTGAAATGGGGAAGGTGCCGGAACTGGCGCCGCGCATCCTGGTCTGGCGCGAGGGCAAGCTGGTCTACAAGTCGCCGAGTGCGCCCAGCGGTATCCGCAGCGCCGGCCCGGAACAGATGGAAGTGGTGTACGTCAAGGGCCAGGCCTGGCGCAGCCGTAGCCTTGCCGAAGGGGCCACCCGCGTGACCGTGCTGGAAGTGGGCGGCGCCTGGCAATTTTTCATCACGATCAATTCACGCGGCTACTACCTGCTGCCGTTGCTGATCAGCCTGCCGTTCCTGCTGGTGCCGGCCTGGCTGTCGATCCGCCTTGCCATGCGCCCGTGGCGCAAGGTGGCGCAGGAGGTGGCGGCGCGCGGGCCGCAGGATCTGCGTCCGCTGACGTTCAAGCCGCCGCATGGCGAACTGGCGGCGCTGGTCGACAATATCAATGCCTTGCTGCAGCGGGTCGATGCCAGTGCCGCGCGCGAACGCAGCTTCATCGCCGACGCCACGCATGAGCTGCGCACGCCGCTGGCGGCCATGCGCGTGAATGTCGAGGCCTTGCAGGGACAGGCGCATGATGCACGCCAGCAAGAGTTGCTGGACGGTATCTTGAACAGCGGCAACCGGGCCGCGCGCCTGGTGGGCCAGTTGCTGCAGCTGACGCGCAGCGAAGTGCAGGCGGGCGGGGGCGAGCTGCCGCGGCGCCAGGCGCTCGATACCTTGCTGCAGGATCGGCTGGCGGCCCTGTCCGGCCTGGCGCAGGCGGGCGATATCGAGCTCGAATTGCAAGCCAGCGTCTCGCTCAGCGTGCCCGGGCAGCGCGAGAGTCTGGTCTCGCTGATCGACAATCTGGTGGAAAACGCCATCAAGTACAGCCCGCGAGGCAGCAGCGTGACGGTGTCGCTGCATGCGGAGCGGGGCCAGGCCGTGTTGCATGTGGCCGACCAGGGGCCGGGCATCGCGCCGGCGCTGTATGAACGCGTATTCGACCGCTTTTTCCGCGCGCCGCAGCAGGTGCAGCCGGGCAGCGGCCTGGGCTTGTCCATCGTCGCTTCCGTCGTGCAACAGCATGGCGGCACGATTCAGTTGCACAGAGGCAATGGCGGCCTGGGCTTGCTGGTGGAGGTGCGCCTGCCGCTGGCCGAGGCCTGATTCTGTCGGCGCGCCTTGCGATATTGCATGAAAATTATTTTGTGTGCTTATAACGCAAGATGGCATGGCGTGGCGCACGCTTGCGATGCATAATGCGGGACAGTTAAAAAACACCGTTATGCGCCCACTCCTGTCCCGCTACCTGCCGTATCCCGCCTTTGTCGGCCTGTATCTGCTGTTTGACTGGGCCACGTATATCGATCCGATGTACGGGCTGAACATCACCCCCTGGAATCCCGATCCCGCGCTGGGCCTGGTATTTTGGCTGATTCACGGCCGCAAGGCGGCGCTGCCGTGGTTTATCGCCCTGGTGGCCGGGGAGGTGCTGGTGCGCGGCATGCCGGCGGGCCTGCCCCTGACCTTGCTCTGTTCGGCGTGGCTGATGCTCGGCTATGGCGGTATCGGCGCAGTCTTGCGCCGCAGTTTCAGCAGCAGCGACATCTTCGACAACCGGCGCCGCCTGAGCGCCTGGGTTGCCATCGTGCTGCTGGGCACCGTGCTCAATGCGCTCGGCTACATTTCCCTGCTGTCGCTGACGGGACGCATCCCGGCCGGCGAATGGGGGACGGCAGTCTGGCGCTTCGGCATCGGCGACATGGTCGGCATGCTGGTATCGATGCCGTTGATCTGGGTGCTGTTCAGCGAGCGGGGGCGCGAACGCCTGCATGCCGCCGTCTGGCGCTGGGAAACCCTGGCGTATCTGGCTCTCGCCAGCTTCGTGCTGTGGAGCCTCTTCGGTTCCATCGTGCGTTCCGAATACAAGCATTTCTATTTCCTGTTTCTCCCCGTGATCTGGGCCGCCTCGCGCCAGGGCTTGCATGGCGCCGTGCTGGCCGTGTTTGTATTGCAACTGTGCATCATTACTCTGGTGAAATGGACGCATGCGGTCGATATCCAGTTTTATGAATTGCAGCTGCTCGATGCCGTGCTGGCGCTGGTGGGTTTTTTTATCGGCATCGTCGTCGATGAAATGCGCCAGGTGGCCGACGAATTGAAACACACGATGCGCCTGGCCGCCGCCGGCGAGATGGCGGCGGCGCTCGCGCATGAGCTGAACCAGCCGCTGACGGCCTTGTCGACCTATGGCAAGGCGTGCGAATACTTGCTGGAACGGGGCGAGACCGGCGCCCTGCTGCAGGGCGCCGTGGGGCATATGATCGTCGAATCGGGCCGCGCCGCGGACGTGGTGCGCCGCCTGCGCGACTTTTTCCGCACGGGCGCGATGCAGCTCGAAGCGGTGGAGGCGAGCGTCTTGATCGAGGGCATGGCGCGGCAGTTCACGCCGCTGTTCCATGAGCATGGCATCGAACTGGTGCTGGCGCCGCCGTCGCCGCTGGCCGTCAACGCCGACCGCCTGCAAATCGAGCTGGTATTGCGTAATTTATTGGCCAATGCGCAGGATGCGGTGATGGGCCAGCCGCGCGGCCGGCGCCGCATCACGGTCTCTGCCGAGCGGCTCGAAGGCGGGCGGCTGCGGCTGTCCGTGGAGGATAGCGGCCCCGGCATTTCCAATAGCCTGGCGGCACGCCTGTTCGAACCGTTCGTCTCGACCAAGGCCAGCGGCCTGGGTCTGGGGCTGGTGCTCAGCCGCAGCATTGTCGAAGCGCATGGCGGCCAGTTATGGGCCGAAGTGGGCAAGCATGGCATTTTTCGTTTTGTCCTGCCCCTGGCGTGTGCCAGCGCGGCCGCTACAGGAGAGTATGGTGACAAGTAATTTGACGGTGTTTATCGTGGATGACGATCCCGCCGTGCGCGATGCGCTGGGTTTGCTGCTGGGCATACGCGGCTACCGCACGGCCCTGTTTTCCTGCGGCGAGGATTTCCTGCACAGCTGGCGGCCCGAGTGGGCCGGCTGCCTGCTGATCGATATCCGCATGTCCGGCATGGATGGCCTGAGCCTGCAGCGCCGTTTGCTGGAGTTGAAATGCATGCTGCCCATCATCATTATCACGGGGCACGGCGACGTCACCCTGGCACGCCAGGCTTTCAAGGCGCAGGCCAGCGATTTCCTGGAAAAACCGTTTGACCACGACAAGCTGCTGGCCGCCATCGATGAAGCGTTTTCGCGCGAGGCGCATGCGCGTGGCCAGTTGCTGCGCCAGGTGGAGGGGCAAGCCTTGCTGCGTGCCCTGACGCCGCGCGAGCGGGAAGTGATGCATCTGGTGGTGACGGGCCAGCACAACCGCGATATCGCCCCGGCACTGGGCATTTCCGTGCGCACGGTGGAAGTGCACAAGGCGCGCCTGATGGACAAGCTGGGTGTCGACAACGTGGCCGACCTGGTGCGCATCAGCATGCTGGGCACCGGCTAGCCGCTGCCGCGTTGTCTAGGCAATGGTCTGCAATACCTGATCGACCGAGATCGCCTTGACCCAGTCGCTGCGCCGGGCCACCGTGATGACGGTGCTGTTGGCGCTGTCGAACGGCGCCCATTCCGGATTCTTCTTGCGCATCAGCGCCACCACGGGCACATGCACGGCGTTCGCCAGATGCATGATCGACGTTTCCACCGAAATAATCAGGTCGCATTGCGCCAGCATGGCCGGCAGCTGGAAAAAGTTGTCGACGGCGCTGAAGGCTTGCGTGCGCGGCAAGTTGTGCGCCTGCACGACGGCATTCACCTTGGCCAGTTCCTGCGGCATGGCATTGATCAGGAAGCAGGCATTTGCCCACTTTGGCATCGCCTGCATGCGCGCGATCAGTTCGGCGATGCGCTCCAGCGGCCAGCCGCGCTTGTGCGACTTGGCAAACGGATTCAATAGCACCAGCGGACCCTGGCGCGGGGCAAAGCCCCAGGCGGCCAGCTGCTGCTGCGCCTGCTGCAACGCGTGCTCGGGAATGTGCACGAAGGGATAGCGTTCGGCCACGGGAATGTCGAGTCCCGTCAATTGACGGAACCAGTCCGCATAGACGCTGCTGATATGGTGCTCGCCCGCATCCTGTCCCGCATACGAGGCCAGTACGGCATCGATCTTGCGGTAGGCCAGGTAATGCCAGGGGCGCAGCGGACTGAACGGTTTGCGCGTGCCGATTACCAGTCCATTCGGGCTGATCGCGCGGGCAAGATCCGCGTATTGCTGTGGCCGTACGTGGGCCAATGACACGACGACAGGATAGCGTTCCGCCTTGGCCTCGCGCAGGGATTCTTCGTACAGCGCCGGGCTGTAGGTCTTGCGGTACACCTTGGCGAACAGGCCCGATTGCTCCACCCAGTCGTACAGCGAATAGGTGCGCAAGCCTTCCCATTGCCTGGAGTCGGACGTGCGGCGGACTTCATCGACCCACAGGTGGATCTGGATATGGGGATAGGCCGCGGCAAAGGCGCGGAAACCGTTTTGCAGGTAGGTAAAGTCTCCCAGCGCCAGATGGGCGATGAAAAGAATTTTGTCCGACTTTTGTAGAAGTTCGGCGGGAATCAAAGGCGTCATGTATCAGTACGATTTCAGGTATTCGGTCGATGGTGTCAAACCACTTGCTGGGAAAATTGCAGGCGATGCAGATTGGCATACGCGCCGTTGGCATCCAATAATTGCTGGTGACTGCCGGTTTCCATTATTTTCCCATGTGACAATACCACGATACGGTCCGCACGTTCAATTGTTGATAGCCTATGAGCAATAACTAAGGTGGTTTTTCCTTGCATCAGGTGTTCCAGTGCCGCTTGTACGGCCCGTTCCGCCTCCGTATCCAGTGCCGAGGTGGCTTCATCGAGGATCAGGATGGGCGCATCCTTGTAGATGGCGCGGGCGATGGCCACGCGCTGGCGCTGGCCGCCGGACAGGCGCGAGCCGTTGTCGCCCAGGCGCGTGTCCAGGCCATCGGGCAAGCCGTCGATGACGTCCGACAGGAAGGCGGCGGCCGCCGCCGCTTCGATGCGCTGCCGGTCCGGCGCCGCATCGCCATACGCGATATTCGCAGCCAGGGTATCGTCGAACAGCACCACCTGCTGGCTGACCATGGCGATCTGGCTGCGCAGGCTGGTCAGGGCGATGGCATCGATATTCTGCCCATCGAGCAAGATCTCGCCACTGCTGGCCGAGTAAAAGCCGGGCAGCAGGCTGACCAGGGTCGATTTGCCGCCGCCGGACATGCCGACAAAGGCGACCGTTTGTCCTGGCGCAATGCTCAGGTCGATGTGCCGCAGGGCTGGTTCCTGATGTCCGGGGTAGGCAAAGCTCACGTCCCTGAACTCGATGCGGCCTTTGCTGCGGCCAGCGAGCGGCGTGCCGCCCGTGCGCTCTGGCGTCTTGTCGATCAGTAAAAAGACTTCTTCGGCGGCGGCCATGCCGCGCTGCAGGGGGCCGTTGACTTCGGCCAGCTGTTTTAAGGGCGTCAGCAGCATCAGCATGGCCGTGATGAAGGATACGAAGCCGCCGACCGTGATCTGCCCCTGCTCCGACTGGAACAGGGCCATCACGATGACCAGGGCCACGGCGGCGGCCGTGATCACCTGGGTGATGGGCACGGTGGCGGAAAAGGTCGTGGTCATGCGCATGCTGTAGCGGCGCAATTGCTCGGCACGCTCTTCGAAGCGCGATTTTTCGTAGTCCTGGCCACCGAAGATCTTGATCACTTGCTGGGCGCGCGTGGTTTCCTCGATGACCTGGGTCAGCTCGGCATTGACGGCCAGCGAGTCGCGGTTGAGTTTTTTCAGGCGCTTGCCCGTGGTGCGCACGACGATGGTCAGCAGGGGCAGCAGCACCAGGGTCACGAGGGTCAGCACCCAGTTCAGGTACAGCAGCCACGCCAGCAGGCCCAGCACGGTCAGCGAGGAGCGCACGATCGAGGTAAACACCTTGGTCACCATTTCGATGATCTGCTGCACCTCGAACATGATGGAGTTGATGACTTTTCCCACCGTGTGCGTGTTGTAAAAGTCGATGGGCAAGTTGAGCATGCTGGCAAACATCCTGCGCCGCAACTCGTTGAGGATGCGCGTGGAGACGTAGCTCATCAGATAGCTGCTGGCGAACGTCGACGCGCCGCGCATGGCAAAGATGCCGATGACGATCAGCGGCACCAGCCAGAAGGAAAAATTCACCTTGCCGCCAAAGCCATTGTCGAGCAGCAGCTTGAGCGCATACGGCAGCAGCGGTTCCGTGGCCGCCGTGACGACCATCGCCAGCAAGGCCAGGGCCAGGTGTTTCTTGTAGGGCGCGTGCAGTGCGGTGAGGCGCTTCAGGTCGGGCGTGAGCATCGGTATGGTTCCTTGCAGGGGACAGCAAAAACGGTCAGGCGAAAAACGAACTCAGGCAATGCGTTCTTGCTGGCGCAGCATGGCCCACAGTATCACCATCGGGAAGACCAGCATGATGATGCCGATATTCAGGGTGAGCGAGCTCGTCGTCAGGCCAAAAATCATGTAGCAGGTGCACAGCATCACGCCGGCCAGCGCAAATGGTTGCGCGCTTGCGGGGCCGTGACGCAATGCCCTCGTGAACAGAGTCAGCGGTAGCAGGAATAGCAGCAGCAGGGCCAGCAGGCCGAAGATGCCACGCTTGACCAGGGAGTCGATGTAATCGTTATGCGCGTTGGTGTAATGCAACACAATTTCGCTCATTTTTCCTTCCGCCGACAGTTTTTTCTTTGCCTCCAAGTAGCCGTTGCGTCCCATGCCGAACCAAAGATGGTCATTGGATAAAGTTAATGCTGTACGCCACATTTCCAGCCGTTGGCCGACTGACGTGCTGACGTTGTCGCTGTCTTCAAATTTTTTCAAATCTTCCACGGCATCCGTCGCGCGTTCAAGCACGGGGGAATTGGGCACTATGTAGGATAGTACCGCCACGGCCAGCAGCGCCGCCAGCAGGCCAGTCATATAGTGCTTGCCGCGTGTTCTCGCGTAGTGGACGACAAATATGCATCCGCAGACGGGCAGCGCCAGCCAGCCACCGCGGCTACCGCTGATGATGGAGCCGAAAATTCCGATTAAGCCGCCTGCCAGCAATAGCACGCTCCAGGCGATTCGATGGCGCTGTTTGATGGCCCACTCGATCCCACATAACGTCAACATGCCAAACAGCATGCTGACATTGCCATAGTGAATAGCGTTACTGGTGGCGGCTTGTGGCCGGAAGGGGCTGCTAGGAATATATTGCGTAGCCGCCAAGGCTGCCCCCGCGATGGCGCCAATTGCCAGGCCGCTCCACCATGCCGCCGCCCGCGGCGGATAAGCAATCAGCAGCAGCAGCACGGGCAAGGCCAGCAGCACCCGCAAGGGCATGTCGAGTTCTCGCGCCGGATCGGCGTGGTACAGCATATTGGCGGTGAAAATAAGGAAGTAGGCCAGCATCACGCCCATCAGCAGATAGTCCCGGCGCTGCAGATGCAGGCGGGGGCGCTTCCATAGCAGCCAGCTGCTGGCCAGCAGCAGGACCAGCGCGCCAAAGGAATATCCGCTGTTGACAGCCAACGCCAATGCCGAAAAGAGAAAAACACAAACAGAGGTCAGGCCGAGCATGAATATCCTTGTTAACGCACATCGTCGCCATTATGGCAACTGTAGCAACATAAAGTAGGCGTCATTGTAATCGAAGGTGGCAGCAAAAACGTCCCTGGGAGATTTACTCTTCGATAACTGTATAGGCGATCTCAAGGGGGAAATGAAAAAAACCATGGTTTTTAGACATGGTTTTTTTGTAAGCAATGGTAACTTGCTGTTATTTTGCTAAGGCCGCAAGGTCGGTCATGCGTCTCAGGCGGTGGCTGGCACGCGGGTGGCCACGCCGGTGGCGATGGCCGCTTGCGACACGGCAGGCGCGACCCAGCTGCGCAGGCGTTCGTCGAACGGCGATGGAATCAGTTGCAGCGGCGTCAGCGCGCTGCTCTCGTGACCCGGCAACGGTTCCTTGGCCAGCGCGGCGATGGCGCGCACACAGGCCAGCTTCATCTCTTCGTTGATGGTGGTGGCGCCCACGTCGAGTGCGCCACGGAAGATGTACGGGAAGCACAGCACGTTGTTGATCTGGTTCGGGTAGTCCGAGCGGCCCGTGGCGACGATGGCGTCGTCGCGCACGGCATGCACTTTTTCCGGGGCGATTTCCGGATGCGGATTGGCCAGGGCGAAGATCAAAGGCTTGGCGGCCATCGATTCGACCATCTGCGCGCTCACCACGCCGCCCTTCGAGACGCCGATGAAAATGTCGGCGCCAACCATGGCGTCGGCCAGGTCGCGGTCGCTGGTGTCGTTCGCGTAGCGCGCCTTGTTCTCTTCCATGTTGGCATCACGGCCCGGGTAGATCACGCCCTGGCTGTCGCACACTTTCAGCAGCGATTTATTCAGGCCCAGCGAGACGAGCAAGTCCAGGCAGGCGATCGAGGCCGCGCCGGCGCCCGAGACGGCCAATTTCACGTTGCCGATATCCTTGCCCACCAGTTCCAGGCCGTTCAGGATGCCGGCCGCGACGATGATGGCCGTGCCATGCTGGTCGTCGTGGAAGACGGGAATGTTCATGCGCTTGCGCAATTGCTGTTCGATGTAGAAGCAGTCCGGCGCCTTGATGTCTTCCAGGTTGATGCCGCCGAAGGTCGGCTCCATGCGCACCACGGTGTCGATGAACAGGTCGGGATCGTTCTCGGCCAGTTCGATGTCGAACACGTCGACGTCGGCAAATTGCTTGAACAGGCAAGCCTTGCCTTCCATCACCGGTTTGCTGGCCAGCGGACCGATATCGCCCAGGCCCAGCACGGCCGTGCCGTTGGTGATCACGGCCACCAGGTTGCTGCGCGACGTGTAGGTGCCGGCCGTGCGCGGATCTTCCACGATCGCTTCGCAGGCGAAGGCCACGCCCGGCGAGTACGCCAGGGTCAGCGCGCGGGCGTCGCCCAGCGGTTTGGTTGGCGTGACGGAAATCTTGCCTGCGCGAGGTTCCGCGTGATAGGCGAGGGCGGCTTCTTTCAGGTTGAAGGTTTCGCCGTTCTGTTCGGCGTGCTTGCTGTGCGAAGTAGACATAGGAATTCTGGGAAGGGCATACAGGGCCCGAGTGGTCAATCCGAGTCATGTTATGCAAGCGTTTGCACGCTGTCAAGGCTGGATTGTACTTAAGAGTGTCAAAACCGCTTTGGGAAACGGCTTTATCTCAATGCAAGCGTTTGCTCGGTTTTTGACGGGATGGGGAATTTTTACGATAAAATCACGGTATTGCGATCCGGGAAGCCCATGACAAACAAGAACCCCACCTTAAGCGACGTCGCGCGGGCCAGTGGCGTGCACTTTTCCACCGTTTCACGCGTGATGAACCCGGCAACGCGGCAAATGGTCAGCGCCGAGGTGGCCGCGCGCGTGCTGGCCGAAGCAGGCCGGCTCGGTTACCGGCCGAACCGCGCTGCCTCCACCCTCGTCACGCGCAAGTCGCGCATCATCGGCGTGGTCTTGCCCGACATTACCAACGCGGTTTTTCCGCCTATCCTGCTGGGCATCGAGGAAGGCTTGCGCAAGCATGGCTACCTGGCCATCGTCGCCAATGTCGGTGCCGACGAGGAAGAGCAGCTGTTCGTCATCAACCGCCTGCTGGGGCAGCAGGTCGATGGCTTGATCCTGGCCACGGCGCGGCGCGACGATCCCGTCATCAAGATGTGCATCGACCAGAATGTGCCGGTGGTGACCGTCAACCGCAGCGACGAGACGGGCGTCGCTTCCTGCGTCGTCAGCGACGACGTGGTCGGCATGCGCCTGGCCGTGGAACACTTGCTGGCGCTGGGCCACCGGCATATCGCGCACATTGCCGGCCCGGAAAACCTGTCCACCGGCCACGTGCGCCGCCTCGGTTTCCTGGCCGCCATCCAGGCCAGCGAACTCGATCCCTCGCAAGCCTTCGTGTTTGAAAGCAGCGGCTATTCGCGCGAATGCGGCAAGGCCGCCCTGCTGGAACTGCTGCGCCAGTCGCCGCGGACGACGGCCGTGGTGACGGGCAGCGACCTGGTGGCCCTCGGCTGCTACGACGCCATCCGCGAACTGGGCTTGAGCTGCCCCGAAGATATTTCTGTCGTGGGCCACAACGACATGCCCTACATGGACATGATCCGTCCACCCCTGACTACCATCCGTATCCGCCACCACGGCATCGGCACGGAAGCGGCCCGGCTGATCCTGCAAACCATCGATTCGCCCGATTCCGCCGTACTCGACGTGCGCCTGAAACCCGAGCTGGTGGTGCGTGAATCGACGGCCGCTCCCCGGGGCTGAGGCCGCGCCTGGGGCCGCGCCGCTGCAAGGTGGTACACTGGCGCCCCTCAACGTATTTTGCCCCTCTATCGCCATGACCAAAACCAACACGCCTTCCCCGAAACGCCGCGAAGAGGGCGTCGCCAAGCTGACCGTCAATCCCTTCCTCGATGCCGAGTTTTACGCGCGCATGCGCGACTACACGGAGCGCGATGCGGCCATCATCAAGGAATTGAAGGCGATCGCCGAGATTCGCGCCGGCAACAAGCAGCCCGACCCCCGCCTGGCGCCGTCGCTGGAAGCCCTGCGCAGCACCGTCAAGAAAGGCTTGAGCTTTGGCGAGATGCTGGAGCGCATGGCCGCCGGCAAGGAAAAAGGCTTGTGGGAGCCGTGGATGACGACCTTCGGCATTGAAATTCGCGCCGTCAACTACGGCGCCGGCCCGCGCAACGCCTGCCTGGTGCTGGACCTGGCCGCGAATGCCCCCGCGCACGCCATGTTCGCCAAGGCGGGCATCCAGAACTGGCGCAGCCTGGCCGCCGACGACTGCTCCGTCGTGCGCTCGGAAAAGGCGACGGAAACCACGCCCTTGAAAGTGTATGCCGTGTTTTATCTGGACCCGCTGCCAGCCTGATCCGCCAGCAGCACCAGCGCCAGCACGATCAGCACCACGCCCGACAGCCGTTCCAGCGACGGCAGCGCGCGCGCAAAGCGCTGCCGCAGGGCGGCGCTGCCGATGGCCAGCGCCACCGCCATATCCCACGCCAGCACGGCAAAGACCATCCACGCGCCATACGCCACCATCGCAACGGGACTCGTCTGCCTGGCGGCCAGTACGGTGGCCAGGCTGACATAGAACAGCGCATTCTTCGGGTTCAGGATGGCGGAGACAAACCCCATCGCGACACCGCCGCGCCAGCGTGCCTTGCCGGTGGCGGGCTTTGCCTCCAGACTGCTCTTGCCCGCATGGCGCAGGAACAGCCAGCCCAGGTACAGCAGATAGGCGCATCCCGCCAGCCGCACCAGCATGAATGCCGTACTGCCCGCCCGCAGCACCGATAGTCCCGCAAACGCCGCCACGATAAACACCGCATTGGCCACGGTAATGCCCATGCACGTGCCGGCGGCGCCGCGCCAGCCGTGGGCCAGCGAGGTGCGCGCGATCAGGAAAAAATCGGGACCGGGCGACAGCAGGGAAAGAAAGTGGGCGGCGGCGATGAAGAGAAAATCCTGCATGGAGTTTGGCTCCGGCAATGGCGATGCGCGAGTATGCCGGGGCTGGCGACAGCCTGTATTGAAGAAAATTGCAGGCGTTCTAGCTGCGCTGGCCGCGATAGCGCCCCGGCGTGATGCCCGCATGCGCCTTGAACACGCGCTGCAGGTGGCTCTGGTCGGCAAAGCCCAGTTCATGCGCCAGTTGCGCCAACGCCGTCCCGGCCTGCAAGCGGTTGCGCGCGCGGTTGACGTGCATATTCAGCTGGTAGGCATGCGGCGTCAGGCCCGTGGCGGCGCGAAAGGCGCGGATCAATTGATACGGGCTCAGGCCTGCCGCCTCCGCCAGTTGCCGCAGGCTGGCCGAGGGCAGCGCCTGCAGCGTTGCGAGCACGGGCGCCAGCTGCTGCGGCACTGGCTTGCGTTCCGAAGGCAGCAGATCCGCACAGACGCTGCTGCAGGCGACCAGAAACGCCAGCAGCGCCGCATTTTTCTCCACCGCGCTGACCGTTGAAAACAGCAGCGCATTCATGGCGCAAAACTGCGCGTACAGCAGCGGGCACTGCAACACCGCCGCCGTATCGCCATCGAGCGCCGGCGCGTGTGCTTGCAGCCACTGCGCATCGAGATGCAGCATCTGGTAGCTCCACAGGGTGTCAGGCAGGGGATTGCAGGCGTGTACGCAGCCGGCGGGCACCAGCACAAGGCTGCCATTGCCGAGTGCGACCTTGCCGTCTTTGCTGCCCGTAAAGATGCTGCCGCCAGAGTCGACGGCGCCGATGGAAAACGTGGGATGGCTGTGGGGCTTGTAGCAAGCCCGGCTGTGGCAGGCGCGCCGGCTCTCCACGTGAGGGAGAGACGGGTCGCGCCAGAAGGCGGTGGTGCCCGGCATGACTACATCAAAATCACGTCGTACTGCTCCTGGTGGTAGGCATTCTCCACCTGCAGCGAAATCTTCTTGCCGATGAAATCGCCCAGCATGGCCAGGTGCTGTGATTCTTCTTCGAGGAATAAATCCACGACTTCCTGCGAGGCGAGGATGCGGAATTCGCGCGGGTTGAACTGCTTTGCTTCGCGCAGCAATTCGCGCAGGATTTCATAGCAGATGGTGCGCGAGGTTTTCACTTGTCCCTTGCCGGCGCAGGCGGGGCACGGTTCGCACAGGATATGGGCCAGCGATTCGCGCGTGCGCTTGCGCGTCATTTCCACCAGGCCCAGCGGCGAGAAATTGCTCACCGAGACCTTGGTGCGGTCGCGCGACAGGGTGCGTTTCAGTTCGGCCAGCACGGCGTTGCGGTGCTCGGCGTTGTCCATGTCGATGAAGTCGAGGATGATGATGCCGCCCAGGTTGCGCAGGCGCAGCTGGCGCGCGATGGCGTGCGCCGCTTCCAGGTTGGTCTTGAAAATCGTGTCGGCAAAATTGCGTCCGCCGACGAAGCCGCCCGTGTTGACGTCGATGGTGGTCATCGCTTCCGTCTGGTCGACGATCAGGTAGCCGCCCGATTTCAGGTCGACCCGGCGGCCCAGCGCGCGCAAGATCTCTTCTTCCACGCCGTACAGGTCGAACAATGGACGCTCGCCCGTGTAGTGCTGCAGGCGCGTCAGTTCGCTGGGCGTGTAGATTTCCGCGAATTCCCGCAGTTTCACATAATTTTCGCGCGAGTCGACCTGGATGGTGGCCGTTTCATCGCCGACGAAGTCGCGCAGCACGCGCTGCGCCAGGCTCAAGTCTTGGTGCAGCAGGCTGGTGGCGGGACGTGTGCGCGCACCGTGCGTGATCGTGCTCCAGGTTTTTCTCAGGTAGTCGACGTCCGCCTTCAAGTCCGCGTCGGACGCGTCTTCAGCCATGGTGCGCACGATGTAGCCGCCCTTTTCATCGGTGGGCAGCAGGCTTTGCAGGCGCACGCGCAGCTGCTCGCGCTCCGCTTCCTTCTCGATTTTCTGAGAAATGCCGATATGTTTATCCTGCGGCAGGTACACCAGCATGCGCCCGGCGATGGAAATCTGCGTCGACAGGCGCGCGCCCTTGGTGCCGATCGGGTCCTTGATCACCTGTACCGTCAGCACCTGGCCGTCAAACAGGATTTTTTCGATGGGCGCCGGCGTGGCGTTCTGGCCGTCGTGGCCGCGCGCTTCCCAGATGTCGGCCACGTGCAGGAAGGCGGCCCGTTCCAGGCCGATGTCGATGAAGGCCGACTGCATGCCCGGCAATACGCGCACCACTTTGCCGGAATACACATTGCCGGCCAGGCCGCGCGTGAGCGTGCGCTCGATGTGCAATTCCTGCACGGCGCCCTGCAGGATGAGGGCGACGCGCGTTTCTTGCGGCGTGATATTGATCAGGATGTCTTCGTTCATGGAGGCGCGGGAGTGGAGGCAACGAATGACATCATACCCGATCAGGGCAGGGGCAAACCTGCCAGTCGTAGCAACTGTGCAGTTTCGTACAGGGGCAGGCCCATGATGCCGGAATGGCTGCCTTCGATGTGCTCGACGAACAGCGCGGCGCTGCCCTGGATGCCGTAGCCGCCGGCCTTGTCGTACGGTTCCGGCGTGGCGCAATACGCGGCGATCGAGGCGGGCGACAGCACGCCGAAGCGCACTTGCGAAATCTGCGTGCGCTGCTCGGCGAAATCCTTGTAATGCACGGCGATCGAGGTGAACACCTCGTGCGTGCGGCCCGACAGCTGCTGCAGCATGGCCACGGCCTCGGCCCGGTCGGCCGGCTTGCCGAGGATGACCCCATCGATGGTGACGGTGGTGTCGGCTGCCAGCACGGGGCGCGGGGTCAGGTGGCGGCGGCGCACCAGGTCCCAGGCGAAGGCGGCTTTTTCATTCGCCACGCGGGCCACATAGTCGAGCGCCGACTCGCCGGGGAGGACTTCCTCGGTGACGTCGGCGCCGCGCGGGCCGTCGCTGCGCAGCAGCAGCAATTCGAAATCGACGCCGATCTGGCGCAGCAATTCGCGCCGGCGCGGGCTTTTGGAGGCGAGATAGATCTTGTTATCGGCCGGTTTCATGGGGAATTCAGACGCGGTGGTAGGGGTGGTTTTGCGTGATCGACCAGGCGCGGTACAGCTGCTCGGCGAGGATCACGCGCACTACGCCGTGCGGCAGGGTCATGCTGGAAATGCGCAGCATGCCTTCGGCACGTGCCTTGAGTTGCGGATCGAGGCCGTCGGCGCCACCGATCAGGAAGGCCGTGTCGCGGCCATCCTGTTGCCACGCCATCAACTGCTGCGACAGGCCGACGCTGGTCAGGTCCTTGCCGCGTTCGTCGAGGGCGATGATGCGCACGCCCTTGGGCAGGACGGCTTCGATGCGTTCGCGTTCCAGCGCCATCGCCGTGGCGGCGGTCTTGCTGCCGGAACGCTCCACCGGCTTGATTTCCTTCAGCACGATGCGCAATTCCGGCGGCATGCGCTTCGCGTATTCCGCGAAGCCCGTCTCTATCCAGGCCGGCATTTTATGGCCGACCGCAGCGATGATGAGCTGCATCGAGGCTTACGCTTCGACTTTTTTGATACGCTTGATCACGGTTTTTGCCGGTGCAGCATCGGCTGCCGGCTTGGCCGCGCGTGGGGCGCGTACTTTTTTCTCCGGCAGCGCTTTCAGGGCTTTCACTGCGGCTGCTTCGGTCTTGGTTGGCGCGACTTTCACGGTCTTGCCGACGGCTTTGGAAGCGGTGGCTTTTTTCGCCGGGGCTTTCTTGGCGGCGGTGGTGGCTGCCGCGGCTTTCTTGGCAGGCGCCTTTTTCTCGATCACGGGCGTCGCTTCCACATTGGCCTTGCTTGCTGCCAGGTGGCCGCTGACCTTCTTCGGCTCGTCGCCGGCCGCTTTTTTCGGCGCGCGCTTGGCGGCACCCAGCTTGACCGGGGTGTCGCCCCAGATTTCTTCCAGGCGGTAGTAGGCGCGGATAGGCGCTTGCATGATGTGGACGATCATGTCGCCCAGATCGACCAGCACCCATTCACCGGTGTCCTCGCCTTCCATGCCGATGATGTCGCCGCCGGCGTCCTTGACCTTGTTGCGCACCGAGGCGGCCAGCGCCTTGGTTTGACGGTTCGAGGTACCGGAAACGATCGCGATGCGGTCGAACAGGCTGGTCAGGTGACTCGTTTCGAAGACGGCGATGTCTTGGCCTTTGACGTCTTCAAGGGCGTCAACGACGAGGGTTTGCAGTTTTTTGATGTCCATTTAGCTTTTGTATAAATTATGTTGTTCAATATAGTCTAGCACTAGCGGGGAAACAAGCGGGTTTGCCCGATTCCCCCGTTGTAATGCCGCACGTATTTCGGTGGCGGAGATATCCACCGCGAAGTCCTGTGCCAGATAAGTCAGACCGTGCGGCGTGTTGCGGATGCTTTCCAGTGACCCCAGGCGGCGCGAAAATTCTTCGGCGACCACTTGCGGCACTGCGGTGTCATTCAGCGCGAAGCCTGGGCGGGCCGCGACGCAGATATGCGCGTATTCAAATAATTGCTGCCATTCGCGCCATGTCGCGAGCCGCTGCAGCTGGTCGGCGCCCATCAGGAAAACGATGGAAGCGCGCGGACCCAGCTCGGCGCGTACCTGGCGCAAGGTATCGATGGTGTAGCTGGCCTGGCCATGTTCGCTGCGCGCGATTTCCTGGCGGTCGATCACGACCGGCAGGGGCAGGCCGGCAAACGCCAGGCCGGCCATCTCGGCGCGCTGCTGGCCGGTGGCGCCCAGCTTGCTTTTTTGCCAGGGCGCGCCTGCCGGAATCACGCGCAGTTCATCGGCGTGCAGCAGGCTGGAAAAATGCGTGCCCAGCGCGACATGCCCCATATGCACCGGATCGTAGCTGCCACCGAGCAGCGCCACGCATGCCCTGCTACCTGGGTTCACGCCTGCAGCCAGTCGCGATGCACGAGGAAGTCAGTATACAACGCCGCTTCGGGACTGCCCGCTTCCGGGTGCCAGTCGTAGCGCCACTTGACCACGGGCGGCATCGACATCAGGATCGCTTCGGTGCGTCCGCCCGACTGCAAGCCGAACAGGGTGCCGCGGTCGAACACCAGGTTGAACTCGACATAGCGTCCGCGCCGGTAGCACTGGAAATCGCGTTCGCGTTCGCCGTATGGCGTGTCCTTGCGGCGCGCCAGGATAGGCACATAGGCGTCAATGAAGGCGTCGCCGGCGCTGCGCATCATCGCAAAGCTGTCGTCAAAGCCCAGGGCATTGAAATCGTCGAAGAAAATACCGCCCGCGCCGCGCGCTTCGCGCCTGTGCTTCAGGTAGAAATAATCGTCGCACCACTGCTTGAAGTTCGGATGCAGTTCCTCGCCAAACGGCGCCAGCGCATCATGGCACACCTGGTGAAAGTGCTTCACGTCGCCCGCGTCGCCATAATACGGCGTCAGGTCCATGCCGCCGCCGAACCACCATACGGGTTCGCCATCGGCATTCACGGTGGTGAAGAAACGCACATTCATGTGCACCGTGGGCGCATACGGATTATGCGGATGTAGCACCAGCGACACGCCCATCGCCTCCCACGCCTTGCCACCGAGTTCAGGGCGCGCGGCCGCTGCCGATGGCGGCAATGCGGCGCCGGTGACGTGCGAAAAATTCACGCCGCCACGCTCGAACACATTGCCTTCCTCGATCAGCCGCGAAATGCCGCCGCCGCCCTCGGGGCGCTGCCAGGCGTCGGTCAGGAAGGGCTTGCCGTCCTGCGCTTCGAGCGCCTGCACGATACGGCTTTGCAAATCGAGCAAATAGGCCTTGACGGCCGAAGGAGAGGGAGTTGACGACATCGCGTGGGCCGACGAGGCCGAAATAAAAAAGTAAGGACGGATTGTACCCTGTTACGCGTTTTTGTGATAGGGCGGCGCTTGCGCAGTGCGTTTGTGTTGTGGATCAGCGTGCCGGTGGCGTGGCATCGTCCTGCACTACCGTGATGGACAGGTCCGCGCCGGCGCCGGGCAGGCGCGCGCTTTCCACGGCGTGCGCGGCGCGCTGCTGCAAGTCGGGCCGCTCGACGCCCTGCCCGGCGACGGCGGCGGGAGAGGGCGCCTGCCCGGGGAGGATGGCGCGGCCGGCAAAGGCCAGTACCAGCACCAGCAGCGCGGCCATCACCCACGTTCCCGGGCGCGCATAGGCGGGGCGTTCCCGGCGGGCCTGGCGCGCGGCGCCATCGACGATGATGCGGCCCAGCTCCGAGCCGTGCTGGCGCGTGCGCAATAGCTCGAATTGCTGCGCCGTCAAGGTGCCTTGCCGGAGCATCTCGCGCAGTGCGTCAATCGGCGAGGCGAGCAGGCGGTTCTCCGGCAAGCTGGCGTGGGCGGCGTCGCGCTGCCACTGGTTGATCAGGTCTTCGTCGTACAGGGTGTCGATGGCCTGGCCGTTGACCAGCTTTAGCGCGTCGGCGACCAGTTGCTGGCGCTCGAGCAGGGCTTCGCCGCCATGCCGGCGCGGCAGATCCTGTACGCGTCGCAGGAAGTCGTCCTGTGGCAGCAGGTCAGTGCGCAGCAGCCATGCCAGGGCCTCGGCGGGACCGGCGCCGGCGGCCAGTCGTGGCATGTCGACGTCGTCTTCCTCGTTCAGGGCGAGGATTTCCAGTTCGGCGATGGCGTCGTCGAGTTCATTGTCCGTGATCAGGAGGAGTTGGCGTACCTGAGCGAGGGCGGGATGGACGTGGCTGGTCATGGGTTGCAACTTTGTCTGAAAGGCAAAATCTTAGCGCAAGGTCCGCTTTCCTGGCGCGCCAATCAAAACAGGGCCGGGGCGGATGCATTCCGCGCCGGCCCTGCCGTTTGCCGTCTGGGGCGGGCTTAGTGCTTCAGGCCGCGCCAACCGATGTCGCGGCGGTACTGCGCGCCGTCGAAATGGATTTTTTCCACGGTTTCATACGCCTGTTTCTGCGCCATCTTGATGCTGTCGCCCAGGCCCACCACGCACAGCACGCGGCCGCCGTTGGTCACCAGGCGTTCGCCCTCGATGCGGGTGCCGGCATGGAAGGTGACGGAATCATGCGTTTCGGCCGGGATGTCGCCGATGGACGTGCCCTTGACGGGATCGTCCGGGTAGCCGGCGGCGGCCATCACGACGCCGACGGCCGTGCGGCGGTCCCATTCCAGTTCCACGGCGTCGAGCGTGCCGTTGACCGCGTGCTCCATGACGGTCACCAGGTCGGTCTTCAGGCGCGCCATGATGGGCTGCGTTTCCGGGTCGCCCATGCGGCAGTTGAATTCCAAGGTCTTTGGCGTGCCCTTGTCGTCGATCATCAGGCCCGCATACAGGAAGCCCGTGAACGTGATGCCGTCCTTGGCCATGCCCTGGATGGTTGGCACGATGATTTCGCGCATGACGCGCGCATGCATGGCCGGGGTGACGATAGGTGCCGGCGAATACGCGCCCATGCCGCCCGTGTTCGGGCCCTGGTCGTGGTCTTTCAGGCGTTTGTGGTCCTGGCTGGTGGCCAGCGGCAGGATGTTCTTGCCATCGCACATGACGATGAAGCTCGCTTCTTCGCCGGCGAGGAATTCCTCGATGACGATGCGCGCGCCGGCGTCGCCGAACTGGTTATCGGACAGCATCATGTCGACCGCCTGGTGCGCTTCTTCCAGGGTCATGGCAACGACGACACCCTTGCCGGCGGCCAGGCCGTCGGCCTTGATGACGATGGGCGCGCCCATGGCGTCGACATAGGCATGTGCGGGAGCGACGTCGGAGAAGGTCTGGTAAGCGGCCGTCGGGATGCCGTGGCGCTGCATGAAGGCCTTGGCGAAGTCCTTCGACGATTCCAGCTGTGCCGCTTCTTTTGTCGGACCGAAGATTTTCAGGCCGCGCGAGCGGAACAGGTTGACGATGCCGGCCGCCAGCGGCACTTCCGGGCCGACGACGGTCAGGCCGATGTGTTCCTGTTGAACGAAGTCGGCCAGCAATTGCGGGTCGCTGATGTCGAGATTGACCAGGCGCGCATCGCGCGCGGTGCCGCCGTTGCCCGGCGCGACATACACCATCTGTATGCGTTCGGACTGGGCCAGTTTCCAGGCCAGGGCGTGTTCGCGGCCGCCAGAGCCGACTACCAGAATTTTCATAGGAACCGTTCGTTCAGTGTGGGTTGCAGGGCGGTGCTGCCGCCCTTGAGGTGTATAGCTTATTTTTTGCTTAGTTTTCGATCAGGGCATTCGTAAACACTTCCTGCACGTCGTCCAGCAACTCCAGCGCATCGATCAGCTTTTGCATCTTGATGGCGTCGTCGCCCGTGTAGACGGTTTCCGTCGCCGGTTTCATGATGACTTCGGCCACTTCGGCCTTGAAGCCGGCCGCTTCCAGCGCCTCCTTGACGGCGGCGAAATCATGCACGGGAGTGACCACTTCGAAGCCGCCCTCTTCATCGGCGATGACGTCGTCGGCGCCCGCTTCCAGGGCCGCTTCCATCAGCTTGTCTTCATCGGTGCCCGGCGCGAACAGCAACTGGCCGCAGTGCTGGAACATGAAGGCGACCGAGCCTTCGTTGCCCATGTTGCCGCCGTTCTTGTTGAAGGCGTTGCGTACTTCAGCCACCGTGCGTACCTTGTTGTCGGTCATGCATTCGACGATGACGGCTGCGCCGCCCACGCCGTAGCCTTCGTAGCGCACTTCTTCGTAGTTGGCGCCATCGACGCCGCCGCTGCCGCGGTTGATCGCGCGCTGGACGTTGTCTTTTGGCATGTTCGCATCGGCCGCCTTGTCGACTGCCAGGCGCAGGCGCGGATTGGTGATGGCGTCGGCGCCGCCCATGCGGGCCGCGACCGTGATTTCCTTGATCAGGCGCGTCCAGATTTTGCCGCGCTTGGCATCGGTGGCAGCCTTTTTATGCTTGATATTGGCCCATTTGCTATGTCCTGCCATGTCGAATCTTCCTTAGACGGGTGTTCAATTGTGGCCGACATTTTAGCATATCGGCCCCCTGCGAAGCGGCGCGGCCCCGTCATCAGGATGACACAATCTGTTGCTAAAGTGACGCGCTTTCACCATATCGAGGGCGCGACATCATGGCAAGTCAAATGGACAGGCGGCAATTTCTGAAATTGGGCGGCTTTATTACCGTCTCCGTGGCCACTGTCGGCCTCGCCGCCTGCGGCAGCACCGATTACAGCGATCCTGGCGTGCCGCTGGCCTCGGGCAGCGACTGGAAATTCCCGCAAAGCGTGGCTTCGGGCGACCCGCGTGCCGATAGCGCCATGCTGTGGACGCGCGTCGTGCCCGCCAGTTTCGACGCCGTCGCGCCCGCCGTGGCCGGCAAGTCCGACGTCGCCGTGCGCCTGATCGTCAGCGCCAGCGATAATACGGCCGCCCTGGGCGGCAACACGGCCCTGGTCGGTACGCCCATCGTCGATGCCAAGTTGCCATTGAAAGCCGATTTCGACAATACCCTGCGCCACAAGGTGACGGGCTTGCAGCCGGGCCAGGTGTATTTTTACCAATTCATCGCCGGCGACGTGCGCTCGAACGTGGGCCGCTTCAAGACGGCGCCTGCCGCGACCAGCGACGTTGCTCAGCTGCAATTCGCCTACCTGACATGCCAGGACTGGAGCATCAATCACTGGGGGGCGCTGTCGCACATCGCCGCCAACGAATCGCTCGATTTTATCGTCCACCTGGGCGATTACATCTATGAAACGGTGGGCGAAGCCTTCCAGAGCGGCGCCGTGGAAAGCCGCCACGACCAGCTGAAATTGCCTGACGGCACGTATAAAAGCGGCACGTCCGGCGCCAAATACGCGACCACCGTGGCCGACTACCGCTACCTGTACAAGAAATACCGCACCGATACGCGCCTGCAGGCCGTGCACGAGCGCTTTGCCTTCATCGCCATCTGGGATGACCATGAATTCACGGACGACGCCTGGCAGGATGCGTCCACCTATGAAGGCATCGTGGCGGCCGACGGCAGCGATTTGCACCAGCCGGCCCGCCGCCGCAGCGCCAACCAGGCGTGGTTCGAATACATGCCGGCCGACGTCACGTTCGACGCGGCCGCGACGACCTTCCAGAATATCCAGATTTACCGCGATTTCCAGTTCGGCAAATTGATGCAGCTGGTGATGACGGACGAGCGCCTGTACCGCGCCGACCATGCGATCGCCGAGTCGACCATCAATCCCGCCACGGGCAAGCCGCTGGGCAGTATCGGCAGCCGCTACCTGGTGCCGCAAGCGCTGTTCGACAGTGTGGAAGGGCAGAAAATGGCGGCCGCCACCAAGGCCGGCGCCGATCCGCTGGCGGCAGTGGGCATGCTGGGCAACACGCAGCGCGACTGGTGGAAGGGCAAGATGAAGGCTGCCACGTCCACCTGGAAGCTGTGGGGCAATGAAGTGTCGTTGCTGCGCATGGGCTTGAATGGCACGGATGCGATCGCCACCCTGCTGGCGCTGAGCGCCATGGCCAACGTGGGCAAAGCCATCGCCAGCACCCTGCCATTGGTGGGCGGCAGCGTGCCGCTGGCCTGCGCCATCGTGGCGGCCTCGACGGCGGGTGCATCGTCAAGCGTGGCGCAGGCCGCCGCCATGGCGATTGCCGGCGCGGCAGCCAATGCCGGCGCGCAGGGCGCCGCTGCCGTGGGCGCCGGTTTGAGCGCGGCCCAGGCCGGCATCACGGTGGCTGCCTACAACAGCGCTTCGCCGGCGGCGGCCGCGCAAGTGATCGCCGTCGGCTGGATCAAGCCCGACGTGCAGGCCAAGGGCGCCGCATCGAGCTTTGTCGCCGCTTCCGGCCAGCAAGCCGCGCTGACGCCATTCTTCACGCGCTTCCTGCTCAATTGTGACCAGTGGGATGGCTACAACAGCGAGCGCAAGAACCTGATGGCACACCTGAAAACCAATGCCATCGGCAACGTGGTGGCCATCACGGGCGATATCCACTCGTTTTTTGCGGGTACGGTCAGCGACGATTTCGACGCGGCCGGCGGCGGCACGCCCGTGATGGTGGACCTGGTGTCGGCCGGCGTCAGCTCCGATTCCTTCTTCAGCTACCTGAAGTCGGCCGCCGGCAGCATGGGCGATATCGGCACCCTCGTCAGCTATCCGCTGGCCATTCCCGTCACGGGCCTGGGCACGGTCAATCTCGACATCAACCTGCTCGACTACACCATGGGCAAGGCGGCGCCTACCGTCGACAGCCTGCTGGAACAGTTGCGCGTGCAGCTGCGCGGCGCCCTGGCTGCCAAGGGTGTGCCGGAAGCCCAGCTGGACGGCACGGTCGCCGCCGTGCAGGCTGGCTTGAAAGCAAGCACTGACTTCAGCGTGACCCTGCTGGGCCTGGCGCAGCAATTGTCCGGCCTGGGCAACAACCCGTGGATCAAGCATTTGAACACGGATGCGCAGGGCTACACGGTGGTCACTTTGACGCCCGGCAAGCTGGTGGCGCAGTTCAAGCAGGTGAATAAACTGGTCGGCACGGCGGCGCCGTCGAACGTGATTGCGCGCGTGACGACGGCGACGGTGGCGGCGGGTGCGGCGGCGGTGGTGGTCTCTTAATCCGCCGCCGGTTTTATTCGGGGCCAGACGGGGACGCCGAGTCCTGCCGGGTCTGGCCCCGGCTTTTGCCTTACAATCTGGGCATGAGCTCCAGTTCCCCGCAAGCATCTCCTCTCCCGATTCCCCGTTCCGTCTACCTCGGTGGCCTGGCCATCGCCGTAGGCGGGGCGGTACTGTTTTCCACCAAGGCCATCGTCGCCAAGCTGCTGTACCGCTACCAGATCGATGCCGTCACCCTGATCGCCTTCAGGATGATCTTTTCGCTGCCCGTGTTCGCCGTCATCGCTTGCTGGAAGATGCGCACGGAGCCGCCGCTGTCAAACAGCGACCGTTGGCGCCTCGTCGGGCTGGGCCTCGTCGGCTACTACCTGTCCAGCTATCTGGACTTTCTTGGCTTGCAATACATTTCCGTGGGCCTGGAGCGCCTGATCCTGTTCCTTACGCCTACTTTCGTGCTCCTGATTACCACCGTGTACTTCAAGCAGCGCATCAGCCGCCTGCAGTGGCTGGCCCTGTTCACCTCCTACTGCGGCATCGTGCTGGTGTTCGTGCACGACTTGCAGGGCGGCGCCAGCAACGTGGCGCTGGGCTCGACCCTGGTGCTGGGCTCGGCCTGTGCCTATGCCGTGTACCTGCTCGGTTCGGGAGAGCTGGTGAAACGCATCGGCTCGATGCGCCTCGTCAGCTATGCCATGTGCGTGGCCAGCTTTGCCTGCATCGCCCAATTCTTCATCCTGCGCCCCGTCGAGTTGCTGATCCAGCCCATGCCCGTGTATGGCTTGTCCTTGCTCAATGGCATCTTTTGCACGGTGATGCCCGTCTTCATGACGATGATCGCCGTCGAGCGCATCGGCGCGCCCGTCGCTTCGCAGGCCGGCATGATCGGCCCCGTGTCGACCCTGTTCCTGGGCGCCATGATCCTCGATGAACCGATCACCAACTGGCAACTGGCTGGCACCAGCCTGGTATTGGCCGGCATTTACTTGCTGTCGAAAAAGAAATAATTCATCCACCCACTGAAAATGTCCCCACCATGAAAACACGCATCGCCCTGATTGCCCACGACAAGAAAAAAGATGACATGATTACCCTGGCGGGCGAATACCTGGACTTTTTGAAGGGTTGCGAACTGTCGGCCACGGGCACCACGGGCGGCCGCCTGATCAATGAGCTGGGCCTGGCGGTCGAGCGCAAGCATTCCGGCCCGTTCGGCGGCGACTTGCAGATCGGCTCGCTGCTGGTGGAAGGCTTGATCGATTGCGTGATCTTCCTGCGCGACCCGATGACGCCGCAGCCGCACGAGCCGGACATCAATGCCCTGGTGCGCGCCTGCGACGTGCACAACGTGGCGTGCGCGACCAATCTGTCGTCGGCGCACCTGGTGCTGTCGCAATTGCAGGCGCGGGCCAGCGCTGCCGCCTGACGTTTTCCCGATTCTTCTTCAAGGAGCATATTGTGAGCGCAACGATTACCACCAAAGCCATCCGCGTACAGCGCGTGGGCGGCCCGGACGTGATGGAATATGTGGATGTGGAACTGCCGCCGCCGGGTCCCGGCGAGGCGCGCGTCAAGCACGAGGCCATCGGCCTCAATTTCATCGACGTGTATTTCCGCACGGGCTTGTATCCGCAGCCGCTGCCCAATGGCCTCGGTGTCGAGGGGGCGGGCATCGTCGAGGCGGTGGGCGAGGGCGTCACGGAAGTGAAGGTGGGCGACCGGGTGGCGTATGCGGCGCGCATCAATGGCGCGTATGCGCAGCAGCGCAACCTGCCTGCGGCCCTGCTGCTGGTGTTGCCCGAGCGTATAGGTTTCGATACGGCCGCCGCCATGATGCTGCAAGGCTTGACGGTGCAATACCTGTTCCACCGCACGGTGGCCCTGAAGGCGGGCGACACCATTTTGTTCCACGCGGCCGCGGGCGGCGTGGGCCTGATCGCCTGCCAGTGGGCGAAAGTGCTGGGCGTGAATCTGATCGGCACGGCCGGTTCCGATGAAAAGGCGGCGCTGGCCAAGGCGCATGGCGCGGCCCATGTCATCAATTACAACACGGAAAACTTCGTCGAGCGCGTGCGCGAGATCACGGGCGGCAAGGGCGTCTCCGTCGTCTACGATTCCATCGGCAAGGACACGTTCACGGGTTCGCTCGACTGCCTGGCGCCGCTGGGCATGATGGTCAGCTTCGGCAACGCGTCCGGTCCCGTGCCGGCCTTCACTTTGAGCGAACTGGCATCGCGCGGTTCGCTCTTCATCACGCGTCCGGCCCTGTTCAGCTATGCCTCGAACCGTGCGAACCTGGAAGAGATGGCGACCTCGCTGTTCGGCGTCGTCAGCAGCGGCGAAGTGCAGATCGAAATCAACCAGCGCTACGGCCTGGCCCATATCGCCCAGGCGCATACGGACCTGGAAGGGCGCAAGACGACCGGTTCGACCATCATCGTGCCATGAGCGGCGGCAATGATGGCACGCCGAAGTTCGGCCGATTGCTGATCGTGCTGTTATTGGCCGTGGCCCTGATCGGCGCGCTGACCTTTGCGGCCGAGGCGTATTATTCGTAGACATAAAAAAACCGGCTGGCGCATCGCTGCACCAGCCGGTTTTTTAAAGTACTCCAGACTTCTCGCGCCTGACAAAACCGTAGCGAGCGGCAGTGATTTGTGGCCGAGAAGCGCAACCGTACTTTAGTACGGGGGCGCCGAGCCGGTGAGCATCGCCGGCCGCAAAGCGCGACGCGCAGTAGGTTTTGGCTGGCGCTCTCAGTCTATCTTGACTTCCACCTTGCGGGGAACGCCGCTTTGTCCGGGGAAGTCGGCAAAGGCGCTGGCGACCATGGCGGGCATTACTTGCGACGTGGCGCGCTTGTTGCTGGTCGATTGCACGGTTACGTCGTAGAGTTTCTTGCCGTTGCGGTCATTGATCGTCACGCGCAATTCGCGTTCGTATTTATGGCGTACGGTTTCTTCCACGTCCATCGGACCATACCAGTAGGGGTTGTAGCCAAAGCGACCATAGCCTGGCCATGCGCCGTAGCGGTAGCCGTAGCGGCCAGGCCAGTAGCCGGGGCCATACCAGAATGGGTCGCTGGCTTGCAGCACGCGCTCAGGGTAGTCGACGGTGGAGAAATTCATTGCCACGCGCAAATTGGCTGCCGCGGGGCCGGACGCTTCGCCGAAACCGTGTTTGGCCAGTTCCGCGCGCACCAGGTTCTGGTAGCTGCGGTATTCCAGCGTGTCGTCTTCGGCCGCCGGCGCTTCAAATGCATATGATTTGTCCTGCAATTGCGCAGGCCACTCATGGAATACGGTCACATCGCTGCGTATGGTGGTGGCGCATCCGGTGAGCAACACGGTCAATGCGGCCATCATGATGGTGAGATATCGTTTCATTGCATGACCTCCTGATTAGTAGACGCAATTCTTCGCTTAGTATTATAAGAATAGTTCTATTTGTTTCTATTCATTATTACAGAATGTTACCTGGCATGTCTGCGTGTAAGGGAATCCAACATTCCTGACCTGAATCGCGACTATCGGGGGCTGGTGTTGGTAAAATAGGCTTTTGCCTCCGCTCCCACCCAAATCCCTATGCGCACAGACAGCCCTCAGACGATTTACCGCAAAGATTACACGCCGCCCAGCTTTTTGGTCGACAGCGTCGAACTTGGTTTCGATCTCGATCCCGCCCGCACAGTGGTGGCGAGCCGGATTCAAATGCGCCATAACCCGGCCAGCACCAGCCGCAGCATCGAATTACACGGCGAACACATCGAACTGGTGCTGGTGCGCCTGAATGGCAAGGTATTGAAGCCGTCGCAGTACAAGCTGACGGCGGGCATGCTGACCATCCCCAAGGCCCCGGATGAGGTGACGCTCGATATCGAAACCGTGCTGGCGCCGCAGGACAATACCTCGCTGTCCGGCCTGTACGTGTCGAACCATAATTTCTTTACGCAGTGCGAGGCGGAAGGCTTCCGCCGCATCACCTTCTTCCCTGACCGCCCGGATGTGATGGCCAAGTACACGGTCATGCTGCGCGCCGACAAGGACAAGTATCCGGTGCTGTTGTCGAACGGCAACCTGATCGAAGAGGGCGACCTCGGCGATGGCCGCCATTACGCCAAGTGGGAAGACCCGTTCAAGAAGCCGTCCTACCTGTTCGCCCTGGTGGCGGCGCGCCTGGTATGCCAGGAAGAGCGCTATACCCTGAAGTCGGGCCGCGAAGTGCTGCTGCAAGTGTGGGTGGAAGACGGCAACCTGGATAAAACCGACTACGCCATGCAGTCGCTGAAAAACTCGATCCGCTGGGACGAGGAGCGTTTTGGCCTGGAACTGGACCTGGACCGCTTCATGATCGTCGCCGTGGGCGATTTCAACATGGGCGCCATGGAAAACAAGGGGCTGAACATCTTCAATACCAAGTATGTGCTGGCCAATGCGCGCGTGGCGACGGACGTCGATTACGCGGGCATCGAAGCGGTGGTGGGCCACGAATACTTCCATAACTGGACAGGCAACCGCGTGACGTGCCGCGACTGGTTCCAGCTGTCGCTGAAGGAAGGCTTGACGGTCTTCCGCGACCAGGAATTCTCGGCCGACATGATCGGCACGGACACGGGCCGCGCCGTCACGCGCATCGACCAGGTGCGCACCCTGCGCCAGGCGCAGTTCCCGGAAGACGCGGGCCCGATGGCCCATCCCGTGCGTCCAGACTCTTTCGTCGAGATCAATAACTTTTATACGGTCACCATCTACGAGAAGGGCGCCGAAGTGGTGCGCATGTACCAGACCCTGGTGGGCCGCGACGGTTTCCGCAAGGGCATGGACCTGTACTTTGAGCGCCACGATGGCCAAGCCGTGCAGTGCGACGACTTCCGCGCCGCCATGGCCGACGCGAATGGCCGCGATTTTACGCAATTCGAGCGCTGGTACAGCCAGGCGGGTACGCCTGTCGTGACGGCGTCTACGCGCTACGATGCGGCCAGCCGGACGTTCGAGCTGACCCTGGCGCAAAGCTGCCCCGCCACGCCGGGCCAGCCGAAAAAACTGCCTTTCCACATCCCCGTCACCGTCGGCTTGCTGGCCGCCGATGGTCGCGACCTGCCGCTGCACGTCGATGGCGTCGTGTCGAACGGCGCTGCCAGCGTCGTGCTGGAACTGACGCAAGCGTCGCAGACTTTCCGCTTCACGAATGTGACGGAGTTGCCCGTGCCGTCGCTGCTGCGCGACTTTTCCGCGCCCGTGGTGCTGGAATACGATTACACCGACGAGGAACTGCTGCACCTGTTCCGCCACGACAGCGACCCGGTCAACCGCTGGGAAGCGGGTCAGCGCCTGGCCATGGAGCGCCTGCTGAAACTGACCGGCGCCGTCGCCGCCGGCGAGCACCTGGCGCTGGACGACACCTTCATCGAAGCGCAACGCGCCTTGCTGGCCGACGACACGCTCGATCCCGCCTTCCGCGAGCTGGCCCTGATCCTGCCGTCGGAAACCATCATCGCCGAGCGCATGGCGCAAGTCGACCCGCAAGCGATCCACGCGGCGCGCCAGTTCATGCGCCGCACCATCGCGGCGGCCCTGAAACCTGAACTGCTGGCGCAATACCACGCCAACCAGACGCCGGGCGAGTACAGTCCCGACGCCCTGTCGGCCGGCAAGCGCGCGCTGAAAAACCTGGCCCTGTCCTATCTGCTGATCGCGCCGGGCGAGCAAGAGCTGGCCCTGGCGCAGCAGCAGTTCGACGGTGCCGGCAACATGACGGACCGCGCGGCAGCGCTGGGCGCCCTGATCCATTCGGGTTCGCCATCGCACGCGCAGGCGGCGCTGGCCAGTTTCTATGCCGACTTCGAGAACGAAGCGCTGGTGGTCGACAAGTGGTTCGCCATGCAGGCGGCCGCGCCATCGACCGATGTGCAAGCCGTGCGCCAGCTGATGACGCATCCGGCCTTCACCTTGAAAAATCCGAACCGCGCGCGCAGCCTGATCTTCAATTTCACGAACGGCAATCCGTCGCAATTCCATGCGGCTGACGGCAGCGGCTACGCCTTCTGGGCCGAGCAAGTCATCGCGCTCGACGCCCTGAACCCGCAAGTGGCAGCCCGCCTGGCACGCTCCATGGACCGCTGGCGCCGTTACGTGCCCGCACTGCAAAGCCACATGCGCGACGCGCTGGAAAAAGTCGCCGGCCAGGCCAGCTTGTCGAATGACGTGATGGAAGTCGTTTCCAAGGCATTGGCCAATTAACACCGTAAAAATTTATCAAAAAGCTATTAAAACAGAGGGATTTCATGAAACGCATCAGTCTTACGCAATACCTGGTTGAAGAGCAGCGCTCGAACAACAGCATTCCGGCCGAACTGCGCCTGCTGATCGAAGTCGTTGCGCGCGCCTGTAAAACCATCAGCCACGCCGTCAGCAAGGGCGCGCTGGGTGAGGTGCTGGGCACGGCCGACACGGAAAACGTGCAGGGCGAAGTGCAGAAAAAGCTCGACATCATCTCCAACGAGATTTTGCTGGAAGCGAATGAATGGGGCGGCCACCTGGCGGCCATGGCGTCGGAAGAGATGGAATCGATCCACCCGATCCCGAACCGCTATCCGAAGGGCGAATACATGCTGCTGTTCGACCCATTGGATGGCTCGTCGAACATCGACGTCAACGTCTCGATCGGCACCATTTTCTCGGTGCTGAAGGCACCGGAAGGCATGGGCGAGCCGACGGAGCAGGACTTCATGCAAGCCGGCAGCAAGCAAGTGGCGGCTGGCTACGCCGTGTACGGTCCGCAAACCATGCTGGTGCTGACCTTCGGCAATGGCGTGAACTGCTTCACCCTGGACCGCGAGATGGGTTCGTGGGTTCTCACGCAAAGCAATATGCAGATTCCGCCGACGACGAAGGAATTCGCCATCAATATGTCGAACGCGCGCCACTGGCATCCGCCCGTGAAACGCTATGTCGACGAACTGCTGGCCGGCGACACGGGTCCGCGCGGCACCAATTTCAATATGCGCTGGATCGCCTCGATGGTGGCCGACGTACACCGCATCCTGAACCGCGGCGGCATCTTCATGTACCCGGCCGACCTGCGCGACACGTCGATGCCCGGCAAGCTGCGCCTGATGTACGAAGCGAACCCGATGGCTTTCATCGTGGAGCAAGCCGGCGGCGCCGCCACCGATGGCCAGCAGCGCATCATGGATATCGCCCCGCACAAGCTGCACCAGCGCGTGCCCGTGTTCCTCGGCTCGAAAGACGAAGTGGCTCGCGTCACCGTCTACCACGCGGAGTAAAAGCCGCACTTTTCCACGATTTTTAGCGGCCTGCAGCCGGGCCGCTAAAAAAATGCAAAAAAGTTCGCGTTGACACTAGCAAATTTTGTGCATTGTTTGTAGAATGTGGGTCTTCGCCGTTGTAGCTCAGTTGGTAGAGCAGCACATTCGTAATGTGAAGGTCGCCAGTTCGATTCCGGCCAACGGCACCAAGTTTCATCAGAAAACCCGCTTACTTGCAAAAGTCAGCGGGTTTTTTGTTGTCTGTCACGCTACCTGGCTCAGATCCACTGATCGTTCTCCACCGTGCGCTCGCCCGCCTCGCCGTCGCCCGTGTTGACCACGCCGCGCGGCTCGATCAGCAGCAGCCTGGTTTCGGCAGGCGCGCACGGTTTATGTTCGACCCCCTTGGGCACCACCGCCATCTGGCCGGCATGCAGCACGATGGCGTGTCCTTCCGCGTAGCCGGGGCCGCGCAGGGTGATGCGCAATTGCCCTTCCAGCACGATGAAGGTTTCGTCCGTATCGGCGTGCCGGTGCCACTGGAATTCGCCCAGTACCTTGACGACCTTGAATTGGTAGTCATTCATTTCGGCGATGACGCGCGGCTGCCAGTGCCCCTCTAACAGGGCGACCTTACCCGCCAGATCGATGGACTGGCCCTGGCCGCGCGTGGTGATGGTAGTGGTGGACATGCTGTGCTCCGTTCAAGTGGCGATGCAGCCAGAATACGCATGCACTTGCGGGCCGTATTGAACGATCGTGGGTGTTTTCAGCTCTTGACGCTACCGCCGGCGAAGCGCAGCCAGCGGCCAGGCGTCAGTCCATGAGTTTTCAGGAAATGCCGTGTCATGTGGCTCTGGTCGGCGAAGCCCGCGGCCATGGCTGCCGATGCGAGCGTGGCGCCAGCCAGCAGCAGGCGGCGCACCATTTCCAGGCGCCGCATCGTCAGATAGCGGTACGGGCTGGTGCCATAGAACACGCGAAAGTCGTGCGACAGGCTCCAGCGGTCGCGTCCCGTTGCCGCTTCAAGTTCCGCCAGGGTGACGGCCTGCGTGCAGTGCGCCTGCAGGTAGTCGCGCGCGCGGCGTGCCGCCAGGAAGTCGCCTCGCAAGCGCCGAGCCGGCGTGCCGGCCACCGCCGCCAGCGCATGCGCCAGTTTTACCAGCGCCTCGCTCTGTTCCAGCGCTTCGAGCGGGTGGCCGTCGTGCGGCAGCAAGGCGGAGGTGGCGGCCGCCAGGCGGGAATCGGTCGACACGCCGCCTTCGATGAAGGGCAGCGCGCGTCCGCCCAGCACATCCTGGAACAGCGCCGGTTCGATATACAGCATGCGGTAACGGAAGCCTGCGTCGGTACCCGCCTGGCCATCGTGCGCCTCGTCTGGATGCAGGATCATGGTATTGCCGGGCAGGCTGTCGCGCTGCCCACGACGGTAGCTGAAACGCTGCACGCCCGCCAGCGTGCGGCCGATGGCGTAGGTGTCGTGGCGGTGCATGGCATAGGCCTTGCCCTTGAACCACGCCTCGATGCGTTCGACCCCTTGTACCGGTTCGGCGCACTTGACCCAGTCGCTGCGCGCTGGCGCTGATGCTCGCTTCATGATGTTTGTCCGTGGATGTCCGCCCTGGTTGCCGATTGCTGACTGTACCCGCCGCGCGCGGGGCTGTCCACGAAAACAGCCGAATCAGAAATTGTGCCGGATTCCCAGCGCCACGCCCGACATGGTGGCGCCCTTTGTTGCTGCATCGCGTCCCAGGCTGTTGATGGCAAAGTCGGCGACGCCGTTGCCGCCGTTGGCCAGGCGCGTGTAGTAGGCATACAGGCTACTGCGTTTCGACAGCTGGTAGTCATAGCCGACGGTGGCGTGGGTGGCGCCCGCACCGGCTCCCGCGCGTACGTTGCCGATGCTTTCCAGCGCGCCGCCTGTGGCGCTTTGCGCATGCGCCAGGCCGAAACGCAAGCCATGGCGGCCGAACTGGCGCGTGGCGGAAAAGTAGACCGTGCGGCGGCGCAGTTCGCCCGTGGGCGTCGCATAACGCAGGCTTTCCAGCGCCACCGCCAGCTGCGTGGCGCTGTCGACATGCCAGGCGAGGGCCAGCTTGCTGCCACGGTCGGTCAGTCCCCGTCCCTGGTAGTTGTGATGGTCTTCCTGCGCCAGGGTGGCGTACAGGGCGCCGCCGTCGTAGCTCAATGCGGCCGAGGTCAGTGCCGGATGCGCGCCGCTGGCGGGCCGCTCTTCCCCCATACCGCGCGCCACGCGCAGCGACCAGCCCTGCCACTGCGGCGTCCAGTAATGTACGCTGTTCTGCTGGCGCCGGTCGAAGGAATACGTGTTGCTGGTATGGCTTTCGCTGGCGCCGGCGCCGTTGCTCATCAGGCTCATGTAGCCGGCCGTGGTGGGGTAGAACGGGTCGAGCGCGGAAGTGGCGCTGTTGTAGGGCAGGGTCCAGTTCCCGCCAAACAGCGTGCCCCACGGGCCGGCAATGCCGACGCGCGTGTCGCGCGCGGCGATGGATCCCGCGCCCGTGTCGGGCGCCAAGGTGCCCTCGACCTGGAACAGCGCCTGCCAGCCGCCGCCCAGGTCTTCGCTGCCGCGAAAACCGAGTACCGAGCGGTTGTTGGAGACGCGCTGCACGCTGTCGCCGCTGCCTGACGAGTGCAGCGCTTCGAACGCCACGTTCAGGCGGCCGTACAGCTGCACATTTTCTTGTGCCGCGGCGGGCAGGGCCGCCGCCAGCGCCAACGCGCCGGCAGCCAGCAAAGGCAATCGCGTCAGCATGGCATCAAAACGCAAAGCAGCTGCATCCCAGCGCGCCCCAGAAGCCGGAATGGCTGGAAACAGGGACGGAACTCTTGCGCGCCACGTCGTGGGCGTGGGCGTGCACGCCGCAGGCGCCCTGGCACTGATGCTGTTGCATCACGCTGGCCGTTTGCGGCGGCGCGGCGCGGTAGTGGCCAGCCACGTTTTTCACGGGCGACCAGTCCGGCAACACAGGGATGGGAGGCGGCGCCAGTGGCGTAAATTCCGCCTGGCCGTAGACGATCTTGCCGCCGACGATGGTGAGCACGGATTCGATCGACTTGATCGCCTCTTCATCGATGCTGAAAAAGTCCGCGCTCAGCACGGCCAGGTCGGCCAGCATGCCTTCCTGGATGCGTCCCTTCTTGCCTTGCTCGCTGGAGAACCAGGCGCTGCCCGCCGTCCACAGTTCCAGCGCCGTGTCGCGCGACAGGCGCGAACCTGCGTCGTACAGGCGCAAGCCGCCCACGGTGCGCCCGGACACGAGCCAGTACAGCGCCGTCCAAGGGTTGTAGCTGGCGACCCGCGTGGCGTCCGTGCCTCCGCCCACGGGCACGCCCGAGGCAAGCATGCGTGCGATCGGCGGCGTCGCCTTGGCCGCCTCGGCGCCGTAGCGGTCGACAAAATATTCGCCCTGGAAGGCCATGCGGTGCTGGATGGCGATGCCGCCGCCCAGCGCCTTGACCCGGTCGATGTTTTTCGGCGTGATGGTTTCGCAGTGGTCGAACATCCAGTACAGGCCGTCGAACGGGATATCGCGGTTGACCTTTTCAAACACCGTCAGCATGCGGTCGATCGATTCGTCATAGGTGGCGTGCAGGCGGAAGGGCCAGCGCTTGGAGACCAGGTGGCGCACCACCTTTTCCAGTTCGTCGTCCATGCCGGGTGCCAGCTCCGGGCGCGGCTCGAGGAAATCCTCGAAGTCTGCGGCGGAAAACACCAGCATTTCGCCGGCGCCGTTATGGCGGTAATAATCGTCGCCCTGGCCCGGCGTGACCATCTGCGTCCATTTTTCAAAATCTTCCAGTTCGCGGCCCTTGTTTTGCGTGAACAGGTTGTAGGCGATGCGGATGGTCAGCTGCTCTTTTTGCGCCAGCTCGTCGACGACGGCGTAGTCTTCCGGATAATTCTGGAAGCCGCCGCCCGCGTCGATGGCGCTGGTCAGGCCGAGGCGATTGAGTTCGCGCATGAACTGGCGCGTGGAATTGACCTGCAATTCGCGCGGCAGGGTCGGGCCCTTGGCCAGGGTCGCATATAAAATCATGGCGTTCGGCCGGGCGATCAGCATGCCCGTGGGGTTGCCGGCAGCGTCGCGCACGATCTCGCCGCCGGGCGGGTTCGGCGTGTTCTTGTCGTAGCCGACCACGCGCAGGGCGGCGCGGTTCAGCAGGGCGCGGTCGTACAGGTGCAGGATGAAGACGGGGGTGTCGGGCGCGGCCGCGTTGATCTCGTCGAGGGTCGGCATGCGCTTTTCCGCGAACTGGAATTCCGTCCAGCCGCCCACCACGCGCACCCATTGCGGATTCGGCGTGCGCAGCGCCTGTTCCTTGAGCATGCGCAAGGCGTCGGTCAGCGAAGGCACGCCTTCCCAGCGCAATTCCAGGTTGTAGTTCAAGCCGCCGCGGATCAAATGCAGATGCGAGTCGTTCAGGCCGGGAATCACCGTGCGGCCACCCAGGTCGATCACGCGGCTGTCGGGCGCGCGGTGGCGCATGACGTCTTCAACGTCGCCGACGGCGAGGAATTTGCCGTCGGCGATGGCCACCGCGCTCGCTTGCGGGCAGCTCTTATCGACGGTGTGGAAGCAGCCATTGAGCAGGATCAAGGGTGCGGCGGCGGGGAGGGTGTGTTCTGGCATGGTGCAGCTCCATGGTTGCGGTGCGGGGAGGGCCGGCGTGCGCGGCGCGAAAGTCACGTCGTCCAGTGTAGCGGGCGGGCGGCGCTTGAACACGGGCCAAAAGATCAGGTGGAGCGGGCGCACTGGCCGAAGGACGGGGGCGGCGACCGGCCACATGGCTTACCATGCAGGCAGCGGCACCGGGGCGTTTTCCTGGCGCGTTTTTCGTTTTTTAGTGCATTGCACGGTATCAGGAGTCATTCGATGGATCAGCCACCACACAGCCGCTTGTTCGGCACCAGCCTGGGATTTTTAGCGGGGTATGTCGATACCCTGGGTTTCATTGCCCTGTTTGGCCTGTTTACGGCCCATGTCACGGGTAACTTCGTGCTGATCGGCGCCGCCCTGGCGGATGCATCGCGCGCGTCCATCCTGTTGAAGTTTCTCGCTTTCCCCGCCTTTATCGCCGGCGTCGCCATCACGCGCCTGATGGTGCTGGCCGTGGAGCGCCGCGCCGGCCCGTCACTGACCCTGGCGATGCTGCTGCAGTGGGCCTTGCTGGCCGGCTTCATGGTGTTTGGCTGCCTGGCTGAACCGATCGGCAAGGATGTCAGTTCCATGGCCATGGCGGCCGGCTTGCTGGGCACGGCCGCCATGGGCGTGCACAGCGCCACCAGCCGGCTGCTGCTGGCGCACCTGGCGCCCACTTCCATGATGACGGGGAACGTGACGCAGATCGTCATCGACACCGTCGACGTGCTGCGCGGCGCGGCTGATGGCGCCACCCATGCGCGCTGCGGGAAGTTCTTCTGGCCGTTGCTGGCCTTTGCCCTGGGCGCCATCGCCGCCGCCTTTGCCTACCTGGCCGTCGGCTTCGTGGCGCTGGCCGTACCCCTGATTTTGCTGGGCGCCCTGATCGTAGTGCAGCAACGCAGCGTGCGACCGGCCGTGCCGGCGGCTTGAGCGTGCTGGCGCCGCTCAGGCGTCGAGGATGCCGCGCCGCAGCGCGATGGTGACGGCGTGGGTGCGGTCCCGGGCGCCCAGCTTGGCCAGGATGGTGCTCATGTGCGCCTTGACGGTTTCTTCCTTGATCTGCAGCAAGGCGCCCGTTTCGCGGTTGGAATTGCCTTGCGCAACCTGCTTGAGCACGTCCAGTTCGCGGTTCGACAGCACGTCGCTGCAGGCATACAGCGCCAGTTCCGCCTCGATCTCGGGCGTGATGTGGCGCCGCCCCGCGTGCACGTTCTGTATCGCCGCCAGCAATTCGTGGCGCAGCGCGCTTTTCAGCACATAACCGCATGCGCCCGCGCGGATGGCGCGCAGCACCTGCGTGTCGCCCTTGTAGGTGGTCAGCACGATGATGCGCGCCTGCGGATGGCGCGCGCGGATGGCGCCGATGGCGTCGAGGCCGCTCATGCGCGGCATCTGCAAATCCATCAGCGTGACATCGGGCTGCAGCGCGTCAAATTGCTGCACCGCCTGCTGGCCATCGGTGGCCTGGCCCACCAGCGCCACGCCGGGAAAGGCACTGAGCAGGGCCGCGATGCCGTCGAGTAGCAACTGGTGGTCGTCGGCGATGAGGACGCGTATCGGCGCCGTATCGCTGCGCATGATGTTGCCTGGCAAAGAGGAGTTATCGATCAAGAGTCGTCGGAACAGGGTGAGCAAAAGGTATTTTACCGCAGCGCTTGCCGGGCTGCAGGGGGGACTCCCCAGAGGCGAGCTTCATGTCAGCCTATATTTAGATAGTGGTGCGGGCACGCGGCCAGGCATACGATGCACGGCAGTACCCACTCAACCCTCTCTGCATGGATGACATCATGACCAATCCGAAACTGGAAGTCCTCACCCCCGACAATTGCCAGATCATCTTCATCGACCAGCAGCCGCAAATGGCGTTCGGCGTGCAATCGATGGACCGGCAAGCGCTGAAAAACAATACCGTGGGCCTGGCCAAGGCCGCCAAGGTGTTCAACATCCCCACCATCATCACCACGGTGGAAACGGAAAGCTTCTCCGGCCACACCTATCCCGAACTGCTCGACGTCTTCCCCGGCCAGGATATCCTCGAGCGCAGCTCCATGAATTCGTGGGATGACCAGAAGGTGCGCGATGCGCTGGCCGCCAACGGCAAGAAGAAAGTCGTCGTGTCGGGTCTGTGGACGGAAGTGTGCAACAACAGCTTCGCCCTGTGCGCGATGCTCGAAGGCGACTACGAAATCTATATGGTGGCCGACGCCTCGGGCGGCACGTCGAAGGAAGCGCACGACTACGCCATGCAGCGCATGATCCAGGCTGGCGTGGTGCCCGTGACGTGGCAGCAGGTGCTGCTGGAATGGCAGCGCGACTGGGCGCACAAGGCAACCTATGACGCCGTCATGGCCATCGTGCGCGAACATTCGGGCGCCTACGGCATGGGCGTCGACTACGCCTACACGATGGTGCACAAGGCGCCGCAGCGCATCCATGGCGAACACGCCACCCTGGCGCCGGTGCCGGCCAAGTAAACGCCGGGTACAGTGCCATGCGCCGCGCGCCTGACCGTGCGCGGCGTTTTTTTCATCGAAAGGAATGCGCCATGAAGTTATATGTGATTTCGCTGGCGGTGGGCTTGCTGGTTGGCATTATCTACGCCGTCTTGCAGGTACGCTCGCCGGCGCCGCCCGCGATAGCCCTGATCGGCCTGCTGGGCATGCTGATTGGCGAACAGATCGTCCCCGGCGTCAAGCGCCTGATGGCGGGCGAAGCCATCACGGTGTCGTGGCTGCGCAGCGAATGCGTGCCGAAGATCAGCGGCGTGGAGGCGAAGCCAGCGCTGGCCAGGGCAGAACCGCAGCAGAAGGATGACAGCGCCGCTTGATATCCGTGGCGTCAGAACGCGCCCAGCAAGCCGCGCCGGGCGGCCACCGTGGCCGCCTCGGTACGGCTCGATACATTGAGCTTGGTCAAAATGTTGTTCACGTGAAATTTGACCGTGCCTACCTCGATGCCTGCGCTGCGCGCGATCATCTTGTTGCTCTTGCCCGCGGACAGGTGCAGCAGGATGTCGTGCTCGCGTTTCGACAGGCGGTTCGCCTCGATGCGGCCGGCCTGCTGCGCCGCCAGTTCCGGCGGCAGGTAGTGCCTGCCGGCAGCCACCTGGCCGATGCATTGTGTCAGTTGCAGGAAGCCGGAATCCTTCAGCAGGTAGCCGCGCGCGCCGGCGCGCAGGGCCCGGTGCACATTGTCCTCGCCCTGGTAGGTGGTGAGGATGATGATCTTTGCTTGCGCGTCGTCTGCGCAGATGCGCTCGATCGCCTCGACGCCATGCATTTCCGGCATGTTCAAATCCATCAGCACCACGTCGGGCCGCAGTTCGCGGTACAACTCCACGGCGGCGCGGCCCGTGCCGGCCTGCCCCAGCAGGCGCAAGCCGGGCAAGGATGCGATCAGCGAAGCCAGGCCGGCCAGGATCAGCGGGTGGTCGTCGGCGATCAGCAGAGTAGTCGGCGGATCGGCCGGGGGGATGGTCGTGTGCATGGCTGTGCTCATGGTGCTGGCAGGGTGAAGTGGAAGACGCTGCCGTGGGGTGCGCCGGGGGCATGCCACAGGCGGCCGCCATGCGCGTCGAGGATGCGGCGGCAGATGGCCAGGCCCATGCCCATGCCGTCCGGCTTGCTGGAATACAGGGCGTGGTACAGGCGGCCGGCCGCCTGCGGCGCGATGCCGGCGCCATTGTCGGCGATGCTGAAATGCTGCACGCCCCCATCCAGGCGCGAGGACAGCAGTACCGTGCGCGGCCGGCCGCTGGTGTCCTGCAGGGCTTCGATGGCGTTCATCAGCAGGTTCAGGATGACTTGCCGGAATTGCACCGGGTCGGCGTGCAGCAGTGGGCGGCCCGGCGCCAGCTGCGTTTCCAGGTGGATGGCGTGGCGTTGCAATGGCGCGCGAAGCAGCGGCAGCAGGTCTTGCACGGCGTCGTCAGCCACAAAATGATCGTGGCTGCCCGGCGCGTTGCAGGCCAGGCCATGCACGCTGCGCAGCACGGCGCTGGCATGGCTGCCGGCGCTGGCGACCAGGGCCAGCGCCGCGCGCGCCTCGTCGAGGCGGGGCGGATCGTGGTCGAGCCAGCGCAAGGCGGCATCGGCATTGAGCGCGATGGCCGCCAGCGGCTGGCGCACCTCGTGCGCGACCGATGCGGCAAATTCGCCCATGCCGTCCATCCTGCCCATGCGCTGCGCCTGCGCCAGGCCGGGGTCTTGCTGCTGAGGGAAAGAATGCGTGCTGGCCATCGCGGGACTCCTGTCGTTCGCCGCGGCTCATGCCGCGCGGCAACAAGTATGCATGGCCCGGCAGGCAAGGCAGTTATACGAATGGGGGAGGCGGGCGTTTTTTTGCGCGGCGGGGGCGCCGGCGGGGGAGATAGACACCGCCGGGCGGGCCGGCGGTGCGGGCAGCGCAGAGCGGTCAGGACTTGATAAAGGTCAACAAGTCTTCGTTCAGGCGATCCTTGTGGGTGGCTGGCAAGCCGTGCGGCGCGCCTTCATAGATGACCAGCCTGGCGTTCTTGATGAGCTTTGCCGCCGCCTTGCCGGAGGCGTCGATCGGCACGATCTGGTCGTCGCCGCCGTGCACCACCAGGGTCGGCACGGAGATTTTCTTCAGGTCGGCCGTGAAATCCGTCTCGGAAAACTGCTTGATGCAGTCATAGGCGTTCTTGATGCCGCACTGCATGCCCTGCAGCCAGAAGGTGTCGCGCATGCCTTGCGACACCTTGTTGCCGGGACGGTTGGCGCCGAAGAACGGCACCGTCAGGTCCTTGAAGAATTGCGAGCGGTCCGCCAGCACGCCGGCGCGGATGCCGTCGAAGACGGACATCGGCAAGCCGCCCGGATTGGTAGCCGACTTGACCATCTGCGGCGGCACGGCGCCCACCAGCACGGCCTTGGCCACGCGTTTTTCGCCATGGCGGCCGATATAGCGCGCCATTTCGCCGCCGCCCGTCGAATGGCCGACCAGGGTCGCGCCCTTGATGTCGAGCGCGTCGAGCAGGGTGGCCAGGTCGTCGGCGTAGGTATCCATGTCATTGCCCTGCCACGGCTGGCTGGACAGGCCGTGGCCGCGGCGGTCGTGCGCGATCACGCGGTAGCCGTGGCTGGCCAGGAACATCATCTGGTCTTCCCAGGCGTCGCCCTGCAAGGGCCAGCCGTGGCTGAAGACGACAGGCGTGCCCGTGCCCCAGTCCTTGAAGCGGATGACGGTGCCGTCCTTGACGGTGACGCTATTGACGGTGAGCTTGCCCGGCGCGGCAGCAGCGGCAGGCTTGGCGGCGGCGCTGGCGCCACCGGCGGCCAGCAGTCCTGCGCCGGCGGCCACGCCGGCGACGCTGACGAGCAGCTTGCGGCGGGAGTTGACTTCTTCGGCTTCGATTTTCTTCGACATGATGCATTTCCTTCGGGGATGGGGGAGGGGCCAGCCATGGCGTGGACCAGTGACGGCATCGGCCAGTCTAGGCCTTCGCGCGCGCCGGCGCCTCTGCCAAAAGACCAGTCGCGCCCAGGCGTCCGCCTGCCTATGATGGCTGGCAGCGGCGCGCCGCGCCACCTGGCTTTCCCACTGGAGCGATCATGAAGAAAAACTGGAGGGCGGCGCTGACGGGCCCCTTTTTACCCGATGCAGGCTTGCTGTTTGCGCGCGTGGCGGGCGCGCTGCTGGTGCTGCACGTGCACGGCTTGCCCAAGCTGCTGCATTTTTCCGAGGAACTGGCGCGCATCGACGACCCGCTGCACCTGGGCCGCGCCGTCACCCTGTACTGCGCCCTGTTCGCGGAAATCCTCTGTCCGCTGTTGGTCGCCGCCGGCCTGCTGACGCGCCTGGCCTGCCTGCCCCTGCTGTTCCTGCTGGGCGTGTCGATGCTGCTCGTGCACCCGGACTGGAGCATCGCAGACGGCCAGTTCGGCTGGCTGCTGATCATCGTCTTCGGCACCATCGCCATCGGCGGCGCGGGCAAGTATTCGCTCGATGCGCGGTTGCGCCGCTAAATGACGAATTCCCGCCGCACGGCCGGCTTGTGCGCCAGCAGCAGCGATAATTTCTTCAATGCGCTGGCCAGGCGCGCGCGGTCGCGGATGCTGCCCAGCGAGATGCGGATGGCGTTCGGCGGACGGTTGTCGTAGAAGGCGTCGGACGCCGTGACGGCCACGCCCTGGGCGCGGGCGGTGGCGGCCAGTTCGCGCGAGGTCCAGTAGCCGGGCAGCGAAAACCACACGTGGATGCCATCGCTGCGCGGGTGAGTGGCGCCCGTCAGGATGGTGCGGATGACGTCCTGGCGCGCATCGGCTTCGCTGCGTATGCCGGCCAGCAGCGCGTGCGCGGAGCCGTCGTGTATCCATTGCGTCGTCAGCGCCGTCGTCACGGGCGTGGCCATCAGGCTGAAAGAGCGCAGGGCGTCCAGGAAGCGTTCGCGCAGCTGCGTGTCGGCGATCAAGGTATAGGCCATGCGCAGGCCCGGCGCCAGGCATTTCGACAGGGTGGCGATGTAGGATACGTGGGCGGGCGCATAATGCGCCAGGGGCGGCGGCGCATCGGACGCCAGCAGCCAGTACGGGTCATCCTCGATGATGTGCATGCCGCAGCGCTGGGCCACTTGCGTGATGGCCAGGCGGCGCGCGGCCGGCATGGTGTGCGCCGTGGGGTTTTGCAGGGTGGGATTCAGATACACGAGGCGCGCGCGGTGCTTGCGGCCGGCTTTTTCCAGCGCTTCGGGCAGCATGCCATCCGCATCCGTTTCCACGACCACGGCCTTACGGTTCAGCTGCCCCGCCGCCGAGCGCAAGCCCGGATACACGGCCGGCTCCGTCAAGATGGCGTCGCCGGGCCGGCTCAGGGTCAGAATCAGCGCCGCCAGCGCCGCCTGCGCGCCGGGGCAGGCGACGACGTGTTCTCCATCGACGTTGCCGAACATGGGCGCGAGCCAGGCGGCGCCCGCCGCGCGGTCGGCCTTGCTGCCGCCGCCCAGGTGATAACTCATCAACATATCGCTGTCCGTGCGCATCAGTACCTGCGCCACGCCCTGTTTCAGCAGGTCGTCGAAATCCACGCCCACGGGCGGCGGCGGGATGTTCATGCTCAGGTCCAGCATCTGCGTCAATTCCACCTTCGGCGCCGCCACGTAGGTGCCGCGCGCGCCGTGCCCTTCCAGCAGGTTGCGGCGCTTGGCTTCGTCGTAGGCGCGCGTCACGGTCGTCAGGTCGACCTGGAACAGGGCGGCTAGGCTGCGCTGCGGCGGCAAGCGGTCGCCCGGGCGCAGGCTGCCGCCGGACAGCGCGCGCTCGAGCATGTCGGCGATCTGCAGGTAGCGCGGACCGCCGTGCTGCACGAACGGCGTGACCCACGCGCTTGCATGGTCATCTTTTTGTATGGATTTAGACGGAGGCATTTTGTCTTGATGTATGTATTTTAGTGCCTACATTATGCGTAAAATCTGCATAAAAATCCATGCATTTGTATGGGGCCGGCTTTCTCTTCTGGGCCGACCATGCATCAGGCAGCGTTACTCCCCGCCCGCCGCACCAGGCCGGCGGGGATTGTTATTTCTGGCAGGCATTTAAGTCTGGCCTTCAAGGTGTGGCAGCGCACGGTGGCGCATGGCAGGCGCGGTTAAGGTAGTGCCAACAGCTTGCTGCTGATCCACTGTTTGATATGGCTCAGCCCGGCAGCGTTTAGCCGCTTCTTTTTCCCTGAAGCGAGGAGAATCATGATTCGGTCACGGCATCGAGCATGGTTGAAATTATTCACTGTTAAAGGAAACCATCATGAACGCGATTGAAAAAACCGGCTCCGATATCAACGGTACCGCCCAGGATACCCGCCAGGACTTGCACCGCACGATCGACAAGGTGGCAAGCCAGGCCCAGCCCCTGGCCGACAAGGTGGCCACGCGCGCCCACGACGGCGTGGACCAGGTGGGCGACCGCATCGACCAGGTCAGCGACAGCGTCAGCAAGGCTTCCGAACGCCTGATGGCGCGCGGCAAGCAATTGGGCGCCGCCTGCCAGCGTGCCGGCGAGACGGGCCGCGATTACGTGCGCGAACGGCCGGCCGTGTCCCTGCTGATTGCGGCAGCGGCCGGGTATGGCCTGTCGAAATTGCTGGGTTCGCGTAAATAAGTTTTACGCCTTCCTGGCCGGTATTTGTCGTGGGCGCTGTTTCCTTCGCCGTGATGGCGGAGGAAGCAGCGCCCACGCGCATAAGGTAGTAGTTAGTAGCAGGCCGTAAAGGAGAGTGAAGATGCGCTCCATTTTGTTGTGGTTGATCGGTGTACCTATTCCCATCATTGTTTTGATTGCCCTGTTCGTGCGCTGAATGAGGGAGTTGTAGCGTTCTCCCGGGGCAGACTACTCACAGGAGATGTAATGGCTACCAACAAGAAAACGCCGTCCACGGACGGTGCTGGTTCCGTATTGAGCAGCATGTCCGGCCCATCCGATAGCAATGCGCCGAACAGCCTGGGGGCGGATAATGACCTGACCCGTGCGCTGCTGCAAAAGACGGCCGCCGGCCAGCAACTGTCCGCCGCCATGGCCGTCAATCCCAAGGAAGAGGGCCAGTATGGCGAGGCGGCGCGCATGCCGGCCGAAGGCGTGCATGTGGCAGCCGGCGAAGCGCTGGCCACGGCGAGCACCACGGGCGAAACGGTACCTTCCCCGAAGACGGGCGATGGCCAGCCCGCGCTGGGCGAGAATGCGTTGAATAATTCGCTGGATCACGCCCGCAGCGACGACAGCGGCTGCGTGCTGACGACCAACCAGGGCGTGCCCGTGGGCGACAACCAGAATTCGCTGAAGGCGGGCTTGCGCGGCCCCACCCTGATGGAAGATTTCATCCTGCGCGAAAAGCTCACGCACTTCGACCATGAGCGCATCCCCGAGCGCGTCGTGCATGCGCGCGGCTCGGCCGCCCACGGCTATTTCGAATGCTACAAGGAGCAAAGCAGGCACACGCGCGCCGCGCCATTCGCCAAGGCGGGCAAGCGCACGCCCGTCTTCGTGCGTTTTTCCACGGTGGCCGGCGAACGCGGTTCCACCGATACGGCGCGCGACGTGCGCGGCTTCGCCGTGAAGTTTTATACGGACGAGGGCAACTGGGACCTGGTCGGCAATAACATCCCCGTCTTCTTCATCCAGGATGCGATGAAGTTCCCCGACCTGATCCACGCCGTCAAGCCCGAGCCGCACAACGGCATGCCGCAGGCGGCCAGCGCGCACGACACCTTCTGGGACTTCGCCTCGCTGTCGCCGGAAATCACGCACATGCTGATGTGGGCCATGTCGGATCGCGCCATCCCGCGCAGTTTCCGCATGATGCAGGGTTTCGGCGTGCATACCTTCCGCCTCGTGAATGCGAAGGGCCAGTCCGTCTTCTGCAAATTCCACTGGTCGCCCATGGCCGGCACGTATTCGCTGGTGTGGGATGAAGCCGTCAAGCTCAGTGGCGCCGATACCGACTTCCACCGGCGCGACCTGTGGGAAGCCATCGAGTGCGGCGCGTATCCCGAATACGAGCTGTCCTTCCAGCTCTTCACGGAAGCGCAGGCCGAAGCGTTCCCCTTCGACGTGCTCGACCCCACCAAGCTGATTCCCGAAGAACTCGTGCCGCTGGTCCCCGTCGGGAAGATGGTCTTGAACCGCAATCCCGATAATTTTTTCGCCGAGACGGAGCAGGTGGCGTTCTGCACGGCGCACATCGTGCCCGGCATCGATTTCAGCAACGACCCGCTGCTGCAGGGGCGTATCCACTCCTACGTCGACACGCAGATCACGCGCCTGGGCGGCGCCAATTTCCATGAAATCCCCATCAATTCGCCGCTGGCACCGTTGCACAACAACCAGCGCGACGGCATCCACCGCCAGGCCATCAACCGGGGCCGGGTCGCGTATGAACCCAATTCCCTGGCGGGCGGCTGCCCGTTCCAGGCGGGCGCGAAAGGCTTCAACAGCTTTCCCGCCGCGACCGAAGGCGACAAGGTGCGCGGCAAGCCCGAGAAGTTCGCCGAGCACTTCGGCCAGGCGCGCCTGTTCTGGATCAGCCAGACGCCGGTGGAACAGGACCATATCGTGCATGCGTTCCGCTTTGAACTGAGCAAGGTGCAGACGGTGGCCATCCGCAAGCGCATCGTCGCCATGCTGCGCAATGTCGACGAAACCCTGGCGCAGCGCCTGGCCGACGGCCTGGGCCTGGCGCTGCCGCCCGTCATGCCGCGCGCCTCGATGCTGCCGATCCCCACGTATCCACCGTCGCCGGCCCTGTCGCTCTTTTTCCGCCCTGGCAAGACGGGCATCCATACCCTGCGCGTGGCCATCCTGGTGGGGCCGGGTAGCGATGGTGCACAGGTGCGCAATATCTATGCCTCGCTGCTGGCCGATGGCGCCGTGCCGCGCCTGGTGGGCAGCCACCTGGGGAAAGTCGATACCAGCGGCGGTGCACCGCTCGACGTGGAAATCTCGCTCGAGACGGGACCGTCCGTGCTGTTCGACGCCGTCGTGCTGCCAGACGGCCAGGGCGCCGTGCAGCAGCTGGGCGGCGACGCCAACGCGCTCGACTTCCTGCGCCTGCAATACCGCCACTGCAAGCCCATGCTGGCTGTCGGTGCGGGCAAGGACTTGCTGGACAAGGCGGGCGTGCCGGTGACATTGCCCGATGGCAAGCCCGATCCCGCCATCATCGTCGCGCCGTCCGGCGACGTGGTGAAAGCCGTGGCGGCCTTCAAGAAGGCGCTGGCCGCGCACCGGGCGTTTGCGCGCGAGACGGACCCGCCGCGGGTGTGAGTGGCGGTATCGGCAACGGGGCCGGATCCGCCGGCCCCGTTGCATACGCTGTTTGAGCGACATGCGCAACGCCATGCAACAATGTAAACAATAAAAACGTCCTGCGGTGATATGCTGCTGGCTAGAACTGTTCATTTGCAACTATTTATATAACGGCAGCAAGGAACGGCTTCAGCAAACCGGATCGCGATTACCGCATGGACAAGTACACACCTCGCACCTGGGGGCCGGGCGAACGCCCGACCTTGCCCGGGTCGCCATCGATGCCCGAACATTCGACGCCCAAGCGTGTCGCGTACTTCATCGTCGGCCTGATCGTCGCGCTGACGGGGGGGCTGGGCAACGGCCTGGTGACGGCCAATCTGCTGAACCTGCAAGGTTCGCTGGCCGCCTATGCCTACCAGATGCAGTGGCTGCCGGCCGCCTACGTGATGACCATCGTGTCCATGAATCTGCTGCTGGTGAAGTTCCGCCAGCAGTTCGGCCTGCGCCTGTTCACGGAAGCGTTCCTGGTGCTGTATGCGCTCGTCACCTTCGCCCACTTGTATGCGAATACCTTGCCGTCGGCGATCGCCGTGCGCGCCGCGCATGGCATGGTGGGCGGCGCGCTGGGCGTGCTGGGCCTGTACTACACCTTGCAGGCGTTTCCCGCGCGGCACCGCCTGAAAGGCGTGGTGCTGGGCCTGGGTTTTGCCCAACTGGCGCTGCCGCTGGCGCGCATCTTCACTTCCGAACTGCTGCAGATCGGCGAATGGCACGGCCTGTACCTGTTCGAACTGGGACTGGCCCTGCTGGCGCTGGGCTGCGTGCTGGCCCTGAAACTGCCGCCCGGCGACAGGGTGCAGACGTTCGAGCCGCTCGATTTCCTCACCTTCATCCTGTTCGCGCCCGGCGTGGCCCTGCTGTGCGCCGTGCTGGCGCAGGGGCGCACGGCGTGGTGGATGGAATCGGAATGGGTGGGCGTGTGCCTGGCAGGCTCCATCGTGCTGATCGCCGCCTCGCTGGCCATCGAGCATAACCGCGCGCGCCCGCTGCTCAATACGCGCTGGCTCACCACGGGCAAGATCGCCAAGCTGTTCTTGTCCGTGCTGCTGTTTCGCATCGTGCTGTCCGAATCGACGGGGGCCGTGGGCTTCCTGCAGGCGCTGGGCTTGAACACGGACCAGATGCAGAACCTGTTCATCGTGCTGCTGCTGGGCAGCGTGGCTGGCCTGGTGGTCAGCGCGCTGACGATCAATCCGGCCACCCTGAACCGCTCGCTGATGTTCGCGCTGCTGCTGATCGCCGCCGGCGCACTGATCGACGCGCACGCCACCAGCCAGACGCGCCCCGTCAACATGTATGTCAGCCAGTTCCTGCTGGCCTTTGGCGGCACGTATTTCCTCGGCCCTACCATGGTGGCCGGCATGGGTGCCGTGATCGCCGAACCGCGCAACCTGGTGAGCTTTTCCGTGATGTTTACCATGACGCAGAACCTGGGCGGCTTGCTCGGCTCGGCCATCGTCGGCACCATCCAGACGGCGCGCGAAAAATACCATTCCAGCTACCTGGTCGAGCATCTCACCCTGCTCGACCCGCAGGTGGCCGTGCGCGTGCAGTCCGGCGCCGCGAGCTACGGCGGCGTGCTGACGGATCCTGCCTTGCGCAGCGCCCAGGGCGTGGCGCGGCTGGGCGCCATCGCCACGCGCGAAGCCAATGTGCTGGCCTATAACGATGTCTTTTTGATGATTGCCGGCGTCGCCATCGCCACCTTGATCTGGATGCTGGTCAGCCAATCCTGGACCCGCATCACCACCGGCGCGCGTCGCCTGGTCGGCCCCGTGCGCGATGCGCAGACGGCCATGGCCATCGTCCCCATTACCAATTCGGAACCGAGCAATGACAGAAAATAACAATCCACCGCCACCTCCCGCACCTGCATCGGCGGCGCCTGCAGCCGCACCCGCCGCCCCTTCCACGGCGCAGCCGGACCGGCGTCACCAGTGGCTGTCCGCGCTGGCCTTTGCCGCCGTGGCCCTGGTGGGCGTGCTGATCGTGCTGTACGCGTGGCGGCTGCCGCCGTTCACCAGCCCCGTCGTGACGACGGAAAACGCCACCGTGCGGGGGCAGGTGACGATCATCGGCACGCAGCTGTCCGGCTACGTGGTGGAAGTGACGGTGCAGGATTTCATGGACGTCAAGGAAGGCCAGCTGCTGGTGCGCATCGACGACCGCATCTACCAGCAGCGCTACGAGCAGGCACAGGCCCAGCTGGCGGCGCAGCAGGCGGCGCTGTCGAACTGGGCGCAGCAAAAGGCCAGTGCGCAGGCGGGCATTTCCGTCAGCGAGGCGGCGCTGGCCAATGCGGAAGCGCAGGCGCGCAAGGCCAGCGCCGACCTCAATCGCGTGGAACAATTGGTGGCCGACGGTTCCCTGTCGCAGCGCGAACACGACCAGTCGCGTGCCACGCAGGCGCAGATGGCGGCCGCGCTGGCGCAGGCGCGCGCCAATCTCGACATCGCCCAGCAAAGCGTGCATTCCGTGGTGGTCAACAAGCAGGCCCTGGAAGCGGCCGTGGCGAACGCGCAGGCGGCCGTCAAGGCGGCGAAGATCGACCTCGATAACACGCGCATCATTGCCCCTTCCGATGGCCAGCTGGGCCAGGTGACGGTGCGCCAGGGCGCGTACGTGAATTCGGGTGCGCAACTGATGGCGCTGGTGCCGCGCCAGATGTGGGTCATCGCCAATTTCAAGGAAACGCAGATGAACGGCGTGCAGGAAGGGCAGAGCGCCACCTTCCACGTCGACGCCCTCGACGGCGCCGTGCTGACGGGCCAGGTGGAGCGCATCTCGCCGGCCACCGGTTCCGAATTTTCCGTGCTGCCGGCCGATAACGCGACGGGCAATTACCTCAAGATCGCCCAGCGCATTCCCGTGCGCATCCGCATCGACGCGGGGCAGGCGAATGCGCGCCGGCTCGTGCCCGGCATGTCGGTGGTGGTCAGCGTCGACACGTCCGCCGTGCTGAACGACTCGGCGGACAATCCGGCGCCGCCGCCAGCGCCGAAGAAGGCCAAGCCATGAAGCGCCATGTCCTGCTGATGGCCGGCGCACTGGCGCTGGCCGGCTGCGCCGCCAACGCGCCCTTGCAGCCGCCATCGGCATTGCAGCTGCCGTCCGGCTGGCGCGCGCAGGCGGACGGTGCGCCGGCGCTCATTGCCGCCTCCGATGGCGCGCAGGTGGAGCAGCTGTGGTGGCAAGCCTTCGGCGATCCGGTCTTGAGCGACCTGGTGGGCGAGGCGCTGGCGCGCAACGGCGACTTGCGCGTGGCCCGCGCCCGGGTGCAGGAATATCGCGCGCGCCTGGCGCAGGCCGATGCGAACCGCGCGCCCAACCTGGCCTTCGACGGCTCGCCCACGCGCACGCGCACCCTGGCGTCCAGCGGCAAACCGTATGTGACGAATGTCTTCCAGGCCGAACTGCAGGCCAGCTATGAAATCGACGTGTGGGGCCGGCTGGCCAGCTTGAGCGATGCTGCGGGCGAGAGTTACCGCGCCGAGCAGGCCAGCCTCGATGCAGCAGCCCTGTCGATCGCCGCCAGCGTGGCGACGAGTTACCTGAATCTGCGGGGGCTCGACGCGCAGCTGGCGCTCACGCAATCGACCCTGCAGCTGCGCGAACAGTCGCGCGAGCTGGCCCGCAAGCAGTTCGAGGTGGGATACAGCTCGCGGCTGGAATGGCTGCAGGCGCAATCGGAATACCATGCGGCGGCCGAGCAGGTGCCGCAGCTGCAGCGGCAGATCTTTGAACAGGAAAACGCGCTGGCCGTCCTCGTCGGCGGTAATCCCGGTCCCATCGCGCGCGGCTTGCCGCTGACCGAACTGGCGGCGCCGGGCGTGCCGGCCGGCCTGCCGTCCGAATTGCTGCGCCGGCGGCCCGACATCGCGCGCGCGGAACACAACCTGGCGGCGGCCAACGCCAGCCTGGCCGCCACGCGCGACCAGCTGCTGCCCTCGTTCAAGCTGACGGCCGTCGGCGGCGGGCAAGCCACGACGCTCACCGATTTCCTGCATGCGCCCACGGCCCTGTGGCGGCTGACGGCGCTGGCGGCCGGTCCCCTGTTCGACGGCGGGCGCGTGCAGGCGCAGACGGATGCGGCAGGCGCGCAGCGCGACCAGCTCGCGTACACCTATGAAAACGTGGTGCGCAACGCCTTCGCCGAAACGGAGAACAGCCTGGGCGCCATCTACCGCCTCCAGCAGCAGGCCGTGGAAAACGACGCGCGCCGCGCCACGGCGGCGGACACCCTGCGCATCGCGCATAACCGCTACCGCAATGGCTATGCCTCGTACCTGGAAGAGCTGGACGCCCAGCGCACCCTGTACAGCGCTGACGTGGGGCTGCTGCAACTGAAGACGCGCATCCTCGTCGCCTCGGTCGACCTGTACCGGGCCATGGGCGGCGGCTGGGCGGCAACGGCCCGCCCTTAACGCCTGTCCCGGCTGTCCCGGCAGGGGATGGATCCCTCTGCCGGGACAAGCGCCTGCTCCCTCCTGTCGCAGCATCCGGTTTTTTTGCCTGGATGCAGGCGCTTCGGTAACGTCTTGCCGCCCTATCCCAAAACTCCCCGCATTTCCCCTGTCCGCGGCGGCGCGCCGCCGATCTTTTTTTGTTGTATTTTTACAACTTTATTTTCACGTTGCTGTACATAAAAATTTCCACATGGAATTCTTTTGCGATTTCTGCCGTGCTGCGCCTGTGATACCAATAAACATTGTCATTTGAATTATTTTTAGTATCACATGGGAAACACTTTTCTTTCTGATATGTACGCTAGAGTACATAGTGGCATATTGAGCGAAATTGGCATCTTTAGCCTCGCTTTCTATCATTTCAAGGGTGTGAAGCCAAAAAACATGCCGTAGTACCAATTTCAAAAAATAACAAAATAGACACATTTGTTGGCATGAGTGCAAGTGCCTGTGAGTGATTTTTTCATTTCCTTGCTTAATCTCAATTGATTAATTTTTTAATATTTTTATTGCTTGTAAAGCATTAAAAAATGCACCAGAATGTCGCAAATCATCAATGTTGTCATAAATTACACATTGAATATTTGTTGACTTTCGTGCCGCCTTGCCATGTCCGCAGGGTGAAAAAGCAGGCCGTTCGCTGTTTTTTCTGGGCCGGAAGTGCCGTTGCAGCACACCGCACAACCCCCTGACGACTGCCATGCCTATGTCCTCCTTTTTGCGCACTATCTTTTCCTGTCTGATCTCCTGCAAGCGGGGAGGGCCGCGCGGTCTCCTGCAGCGCCTGTTATGGCTGATCGCCTGTTTCTGCACCCTTGGCGCGGCGGGAGCGGCGTCGGCGGCGGCAATCGATTTGTCCGTTTCCGCCTACCTGCAGGCGCCGGACCCCGTGCCGCGCGGCGGCAAGGCCAGCTTTTCGGTGGTGGTGACGAACAATGAGGACCTGGTCGATGCGACGGGCACCGTGCGCCTGGCGGTGGAATTGCCCGCCAATGTGAATTTTGCGTCGAGCACGGCGCCGGCCGGTTGCGCCTTCAATCTGGCAGCCAGTCCGCAACTGCTCACTTGCACGCGCAGCGGACTGGGCAAGACCGCGAACTGGACGGTCAATTTCAGCGGCACGGGCTCGGCGGCGTCTGCCGTGGTGACCAAGGCCAGCGTGTCTTTTGTCAACGTGGACACGGACGGCAACAGTTTCAACAACGATTCGATCAAGACGGTCACCGTCATCAAGGGCGCGGACCTGAGCGTCGCCGCCAGCGGCACGACGGGCTTGAGCGGTTGTCCCGCCGCCTGTACGGCAGCGGCCGGCGCAACGGTGGGCTACCGGGTGGACGTGGCGAATGCCGGTCCGGACAGCGCATCGCAATTCAAGGTCACGTACAACTTGCCGGCCAGCGCGGATTTTACCTACGCGTCAGCGTCCGGCACGGGCTGGGCATGCGCCCGTTCGGGCACCGTGCTGACCTGTACCTACAGCGGCGCAGCCATCGGCGTGGGGCAGCAAGCTCCCCCCATCACGATCGGCGGGCGCATCGTCAAGAGCATCGCCGGCACCATCACCAACGGCGCGTCGGTGGCTTCCAGCGACTTGCAGACCGGCGATCCGGAAGACGGCAACAACGGACCTAGCCAAGTCATCGTCACGGTCAAGCCGGGCACCGACCTCGATGCCCGGCAAACCCTGGTGTCGAACGCCAGCGGCCTGAGCTCGTTGACGCAGGGCGAGGCGGTCAGCCTGAACCTGTGGGCCGTCAATAGCGGCACGCAGGACGCCAGCGGCGTCACCGTGAAGACGACGGTGTCCGGCGATTTCACGATCGGCACCTTGCCGGCCGGCTGCGCCAAGGCTGGCCAGACGATCACCTGCAATGTCGGCGCGCTGGCGCTGGGCGCCACCTCTTCCAAGTTCCTGATTCCGCTGACCGTCGCCACCGGCGCGACGGGCGGCGCGAATGTGGTGGACGTGGCACGCAGCGCCCCGCTCGACGGCTTGAACAATCCCGCCTCGGCCACGTACACCATCGTCGCGCCATTCGCCCACCTGACCCTGAGCAAGAGCAAGTCGCCAGGACTGGTCGCGGCGAATGGCCTGATCACCAATACCATCACGGTCACCAATGCGAGCACCTCCACCAGTGCCGCCAGCGGCACCGTGACCGTGACCGATACCTTGTCGCCGCAAGAAAGCTATGTGAGCGCCAGCGGCGCGGGCTGGACGTGCAGCGCGGCGGGACAGCTGGTGACCTGCACCTACACGATTTCCGGCAGCCTGGCGCGCGGCGCGAAACTGCCTGCCCTGGTTCTGACCACGCGCGCGCAAGCGGGGTTTTCCGGCACCTTGAGCAATACCGCCTGTACCGGCATGGCCGCCGGGTCGGCGCACCAGCCGCCGGACAATGCGAGCACGGGCAATTGCGACACCGCCAGCGTCACGTCGACGCCGTTGAACGTCGACCTGGCCATCGTCAAGACGGCGTCCCTGGTCAGCTTGCCGGCCGCCTCGAATACCTTCAGCTATACCCTGGTGGTCAGCAATGCTGGCCCGGACAGCGCACCGACCGTCAAGGTGGTCGACGCCTTGCCGCACTGGTACAACGGCAGCGGCGGCACCACGGGCGGCAGCGTCGTGCTGGCCGGCAGCGGCGCAGGCGAAAGCTGCAGCTTTGCGTCGACCATCACGTGCACGCTGCTGAACCTGGGCAATGGCGCGTCGCGCACCATCACCATCACGCTCAATCGCCCGTTGAAGGACGGCGCCTTGCTCAATACCGCCACGGTATCGAGCCCGGATGCCATCGACACCGATGCGGCCAATAACAGCTCCGGCGCCACCGTCACCGTGGTGCCGCAGGCCGACGTCGGCGTCACGGCGATGGCTGGTGCGCCGAATCCAGTGCGCGTCGGCGTGCCGCTGGTGTTCACCACCTCGATCCGCAACAACGGGCCCAGCAGCGCGGCCAATGTGGTGCTGCGCCAGGTCATCGATCCGGCCCGCATGGCGTATGTGGCCGGTTCGGCCAGCATCGCGGGCAGCGCCGCGCAATGCACGCTGGTGCCCGCCTTCAGCGGCGCGCCCTATGCGGGACAGTCCGGCATCGAGTGCCGGACCTTTGGGCTCGGCGATGGCGAGACGCGCCAGCTGATCTTCTCTGTCATCCCCGTGTTCCCGTACCCGGATGCGCTCGACGCGACCTATGCCAGCAGCGCCACCATCAGCACGACGACCGACGACAGCAACGCGGCCAACAACAGCAACAGCACCACCGTCACCGTGATCAGCAAGGAGCTGGACCTGAGCGTGTCGGCCGTCGATACGGGCTACGAACAGAGCCCGTTCGGCGATGCGCTCATGTACCAGGTCACCGTGCAAAACAATGGACCGTCGCTGGCCACCGGCCTGAAGCTGGTCATCACGCCCGTGCCGCCGCCGCAAAATGGCGCGGCCGTGCCGTATACCATGCTGTGGAATGCCGCCGGCAGCACCTTGCCGGCCGGCGCCTCGTGCAGTCAGCCGGGCGGCGCGGGCACAAACCTGGTGTGCTACCTGGCCAGCGTGCCCGGCGACAGCACGCTGTCCAGCGGCGCCAGCCGCGTGTTCGCCCTGAAATTCGATACGGGTCCCGTCAGCAATGCGCCGCTGGGATCGATCACCTACAAGATCAACGCCAGCGTCGAATCGCTGGAAACGGGCGCGGCGCCGTTTGCCGGCGACAAGCTGGCGACGAACAACGTGGTGGAAGAAACCACCACCGTGCTGCCGAAGACCGATTTGATGCTGGTGTCGAAAACCGTTTCGCCCGCATCGCCGTTCAGCATCAACCAGCCCTATACCTATACCCTGGTGGTGGGGAATCTGGGACCCGCCCTGGCGGCCAGCACGGTCGTCACCGATGTGCTGCCGGCCGGCTTCGTGCTGACGGGCGCACCGACGGCACGCCTCGGCTCGGGCGCTTCGCTGACCTTGAACAACTGCGTCAGCAGCGGTTCGCCGGTCACCGTGACCTGCACGCTGGGCGTGCTGCCGATTGCATCGGGCGCAGCCGACACGGCCAACCTGGTCAGCATCACCATCCCCGTGAAGGCGCCGTACCCGGCCTATGCGGGACCGTTCGCCAGCAATATCACGAATACCGCCAGCATCGTGCCGACGCCGGGCACCTCGCGCGATCCGAACGCCGGCAACAACAGTGCCAGCGTCGACGTGCAGATCGTCAAATCGAGCATCGCCGGCTCCGTGTATAACGATGCGAACCGCAGCAACGGCATGGATGCCGGTGAAAAAATCACCAGCAGCGTGACGTTCTCGCTGTACGGCCAGGATTTCTGGGGCAACGATATCGGCACGGCGGGTGCGCCGCTGACCCTCAGCACCAGTAGCGGCGACTTCCTGTTCGACCGCCTGCCGCGCTCCGCGGCCGGCGGCTATACCCTCGTCGAGACACAGCCGGCCAGCTACGCCGACCTGTTTGAATTCGCGGGCACGGCCGGTGGCACGCCGCCGCCGGCCAGCTGCGACAACGGCGCCAACTGTTCCGCCAGCGCGGTGCACAACACCATCGGCCAGATCGTGCTGGCACCGAATACGGCGGCGACGGGCTACCTGTTCCAGGAATACGCGCATGCGGCCATCAGCGGCTACGTGTACGCCGACAAGAACAACAACGGCTTGCGCGATGCGGGCGAAAATGGCATCGCCGGCGTGCAGGTGAAGCTCTCCGGCCTGACCTTCTGGGGCGCCGACGTGTGCGCCGCGATGGGCAGCGCGTGCACAGCCACCACCGACGCCAATGGCAAATACAGCTTCACGAATGTCCCGCCTAGCCGTCTGGGAGAATCCTACACGGTGACCGAACTGGCCCAGCCTGCCGGCCATGCGGATGGCAAGGAGCAGAATGGCGCCGGCAATGTCGTGGCGAACAGCGCGGGACGCGCGGCGCCGGAAGGCATCGTCATCGGCAGCATCGAACCGGGCCTGAGCTACACCGAGCGCAATTTCGGCGAACTGGCGCTGGCGTCGATTGCCGGCAGCGTCTACATGGACAGCAACCGCGATGCGGTGCGCCAGGGTGGCGAAAGCACGGGCGTGGCCGGTGTCACGCTGACCCTGAGCGGCAACGACCATCTCGGTCATCCCGTCTGTCCGGGCATTGCCGTGCCAAGCTGCACCTTCCAGACGGGCGCGGACGGCAGTTACCTGATTGCCGGCCTGACGCCGAGCGACGCTGCCGGCTATGCCGTGACGGTCACGCCGCCGGCCAGCCTGTATCACACGGGTGCGCAGGCAGGCAGCCTCGGCGGCCTGATCGACGGCGCCGTGCGCGTGCCTGGCACGGGCGTGCCGGGTGCGGCTATCCGGACTGCCGGCGCCATCGTGCTGCTGCCCGGCGCCACGGCGACGGGCTACCATTTCGGCCAGGCGCCAGGCGCGGCTGGCGGCGTGGCGCAGTCGCTGTCCGGTTACGTGTATATCGATGCAAACCGCAACGGCCGCAAGGATGGGGGCGAAACGGGCATCGCCGGCGTGACGGTCACGCTGTCGGGCACCACGGCGGACGGCTTCGACGTCTGCAGCGTGATCGTGCCTGCCTTGTGCACGCTGCAAACGGCGGCCGACGGTGGCTACAGCTTCACGGGCCTGCCGCAAAGCGACGGCAACGGCTATGCCGTGGCTGAAACCCAGCCTGCCGCCTACCTCGATGGCGCGGAAAGCGTGGGCACGGTCAATGGCGTCGCGACAGGCCGCATCGGCGGCAGTGCGCCCCGTTTCGACCAGTTCAACGGCATCGTGCTGCCGAACGGCGGCAGCGCGCGCGATTACAATTTTGGCGAACTGACGGGCAGCATCGCCGGCAAGGTCTACCTCGACGTCGACGGCAATGGCGCGGCCGGCAGCGGCGACACGCCGCTGCCGGGCGTGACCTTGACGCTGACCGGTGGCGCAGGCGGTCCCGTGACGGTACTGACCGATGCCAACGGCGCCTACCATTTCGACGGCCTGCTCGCCGGTACCTATGCCGTGACGCAAACGCAGCCGGTCAATTACGCCGATGCGGGCCAGGCGGCCGGCAATGGCGGCGGCAATGCCAGCGTGGCCAACGTGGTCAGCGCCATCGCGCTGGCGCCGGGCGCGCAATTGACGGGCTACGATTTCGGCGAGAAGACAGGCGCCATCAGCGGCGCCGTCTACGTCGACGCGAACGACAATGGCGTGCGCGATGCGGGTGAAACCGCGGGCATCGCCGGCGTTACCGTCACCCTGACCGGCATCGCCCGCGATGGCGTCACGCCGGTCAACCGCACGGCCATCACGGCCGCAGACGGCAGCTACAGCTTGCGTGACCTGCCGCACGCGAATGCGGCCGGCTATACGCTGGTGGAAACGCAGCCGGCCGCCTATCTGGACGGACGCCAGCGCAAGGGCCTGATCGACGGCGCCGCCGCCTGCGCCAATCCGGCCTGCGACATCGGCACGGCCAATACGATCGAGCGCATTCCATTCGATGCGGCGAAGAGCTATACGCGTTTTGACTTCGGCGAACTGCAGGCGGCGAGTATTTCCGGCCGCGTGTACGGCGATGCGAACGACAGCAGCAGCTACGAGAAGGGCGAAGGCTTGCCGGGCGTGAGTCTGACGCTGAGCGGCATCGACAGCCACGGCAAGCCGGTCAATGTCACCGTCGTCACGGACGCCGATGGCAGCTACACGTTCCCTGGCCTGTATCCATCGGGTCCTGCCGGCTACACGGTCACTGAAACGCAACCGGCCGGCCTGGGGAATTATCCGGGTGCGACGGGTACCTTTGTCGGCAGCATCAACGGCAAACCGGTCGGTACCGGCGTGGTGGATGTCGTCAGTGGCATCGTCCTGCCGCCGCAGGGCAATGGCAGCGGCTATGATTTCCGCGAACAGGTGTCGTCGTTGCGGGGTTTCGTGTATCGCGACCTGAACGACAACGGCGTCATGGACGCGGGGGAAGCGGGCATCGCCGACATTGAAATCACTGTGCGCGGCGCGAACGGCTTGACCCGTACGGTGGTGACGGGAAGCGATGGCAGCTACCGCTTCGACGGCCTGCCTGCCGGTACCTACAGTCTGCTGGAAAGCCAGCCTGCCGTGTATCTCGACGGCCGCGAAACGGCTGGCAGCGCCGGCGGCAAGGTCAACAACGCCAGCTTCGGCGCGGCGCCGGAACACAACACGATCGGCGACATCGTGCTGCCGGTGGCGACGCAGGCGAGCGGCTACCTGTTTGGCGAACGCCATATGCTGGGCAAGATCGGCGGCGTGGTGTATGCCGACCTGAATAACGACGGCATCCGCAACGATGGCGAGTCAGGCATTGCCGGCGTGACGGTGGTCCTGAGCGGCACGTCCGTCGATGGCAAGTCGGTCAAACTGAGCGTGCTGACGGGCGCCGACGGCAGCTATCTGTTCGACACGGTGCCAGTCAGCGACGCTGCCGGCTACACCCTGACGGAAACGCAGCCGGCCGGTTATGTGGACGGCAAGACGTCGGTGCTGCCAGGATCGGTGGGCACGGCCAACGCCAGCAAGCCTGTCGGCGTGGGCAACAAGGATACGATCACCGGCATCAAGCTGGCGGCGGGCGACGACATGCGCGGCTATCTGTTCGGCGAGAAGGGCATCCCGCAATTGAAGCCGCCCATCATCAACGGCTACGTATGGCTGAACCACGACGGCAGCCGTGTGCGTCCGCTCGACGGCAGCCAGGCTGGCGTGGCTGGCTGGACGGCCGAGCTGCACCAGGAAGGCAAATTGATCTGCCGCGCCATCACGGACGAGAAAGGCTTCTACCAGTTCGACAACCTGCATTGCCCCGGTTACGAGGCGAGCGGCTTGCCGACGGGTTCCGGCTACGCGATCACCTTCCTCAAGGATGGCAACAACATGCCGAATGTGCCCGTGTCGACGGGGGGCGAAGGCGTGGTGGTGCCAGGCGGCAGCCGCATCACCAACCTGACCTTGCGCGACGGCGACCGTGTCGTCGAGCAGAATCTGCCGCTCGATCCGGCCGGCGTGGTGTACGACTCCGTGACGCGCAAGCCGGTGGCTGGCGCCGTGGTGTCGATCAGCGGCCCTGCCGGTTTTGACAGCGCCACGCACCTGGTCGGTGGTGTTGCCGAGCAGACGCAAACCGTGGGCAGCGACGGCATGTACCAGTTCCTGCTGCAGAACGGCTTCCCCAGCGGCGTGTATACGCTGAGCGTGGTGGCGCCGGCGAATTACCTGCTGGCGCCGTCCGGCAGCCTGCCGGCCTGCAAGGGACCACTGACGGTGGGCCTGGTGCCGGATCCGGCCTTTATCCAGGCCAGCGAGCTGGCGCCGGCATTGTCGACGAAGATGGAACTCGATCCGAACAACTGCACGGGACTGATCGCCGGAGGCGCCAGGACCACGCAGTACTACCTGAGCTTTGTCATCACGAATGGCGGTTCGGCTCCGATCCTGAACAACCATATCCCGCTCGACCCGCTGGGCAGCGACAGCATCATGGTGACGAAGACGACGCCGATGCTGAACGTCACGCGCGGCGACCTGGTGCCGTACACGATCACGGCCAGCAATCCGCAGGCGGCGACTCTGGGCGCGATGGAGGTGCGCGACCTGATACCGGCCGGCTTCAAGTACCGCGTCGGCAGCGCGACCCGCAATGGCGTGCCGGCGGAACCTGTCGTCGATGGCCGCAGCTTGCGCTGGAAGGAAAGCGGTTTCGCGCCGAAGGAGAAGAAGACCTACAAGCTGATGCTGATGGTGGGCAGCGGCGTTGGCGATGGCGAATACGTCAACCAGGCCTGGGCAGCGACGGGCGAGACGCGTATTTCCAACCTGGCTACCGCCACGGTGCGCGTGGTGCCGGATGCCACTTTTGATTGTCCCGACATCATCGGCAAGGTCTTCGACGACCGGAACGCGAATGGCTACCAGGATGACGGCGAGGCGGGCATTGCCGGCGTGCGCATGGCGACGGCGCGCGGCTTGCTGGTGACGACGGATGCGGAAGGACGCTTCCACGTGGCTTGTCCGGCGATTCCGAATGCGGACCGCGGCTCGAACTTCGTCATGAAGCTCGATGACCGCACCCTGCCGAGCGGCTACCGCGTCACGACGGAAAATCCGCGCGATGTGCGCCTGACCCGAGGCAAGGTGGTCAAGCTGAACTTCGGCGCCACCATCCACCGTGTCGTGCGTCTTGAGCTGAGCGACGCCGCATTCGTCGCGGGCGAAACGGCCTTGCAGCCGGAATGGGCCGGACGTATCGAAGGACTGGTGGCCAGCCTGCGCGCCAAGCCGTCGGTACTGCGCATCGCGTATGCCGCTGGCGGCGATGCCGCGCTGGCGCAGCGCCGCAGCAAGGCGATCGAAAGCGAGATGCAGGCGCGCTGGCAGGCACTGCAAAACGAATATCCCCTCGTCATCGAGATCGAGGGCGCACAATGAAACCGAAAATGACCATGAACGTTAGCAATCAAGGCACCTTCACAGCGGCGGCCAGGCCGGCCCCCAAGCGGCTCGTGTATTTGCTCGGCAGCATAGGCTTTGTCTGTCTGGGCGCGCATGCGCAAACGGCAAACGAGCACGCGCTGCGCGGGAAAATGCTGGACCGGGGCCACAGCATGGGGGCGCAGCAGCCCTCGAGCGGCGAGCAGGAGTCGCCCGCTTTCAGCGGCCTGGCGCCGTCTGGCCTGAGCCGCGCCGAGCGCCGCGTGATCCTGGAAGCGGTGCCGCCAGCCACGCCGGCGCAGCAGAGCGTGACCTTTGACGATCTGCTGTCGGGCACCAATTTCGAGTCCGGCCGTGATGTGCTGCTGCCGGCCGCCACGGCCCGGCTTGACGCGCTTGCCGCACGTTTGCGCGGCAAGCAGAAGGTGCGCGTGCAGGTGATCGGGCATACGGACAACCAGCGCATCTCCGCCTGGCTGAAGCCGACCTTCCCGACCAACCAGCATCTGTCGGAGGCGCGCGCGCTGGCCGTCACGGCCTATCTGATGCGTGCACTGGACTTGCCGGCATCGGCCTTTTCCGCCAGCGGCAAGGGAGAGAGCGAAGCGATCGCGTCGAACGTCACACCGCAAGGCATGGCGCAGAACCGCCGCACGGAAATCCGTGCCTGGTACGAGGAAGCCGTCGAACTACCGGCTGTCGCCGCCGCACCGCCGAAGCGCATCGAGACGGTGGTGCAGGTCGACGATTGCGCCGTCGCCAGCCAGGTGGCCAACCGCGATGCGGTCTTCTCCATCAGCATAGACGGCGTGGTGCAGGACACCGATACGCCGCAGCAGGAGGCGGACCGCCAGCGCTGCGTCGACGTCGCGCTGGAGCGCTCCGACATCCAGGTGAAGTACGACCCCCTGAACGTCGCGCCGGCCTTGAATGTCTGGCTGGCGGCGCCTTATGCGCAGCGCCAGGCGCCCGTGCGTTTTGGCACGTACACCAATTATGCATTTTTCCAGCAGCGCGCCGAGATCCGCATCTTCGCCCAGGGGCAGAGCACGCAGGAGCAGCCATTCGCCATCGTGCCCGCGACGATGGGCGAAGCGACGGCCTGGCAGGCGCCGGCCGATGCGCCGGAGCAGATCGGCTACCTGCTGCGCGTGTACGACGCAGGCGGCAAGTTCGACGAGACGCGTTTGCAGCCACTGCGCCTGCTCGATGCGGCGCCACCCGAAGGGCCGGGCAGGAAGGCCGGCGGCGACGCCTTGGCCGGCTGGGGCGAGTCGAGCCTGATCTTGCGCAATATCGATGCATCGGGCGGCAGCGTCACCATCAGCGGCGAGAAGATCAAGCCTGGCCAGCAGGTGACGGCGCTGGGCATGGTCGTGCCGGTCGACGCCAGCGGCAAGTTCGCCATGCGCCAGATCATGCGTCCTGGCCCGCATACGGTGGAAGTGGCCGTGAAGGATGGCAGCGGGGCCGGCATGACCTTCCGCCGCAACCTGAACATCGCCGACAGCGACTGGTTCTATGTGGCGCTGGCCGACCTGACCATTGGCCGCGACCGCACGAAAGGGCCGGCGGAACTGGTCACGGGCGACACGCAGCACTACAGGAACGAGACCTGGGCCGACGGCCGCGGCGCGTTTTACTTGAAGGGCAAGATCAAGGGCGACTACCTGCTGACGGCCAGCGCCGACACGCGCGAACAGCCGCTGCGCGACCTGTTCCACAACTTCCAGAGCAAGGATCCGAACTACCTGCTGCGCCGCATCGATCCGGACAAATACTATCCCGTGTACGGCGACGACAGCACCACCGTCGACGATGCGCCTACCCAGGGGCGTTTTTACGTGCGCCTGGAAAAAGGCGATTCGTCTGTCATGTGGGGGAATTTTCAGACCACCTGGAGCGGCTCGGAACTGGCCCAGTACAGCCGCGGCCTGTATGGTGCCAACCTGCTGTGGAATGGCGCCGCCAGCACCAGCCATGGCGAAAAGGCCAGCACGGTCAACGCCTTTGCCGCTTCGCCGGGCACCTTGCAGTCGCGCGAGGAGTTTCGCGGCACGGGTGGTTCGCAATACTATCTGCGCCACCTGGACCTGACGCAGGGTTCGGAACGCCTGTGGGTGGAAGTGCGCGACAAGGATTCGGGCCTGGTGATCGAGCGCATCCAGCTGACGCCTTCGCAGGATTATGAAATCAACTACCTGCAGGGACGCCTGACCTTGCGCTCGCCGCTGTCCTCCGTGGCCGATGGCGGCGCGCTGGTGCAAAGCGCCAGCTTGAGCGGCAACCCCGTGTACCTGGTGGCGACGTATGAGTATGTGCCGGGCCTGAGCGCCATTTCCGGTACCTCGGTAGGGGTGCGCGCCAGCCACTGGTTCAACGACCATGTGCGCATCGGGGCCAGCAATTATCACCAGGGCGAACAGGGTTCGGACCAGACCCTCAAGGAACTGGACCTGACCTTGCGCTACAGGCCGGGTACCTGGATCAAGGCCGAGGCAGCCCGTTCCAGCGGCGACGCCAGCAGCGTGCTCAGTTCATCGAGCGGAGGCTTCGATTTCAACCAGACGACGGCGGGCGGCCGCCCCGCCAACGCGAAGCGCTTCGACGGCGCGCTGGACCTGGCCGACCTGGGCGGCGCGGCGCGCGGCCGCATCGCCGCCTACTGGCAGGACCGCGAAGCCGGTTACGCGGGACCGGGCATGCAGACCCTGAACGGCGAGGCCGTGCGGCAAACGGGCCTGGCGGCGACGGTGCCGCTGGGCGAGCGCACGGAAGTGTCTCTGAAGGCGGATGACCGCACGGCCACCAGCCAGGATGCACGCGCAGTGGAAGCGGCGCTGCGCCACAAGCTCGATGCGGAGTGGGGCGTGTCGGCAGGTCTGCGGCACGACCGCCGCGACAATGCGGCTGGCAGGGACAATGCCAGCGCCATCCTGAGTCAGGATGGCGGGCGCAGCGACGCCGTGCTGCGCGTCGACTATCGGCCATTGCAGGAGGGCCAGCAAGCCCGGGATGGCGCGCTGGAAAGGACACCGGCGTCGAACGCCGTGCCGCAGCAGGGACTGGAAGGCGGCATCACGGGCCAGCTCGTGACGCAGGGACGCGAGGCAGGCATGGCTGGCGGTCCGCAGTACGGCCCCGACACCACGCTCGCTTCCGGCGTGGCCTCGGCGCGCGTGGCAGGATTGCTGTACGCGCCGTGGGATATGTACGGCTTCGTGCAGCATACCTTGTCGCGCAGCCGCAACCGCGCCCTGAATGACCGCGCGGGACTGGGTGGCACCTACCAGGTGAGCGAACGCCTGCGCCTGGGGGCGGAAGCGTCGGGCGGCAGCGGCGGCGCGGGCGGCCAGCTGTTCGGCAACATGCAGATGGATGAGCGCAGCAGCGTTTACCTGAACTACCGCATGGAGACGGAATCGCCGGATGTGAACTACAGCGGCCGTCAGTCCACGCTGACGGCGGGCAGCCGCTACCGCCTGAACGACAAGGCGGGCCTGTTTGCGGAAAGCCGCTGGGGCAATGGCGCGGGGCCGCAAAGCCTGACGCACGCGTTCGGCGTGGACCTGGCGCCCACCGAGCGCTGGACCACGGGCATCAAGTTCGAGACGGGCACGCTGTCGAATCCCCTGTCGGGCGACTTGAAGCGCGACGCCATCGGCCTGACGGCGGCATATGCCTACGAGCGGCTGAAGTTTTCCAGTGCGCTGGAGTTCCGCACGGACCGCACGAAGTCGCTGGGGACGGTCGATGGCAGTTGCGCCACCATGCCGGCTGACGGCGGCTGCGTCACGGACGCGAACAGCGAACACCGCAAGGTGTGGCTGACGCGCAATGCGCTGAGCTACCAGCTGGACCGCGATTGGCGCCTGCTGGGCAAGTTCAACCTGTCGCGCAGCAGCTCCACGCGGGGGGCCTTCTACGATGGCGACTACACGGAAGTGGTGACGGGGGCGGCCTATCGCCCGGTCGACAACGACCGCTGGAATACCCTGTTCAAGTACACGTACTTTTACAACCTGCCATCGCCAGGCCAGGTTGACGGCGTCACGGGTGGGGTGCTCGACTATACGCAGAAAAGCCATATCCTGAATGTCGATACGACGTATGACGTGCGGCCATGGCTGTCGTTGGGCGGGAAATTCGGCGTGCGCACGGGCCAGTTGCGCGCGTCGAAGACGCAAGGCGAGTGGTTTTCCAGCCGCGCGGAATTGCTGGTGCTGCGCGCCGACTTCCATATCGTCAAGGAGTGGGATGCCTTGATCGAGGGACGCAGGCTGAAGGCGCGCGAGGCGGGCGATGCGCGTGCCGGCGCCCTGGTCGGCGTCTACCGGCATGTGGCGAAGCACGCCAAGATCGGCATCGGCTACAACTTCACGACCTTCTCGGACGATTTGACGGATCTGTCGTACCGCAGCCGGGGCTGGTTCCTGAACGCCATCAGCACGTTCTGACGCCCATAGGCGGGCCAGGAAAGCAGGACGGTCTCGCGGCTGTCCTGCTTTTTTTTCGCCGTTCGCGTGTCTCCCCGGCGGGCTTGCCGTGGTGGCCGGTGTAATATTGAGCCAGGGAAAGCGGCGGCATGGTGCCAGCGGCTCCCGTCACGAACGAGGTTGTAACATGACGATTTTTGGCATAGGCATCCACATCCTGATCGCGGTATTTTTTGCGATTCACGTGGTGCGCAACGGGCAGCAGCTGTACTGGCTGCTCATTTTATTCATGTTCCCGCTGCTGGGCAGCGTGGTGTATTTCTTCGCCATCTACCTGCCCAATTCGCGCCTGCCGCAAGGCGCGCGCAAGGTCGCGTCGGTGGCCGTGCAGGTGCTCGATCCGAACCGGGAATTGCGCGAGGCGAAAGCCGCTTTCGAGTACACGCCGACGGCGCAGAACCAGATGCGCCTGGCCAGCGCGCAGCTGGAAGCGGGCGATGCGCAGGAAGCTGCATCGACGTATGAAGCCTGCCTGCAGGGTGCGTTTTCCTCGGACCTGGAAATTCGGTTGGGCGCGGCACGCGCCTACCTGGAATGCGGGCGCGGCGCCGAGGCCTTGACGCACCTGGAGTTCATCCGTCGCACGGATATCCATTTCCGTCCCGAGATGGTGTCCCTGCTGACGGCGCGCGCGCTGGCGCAAAGCGGGCGCCAGCCGGAGGCGAAGGCGGAATTCGACGATGCGCTGGCGCGCTACAACAGTTTCGAGTGCCGCGCCGAGTGCGCGATCTGGGCGTTGCAGCAGGGCGACAAGGTGCTGTCGGAACGCCTGCTGCTCGATATCGACAACGCCATGGCTCGCTGGAGCAGCCATACGCGTGCCATGTATGCGCCGCTGCTGGCGCGCCTGGAGGCGGCGCGCCGCTGATTTTTTACCACCGGTGCCTGGCTCAGACGCCAGGCACCGTGTTCTTGCCCTCGATTAGCTTGTAGCCCTTGCCATCGAAGCCATAGCGCGCGTGGCCGTTCAAGGGCGTGGCGATGCGCGGCGGGTCCTGATCCGGCTTGATCGTGACGCCCGGCTTGATCTTCTCTGAGGCGCCCTTGAAATCGATCAGCAGATCGTCGTAGGCGCCGCCATTGCGCGCGGGAGCGAAGCGCCACTTGCCGTCGACCATCCAGCACTCGTCCGTGTCAGGCCCGCAGGCGCCCATATTGTCCGAATACAGGTCGATGCCGCCATCGATCGCCGTCACCTTGCCATCGCCGATTTCAAACAGGGCCAGCTGCGTGATGGTGTAACCCTGGCCCGTGTAGCCATGGCGTATCGCCAGTCCCGGCTTGTTCGCACCCAGCATGACCCAGTGCACTTCGCCGAGCTGCCCTGAGGAGCCGAGGGTGGCGATGTTTTCCAGGCGTTTCACGACTTGCCACTGGCCGTCTTCCGGCTGGCCCTTCGGCGCCAGGAAAAACACGTTCAGCAGTCCCGGCGAGGCATGCGCCGATTCGGCCGTGCCTTCCGTGTTCGCCGTTTCCGCATTCGCCACCAGGATGGCACGGCCATCGGGCAGCAGCTTGTGGCTGATGGCGCTGACCACGTAACTGAGTTTGTCGACATGGTTGTCAGGATCGGACAGGTCGGCCAGCGCATCGTCGCTGTCGCTGCGGTAGTCCTTGCCGAAGACGGCGCGCATCATGCCCACTTCGAGCTCGCGCGCTTGCGGCGTGTTCATTGCCTCTGTTCTGGGCGCGGTGGCGGCCGGCGGCGGCACGTGTTCGGTCGATGCCGTGTCGGCTGCGGCGGCAGGGACATCTGCTGCCACGTCAGCCGCCGGGTCGGCGCTGGCGGGGGCGGTCTTGTCCGAGCAGGCGCCGAGCAGTGCGGATACCAGTAGCAGGACGAGCGGGGTGCGGTAATTCATAGGCAGGGCAGATTGCGTTCATGGAGAATGGGCGCAGTATGCCAGATAGATGGAAGCGAGGGAGCGCGGCCTGGTGGCCGGTCCTTCGCTTCCTTGCCCGCAGGGGGCGATTTTGCAAACGGTGGCGGCGCTTATTTTTCCAGCGCCACCTTGTCATCGCGCCGCAGCGGCGCCTTCTGGCGGCGCAGTCTGGCCATGCCGCGCTTGAGCAGGTGCTCCAGGTCGTCGATGTAGGTGAACACGGCCGGCACCACCAGCAGGCTCAGTAAAGTCGAGGTGATCAGGCCGCCGATGACGGTAATGGCCATCGGCGAACGGAAGCTGGGGTCGGCGCCCCAGCCCAGCGCCAGCGGCATCATGCCGGCGCCCATGGCGATCGTCGTCATCAGGATGGGCCGGCTGCGCTTGTGGCAGGCGTCGACCAGCGCATCGAAGCGGTTCATGCCGGCCTGGCGCGCCAGGATCGCATAGTCGACCAGCAGGATCGAATTTTTCGTGACGATCCCCATCAGCATGATCAGGCCGATCATCGACGGCATCGACAGGGCGCTGCCCGTGATCAGCAGGGCCACGAAGGCACCGCCGATCGACAGCGGCAGCGCCGCCAGGATGGTCACCGGCTGCATGAAGTCCTTGAACAGCAGCACCAGCACGCAGTAGATGCACAACACGCCGATCAGCATGGCCAGGCCGAAGCTGGCGAACAGCGAGGCCATTTCCTGCGCGTCGCCCAGTTCGGCGATCTTCACGGACGGCGGCAGATTCTTCATCGACGGCAGCGCGCGCGCTTCTTCGTTCAGTTCGCCCAGGGTGCGCGAACCGAGTTCCACGTCGAGGGTCACGTTGCGGCTGCGGTTCAAGCGGTCGATCTGCGCCGGGCCGCTTTCCATCGTCACGCTGGCCACGTTCGCCAGGCGCACCGGACCATTTTTTCCGGGCACCGTCAGGCGTTCGATGGCGGCCAGGTCGGCGCGCACGCTGTTGGGCAGCTTGACGCGGATCGGCACCTGCCGCTCGGGCAGGTTCATTTTCGTCAGGTCCGTATCGTAGTCGCCGGCCGTGGCCACGCGCACCGTCTCGCCGATGGCTGCCGCCGTCACGCCCAGGTCGGCCGCCTTGGCAAAATCAGGGCGTACGATGATTTCCGGGCGCACCAGCGAAGCGCTGGAATTGACGTTGCCGATGCCTTTCAGGCCGCGCAGTTCGCGCTCGACCTTTTGCGCCGCCGCCATCAGCGCTACCGGGTCTTCCGAGCGCAGCACCAGCTGCATCTTGACGCCAGTGTCGGGCGGCCCCACCGTGAAGCGCGCGCCGGGAATGGCATCGAGCTTGTGGCGCAGCTGCGTTTCCAGGCCCGCCATCGATTCCTTGCGCTCCGTGCGGTGCACGGTGGTCAGAGTCAGCACGGCGCGGCGCGCCTCGGCAGCCGCGCCGGGAGCGAAGGCGTCGCCGCTGGAACCGCCGCCAATCGAACTGAAGACGCCCTGGATGCCTGGCGTGCGCATGGCCGCATCGCGCGCCAGGGCCGCCACGGCCTGCGTTTCGCCCAGGGTGGAGCCGGGCGGCAGTTCCAGGTTGATCTGCGTCTGCGCGCGGTCGGCGGCCGGCACGAAGCCCGTCGGCAGCAGGGGCACGAGCGCGATGGCGCCGACAAAGAACAGGGCAGCGGCGATGGCCGTGGTGCCGCGGTGGTTCAGGCACCAGCGCATGACCTTCAGGTAGCGCGTCATCAGCCAGCCATCCTGTTCTTCCTTGTGCGGCAGCGGTTTCAATATGTAGGCCGCCATCATCGGCGTGAGCAGGCGCGCCACCACCAGCGAGGCCAGTACGGCCAGTACGGCCGTCCAGCCGAACTGCTTGAAGAACAGGCCGGGAATGCCGCTCATGAAGGCCGTCGGCAGGAACACGGCCACCAGCGCGAAGGTGGTGGCGATCACCGCCATGCCGATTTCGTCGGCCGCTTCCATGGCCGCTTCCATGGGCGACTTGCCCATGCGCAAATGGCGCTCGATGTTTTCGATTTCGACGATGGCGTCGTCGACCAGCACGCCGACGACCAACGCCAGCGACAGCAGGGTGACGGTGTTGAGCGTGTAACCGAACCAGTAAATGCCGAGGAAAGCCGGCATCACGGACAGGGGCAGGGCGGCGGCCGCTACCAGGGTGGCGCGCCAGTCGCGCAGGAACCACCACACCACCAGCACGGCCAGCAGCGCGCCTTCGTACAGCAGCTCCATCGAGCCCTCGAAGTTTTCCTCGACGGGGAAGGCATTGTCGATTGACTGCTGCAGCACGACATTCGGGTTTTCCTTCTGCAGGTCGGCGATGGCGTCACGCGCGCCCTTGGCCACGGCCACTTCGCTGGCGCCCTTGGTGCGGAACACTTCAAAGGCGACGACGGTCTTGCCATCCTGCTCGGCCAGTGCGCGCGGTTCGGCGACCGTGTCGTGCACGGTGGCCACCTGGTCCAGGCGCACGTGGCGGCCGTCCGGCAGCGGCACTTCCACGCGCGACAGTTCATCGGCCGTCTTGACGGTGGCGATGGTGCGCACCGACTGCTCGGCGCCGCTGATGTCGCCCCGGCCGCCAGGCGCTTCGCGCTGCACCAGGCGCAACTGGCGCGAGACGTCGAGGGCCGACACTTTCAAGGCGGCCATGCGCGCCTCGTCGAGTTCCACCTGGATCTCGCGGTAGACGCCGCCCACGCGGGTGACGGCGCCCACGCCGGGCACGGTCAGGAGGCGCTTGGCCACCGTGTTGTCGACGAACCAGGACAGGTCGGGAGAATCGAGCGGGTTGTCGACGCCTGGTTTTGCCGTGGCGATAAAGGTCAGCACCACGCGCCCGGCCGTGGACGCCTTGGTGACGGTGGGGTCGCGCAGCTCGGCCGGCATGTCCGCCTTGACGCGGGCGACGGCGTCGCGCACATCGTTGACGGCTTCGGCGATCTGCTTTTCCAGGATGAATTCGACGGTCACCGTGACGACGCCATCGAGCACCTTGGTGTAGATGTTTTTCACGCCTTGCAGGGTGGCGACGGAATCTTCGATCTTGCGCGCCACTTCCGTTTCCAGCTGGGCCGGCGCGGCGCCGGGCAGCACCGCGCTGACGGTGACGATGGGCAGTTCGATGTCGGGGAAATCCTGCACCGGATTGGCCTTGTAGGCCAGCAGACCGGCCAGGGTCAGCAGCACGAACAGCATGATGGCCGGGATCGGATTCTTGATCGAGAGGGAGGAAAAATTCATGGTTTTTCCTTACTTTTTCGCTGCGGCCGGCTTGGCAGCCGCTGCGACCGGGGTTGCCACCGAGTTTTGAACATTCCGCACCAGGTCTCCGTCATTGAGGAAGCCGGCGCCGCTGACGACGATGGTGGTGTCGGCCGTGATGCCGCCTAAAATCTCGATGCGGTCGCTCAGGCGCCGTCCGGCCTGCACCTTGATCTGGCTGACCCGCTGGTCGGCATTCAGGCGGAAGACATAGCTGAAGCCATCGCGCACGGCAATCGCCTGCTGCGGCACCGTCAGCGCGCCCGAGGTGCCCAGTTCGAATTCGCCGCTGGCGTACATGCCGGCCTTGAACGGCGCATTGTTGTCGGTGCTGGCCGGCAGGTCGACGTACACGAGGGCCGAACGCGTCTGCGGGTCGACGGTAGGGGCGATCATGCGCACCTTGCCGGTCAGGACGCTGCCGTTGGCAGCCTTGACCTGCGCCAGGGTGCCCGCTTTCAGGTTCAGCAGCTCGGTGGCCGTCACTTCGGCACGCCATTCGAGGCGGCCCTGGCGGATCATGCGGAACAGTTCCGTGCCGGCGCCCACGACGGAGCCGACGGTGGCCGAGCGCGAGGAAATGATGCCGCTGTCGGGCGCCACCACCTGCGTGTATTTCAGGCGCAGCTGCTGCGACGCCAGCTGCGCCTTGGCGGACGCGATGCGCGCGTTGGCCGTCTGTTCGGCCGTCAGGTACTGGCTGATTTGCTGTGCGCTGATGGCGCCCGTGCTTTGCAGCGAACGGGCGCGCTGCGCGTTCGCGGCGGCTTCTGCCGCATTCGCTTCCGCTTCCAGCACGGCGGCCTTCGCCTGCGCCACGTCGGCATTGACCGTGTCGTTCGAGAACACGGCCAGCACCTGGCCGGCGCGCACCACGTCGCCGACATTCACGCGCACCTCTGTGAGGCGCAAGCCGTTCGATTCGCTGCCGATGACGGCTTCCTGCCAGGCGGCCACGTTGCCGTTGGCCTTCAGCTTGATGGGCAGGCTGGCCGTCTGCGGCTTGGCCGTGGTGACGGTGAGCGCCGGTTTTTGCGCCGCGTTCTTATCCTTGGCGTCGTCGGCCGCCGTGGAGGAAGAGGAGTACAGGGCCACGCCGGCGCCCAGCACCATAAAGAGGGCGGCCAGCGCGAGCGTCATCGGTTTCAAGGTCATTTTTTTCATGTTGTCGTATCCGTCAGGGGGCGTTGTTGGCGATGGCGCTGCTGCTGTTCCAGCCGCCGCCGGCGGCGCGGTACAGCGCCACCCAGGCGGCGCTGCGTTCGCGCTCCAGGTTGACCACGGTGTTTTCGGCGGCCAGGCGCGTGCGGCGCGCGTCTTCCAGTTCGATCAGGCTGGCCAGGCCATTCTTGTAGCGGTCCTCGGTGGCGACAAACGACACGCGGTAGCCTTCCAGGGCCGTTTTCGCGTGGCCGCTGCGCGCGTCCGTGCTGGCCAGGTTGACCAGCGCTTCTTCCACTTCGCGCACGGCCTGGCGCACGCCGGCACGGTACTTCACCACGGCTTCGTCGTAGCGCGCCGTGGCCGCATCGACCTGGGCGCGGCGGGTGCCGCCGTCGAAAATCGGCAGGCTGACTGCCAGCGGTCCGATGCTCCAGGTGCTGGCCGTGATGCTGGTGCCGCCGGCGCGGAGATTGCCCTTGCCGATGGAGCCGGAAAGGCTCAGGCGCGGGTAGCGCTGCGCTTGCGCGCCGCGCACTTCAAAGCTGGCGGCCGCCACTTCGCGTTCGGCGCTGTAGATGTCGGGACGTTGGCCCAGGGTTTGCGCCGGCAGCTCCGCAATCGCCACGGGCGAGGGCAGGATGGCCGGGCTGGCCACCAGCTTCTCGCGCAGCGACGCTTCCGGTATGGCCGACAGGGCCACCAGCGCCTTGACATTCACGTCACAGGCGGCGCGCTGTTCGATGGCGCGGCTGGCGCCTTCGGCGGCGCTGGCGCGGGCCAGGGCGGCGTTGGCGGGCGGCTGGAAGCCGGCGCCGGCGCTCAGCTCCGTCAGGCGTGCCGAGTCGCGGCGCGAGACGGCATCCTGTTCGGACACTGCCTGCAATTGCTGGCAGGTGCGCAGGGCGTAGTACTGGTTTGCCACTTCGGCGGCCACCGAGACGCGGGCCTCATGCCAGCCCGCGCGCGCGCTGTCGTAGCGCTCCTGCGCCGCATCGCGCGTGGCGCGGTTGGCGCCGAAGACGTCGATTTCCCACGACGCCTGCAGCGCGGCCTGCGAGGTGGTGCCGCCGGGCTGCGCCGATTGCTGGCTGGTGCGCACCACGCTGCCCGTCGCATCGAGCGTGGGCGCCAGCGCGGCGCCGCTGGCGACTCTGTCCGCGCGCGCCTGCACGATGCGCGTGCGGGCGGCGGCGATGGTGGGGCTGACCTGCTGCGCGTCGGTGATCAATTCCACCAGCAGGCTGTCACCCTGGCCCTGCCACCAGCTGGCCAGGTCCGTCAGCTTGCCGTTATGCGGCAGTGGCGCCTGCCACTGCACGGGTGCGCTGGCGGCCACCGCTGCGGGCGGCCCCTGCAGGGCGCAACCGCCCAGCACCAGCACGATGCTGGCGGCCAGGACACGTTGAACGGTGCATCGAATAGTCGTCATGCTGGTCCTTCTGCTTGTCGTTGAGCGGTAGGGGGAGAGGGAGGAATGGTCAGGCGCCGGCGCTCCACGTCGGCCATGGCCAGCGCGTAATCGGTCATGCGCGCCAGCCAGGTGTCGATGGCCTGCGGCGATTCCAGTAGTTGCGGGCGCAAGGTTTGCAGCACCTCGGCGCCCACCATGTGCTGCAGGGCCAGCGAAGCGATGGAAAAGGCCAGGCGGTGCATGTCGTCGCTGTCGTCGGGTGCGCCCAGGTGGCGCGCCAGCACGCGCGTGAGCGCCTCGTGTTCGGGGCGGATGTTCTGGTCGATTTCGCGCGCCCACAAGCCCGTCGGTTCGAGCATTTCGCGGCACCACAGGCGCATGCAGTCGCGCGCGATCTCGCCCTGCTGCATGGGGGCTAGCAGCTGCGCATAAAAGCCTTCCAGGCTTTGGCGCAAGGTGAAATGCGGTTGTTCGTACAGGGCGATATTGTCTTGCGGGTTGGCCGACTGCTGGGCGAAGGCGGCGCGGTACAGGCCCGCCTTGTCGCCAAAATAGTAGCTGATGGCTGCCGCGTTCGTGCCGGCCGCCTGCGCCAGTTCGCGCGTGGACGTCTTGGCGTAGCCCTGCTCGGCAAACAGGCGGATGGCGCTATGCAGCAGGCGCTCGCGCGACTGTTCGCCGTCGGAACGGGGCTTGCGCCCTTCGTCGGCGTGGGAAGTGGGGATGGCGTTTTTTTCAATCATGCCGGAGATTTAATCACATATCTCAAACGATTGATATAACTAAATCGTTTGATTTAGTTAAGGAAAGGTGAAGGTGAGGGAAAACGCAGGCAAAAAAAAGCCCGCGGTTGTATTCGCGGGCGTAATCCAATGTTCGGAGAACGAATTGGAGGAGACAGTTCTACTATAGCGCTGAAAATGGTGCGGTGCAATACCGTAGAACTACTGTATCGGTCAGTCCTGGATGGCAAAAAGTCAGTATTCCATGCTGCGGCGCACAGAAACTCAGGCCTTGCTGCGCAGGGCCAGTGTAAACGTGCTGCCTGAGCCGTAGTCGCTGTTGAAAAACAGGGCGCCGCCGATGGCGTTGGCCAGGTTCTGGCACAGGTACAGGCCCAGCCCCGCACCTTCCACGTGGCGCGTGGAGGTGGAATCGAGCTGCGAGAAGGCCTGGAACAGCTTGGCCTGGTCTTCTTCCTTGATGCCGGCGCCGCTGTCGGCGATGCTCATTTCCGTCACCAGCACGCCGTCTTCGTCGCGCTGGGCAAGGCTGATGCGCACCGTGCCCTGTTCCGTGAACTTGATGGCGTTGTTGAGCAAGTTGATGAGGATTTGTGTCAATGCGCGGCGGTCCGTGTCGATGATGGCGGGCGGCTGGCCTTCTTCTCCCAGCGCCATTTCCAGCGCCAGGCCCTTTTGCTGGGCCAGGGGGCGCAGGGTGTCGGCCACGTCGGCCATCAGTTCCTGGCAGTGCACGGGTTCGATCGACAGGGTCAGCTTGCCCGCTTCGATCTTGGCTACGTCGAGGATGTCGTTGATCAGCGAGAGCAGATGGCGCGCGCTGGCGCGGATGGTGTTCAGCTGCTTGTCCTGGTCGGATGTCAGGGGGCCGGGCAGTTTCATCAGCAGCGCGCCCGTAAACCCGATGATGGCGTTGAGCGGCGTGCGCAATTCGTGCGACATGTTCGCGATGAAGGCGGACTTCATGCGGCTCGCCTCGGCCAGCTCCAGGTTTTTCAGGGCGATTTCGCGGTTGATGGTTTCCAGTTCGGCCGCATGGTGCGCCAGGCGCATGTTCAGTTCGATCACCTGGCGTTCGCGCGCCTGCAGTTCGCCGTTGACCTGCACCGCCTGTTCATAGGTGGAAATGAGCAGGTCGAGGATTTGCTGGCGCTCCGCATTGATGAAATGCTTCTGGTCGCCCAGGTACAGGGCGATGCCGATTTCCACATTCTGGTTCTTGCGCAGCTTCTGGTTCATCAGCATGTGGCTGATGCGGTTGAGCAGGTAGTCTTCCGCGTAGGGCTTGCGGATGAAATTGTCGGCGCCGCACTCGATGCCGCGGATGATGTCCTTCGGATCGTTGAGCGAGGTGACGAGGATCACGGGAATGTCGCGCAAGGTCGGATCGGACTTGATGGCGCGGCACAGGTCGTAGCCATTCATTTCAGGCATGACGATGTCGGACAGCACCAGGTGCGGCTTGCGCTCGCGGATGGCGGCCAGGGCCAGCTGGCCATTGGCCGCCACGCGCGCGTTATAGTGCAGGGACTGGATCAGGCGGCGCAAGCGCTCCGCCTGGGTCGGGCTATCCTCGACGATCAGGATCTCGATTTCGTCAGGCTTGATTTGGTTGTTGGAGTCCACAGACCTCTCCTAGAATTTCAGTGTGGTGATGCTGGGCGCGGTGAGCGCGCAATATCGACATCGTATGACTATATCGGATTTAGGTCTGCAAAAGTAACTTCCAAGTAACTATTTTGGCCACAGGGAATGCTGTGGCCGCTTGTCAGTTTTCGCCCTGGAACTGCCCTGCGCGATAGGTCAGCACGAGCGTATCGCGGTGGCCATGTTCGCCGACCGGCTGGATCGGCGTCGATTCGTGGATGACAGACGCATCGTCGAGCAGCAGCAGCGACCACGGCTCGGTCAGGGTAAAGCGCTTGCCGTTGGGGCCATTGGCCTCGAAGATGCGCGTCTCGCCGCCCTTGACCTGTTCGCGCCCGATCAGCAGCACGGCGACGAAATCGACGCCGTCGCGGTGCGCACCTTCCGGCGTGGGGCGGCCGATGCCATCGGTCGTATCGATGCGGAACTGGTGCGCCTCGATGAACCACGGCTGGCTGCCCTTGACCTGTGAGCAGGCGTTGCCCAGCGCGCGGATCAGCTGCTGCCAGGCCGCTTGCGCAACGATAGCCGCTTCGACCGGTTCGAACAGGCGGTGCATGCCGCCGTGCAGGGCGTTGTATTCCACCGGTTGCCAGTGCGGACGGTGCGCCGTCTGCGTCAGGCGCTCGCCATCCTGCACGAAGCACGAGTGGCGCCGGCGGCGATAGCGGCCGCCATCCTTCAGGTAATTGTCCAGCGGGAGGGTATTCCAGCTCCCTTCCAGCGCGCGCAGCGCGGCCAGCGGGCAGCCGGCCAGCGCGGCCACGTCCTGCGGGCGCAGGACGGCATAGCCGTCATCGCGCAAGGCTTCCTTGACGTGGGAAGGGTCGGTAAAGATCGGTGCGGAAGTGCTCATGGCGGTGCCGGCCGCAATGCGGCCTGTCTCAGTTTATCCAGCCTGGCATTCTACGACTTCGCGGCAACTCTTGTGTTAGGTCCGATAGGAATTATTCTTGTTGAGTTAAAAATTCTTTACCAGGGTCAGGCGCAGCGAACGCGATTCCACCGGATGGAAGTGGATATCGTCGACGGGCTGGGCTTCGCCGGGCAGGTGCGAGGCATAGTAATAGTCGATGGCCGAGTCGCGCCGGTTGGCCAGGTTGTAGCCTTCGACTTCCACGCGCAAGGTCTTGTCGATCTGATAGGCGATGCGTCCGTTCAAGCCCACGCTGGCCGCCGAGCGCACGCTGTTGTCTTCAATCAGCGGGCGCGGGCCGAAGTAGCGCAGACGCAAGGAACCCGACCACGGCCCCGGCGGCGTCACCGTCATGGCCAGCTGGGCCACGCCTTCGATGGCGCCGGGGATGAAGTCGCCCGCCGGGTCGCTGCCGCGCGAGCGCGCCCGTGCATATGCCAGGTCCAGGTCCAGCGACAGCCAGCTGGCCGCCTTGTAGTAGCTGGAAAACTCCACGCCGTAGCGGCGGCTGGGGCGGCCCGCCTCGGTGGCGCCCGCGTCGCCGATGAACAGCAGCTCGGAATCGAAGTCCAGGCGGTACAGCGACAGCGAGGTTTGCAGGCCGGCGATGGCGGCGCTGCGCAAGCCCAGTTCCAGCCCGCGCGAACGCACCAGGGGCGTGACCTTGTCGGCCGCCTCGCCCGTCTTCGGGTCGACGGTGATCGTCGTGCCGCGCGCGTCGTTGCTGTGAAAGCCATTGCCGATGTTGAGATACGCTTCCGTATCGCGCCACGGTCCCGCGATCACGCTCAGGCTGGGACTGAACAAATGGTCGCTGGCCGTGCCCGAATTGGCGGCGCGGTCGCTGCGCACGTCGAAGCGGTAGGCGTCCGCGCGCAGGCCGGCCACGGTGCGCAGCCAGCGCGACCAGCGCGTGCTGTTTTCGCCATACACGCCGATGCTCGACTCGACGATGTGGTCTTGCCGCGTGGTCGACAGGATCTGCCGCTGCCGCGTGTTGTACAAGCCATTGTGGATATTGTCGTTCTGCAGCTGCAGACCGATGGTGGTGTCGCTGCTGCCCCTGTCCGTGTGGCGGTGCCAGGTGTGGCTGGCGTCGAGGCCGGCCGTCACGCGCCGGTCGGGCTGGGCGAACTGGTCGCCGTTGTCGGGATCGTCCAGCGCATACGTAAAATTCGAGAACAGGGCCAGGCGGTTGGCGATCACATACGCGCTGACCCTGGACGACACGTCGTCCGTCGTCTGGCGCCAGGCGCCCGACAGGCTGTAGCGCTGCGCCTTGCCGCCGTCGCTGGCATCGATGGCGTCGAAGCGGCCCAGGGTGCCTTCCTTTACGGCGCGCAGCGGAATCTGGTCGGTGGCGTTCCAGCTGGCGTCGTACGCCATGGCCGTGACGTTGAAGCCGTTGTTGGCATAGCCTTCGCTGTAGCGCAGCACGCCATTGAGCTTGCGGTAGCGGTCCGGCTGCGTGAACGGGCCATCGTTATGCTGCGCTTCGAGCGCGTACAGCAGGCTGCCGTCGCCCGCATCGGGCGAATCGGCCAGCAGGGCCCGGCGAAAGCCGTTTTGTCCGAGTCCCACGCTGGCGACGCCCTGCGTCAGGCGGTTCGCATACACGACGGACGCCGCCCCCGCCGAGGAAAAGTCGCCTTGCGCCGCCGAATACGGTCCCTTCTTGTAATCGAGGCGCATGGCCAGTTCGGGTATCAGGAAGTTCAGGTCCGTCCAGCCCTGTCCGTGGCCATGGCTGCGCTGGTTGACGGGCATCTCGTCGACGGTGGTGCGCAAGTCCGTGCCGTGATCGAGGTTGAAGCCGCGCAGGTAGAACTGGTTGGCCTTGCCCTCGCCGCTATGCTGGCTGACGATCAGCCCCGGCACGGCTTCCAGCAGTTCGCCGGGCCGGTAGCTGGTGCGCGCATCGAGCTGCTTTTGCGTGACGCTGCCCGCGTTGGCCGAATCGGCCACGCCCAGCTGGTTCAGGCGCGAACCGTCGACCAGCACGCGCTGGAAGATGTCGTCGGCGTGGGCGGCGACCGGTGAAAACAGGGCGGCGAGGAGAAAGGCAAGATGGCGTGGCGTCATGGGTCTTTGGAAGTGGCGGAGCTTAGCGGATCGGCAGTTCCGTGTTCTGGCGGTCGAAAATCAGCGTCTGGATGCTGCCGCTGTCCTGCACGTTGAGGGTGTTGCGCTGGCTGGGCAGGAAATCGATCAGCAACTGGTTGTGGATGCGTGTGGCGGGGGCCAGGCGCGTGCGTTCGAGCTCCTGGAAGATCACCACGTTGTCGGCATTGACCTTCATGCCGACCCAGTTCAGGCGCAGGCGCTTGCCGTCCGGCGCCACGAGGTAAAACTGTTTTTCGACATAGCGGCGCAGCGCCGCTTCGCTGTCTTCCTGGCCCAGGTCGAACTGGCGCTGGTACAGGTTCGTCAGCAGCGCCTCGACGTCGTGGCCAGTGTAGGTGTGCACCACTTCGGTGCTGCCGCTGGCCGCGTTATAGCTGATATCGGCGATGCCCATATGAAAATTATGGGCACCCGCCGCCATGCTGGCGCAGGCCAGCGTGGCGCAAGCGAGCAGGCGCCAGCGCTTCACGCCTCGTCGCCCTTGGCCGAGCCGCCGTTCTTGCCTTTCAGCGGCGTATGAAAATCGCGCATCAGGTTATCCTTGGGCGATTTCTCGCTCTTGAACAGTTCCAGGCGCGACGGCGTGATTTTTCGCGGCCAAGCGTTGTTGCTCGTGTCGATATCGGCCGTTTCCCAGTACGGGTCCTGCACCAGGCCCACCATCGGTTCATCCGTGATGACGACCTTGGTGATTTTCTTCGGCGAGTAGCGCCACACTTCGGCCGGCACGCGCTCGACGTACTTCTTGCCGCTTTTCAGTTCGATTTCGAGTATCAGCGGCATGACCATACCGCCCACGTTCGACAGGTCGACCAGGTACAGGTGCTTGCCCTGTTTCAGCAAGTCCTTTTCCCACGGTTCCAGGGCGGCCAGCGTTTCGGCGTAGGCGTTGCGGTCCTTGTTGGTCACCGTGAAATCGTCGTGCTGGTTGTAGAAATCCTTCAGCTCCGGATGCGCCTCGACCCGGCGCGGCATGCCCTTGTTGGCGCGGCTCGTGACGGATTCCGGCTGGGCGTCCTTTTGCGCCTTCTTCCACGCTTTTTCCGTTGCCGGATCCTTTGAACTCACGCCATATTCGCTGATGCCGTCGATGCTGATGTCGACCGGGTCGGTCGTATAGAACCAGCCGCGCCAGAACCAGTCCAGGTCCGTGCCGGAGGCGTCTTCCATGGTGCGGAAAAAGTCGGCGGGCGTGGGACGCTTGAACTTCCAGCGCTGCGCATATTCCTTGAAGGCGTAGTCGAACAGTTCGCGCCCGAGGATGGTTTCGCGCAGGATGTTCAGGCCAGCCGCCGGCTTGGCGTAGGCGTTGTTACCGAACTGCAGCAGGGACTCGGAATTGGTCATGATGGGCACCTGGTCGCGGCTACGCATGTAGTCGACGATCTCGCGCGGTTCGCCGCGCGAGGCCGGGTAGTTTTCTTCCCACGCCTGCTGCGCCAGGTATTGCACGAAGGTGTTGAGGCCTTCGTCCATCCACGTCCACTGGCGCTCGTCCGAGTTGATGATCATCGGGTAGTAGTTGTGGCCCACTTCGTGGATGATCACGCCGATCAGGCCATATTTGGTGCGCTTGGAGTAGGTCAGCTCGCCCGTCTTCTTGTCTTTCACCGGACGGGGGCCGTTAAACGAGATCATCGGATACTCCATGCCGCCCACGGGGCCGTTGACGGAGATGGCCGTCGGATACGGATAGTCGATGCTGTACTTGTTGTACTGTTCAATCGTGTGCACGATGGCTTGCGTGCTGTACTTTTCCCACAGGGGATTACCCTCTTTCGGATAGTAGGACATGGCCATCACATCGCTGCCGCCCTTCTTGTAGCCCTGCGCATCCCAGATGAACTTGCGGCTCGAGGCCCAGGCGAAGTCGCGCACGTTGGCCGCCTTGAAGTGCCACGTCTTTTGCGCGCGGCTCACTGTTTTTTCGGCCGCTTCGGCTTCCTTCTGCGTGACGATGACGACGGGCTTGTCGCTGCCGCGGGCCTTTTTCAGGCGCTCGCGCTGCGCGGAAGACAGCACTTCCTGCGGGTTTTGCAGCTCTCCCGTGGAGGCGACGATATGGTCGGCAGGAACGGTCAGCTGCACGTCGTAGTCGCCGAATTCCAGCGTGAATTCGCCGGAGCCGAGGAACTGCTTGTGCTGCCAGCCGGCCGCATCGTAATAGGCCGCCATGCGGGGGAACCACTGCGCCACTTCGAACAGGGCGTTCTTGTCGTCGAAGACTTCATAGCCGGCGCGCCCGCCCAGCACCTTCTGTTCGTTGATGCGGTAATCCCAGTCGATCTGGAAGACGAAATCCTGGCCCGGCTTCAGGGGCTGCGGCAAGTCGATGCGCATCATGGTGCGGTTGATAACGTACTTCAGGGGCTGGCCATCCGCGCCTGTCAAGCGGCGGATATTGAAGCCGCCCTGGAAGTCGCCGCGCGCGAGGATGCCGCGCAAGCCTTCGAACTTCATGGTCTCTTCGCCCGTCGTCTTGGCCCACGCCTGGCGCGAGGGCGCCGTGGTCATGCGGCGCGCGTCGGAATCGGGCTTGTAGATATTCTGATCCAGCTGCACCCACAGGTAGCCGAGGGTGTCGGGCGACTGGTTATGATAGGTGATGGTGCCGCTGCCGGCGATCTCGCGCCTGGCTTCGTCCAGCGTCGCGCGGATAGTGTAGTCGGCGCGCTGCTGCCAGTAGGCGTGGCCCGGCGCGCCGGAGGCCGTGCGGTAGGTATTCGGGGTGGGCAGCACCTCTTCGAGCTGGCGGAACTTGTCGTCGAATGGTTCGGCCGCGAAGGCCGACACGGTAAAACACAGAGCCAACGAGGCTACGGAGCCGAAAGAGATGCGCATATTCACCCTGATGTTGTTGTAAGGAAATAGTGGCAACTATTCTATACGCAGGGCGGGGCCATCCATGTATCGATTTGTAATAAAGAAAGGCGGATTTCACGCCAGCTTTTGCCTGGCGCTGTCAGGGGGATGCTTTACCTGATTTTGCTCGGAAAAGCGGCGCCTTTACTCACTTTTCATCAGGCTGTCGCGCAATTGGTTCAGCTGTTGTTTCATGTCCACAACCTGTTCCACGCTGCACTGGCTGGCCGTCAGGATGGCTTCGGGCAGCAAGGCTGCTTCATGGCGCAGCTGGTCGCCCTGTTCCGTGAGGGAAATGATGACTTGCCGCTCGTCGCTGGCGGCGCGCGTGCGCGTCAACAGGCCCGATTGCTCCATGCGCTTGAGCAGGGGCGTCAGGGTGGCCGAGTCGAGGAACAGGCGCTCGCCCACTTCCGACACCGTCAGGCCGTCGCGTTCCCACAACACCATCATCACCAGGTATTGCGAATAGGTGAGACCGAGCTTGCGCAGGAGCTTGCGGTACAGCTTGTTCATGGCAAGCGAGGTCGAGTACAGCGCAAAGCACAGCTGGCTGTCCAGGCGCGGCACCTGGTGCAAGGGATTGGGGGCGGTGGTGGTATCCATGGGCACAGTATATATAGCGCACTACCTAATTGCAATGCGCGGCGCCGGACCTGGCGATCCGGCACCGGGGCGCATAAGCTTAGCCGGCGTAGCGCGTGCGCAGCAGATCGAGCATGGCGACGTTCTGTTCCCACGCGTCGCTCACGGGCTGCTGCGTCCAGGGCAGCGTTTGCGTGTACGGCGCGGGGCCGAATTCCGGCGTGAACGTCATGCGCTCGGCTCCGGCCGCGCGGCGCAGGGCGACGATGGCATCCCACCAGGCCAGGTGGGCGTCGAGTGCCGGTTTCGCTTCCGGCGCGCGGAAGTCGGCGACCTGCGGCCCTTGCGCATGGCCCACGCGCGCATGCACGTGGCGCACCAGCGGCAGCACCTGCGCCAGGGTCTGCGGCTGGTCTTCCAGCAGCGATTCGCAGGCGCAGCACCAGTGCGACAGGTCGGCCGTCAATGGCAGCTCGGGATACTGCTGCAGATACGGCAGCAGCAGCATCGGATGGCCGGAAAAGCGGCTGCGGTGGATTTCATGCACGATGGGCACGCCGTGCCTGGCCGAGATGGCGGCGGCCAGGTCGAGCAGCTGCGCGTTTTGCGCCAGCGTATAGAAATCCTTGCCCGTGTGCGTGTTGACCAGCACGGGGCGCGCCAAACAGGCGTTTTCCAGCAGTTCGGCCAGGGCGGCGCGGTGCAGATCGAAGTCGCTGTGGAACACGGTTTCCCACTGCGCGGCGATCAGCTGCAGTCCCGCCTTGGCGATGCGCTCCGTCCACTCCTCGCGCTGGGCGACGTCCAGCGGCAGCGACATTTCGATGCCGTCGAAGCCGGCCGCCAGTACCTTGTCGATGAAGACGTCGGGCGGCAGGTCATTATTGCCCCAGTGGGCGGCAAAGATGTCGATGCGCATCAGACGAAGCCCCGCACGGGGAAGGCGTCGCCGCGCTGGATCCAGTTGTGGGCCGCGTATTCCGTCTGGCCGTCGGTGGCGTGCAGGGTGTAGGCGTGGCGCGAGACGGGCGAGCGGTTCGGCGCGCTGTAGTGGGGCAGCAAGCCATGGAAGCAGACGAGGGCGCCGGCCTTGACTTCCAACGGCACGGCCGTGCTGTCGTCGGGCCACGGCATGGCGTCGAGTTTTTCCACGCGCACGGCGTCGCCGTTGCGGATGAAGCGTTCGCGCAGCGGGCCGCGGTGGCCGCCCGGTTCCGCCCACAGGCAGCCGTTGTCCAGGGTGGCGTCTTCCAGCGCGAACCAGAAGGTGGTCACGCTGATCGGCGTGGTCTCGAAATACGTGGCGTCCTGGTGCCAGCGCACTTCGCCGCCGATGCCGGGCTGCTTGAAGATGTACATCGATTGCCATACCTGCGCATCCGCCAGGCCCAGGTCGCGCGCCACTGCGGCCAGTTTCGGGTCGGCCGAAAAGCTGCGGAAGACGGGGTCCAGGTCATGTATGGCGTGGCCGATCTTGTTGATCGACAGGGACTTGGCCTGCTTCAGCTGGCCGTCCGGTCCAAACGCCTCTTCCTCGAAGAAGCAGCGGATGGTGTTGTCGGAAGCGAGAAAATAATCGTTGGTGTTCTTCGCCTGGTCGCGCGTGGTGAAGATGGACTGGCTGACGCTGGGATCGAATTCGTTGACAATCTGCTCGGCGCGCGCGCGCAAGGCGGCGATTTCGTCCGCCCCCTTGAAGCCGGGCAGGATGATGTAGCCGTCGCGTTGGTATTGTTCTTGTTGTTCGATCGTTAGCATGGCGGCGGCTCCGGAGGTCAATGGAAAGCGCCATTGTAGGATGGGCGAGGGCGGCAAACAATTGCCCTGCGGTTGACAGATTGTCGCCAAAGCGAAGACAATCTTTGACATGGATCAACTAAAAGCGATGGAAATCTTTGTCGAAGTGGCGCGCCAGCGCAGCTTTACGGTGGCCGGGCAGCGCCTGGGACTGACGCGCGCCATGGTCAGCAAGACCATCATGCAGCTGGAAGAACGCCTGCATGCGCGCCTGCTGCACCGCTCCACGCGCGAAGTGAGCCTGACGGACGCGGGCCGCGCCTACCTGGCACCGTGCATGGCCACCGTCAGCCAGGCGCAGGAAGCGGCGCGCATGGTGGCGCACGTGGCGCAGGCGGGAGCCGGGGCAGAGCTGGCCGGGCCGCTGCGCATCCAGGCGCCATCGAGTTTCGGCAGCGCGTGGCTGGCCGACGCCGTCGCCCGTTTCAGTTTGCTGCACCCCCAGGTGCAGGCCGAATTGTTTGTCGACGATGCCCTGCTCGACCCGATACGCCACGGTTTTGACTTGACGATACGCGTGGGCGGCATCCCGGACAGCAGCGCTCTGGCCATGCGTCCGCTGGCGCCGTGCCGCGCCGTGCTGTGCGCCAGTCCCGCCTACCTGGCGCAATGGGGCGTGCCGCAGACGCCGCAAGAGCTATTGAAGCACCAGTGCCTGCATTTCAGCCACCTGACGGATGGCACGAACTGGCATTTCCAGCGCGGCGAGGGAGACCGGCAAGAAGCGGTGAGTGTGCGCGTGCAGGCGGGTTTTACGGCGAACAATGGCCTGGTGCTGCACCAGGCGGCGCAGCGGGGACTCGGCATCGTCTACAGCACCACGTTCCTCGCCTGGCGCAACCTGCTCGATGGCAGCCTGGTACCCGTGCTGTCCGGCTGGGAGCTGCCCCTGAATCACTTGAGCGCCCTGTATCCTGCCAGCCGCCAGCCCTCGCCCAAGGTACGCGCGCTGATCGATTTCCTGGTGGCCGAATACCAGCCCGTGCCGCCGTGGGACCGCGAGCTGGCAGCTGCCGGATTTTTCAGCTGAGGGTCAGCCAAGGTTCAATTGAGGCTCAATTGAGTGCGACGGGTTCCACCGTCCACGCGCCATCCGCGTACACGCGCTCGTCGTCCAGATAAACGGCTTGCGTGACGGCGAAGATATCGACGTGATAGCGCGCATCCTTGCGCTTGAATTGCGGCTTGGCGTAGACGCCGTGCTTGGCGCCCAGCGACAGATGGATGCCGCACATGCGTTCATACGTGCCGATGTCGTTGACCAGCTGTTCGCGCGAAAAGGCGCGGTTCATGCCGAAGCCCAGTTCGCGCACCCATACTTCGCCTTCGTGCGCGCGGATGATCTCCAGCATGGCGGTAAATTCCGGCGTGGCGTGTTCCGTGCCCGTCACGCGCCCCTTTTCGATGATCAGGGTGATCGGTGTGTCGGGGCGGTTGACCATGAAGTGCGTGTCGCCGAAAACAAAGATGCGCACGCGGCCATTGACCGCTTCCAGGTCCTGCGCTTCCGTAAACACTTCGCCCAGGGGGAACTGGCCACCGATATTGTTCATGCCGCTGTAGTCGCCGATATTGAGCTTGGCCGATTCGAACGGGGAAGCGAAGACCAGCTGCTCGCCGCCGCTCTCGACCATGCCGTGGCGGGCGCCGTCGATGCGCGTCTTGAGCGCATGGCCCACGCCGCGGTAATAGGCAGGGTCGTAGGCCAGCGAGGCGATGTAATGCAAGCCCTGCACGCCGGGCATGCGCGACAGGTGCACGTGTTCGATGACTTTCAGGCCCCGCTTGAACAGCTCGATGCGGATGCGGAACGCTTCCAGGCGGAAGCTGGTCGACTGGATCAGCACGACGAGGCTGCCCGCCGGCAGTTCGGCAAACGCGGCCAGCACGGCGTCGGGCGTGACGTCGTCGAAATCGATGAAGGCGGCGTCCGGCAAGGCCTGGCGATACGCTTCCGTCAGCACGACATTGAGCCAGCTGCGCTTGTCGCAGACGATCAGGGCCGGTTCGTCGGGGCGGTGGCAGATGGCCATGGCCAGCAGGTCGGCCACGTTTTGCGCGGCCACTTCGGTGGCGGCGGCGCTGATGGCGTCGAGCCGGCTGGTGTCATTCTCGGGAAGCGTCATGGTGCGGAGGTGGGGGACGTGAAGTAATCGCAGCATTATAAGGTGATTGCCACTGGCCACACCATTCCCCATCCGGCGGAGGGCAGGCGGCTGCCGCGCCCCTGATTACTTGTGTAGTGCTTTCCAGCAATGTATTATTTGATAAATGGTATTGCAGGGCATGGCAGCGAGCCTGGGAGTGGCCCGGCGCAGCGGCAAACGCATGCGCACGGCGGCTCGCTTCCAGTGATGCAGGGACAACAAGCCAACAGGCGATGATGAAGAGTGTGAAGTGATGAGCATAATCGGACAAGATATTCCCATGGAGCGGCCGGATACGGATGGGCGCGCCGCCGTCTTCGTTCCCGTCACGGGCGTCAAGGAAGATGTCCTGTTGACCATACGCAAGGGTGCGGCCATCGTCGGCTTTGCCAACCACGACCGTACCATCACCGTGTATTTTGAAAGCAACCGCTTTGACGATCCCGTGCTGGCCAAGTGGGAACACAAGGCGCGCAAGGCCTACGACCGGCTGGTCGATAATGCGCCCACCGTGTCGAAACTGACCACCAGCCCTGCCAATTTCGAGCAGATCGGTTATATCAATGGCAAGGGCATCACCATCCGCCGCATGGAAAGCCTGCAGCGCTGGCTCGCGTATTCGGATGCGATGGAGACTTGCCCGGCAACGGATATCATTCCGCGCACGGTGATAGCGAAACCTGAAAGCGTTAAAGTTTAAGAGCGGCGGATACAACGCCCTGGGCGTTGTTGCCAGCCCTGCATTTACCTCGCTGTACTGAAGTACTGTCTTCGGGGCGGCACCTGGCCCTGGGCATTTTCTCAGCGGCTCCTGGTCTGCGCGCATGAGTATCCAATGGCGCCGCTGGCGCTAATCCGACCTGCGCGACCTGCGCGACCTACGCCTGACCTCGCTTATCACTACACCACCACGATATTCGCCTGCGCCTTGAGCGGGCAGGGCAGGGTGTCGTCGAAGGTGATTTCGATGGCGCTGGCGACGAACATGCCGCCGATGTGCTGGGCGGCGATTTCGGGCGGCGTGCCGGGCTTGGTCAGGTTGACGTCCTGGGCGAAAACGAAGACGCGCCAGGTACCGTAGACCTTTTGATCATATTGCAGCAAGGTGCGGTAAGCCCGCTTCAGGTCCAGGCTGCCTGCGTAGACGCCATCGTTGGCGCCCGGATCGAAGCCCAGACCGTCATCGGTCAGCGATTCGACGAAATACAGGCCCTGCGGTGCCTGGAACAGCACGAAGGCATACAGCTCCGTGCCGCGGAACACATTGCCATTGTCGCGCTTGAAGCTGGCGCGCAGCCACAGCGGTTCGTAGGCTTGCACGACGGCGGGCGTATCCGTTTCCACGGGCCCGGCCAGGTGGATGTTGACCTGCGTTTCGCTCACGGCATGCTGGTAGGTGGCGCCCGTGGTGAAACGTTGATACTCCCAGCTGATGTCGGCCGTGTAGGGCAGGCCCGCGTTCGGCGCTTCCGGCAACACCCATTTCGCCACCACGCGCTCGGCCAGGGTCAGTTCGCCGGCGGCCGGTGGTGTTGCTTCCTGGCCACGCCAGAACGGGTCCGCGATATCGGAGCAGGCGACGGCGATGGCGCCCGAGGCGATGGCCGAGGCCACGCCCGCCACCGTGAATTCGGGCTGGCCCGAGCCGGCGCCTTCCAGCGAGCAGCAGTCGACGCTGGGATCGGTTTCCTCGAACGGACCGCCCACGCTGAAGCTGGCCTTGCCGGAACCGAGCGCGGCCGAAATGATGGCTACCAGCGCGGCGATGATGGCGATGATAATGGCGAGTATCTTCCACCACGGGTCGGAAAACGGCAGCTCGCCATGCGTGCCCGCATAGGCGGGGTTCGGCGTCCAGACGAGGGTCATGCCGGTCGGCACGATGGGCCCCAGGCCGGGCGGGCAGCGGCACGCATTTGCCCCACCTTTCCCATCTGTACCCGTGCTGCCCCAGCGCTTGCCCGGCAGGTGGCCTTGCGGCTTGGACAGTTCCAGTGTGCCTTCCTCGACCGTGCACGTGTACGTGTTGGTGGCGCTGTCGAAGCGCGTCTGCGAGACGAAGATTTGCTGGATCGAGCGGTGCGGCAGGTAGCCGTCCGCCTTGGCGACGAAGCTGACGAGTCTCTTGCCGGGCGCCGCATGCTGGAAATCGGCATCCCACATCACCAGCATGGCCGCGCCGGCCGGGATGCTGGCAAAGAAGAAGGTGCGCGCCACGGGCACGATGCCGGGGTCGCCCACGCTTTCCAGGTACACGGTGACATTGTTCAGGGCGCTGCTGGACATATTGGTGACGTGGGCGGCGATGCGCAAGCCATAGATGGCATTGTCGAAGATGCCATCGGGCAGCATGATGTTGGTGACGGGCTCGATCGCGAACGGCCGCGTCAGCACCTGCAGGGGGGTAGCGCTCATGATGCTTGCTCCTCGGGGCTTTGCTGGTCTTGCGCTTGCTCTTTCTCGAGGTCGGTGACGATATACGTGATGCCGCCCATGACCTTGCCTTCCTGGCTCTCCAGCACGCGCAGCAGCGCATACTGGCGTGGCGGCACGGCTTCGGCGCGCACGCTCAGGTACACGGCCTGCGCCTGGCCGCGCGGCACTTCCAGCGCCAGCTTTTGCTCGCCGGGCGCATCGCCATTGCAGTGGGGCGTGCGCGCCAGGCCCGCTATCAGGCGGGCGTCCCTGGCCGGCTGCCAGCGCTCGAGTCCCAGGGTGGCCAGCAGGTGTTCCGGCAGCTCGCCGCCCTGCTCAATCTGCAATTCCACTTTTTTCGTTGTGCGGGGCAGGGCCGCCACCGCGATGGCCAGCGATTGCGCGCGCCTTGCCGCCAGCACCACGGTGACATTGCGCTGGGCAATCTGCTCGTGCAAGGTGGGCTGGAAGGGAAAGCCGTTGGGCAGGGGATCGGGCAGCGGATTGATGTCGCCCGCGCCGTGGGCCACGGCCAGCAGGCATTCGTGGCCGCCGTTGACGATGACGGGGACCCAGGGCACCAGGCACAGCACTTCCTGCGTGGCGCCCGGCGGCAAGTCGGCAAACGCGGAGCCGATCTGCGTGGCGGCTCCGACGGCGATCTGGCCGGAAGGGTCGGCCCAGTAAAAGTCCACGCGCACGCCGTTCGAGGCGCTGTTGCCCGTGTTGTGCACGCGGCCCCACAGGTAGTTGGCGGTGCCGGCGATGGGCGCGCCGGGCGGGCCATTCGGATCATTGCCCGGCACGACCCAGATATCCGCGCTGTCCCACCACCAGGGCTGGCCGTCTTCGATGATCAGGTGAGCTGGCATGGCGTTCTCCTTGTCCTTGGCCGCTGCTGGTAGCTTAGACCGCTGCGGCGGATGCTTTTTGATCGGTATCAAGGCCATGAAACACGGCGCCGTTGCGCCGTTGCCGTGCTTGCGTAAGGTAATATTGCGGCAGAACGCAGTGGAATGACTCCAGGAAAAGGTTGGAATGTGCTTGAAACAGTGAATGACGTTTGCATCAACGCCGCTTGCGGCCGGACCTTGCCGCTGCGCGTGGCGCATTGCCCGTTTTGCGGCGCGTGCCAGATAGCGCAAGCGCCTGTTCTGGAGAAAGCCGTGGCGCCGCCGCCGGTGCCGCGCATGCCGTCGCCCGTGCCCGTCGCGCCTCCCACGCCTGCGCCTGCTCCAATGCCGCAGCCCGCGCCGCAGTCCGCACCCGCGCCCAAGCCCGTCCCGCCAGCACCTGTCGCGCCGGCCAAGGCACCGCCCGCAAAACCGGCCGTCAAGGGTTCTGTGCCGCCACCGCGCCCGCCCGTGCGCTTGCGCACGTGGATCGCGGCGGCAGTGGTATTGACCGGCATCTGGTTCTTCAACAAGCCGGCGGACAAGCCAGCCAGCGTGGCGGAACAGGTCGAAGCCGCCACGGCGCTGGCGGCGCAGTGCGACCTGGACGGGGCGCGCAGCGCGCTGGCCGTGCTGAAAAGCGCCAAGGCGCCCGCCGCGCACCTGAAACGTTTGCAGGCAAGCATCACCAAGTCCGCGGCCGCCTGCGACAGGCAACAGCAGCGGGCACAGGCGTTGACGGCGCTGCAAGACAGCGTCAGCCAGGCCCTCGATGGGGGCAAGCCGGATCTGGCCGCCACGCGCCTGGCCGCTTACGTGAAACGCTGGGGCGACGATCCCGACACCCTGGAACTCGATGCCAAGGTGAAAGTAGCGCTGGCCAGCGCCCAGCTCGACCTGGCCGACGCCTGCCTGGCGCGTTCGGACCGGGTTTGCCTGGAAAACAGCCTGATCGCCGCCGAGCGCTACAAACGGCCGGAACTGGCGGCGCGCACGCAGACGCTGCGCACGGCGTTGTCGCAATTGCTCGAGCGTTCGCTGCTCGATGCGGTGCCGGGAGCGGGCCAATAACACCAGCATGAAAAACGCCCGCCGCGGCCAGGCCGTGCGGGCGTCGCGCCTGTCGGCGGGCGCGATTACTCTTGCGGCACCAGCGCCAGCGCCGCGCTGAAGTCGCCCATCGGCTTGCCGCCGTTGGCCACCAGCGCCTTGTCGCGCGTGCTCAAGCCATCGAGCACGGGCAACGCAAAACGGTGCGTGATGGCGCGCAGGATGGACGCCGAATCGTATTGCGTATGATCAACTAATCCCTTTTTCACGTACGGCGAGACGAGGATGGCGGGCACGCGCGTGCCGGGACCCCAGCGGTCGCCCTTCGGCGGTGCCGCGTGATCGTAAAAGCCGCCGTTTTCATCGTAGGTGACGATGACCAGCATGTTCTTCCACTGCGGACTCTTTTTCAGCTGGGCGATGACGCTGGCGATGTGCGCGTCGCCGTCGGCCACGCTGGCATAGCCCGCGTGCTGGTTCAAGTTGCCCTGCGGCTTGTAGAAGGTCACGGGCGGCAGCTTGCCGGCGCCCGCGTCGCTGAGGAACTGGCTGTCGAAGTCTCGCAGGTGGGCGGCGCGGTAGGCGGGCGCCTTCACCGGGTCCATGTTGGCAAAGTAATTGAACGGCTGGTGGTGGAACTGGAAGTTCGGCGGATTCGGGAAGCTGCCGGCGCGCGCGCTGGCCGTGGCCAGGGCCGTCGTGTCTTTCCAGGCGCCTGCATACCAGGCCCAGTCGATGTTCTTGCCAGAGAGCAAGTCGCCGATATTCGTCTGCGTTTGCGGCGGCAGGGTGGTGGCCTTGCCCGTGTCCGCATACAGCTTGCTGCTGTCGCCGGACGCCGGGGCGTTGCTGCTGGGCTGGAACGGCGGCTGCATGGTGTTGACGGCATAGAACATGCCCGTGCTGTCGGCCGGCGTCAGCGCGCCGTCATTGGCATACGCAGGCGCGCCGTTCAGCACGGTGCCCGGCGCCGTGGCGGACGGCGTCAGGCGCAGGAAGTTGCCCTTGGCATCGACGTCGATCTTGGCGATCGAGCCCTTGGCCACCGAAGTGTCGGCGTTCGGGTAGGTGGGCGCGCAGGCGCAGATCAGGTACTGGTGCGTGAGGAAGGAGCCGCCGAAGGCGCCGATGAACAGGTTGTCGGCCAGCGCATATTGCCTGGCGATGTCCCACAGCTGCATCTTGCTGCCGTCGTAATAGCCCATGCTCAAACCGCCCGCATCGGAATAGGCCGTAAACTTGTCGTTGGCGCCGCCGTTGATCTGCATCTGGTTGTTGTAGAAGCGGTGCACGAGGTCGCGCGTGATCACCGATTGCGGCAGGTACAGGGGGCTGGCGGCGTCGTCGATCTGGAACGGTTTGTTCGGCAGGTTGGCCGATTGCGCCTGGGTGATGACGGTACTCTGGCCGGCTGCCGTCATGCCGCCCCAGGTGGGCGGCAGCACGGGCAGGGTGCTGCCGTCGTAGTCTTTCTGCGCTACATACGAGGACGTCGATGTCGGATTGACGCCCGGCACGCCGTTCGCGCCCGGGAACAGGCCGTACAGATTGTCGAAGCCGCGGTTTTCCGCGTAGATGACGACGATGGTCTGGATATTGTTCAGCGCCAGGGCGCCGTTCAGGGCGGCCAGCGCATCGGCGGGCGCCGCTTGTGCGCTGGCGCTGGCGATCAAGGCCGTCACGCTGGCGTTTTCCGCCTTCAGTTTCGCCAGCTCGTCGCCGCTGGCCTTGTTGAAGTCGGACGCCAGGCCCGCTTCCGACACGCCCAGGCGCGCGGCCAGCTTGCTGCTGGCGGCCGCAAAGTCGCCGCCGTTGCCATCCATGACTTGCGCCAGCTCCGTCGACAGGGCGCTCACAAACGCGCTGTGGCCGGCGGGCGCGCGCAGCAGCAGTTTTTGCGTCACCTTGCTGCCGCTGTCGCCGATGGCTTCATGGCGGATGGCGTCCGTGCCGATGGTCACCAGCACGGCGCCCTGGCCATCGAGGGTGTAGCTGCCGTCGGCGGCCGTGCGCACGGTGGCGGAGGCGTTGTCGCACGTCAGCTTGGCGGTGGCGCTTTCCAGGCACACCTGGGCGTTTTCATAGTAGCTGCCGATCACCTGGCCTTGGGTGCCGGGTGTGATCGCATAGTCGCTGCCGCAGGCGGCCAGGCCCAGCGACAGTAACAACGGCAGGGGCCGCAGGGAGGGTTTTGCGTGCAAGTTCATGTTCATGCCTTCTGGGTGGAAAACGTCGCATGCTAGGCAGGCAATATGTCAGCTGCGTGACATGTCAGCGCCTGTTACATGACGTAATGTACGAACTTGATACATGAGGTTTTGCGGGGTTTTGTCACGCAGCTGTCACATGCCGTTGCTACGCTGCCAGCCCATGATGAAAACGATACCCCCTCTGCTGCTTGCCCTTTGCATGCTGTCCGCCTGCCAGCCCGCGCCGCCGCCAGAAGCCCAGGCCGCCCCCGCGCCCGCCTACCTGGCCGCGGCCTACGCGCCGAGCCTGAAGCGCCAGCCTTCGGTGGCGGCAATGACGGCCATGGGCCGCGCCATGTTTTTCGAGCCCGGCCTGTCCGTGTCGGGCAAGCTGGCCTGCGCCAGCTGCCACAGTCCTGAACACGCGTACGGCCCGCCGAATGCGCTGGCGGTGCAGCTGGGCGGCCCGGAATTGAAGGATGCGGGCACGCGCGCGGCGCCCTCGCTGCGCTACCTGCAGACGGCGCCCGCCTTCAGCGAGCACTATCACGACGACGATGGCGACGACAGCGTCGACGCGGGTCCCACGGGCGGGCGCAACTGGGATGGCCGTGCCCAGTCCGGCCATGAGCAGGCGCTGGCGCCCTTGCTGTCGCCGCGCGAGATGGGCAACCGCGACGGGGCCGCCGTCGTCGCCAAGCTGCGGGCCGGTCCGCTGGCGGCGCAGTTCCGCCAGACGTATGGCGCGGATATTTTCGAGCAGCCGGGCCAGGCGCTGCGCTGGGCGCTGATGTCGCTGGAAGTGTTCCAGGAAAGCCCGGCCGACTTCTACCCCTACACGAGCAAGTACGATGCCGTGCTGCGCAAGCAGGCCGTCCTGAGCCCGCAGGAAGCGCGCGGCCTGGCCCTGTTCAACGATGAACGCAAGGGCAATTGCGCCTCCTGCCATATCAGCCAGGTGAGTGCCGGCGGCGCCTTCCCGCAATTTACGGATTACGGCTTGATCAATATCGGCGTGCCGCGCAACGGCAAGCTGCCAGTCAATGCGGACCCGGCGTTCTTTGACCTGGGACTGTGCGGCCCGGACCGCACCGACTTGACGCAGCACAAGGAATATTGCGGCAGCTTCAAGACGCCGTCCCTGCGCAACGTCGCCCTGCGCAAGGTGTTTTTCCACAACGGCAGCTTTGACAGCCTGGAACAGGTGCTGCGTTTTTACGTGCAGCGCGACACGGCGCCGCAAAAATGGTATCCAAAGGATAAGCACGGCAAGGTGCGAAAATACAACGATATGCCGCCGGGAATGGAAGCGAACGTGAACGTGGAAGCGCCGTTCGACCGCCAGCCGGGCCAGGCGCCCGCCCTGAACGCGGCGGAGATCGCCGACGTGATCGCCTTCCTGCACACTCTGACGGATGGCTATCGGGCGCCCCGTCCTGCGCAGGGAAAACATGGCTAAAAAATATCAAGATACCATTGCTTACAACTACGCCACAAAAGCGTGTTTTTATGTGCGTTAGCGCACGCTAGAAAATTTTAGGCAGGTGTATATTGCGAACTGATCTGTGTCTTTTGATAACAATGAAAGGGAATATCATGAAAGTAAGCAAAAATTGGATGACCGTGTGCGCCGCCGGGATGATGGTCGTGGCACTGGCCGCCTGCCAGAAGAAGAGCGATGTCGCCGCCGGTCCGGCCGAGCAAGCGGGCCAGAAGATCGATGCGGCCGCTGCCAAGGCTGAAGCCGACATCAAGGCCGCCGCTACCAAGGCTGACGCTGCCGTGAGCCAGGCCGCTGCCGATACGGGCGCCAAGATGGACCAGGTCGCCGCTGACGCCGACAAGAAAATGAGCGAAGCGGCCGACGCCGTCGGCAAGAAAGTGGAAAAAGCGGGCGAAAAGATGCAGGACGCCGCGCACAAGTAATCATCGCGATAACATCGCCAGGGCCGGCCACCGCCGGTCCGCTCCCCGCAGCGGCCGTCAGGAGACGGCCGCTGCGGTCACGCCATCGCTGGCGCCAGCCCGGCTGCCCCGCGTCGCCGTGCCCGTAGCGGCAGTATCGCCCCCGTCCGTTCCCCCCAGCACCACGCTCAGATCGACAAAGCCGTCGCGCCACGCGCGTTCCAGGTCTTGCTCCACCGCTTCCAGGGTCGTTCTTTCCACCTGCTGAAAACCGCGCAAGCCATACGCCCGGTTGCGCCCGTGCGCCTTGGCCAGGTACAGCGCCATGTCGATCAGGTTGACGCTGCGTTCCCACGTGAGCGGGCGTCCCAGCGGCGCCAGCGGATAGGGCGCAAAGCCCACGGAGACGTGCACCTGGATGGCCTGTCCCTGGTAGTGGATGACCTGCGCCGCCATGCCGTTGAGGATGCGCCGTGCGATATCGTCGAGTCCGTCGCGCGCGACGGCCGGCAGGAAGGCGAGGAATTCCTCGCCGCCCCAGCGCACGATCATGTCCGTTTCGCGCAACACGTCGTGCAAGGTTTCGGCGATCGTCGTCAGCACCAGGTCGCCCGCGGCATGGCCGTAACGGTCGTTGATGTGCTTGAAATGGTCGACATCGAGCAGGAACAGCGCGCCCACGACATCGGCGCCGCCGTAGGCCGGCTGCGGCTTACCAGCATGGCTGCGCATGAATTCCTGGAAATGGCGGCGGTTGTACAGGGCCGTCAGCGGGTCGCGCGAACTCTGGCGCTTGAGTTCCTGGTTTTTCACCTTCAGCTGCACGTTCGCGTGGCGCACCTTGCGGTACAGCAAGCCGACGATGGCGGACGCCATGGCCAGTACCAGCGCCAGCAGCCACCACACGCGCTGCTGCAGGCGGCGGTTGTCGATTTCCGTGCTCTTGAGCTGATTTTCGCGGCTCAGCAGCTCGATCTGGCGCTGCTTCTTTTCCGCCTCATACTTTTCTTGCAGCTCATACACGGCTTTTTGCCGTTGTTTCTCGAACAACTGGTTCGAGATGCCCCGCTCGCGGTGGTAGGCTGTCACGGCGCCGCGCAGGTCGCCCGCCTTTTCCAGCGCCGTGCCGTATTCCAGCAGCACGGCCTGCATGTCCGGCTGGTTGGCCGTGCGTTCGTAGTAGGCCAGGCCCGTGGCCACGCTTTGCTTGCCTTCCTGCAGGCGTCCCTGGCCGATCAGCGCCTGGCCGATGTTCAGGCGCGCCGTCGCCTCCACCTGTTCATTGTTGACCAGGCGCCCCGCCGTGATGGCTTCATTCGCATAGCGCAGCGCGCGCACGTAGTCGCCTTCCTTCAGGTAGCTGTCCGACAGGTTGACGAGGGTAACGGCCACCATGCCGCGCGCGTCCAGCTGGCGTTCCAGCGCCAGGGCCGCCAGCAGGGCGCGCTGGCCCCGCTGCGGCTGCTGCGCGTCGAGCGCCAGCCCGTATTCCGTATTCTTCGCCTGCGCCATGCGGCCCGGCGACGCCAGGGTGCCGGATACGGCCAGCAATTCATCGAGCACCGCGAAGCCCTTGTCGTATTCGCGCATCTGCGTGTACAGCAGGGTGAGGGCATTCAGGGCGGCGGCCAGGCTGGTGGGGGAGTTGCTCTGGCGCGCCAGGTCGACGGCCGCCTGCAGCTTGGCCAGCGCAAACGGGAAATTGCCTTCCTCGGCCCACGACTGGCCCGCGCTGATGGTCGCCTGCACGCGCACGGGCAGGTCGTCCGTGCGGTTGGCGATGCGTTCCGCTTCGAAGGCCAGCAGGTGTGAGGCGCGGCGTTCGTTCATGGCAAACGTGATGTAGGCTTTGCAGAGCACGCCTTTCGCCAGCGCCACGTCGTTCTTGTTGGCGCGGGCGTAGGCGATCAGCTCCTCGGCCAGCTGCATGGCGAGGTCGTTCTGCCCCAGGCGCATGCGGACGGTGCTCAGCTGGGTCAGGAATTCCGCGCGCACGGGCAGGGGGGCGCTGCGCGCCTGCGTTTCCACCTCTTGCAGGCGCTGCAGGGCGCGCGCGGGCACGAAGCGGCCATCCTCGCGCACGGCGGCAATCTGCTGCTCCAGGTTGCCGGACTGGGCATGGACTGCGGGCGGCAGCAGGCAGGCCAGTACCAGCAGCCAATGCGCCTTTCGCCATGATGCCCGTCTCTGTCTGCCTGCCAACGTCCCGCTCCCGCAATGACCACCTGTCTTGAACAGATTATATTCTGTTGCAATCAAGAAATATCATGCGGTGCGCAGAAATTTGCGAAAGTGCACACGGCAGGCATTGACAAGGCCCCCTTACTGCGCCAGCTGCTGCAGCAGGTACAGGCGCTGGTACAGGCCGCCTTCGATCTGCATCAGGGCGTCGTGCGGCCCCGCTTCCGTGATGCGGCCGTGATTCAGGACGATGATCCGGTCGGCTTCGCGGATGGTCGACAGGCGGTGGGCGATGGCGATGATGGTCACCTTGCCGCGCAATTCATTGAGGGCCAGCTGCACGATCTGCTCCGTCTGGCTATCGATGCGCGACGTCGCTTCGTCCAGCAGCAAGATGCGCGGCTGGCCGGCCAGCGCGCGGGCAATCGCGATCAGCTGCTTCTGCCCCGACGACAGGCGCGAGCCGCCTTCGCCCAGCGGCGTGTCGTAGCCGTGTTCCAGCGCGGCGATGAAATCGTGCGCATGTGCGGCGCGCGCTGCCGTCTCGATCTGCTGCTGCGTGTAGCCGCGGCCCATGTCGATGTTTTCGCGCGCGGAGGCGGCCAGCAGGAAGGGGTCTTGCGGCACCAGGCCCACGTCGGCGCGGAAATGCTCGTTGTCGATGCTGTCGAGGGCGACGCCGTTGATGGCGATGCTGCCCTGTGTGACGGGGTAGAAGCGCAGCAACAAGGAGAGCAGGGTCGACTTGCCGCTGCCCGTGTGGCCGACGATGCCGAAGAAGGCGCCTTGCGGGATGGTCAGCGACAGGTCGTGCAGCACGGGCTGGTTTTCCACGTAGGCGAAGGTCAGGCGGGAAATGTCCACGGCGGGCAGGTCGACGCCCGCTTTCGCCTGCCGCAGGGCCGGTGTTTCCCTTCCCTGCGCGTGTTCGAGCGCCTGCGCTTCGTCCAACAGGGCCGAGACGCGCGCCGTCGCCACCACAGATTGCTGCAATTGACTGAACTGCATGGTGATCTGGATCAAGGGTTCGATCACGCGCGCGATGTAGCTGATGAACGCGTACAGCACGCCCACTTCCACGGCGCCCATCTCGCGCCGACCGAAGCTGAAGATGACGACGGCCAGCAGCACGATGTTGAGCATGTCGAGCGCGGGGCGCAGCAGCCAGGCGTTGGCGCGCAATTCCTGCATGCGCGCCGTGTAGTGGTCCTGGTTGATGCCCGTGAAGCGCGCGCCGAAGCGCTTTTCCGCGTTATTCGCCTGCAGCACGCTCATGCCGCCGATCGATTCGGCGATCTGTCCGTTGATTTCGCTGCGCAGGGCGCGCGCGCGCGTGACGGCCGGCGCGCTCCAGCGCTGGTACAGGAAGACGATGACCAGCACGGCCGGCAGCAGGGCCAGCACGATCAGCATCAGCCGCCAGTCGAGGAAGGCCATGGCGGCCATGGTGCCGACCAGCACGATGGAGCTGTCGAGGATGACGAACAGCACTTGCACGTACAGAGATTTCACGGCCTCCGTGTCGTTGGTGACGCGGCTGACCAGCTGGCCCGTGATGGCGCGGTCGAAAAAACTCATCGGCAGGCGCAGCACGTGCTGGTATACGGTTTCGCGCAGGCGCTGCACCGAGCGCATGGCCAGGCCGGACAGGCGCACCAGCTGCAGGTAGCGCAGGCCGGAAGCGACCCAGCCCGTCAGCAGGCAGCCGCCCAGCAGCAGGGACATGCGCGTCCAGTCCAGGTTGCGCGGCAGCAGATGCTGGTCGATCAGGGCCTTGCCCAGGATCGGCCCCGTCACTTCCAGGGCGGCGGCGAGGATCAGCCAGAATGTGGCCCAGTACAGGTGGCGCAGGTCGGGCGCGGCGGCGCGACGCAGCAGGCCGATGGCTTGCGCGGCCTGGCGGCGCACGGATTGCGTGGCGGTGGTGGCGTGGTCGTTCTTAGATGGCATCGAGGCTGGCCTCCAGTTGTTGATAGCGCCACTGGCTGGCATACCAGCCGTCGCGCTGCATCAGCGCGTCGTGGTTGCCCGTTTCCGTCACGTGGCCGTCGCGCAGCACCAAAATCAGGTCGGCGTTGACGACGGCGCTCAGGCGGTGGCTGGCGATGATGGCGCTACGCTCGGGGCGGCGCGCGCGCAATTCTTCCAGGTGCTGCAGGATGCGCGTTTCCGTGCCCGTGTCGACGGCCGACAGCGCATCATCCAAGAGCAGCAAGCCGTTGTCGGCCAGCAGGGCACGGGCGATCGCCACGCGCTGGCGCTGGCCGCCGGACAGGGTGATGCCCTTTTCGCCCACGTGGGTCTGGTAGCCGTCGGGGAATTGCAGGATATCGTCGTGGATGTCGGCCAGCTGCGCCGCCCGTTCCACTTCCTCGCGCGTGGCGCCGGGACGGGCCAGGGCGATATTGTCGGCGATGGTGGCGGAGAACAGGAACGATTCCTGCGGCACCCAGCTGATGGCCGCGCGCAGCGCATGCAGGGTGTAGGCGTCCAGCGGCTGGCCATTCCACGTGGCCGTGCCCGATTGCGGCGTGACCTGGCGCAGCAGCACGCGCAGCAGGGTCGACTTGCCGCTGCCCGTGGGGCCCACCAGGCCCAGGGTCTGGCCCGGCTGCAGGCGCAGCGAGATGCCGGACAGCGCGGGCGCCGTCTGGCCTGTGTACGCAAAGCCGATGTCCTGCAATTGCAGGGGGCCGGGCGTCAGCGTATCAATAGTGCCATGGTCGTCGATGGCCAGCGGCGCATCGAGCATCGGCTGCAGGCGCTGCCAGGCGGCGCGGCCCCGTTCGATCAGCGAGAGCACCCAGCCGGCGGCGAACATGGGCCAGATCAGCTGGCCCAGGTACATGGAAAAGCTCGTCAGCGCGCCGATGGTCAGCTGGTCTTGCCACACGAGGTAGCCGCCCAGGCCCAGGGTCAGCGCCGTGGCGGCCGTCAGGGTCAGGCCGACGGCCGGCTCGTACGCCGCTTCCCAGCGCTGCGCCGTCAGGCTGGCGTTGGCCGCGTGGCCGGCCAGGGTGGAAAACTGCTTGCTGCTGCGCTCTTCCAGGCCCAGCGCGCGCAGGGTGCGCACGCCCGACAGCGATTCCTGCACATGGTCGTTCAGCGCGGAAAAGCGTTTCAGCGAATCCGTCGACGCCGTGTGGATATGGCTGGAGATGCGCCAGAAGGCCAGTCCCATCAGCGGGAAGGGCAGGAGGGCGATGCAGGCCAGGCGCCAGTCCACGCCCAGCAGCATGATGCCCAGCACCATCAGCAGGGTCAGGGTGCCGTCGAAGCCGGCCAGCATGGCTTCGCCGGCGGCCATTTCGATGGCGTCGATGTCGTTCGTCGCCAGCGCCATCAGGTCACCCGTGCGCTGGTTCTGGTAAAACGACGCGCCCTGCTGCGACATGCGCGTGTAGAAGCGCGTGCGCAGCATCACGCCCAGCTGGTAGGCGGCCTTGAACAGGGTGATGCGCCAGCCCACGCGCAGGAAGTAAATGACGACGCCCACGGCGAGCAGGGTCAGCAGCTCAAGCCACAGTTCGGCCGCCGTCATGCGGTGTGCGGCCAGGGCGTCGATGATGGCGCCCACGCGGCGCGGGATCCAGACGGTCAGTGTTGCCACGCCTGTCAGCATGACGGCAGCGGCGGCATACGCCGGCCAATGCTGACGCACGAAGCCGGCGATGAGCCTCGATAAACTCATGGTTACCTTTTGTTTTGAATAATGGGGTGTCGCGGGGCGGAAGGACGGGCACGCGGACGGAAAGTACGCGTAGGATACAACAAGGCGGAAAAGCGCGCTGTGGGCGGGCACGCAAAAAACGGGCCGTAGCCCGTTGTTTTGCTGCATCAGTGCCGTGCGCGAGGCTTACTTGCGACCGCTGCCTTTGCCGCCCAGCATGTCGAGCTGTTTCGATGGCGTGCCCTTAGGCGCAACCTTGGCTGCCGGCTTGGCGGCTGGCGCAGGGGCGTGCTTCACGGCGGCCTTGGCCACGGTCTTGCCGGCGGCGCTGGCTGGCTTGGCGGCCGGTTTGCTTGTAGGAAATGGTTTCGCGGCCGGCTTGGCCGGTGCGGGCGCGGCGGCTTTCGCTGGCGCGGCGACGGGCGCCGGTGCGGGCTTGACCGCTTCAGGCTTGGCTGCCGGCTTGGCTTCGACCGCTTTCACGGCAGGCTTGTCGGCAATCTTCTCGGCAACCTTGGCAGGCGCCGCTTCCGGTTTGGCTGCCGGCGCGGCGACTGGTGCGGGGGCTGGCGCTGCCTTGGCGGCAGGCTTGACCACGTCTGCAGGCTTGGCGGCAACGGGGGCAGGTGCCGCTGCAGGCGCAGGTACGGCGGCCAGCGCGGGCTTGGCTGCTGCAGGCGCGGGAGCGATGGCAGGGGCGACCGCATCGAGGCGGGCCTTGGCCGAGGCCAGCAATTCAGCCTGGGTGCTCGAGGCGATGCCGAACAGCTGGCGGCTGTAGGCCAGCACGCTTTCGATGTTCGGCTGGGCCTGGCTGGTGCTGTAGCTGAAGAAGTCGCGCGGATCCTGCGTTTCCAGCAGGTGCTGCGCCGTTTCCGCCGTGTGCGACAGGGCGGCCTTGCCTGCATTCAGGTTCAGGGCGATGATTTTCTCGGCGCTTTCAAAGACTTTGCTGGTGAGGGTGCTGAAGATTTGCAGCTGGTTTTCCAGTTGCGACTTGGCGGCGCTGGAAAATTGTTCAGGAAGCGGAAACATATTTACTCCTTTGTACGGATTAAAATGCTGGCAAAACGCTCTGCAAAATCCCGAAAACCAGAGTTGGCCGCGTTTTGTAAAGTGGGTAGCGCGCTAAAAGCTGATCATGGACTTTTTATGATGCAACGCAATATGAATATTCTAGCGGTGATTCGAGTTAGTTGAAAGCTATTTTCTCAAGGGCGTGCGCCGCATGTTTGCCACGGGCTGGCTGTATTCATGCGCCTGGCAGCATTTGCAGAAAGTTTGCGCGTGCGCAAAGCGTTGTCATGGAATCTATGGCTACGCTTTTGCCAGTGAGTATATTCGTGCACTGCAGCATCCTTGAGGAAATAAGATGACAATGCACTGGAAGCACCAGGTACCGCAGTCAACCGAAGGAGTGTCCGCATGGACCTAGTCATCCGCAATGCCAGCCTGCCCGACGGGCGCCGCGCCATCGATATCGCCATCGAGGGCGGCCGCATCGCCGCCGTCGGCCCCGCCTTGCCCGTGACGGGCGCGCAAGAGATCGACGCCGCCGGCGACCTGGTCACGCCACCGTTTGTCGACGCCCACTTCCACATGGATGCCACGCTCAGCTATGGCCTGCCGCGCGTGAACGCCTCCGGTACTTTGCTCGAAGGCATCGCCCTGTGGGGCGAATTGAAGCCGCAATTGACGCAGCAGGCGCTGGTGGACCGCGCCTTGCAGTATTGCGACTGGGCCGTGGCGCGCGGCTTGCTGGCCATCCGCTCGCACGTGGACATCTGCGACCCGCGCCTGCTGGCCGTCGAAGCGCTGCTCGACGTGAAACGCCAGGTGGCGCCGTATCTGGATTTGCAGCTGGTGGCCTTCCCGCAGGATGGCATCCTGCGCAGCCCCGGCGCCTTCGACAATCTGAAGCGCGCCATCGCCATGGGCGTCGACGTGGTGGGCGGCATCCCGCATTTCGAGCGCACCATGGCCGACGGCGCGGAATCCGTGCGCCTGCTGTGCGAATTTGCCTGCGAACGGGGCCTGATGGTGGACATGCATTGCGACGAGTCGGACGACCCGCTGTCGCGTCACATCGAAACCCTGGCCTTCCACAGCCAGCGCCTTGGCATGCAGGGCAGGGTGACGGGGTCGCACCTGACGTCCATGCATTCGATGGACAATTATTATGTGAGCAAACTGCTGCCGCTGATCCGCGAGGCGGGCGTGGCGGCCATCGCCAACCCCCTCATCAACATCACCCTGCAGGCGCGCCACGATACGTATCCGAAGCGGCGCGGCATGACGCGCGTGCCCGAGATGCTGGCCGCCGGCATTCCCGTCGCCTTTGGCCACGACTGCGTGATGGATCCGTGGTACAGCCTCGGTTCGGGCGATATGCTGGAAGTGGCGCACATGGGACTGCACGTGGCGCAGATGACGGGCCAGCAAGCGATGCACGACTGCTTCCTGGCCGTGACGGAGACGCCGGCGCGCATCCTCGGTCTCGAAGGCTACGGCATCGCGCCCGGCTGCCATGCGGACTTGCTGATCCTCGATTGCAGTTCGACGGTGGAAGCGCTGCGCCTGCGCGCGGCGCGGCGCCTGGTGCTGCGGCGCGGGAAAATCGTCAGCGAATCGCCCCGCGCACAATCGCGCCTGCACCTGCCGGGGCGGCCCGATAGTGTGAATTTCCGCCTGGGGCGCTGATACAATCAGCCATCACTTGTTATCGGGAGCACCGCCTTGAAAGAAATTGACATCCGCCCGGCCACCGAAGCCGATTTTGACGCCATGTGGCCGATCTTCCAGACGCTGGTGGCCGCCGGCGACACCTATACCTTCCCCGCCGATACCACGCGCGAAGCGTGCCACGCCTACTGGTTCGGCCCTGGCGTGCAAAGCTTCGTCGCCGTGATGGGCACGGAGCGGCTGCTGGGCATGTACAAGCTGGTGGCGAACCAGCCGGGCCATGGCTCGCACGTGGCCAATGCCTCGTTCATGGTCGATCCGGCCGCGCAGGGCGTGGGCGTGGGCCGTCTGCTGGGCGTGCACTGCATGGAAGAAGCGCGCCGCGCGGGCTACCTGGCGATGCAGTTCAACTTCGTCGTCAGTACCAACCTGGCCGCCGTCACCCTGTGGAAAAAACTGGGCTTCACGGTGGTCGCCACCCTGCCGCTGGCCTACCGCCACGCGCAACTGGGCTATGTGGACGCCTACGTGATGTACCAGCTGCTGAGCGACCCGATGCAGTGGCCGGCATGAGCGGCGCCATCACCATCTGCGAGACGCCGCGCCTGCGCCTGCGCACCGTGACGCCGGACGATGCGGCCTTCTATCTGGAGCTGGTCAACGACCCGTCGTGGATCGCCAACATCGGCCAGCGCAACCTCCACACCGTGGAGGCGGCCCGCGCGGCCCTGGAAACGGGGCCGATGGCGCAGTTCCGCGAGCAGGGCTATTCCCTGTACATCGTCGAGCGCCGCAGCGATGGCGCGCCTGTGGGCATGGCTGGCCTGGTGCGGCGCGACAGCCTGCCCGGCCCCGATATCGGCTATGCCATTCGTCCCGCCCACTGGGGCCAGGGCTATGCCTACGAGGCGGCGGCCGCCATCGTGCGGCACGCGCAGCAGGTACTGCGCCTGCGCACCCTGTACGGCATCACTTCGCAGCAGAACCAGGCGTCGATCAATCTGCTCAACAAGCTTGGGCTGCGCTTCGAGCGCTTCTCGCGCCTGCCGCCGGAGGGCAGGGAGACGAATATCTACCGCAAGGATTTTCGCCAGGATTGAGCGGCAAATCCGTATCGGCGAAGTGAAAAAAAGTATTTAGAAACCGGCGCCTTTTGTAGTGGTGATGCGCCGTCTTTGTTTTTATAGTGGTTTCACCGGTGGAAAACCGCCGGACTATAAAAATGGAGACGTGTTATGAAAATCATGACTGCTGTTGCATGGGGCGCCCTCATGTCCGCCGGGTTTGCAGACGCCTCGGCGCAAAGCTGCTCGGTGCCCGTGATCAAGGTGCTGGCGCAAAAAAGCCTGGGCCTGACGGTGATGGAAAAGACCCTCGCCGAGTATGAAAAGAAAAGCGGCACCAAGGTACAAATCAGCTATTTCGGCGAAAACGACCGCCGCTCCAAGGCCAGGCTCGATGCTTCCACCAAGGCCGGCTCCTACCAGATCTACTACATCGACGAAGCCAACGTGGCCGAATTTGCCACGGCCGGCTGGGTCGTCCCCCTGCTCAAATACCTGCCCAAGGAAGCCGACTACGACGACTTCCTGCCGGGCCGCCGCGCCGTCGCCTCGTACAAGGGCGTGGCGTATTTCGCGCCCCTGATCGGCGGCAGCGACTTCCTGTTCTACCGCCGCGACCTGCTGGAAAAGGCCGGCATTGCCGTGCCGAAGACGCTCGACGAACTGGTCGCCGCCGTCAAGAAAATGAACAGCCCGCCGAATGTCTACGGCTGGGCAGCGCGGGGCCAGCGCGGCTCTGGCATGAATGTCTGGCGCTGGTCGCCGTTCATGCTGGCCGCCGGCGGCAAGTGGGAAAAGGATGGCGTGCCGACCTTCAATTCGCCGCAGGCCGTGAAAGCGACCACCCTGTACCGCGACCTGTTCAAGTATTCGCCGCCGGGCGGCGCCACCTACGACTGGAGCAATGCGCTCGAAGCGTTCAGGTCGGGCAAGGTGGCCTTCATGATCGAGTCGACGCCCTTCGCCGACTGGATGGAAGACCCGAAAAAATCGTCGGTGGTCGACAAGGTCGGCTACGTGCGCCCGCCCGCGCCGCTGGCGTCGGCCGCGTACGGCCATGGTCTGGCCATTTCCGCCACAGGAGCCAAAGATGAATGCACGCGCCAGGCGGCCGGCAAGTTCATCGCTTTCGCCACGGGAAAGGAGCAGGAACAGGCGCGCCTGAAGGACAACGTCTTCAGCGACTACAACCGCACCAGCACCATCAACAGCGACTACTTCCGCAAGCACGTCAAGCCGCAGATCCAGGCGGGCCTGACGGACACCACGCCCGTCTCGCGCGTCACCATCTGGCCTAGCCCAGAGTGGCCGGACATCGGCGACAACCTGGGCGTGGTGCTGGAAGAAGTGTTTACGGGCACGCGCGGCGACGTGCAGAGCGCGCTCGATGAGGCGAATGAGTATGCGACGGAAGTGATGCAGCGGGCCAACAGGCGTAAATAAGCCCTTATCGCCAACGACTCCACCAGCTAAAACCAGGGGTCAGACCCGACGGGTCTGACCCCAGCTCTTGCTTTTGGGGTAACGCCAGCGCTTGTCCGTTCTCGTTTGAAAGCCATGACCATGCCGCATTCCATCCGTCAAAAACGCCACACCTGGCTGCCGGCCGTCTTCCTGACGCTGCCGCTGCTGATCCTGCTGATACTGGGCCTGGTGCCCACCATCGCCGCCATCAACCTGGCCCTGCAAAACCGCGTGCTGCGCTACAGCGACAGCGACTACGTCGGCTTTGCCAATTTTCTCCGCCTGTTCGGCGACCGCCGCTTCGTCAATGCCGTGCAGGTGTCGGCCATCTGGGAAGTGGTGACTGTGGCCGGCTCGCTGATCGTCGGCGTGCTGCTGGCCGTGTTCCTGTTCGAGCGAGTCAAGGGCCGCACCCGCGACATCATCGCGCTGCTCCTGATCGTGCCGGTGCTGCTGCCGCGCGTGTCGGCCGCCTTTATCTGGAAGTTCATGTATTCGCCGCTGATGGGCATTTTGAACTGGCTGCTGGAAATCGTGGGCCTGGGCGGCACGGCCTTGCTGTCTGACCCTGTCACGGCCCTGTACGCGGTGGCGCTGGTCGACATCTGGCAGTGGGGCCTGTTCTTCGGCGCCGTCATCCTGAAGCTGCTGGAAACCCTGTCCGCCGAACCGCTGGAAGCGGCGCGCCTCGACTACGCCAGCACGCTCCAGGTGTATGCGTACATTGCGCTGCCGATGCTGAAGGTACCCATCATGAGTCTCGTGTTCATCAAGATGGTCGAGTCGCTGCGCTCGTTCGACCTGATTTACGTGATGACCAAGGGCGGCCCCGGCATCTCCACCGAAACGCTGGACATGTACGCGTATGCGCAAGGCATCGGCCTGATGGGCAAGGTGTCGTACGCGTCCAGCATGGCCGTGCTGATGATGCTGGCCACCACCGTCATCTTCACCTTACTCTGGAAGCGGGTCGCCAAATGGGAAAATTAACGATCAGGCGCGGCGTTGGCGCCGTCACCACCACTGCCATCACCACGGTGATCGTCCTTGTGGCGCTGTTTCCCATCCTGTGGGCCGTGCTCAATTCCTTCAAGGAGCTGATGGACATCGTCACGCCCGTGCCGCGCTTTTTCTTCAGCCCGACCCTGGCTAACTACAAGCAGGTGCTGGCCAGTCCGGAAGTGCTGACGGGACTGGGCAACAGCGTGGCCATCGTCGGCGTGGCCGTGCTCCTGGGCGCTGTGCTGGGCGTGCCGGCCGCGTATGCGATCGCCCGCTATCCGGTTCCCGCCAAGAAGGATATCCAGTTCTTCCTGCTGTCCTTGCGCTTCTTGCCGCCCGTGGCCGTCGCCATTCCACTGATTTCGATCTGGATCGACCTGGGCTTGTACGACTCGCGCCTGTCGATGGTGGTGACGTATCTGCTGGTGACCTTGTCGACCATCATCTGGCTGTCGATTCCCGCCTTTGCGCGCATCCCGAAAGAGATCGAGGAAGCGGCGGCGCTCGATGGCTATGGCCCGTACCAGGTGTTCTGGCACGTTGCCCTGCCGGTGGCCTCGAAGACCCTGATGGGCGGCATCGTCTTCAGCTTCGTGCTGGTCTGGAATGAACTGATGATCGCGCTGGCGCTCACCTCGTCGAAAAGCATGACCCTGCCCGTGGTGGCGTCGGCTTTCACGTCGATGGGGCAGGAAGTGCCGTGGGGCGTGGTGAACGCTTCCACCGTGCTGCTGGCGCTGCCGCCGCTGCTGTTCGTCGGCATCCTGGGCCGGTTGCTCAACTCCATGCTCAAACATAAATAACGATAAACAAGGAAGACAATCATGCAAGCACTCGTACTGGAACAGGCGCATTCAATCACCTTGCGCGACATCGACGTGCCGCTCGCCGTCGGCCCGCGCGACGTGAAAATCAGGATTCATACCGTAGGTATCTGCGGCAGCGACGTGCATTACTTCAAGCACGGCAGGATCGGCCCCTTCGCCGTCGAGGCGCCGATGGTGCTCGGCCACGAGGCCTCCGGCGTGGTGGCGGAAGTGGGCGATGAAGTCACGCACCTGAAGGTGGGCGACCGGGTCTGCATGGAGCCGGGCGTGCCGCAGTTCGATTCGCCGGCCACCATGCGCGGCCTGTACAACCTCGATCCGGCGGTGCGCTTCTGGGCCACGCCGCCCATCCACGGCTGCCTCACGCCGTACGTCGTGCATCCGGCCGCGTTCACCTTCAAGCTGCCCGACAGCGTCAGCTTCGGCGAAGGCGCCATCGTCGAACCGCTGGCCATCGGCTTGCAGGCGGCGAAAAAGGCGGCCATCAAGCCGGGTGACGTGGCCGTGGTGATCGGCGCGGGCACCATCGGCGCCATGAATGCGCTGGCCGCGCTGGCGGGCGGCTGCTCGCGCGTGATCCTGGCCGACCTGGTGCCGGAAAAGCTGGCCCTGTTCGCGGACAATCCCGCCGTGACCACGGTCGACGTGCGCCACGCCAGCCTGGCCGACACGGTGCGCGAGGCTACCGATGGCTGGGGAGCCGACATCGTCTTCGAGGCCAGCGGCAGCATGCGCGCCTACGACAACATCGTCGACCTGCTGTGCCCGAACGGCTGCCTGGTGCTGGTCGGCATGCCGCCGGATAAGGTGCCTTTGGATATCGTCGCCATCCAGGCCAAGGAAGTGCGCATCGAGTCGGTGTTCCGCTACGCGAACATCTTCCCGCGCGCCATCGCCTTGCTGGCCTCCGGCAAGATCGACGTCAAGCCCTTCATTTCGCGCACCTTCGGCTTTGCCGACGGCGTGCAGGCGTTCGAGGAAGCGGCCAAGGGCCATCCGCGCGACGTCAAGATCCAGATCGAACTGGCGGGAGACTGATCATGGCAAATATCGCCTGCAGGCAGCTGCACAAGACGTATGACGAGAAGACGGCCGTGCTGCAGCCGTTCGACCTGGAAATCGATGACGGCGAATTCATCGTCCTGCTGGGGCCATCGGGCTGCGGCAAGTCGACCTTGCTGCGCATGATCGCGGGCCTGGAAGACATCAGCGGCGGCGAGCTGCTGATCGGCGGCGCCGTCGTTAACGACTTGCCGCCCCGCGCGCGCAACGTGGCGATGGTATTCCAGAACTACGCGCTGTATCCGCACATGACGGTGTACGACAATATCGCCTTCGGCCTGCGCCGCCTGAAGGTGCCGAACGACGAGATCGAGCGTCGCGTGCGCGAGGTGGCGGCCATCCTCAGCCTGGACAGCCTGCTCGATCGCAAGCCACGCGCCATGTCGGGCGGCCAGCAGCAGCGCACGGCGATTGCGCGCGCCATGATCAAGACGCCGCAGGTGTTCCTGTTCGACGAACCGCTGTCGAATCTCGATGCCAAGCTGCGCGCGCAGCTGCGTGCCGACATCAAGCGCTTGCACCGTCGCTTGCGCACCACCACGTTGTACGTCACGCACGACCAGCTCGAAGCGATGACCCTGGCCGACCGGGTGGTGCTGATGAAAGGCGGGCATATCGAGCAGATCGGCACGCCGGCGGAACTGTACAACCATCCGCGCACCCTGTTCGCGGCCGGCTTCATCGGCACGCCGGCCATGAACTTCATCGATGGCGTCGTCGAAAAGGAGGGCGGACAAACGGTGCTGGTGTGCGCCGGCTACCGCTGGCCCCTGGTGTCGCCACGCTTCGCCGCGCTGCCGGCGGGCATGCGCGTGGTCTTCGGCCTGCGCCCGAATCATTTGCGGGCGGCGCCAGCGCAGGCACGAACGCAGGAACCGGCTGGCACGCATGGCCTGGCGTGCGTGGTCGACCTGGTCGAGCTGCTGGGCGCGGAAGCGCTGATCAGTTTTCAGTGCGGCGCCTTGACCTTGTCGGCCCTGCTGCCGGCGAATGCGGCCAACAGTGCGGTGCAGGTAGGGCAGACCCTGGCGCTGGCCTTCGATGAAGAGCACATGCATCTGTTCGACGCCGACAGCGGGCTGGCCGTGGCGCTCAGTGGTCAGTAAGTGGTTAGAATAGCTGGCACCGAGACTGCGCAAGGGAACTGCCGTGACGCCTGACCTGGAACTGATCCACAAACCGATCCACGAATCGTTTCGCGCGTGGGCGCACGGCTTTCCGCACACCGTGGCGAAATGGCATTTTCATCCCGAGTACGAGCTGCACTTCATCATTACATCGAGCGGAAAATTTTTTATCGGCGACCATATCGGCAGTTACGGGGCGGGCAATCTGATCCTGACAGGGCCGAACCTGCCGCATAACTGGGTCAGCGAATTGCCGGAAGGCGTGGTCCTGCCCGAGCGCGACCTGGTGCTGCAGTTTTCCAGCGACTTCATCGAACGTTGCGCGCTGCTGTTCCCGGAAATGGCGCCCCTGAAAGCCCTGCTGGCCGAGGCGGGCAGGGGCTTGCAGTTTCCCGATGCGCTGGGCCTGCGCCTGGTGCCGCTGATGAAGGAATTGACGACGGCGCAGGGCTTGCGCCGCGTCGAACTGTTTACGCGCCTGTTCGGCGAGCTGTGCGACTGCCGCGAGCGGCGCCCGCTGGCCAGCGTCACCTACCTGGCGCAGGCGGGGCGCTACATGTCGTCCACCATCAACCTGGTGCTGGCCTACATCAAGCAGAACATCACCCTGGATTTCTGCGAGCAGGACGTGGCCGACGTGGCGGAAATGAACACCTTGAAATTCACGCGTTTCTTCCGCAAGCATACGGGCACCTCGTTCATTCAATACGTGAACCAGGAGCGCATCGCTCTGGCCTGCGAGCTGCTGATGAACACGGACATGAAGGTTACCGATATCTGCTACCGCACTGGATTCAACAACCTTTCCAATTTCAACCGCCAGTTTTTGGCCCACAAGCAGATGTCGCCGTCGAAATTCCGCTCCTGCCTGCTGATGAACATGCCCGAGCCGTCAGGCGACGGCCATTCTTAACTTTCTTTTGGAATCAAATGACTTATCTCGGTATCGATATCGGCACTTCCGAAGTCAAGGCCATCCTCACCGATGACGCCCAGGCCATCCTTGCCAGCGCCGGCGTGACCCTGCGCGTCTCCAGTCCCCATCCCGGCTGGTCGGAACAGAATCCCGAGGATTGGTGGCATGCCACCCTGGACGTCATCGCCGCCATCCGCGTCGCGCAGCCGGTGGCGTTTTCCGGCCTGCGCGGCATCGCCCTGTCGGGCCAGATGCATGGCGCCACCCTGCTCGACAAGCAGCAGCACGTGCTGCGCGCGGCCATCCTGTGGAACGATACGCGCGCGTTTGCCGAATGCGTGGAACTGGAAGCATTGGTGCCCGAGTCGCGCGCCATCACGGGCAACCAGGCCATGCCGGGTTTTACGGCGCCCAAGCTGCTGTGGCTGCAAAAGTACGAACCGTCGCTGTTCCGCGCCACGGCCAAGGTCTTGCTGCCGAAGGATTACGTGGCGCTGCGCTTGACAGGCGAGTATGTGTCCGACATGTCCGACGCTTCCGGCACCCTGTGGCTGGACGTGGCCAGGCGCGACTGGTCCGAGCGCATGCTGGCCGCTACTGGCTTGACGCGCGAGCATATGCCGCGCCTCGTCGAAGGTAGCGCCGCCGCCGCGCAGGTGCGCCCATCCCTGTGCCAGGAGTGGGGCATCGCGCATCCGGTGCTGCTGGCCGGCGGCGCGGGCGACAACGCGGCCGCCGCCGTGGGCCTGGGCGTGGTGGAGCCGGGCGCCGGCCTGCTGTCGCTGGGTACCTCGGGCGTGCTGTTCGCGGGCAGCGATGGTTTTGCGCCGAATCCGGGCCAGGGCGTGCATGCGTTCTGCCATTGCCTGCCCGAGCGCTGGCACCAGATGAGCGTGATCCTCAGCGCCGCCTCCAGCCTCAGTTGGGTGGCGCGGCTGACGCAGTCGGGCGACATCGGCGAACTGACAAGGCTGGCGGAGAACGTCGAGGCGCGCACGGCACCCATCTTCCTGCCGTATTTGAGCGGCGAACGCACGCCGCACAACGACGCCTCCGCGCGCGGCGTGTTTTTCGGCCTGTCGACGGAACACGGGCGCGCCGAGCTGGCCTACAGCGCGATGGAAGGCGTGGCCTTTGCCATGGCCGACGGCAACGCAGCCTTGCGCAGCGCCGGCACGCAGCTGCAGGAAGCGTCATTCGTGGGCGGCGGTTCGCGCAGCCGCTTCTGGGCCCAGCTGTGCGCGAATGCGTCCGGCCTGGACGTGCTGCGCCACGACCATGGCGTGGCCGGCGGCACCATGGGCGCGGCGCGCCTGGCGCAGATGGCGGTGACGGGCTTGCCGCCCGCGCAGGTGTGCACGCGCCCGCCCGTGCAGGAAACGGTGGCGCCGCAAGCGTCCGCCGTGCTAGACGACCGCCTGGCGCGCTACCGGCGCCTGTATCCGCTGCTGCGCGCGGAGTTCGCGGGAGCGGCTGCGCACTGACGCCGGCAGGTATTTTTGCATTGACATACGCAACGTATGTCAATAACATGCTTTCACATACGCTACGTATGTGAAAGGACTGACCATGCCCGTCTCCACCGTATCACCCCCGCGCCGCAGCCGCAGCAGCATGATCGAGGAAACCCGCGCCCGGCTGCTGGCGGCGGCGCGCCATGCGTTCGCCGAGCAGGGGTATGCGAATACCTCGATGGATGATTTCACGGCCGCCGCCGGCCTGACCCGCGGCGCGCTGTACCACCATTTCGGCAGCAAGGAAAAATTGCTGCTTGCCGTGATCGATCAGCTCGAGGGCGAAGTGGGCGAGCGCCTGCAAGCCATGGCGGACGCCGCGCCCTCTTCGTGGCAAGCGTTTCGCCGCCGCTGCCAGGGCTACCTGGAACTGGCGCTGGTGCCCGAACTGCGCCGCATCATCCTGCAGGATGCGCGCGCCATGTTCGGCGACGTGCCGCAGGCGCACCAGAGCGTCGGCATCGCCGCGTTGCAGGCGGCGCTGCAGGGGCTGATCGATGAAGGCGTGGCGCTGCCTGCGCATACTGGCGTGACGGCCCGCATGCTGTATGGCGCCGTGACCGAAGCGGCCTTCTGGATCGCCGAAGCCGATGGCGACCCGCCCGCGCGGCTGGCCATGTCGCTGGCCGCCCTCGACAAGCTGCTCAGCGGCCTGCTGGCCGACCCCGCATCCGCTTTCACTTCCCAGGAACCGCCCCATGCAATGGAAAAATAACGCCGACCGTTTTGGTGCGCTCGCCAAGTTCTTTCACTGGACCAGCGCCGCCGCCTTTATCGGCGCGTATGTCGTTGTCTACTATGTGATCTGGTTCCTGGACGAAGAGGCGCCCGGTACGCTGGCGGTATTGAACGTGCACTGGATGCTGGGCTTACTGGTGGGCGCGCTGGTGCTGCCGCGCCTGGCGTGGCGGCTGCTCGACGTGCAGCCGCAGGACCCGCCCGGCTCCGCGCTGGAGCACAAACTGGCGCACGCCGCGCACTGGGGCCTGTATGGCTTGCTGATCGTGCTGCCCCTGACCGGCTACGTGGGCACGGGCCTGCATACCGACTTTGGCCTGTTTACCGTGCCCAGCTTTCGCGATACGGCGCTGTTCGAGTCGATGGCGACGACTTTCGGCGTGACATGGGAAAGCTTCGAGGCGCCGGTGGATATCGTGCACCACTTCCTGGGCAAATGGGTAGCCTGGGGCGTGGTGGGCCTGCATGTGCTGGCCGCCGTGTTCCATCACCGCGTGCGCAAGGACGATGTACTGACCCGCATGCTGCCTTGATGCGGGTACGGGCAAGCTTGCCCGGATGACCATGACGGTGACGGAAAATCATGACCATCCAGTCAACCTTGCGCTGTAATTTGTTGTTTCTATGTTGAAAGTGTTTCTCTAACGAAAGCGCTGCTTGGTTTTTCACGGGGCGCGCCCCATGATTTCCCTATTTGGTGAGAATTGGATAGTTTTGGTGGCGCCTTTGTTGCCATCCTGTTCTTGCCGCCGGGAGAAACACATGCAACTCGCGAATCTGAAAATCTCCGTCCGCCTGGGTCTGTTGGGCGCCTTCTTCTTTCTTGCGCTGGTGTTCGTTGGCGCGCGTGGCTGGAGCGCGCTCGACGCGGCCAGTGCGCGCAGCGCGGACGCCATGCAGCGTTCCGTCGCCTTGACGGAAGCGGTCGACGCGGCGCGCAGCGCGCAGGTGGAATTCAAGATCCAGGTGCAGGAATGGAAAAACATTCTGCTGCGCGGCGGCGATGCGGCCGCCTTCCAGCGCTACCGCGAAGCGTTTGTCGCCAGCGGCGCGCAGACGCGCAAGGAATTGAAAAGCCTGCAGGCGATGATGGGCGCATTAAAACTCGACACGGCACCCGTGGAGCAGGCGCTGCAGGCGCACGACGCGCTGGGCGTGAGCTACCTGGCGGCGCTGCAAAAGTATGACGGCGCGCGCGCCGACAGCGCGCAGGCCGTCGATGCGCTGGTCAAGGGCATGGACCGCGAACCGACGCGCCAGATCGACGCCATCGTCACGGCCATCGGCAAGCAGTCGCACGCCCTGATGGCGCAGATGAAGGAGCAGGATGATGCCGCGCACCGCAGCGCCAGCATCGCCATGCTGGCCACCGTGCTGGTGACCCTGGTCGTGGGCTCCGTCACCGTGTGGTGGCTGATCCGCAGCATCACGGTGCCGCTGGGCGCGGCCGTCGGCATCGCCCAGCAGGTGGCGGCCGGCGACTTGCGCGCCGTGGTGGCCGACGGCAGCCGCGATGAAATCGGCGACCTGCTGCGCGCCTTGAAAGCGATGAGCGGCAACCTGGCCGCCATCGTGGGACGGGTGCGCGCCGGCACGGACGCCATCGCCACTGCGTCCGCTGAAATCGCCAGCGGCAATATGGACCTGTCGTCGCGCACGGAGGAGCAAGCCAGTTCGCTGGAAGAAACGGCCGCCTCGATGATCGAGCTGACGTCCACCGTGCGGCAGAATAACGACAACGCGGACCAGGCGCGCCAGCTGGCCGGCGGCGCTTCCGACGTGGCGCAGCGCGGCGGCGAGGCCGTGGCGCAGGTGGTGCAGACCATGAGCCATATCAATGCCTCGTCGAAGCGCATCGTCGACATCATCGCCGTCATCGACGGCATCGCCTTCCAGACGAATATCCTGGCCCTGAATGCGGCCGTGGAAGCGGCGCGCGCGGGCGAGCAGGGACGCGGCTTCGCCGTCGTGGCGACGGAAGTGCGCAACCTGGCGCAACGCTCGGCCGCAGCGGCCCTGGAAATCAAGCAGTTGATCGGCGAATCCGTGCGCACGGTGGAAGAGGGCAGCGTGCTGGCCGGCCAGGCGGGGCGCACGATGGATGACGTGGTGAGCAGCGTGCAGCGCGTCAACGCCATCATCGGCGAGATCGCCGTGGCCAGCGTGGAGCAGCGCGACGGCATCGAACAGATCAGCATCGCCATCAGCCAGATGGATGGCGTGACGCAGCAGAACGCGGCCCTGGTGGAGCAGGCCGCCGCCGCCGCGGACGCGCTGCAGCAGCAGGCGGCCAGCCTGGCCGACGCCGTCAGCATCTTCAAGCTGCATGCGGCGCCGGCGCTGGCGTCGACGCCGGAACTGAAGCCGGGCCGGCTGGCGCTGGCTTAAAACGTGTACTTCGCCGTCAGCACGGCGCTGCGCGGATCGCCGAATGCATTGCCGCTGTCGATGCTGCTGATGGCCTGGTAGTAGCTGCGGTCGAAGACGTTGGTCACGCTCAGGCGCACGTCGAGCTGGCGGTTCACTTGCCAGCCCGCGTTCAGGTCGGCCACCGCGTAGCCGCCCTGGCGGATGGCGCTGTTGGTCTTGTAGATCTGGTTCTGCGCCCGTAGCGCGCCGCCGACGCGCCACGCATCGGACAGGCGATAGCTGGTGGACAGGCGCAGCAGGCGGCTGGGGCGCTCGGCCGCATAGCGCGCGCCGACGGCATTGCTGCCTTGCGCCTTGGCGTATTCGGCCGTGTTGTAGGTAAAGCCCGCGTTGACCTGCCAGCGCGGCGTCAACGCGCCGGACACGCTCAGTTCAAACCCGTCGCTGCGCACTTCACCGGCCGCCTCGGAGCAAGACAGCAGGCCGGGACCGCACTGCGTCAGCGGCAGCGCTGTCGCCAGGTTCTTTTGCACGATGCGGAACACGGCCGCCGAGGCGTTCAGCGCGCCGCCGAAGTATTCGCCCTTCACGCCCGCTTCCATGTTGATGCCCGTGACGGGATCGAGCAGCACGCCATTCCTGTCGACGGCGCTTTGCGGATTGAAGATGCTGGTCCAGCTGCCGTACAGCGAATGGTGGGCGTCGACGTCGTACACCAAGCCGGCATATGGCGTGACTTCCCGGCTCACCTTGTAGCCGGAGCGCGCGCCCGAAAACGTGTTGATGGCGCGATAGTCGTACCAGTCGACGCGGCCGCCCACCAGCAGGGCCAGCGGATCGGCCAGGCTGAAGCGGGCCGTCGTGTAGACGCCCGTCTGCTTCGTCTTGCTGTCCTGGCCATAATAGAAGGTGCCGATCGCGGGTTTCACGGGCGCGCCCGTATCCCAGCGCACGGGGTTGAAGGTGTAGCTGTAGTCGGGCACCGACTTGTAGCCCTTGTCCTCGGTATCGCGCGTGCGGTAGTTGGCGCCGAAGACGATTTCATGGCGGCGGCCCAGCAGGCTGAAAGGACCGGCTGCCTGCGCATCGACTATGCGCTGCTGGCGGTCGTAGACAAAGGCGTTGGCCGCGCTGAGGCGGAACAGATTTGTCTTCGGCACGCGGGCGATGCCCGTGACGACGGAGTCGAGTTCGTCCTGCAGCGCCTGCGCCGCCAGTTTGACCTTCCAGCCGTCGCCCAGCCGGTGTTCGAGTTCGGCGAACAGGCGCGTGTTTTTCTTGTTCCAGAAGGTCCAGTCGGGCGCGTTGCTGGCCGAGCGGTCGAGCGGCAGGAAACTGCCGTCGAGCGCCGTTGGCAAGCCGTACCACGTGGAGCCGGGATTGCGCTCGTCGTTGACGTGAAAGCCCACGCTCAGGGTCGTGTCGCGCGACAGGTCGGCATCGGCGGTGGCGTAGAGCAGGGCGCGCTTGTGGCGGTAGTTCGAGATGAACGTGTCGGTATCCTGGTAGGCGGCCACGGCGCGTCCGCGCAGGCTGCCCGCCTGGTTCAGTGCGCCGCGCGCATCGACTTCGCCGCGGTAGTCGTTGTAGCGGCCGATGCTGCCCGTGAGCGACACCTCGTTCTGCGCCGTGGGGCGCTTGCGCACGAAATTCATGGTGCCCGACGGGTTGCCCACGCCATTGAGCATGCCGGCCGCGCCGCGCAGGATTTCGACGCGGTCGTACATGGCCAGGGTGGCGAAACCGAGGGTGTCGCCGTCGGCCGACATGGTCAGGCCGTCTTCCGTGAAATTGCTGATCGAGAAACCGCGCGAATAAAAGCTGGCGCGCTCAGTGGCGCCCTTGTTCAGGCTCAGCCCCGGCGTGATATTGGCGATGTCCTCGACCGAGCGGATATTCATGTCGTCCATTTGCTGGCGTGTGACGACGCTGACCGATTGCGGCGTCTCGCGCACGGACAGGTTCAGGCGCGTGGCCGCGTTCATGCTGCCGCTGGTGTAGGAGCCGCTGCCTTCGGTGGTGGCCGAGGCAGCCTGCGCGTTGACGTGCACCTCGGGCAGATTCTGTTCCTGCTGCTGCGTCTGGCCAAGGGCTGGTGCACCCAAGGTGCCGAGAATGGCCGCGGCCATGAGGGTTGGCGCCAATGCGGCGGCCTTTCGCTGTGCGCTGTGTATTGTCATTGATTACTCCCGGTGTCGCGATGATGTGGTGGATGAAGCAGGCGGATGCCTGTTTCAAAATATGCGTCGCTGGGGGAGTGTTGCGCCTGGCTTGCCTGGCCATGCCGCTGCGGTCCTGGCGTGGGCGCAGGGACTCAGATGAATGGAGTTGACTCCCAAGAATGAGAATCATTCTCATTTTAGTGTTGCGCAGCAATTGTTGCAATAATTGGTGAGATTGTCTGTGGGAGGATTGCAACAGTGATCACGCCCCACCGTGATTGACACCAGTCAAGCGGCGCCCGATCAGGCAAATATCGCGCCGGAATTCTTATATTATTTCCTTTCCGCATGGTTCCGCGCCCGGCCGCATGGCGCGCGTTGCAAAGGAAAAGCATGTCTTCCACCTCTTGCCTGCCGGGTGACGCATGACGACGCTGCTGCTGGCGCTGTGCCTGACCCTGGCCGTGATGCTGAGCGTGCTGCTGGCCTGCCAGTGGCAGGCGGCGCGCACGTGGCGCCTGCGCCATGCGACAGGCGTGGTGCTGCAGGCGGCGCAGGCGCAGCGCATGGCAGATGCGCTGGCGCTGCTGCACGCCTTGCCTGCGGCCGTCGTCGGCACCGACCACGCTGGCGTGGTGCGCTACCTGAATCCCCGCGCCAGCGCCATGGGTGGGCTGTTAGGCGACGATGGCCTGGGCCAGCCCGTGACGCAGTTGCTGCCGCTGTTCCATGACGGCACGCCCATCGATGCGGCGCGCCAGGTGCGCGATTGTGTGGCGCAGCAGGAAGTGCTGGAAGTGGCGCGCGGCGCCGTGCTGCTGCGCCACCTCGACGGCAAGCGCATCGACGTGCAGTACAGCTGCGCGCCGCTGGCGCAGGGCGGCGCGGTGCTGCTGCTGCACGATGTGTCGGCGCGCCGGCGTGCCGAGCAGCAGCTGGAATTCATCGCCCACCACGACGGTTTGACGGGCTTGCCGAACCGGCTGCATTTCCAGATCCGCTTCGAGCACGGCATCGCCTACGCGCGCCGCCACCAGGCGTTGCTGGCGGTGCTGTTCGTCGATATCGACCGCTTCAAATCCATCAACGACAGCCTGGGGCACGACGTGGGCGACCAGGTGCTGACGGAGTTCGCGCGCCGGGTGCAGCAGTGCGTGCGCAAGGTCGACACGGTGGCGCGCCAGGGCGGCGACGAATTCATCATCCTGCTGACGGAATTGCGCACGGCGCACGATGCCGAGCGGGTGGCCGAGAAAATCGTCGGCGCCATCGCCGCCCCCTTCGTCATCGGCGAATACAGCCTGTCGGTGGCGGCCAGCGTGGGCGTGGCCCTGTACCCGGACGATGACGACGACGTCAATGCGCTGATCGAAAAGGCCGACCTGGCCATGTATGCGGCCAAGCGCCACGCGCCCGGCACCTGCCTGCGCTACGCGCCGCGCATGCAGACGCAATCGTATTCGCGCACCATCCTCGAGACGGCCTTGCGCCACGCGCTCGAACGCAATGAATTCGCCCTGTTCTACCAGCCGCGTATGGACTTGAAGACGCGCACGATCACGGGCGTGAAGGCGCTGCTGCGCTGGAAGCACCCGGAGCTGGGCCTGATGATGCCGCTCGACTTTTTGCCGGTACTGGAGGAAATCGCCCTGATCCTGCCGGTGGGAGCGTGGGTGATGGCCACGGCGGTGGAGCAGGCGCGCAGGTGGATCGCGCAGGGGCAGATGCTGACGGTGTCCGTCAGCCTGTCGGCGCGCCAGTTCTACCAGCGCGACATCGCGCGCAATTTCGCCGCCGCGCTGGAGGCGGCCGGCGTGCCGGGGCATTGCATCGAGCTGGAAATCGCCGCCGGCATCCTGATCGACCGCAACCAGAACTGCGAACTGATATTGCGCCAGTTCCGCCAGCTGGGCATGGCGATCGCCATCAGCGATTTCGGCACGGGCGACGCTTCGCTCAATTACCTGAAGCGTTTTCCCACGGATGCCGTGAAGATCGAAAAGTGCTTCGTCGACGACGTGGGCAAGCCGGGCGGCGACGGCGCCATGGTGCGCGCCATCGTGGCGATGGCGCGCACGCTGGGATTGCGCACCATCGCCGGCGGGGTGGAAAGCGGCGAGCAGCTGGAACTGCTGGCCGAGATGGGCTGCGACGAGGCGTTTGGCTATTTCCTGGGCCGCGCCATGGCGCCCGAGGGCATCGAGGTGCTGCTCAAAAGCAGTGAAGCCATTCAGAACTGATAGCGCAGCGACAGCATGGCGTTGCGCGGATCGCCGTAGTAGCCGCCCATGCCCGTCGAGTAGTACTTCTTGTCGAAGACGTTATTCACGTTCAGGGTCGCCATCAGCTGCGGCGTGACCTGGTATTGCGCCATCAGTCCCGCCACGGCATACGCCTTCTGCGTGAAGTGTTCGCCGTTCGGCCCGCGGTCATCCATGTAGATATCGCTCTGCCAGTTCACGCCGCCGCCCAGCACCAGGCCAGGCACGCCCTGCGTCAGGCGCCATGTGGTCCACAGCTTGGCCATGTTCTGCGGCTGGTTGGTCTGGATGCGCTCGCCGGCGGCGTTGCGGATGCGGCTATACGCATAGCTGGCCGTCAGCTGCCAGTCGGGGCGCAGCTGGCCCGATACTTCCGCCTCGACGCCGCGCGTGGTGGCGCCCTTCACCGTGTGATAGGCGTAGGAGCCGCCGCCCGTGCCGATGATCCAGATATTGCCCGGATCGGCTTCGGCCAGGTTTTCCTGCTTCAGCTGGAACAGGGCCGCGCTGGTGGTGAGCTTGCCGCCGAAGAATTCGCCCTTGGCGCCCACTTCGTAGTTCTTGCCTTCTAGCGGCGCCAGGAAGCGGCTGTTGACGTCGCGCTGGCTTTGCGGCGTGAAGATGCTGGTGTAGCTGGCGTAGGCCGACCAGTGCTGGCCCAGGTCGTAGACCAGGCCCGCATACGGCGTGATCTTGCCGTTTTCGCGCATGGCGTCGTACAGGTCCGTGTCGTTGAAATAATCGCTGCGGATGTCGCGCTTCCAGTACGACAGCCGCGCCCCGACAATCACCGACAGCGCGTCCGTCGGGCGCAGGCGCAGGGTCGAATACACGCCGCTTTCCCGTTCCTTGTCGTACGAGCTGCCCAGGCGCGTGCCGCTGTAGTCGGGCACCGGCATGGCGCCATGCCAGGCGTGGATATCCGGCACCGTGTAGTCGTAGCCGTCGAGGCGCCAGTTCGGGTAGATGGGGCCATTCGTCTTGAGTTCCGAGGCGCTCACGCCCAGCACCAGTTCATGCTTGCGGCCGAAGGCCTGGAACGGGCCGCTCACGTACGCGTCGAGCGAGGTCTGTTGCGGCTTGCTGTGCCAGTTGGCCAGCCACAGCTTCATGCCGCCGCCCGTCACGCGGTCCGGGTAGCCGTTGCCGGAAAAACCCTGCAGGGCGTCGTACTGGTTGCTGCTGCGGCTGACGGCCACCTTGGCGATCCAGTCGTTGTCGAAATAGTGGTCGAGCGTGGCGAACAGCATGTTCTGTTCGCGGTCATACGTGCTCCACGCGGCCGTGCCGTTCATCGAGCGGGGAAAATGGGTTTGCGAGCCGTCGGCGTAGAACACGGGGAATTCGCGCCCCGCGCCCTTGAGCTTTTCCTTTTGGTAGTTGATGCCGGCGCTGAGCACCGTCGAAGGCGACAGGTCCGCTTCGACGATGGCGTACAGCACGTCCTTTTTCTGCTGGTAGCGGTCGATGAACGAGCGCTGGTCTTCATGCGCGGCGACGAGGCGCGCGCGTACCTTGCCGTCCGCCGTCAGGGGCGTCGAGACATCGCCCTCGACGCGGTAACGGTCCCATGATCCCAGCTGCGCGCCGGCCGTGGCGGCAAACGTGCGGCCCGGGCGCTTGCGCACCAGGTTGATGGCGGCCGACGGGCTGCCCGTGCCGCTGATCAGGCCTGTCGCGCCGCGGATGACCTCGACGCGGTCGTAGATGGCCATGTCGTAGGTACGCGCTTCCAGGCTCTTGCTGGTCGGGATACCGTCGAACATGTACGACGTGACTTCGAAGCCGCGGGAAAACACCTGGTCGTATTCGCGCGTGCTCGACGAATGGTCCACCGTGATGCCGGGCGCCTGCAACAGCACGTCCTGCAGGGTTTTCAAGCCCTGGTCCTCGATCTGCTGGCGGGTGATGACGCTGACGGCTTGCGGCGTTTCGCGCAGCGACAGGTTCAGGCGCGTGGCGCTGGTCAGGCCCGCGTAGCCGCGCTTGCCTTCCGTGGTGCCGTCGCGCAGGGCGCTGGAGCTGACGGCCACTTCGCCCAGGGTGGCGGCGATCGGCGCGGCGGGCGAGGCAGCACCCGACTTGCGCAGCACATAGCTGCGTTCCCCGCTGGGCAGTGCTTCGAGGCCCGTGCCGGCCAGCAGGCGGGCCAGCGCCTGCGGCACCGTGTAGCTGCCGCTCAGGCCCGGCGTGCGCACGCCTTGCAGCAGTTCGGCCGCCGCGCCCACGCTCACCTTCGCCTCGATGGCAAAGCTGGCGATGGCGGCGGACAGCTCGCCCGCCGGCACGTTGAAGGCCGTTTGCGCGGCAACCGACGCGGCGGCGGCATCGGCTGCCATGGCCGGCGCCTGCGCCAGCGACAGCAGGAGCACGGCGCTGCCGATGGCGCGCGCGAGGGGAGTCAGACGAGGAGGGTGCATGGTCTTGCCTTTCCGGTGAGTGTCGTTGTAATACTCACAGGACAGGCAGCGGTGAAAAAAGGGGCCAATTTTGTAAGTTATTTTTTGCGGGCCGCGATGGTGACCCAGTACGGGCTGCGGTACAGCACGTCGACGGGCAGCATGCGCGCCAGGCTGTCCAGCACGGCGTCCGTGTCGTCGAGCTGGAAGGCGCCCGACAGGCGCAAGCCCGCCACCTGCGGTTCCACGCGCAGCAGGCCGGGGCGGTAGCGCGACAGCTCGAAGGCGAAGGCGTCGAGACGCATGTCCTGCGCCGCCAGCATGCCGCGCGCCCAGGCATCGGCTTGCAGCGGCGCTGGCACGGGCAGGCTGGCGTGGCTGGCGTCGAAGCGGCCCTGCTGGTTCGCCACGAGCGTGCGGACGGTGGCCGAGGGCGCGCGCGGCGTGATTTCCACCGCGTGTTCGAGCACCGTCACGCGGCTGCCGCCGTCGTCGACGCGCACGGTGAAGCGCGTGCCCAGCGCGCGGATGCGCCCATGGCAGGTGGCGACGATGAACGGGCGGCTGCCCGCGTGGTCGGGGCGCGTCTGCACCAGCACTTCGCCGCGGCGCAGGGTCAGACGGCGTTCGTCGGGGCCATACGCCACATCGACGGCGCTGTCCGTGTTGAGCACCAGGGTGCCGCCATCGGGCAAGGATATGTCGCGCCGCTCGCCCACGCCGCTGCGGTAATCGGCCAGTATCTCGTGGCGCGCCAGCAGCCAGGCGGCGGGCGCCGCCATCAGCGCCAGCAGCAGCTGCACGGCCACGCGGCGCTGCGGACGGCGCAGCACGGGCACGGCCAGCTCCGGCGGCAGCAGACCGGCGGTCTGGCTCACCTGCTGCACCCTGTTCCAGGCGCGCGCGTGTTCCGGGTCGAGCGCGCGCCACTGCGCACTGGCGGCCAGGTCGTCCGGCGTGGCCTGGCCCGACTGCTCCAGCAAATACCATTCGACGGCCTGGCGCGCCACCTTGCGCGACAGCAGAGGAGGCGGTGGCGCGGCCGCGCTCATGGCAGCAGGTCCGGCGCCAGCAGCACGCATTCGGTCAGCGCCTCGGCCATGTAGCGCTTCACGGAGCGCTCGCCGATGCCCAGTTGCGCGGCGATGTCCGCATAGGCATGGCCTTCGATCTGCGCCAGGATGAAGACGGTGCGCACCTTCGGTTTCAGTCCGTCGAGCATGGCATCGACCGCTTGCAGCGCCTGCAGGATTTGCGCGCGCTGCTCGACGGAGGGCTGGTGCTGCTCTGGCTGCGCGGCCAGCGCATCGGCCCACGCCCGTTCCAGCGACTGGCGCCGCAAGTGATTGATCAGCAGGTGCTTGGCAACGGTGGCCAGGTAGGCTTTCGGCGCGCGCAGGGCCGGCGTTTGCGGCTGTGCCGGGGCGCCGGCCAGCAGGCGCGCGAAGGTATCCTGCATCAGGTCGGCCGCATCAAAGGCATTGCCCAGGCGCCGCTGCAGCCAGTGTGCCAGCCAGCCGTGGTGCGCGCGGTAATGGTTTTCCAGCTGCGTGGGCAGCAGGGGAGAGGGCGCGAACGGACTGCCTGGCATGGTGGGGAAAACCTTAATGCAAATAAGAATTATTCTCATTTTAGCGCGATGACGGAGGTGATGCAATCCGCTGTTGCTGCGTCGCCACGCATGACCGTCGCGTGGCGGCGCAGCCAGTCCCGCTACAACACGGCCAGCGCGATGGCGGCCAGCACGGCCGCGCCGCCGATGAGGCGCGCCAGGCGCATGGCCTGGTGCGGCGCGTAGGGCAGCAGCCAGATCAGCAGCAAGCCGCAGCCCGTCAGGCTGCCGACCCAGTAGACGAGGCCGTAGCCGCCGCCGGCGATGTGCATGGCCCAGGCTAGGCCGGCCGCCAGCGCCAGCCAGCCGGCCCATTGCAAGCGGCGGCGCAGTGGCGCAGGTGGTTCGGCGCCGCGCCCGTGCAAGTCGGCGTAGTGGCGGTCCATCGCCAGGCACAGCGAGGACAGGCCTGCGTAGCACAAGGCAAAGACGAGGAAATTGGCTAACAGTTCCATCACGCGGCCTCCATCGTTTGCGCCGGTTTTACCGCGTCCGTTGCCTTGTGTGCCTTGGCCGCTTTCACGGGCAGCGGTTTCAATTTGAACGCCGCATACGCGAGGCCCAGGCCCAGCACCAGCACCACCAGGTCGAAGGCGGCCACCGCCACGGGGCCGCGCCCCAGGAACAGGGTCACGCCCAGGTGCGATTCGGTGGTGAGGACGTTCAGCACGGGCAGCGACGCCAGCAGGAAGGCGCCGGCGGCCAGCTGCATGCGCCACATGGCGCGCGACGGGCGCAGCTGGGCGATGATGGCGGCCAGGGCCCAGGCGCCGAAGAAGCAGGCGATTTCCTCCTGCGGCCGGTCTTCCATCGTCACCGACAGCAGGCGGTTGGCCCAGAAATAGGCGCCGAAGGCGATCGGGATGCCGGCGATGGCGCCGATGTTGAGCGCTTCCACCAGGCGCAGGCCGAAGCTGGCGCGCTTGCCGGCGGCCAGCGCCTTGGCCTGCTTCTGGCGCGTCTTGACGGCCCACAGCAAGGCGCCCGTGGCCACCATGGCGCAGCCGGCCAGGCCGGAGAGGAAGAACAGGGCGCGCAGCAGCGGTCCGCCGAAACGGGCGATGTGCAGGCCATACATGACGCCGTGCGTGGCGGCCGCGCCGGGCAGCGCGTCGCCGTCGGTGGCCAGCAGCTTGCCGGACACGCCATCGAATTCCAGCGACGGCTGCTTCGACGACATGTCGCGTCCGGACGCGCGCGACAGCGTCACGGTGGCGTTGGCGTCGCCCGGATTATTCACGGAGATGCGCTCGACCTTGCCGCCGCCCCAGTGCTGTTCCGCCTGGCGCACGAGGGGCGCGAACGGCGTCAGCGGCGCGGCCACGCCGGTCGCCTTGCGCTCGTCCGAGCGGCCCGGGAAGGCTTCGGCAAAGAAGGCATCCTGGTCGCCCTTGTAGGCGGCCGTGGCACCGGACGGCATGTACAGGAACATCAGGGTGACGAGGCCCGTGTAGGTGATCATAATGTGGTAGGGCAGGGCCAGCACGGCCGTCACGTTGTGCGCGTCCAGCCACGAGCGCTGGCCCTTCTTCGGCCGGAAGGTGAACAGGTCCTTGAAGATGCGCTTGTGCGTGACGATGCCGCTGATGATGGAGACGAACATGAACATGGCGCAGAAGCCCACGATCCAGCGGCCCCAGATGGCGGACATGTAGTGCAGGTCGAAATGCAGGCGGTAGAGGAATTCGCCGCCCCGCGTCTCGCGCGGCTTGGACAGCACTTCGCCCGTGGCCGGGTCGGCCTTTTCGCTATGAAAATTGCCGCGCCGTCCGCGTTTCTTTTCGCCCGGTTGCGACGGTTTGCTCCAGCCCAGCTGCGTGGCGGGATTGCGCTCGCCGGGCAGGCTGATGAACCAGCGCGTGGCGCCCGTGGCCCGCTCCTGCATCGCCTGTTGCGCGACCTTGGCCGCCACTTCCGTCGTCACTTCGCTGGCGGCGGCGCCATGCAGCTCGGGCTGCATCCACAGGGTGATTTCATTGCGGTAGTAGCTGGCCGTGCCGGCGCAAAACACCAGCAGCAAGATCCAGCAGACGAGCAGGCCGGACCAGGTGTGCAGCCATGCCATCGACTGGCGGAAACCTTCTTTCATGCGAGACTCCAGGATAGTGCGTCCATCCACTGCAGGATGGCGGCGATGACGGCGGCGGGAATCAGAAGGCCCAGCCAGGCGCGCAGGGCGCTGCGCGTGGCGAAGACCCACATCACGGCGCAGGTATAGATGGCAAACGACAGCAGGGTGGCTGTCATGACGGCTTCGGAGCGGGCCATGGGCAGGCTCACCGACAGCAGCATGGTGACCAGCGCGGCCAGCACGTAGCCGCCGACGATGGCCGCCACGCTGCGCGAAGCCACGCCGAGGCGGTACACGGCCCCGGCGGAGAGCCGCAGGCGCGGCATTTTTTCAGTGGTGGCTGGCGCTTGCATGGTCAGTCGTGATCCTTGCTCGGTGGCAGGGCCGGGCCGGCCGGCAGCGGCGTCACGCCTTGCGGCTGCACCAGGCTCAGGGTCGTCACGAACATGGCCTTGTCATAGGCTTGCGCGCCGCGCTGGCCGGCCGTCTTGTCCGTGTGCTGCACTTCCAGCACATAGGTGCCCTTCCATGGCAGCGGGAAGCTGACCAGGCCTTGCGCATCGCTCCACGCTTCCTTGCCCCAGCCCGACTGCACCACGGCGTTGACCTTGGCTTGCGCCAGCGGCTTGCCCTGGTAGCTGACCTGGAACTGGCCTGGTTTGCCGGTCGGCACCAGGTCCAGGGTCAGCGCGGGCGCTTGCGCCTTGCCGTCGGCGACCAGGCGCGCGGCCGGGACCCACACGGTGCGCGTGGCCTTGCCATCCTTTTTCTCTTCCCACGACGGGTAGTTGTCTTCCTCGACGATGATGCTTTCGCCGGCGCCCACCTTGCCATTCAGGATGAACGCGCCGGCCGTCTTGCTCGCCTGCAACGGCTGCGCGCCCTTGGCGGACACCCACGTCACGTTCTTGATGCTGAACTTGTCCAGCAAGCCGGGCGAGGCTTCGCGCAGGTTGTCGCCGAATTCTCCGAAGTACACGCTGGCCGCCTTGCCGTCCTGCTGCAGCCAGATCTGGTGCGCGCTGGCCGTGCCGGAAACGAGGGCCGCGCCCAGCAGGGCGGCGAGGGCGCCGAGGCGCGCGATGGAAGTGAGGTGCATGGTGTATGCCTTAGTTTGTGGTGAGAAACGTGGTTGTCGCAGCGGTGCAAAGTACCGGAAAGTGGCGGCGGCAGCGCCGGCCAGCGAACGTGCTCGCGCCATGAAACGACCTTTTTGCGTTATGGATATGGGAAGGCTTGCTTGGCAGGGATGCCTGGCTGGCGCAGCGTGTCATCCAGCTGCGCATCGGCCATGCCGTCCTGGCCGGTCGATGGCAGGCAGGACATGCGAGATGCAGACTCCGAACGGAATCCAAATGTGAATGAGAACTATTCTTATTATAGTGCGAGGTTGCGAGACATGCAAGAGTGTGATGTTGTAAACGCGCACGGCCACCGCAGTGACGCGGCGGCCGTGCGTGCGCGGGAGCGCGAGTTTACAGCTGGCCGCGCAGGGTCAGCATGGCGTTGCGCGGTTCGCCATAGAAGTTGGAACCATACGCGGCCCACACGCGCGTGTAGTATTTTTTGTCGAACATGTTGTTCACCGTCAACGACAGCTCCAGCGTGGGACTGAGGCGGTAGCCCGCCTGCAAGCCCACTGTGGTGACGGGGCCCTGTTCGAATTTCACGGGCCCGTTCAGGCGGTACATGCTGCTGACGCTGCGCAAGCCGCCGCCCACGCTGATCTTGTCGAGCGCGCCGGCGAGCCGGTAATTGGTCCACAGGTTGAAGTTGTGGCGTGGCGCGATGAAGGAATACAGTTGCGCTTTCTGGTCATCGCTGCCTTCGAGGGTGCGCGTGCTGGTGTAGGAATAGCCGCTCGTGATGTTCCAGCCCGGCAGGGGGCTGCCGCTCAGCTCGGCTTCCAGGCCCTGGCTGCGCATCTTGCCGGCGCCGATGGAAAACAGCGGATTGGCCGGATCGGGCATGTCGCGGTTCTCGTCTTCCATGCGGAACAGGGCCGCATGCGCATTGACGTTCTTGTCGAACAGCTCCGCCTTCAAGCCCAGTTCGAATTGCTGGCCCGTGCGCGGCTTCAGGGTTTGGCCTGCTGCGTCCGTGGTGGTCTGGGGCGAGAAGATGCGCGTGTAGCTGCCGTAGGCCGACACCTGCTTGTCGAGCTCATAGACCAGGCCCGCGTACGGCGTGAACTTGGCCCTGATGGTGTTGCTGACGTCGGTGACCTGGTTGAAATACGTATTGCGGTTGACGGCATGGTTGTCCCAGTGCGTCAGGCGCCCGCCCAGGTTGACGGCCAGCCGGTCCGTTGCCTGCAGGCGGGTGCGCGCGTACAGGCCGAACTGTTTGGTGCGGTTGTCGTTACCGTCAGTAAAAGTGTAACTGGCCTGGGGGATATTGTTATCCGGATGGTAGATGTTGATCGGGGTGACCTTGCCGCCGCCGTAGCGGAAATTCTTGTGCACCTGGCGGTAGTCGGCGCCCACGATCAGGTCGTGGCTGCGGCCGAACGCCTGGAAGGGCGTGGCCAGGTAAGCATCGAGTCCCTGCGTCTTCCAGTGGCTGCGGTAGCTCCAGGTTTTCAGGCAGCTGTCGCCCGTGACAGGGTCTGCCGAACAATCGGACCAGCCGAAACGGCGCGATGGTTCGTCCTGTTCGCGGGACAGGGCGGTCACCTTGAACTGGCCGCCGTTGTCCAGCTTGTGATCGAGTTCGGCAAAATATTCCGTGACCTTTTCCGTGATGTGGTTCCAGGCCGGGTCCAGGTAGGTGGAGCGGGGCACGTCGAGCAGGCGTCCGTCTTCATAGGCGGGCAGGCCGAAGGCGGGACGGCCCTTGTATTCCTGCCAGGTGACGCCGCCCGTCAGCACGGTGCCCGGCGCCAGGTCGATGGCCACGGTGCCGTACAGCAGCGGTTTTCCCGCATACACATGGTCTACGAAGGAGCGCCGGTGTTCATACGCGGCCACCAGGCGGCCGCGCACCTTGCCGTCCGCGCTCAGGGGGCCCGTCACGTCCGCTTCCGCATAGTAGCGGTCCCAGGAACCCGCGCTGAGCACGCCGCTGGCGGCGAAGGTGTCGCGCGCCCGCTTGCGCACAAGGTTGATGGTGCCGCCAGGGTCGCCCGCGCCCTGGAACAGGCCGGCCGGCCCGCGCAGCACTTCCACCCGGTCATAGATGGCCAGGCCGTAGCCGGCCGACAGGTCGTTGCCCGTGCTGGCGGGCGTCATCACGCCATCGACCTGTACCGAGTCAAGCGCATGGCCGCGCGAGTAAAAATTGCCGTGGTTACCGCCCGTGCTGCTCGCTTCGACGGTGATGCCCGTCACGCCGCGCATGGCGTCGTCCAGGCTCAGCAAATTCTGGTCGTTCAGCTGCTGGCGCGTCAGCACGGAGACGGACTGGGGAATGTCGCGCAGGCTTTGCCGGCCCTTGCCGATGCTCACCGCTTGCGCCGCATACGACTTCGTCAGCTCGGTATCGATGGTCGCGTCCTGGCGCGCGCTGACGGTGATTTCCGCCAGGGTCGCCACCTTGCCCGTGGCGGCGGGCGCCGGGCGGATGATGACGCTGCTGCCGTCGATGGCAGCCGTCAGGCCGCTGCCGGCCAGCAGACGCTCCAGGCTGTCGGCCACGCTGAGGGTGCCACTGACGGCGGGCGCCGTCTTGCCGGCCACCAGTTCCGGCGCAAACAGCAGTTGCAGATTGGCTTGCCGCGCCAGCTCATTCAGGGCTTGCCCCAGCGGCTGGGCGGCGATGGCCAGTTTGACGGGGGACAAGGTTTGCGCCTGTGCCAGGGGGATGTTGCCCAATGCCAGCATGGCGGCCAGGGCGAGGGGAGCGGGTGTCAGATTGAGGCGGGGGGACCACATGTTGCATTTCTCCAGGTTAATTTATTGTCGATTAACTTGGTAGACGCAGCAGCGGAGAAAATCCTCACCTGCGAATGCGAATTGTTTTCATTTATTGCAGTTGCATGGCCGGCGCCTGCGCGGCGGCTTTCGGCGCCATGCCGATGGTGCTGACGGTGCCGTTGCGGACGATCTGCACGGGCAAGAGCTGCGGCAGGGCAGCGGCGAAACGGTCCAGCTGGGTCAGGCTGAAGCTGCCGCCGATGCGCAGCCTGGCGACGGCGGGATCGCGCACGACGAAGCCCGTGTCGCCATAGCGTTCGAACTCGGCCAGCGCCGCGCCCAGCGGCACATTGTCGAAGGTGATCCTGCCGTCGCGCCACGACGCCACGCTGCCCGGGGCCAGGCTGGCGATGGCCGACAGGCGGCCGCTGGCATCGCTGCTGACGCCCTGGCCGGCCCGCAGGTCGACCCGGTCTTGCCGCGCACCCGCCACACGCACCTGGCCATGCTGCACGGCCACGCGCAGCTTACCGTCGTGCTCGAGGGTATTGCGCACGGAAAACTGCGTGCCCACCACCGTCACTGTCAGGGGACCGCTGAGCACGTCGAAGGGCTGGCCCTGCTTCGATTGCACCTGGAACAGCGCTTCGCCGTGCGCCAAGCATACTTCGCGCCGCTGGCGGTACAGGGTGACGTGCAGCTGCGTGGCCGTATCGAGCTGCAGCTTGCTGCCGTCGGGCAGCGCGACGGCCAGGCGCTGGCCGCGCACGGTGGCATACGACTGGCTGAATACGGCTTGCTGTTGCCACCACTGGTAGCCGCCCGCGCCCACGCTCAGCAGCAGCATGGCGGCGGCCGCATACGGCAGCGCGCGCAGGGAGCGCAGAAACGGGCGGCGGGGCAATGGCGCTGGCGCCGCCGGGGGCACCGCCCAGCGCGCGGCGACCTGCGGGGGAATCCGGCGCGCCACGCGGTGCGTGCTTTGCAGTTGCGCATAGGCTTCGGCATGGGCCGGATCGGCCGCCAGCCAGGCGGCAAACTCGGCCTGTTGTTGCGCATCAAGGTTGCCGTGCCGGCTGAACCAGGTGGCGGCCGCCAGCGCCACGCCATCTTGCGTGGCGGCAAAGTCGGCGTACTCGCGCAAGTCCGCCTGCTCCTGGGCAGAGGGGCCGAAATCATGGCGGGGCGAGTGGGCGGTCATGGGCGCCATTATGTGGCTTCCCGCAAAGAATGCAACTGCGCCTGGCAACTGAGCATGCCGCGCGCGATATGTTTTTCCACCATGCTCACGGAAATGCCCATGCGCGCGGCGATTTGCGCGTGCGGCAATTCCTCGAACACGTGCAGCACGAAGGCGTCGCGGCAGCGGGGCGGCAAGGCGTCGATGGCGGCCACGCAGGCTTGCCAGTCCTGGCTGCTTTCCAGCGCCTGCTCCGGCTGCAGATGACGGGGGGCGGCCGGATGCGCGGACTCCGGCAGGGCGTCGAGCTCCTCGTGCTGGCGCAAGGCGGCGCGGCGGTGCTTGTCGATCAGCAAGTTGCGCGCCGTGCGGTACAGCAGCGCGCGCGGTTCGCGCACGGCCGCTTCACCCAGCACGCGCGCATAGCTTTCCTGCACCAGGTCGGCAGCGGCCTCGCGGTTGCGCAAGCTGCGCCAGCAAAAGTTCAACAGTTCTTGGTAATAGCGTGCAACCACGGCGTCCGATGTATGAGTCCGCAGCCAGGAATGCCGCATATGAGAATGATTCTCATTATATGTCATGCCGGGATGTGGTGCTAAGCGGCTTGGCGCACCGTGGCAGATGTACAACGCTTTGCCGCTTGCCTGGCATGCGTTAACATGGGAAGTTAATATGGAGGCAAGATGGCTATACAAATCATCAATACGGCGCCGATAGCCGGCCAGCGGCCCGGCACTTCGGGCTTGCGCAAGAAGGTGGCTGTCTTCAGCGCACCGCAATACCTGGAAAATTTCGTGCAGAGCGTTTTTGACACGCTGGGCGACTGCCGCGGCCAGACCCTGGTGCTGGGCGGCGACGGCCGTTATTACAACCGCGCGGCCATCCAGACGGTGCTGCGCATGGCGGCCGCGCACGGCTACGCGCGCGTGCTGCTGGGGCAAGGCGGCATCCTGTCGACGCCGGCCGTCAGCTGCGTGATCCGCAAGCATGGCGCCAGCGGCGGCCTGATCCTGTCGGCCAGCCATAACCCGGGCGGCCCCGATGGCGATTTCGGCATCAAGTACAACATCGCCAATGGCGGCCCGGCGCCCGAAAAAGTCACCGAGGCCATGTTTGCGCGCACGCAAACGATCACCGAATACCGCATCAGCGACGCTGCCGACATCGACCTCGATACCCTGGGAGTGGTGCGCATCGAGCAGATGACGGTCGAGGTGATCGATCCGGTGCTCGATTACGCGGAACTGATGCAGCAGCTGTTCAACTTCGACGCCATCCGCGCCCTGTTCGCGGGCGGCTTGCGCATCTGCTTTGACGGCATGCACGCCGTTTCCGGCCCGTATGCGACGGCCATCCTGGAAGGCATGCTGGGCGCGCCCAAGGGCAGCGTCATCAACGGCGTGCCCCTGGAAGACTTCGGCGGCGGCCACCCGGACCCGAATCCCGTCAACGCGCAGGAATTGATCGCCATCATGGCGGCCGACGATGGGCCCGACTTCGGCGCCGCCTCGGATGGCGACGGCGACCGCAACATGATCGTCGGCCGCCGCTTCGACGTGACGCCCTCGGACAGCCTGGCCATCCTGGCCGCCAACGCCACCGTGGCGCCCGGCTACCGCGCCGGGCTGAAAGGCATCGCCCGCTCCATGCCCACGTCGGGCGCGGCCGACCGGGTCGCCAGCGCGCTGGGCATACCGTGCTACGAGACGCCGACGGGATGGAAGTTCTTCGGCACCCTGCTCGACGCGGGCCTGGCCACCCTGTGCGGCGAAGAAAGCTACGGCACGGGCTCGAACCACGTGCGCGAAAAGGATGGCCTGTGGGCCGTGCTGTTCTGGCTCAACCTGCTGGCTGAGAAAAAGCAATCGGTGGAAGAGATCGTGCGCGCCCACTGGGCGACCCATGGCCGCAATTATTATTCGCGCCACGATTACGAAGACATCGACAGCGCCGGCGCGGCGCAGCTGATGCAGGCCGTGCGCGGCCAGCTGGCCGCCTTGCCGGGCCAGGCGCTGGGCGGCTACACGGTGGCGCTGGCCGACGATTTCAGCTACACGGACCCCGTCGACGGCTCGGTGGCGACGCAGCAGGGCATCCGCATCATCATGACGGACGGCGCGCGCATCGTGCTGCGCCTGTCCGGCACGGGTACCGAAGGCGCCACCCTGCGCCTGTACCTGGAGCGCTACGCAGCCGATCCGGCGCAGCATGACTTGCCGACCCAGCAAGCGCTGGCGGGGCTGATCGCCGTGGCGGAAACAGTGGCGCAGATCCGCTCGCGCACGGGGCGCGATGGGCCGACGGTGACGACGTAAAAAAAGGGCGCCCGAGGGCGCCCTTTTTGCGTTACATCAAACCGGCATCACGCTTTCGCCGGGATGACCGCCTGGCGGTAGTTGTCCACCATCTTGTAGCGCTTCGCATACAGACCGAAGGCCAGCATGGCGACGGCGGCGAAGGCGGCGAAGAAGAACATCTGGAAGGCTGTCACGCTGATGCCGCTCTCGGCGATCTTGCCGATCACGCCTTCGTTCATGACGCTGCGGTTGACGATCAGCACCCACAGGTTGCCCACCGTGGTCGACAGGTTCCAGAAGCTCATGATGGCGCCCTTCATGGACACGGGCGCCTGGCTGTACGCAAACTCCAGGCCCGTGGCCGAGACCAGCACTTCGCCGAACGTCAGCAGCGCGTACGGCAGGATCTGCCACATGATGGAGACGGCGTTGCCGCTGTCGAGGGCCAGCTGTAGCAGACCGATGACGATCCACGCCAGCGAGGAAAAGCCGATACCGGCCGTCATGCGGCGCAGGGCCGTCGCTTCCAGGCCGAAGCGGTTCAGCATCGGGTACAGCACCAGGTTGTTGAACGGGATCAGGAGCATCACCAGCATCGGGTTCAGCGCCTGCATCTGCGCCGGCAGGAACCAGCTTGGTTTTTCCATGGTGTTCGCCTGCACGATCCACGTCGAGGCCTTCTGGTCGAACAGCGAGAAGAACGGCGTGACGAGGGCGAAGATGACGAGGATGCGCAACACGGCGCGTACGCCTTCGACGGCTTCGTCAGGGTGGATGCCGCGTGCGCGTTCCAGCTGCATGGCCGTGCCGATGCTGCCGAACGCCAGCAGCAATACCAGCGCGGTACACGCGGCAATCACGAAGCCCCATTCGGGAATGCTGTAGAACGCATACAGGGCGCCGATCACGCCGACGTAGGCCACGTACAGGCCGGGACGCGAACCGCCATCGACACGGGCCAGCAGGGCCGTGCGGGCCACGCGGGTGAACGAATCGGGATTCGGCGGCGCCGGCGGCACGTGCACGTATTTCTTGGCGCCCATCCAGAAGACGATGGTGGCGGCCAGCATCATCAGGCCGGGGATGCCGAAGGCGATCGACGGGCCGAAGTCGCGCAGGAACATCGGCATCAGCAGCGAAGCGAAGAAGGAGCCGAAGTTGATGATCCAGTAGAACAGGTCGAATACCAGCTTGGCCTTGTGCTTGTTGGTCTGGTCGAACTGGTCGCCGACAAACGAGGCCACCAGCGGCTTGATGCCCCCGGAACCGAAAGCGATCAGGAACAGGCCGAAATAGAAGCCGTTGACGCTGTTTTCAAACAGGGCCAGGCAGGCATGGCCGGCGCAATACACGAGGCTGAGCCAGAAGATGGTGTTGTACTTGCCAAAGAAGCGGTCGGCCAGCCAGCCGCCCAGCAGCGGGAAGAAGTACACGCCGATGACGAAGGTGTGGAAGACGTGCTTGGCTTCGCCCGTGCGCTGGTCGATCGGGATCATCAGCAGCAAGGTGCTGATGAGGAATGGCGTCAGGATGTTGCGCATGCCATAGAAGCTGAAGCGTTCGCAGCCTTCGTTGGCGATGATGTACGGTATTTGCCGCGGCATTTTGCCCGTGGCGGTTTGTGTCTCGGCCGATGACATTGGCTCTCCCCCAAGTTTTTTTTGTAAGTCGCGATGCTAAGGCCTGCCGCGTTTGCTTGCAACAGAAAAAACGGCCTGTCCGCTATTTCGCAGAGATTTGTAAGGTATTGATTTTCATAAAGACATTACTTTCGGCACTTGCACGCGCCGGGCGGGGCAGCCACAGCTGCATTTGCAGCATGCCATCCGATGCGGGACAGTCTTCCAGGGTAAAACCGCAACCGAGGTACAGGGTCAATGCCGCGTGGTTGTCCTGCGCCACGGCCAGGCGCACGCGGCCCAGTTCGGGAATGGCGCAGGCATGGGTGATGGCGGCCTGCACCAGTTGCCGTCCCGCGCCGCGCCCGCGCGCCTGCGGCGCCACGTACACGCCCCACAGGCTTGCCTTGTCATGCACGACGGCAATCGGTTCGCGGCGCAGGCCGGCCAGCGCGATCAATTGTTCCTCGTCGAAAGCGCCAAATATTATTTGGTGGGAAGTGGCGCGCAAGCGCTGGGCTATCTGTGCCAGCGGCAAGCCGCTTTCCGCCGCATGCGTGGTGCAGAAGGCGGCGGGCAGTTCGGCGATGCCGGCCAGGCGCAGCGCGCGGTAGGCGGCAACGTCGTCTGGCGCGAGGGGACGGACAGTGATGGCTGGCATGTGGGCGAGTATCGGGCTTCGATGCCAGAAAGTAAAGCTTGCGCTGCAAGGCAAGCTTCCCTGGCCATCGCGCCCGTCGCCGGCGCAGGGGCCTTACTGCGTGGCGACGCGCTGCATGGGCGCATTGTCCTTGCGCCATTGTTCCAGGCTGATCAGCTCAGCGCTGACGATGTCGTCGACGAGGATGCGCTTGCCGTCGGGCGAAACGACGAAACTCTCCCACCGGTGCGCCACATCGGGCGTGCTTTCGAAAAAGCTCAGCTGATAACAGGCGACGCCATCGACGAGGCGCGTCTCGGGTGACGTTTCCATCACGGCACCATGGGCGCGGCCGCCCGACGCCTTTTCGATATGCGCCGACCAGGCCTTGATTTCCGGCAAAGCCATCAAGGCATCGATGGCGCGCGCGTTCTGCTCCGGCGCCGCCGTCTGGCTGCTCGCGGCGGGGGCATTGTCTGCCTGCGGCGCGGATTGCTGGTGCAGGTAGAAAGCGCCGAGCCCGGCGGCCAGCAAGCCGGCCAGGATGCCGGCGATGATGGTGGTTTTGGAAGAGGAGGCGCGTGGCGGCATGATGGTGAGCATGGGAAAGAGGGACGATGGCGGCCATGCTAAAGCAAAACGCCCAGGCCGGCAATCGCCGGGCTTGCCAAACGGGTTTGCGAAACGGGTTTGCCAAATCACCAGGCGAAAAAAAGCCACCTTCCGTAGAAGGTGGCTTTCGGGGCCGCCGGGAGGCGCTGGCAGCTTTTGGTCTGCCAGCCCTGTCCCTGCGTATGCGGCCAGTCGCGCCGTCGCCTGCGCGACTGGCCGCCGGACATTACATCATGCCGTCCATGCCGCCCATGCCGCCCATACCACCCATGCCGCCGCCCATGCCGCCGCCTGCTTTGTCGTCAGCGATTTCGCAGACCATGCAGTCGGTCGTCAGCATCAGCGAAGCGATCGAAGCGGCGTTTTGCAGCGCCGAACGGGTCACTTTGGCTGGGTCCAGGACGCCCATTTCAACCATGTCGCCATACGTGCCGTTGGCAGCGTTGTAGCCGTAGTTGCCCGAGCCAGCCAGTACGGCTGCCACGACGACCGAAGCTTCTTCGCCAGCGTTTTGCACGATCATGCGCAGTGGCTCTTCCATTGCGCGCAGGACGATCTTGATACCAGCGTCTTGATCAGGATTGTCGCCCTTGACCGTGATGTTGGCGCGTGCGCGCAGCAGGGCTACGCCGCCGCCTGGCACGATGCCTTCTTCCACGGCAGCGCGGGTTGCGTGCAGTGCATCTTCAACGCGGGCTTTTTTCTCTTTCATTTCGACTTCGGTGGCTGCGCCAACCTTGATCACGGCAACGCCGCCAGCCAGTTTGGCGACGCGCTCTTGCAGTTTTTCACGGTCGTAGTCCGAGGTCGCTTCTTCGATCTGTACGCGCACTTGTTTCACGCGTGCTTCGATCGAGGCAGCTTCGCCGGCGCCATCGATAACGATGGTGTTTTCCTTGCCCACTTCGATGCGTTTCGCTTGGCCCAGTTCGGCCAGGGTCACTTTTTCCAGGGTCAGGCCGACTTCTTCAGCGATCACTTGGCCGCCGGTCAGGACAGCGATGTCTTCCAGCATGGCTTTGCGGCGGTCGCCGAAGCCAGGGGCTTTCACTGCGCAAGTTTTCAGGATGCCGCGGATGTTGTTCACAACCAGGGTCGCCAGCGCTTCGCCTTCGATGTCTTCTGCGATGATCAGCAGTGGACGGCCAGCTTTTGCGACTTGTTCCAGTACCGGCAGCAGGTCACGGATGTTCGAGATTTTCTTGTCGCACAGCAGGACGAATGGGCTGTCCAGTACGGCAACTTGTTTCTCTGGGTTGTTGATGAAGTATGGCGACAGGTAGCCGCGGTCGAACTGCATGCCTTCAACGATGTCCAGCTCGTCGTTCAGTGACTTGCCGTCTTCTACGGTGATGACGCCTTCTTTGCCGACTTTTTCCATCGCTTCAGCGATACGCTCGCCGATCGAGTAGTCCGAGTTCGCCGAGATCGCGCCAACTTGGGCGATTTCCTTGGTCGTGGTGCAAGGACGGGCGATTTTCGCCAGTTCTTCGACGGTGGCTGCAACAGCCTTGTCGATACCGCGCTTCAGGTCCATCGGGTTCATGCCGGCGGCAACGAACTTCATGCCTTCGCGCACGATGGCTTGTGCCAGCACGGTCGCGGTGGTGGTGCCGTCGCCGGCGTTGTCGCTGGTGCGGGAAGCAACTTCCTTGACCATTTGCGCGCCCATGTTCATGAGCTTGTCTTTGAGTTCAACTTCTTTCGCTACCGATACACCATCCTTGGTGACGGTAGGGGCGCCGAACGAGCGCTCCAGGACCACGTTGCGGCCTTTCGGGCCCAGCGTTACTTTGACTGCGTTGGCGAGGATGTTGACGCCTTCGACCATCTTGGCGCGCGCTGCGTCGCCGAATACTACTTCTTTAGCTGCCATGTTCAATTCTCCTGAGTTTCGGGATGTATCTGTCTACAACGTGGAAACAATTACTTGACGACGATCGCCATGATGTCTTCTTCGCGCATGACCAGCAGCTCATCGCCGTCAACTTTGACGGTTTGGCCGGCGTACTTGCCGAACAGGACGCGGTCGCCCACTTTGACATCCAGAGGACGGACTTTGCCGTCGTCGAGAATCTTGCCATTGCCTACGGCAAGGACTTCGCCTTGATCCGGTTTTTCAGCAGCTGCATCAGGAATGATGAGGCCGGACGCAGTTTTGGTTTCCTGGTCGAGGCGTTTGACGATGACGCGATCGTTCAATGGGCGCAGATTCATACAAAACTCCTTAAAGTTCAATGGATAAGTGTTGCTAAATGAATACATGCCTGGCGCAGCGCCAGGCGTGCTTTCAGTGACCGCCGTTGAAAGCAGCCCGCAACGGTCAAGCAAACCCCATGGCATCGAGTGCGTGCCGGCGCTGGGCAGTGGTGGCATCGCGGCGTCGCCCGCCGCGTAGCGTTCCCTGCTGTTGTCCGGCATGCACCATCATGTCCTGAGGATTGCTACGAAAGAGTTTGTTAGCACTCTCTACTAACGAGTGCTAATTATAGGGACGGTAGGGGGCTTATTCAAGGGGAACATATAGATAGATGCTGAGCAGAGCCTGCATCTACACAGGGTTTGCGCCAGCACAAGCCTCGTTCCCGGGCGTCAGCAACAGGCGCGACTCTAGCATGTCGTTCGGAGAGGGGGTGTTCCTGTACGCACAGGAAACAGAGTTTGACTATGAAATTTGATAAGATGATTGCAATTGCATATCAATATCGCCACATATCACCGCTCGCGCCAGAAAGAACACCATGCCATTCCCGCTTTCCCGTCCCGCCCTGCGCCTGCTGGGTGCCACCGTCATCGGCTTCGCCTGCCTGGGCAATGCCGCCGCGCAAACGCCCACCATCGTCGATGAAATCACCGTGGCGGCCCTGACCCCGCTGGAAAAGGACATGCTGCTCAATGACTTGTTCAACGACTTGAACAAGGATGACGACGACCAGGAAGCCCATGTGTGGGACAACGGCGGCAACCGCGGCGTGCTGGTGAAAGTCACGTATAACTTCAGCAATTCCGGCATGACGGAGCACAGCCTGAAGGCGCACGTCTGCCGCGACCTGAAATTCGTCGTCACGGCGGGCGGCAAGTCGCAGGACCTGAGCCGCCGCACCTGTTCGCAAAACAGCGGCAACTGGGATGTGCAGGGCAAGGATCCGGCGCCCGTCGTGTATCCGCCATTCCTGTCCGACGTGACCATCGCCAAGCTGAATGCCAAGGAAAAACAAGCCTTGCTGACGGCTGCCGTGCGCACCTTGAAGGATGAAGAGGATGGCAAGACGCGCCAGTGGAGCAACAAGGGCCTGGGCAATGCGGTGCCGCTGGCAGTGCGCCTGACGCCCTCGGGAACGGACGCCAAACCTGGCAGCTACCGCAGTACTTGCCGCGACTTGACGATGGTGCTTGACGGCAAGAGTGGACAACAGACGCTGACGCGCCGCTCGTGCGAAAACCGCTATGGCGGACTGGATATCGAACCCGATTACGTCGACGAGTAAAACGCCGCCATCGCGGCGCTGGCGGATGCGTGCAGATGGCGAAAAGCGCCGGAAAAAGCGTGTATTGTCCGCCAACTGCCCTTCATTGATGTAAATATGTGTGACAGCGGCGTGATTCGATTGACGCCCATGGAGCGTCCGCCCTATAGTGGCGGGATGATTTCCGAATTCAACGAATTATCCGACAAAATAGGTCTGCTGGCCGAAATGACCCATGCGCTGCGCCGTGAAAACGCGCAATTGCGCAAGGACAATGCCGCGCTGGCCGCCGACAACGCCCTGTACGTGCAACGCATGCGCGAGGCGCAGGAGCGGGTGGAAGCGTTGCTGGAAAAAATTCCCGAACTGGTGCAAGCTGGCCTGGAGCAAGCCGCTTCGGAAGCGGGCGCCTATATTGCCGAGAACGAGAAGGAAGCGTAATGCCGCGTGTCGATGTCAATATCATGGGCCAGTCCTACAGCATGGTGTGCCGCGACGGCGAAGAGCGCGCGCTGCGCGAAGCGGCGATCTATCTCGATAGCAAAATGAAAGCCATCCGCGACGCGGGCAAGGTCAAGGGCAACGATCGCATCGCCGTGCTGGCCGCCCTGGGCGTGGCTGCGGAATTCCTGTCCGTGAAGTCGCCGCAAGGTCCGCTGTCGGAATTGACGATACTGGAAGTGAAGCAGAAAATCTCGGCCATGCACACAGTATTGGATAGTGCTCTGACGCCCCAGGAAAACCTTTTTTAAGCGCGTACGCGACGATTTGTCTTTGCGATGCGCGATCAAAGGAGTAAACTTGGGTCTACCCTGCGGTGTTCGCGATTGCCATATATTCCTTGAACCATTTATGCGCATCGGTTGCGAATTTTGTTTGATGGGAGTGAGCGTCGCTCGTTCGACGAACCCGAAATTGAACTAACGTGACCACCTTGAACCGTTTGGTTCGGGATGCCGGCATAGCGGCACAGGCGGGGCCCAATTTGCAGTACCAAGAAAACGGTTGCAGCATCATGCTCAGCCGTTTTTTTACGCCTGTTGCTTTTGATAGGGAGTGAACATGAAACAATACTGGCTGATGAAATCCGAACCCGATGAAGTGAGCATCGACGACCTGATGGCCGCGCCGCAGAACACCATGCCGTGGTTTGGCGTGCGCAACTACCAGGCGCGCAACTTCATGCGCGATGGCATGCAGCCGGGCGATGGCGTGCTGTTCTACCATTCCAGCTGCCCGCAGCCGGGCGTGGCGGGCGTGGCCGAAGTGGCCAGCGGCGCGTATCCCGATCACAGCCAGTTTGAAGCGGGCGGCAAATATTTCGATGCCAAGGCGACGCCGGAACAGCCGCGCTGGATCAGCGTCGACGTGCGCGGCCTGAAGAAGACGGCGCTGCTGCCCCTGTCCGAGATACGCCAGATGCCGGAGCTGGAAGACATGCTGCTGCTGAAGAAGGGCAGCCGGCTGTCGATCACGCCCGTGACGCCGGCGCAATGGAAAGTCATTACCGGCAAGCTGAAAGCCTAGTTTAGGCCTAGGTTTCGACCCGGTTGCGGCCATTCTGCTTGGCCCGGTACAGGGCCTGGTCGGCGGCGGCCAGCAATGCTTCCGGTGTTTGTCCTGCGTCACTCAAGGCCAGGCCGATGCTGGCCGTGACCAGGCCGCCGCGCGACGGCGCGTGGGCGATGGCGGCCGCGGCGATCGCTTCCTGCATCTTGTGCGCCACCGCCAGGGCGCCCGCGCCATCGGTGGCGGGCAGGATGGCGGCAAACTCTTCGCCGCCGAAGCGGGCCGCCAGGTCGCTGGCGCGCGGCAGTGCGGAATGCAGGGCCGCCGCAATCTGCACCAGGCAGGCGTCGCCATACGGGTGGCCGAAGGTATCGTTGAGGCTTTTGAAGAAATCGATATCGATGATCAGCAGCGCCAGCGCTTGCTGGTTGCGCGCGGCGCGCTGCCACTCCAGCTGCAAGGTCTGGTCGAAGCAGCGCCGGTTGGCGATGCCCGTCAAGCCATCCGTCAGCGACAGCTTTTCCAGCTTGTCATGCGCCGCGCGCAAGGCCAGTTCGCTTTGCATGTAGCGGCTTTGCAGGGTGGCCGAGCGCAGCGCGTGGACCGTCAGCGCGACAAACAGGGCGCTGGCCGCCAGGTAAAAATGCTCCCGCAGCACGACGAATCCCAGTCCCAGCAGGGCTGCCGTGAAGAAGATGGGGCTGAAGTTGTCAATCAGCAAGGTCAACGGCCGCGGCGGCCGCGCCTCTTCCTCGCCCGGCTGCACGCGCATGGCCAGCACCGCCAGCAGCAGGAAAGGCATGCTGGGCAGTATCTCGCTGGGACCGGATTCGGCCAGCGCGTGCAGGGTCAGGTAATTATAGGCGCCCGCGCAGGCGGCGTAGCACCACAGGAACACGCTGAGCAGCAGGTAGAAGCGCCCTTGTGCGCCATCGCGGCGGTGCGCCAGCAGGCGCAGCGAGGCGCAACAGGCCAGGACGAGGTTTTCTACGTTGTATGTCGTCACCAGCAGGCTGGCGGGTATCGGCGCGATCGAGCGCTGGTCGAAGGGCGAGACGGAAAAGATGGCCGTGTAGGTCAGGTAGGCCGCCAGCAGCACTTGCACGGCGTCCAGCCATTGCAGGGTGCGCGAAGGGTGGCGGTCGCTGACCGAGGAAATGGCCAGCAGCAAGGGCGCGCCATACATGAAATAGGCAAAATCGGAGAAATACGTCGTGTCGGACGCCACATGGCCGCTCAGGTCTTGCCAGGCGGAAAGGGCCATGCCCACGCTCCAGAACAGCATGGCGGCCGCAAACAGGCCCCAGCCCGTGCGCACGACGCCAGGGGCGCTCAGGCTGGCGTTGCGGCAGCAGGCGGCCAGCGCCAGCAGTGGCGCCGTCACGCCGAACAGGTAGCTCACGGCGGGACCGCGCGTCCCGGCCCAGGCCGTTAAGGCTAGCTGCGCCAGCACGTAGCCGCCCGCCAGCGCCAGCCAGAATGTCGTGGTCTTCCTCGCATACTGCATGGATGGGACTCCCCGCTCGAATTGCCAACACAGCATGATTGCATGCCCTGCTCTTGCTGCAGGGTAAAGCGATCATTGCGCTATCGCAAGCGAAGATTCATTCCGCAAGGAAATTATGCTGCTTTGAGGGAAAGGTTGCCGGAGGAGGGGGATGGCGCGCCTGCCTTGCGCGCCATCGGGGGAGCAGCGGTTTTACGTGTTTGCGGGGCGGGCCTTGGTGGGCGGCGTGCCCATCACCTGGCTTTTATACGCCCACACCAGCAGCGCGATGGCGCCGACGATCATCGGCAAGGACAGCATCTGGCCCGAGGTGATCGGCACGCCCAGCCATACGACTTCCCAGTCCGGCGTGCGGAAGTATTCCGTGAAGAAGCGCGCGCAGCCGTACAGCAGGGTGAACATGGCGCCGACGGCCATGCGCGGACGCTGCTTGCGCGCATACAGCCACAGGATGATGAACACCAAAATGCCGTCGACCAGCATCTGGTAGATGGGCGACGGGTGCACGGGATACGGGATGCCCGGCCATTGCATGGCCCATGGCAGGGTGTCCGGGGCGATGCGGCCCGGCAGTTCGGCATTGATGAAGTTGCCCAGGCGGCCGGCCGCGTAGCCGAGCGGCACCAGCGGCGCGATGAAGTCGAGCACGTCGAACAGGTTGCGGCCCGCCTTGCGGCTCCACAGGTACATGGCCAGGATGACGCCGAGGAAGCCGCCATGGAAGGACATGCCGCCATGCCACACCATGAAGATTTCGAGCGGATTGTGCATGAAGTACTCGGGGCGGTAGAACAGCACTTCGCCCAGGCGCCCGCCGATCACCACGCCCAGCATGCCGTAGAACAGCATGTCGTCGAGGTCTTCCTTCTTCCAGCCCAGCACGGCGATATGCGGCTGCTTGATGCGCACGCGGCCCAGGATAATGAACAGGGCGAAGGCCAGCACATACATCAGGCCGTACCAGTGCACGGCGAGCGGGCCGATCTGGATGGCTATCGGGTCGGGCATCGGGTGTATCAGCATGGGGTTTCTTTCTTTGTTTAAAGCTAAGGTTGCGTAGTATGGGGGCGCTTGCGGTTTTTTGCCTTAGCGGCCACTTAATTTAACTGGCAGTACCGCCGCCGATCTGCTTGCGCAGCAGCGCCAGAAAGCCTTGCAGCACGGCGGACGGGTTGTCGCGGCGCCAGGCCAGGCCCGTTTCCACCAGCGGCGTGGCGTCCTGCAGCGGCCTGTATTCTACGCCCGGGCGCATCAGATTCGATACCGATTGTGGCACAAGCGCGATGCCCATGCCAGCCGAGACGAGGCTGACGATGGTTTGCATCTGGATCGCTTCCTGGCCGATCTGCGGCGTGATGCCGGCCGCGCGGTACACGCCGAGGATGGCGTCGTGCAGGGCCGGCGAGATCGCGCGCGGGAAAATGATCAGGGGCAGGGGCGGCACGTCGCGCAGGCGCACGGGTCCCGGCGTGTTCAAGATGTCGAGGCCGGACGGCGCGGCCAGCACCAGCGGTTCGGCCAGCACGGGCAGGTAGTCGAGCGCCTCCTTTGCTTTTTCGGGCAGGGGCGGGATCAGCAAGCCCGCATCCGTGCGCCCGGCTAGCAATTCGTCCAGCTGCAGGTCGGACGTGGCTTCCTGCAGCGCGATCTGCACTTGCGGATAAGCCGTCTGATACGCGCGCAGCAGCGGCGGCAGCACGCTGTAGTCGGCCGAGGAAACAAAAGCCAGGCTCAGGCGGCCCGCCTCGCCCTGCGCGGCCCGCCGCACCAGTGCGGGCAAGTCCTGTGCCTGCGCCAGCAGTCGGCGCGCCTCGGGCAGCAGGGCGTTGCCGGCCGGCGTCAGCTGCACTTCGCGCCGGGTGCGCACGAACAGGGGTGCGCCCAGCAAGTCTTCCAGGGCCATGATGGTTTGCGACAGCGGCGGCTGCGTCATGTGCAGGCGCGCGGCGGCGCGGCCGAAGTGCAATTCCTCGGCCACCGTGACGAAATAGCGAAGTTGTCGTAATTCAAGATTCATATGCATTTCCATGCTGATCGGATGCTGTGATACATAAAACGACTCACAGACACGTGCATCATATATTTGACAGTGGGACGCGCGCAAGGCAATCTGACGTACCCCCACTGCATGCAGGGTTTTACTGCGAATTTTTCTGTAAGCCCGCACAGTCAGGCACCAACACTTTTGGAAGGTCCATCATGCCGCAATACCGCTCCCGCACCACCACCCACGGCCGCAACATGGCTGGCGCCCGCGCCCTGTGGCGCGCCACCGGCATGAAGGATGGCGATTTCGACAAGCCGATCATCGCCGTCGTCAACTCGTTCACCCAGTTCGTGCCCGGCCACGTGCACCTGAAAGACCTGGGGCAGATGGTGGCGCGCGAGATCGAAGCGGCCGGCGGCGTGGCCAAGGAATTCAACACCATCGCCGTCGATGACGGCATCGCCATGGGCCACGGTGGCATGCTGTATTCGCTGCCGTCGCGCGACCTGATCGCCGACTCCGTCGAATACATGGTCAACGCCCACTGCGCCGACGCGATGGTCTGCATCTCGAACTGCGACAAGATCACGCCGGGCATGCTGATGGCCGCCATGCGCATCAATATCCCCGTCGTCTTCATCTCGGGCGGGCCGATGGAAGCGGGCAAGGTCGTCAAGGTGGTCAACGGCACGCAGAAGATCATCAAGCTGGACCTGGTCGACGCCATGATCAAGGCGGGCGACAGCACGGTGTCCGACGCCGACGTGGCGGAAATCGAACGCTCGGCCTGTCCGACCTGCGGTTCCTGCTCCGGCATGTTTACGGCCAACTCGATGAATTGCCTGACCGAGGCGCTGGGCCTGGCACTGCCCGGCAACGGCACCATCCTGGCCACGCACTCGGACCGCCAGCAGCTGTTCCTGCGCGCGGGCCGCCTGATCGTCGAACTGGCCAAGCGCCACTACGAGCAGGACGATTACAGCGTGCTGCCACGCTCGATCGCCACCAAGGCAGCGTTTGAAAACGCCATGGCGCTCGACGTCTCCATGGGCGGCTCGACGAATACCGTGCTGCACCTGCTGGCCGCCGCGCACGAGGCGGAAGTGGCATTCACGATGGCCGATATCGACCGCATCTCGCGCAAGGTGCCGTGCCTGTGCAAGGTGGCGCCGATGACGGACAAATACCATATCGAGGACGTGCACCGCGCCGGCGGCATCGTGGGCATCCTGGGCGAACTGGCGCGCGCCGGCCTGCTCAACACGACCCTGCCGACGATCCACGCGCCCACCCTGGCCGACGCCATCGCGCAAAACGACATCATGTGCACGGACAATCCGGCCGTGCATGAACTGTTCCGCGCAGCGCCAGGCGGCGTGCCGACGCAGACGGCGTTCTCGCAGTCGGAGCGCTTCGCTGCCGTCGATACGGACCGCAGCACGGGCTGCATCCGCGACAAGGCGCACGCCTACTCGCAGGATGGCGGCCTGGCCGTCTTGTATGGCAACCTGGCGGAAAAGGGCTGCATCGTCAAGACGGCGGGCGTCGATGAAAGCATTTTGAAATTCTCGGGCAAGGCGCGCGTGTTCGAAAGCCAGGACGCGGCCGTCGCTGCCATCCTGGAAGACACCGTGCATGAGGGCGACGTCGTCATCATCCGCTACGAAGGCCCGAAAGGCGGCCCCGGCATGCAGGAAATGCTGTACCCGACTTCCTACATCAAGTCCAAGGGCCTGGGCAAGGCGTGCGCGCTGTTCACGGACGGGCGCTTCTCGGGCGGTTCCTCGGGCCTGGTGATCGGCCATGCGTCGCCGGAAGCGGCCGAAGGGGGCGCCATCGGCCTGGTGGAAGAGGGCGACTTTATCGACATCGACATCCCCGAGCGCACCATCAACCTGCGCGTGACGGATGCCGAACTGGCCGCGCGCCGCGCCGCCATGGAAGCGAAGGGCGATGCGGCATGGCTGCCCGTCAACCGCGACCGCTACGTGTCGCAGGCGCTGCAGGCGTATGCGGCGCTGACGACGTCGGCCGACCGGGGCGCCGTGCGCGACCTGTCGCAGCTGAAGAAGCGCTGATTTGTTGCGCAGGTAAGACAGCCGGCCCCGATCTGCTGCGCGGGGCCGGCTGTCGTTACATCGCCTTACAAACAACATGGTCATGGGCGCGCAGATGGGGCAGAATATGACTGCCTCCCGTCTACATTGCGTTACTACATTGAAACGCTTGATCTGGGCTCGTGGTGCATCTGCGGAAACACAGTAAAATGCCGCAGGAAGTAACTTTGGAGAAAAGACAATGAAACGTTTTATGTTGGTGAGTGTATTGACCGTATCGGCTCTGGCATCGCAAGCAGCGTTGGCCAATCCGGACCTGGCGAAAGCAAAAAACTGCATGGCTTGCCACGCGGTGAGCACGAAACTGGTGGGCCCTGCGTTCAAGGACGTGGCAGCCAAGTACGCTGGCCAGAAAGACGCGGAAGCCAAGCTCGTGGCGAAAGTCATGAAGGGCGGTTCCGGCACCTGGGGCGCGATCCCGATGCCAGCGAACCCGCAAGTGAGCGATGCTGAAGCCCACACCCTGGTCAAATGGGTACTGGCACAGAAATAATCTGTGCCGCAGTACCTGCAGTCAGCGCGCCGGCAATCCCGGCGCATTTTTTTTGCCTGCCGCCTTCAGATTGCCCATGCCTTCCAGTGTCGTCCGCACCGCCTCGTCGAGCGGCGTATGCGGCTCCTGGCCCAGCACGGCCAGCAGCCGCGCATTGTCCATGGACAGGGGCGTTTGCCACAGATAGCGCATCTCGCGCATTTCGCGCAGGGTCGCCACGAACGGCGACGCCAGCGCCACCAGCCACCACGGAAAACGCCGGATGACAGGTGGCGCGCCGGTCGCCTGCTCCACCGCGCGGGCAATCGCGCCCGTCATTTGCCGGCCGTCGTGGTCCCAGTGGCCCGCCATGTGAAAGCGCGCAAAGGCGGGCAAGGCGGCGCGCATGGCCAGCAATCGCACCATCGTGCGCGCCACGTCGGGCAGGTAGGACCACTGGTGGCCCACGCCGGGCGCGCCCGGATACAGGATGCTGCGCACGCTCTGGCCAGGCTTGACGAGGCCTTGCGAAAACCAGTTATTGCCGGCGCGGGGACCGAAGAAGTCGCCCGCGCGCACGATCAGGACCCTGGCACCCTGCGTGGCGGCCCGTTCCAGGCGCGCTTCCAGTTCCACGCGGATGGCGCCCTTGCGCGTGAGCGGGCGCTGCGGCGCGTCCTCTGTCAATACAGGAAAGGCGTCGGGGCCGAAGTTGTACACGGTGCCAGGCAGCACGATGGTGGCGTTTTCGGCAATCGCCGCGGCGATGGTGTTGTCGAGCATGGGCAGCACCAGCTGGCCCCAGTGGCGGTAGCCGGGCGGGTTGACGGCGTGCACGATGACGGCGCAGCCTTTCGCGGCCGCCAGCACGTCCGCGCGCGACAGCGCATCGCCGCGCAGCCATTCGACGTGATCGCCCCGTGGCGACGGCGTTTCTCCCCGCGTCAGGGCGCGCACCTGCCAGCCCGCCGCCAGGAGCTGGCGCACCATCTCGCCGCCGATGCCGCCCGTGGCGCCCAGTACCAATGCCGTGTTTTTCGTGTTGTCCATCCTGACCTCCGTGTGGTTGATGGAGCCAGTATCTGCCGCGCAAGGTTAATTGGGAATTGACGAGCATCGATCACAGGCTATACATTTATGTATGATCAATTCGATTGCCTGGGAATACTATCGTTCGCTGCTGGCCGTGCTGAAGCACGGCTCCCTGTCCGGCGCGGCCCGCGCGCTGGGCATCACGCAACCCACCGTCGGCCGGCATATCGCCGCGCTGGAACAGGCGTTGGGCGCGACCCTGTTTACGCGCTCCCAGCTGGGCTTGCTTCCCACGGAAGTGGCGCTGGCGTTGCGGCCCCATGCGGAAACCATGGAGCATACGGCAGCCCTGATGGAGCGCGCCGCCAGCAGCCACGGGCAGGGCGTGGCCGGCGTCGTGCGCATCGCGGCCAGCGAAGTGGTGGGCGTGGAAGTGCTGCCGACTATCCTGGCCCGCCTGCGCGCGCGCCATCCGGGCTTGATCATTGAATTGGTATTGAGCAACAAGGTGCAGGATTTGCTGCGCCGGGAAGCGGACATCGCCGTGCGCATGCTGCGTCCGCGCCAGGAGCAGCTGGTGGCGCGCAAGGTGGGCGATATCGAACTGGGCCTGCACGCGCATGCGGATTACCTGGCGCGGCACGGCATGCCGCTGGCACTGGCCGACCTGGCGCGCCATGCCGTCATCGGCTACGACGAAGCGAGCCCCTTCGTGCGCAACGCGGGCGCCGCCTTCCAGGGATTTTCGCGGGAAAACTTTGCCTGGCGCAGCGACAGCGACCTGGCGCAACTGGCCCTGATCCGCGCGGGCGCCGGCATCGGCGTGTGCCAGGCGGGGCTGGCGGCGCGCGATCCGGCCCTGCGGCGCGTGTTGCCGCAGGCGTTTGCGCTGCCCATGGAAACGTGGGTCACCATGCATGAAGACTTGCGCGGCAGCCTGCGCTGCCGCGCCACCTTCGACGCGCTGGCCGAAGGATTACGCGATTACGTTGCCAGCCAGCCGCTTATTTAACGACTTCCATCTTGGTTTTCTTGCCGTCGCGATAGGTGAACAAGGTCAGCGCGCCATCCTTGATGTCGCCGTTGGCATCGAACGAGATCGGCCCCGTCACGCCCTGGTAGTGCACCTTGGCCAGGAACGGCAGGTAGACGGACGGTTTCGACGACTTGGCATCGGCCATGGCGGTGGCCATGGTCATCACGGCATCGTAGACGTAGGGCGCGTACAGCTGCACTTCCATGTTGTACTTTTGCTTGTAGCGGGCGCGGAAATCGTCCATGCCTTTTTGCTGCGCGCCCGTCACGCCGCCCGCTTCCGCGCAGGTGACCATGTCTTCACCCACGGCGTCGCCCGCCAGCTTGCCCAGCGGTTCCGTGCACAAGCCATCGCCGCCCATGAACTTGGCCTTGATGCCCAGCGCCTTCATCTGGCGCAGCATGGGGCCGCCCACGGAATCCATGCCGCCAAAGAAGATCAGGTCGGGATTTTTCGACTTGATGCTGGTCAAAATGGCATTGAAATCGGTCGCGTTGGCATTGGTAAATTCCTTGCCGACGATTTGCACGCCGGGCGCCGCCTTCTTGGCGCCTTTAACGAACTGTTCCGCCACGCCCTGGCCGTAGGCCGTGCGGTCATCGATGACGGCGATTTTCTTCGCCTGCAGCTTGCCCACGGCATACGCGCCCAGGGTGCCGCCCAGCTTGTTGTCATTGGCCACCACGCGGAAAGCCGTGTTGAATTTTTGCTGGGTATACGTGGGGTTGGTGGCGGCAGGCGAAATCTGCGGAATGCCGGCATTGAAGTAAATGCGCGAGGCGGGAATCGTCGTGCCCGAGTTCAGGTGGCCGACGACGCCGTTGACCTTGGCGTCGACCAGCTTTTGCGCCACGGCCGTGCCCTGCTTGGGATCGGCCGCGTCATCTTCGGGCACCAGCACGAATTTCACGGCTTTGCCGTCGATCTTGAAGCCTTTTGCGTTCAAGTCCTCGATGGCCATCTTGGCCGCGTTCTCGTTATCCTTGCCCAGGTGGGAGCTGGCGCCAGAGACCGGGGCGACGTGGCCGATCTTGATGATTTCCTGCGCGCCCGCATGGCCGGCAAAGGCGAGGGCGACGGCGAGAGGAAGGACTTTGGTCTTGAGCAGCATAAACATTCTCCAATGGATAAAGATACGGCGGCGTCTCGTGAAAACCGCTTCGAGGGGCGGTGCATTTGAAGAAGGTACAACAAAAAACAGGCGGCGCAAAGCCGCTTTTGGGGCTTTTTGCATTTTGTCGCAACAATCACCAAAGTGAGGCGCGATGCACCGATTTCGCAGGCGCGAGCGCACCAAAGAATGGCGTTGGAGGGAAGAATAGGATAGGTCGGGTCAGCGCGTAGCGCGTAACCCGATTGCTCAGGGCTGTGCGGGAGGGTGCAGGTGACCTAATTCATGGCTGACGGCATGGGCGACGATCTGTTCCAGCGATTGCTGCAAGTCTTCGCGCAGGGCGCCGCGCATGCCGATCAGGGCGTTTTGCAGGGCCGTCTGCAGGACGTGGGCGATGCGCTCTTCCAGCAGGTGGTCGATCTTGCCTTGCACCTGGTGCAGGATGCGCTGCGTCAGGCGCTGTTCGATGGCGTCCCAGTCGGGTTGCACTATGCTCGGTGGCAACACCGGCGCTTCCTCGACGGCAGGCGCAGCCGCAACTGGAGCGACAGGTTCCGGTACTTCCGGCCCCAGCAGCACTTCCGTCAGCAGGGGGATGCCCTGGTCGAATGGTTGATCACTCATGACTTGCCTGCCACGAAGTGGGTCGGTTGCACGTTTTGCTGGCGGTAGTGCAGGAAGCGCTGGCGGCCCGCCTGCGCATCTTGCTCATCCATGGAGACGATCTCGAAGACGCGCTGGAATTGCGCGTAATTAGCGGGCGGCAACTGCGACAGGTTGACGAGGATGTCGTGGTGCGGCAAGTCCGCCGCTACGTCATCGGTCAGGATGATGGGCGTCTGCGCCGCCAGCGGATCGCCGGCCAGCACGTGGGGCAGGAAATCCGTGGCGGAAATGGTCCACATGGCGCTGTTCAAGGCGTCGAGCTGGGCGGCATCTTGCGTCAGGACGACGACCTTGTTGCCGGCCATATACGCCTTGCGCGCCAGGCGGCAGGCGTAGGCCAGCTTGTCCGGCACATTGCTGTGAAAATCGACGCGGCTCATGGCGATCAAGCGGCCATGCCGCTGTGGCGCAGCAGGGCGTCGATCGATGGTTCGCGGCCGCGGAAGGCCGTGAACGATTCCAGCGCGGGGCGCGAGCCGCCGACGGACAGAATTTCCTGCAGGTAACGCTTGCCTGCCGCCGTGGTGGCGGCTGGGCCCAGCACCTTGGCTTCCTCGAACGCCGCATACGCGTCGGCGGACAGCACCTCGGCCCACTTGTAGCTGTAGTAGCCAGCCGCGTAGCCGCCGGCGAAGATGTGCCCAAAGGAATTCTGGAAGCGGTTGAACGGCGGCGGGATGAGCAGCGAAAACTTGGCGCGCACGCCGTCGATCAGTTGCTGCACGCTCTGGCCTGTGCTGGCATCGTAGTCATAGTGCAAATGCATGTCGAGCAAGGAGAATTCCACCTGGCGCAGGGTTTGCAGGCCGGACTGGAAATTCTTGGCCGCCAACATCTTGTCGTACAGCGCGCGCGGCAGCGGCGCGCCCGTGACGGCATGCGCCGTCATGTGCTCGAGCACTTCCCATTCCCAGCAGAAGTTTTCCATGAATTGCGATGGCAGTTCCACGGCATCCCATTCGACGCCGGCAATGCCCGACACGCCCAGCTCGTCGACCACCGTCAGCATGTGGTGCAGGCCGTGGCCGAATTCGTGGAACAGGGTGATGACTTCATCGTGCGTGAACAGGGCTGGCTGTACCTTGCCGTCGACCACGGCCGGTTCCGTAAAGTTGCAGGTGAGATAAGCGATCGGCGTTTGTACGTGTTGCGCGTCGGCGCGGCGGCCGCGCGCGTCGTCCATCCAGGCGCCGCCGCTCTTGCCCGCGCGCGCATACAGGTCCAGGTAGAACTGGCCGATCAGCTTGCCGTCGCGCTCGATGCGGTAAAAACGCACATCCTTGTGCCAGACGGGCGCCGTATCGAGCTTGATGTCGACGGCGAACAGGTTCTGGATCTGGCGGAACAGGCCGTCGATCACCTTGTGTTCAGGGAAATACTGTTTGACTTCCTGGGCCGAGAACGCGTAGCGGCGTTCCTGCAGCTTTTCGGAAGCGTACGGCACGTCCCATGCTTGCAGTTCGGCAATACCCAGTTCTTCCTTCGCGAATTGTTTCAGTTCTAACAAGTCTTTCTCGGCGAACGGGCGCGCGCGTTTGGCCAGGTCTTCCAGGAAAGCGATGACTTGCGCGGGCGAAGTGGCCATTTTGGAGACCAGCGACACTTCGGCGAAATTGGCGTAGCCGAGCAGTTTTGCCTCTTCTTCGCGCAATTGCAACAGAGTGACGATGTTGTGCGTATTGTCCCAATCCTCTTTCTTGCTGAAGACGTCGCCCTGGTCCGATGCCTTGGTGGCATTGGCGCGGTAGATGGTTTCGCGCAGCGCGCGGTTGTCGGCAAATTGCAGGATCGGGTAATAAGAAGGGAAGTGCAGCGAGAATTCGTAGCCTTGCTTGCCTGCCTTGTCGGCGGCGGCGCGCGCGGCGGCCTTCACGTCGTCGGGCAAGCCGGCCAGGTCAAGCTCATTCTCGACCAGCAACTTGTAGTCATTGGTGGCGTCGAGCACGTTTTCGGAAAAGCGCGTCGAGATGGCCGCATGTTCTTCCTGGATGGCGCCGAAGCGCTCTTTCTTGTCTTCGGGCAACTCGGCGCCGCCCAGGCGGAAGTCGCGCACGGCATTGTCGACGATGCGCCGGCGTGCGGGTGACAGGCTGGCGAAATCGGCGCGGGCCTGCAATTGCTTGTATTTGCCGAAGAGGATTTCGTTCTGGCCCAGTTCTGTCCAGAATTCCGTCACCTTGGGCTGGTTCGCATTGTAGGCGGCGCGCAGCTCGGGCGTATCGACCACGCTGTTCAAGTGGTTGACGATGTTCCAGGCGCGGCCCAGGGTTTCGGCGATCTGGTCCTGGGGCGCGACGAAGTTTTCCCAGCTCACTTCTTCCATGGGCGCTTCCAGCTGCGCCACCGTGGCGCGCGCCTGGGCCAGCAGGGTATCGATGGCAGGTGTGACATGCTCGTGCGTGATTGCGTCGAAGCGTGGCAGGCCGGAAAAATCAAGCAGGGGATTGGTGTTCATCGTCGGTTCGTCCATTCTGTCTTCATATATGAAGCGCCTGAAAAATGTTCAAGGCCAGGCAACGCCGCCATGAGCATTGTCTCAGGTGCTCCTCTTAAATGCGCTCGGCGGCTTCGACCGTGTTCATCAGCAACATGGTGATCGTCATCGGACCCACGCCACCCGGTACCGGGGTGATGTGCGACGCCACTTCCTTGATGCCGGCAAAATCCACGTCGCCGCACAGCTTGCCGTCGTCGTCGCGGTTCATGCCCACGTCGATGACGATGGCGCCCGGCTTGACCATGTCGGCCGTCAGGGTGTTGCGGCGGCCGACGGCGGCCACGACCACGTCTGCCTGGCGTGTGTACAGGCCCAGGTCCGGGGTCGCGCTATGGCAGATGGTGACGGTAGCGTTCGCTTGCAAGAGCAGCAGGGCCATCGGCTTGCCGACGGTGTTGCTGCGGCCGATGACGACGGCGTGCTTGCCGCGCAAGTCCACGCCCGTGCTTTCGATCAGTTTCATGCAGCCATACGGCGTGCACGGGCGGAAGCCGGGCAAGCCCGTCATCAGTTCACCGGCGCTCAGGACGGAATAGCCGTCCACGTCTTTCGTCGTGGCGATCGCTTCGATGACCTTGTGCGGGTTGATGTGCTTGGGCAAGGGCATTTGCACGAGGATGCCGTGGATGGCCGGGTCGGCATTCAGGCTGGCGATGCGTGCCAGCAAGTCCGCTTCGGACAGGTCCGCTTCATATTTTTCCAGCACCGAGTGAAAACCCACGTCGCCGCACGCCTTGACCTTGTTGCGGACATACACCTGGCTGGCCGGGTCTTCGCCGACGAGTATCACGGCCAGACCGGGCTGGGTGCCCTTGGCCGTGAGGGCGGCGGCGCGCGTGGCGATCTCGCTGCGCAGTTTTTGGGAGAGGGCGATTCCGTCGATCAGTTGTGCTGGCATGGTAGGGAGGCTGAGAGCTGTGGGAGGGAAAAGTCAGATTATAAAGCCGGGCGGCGCAAAGGGGCGGTTTTGGCGCCAATGCCGTGACGTTAAAAAGCGGGCCGGAGACGCGGGCCTGAGAAAATGCCGATGGCGGCGTTGCAACTCCTTGCCGTACTGGCGTACTGTCTGTGTCGCCGCGCCTTGCCCTCGACATTTTTCAGGCCCGCTTGGCCCGGTATGCCTGCGCGGACGACTGGGGTTTTAATTCGGTTTGCTGATGTGCTCGTAGAGCAGGGCCGGCCAGGGCATGCAAGTTTTCCGGTTTCGGCGCTATTTGCTACTCTGATCACCCTAATTTCCGGGCAGAATTTGCGGCAGTGCAGCATAAATTTCATAGGGTAATTTCACAATACGAAATGCTATATCGTAATTTGAAAAATAGTAAATACGCTGTTAGAATCCCCACACTAAACCGACTTAATAGTAAATAATCAGCGAAATACCGTCCGACAGCGATCCGGAAAATCGGGGTGGGGCGTTCACAAAGGAGACTCAACAGATGTCAGCTCAACTGAACCAGGTAACGACACAGATCGGCACCGACCCGGATATGCAGGAAACCAAGGAGTGGCTGGACGCGCTCGAAGCCGTGCTGGAAAATGAAGGTCCGGAACGCGCGCATTACCTGATGGAGCGCATGGTTGACCTGGCCCGCCGCCGCGGCGCCCAGATCCCGTTCTCCAGCACCACCGCCTACGTCAATACCATCCCCACCAAGCAAGAAGCACACTGTCCCGGCAACCTGGAATACGAAGAGCGCCTGCGCTCGTGGATGCGCTGGAACGCCATGGCCATGGTCGTCAAGGCCAACCGCGCCGACGGCGACCTGGGCGGCCACTTGTCCTCGTTCGCTTCGCTGGCGAACATGCTGGGCATCGGTTTCAACCACTTCTGGCACGCGCCGACGGCCGACCACGGCGGCGACCTGCTGTACATCCAGGGCCACTCCTCGCCCGGCGTCTACGCGCGCGCCTTCCTCGAAGGCCGCCTGACGGAAGAGCAAATGCTGAACTTCCGCAAGGAAGTCGACGGCAAGGGCCTGTCCTCATACCCGCATCCGAAGCTGATGCCTGATTTCTGGCAGTTCCCGACCGTGTCGATGGGCCTGGGCCCGCACATGGCGATCTACCAGGCGCGCTTCCTGAAATACCTGCACGCACGCGGCATCGCGAAAACCGACAACCGCAAGATCTGGGCCTTCTGCGGCGATGGCGAGATGGACGAGCCGGAGTCCTTGGGCGCGATCGGCCTGGCCGCACGCGACATGCTCGACAACCTGGTCATCGTGGTCAACTGCAACCTGCAGCGCCTGGACGGCCCTGTGCGCGGTAACACCAAGATCATCCAGGAACTGGAAGGCGAATTCCGCGGCGCCGGCTGGAACGTCGTCAAGGTCATCTGGGGCCCGGGCTGGGACGCCCTGCTGGCACAGGACAAGGAAGGCATCCTGCAGCGCGTGATGATGGAAACCGTCGACGGCGAATACCAGAACTACAAAGCGAAAGACGGCGCCTACGTGCGCAAGCACTTCTTCGGCAAGCATCCGAAGCTGCTGGAAATGGTTGCCAACATGACGGACGACGACATCTGGCGCCTGACCCGTGGCGGCCACGATCCGCACAAGATCTACGCGGCCTTCAAGATCGCCCAGGAACACAAGGGCCAGCCGACCGTCCTGCTGGTGAAAACCATCAAGGGCTACGGCATGGGCAAGTCCGGCGAAGCGCGCAACACGGCGCACCAGACGAAAAAACTGGACGACGAAGCCATCCGCGAAATGCGCGACCGCTTCTCGCTGCCGATCCCGGACGACAAGCTGGCCGACATCCCGTTCTTCAAGCCTGCCGACGATGCGCCGGAAATGGTCTACCTGCACGAGCGCCGCAAGGCCCTGGGTGGCTACCTGCCGCAGCGCCGCCAGAAGTCGGAAGAAACCCTGCCCGTGCCTGGCCTGGACGCGTTCAAGAACGTGCTGGAAGCGACGCCTGAAGGCCGTGAAATCTCGACCACGCAAGCGTTCGTGCGCGTCATTTCGACCCTGCTGAAAGACCCGAACCTGGGCCAGCGCGTCGTGCCTATCCTGGTCGATGAATCGCGTACCTTCGGCATGGAAGGCCTGTTCCGCCAGATCGGCATCTACAACCCGAAAGGCCAGTTGTACGAGCCGGTCGACAAAGACCAGGTCATGTACTACCGCGAAGACAAGGCTGGCCAGATCCTGCAAGAGGGCATCAACGAAGCGGGCGGCATGAGCTCGTGGATCGCCGCGGCGACGTCGTATTCGACCAACGACCGCATCATGATCCCGTTCTACACCTTCTACTCGATGTTCGGCTTCCAGCGCATCGGCGACCAGGTATGGGCTTCGGCCGACATGCGCGCCCGCGGCTTCCTGATGGGCGGCACGGCCGGCCGCACGACCCTGAACGGCGAAGGCTTGCAGCACGAAGATGGCCACAGCCATATCTTCGCCGCGACCATCCCGACCTGCATGCCGTACGACCCGACCTTCAGCCATGAAGTCGCCGTCATCATCCAGGATGGCCTGCGCCGCATGATCGCCAACCAGGAAGATGTGTTCTACTACATCACGATCATGAACGAGAACTACGCCCAGCCAGGCATCAAGCCAGGCCAGGAAGAAGGCATCCTGAAAGGCATGTACAAGCTGCAGGAAGGCCCGGCGGACGCCAAGCTGCGCGTACAGCTGATCGGTTGCGGCACCATCCTGCGCGAATCGATCTTCGCCGCCGAATTGCTTGCCAACGACTGGGGCGTGGCTGCGGACGTGTGGTCGGCGCCGTCGTTGACCCTGGTGGCCCGCGATGGCCAGGATGCGGAACGCTGGAACATGGTCAACCCGTCGAAAGAGCAGCGCGTGCCATACGTGACGTCGCTGATGCAGGACACGGACGGCCCGATCGTCGCCACGACCGACTACATGCGCGCGTTTGCAGAACAGATCCGCGCCTTCATGCCGAAGGGCCGCACTTATAAAGTGCTGGGCACCGATGGCTTTGGCCGCTCGGACAGCCGCGCCAAGCTGCGCGAGTTCTTCGAAGTGAACCGTTATTATGTCACCGTGGCTGCGCTCAAATCGCTGGCTGACGAAGGCAAGATCGACGTGTCGGTGGTGGAGCAGGCGATCGCCAAGTACGGCATCGACGCGAACAAACCGAATCCGGTGACCCAGTAATCGTTGTGCGGACCCGATGATGCCAGGGCGGTGCGAAAGTGCCGCCCTGGCGTGTGTGCGGGTCCATCTGACAAATAAAATAACGGAGCAAGCTATGAGCATTGTGGAAGTCAAAGTCCCGGATATCGGCGATTTCAAGGAAGTCGAGATCATTGAACTGATGGTCAAGCCAGGCGATACGGTCAAGGTCGACCAATCCCTGATCACGGTCGAATCGGACAAGGCCAGCATGGAAATTCCATCGAGCCACGCCGGTGTCGTCAAGGAATTGAAAGTCAACGTGGGCGACAAGATCGCCGAAGGCTCGCTGGTCCTGCTGCTGGAAGTGGCGGACGACGCCTCGGTCCCGGTATCGGCGCCAGGGCCTGCCGCTGCCGCCCCTGCACCGGCTGCTGAAGCTGCACCAGCCGCCGCGCCGGCGCCTGCCGCTTCCGGCGCGCCGGCCCTGGTCGAGGTGACCGTGCCCGATATCGGCGACTTCAAGGAAGTCGAAGTCATCGAACTGATGGTCAAGGTGGGCGACAGCATCAAGGTCGACCAGTCGCTGCTGACGGTCGAATCGGACAAGGCCAGCATGGAAATTCCATCGAGCCACGCCGGTATCGTCAAGGAATTGAAAGTCAAGGTCGGCGACAAGGTGGCCAAGGGTTCGCTGGTGCTGGTCGTGGAAACGACCGGTGGCGCCGCTCCTGCCGCTGCCGCCCCGGCCGCAGCGCCGGCGCAAGCCGCCGCCGCACCAGCCGCCGCCGTCGCTTCGGCGCCGGTCGCCGCTGCTGCACCTGCTGCTGCCCCAGTCGCCACCGCCCCTGCCGTCAACGGCAAGCTGGCGCACGCGTCGCCTTCGATCCGCAAGTTCGCGCGCGAACTGGGCGTGGACCTGGCCCGCGTGGGCGGTTCCGGTCCGAAGGGTCGGATCACCCAGGAAGACGTGCAGAATTTCGTCAAGGGCGTGATGTCGGGCGCCGTCGTCGCGCCGAACGCGCCAGTCGCTGCCAAAGGCGGTTCGGGCGTGGGCCTGGACCTGCTGCCATGGCCGTCGCTGGACTTCAGCAAGTTCGGCACGACCGAATTGCTGCCGCTGTCGCGCATCAAGAAAATCTCGGGTCCGAACCTGCACCGCAACTGGGTCATGATCCCGCACGTCACGCAGTTCGACGAAGCGGACGTGACGGACCTGGAAGCGTTCCGCGTCGACACCAACGCGGCCAATGCGAAGAACAAGGATGCGGCCAAGCTGACCATGCTGGCCTTCGTCATCAAGGCCTCCGTCGCCGCGCTGAAGAAATTCCCCGCGTTTAACGCTTCGCTTGATGCCAAGGGTGAAAACCTGATCCTCAAGCAGTACTACAACATCGGTTTCGCGGCCGACACGCCGAATGGCCTGGTGGTGCCCGTGATCAAGGGCGCGGACCAGAAGTCGGTCTCGCAAATCGCCCGCGAAATGACGGAACTGTCGCTGCAGGCGCGCGAAGGCAAGCTGAAACCGGCCGACATGCAGGGCGCCAGCTTCACGATTTCGTCCCTGGGCGGCATCGGCGGCACGCACTTCACGCCTATCGTCAATGCGCCGGAAGTGGCGATTCTGGGTCTGTCGAAAGCCTCGATCAAGCCGGTATGGGATGGCAAGGCCTTCCAGCCGCGCCTGATGATGGGCACTTCGCTGTCCTACGACCACCGCGTGGTCGATGGCGCGATGGGCGCGCGATTCTCCGTGTACCTCGGTGAAGTCCTGGCCGACATGCGCAAAATTCTGCTGTAAGGAGCGATTGATGAGCACAGTAGAGGTAAAAGTACCGAATATCGGCGACTTCAAGGAAGTCGAAGTCATCGAACTGATGGTCAAGGTCGGCGACACCATCAAGGTGGACCAGTCCCTGATCACGGTCGAATCGGACAAGGCCAGCATGGAGATTCCATCGACCCACGCGGGCATCGTCAAGGAAATCAAGGTCAAGGTCGGCGACAAGATCGCCGAAGGCAGCGCGCTGCTGGTGGTGGAAGCAGCTGAAGGCGCGGCGGCAGCGGCACCGGCAGCCGCTCCTGCGCCTGCAGCAGTGGCTCCGGCGGCTGCCCCAGCGGCAGCACCGGCAGCCGTTGCCGCCATCCCGGCCGGCAATTACAGCGGCCAGGTCGACATCGATGTCGACATGATGGTGCTGGGCGGCGGTCCTGGCGGCTATTCGGCGGCGTTCCGCGCGGCCGACCTGGGCATGTCGACGGTCATCGTCGAGCGCTATGCCACCCTGGGCGGCGTGTGCCTGAACGTGGGCTGCATCCCGTCGAAGGCGTTGCTGCACGTCGCTTCCGTCATCGATGAAACGGCGCACATGTCGAACACGGGCGTGACGTTTGCCAAGCCGACCATTGATATCGATCAGGTACGCAAGTACAAGGAAGGCGTAATCTCGAACATGACGGGCGGTCTGGCCGGCATGGCCAAGGCGCGCAAGACGCAAGTCGTCACCGGCGTGGGCCAGTTCCTCTCCGCGAACCACATCGAGGTGACGGCAGGCGACGGCTCGAAAAAAGTCGTGCAGTTCAAGCAAGCCATCATCGCCGCCGGTTCGTCCGTGGTGAAACTGCCTTTCGTGCCGGAAGATCCACGCATCGTCGATTCGACGGGCGCGCTGGAATTGCGCCAGATCCCGAAACGCATGCTGGTCATCGGCGGCGGCATCATCGGCCTGGAAATGGCGACCGTCTATTCCACCTTCGGCGCGCGCATCGACGTGGTCGAAATGATGGATGGCCTGATGCAGGGCGCGGACCGCGACGCCGTCAAGGTGTGGCAGAAGTTTAACGAGAAGCGCTTCGACAACATCATGACCAAGACCAAGACGGTTGCCGTCGAGGCGTTGCCGGAAGGCATCAAGGTCACGTTTGAAGCGGCCGAAGCGGGCGCCACGGCGCCGGCGCCGCAGATCTACGACCTGGTGCTCGTCGCCGTGGGCCGCAGCCCGAACGGCAAGAAGCTGGCGGCCGACAAGGCCGGCGTGCAAGTGACGGACCGCGGTTTCATCAACGTCGACAGCCAGATGCGCACCAACGTGCCGAACATCTTCGCCATCGGCGACCTGGTGGGCCAGCCGATGCTGGCGCACAAGGCCGTGCATGAAGCCCACGTGGCCGCGGAAGCGGCTTCCGGCCAGAAGTCGCACTTCGACGTCAAGGTGATCCCGTCGGTCGCCTACACGGACCCGGAAGTGGCATGGGCCGGCATCACGGAAGACGAAGCGAAAGCCAAGGGCATCAAGGTCGAGAAGGGCCACTTCCCGTGGGCAGCTTCCGGCCGCGCCGTGGCCAACGGCCGCGCCGAAGGCTTCACCAAGCTGTTGTTCGACGCGGAAACGCACCGCATCATCGGCGGCACCATCGTCGGCACGCATGCGGGCGACATGATCGGCGAGATCGCGCTGGCCATCGAAATGGGCTGCGACGGCACCGACATCGGCAAGACCATCCATCCGCACCCGACCCTGGGCGAATCGATCGGCATGGCCGCGGAAGTGTACGAAGGCGTGTGCACGGACTTGCCGCCGCCGCGCAAGCGCTGATGCTGTAGCCGTACCTTGTTACACTCAAAAACCCGCAAGCGATTGCGGGTTTTTTATTGGAGCGGGCTACCACCCGCACCCGACCCTGCGTGAATCGATCTGCAGGTTGAAAAAAACCGCGGAAATGTACGAAGGCGTGTGCACGGACTTGCCGCCGCCGCGCAAGCGCTGATGTTGTAGCCGCACCTTGTCACACTAAAAAAACCCGCAAGCGATTGCGGGTTTTTTTATATCCCTTGATCCTGGCAGCGTAAATCGCAGATGGGGCGTGGCGGATACGCCCCATGTGAAAATTGGTGAGTATTGCCGTATGGAAAAAGTGGCAGAATGGAGGTCTGTCACCATGTTCTTCTTTTTGCTGCAATGGAAGCGTGTGATTTTTCCAGGAATGTTGCCAGCGTGGGGTTCGGTCAAGTTCCGCTGTGCTGATGAGAGCCTGCCCCGGTGGATGAATGCATCCCCTGCTGGCGCCCCTCGGAAGCGGGGACTGCGGTGACCGTCGTCGCGTGGCTCGCCCCGCGTGCTCCTCACGCCTTGTCCGCGCTCCTGATGAACTGCCAGCAGAAGACGCTCCCTACTGGGATAGGCCCTAAGAAAGTTTTGCAACAATGAAAAAATTTACCGCCCTCCATATTGCCGATGTCCGTTTGCGCCGGGCCGATGAGCAAGAGCAAGCCGTGATGCTGCATGCCTTGTACCAGGATGTGGCCGCTATTCTGGCGGCGGGCAAGAGGATCGATGCAATTTTCTTCACGGGCCAGCTGGTGGCGCCCGACGCCTGTGCCGGCACGACGCCCGTGTATGTCTACGAATACTTCCTGCGCCCCTTGCTGCAGGCGGCCAGCTTGCCCGGTGCGCGGTTCTACCTGGTGCCGGGCAGCCGCGCGCAGGGTGTCGCGGCTGCGGCGCTGGGCAATGCCGGCTTCAGCTTTTTCTCCGCTGATGAGCACGCCAGTGCCGAGCAGCGCGCGCACTACAAGAATATCCACGCCGTGTTCCATGGCCACCAGCATACGGGCGATGCCAGTTCGCTGATGAAGTCGCTGGGAATCTTGTTCAAAAGCAATCCCGGCAGCCTGTACGGTGCGCATGGCCAGATGGCGGCGTTTGCCGTACTCGAGTTCGGCACGGACGCGGCCGATGACGGCAAGGCAGGCACGCAGTGGACGGTGTCCCTGCGCGAGTTCGATGACGTGAGCAAGAACTTCGCCCTGTCGGTGCTGTACACGCCGAATGGGCAGGAAACGGGGCAGGTGGATGCCGAGTATGTGTTTGCCACCTTGCTGCCGCAACTGGCAGGCGAGCGTGCCTATCTGGATGGCTTGCTGGGCATGGCGGGTGCGCCGCGGCGCGTGAACGCCGGCGCGGCTGCCGATGCGCGCGAATTCCTGATGGAGCTGGCGTTCGTGATGTTCGAAGCGAAGACCGTCTTCCTCAGCGCGGCGGAGCTGGAGCGCTTTGCCGGCGACTATTGTGGCGTGAAGGGCTGGAACATGGCGGCCGGGGATTGGCTGGCGCCGTTGTATGCGCATGGCTTGCTGCTGCGGGCCGATGGCCAGGTGGCGTTTTCCTTCGATTACTTCCGCACGTATTTCCTGGCGCAGCGCTTTGAAACGTCGTTCGACCTGATGCGCTATGGCCCCGAGCGCTACGATGGAAGTGAGTCTTCACTCAGTCTTGATGGCGCATCGGCGGCCCAGCCTTTCCTGCGCGCGCTGGGCTTGAACGATGAACACGCCGACGCGGCGGCGATGGAAGACTGCAGCCGCCCCGGCTGACCTGGCCGGCCAGCCGTCCCGCGTCAGTCCGCCAGCGGCTGGCGCAGGGTGCCGCGCAGGAACAGGTCGAGACTGACCGTCACCTTGGCGCGCAATTGCGCCACGTCCGGTTGCGCCTGCGGCGGAAACAGCAGGCGCGACATCTGGTCGCCCAGCAGGCAATTGAGCAGGTGCAGCGCCAGCATGGACGGCGTCAACTCGGCGCGGAACAGGGGCGCGATGTCGGGCCGGCTGAAAAACTTGACCAGCATCTCGCGCGTCTGTCCCGGCCCCACCTTGTAAAACGTTTCCGCCAGTTCCGGGTGCGTGGCCGCCTCGGCCACCACCATGCGATTCAGGCGGATCGCCGCCGGCATGGTGACGAGCTGCACGAACAGCAGGCCGAACTCGCCCAGGATGGTGGGCAGGGGCCGCATATCCGTCTCCAGCGCCGGCATGGTCGAGAAGTAGGCGGCGCGGCGCAGTTCCACCACGGCATTGAACAAGCCCGACTTGCCGCCAAACTTCACATAGATCGTGCGCACGGCCACGTGGGCTTCGCGGGCGATCATTTCCAGGCTCACCTTTCCATACCCCTTTTCCAGAAACAGGCAGCCGGCCGTGTGCAGCAGGTTTTCCATGCGCGCTTCCATGTCGGCCGCGCGCGGGCGGCCGGCTGGCTTGCCGCAGCAGGAAAGCTCCTGGGCGGTCTCGTCGGATTCTTTATCGGTTGGCAAGGTATCGCTGAGGCCGGGATCGGGCATGGTCTGGGTCTCTTTATAAGTGGGAAGGTAAGTGATGGCTCACACTGTAGTGCAAATTAAAATGAAATGCAATCGTTTCATTTCTTGACTTTGGCTTTTCTTTGCCCAATAATGAACCTACATCATTTCATTTCCGGAGCGAGTATGTCCAACCAGCCAGGCCAAGCAGAGCACAAGGTGCTGAGCGCCGTCCCACCCGCGGCCCCGGCCGCACCTTCCGCGCCTGCCGCTTCCGCCAGCTCCGCAGCACCGAATAACCGCGTGAAAATCATCGCCGGCCTGATCGTCCTGGTCGCCCTGGGCGCCGGCGCGCGCATGTGGTACCGCAGCCACTACTTCGTGGAAACGGAAAACGCCTATGTGGCCGGCCACGTGCATCCCGTCTCGGCGCGTATTTCCGGCGTCGTCACCAAGGTCTTCATCGACGACAATCAAATCGTGAAAGAGGGCGACGTGATCGCCGAACTCGACCCGTTCGACCAGCGCGTGAAAACCGAGCAGATCGCCGCGCAGATCGCCAGCGCCGAACAGCAAGTGCTGCAGGCGGACGCGCAGATCGCCCAGGTGCAGGCGCAAGCCAGCGGCGCCCAGGCGCAAGTGGCGCAAGCGGACGCGCAATTGCTGCGCGCGAAACAGGATGCGGAGCGTTATGGCCAGCTGTACACGAGCCAGATGAAAGCCGTCTCGAAAGCGGAACTCGACGCAGCCAATGCAGCCCGCTCGAGCGCCGTGGCCGACCTGGCCGCCCGCCGCGACAGCGCTTCGGCCGCCAAGGCGCAGATCGGCGCCGCCCAGGCCGCGCGCGACGTGGCCAAGGCGCAAGTGGCCGTGCTGCGCGTGCAACTGAAGGACGCGGAACAGCAGCTGCAATACAACCGCATCCTGGCGCCCGTCGCCGGCCGCATCGGTAAGCGCAACGTGGAAACGGGCATGCGCGTGCAGCCTGGCCAGCAATTGACGGCCATCGTGCAAGACAACGTCTGGGTCACCGCCAACTTCAAGGAAACGCAGCTGGCCGACCTGCACCGCGGCCAGAGCGTGCACGTGACGATCGACGCCATGCCGGGCAAGAAACTGGTGGGTACCGTGGACAGCTTCGCCCCTGCCTCGGGCGCGCAGTTCGCCCTGCTGCCGGCCGATAACGCCACCGGCAACTTCACCAAGATCGTCCAGCGCGTGCCGGTGAAAATCGTCTTCCAGCCGGAAGACATCAAGGCCATGAATGGCCGCCTGGTGCCTGGCATGTCGGTGATCGCCGAAGTGGAAGTGAACCAGCCCGTGTCGGAAAAGGATGCGCGCCACGCCGCCGCTCCTGCCGCCCAGACCGCCACCCGCTAAGCTTCCATGAGCAGCTCCTCCACCACGCTGGCGAAGCCGCCAGCGTTTCCCGTGATCGACGAGAAAGTCTCCGGGCGCACCTGGCTGGCGGTCGCCGCCGGCATGCTGGGCGCCTTCATGGCGGTGCTCGACATCCAGATCACGAACTCCTCGCTCAAGGACATCCTTGGCTCGCTGTCGGCCACCCAGGAAGAGGGCTCGTGGATTTCCACGGCCTACCTGGTCGCCGAAATTATCGTCATTCCCCTCACCGCGCTGCTGGCGCGCGTGTTCGGACTGCGTACCTACATGATCGGCACCACCGCCTTCTTCCTGCTGTTCTCCACCCTGTGCGGGGCGGCGTGGAACCTGGAAAGCATGATCGTCTTCCGCATGCTGCAGGGGTTTACGGGCGGCGCGCTGATACCGATGGCGTTCACCCTGGTGATGCTCAAGCTGCCGGCGTCGAAGCGCGCCGTCGGCATGGCCATCTTCGGCCTGACGGCCACTCTGGCGCCGGCCATGGGCCCGACCCTGGGCGGGTATCTCTCCGAGCTGTATGGCTGGCCTTCGATCTTCTACATCAACTGGGTACCGGGCGTGCTGCTGATCGCCGGCATGATCTATGGCCTGGACAAGGAGCCGATGCAACTGAAGCTGTTCTGGAAAGCCGACTGGCTGGGCATCTTCTTCATGGCCCTGGGCCTGGGTTGCCTGACCATCTTCCTGGAAGAGGGCAATTCGAAGGACTGGTTCGACTCGGGTTTCATCATCGCCTTCGCCGCGCTGGCCCTGACGGGCATCCTGGGCTGGGTCGTCACCAGCGCCACGCGCGCCGAACCGTTCGTCAACCTGGCCCTGTACGGTCAGCGCAATTTTCTCGTCGCCACCGTGCTGTCGGCCGTGACGGGCATGGGCCTGTATGGTTCGGCCTTTTTGCTGCCCCTGTTCCTGGGCCAGATCGCCGGCTATTCGCCGATGCAGATCGGTGAAGTCATCATGTGGGTGGGCTTGCCGCAGCTGTTCATCATGCCGTTTGTCGCCAAGCTGTCGTCGAAGGTGGACAACCGCATCCTGTGCTCGTTCGGCCTGCTGCTGTTCGGCGGTTCGTGCATGATGAATGCCTACATGGACGCTTCCACCGGCTACGACCAGTTGCTGTGGTCGCAGGTGGTGCGCGCGCTGGGCCAGCCCTTCGTCATGCTGACCCTGTCGAACTTCGCCATGAAGGGCATCGCGCCGAAGGACATGGCGTCCGCTTCGAGCCTGTTCAACATGACGCGCAACCTGGGCGGCTCGATCGGCATCGCCCTGCTGGCCACCGCCCTGAGCACCCGCGAGCACTTTCACTCGCAGCGCCTGGGTGAAGCGATCAACGCGTATTCCAGCGCCACGCAGCTGCGCATCGACCAGTTGACGTCCTCGTTCATGGCCAAGGGCTATGACGCCGTCACGGCCGGCAACCAGGCCTTGCAGGCGATCGACGGCATCGTGCGCCGCGAAGCGTATGTGATGGCTTACAACGACGGCTTCTTCCTCGTCGGCGCCATCCTGCTGGCCTGTATCGTGCCCCTGTGGCTGGCCGACAAACTCAAAGCCCCCGGTGGCGGTGGCGGCGGTCATTGACCGCGCACAGGCCGCACGTGCAGCACCTCAAGAACAAGAAGGTACACATCATGAACACAGTTATGACCAAAATCGCCGCAGCCGCCTCGCTGGCCGTGCTGCTTGCCGCCTGCGGCACCGTGGGCCAGGATTTCAAGGCGCCCGCCAATCTGGCCGGCATCGACACGGCCACGTTCCGCCACGGCGCGGGTAGCGCGGACGCCGCGCAATTGCCGGCCGAATGGTGGAGCGTGTTCGGCGACGACACCCTGAACCGGCTGGAACAAGCCGCGTTGCGCGACAACCCGAGCGTGAAAGCGGCCGGCGAACGCCTGCTGCAGGCGCTGGCGCAAAGCGGCACGGCGCGCGCCAACCAGGGCCCGAGCGTGAACGTCAGCACGGGCATCTCGAACTCGCGCACCTCGGCCAACACCTCGCAGGGCCTGGCCCTGGGCAACCGCTCCATCAGCGGCAACAATTTTTCCGTCGGCGGCACGCTGTCGTATGAAGTCGACTTGCTGGGCCGCGTCAAACGCATGGTCGAAGCGGCGGACTCGCAGGCGCTGGCGGCGCAGGCGGACCGCGACGGCGTGCTGCTGATGCTGTCGGCGCAAGTGGCCAGCAATTACTGGCAGCTGCGGGGGCTGGACGCGGAAATGGCGATTTTGAACGGTGCGCTCGATACGCGCCGCGAATCGGCCCAGCTGGTCGAGGCGCGCTTCAACGCGGGCCTGACGAATGAGCTGGACCTGGCGCGCGCGAAAGTGGAACTGTCGAACGCGCAAGCCGACCTGCATGAAGTCAAGCGCCAGCGCAACCAGCTGGAAAACAGCCTGGCCACCCTGACGGGCAAGCCGCCGTCGGCGCTGCAGCTGCCGGTGGCCGCCGAACCCTCGTCCTTGCCGCTGCCGCCAGGTATCCCTGTCGGCTTGCCTGCCAGCCTGCTGGCGCACCGCCCGGACCTGGTTTCCAGCGTGGCGGGCCTGCGCGCGGCGAATGCGCAGGTGGGCGTGGCCGAAGGCGCGTTTTACCCGTCGCTGCAATTGACGGGCAATTTCGGTTATGCGTCCGAAAAGCTGCGCGATCTGGCGCAGGGCGGTTCGCGCCAGTTCAGTTTTGGTCCGCTGGCCCTGTCCCTGCCCATCTTCGACGGTGGCCGCAACCAGGCCAACCTGGATTTGTCCAAGGCGCGCTATGCGGAAGCCGTGGCGAATCATGAAACCAAGCTCCTGACGGCCTTGCGCGAAGTGGAAGACGCCTTGTCCGACGTGGAGCAGCGCCAGTTGCAGGGCGACGCCCAGGCCCTGTCGCAGGCAGCGGCGGCGCGCGCCTACCTGGTGGCGCGCACGCGCTACGAGCGCGGCATCTCGACCTACCTGGACGTCACCGATGCGCAGCGCAGCTCGCTGGCGGCGGACCGTGCCGCCGCGCAGATCAAGACCCAGCGCCTGCTGGCCACCGTCGCCGTGGCCCGCTCGCTAGGTGCCGGCTGGCAGCCGGACGGCGAGCTGGCCAAGCTGGCGTCGGCGTCCGCCGCAAAGGTGAACTAAGCTTCCCGGTTACGTGAGCGTGGCCGGCGGCGGTGTCGCCGCCGGCCCGTAGCGTTCCAGCAGAAAATCGATGAAGGTCGTCAGCTTCGGCGTGGGCTGGCGGTCGCGCGCATACACGAGGTGCATGGGGCGCGGCGCCGGCACGTAGTCGGCCAGCAGCGGCACCAGCTTGCCGGCGGCGATATCGCCGGCCATCAGGATTTCCGCCTGCATGACGATGCCGAAGCCGTGCAGGGCCGCCACGCGCAGCGCCTGCCCATTGTTCGAACGGAAGCGGCTCTCGCGCACGGGGCTGCCGTCATCGTCGCCGCTCCTGGCCAGGCGCCAGCGCACATGGCGCGTCCATTGCATGAAATCCAGGCATTCGTGGCGTGCCAGATCGGCCGGTGTGCGCGGCGTGCCGTGTCTGGCCAGGTAGGCGGGCGCGGCGCAGATCACCATCGCATACGGCCGCAGCGCGCGCGCCACCATGGCGGAATCTTCCAGCTTGCCGATGCGGATGGCGGCGTCGAATCCTTCTTCCACCAGGTCCACCGTCCTGTCGTTCAGGTTCAATTCCAGGCTCACTTCCGGATACGCATCGAGGTAGTCGGCCAGCAGCGGCGCGATGCACTCGCTGCCGAACGACACGGGCGCCGTGATCTTCAGCTTGCCGCGCGGCGCCGTGCGCATGGCTTCCGCACCCCGTTCGGCCGCATGGATGCTGGCCAAAATCTGGCGGCACTGCTCCACATATTGCTGGCCGATTTCCGTCAGGCTTTGCCGCCGCGTCGTGCGCGCCAGCAGCCGCGCGCCCAGCCGCTCTTCCAGGTATTTGATGTGCTTGCCCACCATCACGGGCGAGATCTGGAACGCCTCGGCGGCGGCCGTGAAACTGCCCGCATCGACGACGGCGACAAAAATTTCCATGCTGCGCAATTTATCCATGGCGCCTTGATTGCAAACTGTAAATTAGTAATCTTGTAAATTCTAGCGTATTTATTCCTTTTTGTAAGCGGCGCATACTGGCTCCATCGTTCAACCAGACAAGGAAGCATCATGAAAATCGTTATCATCGGCGCCAGCGGCACCATCGGCACGGCCGTCGCCGCCCAACTGGCGCAACGCCATGAAATCATCGAGGTGGGCAGCCGCAGCGGCACGCATCAGGCGGACATGGGCGACATCGCGCAAGTGCGCGCCTTGTTCAAGCGCATCGGCAAGGTCGATGCCGTCGTCGTCACGGCCGGCAAGCTGCATTTCGGCCCGCTGGCCGAATTTACGCCCGAGCAATTCCAGCTGGGCCTGGACAGCAAGCTGATGGGCCAGGTCAACGTGGCGCTGGTGGCGCAGGAATACCTGAACGACGGCGGCTCGATCACGCTCACGAGCGGCATCGTGGCCGACCAGCCGATCCGTTTCGGCACGGCCGCCACCATGACCAACGCGGCCGTGGAAGGTTTCGTGCGGGGCGCCGCCATCGAGTTGCAGCGCGGCGTGCGCATCAATGTCGTCAGCCCCACGGTGCTGGAAGAGTCGCTGGAGTCGTATGGCCCCTTCTTCTACGGCTTCGAACCGGTCGCCGCCAGCCGCGTGGCCCTGGCTTACAGCCGCAGCGTGGAAGGGGCGCAGACGGGGCAGGTGTACAAGGTCTGGTAAGCCGCTTGCCATGCCATGGGGGCAGGTGGGACAATCGCAGGCTGAACAAGGAAGCGGCCGCGCCGTGATGGTGCGGCGCGCTTGCTTGCTGTGAACCATACACCGAGGCCCCATGAAAAACATCCTGATTCCCCTGCTGATGGCCGCCGCCGTCGGCAGCGCCTGCGCCGCGCCACAGGCAGCCACGCCGGCAACACCGGCCACCGCGCAACAACTGACCAGCATGAGTGCCCGCTATGCGCCCGTCGCCCTGACGGCCGATGTCACGCACCTGTCCGCAGGCGACCGCCTGGCCATCGCCAAGCTGGTCGAGGCGGCCAAGCTGGTCGACGTGCTGCAGCTGCGCCAGCGCTGGTCCGGCAATGAAGCGCTGTGGGCGGCCTTGAAGAAGGACAAGTCGGCCCTGGGCCAGGCCCGTCTGAACTATTTCTGGATCAACAAGGGGCCCTGGTCGGTGCTCGACGCCCACGCCTCGTTCATGCCGGCCAGCTATGCCGGTATCGCCATTCCCGCGCACAAGCCGGAAGCGGGAAACTTCTATCCGCAGGGCGCCACCAAGGCCAGCCTGGAAACGTGGATGAATGGTTTGTCGCCAGACGACAAACAGCAGGCGCAATGGTTTTTCACGACCATCCGCGCGGGCAAGGACGGCAAATACCAGACGATCAAATACTCGGACGAGTACAAGGTGGAACTGAAGCAACTGGCCAAGCTGCTCGACGAAGCGGCGGCCGCCACGGACAATGCATCGTTGAAGAAATTCCTGACCCTGCGCGCTAAGGCTTTCCTCGACAACGACTATCTGCCGTCCGACTTCGCCTGGATGGACCTCGATTCGCCCGTCGACATCACCATCGGCCCGTATGAAACGTATAACGACGAGCTGTTCGGCTACAAGGCCGCCTTCGAAGCCTACGTGAACATCCGCGACCAGGCGGAAACGCAAAAGCTGAACTTCTTCGCCAAGCACATGCAGGAGCTGGAAGACAACCTGCCGCTCGACGCCCAGTACCGCAACCCGAAAGTGGGCGCGCTGGCGCCGATGGTGGTGGTCAACCAGGTGTATGGCGCGGGCGACGGCAACATGGCTGTGCAGACGGCCGCCTACAACCTGCCGAACGACGAGCGCATCATCAGCGCGCGCGGCTCCAAGCGCGTCATGCTGAAAAACGTGCAGGAAGCCAAGTTCAAGGCCACCCTGACGCCGATCTCGAAACTGGTGCTGACGCCCGAAGCGCAGCAGGACGTGGATTTCAATTCTTTCTTCACGCACATCCTCGCGCATGAAATCATGCACGGCCTGGGCCCGCACTCGACCGTGGTCGACGGCAAGCCATCGACGCCGCGCCAGGACTTGAAGGAAGCGTATTCCACCATCGAAGAAGCGAAGGCCGACATCACGGGCCTGTTCGCGCTGCGCCACATGATGGACAAGGGGCAGCTGAACGATACCCTGGGCCAGGGCGACGTGGCCGAGCGCAAGCTGTACAACACTTTCCTCGCCTCCGGTTTCCGCACCCTGCATTTCGGCTTGACGGATTCGCATGCGCGCGGCATGGCCATCCAGATGAATTACATCCTCGACAAGGGCGGCTTTGTGTCGCTGGGCGATGGCAAGTTCGGCGTCGATTTCAGCAAGATCAAGCAGGCCGTGATCGACCTGGACCGCGAATTTCTGACCATCGAGGCGACGGGCGACTATGCGCGCGCGCAAGCGATGATGAGCAAATACGTGGTCATCCGCCCGGAAGTGCAGGTGGCGCTGGACAAGATGAAGGCCGTGCCGAACGATATCCGCCCGGAATTCGTCACGGCCCGCGCACTGGACAAGGCGGCGAAGAAATAAGCCCGAGCTTGATTATTATCAGTGTGAAAAGCCGGCGCTTTTGCGCCGGTTTTTTTTCGCCTTTATTTATGAAAAGTTGCCAGTTTTTCCTTGTGGAAATATCCGCGCCGCTTACCCTGCAATGGTTGCTGCCCCATTTGTCCTGTCGCCCCCATGCCCAATCCGCTTTTGCTGATGAGCTTGCTCATCGCCCTATCTCCTTTGCCTGCCGTGGCTGCCGCCAGTCTCACGGATCTGGAAGTGCGCTGGCTGCAGGCGGGCCAGCCCGTGATCGCGTTTGCGCGTGCGCAAGGTTTGCCCATCGATATCATCGTCCAGCCGCAGGAGGCCCCCGGCGCCGTGCCGCTGGCGCTCGGCTACGCAGCCGGGCGCTGCAAGCTGGTGCTGTCCTTGCGCGGCAATGCGCAGGCGGAGGGTATCTTGCAAGATGTCTTGCCCGCGCGCCAAGGTGTGATGATCGAAGCGATGACGGCGCATGAGATCGGCCATTGCCAGCGCTACGCGCAGGGCGACTGGCATGCCTTACCGCGCGGTTTTGTCGAGCCGCGCAGCATGCAGCGGGGCAAGTTGACACCGCTGGCGCAGGAGTTGCGCGAGACGCGCCGCGAAGAGGGCTATGCGGACCTGGTGGCCCTGGCCTGGACGCATGCACGCCACCCCGGGCAGTACCAAGAGGTGCTGGCCTGGATGCGCGGCGTGCGCGCGGCTGGCGAGGCCGTGGATGGTTCGCACGCCACGCAGGCATGGCTGGCGCTGGCCGATGGCGCGGGTGCATTTGATGACTCCGCTTCACCATTTGAACAGGCGCAAGTATTGTGGCGGAAGGGCTTGAGCGGCGACAAATAAACATGATTTTTTCCGCGGATGGCCTGTCAGCGTGTGCTGTCGCACGGAGCTTTGCGTCCGGCAGGGGTCTAATCTGGGCATCAATTAACCAGAGAGGAACCATCATGAACAAAATGATCGCACTCATGCTGGCCGCCAGTGCCAGCGCCTTGCTTGCCGCCACGCCCGCGTATGCGCAGGATGCCTCATACAAGAGTTTGACGGACAAGGCTTCAAATGATTACAAGCAGGCCAAGGCCGCCTGCGACAGCCACAGCGGCAACGCGAAAAAAGTCTGCGTGGAAGAAGCCAGGGTGGCGCGCGCCAAGGCCGATTCGGACGCCGTGGCCCAGTACCGCAACACGCCGCGCGAGCTGGGCAAGGCCCGCAAGGACGTCGCCAATGCCGAGTATGACCTGGCCAGGGCCAAGTGCGGCGACCGCACTGGCGCGGATAAAACCACGTGCATGAACGATGCCAAGGCAGCGAAAACGGCCGCGCTGGCTGATGCCAACACGGGCGCCAGGGCCGGCACCAACGTCGCGCAAAATCCGCCCGCCACGACGAAGGAAAATTGCGACGCCATGGAGGCGACGGCCAAGGCCGCCTGCGTGACGCGCAACGCGGCCGGCAGCACCAAGACGGCCGTGGCCGACTCCGTCATCACCACCAAGATCAAGGCCGACCTCGTCAAGGACAATGACTTGAAAGCGCTTGATGTGCACGTGGAAACGGTGAACGGCGTCGTCATGCTCAGCGGCTTCGTGCCTTCCCAGGCGCAAGTGAAAAAAGCGGCCGACCTGGCCCGTGGCGTGGAAGGCGTGACGGATGTGAAGAATGGCTTGAAAGTGAAGTAAGCGCATTTTGCACAGGCGTTAAAGCCAGGACTGGAGCCGCACGCAACAGTGCAGCTCCAGCTTTTTTTGATTGTATAAATTACGATCATCATATAACATGGGGGAGCCCGCCAGCAGGCGGCGCTGGGCTAACTCTTTTCTCATGGGGACTGCATGCTTTCCTATCCTTTTTCGCAATGGCTGGAGCGGCGCGGCATGCACTTTGCCTGGGTTATCGTCGCCATCACTTTTCTCACGGCATTAACCTCGTCTGCCGCGCTGGGCTTGCCGGGCGCGCTGATGCAACCCTTGAGCCGAGAATTCGGCTGGGATGCGGAGCAGATTTCCTCGGCCTTGGCCGTGCGCTTCGTGCTGTTCGGTTTGATGGGCCCGTTTGCCGCCATCCTGATGGAGCGCTTCGGCTTGCGCAATATCATTTGCGTGGCCCTGGGCCTGATCGCCGCCGGCATGCTGCTGGCCACGCGCATGACGCAGTTCTGGCACCTGGTGGCCCTGTGGGGCATCTTGCTGGGGTTGGGTTCGGGCATGACGGCGCTGGTCTTGAGCGCCGTGGTGGCGAACCGCTGGTTCGAGACGCACCGGGGCCTGGTGGTGGGCGTGCTGACGGCCAGCTCGGCCACGGGCCAGCTGCTGTTCCTGCCCGTGGGCGCCTGGCTGATCGAGCACTACGGCTGGCGCACGGCCGTCATGCCCGTGTTTGCCGCCTGCGCCATCGTCGCCGTGCTGGCCTTCCTGTGCATGCGCAACCGTCCGCAGGATGTGGCCTTGCGTCCATATGGCGCCGATCCGGCCACGCCGCTGGCGCCACCGCCAGCAGCGAAGATGACGTTTGCCACGCCCTTTTTGATCTTGCGCAGTGTTGCCGCGAATCGCACCTTCTGGATCCTGTTCGGCACCTTCTTCATCTGTGGCCTCAGCACCAACGGCTTGATCCAGACGCATTTCATTTCCCTGTGCGGCGACTCGGGCCTGTCCGCCGTGCCGGCCGCGTCCGTGCTGGCCATGATGGGCGCCTTCGACCTGTTCGGCACGATCCTGTCGGGCTGGCTGTCGGACCGCTATGACAACCGGAAATTGCTGTTCTGGTACTACGGCTTGCGGGGCTTGTCGCTGTTCTGGCTGCCGTATTCGGAATTCACCTTGTACGGCCTGTCGCTGTTCGCCATGTTCTACGGCCTGGACTGGATCGCCACCGTGCCGCCCACCGTCAAATTGGTGGGGGCCACGTTCGGCCGGGAGCGGGCGGGCATGGTGTTCGGCTGGATCTTCGCTGGCCACCAGCTGGGGGCCGCCGCGGCCGCGTATGGGGCGGGCCGTATCCGCACCCTGATGCTGACCTACAACCCGGCCCTGTTCGCGGCCGGCGCCGCCTGCCTCGTCGCCGCGCTGATGGTGCTGGCAATTCAACGCCAGAAGGCGGCCGTGGCCGCCGCCCAGCCCGCATGAAAAAAGCCAGGCCCGCGTGTGCGGAGCCTGGCTTTTTCATTTTTCAAGAACGTTTCAGGACTTATTTGAGGTACTTGGCCAGCCAGCCTTCCAGTTCGCTGTAGAAGAAGCGGCTGTTCTCGCCCTTCAAAATCCAGTGGTTTTCGTCCGGGAAGACCAGCAGTTTCGCCGGCACGTTCAGGCGTTGTTGCACGGCAAAGTTCATCAAGGCATTGTTGGCCGGCACGCGATAGTCGAGCTCGCCCACGGTGATCAGGATCGGCGTGGTAAAGCCCGTGCCTTTTTCGTGGTTGCCCGCTTGCATGACGGGGCTTTGGTCGCGCCACACGGGCAGGTTCGACCAGACGGGGCCGCCTGCATTCGTTTCTCGGCCGAAACCGCCGTCGCTGGTGCCCCACTGCATGATCAGGTCCATTTCGCCCGCGTGCGAGACGATGGCCTTGTAGCGCGTGGTGGTCGCTTGCAGCCAGTTGGCCAGGTGGCCGCCATAGCTGGCGCCGCCGGCGGCCAGTTTCGTGCCGTCGATGAATGGATATTTCTTGATGGCTTCATCGACGCCCTGGTTGACTTCGTCGCCCGGGCCCTTCAAGGGGTCGAACTGAATCGAACGCGAGAATTCCTCGCCATAGCCGGTCGAACCCTTGTAGTCCGTCAGCAGCACGACATAGCCGGGCTTGGCCAATAAATGATAGTTCCAGCGCAGCACGAACTGGTCGCGCCACATGCTGGCCGCGCCGCCGTGGATGACGGTAAACAGCGGATATTTCTTGTTCGGGTCAAAGTTGGCCGGCTTGACGAGCATATTGTGGATCTGGCGGCCGTCGGCCGTCGTGAACCAGAAGTGCTCGGGCGCCTGCCAGTCGATCTTGCTCGCCTTGTCTGTATTGAAAGCCGTCAGGCGTTTCGGTTGCTTGCCGTTGAAGGCATAGATTTCCGGCGGGTTGATGGCGGACTCCCACACGCCGACCAAGGCCTTGCCGCCGCTGCTCAGCGAGTTGATGGTGCCCGTAGGCAAGGATGGCTCTTCGCGCACGTCGCCGCCCCTGGCGTCGATCGAGTACAGCTTTTCCAGGCCCGCATGTTCATAGCTGAAGAGGACGCGCTTGCCGCCTTCGGGCAGCACGAAGCGGGAGATCGAACGGTCCAGCTTGGCCGTCAGGATGGTCGGTGCAGGGTTGCTCATCGGCCAGGCGAAGCTGGCCAGGCGCTTCACGTCATACACTTTACCGGGCGTTTGCGCGTCGCTGAGGGCGAACAGGGTCTTGCCGTCGGCGGCAAATTTCAGGGAACCGTAGCTATGTTTGTCCTGCGTCAAGCGCTGCGCTTCGCCGCCCGCCACGGGCAGCAGATACAGTTGCGAGTAGACGGCTTCGCGCTGGGCCGCATCGCGGTTGGTGGCGGCGTTGAAGACGACGGCTTTGCCGTCCGGCGTCCAGACGGCGTCCAGCGATTGTCCCTCGTCGCCCTGGCCGCCGCCAAAGCCCGGCAGAGTGACGAGTTGCGTGCCCGACAGGATGTCGCGCGGCGTGTTTTCACCTTTCGTATCAGGCTGCGCATCGACGATGAACAACCGCACCTGCTTGTCGGTCAGCCACTTGTCGAAATAGCGGGGCGCCGTCGTTTCATACGAACGGGCGCTGTATTTGCGTTCCTTGCGCTCTTTCGCGCTTTGCTTGACGTCGGCTTCCGTCTTGTTGCCTGGATAGATGTCGCTGATGAACAGCAATTGCTTGCCGTCCGGACTCCATTTCGGCATGCGCGCGCCCAGGGTGAGCGAGGTCAGGCGTTGCGCTTCGCCGCCGGCGGCCACGTCGAGGCGGTAAATCTGGCCTGCTTCATCGCCGTCGCGCTTGGCAACGAAGACCAGCTGGCGGCTGTCCGGCGACCAGGCCACGGCGCTTTCGCCGCCCTTGGAAGAGGTCAGGCGGCGCGCGGGGCTGTCGTCAAGCAGCGACTTGATCCACAGGTCGGACGATTGGTCTTGGCTAGAGTAGGCGCTGTCGACCACGGAAAACACGGCCCATCGCCCATCGGGGCTGGCGACGGGCGCGCCCACCCGTTTCATCAGCCACACGTCTTCATGCGTGATGGCGTGCCTGGCGTTGGCTTGCTTGGCGGCAATTGGCGATGCCGGCGTGGTATCGGCGGCGTGGACGGTCGTTGCCAGCGAGGCGCAGGCCGCTGCGATCAGCAGCGAGCCGAGGGAACGGCGAAGACGGGGTGAGGTCATGGGCGTGGTCCGGAGTAGTGAAAAAAGTACAGCGGGCAACATTATTGCCCATCGTTTCCTGCACTGCCAAGGCTGTGTACCGTTACTTACCAGGCCGGCGCACGCATGGCGGACGGGTGGGGCGTATCCGATCAGTTAAACTTGCCGCTTTACTCACGCTGGCGCCGATTCAACATGAAAATTAGTCTACCTTTATTGAAAACGCTATTGCTGGGCGCGAACTGCCTGCTGGCCGCCCCGGTTTTTGCCGCTGCCGCCGCATCGTACCCGAATACCAGCGCCATGGGCGTGGGTCACGCGGAAAGCACGGCCTGGTATGCGGCCTGCCTGAAGGTCAAGGATGCGGCGCCGCCGCCCGCGGACTTGCCGGCGCCGTCCGCCGTGGCGTCGCTGCAGCAATGCCAGGCAACGGACCTGTATTACGATACCAAGAGTATGTCCTCGCCCAAGCCGGCAGACTGGCGTCCCGCGCGCCATTGCGCCATGGCCACGCAGAACAGCGCCGTGCTGATGATGCTGTACCAGAATGGGCAGGGCGTGCAGAAAGACCCGTTGCTGGCGCTGAAGTATGCGTGCAGCATCGATGCGGCGCCGGCCGAGATGCGGGGGCGCATCGAACACTTGCAGCAGATCAATGCCAGCGGACGCGGCATGATCGACCTGTGCGACGACATCACCAGCGGCTACATGATGGGCGTGTGCAGCGCCATCGATGCGCGGCAAAAGCAGCGCGTGCGCGCGCAGGCGACCGGCAAGATCAGCGACGCCATGCCGGCCGTGGCGCAAGCGTCGCTGCAAAAGCTGCAGGCGGCGGCAAGCAAGTTTGCCGATGCGCGCGCGGCGAATGAAACGGATTTGAGCGGCACGGCGCGCGCCGCCCTGAGCATCGCCGCCCGCACGGCCGAGCTCGACCAACTGGCGCACGATCTGCGCGAGTATGAAGCGGGCAAGTTGCCAGAAAGCATGTCCAAGGAACAGGCGGCGGCGCTCGACAAGGAGCTCAACGCCATCTACGGCAAGCTCATGAAAAAGCCGGCGGAAACCCATGCGGGCGCCGTGGGCAAGGATGGCATCCGTGCCACCCAGCGGCTGTGGCTGGCGTACCGCGACGCCTGGATGAATTTTGGCGCCGTGCGCTATCCAGCCGTGACGAGCGAGACCTGGGCCGGCCGGCTGACGTCGCGGCGCAATGTGCAACTGCAAGATTTGCTGGGGAATTGAGCCATGCGGGAAGCCTACTACCACGAAGACGATTTTTGCATGATCGAATTGTTGCCGCTGGATAATTTACAGCACTGTCTGGCGCAGATGGGCGAGCAGCAGGCGTTCGCCGACGCGCACCGCAGCGGCGCCGGCTGGACGGACATGTACGTCCAGCCGGCGCCGCCGTCGCCGCTGCGCGCGCTGGGCCTCACGGCGGACCAGCTGCGCCTGGCGCTGGCCGATGCCTTGCCGCCCTACGACGCCGTGTACACGGGCTACAGCAGTTACCGGGTGGAATGCAAGAACGTGCTGGCCTTCGGCGGCGAGCACACGGAAACCCTGTTCGCCGGCCTGGACGACAAGGGCATCGTGTGCGACCTGTGGTGCAGCGATGGCATGCCTGAGCTGTTGCTGCTGCCCTTGAAGGAACGGTTGCTGCTGGCCGACTGGGGCGCGGGGTTTGCCTGTCCGCTGGCCGATGGGGAACTGTTCGCCCGTTATCTGCAGGAATACGAACTCGACTGATTTATTCGCAGGCGATGGCGTTCGGTTGCGCCACTTTGATGACCGACGCCAGGCGCGCCATGTCGTTGCCGTCGCCTTGCTCCACATACGGTTGATACGTATCAATGACGATGCGCGCACGCGCTTGCCAACCGCAATTGTCGGCCTGGCGCGCTGGCACGCGCAGCAGCCGCCGCGCTTCGCCATCGTTGCTGAAACAAAACCACGCATCGTGCGTGGCGGCAGGCCGGGGCAAACGGCCCCACTGCGCCTTGTCGGGCGCGAAGCAGACGCGGTTGCCGATGATTTCCAGGCTCATCTCGTCAGTGCGCGCGCTGTACAGGCCGTCGAGTACGATGGGCGTTTGCGCCTGCGCGGACAGGCAGGCGCAGGTCAGGAAGAGGGCGGCGGCAAGTTTCATGTGTTGCTTTCAGGGCTGGCAAGACGAAGAGCCAGTATAACCGGGGGCTGGAAACGAAAAAAGCCAATCCCGGAGGATTGGCTTTTTAGTACTGCGCATTCGTGGTAGGCCGTGCGGGATTCGAACCTGCGACCAACGGATTAAAAGTCCGCTGCTCTACCAGCTGAGCTAACGACCCGAAAGAGGCCGCATTATATATCAGTTGAAAAAGAATGCAAAGCATTCCTGCGAGAAAGTGCCGGCCTGCTAAGGCAGGGCCGCCGTGAGCTTCAGTACTTCGTCGAGACTGGTCGTGCCATCGATGATCTTGCGCGCGCCAGCGATGCGCAGCGGCGTCATGCCGTCCAGCAGGCTCTGGCGGCGCAGCGCGTGCAGGTCGGCACCCGCCTTGACCAGCTGGCCGAACGTTTCCGTCACGCCCAGCAGTTCATAGATGCCGGCCCGCCCCAGGTAGCCGCTGTGCCGGCACAGGGCGCAGCCGACGGGGCGGTACGTTGCGGCCGGCCGTTCCAGCTGGCCGCCCGTCAGGCGCTGCCAGGCAGCGGCGCCGGGGGCGGCGTCCAGCTCCTTGCAGGCCGCGCACAGGCAGCGCAGCAAGCGCTGCGCCAGCACGCCGGCCAGGCATGCTTCCAGCAGATAGGCGGGCAAGCCCAGTTCCAGCAGGCGCATGACGGCCGAGGGCGCATCATTGGTGTGCAGGGTCGACAGCACCAGGTGCCCCGTCAGCGCCGCCTGGATGGCCATCTCGGCCGTGGCCAGGTCGCGGATTTCACCCACCATGATGATGTCGGGATCTTGCCGCATCAGCGCCCGCACGCCATCGGCAAACGACAGTTCGATGCCGGCCTGGGTTTGCACCTGCATCTGGTTGAAGGCCGGTTCGACCATTTCGATGGGGTCTTCCACCGTGCACACATTGACTTCGCTGCCGGCCAGCGCCTTCAGGGTGCTGTACAGGGTGCAGGTCTTGCCCGAACCGGTGGGACCCGTCACCAGCACGATGCCGTGCGTGCGCGCCGTCAGCTGGCGCCAGCGTTCGGCGTCCGCGGGTGGAAAGCCCAGCTCGGCGAGGCTCTTGACGGCCACTTCCGGGTCGAAGATGCGCATGACGAGCTTTTCGCCGAAGGCCGTGGGCAAGGTCGACAAACGCAGTTCGATTTCCTGGCCCTGCGCATTGCGCGTCTTGATGCGGCCATCCTGGGGGCGGCGCTTTTCCACCACGTCCATGCGTCCGAGCAACTTGATGCGCGCCGTCATGGCCAGCAGCACCACGGGCGGCAGCTGGTAGGCCTGGTGCAGGCGGCCGTCGATGCGCAGGCGCACGAGGCCCGCGTCGCGCTTCGGTTCCAGATGGATGTCGGAGGCGCGCTGGGCAAACGCGTATTGCCACAGCCAGTCGACGATGCGCACCACGTGCTGGTCGTTGGCGTCCAGGTTACCCTTGTTGCGCCCCAGTTCCACCAGTTGTTCGACATTCTGGCGCAGCGCCAGGTCTTGCGTGGAGGCTTGCCGGGCCACCTTGACGGAACTGGCCAGGCTGAAAAATTGCGCGATGGCGTCAGCGATGTGCAGCGGATTGGCGATGACCAGGCTCAGCTTGCGCGGCGCCAGCTTGCCCAGCTGGGCCTGCCAAGCGAGCGCGTACGGCTGGGCCGTGGCGATGACGATGCGCTCCGGCGTGCTTTCCACGGGCAGGATGTTGAAGCGGGCCGCATAGCCGGCCGTCATGACGTCGGCCACCTGGCTGAAATCGATGTGCAGGGGATCGATGCGCACATACGGCAGGCTTGCGCGTTGCGCCAGCCAGGCGCACAGGGTGTCGAGCGTCAGCGCACCGTGGGCGATGCTGCACAGCGGATGCAGGGCCGGCGTCGGCAGCAGGGCGGCTTGGGCGCCGATGGCGGCCGCTTGCGCCGCGTCGAGCAAGCCGTCTTCCTGCAGCCAGGCCAGCAGTTGCGGCAGTTGCAGCGGCGTATCGGGAGAAGGAGGGGATGCGGGCATGGCCGGCGCCTTTCCGGGCTGCCGGCCTTGCCTGGACTTGCCGGCGGTTACAGGGTGCTGACGATGCCCTTGACCCAGGACTTGGCGGGCAGCTTGGTCTCGGCGACGATCTGCTTGGCGCGCTCGAGCAGGGTGGCTTGCGCTTCGGCATCGAGTGCCACTTTCGTCTTGAAAGCGATGGCCACCACGTTCCCATCATGGACTTCCGGCAGGCAGATCACCTGTTCGAACGCAAACTTCATCGCCTTGATGTTCTTTGCATAGCTGGGGTGGTCGCCAAACAGGTTGACCGTCATGATGCCGTGCGGCGCCAGGCAGGCGCAGCAGGCGGAATAGAACTCGGCGCTGTCGAGCACGGGACCGCGCGCCGTGGCGTCGTACAAGTCCACTTGCAGGGCGTCCAGGCTGCCATGGTTGGCCTCATCGTTGACGTAGTCGAGCGCATCCATCTCGCGCACGTGCAGGCGCTCGTCGTTGGGCGGCAGCTTGAACATCGAGGCGCAGATGGTGATGACGGACGGGTTCAGTTCGATGGCCTCGACCTGTGCCTGCGGGAACTGGCGGTAGCAGAACTTGGTCAGCGCGGCCGTGCCCAGGCCCAGTTGGGCGAGGCGCTGCGGCTGCTCGATCCACAGCATCCACGCCATCATCTGCTGCGCGTATTCGAGTTCCGGCCAGTCCGGCTTGCGGATGCGCATGGCGCCCTGCACCCATTCCGTGCCGAAATGCAGATAGCGCACGCCATCCATTTCCGACAGGGTGACAGGGGCGTAGCGTGGCTTGCGCGCAGGGCGCGAGGATTCGACTTGTTCGATGGATTTTCGTTTGATAAGCATAAGGCGGCCTGAAAGTGTGCCGCATTATAGCCCGTGCCGGGGCGCCATAAAAAATGCCAGCCGCTGGGGCTGGCATGGTACGGGCCGGTTGCCGCGCTTACTGTTGAGCAGGCTCGATGGAGACGCGCAAGCGGATGCGTTCGCCCGGATCGTAGGACATGATGCTCGTGTAGTTGCGGCCGCGGTAGTCGTAGGTGACCTGGTAGCCATTGTTGCGCGATTCCCAGTGGTCGACCTGACGGCATTGCTTGACGGCTTGTTCCTGCATGCCGCCCTGGTAATTGTTCTGGTTGTCGACACGGTCGCCGACGACGGCACCGGCAATCGCGCCAGCGGCTGCCGCGGCCGTGCGGCCATTGCCGCCGCCGACCTGGCTGCCGAGCAGGGCGCCGGCGATACCGCCGACGATGGAGCCGCCAGCGCTGCGCTGTTGCGGTGGTGCCTGGACTTGCACATATTCCGTACGGCATTCCTGGCGTGGACGATTGATCTGTTCCACTTGCGGCACGACGCGCACGACCTTGCCGAAATCTTCAAAGTCGGCGGCCTGGGCGAGTGGCAATGCACCGATACAAAGGGCTGACATCATCAATTTGGCTTGCAAGTTCATTTGTAACCTCGTTATCTAGAGAATCTTTCAGGGTATTTTTTACAACTTGGGGCTATAGTAATCCCGCCGGGCGGCGACAAGTGTTTCGCGTGGCAACAAAATGTAACAGCCCAAGCCCCTTGCCCCACAGTCTGTAACATGCACTTTCAATCGATACAAGATGTTGAAGTGACTTGAAACCAGCGGTTTGTAACAAATCTTGCGTTTGACATCATATTCGGGTTGATTCATGCAGGACAACACGTTACCCTAATACGCGTATGGCTTATATAAAATCGCACTGAATCGCATAAAAGTTGATACAGATCGAATCACCGCGTGCGCATTGACCCGCGTGCGGGGATGCAATAAGAAGAGCAGCTAGAAGATATCCATACATAACAGGTCGATTTGAGGGAAAAATGAGTTTGTTACTAACCGTGCCGCCCAACCTTGTCCAGTCCATCCGTGCCTTTCGCGTGACCGAATTACAAGACGAGGCGATCCGTCTCGGGCAGCACTTTTTATATGCGCATTGCAACGCTGGACAGACCAAACAACAAGTCATCGGCATTATTGCAGAAGCATTCCTGTTTCCGAAGAACCTAGCGAAGAATTTCGACGCCCTGCGCCTGTGCCTGACGGATACCATGTTCAAGGCGGGCACGCAAACGGGCTTCCTGGTGGTGCTCGAGCAATTGCCAAATACGCAAAAATTCGACAAGGAAGCGCGCGAGATCCTGCTCGACGTGTTCCGCGACGCGGCCGACTACTGGGCCGAGAAGAAAGTCCCGTTCCGCGTCTTCTATTCGTTCGAGTAAATACTTACTCTTGCCGCAGCGCCCTCAAGCGGGCCTCCGGCGCAGGTGAAAACCGGCATCGCCGGGCGGCTGCGGCGCGCCGGCGCTCATGTTGCGCCGCAACAATAATACCGGCCTTTCTAGATTCGCATCGCCATAGCGGGTACAATGCGCGCTATGAAAAATATCGTTATCCTCATTTCCGGACGCGGCAGCAACATGGAAGCGGTCGTCCGCGCGGCGCAAGCCGAGCAATGGCCAGCCCGTATTGCCGCCGTCATCAGTAACCGGGCCGATGCCCAGGGACTGGTTTTTGCCGCGGAACATGGGATAGCGACGGCAGTCGTTGCCAACAAGGATTATGCCAGCCGCGAACAGTTCGATGCGGCGCTGCAAGCCGTGATCGACGGCTTCGCCCCCGACCTGGTCGTGCTGGCCGGTTTCATGCGCATCCTGACGCCGCCCTTCGTCGAGCATTACGCGGGGCGCATGCTCAATATCCACCCGTCGCTGCTGCCGCTGTTCCCGGGCATGGCGACGCACCGCCAGGCGCTCGAGGCGGGCGTGACGGAACACGGCGCGACCGTGCATTTCGTGACTGCCGAGCTTGACCATGGCCCGGCCGTGGCGAGAGCGGTGGTGCCAGTCTTGCCAGGCGACACAGAAGACAGCTTATCGGCGCGCGTGCTGGTACAGGAACATCTGCTTTACCCGCGCGCCATCCGCCTGTTCATTGACGATAAACTGTCAGTCGAGCATGGCCAGGTCCGCGTGGACCCTCAATAAAATATTACAGGAAGAATAACAATGAGATTGCCACCAGCGATACTTGCCAATGCTGAAGAAGTATTGCGCGAAATTTTACGTTTTACGGCTCCGGCCGACACCACCCTGTCGCGCTATTTCCGCGACCATCCGCGCCTCGGTTCGCGCGAACGCGGCGCCATCGCCGAAGGCATTTATGCCGTCCTGCGCAACAAATCGTTCTTCACGGACTTCGCCGAAGCGGGCAGCGGCCCGACCATGCGCCGTTTGACCATCCTCGGCCTGGCCGAAGCCGTCGGTGCCGACTCCCTGGGCGGCTTGACGGAAGAAGAAGTGGAATGGCTGGAACGCATCACGCAGATCGACCGCAGCCTGATGCCGTCGAACATGCGCGCCAACATGCCGACCTGGCTGTTCGACAAGCTGATCGCCCAGTTCGGCGAAGCGGAAACCATGAAGCTGGCCGATGCGCTGAACGCGCCGGCGCCGCTGGACTTGCGCGTCAACTCGCTCAAGGCCACGCGCGACGACGTGATGCTGGCCCTGGCCGAAGCGCCTATCCTCAGCACGCCGACGCCGTACGCCCCGCTGGGCTTGCGCGTGATCAAGAAGCCATCGTTGCAAAACCTGCCATTGTTCCAGAGCGGCGCCATCGAAGTGCAAGATGAAGGCAGCCAGATCCTGTCGCAGATCGTCGGCGCCAAGCGCGGCGAGATGGTCGTCGATTTCTGTGCCGGCGCGGGCGGCAAGACCCTCGCATTGGGCGCGCTGATGCGCAACACGGGCCGTTTGTACGCGTTCGACGTGTCGGAAAAGCGTTTGGCCAAGCTGAAGCCGCGCATGGCCCGCAGCGGCCTGTCGAACGTGCATCCGGTGCAGATCGCGCATGAGCGCGATGCCAAGATCAAGCGCCTGGCTGGCAAGATCGACCGCGTGCTGGTCGACGCCCCATGCAGCGGCCTGGGCACCCTGCGCCGCAATCCGGACGTGAAATGGCGCCAGCAGCCGAACTCGATCGTGGAATTGCAAGCCAAGCAGGCAGCCATCCTGGCCGGCGCGGCGCGCCTCGTCAAGGGCGGCGGCCGCCTGGTGTACGCCACCTGCAGCTTCCTGAACGAAGAAAACGACTTTATCGCCGAGCAATTCCTGGCCGCCCATCCGGACTTCACCCTGGTGCCGATGAGCAAGGTGCTGGCCGAACAGAAGATCGAGCTGGAAATGGGCGACTACCTGAAATTGTTGCCGCACTTGCACCAGACCGACGGCTTCTTCGCCGCCGTGTTCGAGCGCAAGGTCATGCCGAAAAAAGTCTACGCCGATGAAAAACCGGCCGACGACGCTGACGCTGAACAAGCCGAATAAGCCGTCACGGGCCGCCGCTGCACCTGGCAGTGGCGGCTTTCAATGCCGCCAGCCCGCCTGGCGGCATGGGCCTAGCCCCTCCGTATCACCTCCGTCCCACCCGTCTCACCTTCCGGACCGCATCCGCCATGAATGAAACCCCACTGCTGAATCTGATCACTGACTTTGTCGACGATTTCCGTCAACCGGCCATCCTGTGGCAGGCGCTGGTCATCGTCGCCTGCCTGGCGCTGAGCTGGCTGCTGGTGCGGCAGTTGCGCGTGTTCCTGCATCAGCGGGCGGAAGCGGCCACCGTGCCGGCCACGCCGGAAACCTTGCAGCGCACGGATAGTTTCATCCGCATCCTGACGCCCGTGCTGGCGGCCATGCTGCTGGGCATTGCGCAGCATTTCCTGGCCAAGTTCCAGTCCGTGAACCTGCTCAGTATTGCCATTCCCCTGTGCACCTCGATGGCGCTGGTGCGCTTCGGGTTTTATGTGCTGCGCCGCATTTTTGCCCGCCATGGCGACATCAGCCCGACCATGTTGCTGCTGGAGAAGATCTTCACGGTGGTGGTGTGGGCCGGCATGGCCCTGTACATCACGGGCCTGTGGCCGGAATTGCACACCTTCCTGGAAAGCATCGTCGTGCCGCTGGGTCGCAACAAGGTGTCCGTGGCTGCCATCTTGCAAGCCGCTATTTCCGTGGCCGTGCTGCTGGTGCTGGCCATGTGGGCCGGTACTTCGCTCGACGAGCGCCTGATGAAAATGCAGGGCTTGCACACTTCCTTGCGCGTGGTGTTGTCGCGCATGGGGCGCGCCGTGCTGATCCTCGTTTCCGTGCTGGTCAGCCTGTCGCTGGTGGGCATCGACCTGACGGTGCTGTCCGTGTTCGGCGGCGCCTTCGGCGTGGCGCTGGGCTTCGGCTTGCAAAAGATCGCCGCGAACTTCGTGTCCGGTTTCATCATCCTGCTGGACCGCAGCCTGACCATCGGCGACATGATTACGGTGGGTCAATTCACGGGCAAGGTCACGCAAATCAATACGCGCTATACTGTGTTATTGGGTGGCGATGGCGTTGAATCCATCGTGCCGAATGAAATGCTGATTTCCGGCGGCGTGCAGAACATGTCGCTGAGCAACCGCATGGTTTGGCTGTCGACGGCCGTGTCGGTGGGCTATGAAACGGATCTGGATGTCATCTTCCCCTTGCTGGAAGCGGCGACGGCCAAGGTGCCGCGTGTGTCGCAAAGCAATCCGCCATCGGCCACCCTCGTGCGTTTCGGCGCCGACGGCCTCGATGTGCAGATCGGCTTCTGGATCGCGGACCCGGAAAATGGCACCGGCGGCGTGAAGTCGAATGTGAACCGCGCCATCTGGCGCACCTTGCAGGAACATAAGGTCACTGTAGCGTTTCCGCAACGCGAATTGCGTATTGTTGGTACGCCTCCTGCCCCGCTCGCCAGCGCGGCAGAGGGTGAGTCCGCTCCATCCGGCACCCAGCCTTAACCTCGCTGCCTGCCTCCGATTTTGCCTGACCGCACCCATTAGGGCGTACAATCACGCCTAAAATTAACTCTGCCGGACCTCCAGAGTCACTGGAGCGACCGTGCGCACGCCCTGTCCACTTGGAGTAGTAGTAATGACATTGAGTTCCGTTTTACACGACGTTTTGCAGTTCATGGCAACTGGCATTACCGATCTGTCTGCATGGCAAGTTTTCCTGTACACCATGGTGGTCACGCATATCACCATCGCCAGCGTCACGATTTACCTGCACCGCCACCAGGCCCACCGGGCGCTGGAATTGCATGCGATCCCCAGCCATTTCTTCCGTTTCTGGCTGTGGCTGACGACGGGCCAGGTGACCAAGGAATGGGCGGCCATCCACCGCAAGCACCACGCCAAGTGCGATACGGAAGAAGATCCGCACAGCCCCGTGACGCGCGGCATCAAAAAAGTCTTCTGGGAAGGCGCCGAGCTGTACCGTGCTGAATCGAAGAACATGGAAACCATGGCCAAATATGGCCACGGCACGCCGACGGACTGGATCGAGCGCAACCTGTACACCAAATACAGCTGGCTGGGCGTGGTGTCGCTGTTCGTCATCAATTTCATCCTGTTCGGCGTGATCGGCATTTCCGTGTGGGCCGTGCAAATGATGTGGATCCCCATCACGGCGGCCGGCATCATCAACGGCATCGGCCACTATTGGGGCTACCGCAACTACGACTGCGCCGATGCGGCCACCAACATCATTCCGTTCGGCATCCTGATCGGCGGCGAAGAGTTGCACAACAATCACCATACCTATGCGACTTCGGCAAAGCTGTCGTCGAAATGGTATGAAATCGATATCGGCTGGGCCTATATCCGCGCGCTGGAAATGCTGGGCCTGGCCAAGGTGAAAAAGCTGGCTCCAGAGCCGAAGTTTTCGCACGGCAAGCTGGAAGCGGACTTCGAGACCTTGCAATCGGTCATCGCCAACCGTTACGACGTGATGGCCAAGTATGCGAAATCAATCAAGCATGCCTGGAAGGAGGAGCTGGAACACTTGAAGCACAAGGCGGAACTGGAAAAGCGCTTCCTGAAATCGTCGCGCAAGCTGATGCAGCGCGAGCCGGGCAAGCTGGCCGATGCGCACCACGAACAGCTGTCGGAATTGTTCCAGCACAGCAAGGCGCTGGAAACCATGCACCACATGCGCGTGGAGCTGGGCGCCATCTGGGAACGCTCGCACTTTACGCGTGAGCAATTGCTGCAAAAGCTGCAAGACTGGTGCACGCGCGCCGAAGCGTCTGGCATCAAGTCGCTGCAAGACTTCTCCTTGCGCCTGCGCAGCTATGCCTGAGTAAGCTGTTGCGTCATATCAAGGCCCTGGTTTCCAGGGCCTTTTTTTCGTCCCGGCACAAGGGGAGAGCGGCGAGATGAAAATCAGGGCGAAAAAAAAACCGCTCATCGGAGCGGCTCTTTTTACAGAACACAATATCAATTACTTGATTTTGGTTTCTTTGTACGTTACGTGCTTGCGTGCTTTAGGATCGAATTTCATGATCTCCATTTTCGCAGGCGTCGTACGCTTGTTTTTGGTGGTCGTGTAGAAGTGACCCGTACCGGCGGTCGATTCTAACTTGATTTTGTCGCGGCCTGATTTTGCCATGATAGCTCCCTTATTCTGCTAATTAGACTTTTTCGCCACGAGCGCGCATATCGACCAATACGGCGTCGATGCCGACTTTATCGATGACGCGCAGACCGGCGTTGGACAAACGCAGGGAGACCCAGCGGTTTTCAGATTCAACAAAAATACGACGATTCTGCAAGTTAGGCAAAAAACGACGTTTGGTTTTGTTGTTTGCATGGGAAACATTGTTGCCGACCATCGGCTTCTTCCCAGTGACTTGGCAAACACGTGCCATGGCGCACTCCTTAAAGATATTCCAAATTGGAAAAACGAGAGTATATCCAAAATAAGCCGATTTATCAATGACTTGCGAAAAACAATTGTGTCATGTTGTATTGAAATAATTTAACAATTTGACTTTTCCCCTTCTTCATAGGGAAAGGCACTGGTAAACAGCGCTGTTTACTGTTAGATAAGCGTCTCGCTGCAGTGACGTATGTCCTTGTTTACACATGGTTAACTGTCGCCTGGCCAGCCCCGGCCTAGATCTGGCCGTGTTCCGCGAACGAATGCACGTGCCGTCCGGCCACGACGAAATGGTCGAGGATGCGCACGTCGACCAGCGACAACGCTTGCACCAGCGCGCGCGTCAGCAATAGATCCGATTCGCTGGGCTCGGGCGCGCCGGACGGGTGGTTGTGCGCCAGCATGACGCTGGCCGCGTTGTGCAGCAGTGCCTGCTTGACGACTTCGCGCGGATATACGCTGGTGTGGGTGAGGGTGCCGCGAAACATTTCCTGGGTCGTGATCAGGCGGTTCTTGACGTCCAAAAACAACACGTGGAATGCTTCATGCGCCAGGTGGCCCAGGGTCAGGCGCAAATAGTCTTTCACGGCGTGCGGGGAATTGAGGGTCTGGCCCGCCTGCAAGTCTTCGATGATGGCGCGCCGCGCCAGTTCCAGCACCGCTTGCAGCTGGGCAAATTTGGCGCTGCCCATGCCGTGCACGGCGGAAAAACTCACGAGGCTGGCGCCAAACAGGCCCCGCAGGGAGCCGAAGTGCTCGACCGTGTCGCGCGCCAGTTCCACGGCGCTCTTGCCGCGCACGCCCGTGCGCAGGAAGACGGCCAGCAATTCCGCGTCCGACAGCGATTGCGCGCCATCCTCGATCAGGCGTTCGCGCGGCCGTTCGCCGGCCGGCCAATCCTTGATGCCCATCTTGCCTCCCGTTCGCGCCCGGCTGGTCGTGGCGCCTGCCGATGATTGTCGCGCCTTCCCCGGGCGGCCATGCTGCGCTAGCTCGTCTTCATGGCGAATCATATGAAAAAAACAAAAACCAAGATGCCCGACCCGGCCATTTTCAAGCGCTATGATTTGCCTGTCGTTGCATTCCATGCAAGTTGCAGCGGCGGGGAGTCAGGGCCCTGAACTCAATGTCTTCCACTTGTTTGACAGGAGTCGTCATGCCGTACATCAAAGTTATCAATGGAGTCATGCAAGAGTTCAACGCCGCCGGCGTCAACACGGGCAAGGTCAGCGGCATCGGCCTCAATGCGCACGCGTATCTGGAACACCGCAACTGGAGCGTTACCGCACCGCTGACGCCGGACGTGAAGAATCCTGATTACAGCACCGATTTTCCGTATCTTGCGGCCAACGACTTCAAGTACCTCCAGGTGATGCTGGCGCCTTTCAACGGCAAGGATGGCGGTTGGAACTGGGGCGAGGTCGTTGGCAAGCCCGATTTCGCAACCGACAACACGCTGACCGCACTCAATATCAAGCCCGCATACTGGGCCGCGATCCAGGCGCTGCTCGATTGCGCGCTGGCCAATGGCATCGGCATCATCGCCTGCCCATTCTGGAATCCCTACGCCGTGCCGCAATTGGTGGGCGAGGCGGGCCCTGCGGGCGCCACAAAAGACGAGCAGGCCGCCGCCGCGCGCGTCGCACTGGCCAATCCGCAGTCGAAAACACGCCGCTACATGCGTGCCTTTGCACAGGCTTTTGCGCAGCACTACAGCAACCACCCCGGCATCGCCGCCTGCATGGCTGCGCAGGAACTGAAGGGCGTGACGGAGATGAGCTTGAGCGTTTGCCGGGAAATCATCCAGGAAACGGCGCAATTGCTGCGTGACAACGATGGCCTGGCGCGCATGATTTCTTCCGGTAACGCGGGCATTGCCCATACTTGGCCCCGGCAAGGCTCTTTGCAGCAATACGTCACGGAAACCCTGCCATTGATGAATCCGGACCCGGTCGACTGCCTTTGTGAAAACCTGTTTCTGGGTAATGAATATGTGAGCAGCGCCCTGGACAACAGCGCGGATTTGCCGGCCGACTTCGTCTCGTCTTCGCTCGCTTACCTGCAAGTGATGCAGCGCGCGGCCAAGGCCTTGGGCAAGCCGTATTACCTTGGCAGCTTTTGCCTGTCGGAAAAGCAGGAGCAGGCGTTGCAAGATACCGAACGGCAAGACAACCTGCACGCCTTGCTGAGCGCCATACGCCGTACGGGCGTGCAACTGGCATGCTATTGGGACTGGAACGGCGGCAAGTCCATGCAAGACGACGGTCTGAACCTGGTGGAAACACCCGCCTACAGCAACGGACGCAAGGCCGTCTGGGACGCCTTGCGCGGCGACGACGCCGTCCGTCAGGCGCCGCCCACGCCTTGCTTCGGCGTCATGAAAACCTTGCAATTCCAGCCTGGCCTCCTGCTCACCGTGCCGTCATCCGTGCGCTACGAGAGCGCCGATTTCTCGCTGTCGTATTGCATCCGGCAGCAGGCATTTTCCACGATGGTGGGCCGGGGCGGGGCTTTTGTCGCGCGTCAGGCGAACCTGAAAGGATGGACGCTGCTGACGCAGGATATCCAGACGTTCCTGTTCCTGCGCAACAGTGCTGGTGCGGGCTTCAATAACAATGGTCACGGCGTGAACGTGGATGGCGCCAACCGCTGGTTTCGCTGCACCTACACCGTCAGGCATGATGGTTCCATCAGCCTGTACGTCGACGATTTCCTGATGTCGCAGGGCAGCAAGATGGTGACGCCATTCGTGCAGGCCATCGGCGCGCCCCTGGTGATCGGCCGCACCGTGGATGCGCAGGAGCAGGGCGCGCCAGCCTGGCAGTTGTCGGACGTCATCCTGTACGACCGCGTGCTGACGCCGAAGGAAGTGTATGACTATGGCCAGTATGGCATTGTGCACCGGCCCGTGGGACGCTGGAAGCTCGACGGCAACCTGGAAGACAGCTCCGGCTTCGGCAATCACGCCAGCACGGCGGGCGGGTTGACGTACGTCAACGTCTGATTCGCCGATTCGACGTCGGATGTGTTGCACGGCCATGTTTTTTGACAAAAGCATGGCCGCGCCGAGATGGCATGGGGCGCGCTGGCTCAGGGTGGCTTACAATATCGTTTTGCACCAGTTACTTGAAAACTACTATGTCCAACGAGCAACCAGCAGTCGTCACCGAAGCGGCTTACCTCACCCTGCATTATCGTCTTGCCACTGTTGACGGTACTGACATTGTCACGACCTTCAGCGGCAATCCCGCGACCTTGATGCTGGGACAGGGCCAGCTGGCGCCGTTCCTCGAGCAGCGCTTGCTGGGCTTGCCTGAAGGCACGCACCAGACGTTCGAGCTGGCGGCTGGCGAAGGTTTCGGCGAGCGCAATCCCGAGCTGGTGCAGTCCGTCTCGCGCGCCACGCTGGACGAGAACTCCGTGCCGGGCGCCGACTACAAGATCGGCGACCTGGTCGATTTCGCCGCGCCGGGCGGCGGCCGCTTTGCCGGCGTGCTGCGCGAAATGCGCGAGGACTCGGCCCTGTTCGACTTCAACCATCCGCTGGCTGGCCAGCCGCTGCGTTTTGAAGTCAAGCTCATCTCGGTCCTGTAAGGAGTAGCGATGGATAAGGAACTGTTACTGGCCCAGCCCCGCGGCTTTTGCGCTGGCGTCGATCGGGCTATCGAAATCGTCGAGCGCGCCTTGCAGCAATTTGGCGCACCGATCTATGTGCGCCATGAAATCGTCCACAACGCCTATGTGGTGGCCGACTTGCGCAACAAGGGCGCCATCTTCATCGACGACCTCGATGACGTGCCTGCAGGCAATACGCTCGTGTTTTCCGCGCACGGCGTGTCGAAAGCCGTGCGCGCCGAGGCGGAATCGCGCGGCCTGAGCATTTTTGACGCCACTTGCCCGCTGGTCACCAAGGTGCACATGGAAGTGAGCAAGATGCGCCGCGAAGGCCGCGAGATCATCATGATCGGCCACGATGGCCATCCCGAGGTGGAAGGCACGATGGGCCAGGCCGATATGGGCATGCATCTGGTGGAAACGCTCGAGGATGTGGCGAAATTGCAAGTTGCCAATCCGGAAAGCCTGGCCTATGTTTCGCAAACAACGTTGTCAGTTGACGACACTAGCGACATTATTGCGGCCTTGAAAGCGAAATATCCGAATATCGCCGAGCCGAAAAAAGGCGACATCTGCTACGCCACCACCAACCGCCAGGAAGCCGTGAAATTCATGGCCCCGCAAGTGGAAGTGGTGATCGTCGTGGGCAGCCCGAACAGCTCGAATTCGAACCGCCTGCGCGAAGTGGCCGAGAAGATGGGCACGCCTGCCTACATGGTCGACAATGCCTCGCAAATCGATCCCGCCTGGCTGGAAGGCAAGCTGCGCGTGGGTGTGACGGCCGGCGCCTCGGCGCCCGAGGTGCTGGTGCAAGCCGTCATCGACCGCTTGAAAGAGTGCGGCGTGAAGAGCGTGCGCCCGCTGGACGGCGTGCAGGAAGCCGTCACGTTCCCGATGCCGAAAGGCCTTGATGGCCTCAAGCGCGACGTCGCCTGAGTCTGCAGGACGATTGAGTATCGGTGAAATAGTTACCTCAAAACCGAATTTAATTCGGAAATGATCGATTTATTCCAAGCTTAGTTTTTGCAAAAGATCGTTATGATTGCCTCAAGCTTGAATATGTTGTCGTTATGACTAAGCAAGGTCACGCCCTTTTTGAGTGCGTGCACCATGCTGGTGAGAACGGTCCAGGGATGGCACTGCAGGAATTCTTCCTCCGGTGCCGTTTTTGTATCAGCGACCCATGTTCTGGCGGAAGTTGTTCCCGAAAAATGCATATTTGATAGGGCAATCATGGATACATTCATCCAGCAGATCATCAACGGCTTGGTGTTGGGCAGCATGTATGCCTTAGTCGCCCTCGGTTACACAATGGTGTATGGCGTCTTGAATCTGATCAACTTCGCCCACGGCGACGTGCTCATGATCGGCGCCATGGTGGGCTTGAGCATTCTCAAGCTGCTGGGCATTTATGTACCGGACTGGCCCGGCTATTTGAAACTGGCCACCGCCATCCTCGGCGCCATTCCCATCTGTATTCTGGTCAACATCATCATCGAGCGGGTCGCCTACCGCCGCCTGCGCAACGCCCCCCGCCTCGCCCCCCTGATTACCGCCATCGGCGTCTCCATCCTGCTGCAAACCTTCGCCATGATGATCTGGACGCGCAATCCCTTGCCTTTCCCGCAATTGCTGTCGACGGACCCCATCAACATAGGCGGCGCCGTGATTTCGCAAACGCAAGTGCTGCTGCTGGCCCTGGCCGCGCTGTCGATGGGCGGATTGGTGTTGCTGGTGGAAAAAACGAAAATGGGCCGCGCCATGCGCGCCACGGCGGAAAATCCCCGCGTGGCGGGCCTCATGGGCGTCGATTCCGACAAGGTCATCGTCGCCACCTTTGCCATCGGCGCCGCGCTGGCCGCCGTGGCGGGCGTGATGTGGGGCGCCAATTACGCGTCCATCCAGTTTTCCATGGGCGCCATCCCCGGCTTGAAAGCCTTTTGCGCGGCCGTGCTGGGCGGCATCGGCAATATCTACGGCGCCATGCTGGGCGGTGTCTTGCTGGGCATTATCGAGAGCCTGGGCGCCGGCTATATCGGCGACATCACGGGCGGCTTCCTGGGCAGCCACTACCAGGATATCTTTGCCTTCGTCGTGCTGATCATCGTGCTGACCCTGCGCCCGTCCGGCATCATGGGCGAACGTGTGGCCGACCGTGCCTGATGTGAAACTGGGAGACTGAATCATGGCACTACTCGATTTTGACGCTAAGAAAAACCCGACCAAAGCCTACGCCGGCATGCTGGGCCTGGCCGCGCTGCTGATGGTGTTCCCGTTTTTTGCCGCGCAGTTCGGCAACTCGTGGGTGCGCATCATCGACATGGCCTTGCTGTACATCATGCTGGCCCTGGGCTTGAACATCGTCGTCGGCTTCGCCGGCCTGCTCGACCTGGGCTATATCGCCTTCTATGCCGTGGGCGCCTACCTGACGGCCTTGCTGGCGTCGCCCCAGTTCGCCATCCTGCTCGAATCGGTGGTGAATCAATATCCGGTGCTGGGTGCATCCCTAGTGCATCTGATGGGGCCGGAAATCCGCGAAAACGGCATCCACCTGTCGATCTGGATCATCGTGCCGCTGGCCGCTGCCGTGGCAGGCCTGTTCGGCGCCCTGCTGGGCGCGCCAACCTTGAAACTGCGCGGCGACTACCTGGCCATCGTGACCCTGGGTTTTGGCGAGATCATCCGCATTTTCATGAACAATTTGAACGACCCGATCAATTTCACGAACGGTCCGCAAGGCATCAATTTGATCGATCCGATCCGCATCTTCGGCGTCAACCTGGCGGGCGAGGCGGGGACCAACAGCACCGTGACGGTGGCCGGTTTTTCCATGCCGTCCGTCAACGCTTATTACTTCCTGTTCCTCTTCCTGTGCATCGCCGTCGTGTTCGTCACCAAGCGCCTGCAACATTCGCGCCTGGGCCGCGCCTGGGTGGCCATCCGCGAAGACGAGATCGCCGCCAAGGCCATGGGCATCAACACGCGCAACGTGAAATTGCTGGCCTTTTCCATGGGCGCCTCGTTCGGCGGCGTGGCTGGCGCCATGTTTGCGTCTTTCCAAGGCTTTGTCTCGCCGGAATCGTTCTCGCTGACGGAATCGATCGCCGTGCTGGCCATGGTGGTGCTGGGCGGCATCGGCCATATTCCCGGCGTGATCCTCGGCGGCGTGATCCTCGCCTCGATACCGGAAGTGCTGCGCCATGTGGTGGAACCGGCCCAGCAGGCGCTGTTCGGCCATGTGGTGATCGAGGCGGAAGTGCTGCGCCAGCTGCTGTACGGCCTGGCCATGGTGTTGATCATGCTCAATCGTCCTGCGGGACTGTGGCCATCGCCGAAGCACGAAGACCGGCCCGACCACGATGTGGACCAGCCGAACAAATCCACCGGCGTCGTGTCCGCTTAAGGGAGGGATAGTATGAGCGAACAGATCATTCTCAATATCGCCGGCGTAAACAAGCGTTTCGGCGGCTTGCAGGCGCTCACCGACGTGGGCATCACCATCCGCCAAGGGCAAATCTACGGCTTGATCGGCCCGAACGGCGCCGGCAAGACGACGTTTTTCAATGTCATCACGGGCCTGTACCAGCCCGACACGGGCACCTTCGAGCTGGCCGGCAAGCCGTATTCGCCGTCCGCGCCGCACCAGGTGGCCAAGGCGGGCATCGCGCGCACCTTCCAGAATATCCGTCTGTTCGGCGACATGACGGCGCTGGAAAACGTCATGGTGGGGCGCCACGTGCGCTCGCACCAGGGCGTCTTCGGCGCCATCTTCCGCCACAAGGCGGCGCGCGAGGAAGAGGCGTCCATCCGCAAGCGGGCCATGGAGTTGCTCGATTTCGTCGGCATCGCCCAGTTCGCCAACCGCACGGCGCGCTTTTTGTCGTATGGCGACCAGCGGCGCCTGGAAATCGCCCGCGCGCTGGCCACCGACCCGACCCTGCTGGCGCTCGACGAGCCGGCGGCCGGCATGAATGCGACGGAAAAGCTGGCCCTGCGCGAGTTGCTGGTGAAAATCAAGGCAGAAGGCAAGACCGTGCTCCTGATCGAGCATGACGTGAAACTGATGATGGGGCTGTGCGACCGCATCACGGTGCTCGAATATGGCAAGCGCATCGCGGAAGGCTTGCCGGCCGAAATACAACAAAACCAGGCCGTCATCGAGGCTTACCTGGGGGGATCGCACGCATGAGCAATATATTGAAGGTGGCGGGCCTGCACGTGGCCTACGGCGGCATCAAGGCGGTGAAAGGCATAGACCTGGAAGTCAACGAGGGCGAGCTGATCGCCCTGATCGGCGCGAACGGCGCGGGCAAGACGACGACCTTGAAAGCCATCACGGGCACTTTGCCTGCCTGCAAGATCGAGGGCACGATCAGCTACCTGGGCGAATCGCTGAAGGGCACGAAATCGTTCCACCTGGTGGAAAGGAAACTGGCCATGGTGCCGGAAGGGCGGGGCGTGTTTACCCGCATGTCGATCCGCGAAAACCTCATGATGGGCGCCTACACGCGCACGGACAAGGCGGGCGTCGAGGACGACATCGCCCGCTGGTTCGACGTGTTTCCCCGCCTGAAGGAAAGGGCGGCGCAGATGGCCGGCACCCTGTCCGGCGGCGAGCAGCAGATGCTGGCCATGGCGCGCGCCCTGATGAGCCATCCGAAGCTGCTGCTGCTCGACGAGCCGTCGATGGGCCTGTCGCCCATCATGGTCGAGAAAATCTTCGAGGTGATCCGCAAGGTGTCGTCCGAAGGCATCACGATCTTGCTGGTCGAACAGAATGCCCGCCTGGCCCTGCAGGCGGCACACCGCGGCTACGTGATGGATTCCGGCCTGGTCACCATGGGCGGCAACGCGGCCGCCATGCTCGACGACCCGCGCGTGAAGGCGGCGTATCTGGGCGAGTAAGCGCGTTCGGGAAGTGTTCAGGCATAAAAAATGCCCCAGCTGGGCTGGGGCATAATGGCATCCGTCGGGGAAGTGCGGGATGGATGCCTGGAGGAGCTGGTAACAGCAGACCGCCGTGGCGGTCGCTTGATAATTACTTGGCGGCAGTGCGCGGCACGATTTTTTCAGCCGCTTGCGTGAACTGGTTCACGGCCGACGTCAGGTTCGCTTCGATGGCTTCGACGGCTTGCTTGCTGGTTTTCGAGAATTGCTCGTAGCCTGCATTGGCGTTGCCGATGGCGCTTTTCAGGATGGCGACGGCGTTTTCCGAACCGGCTGGCGCGTTCTTGGTGACTTCTTCCACCAGCGACAGGACTTTACGGTTGGTTTCAGCGATTTGCGATTCAGCAGCTTTGCTGAATTCGGCTTGCGTGCCCGACGTGATGGCAGCCAGGTGACGGCCGTAAGCGATGGCTTTTTCGGCGCCAGGCTGGGCTTGGGCAGAGGCCAGCGAGAAGAATTCTTGTGGATCTTTTGCCGACAGCAATTGCTTGGCGGCGGCGGTCGATTCTTCCAGCGTTGCCTTGGCAGCGGTCAGATTCAGTTCGACGATCTTCTCGATGCCTTCGAAGGCCTTGCCCGTCAGCGACGAGAACAGGGCGAATTGGGCTTCCAGGTTGGCTTTGGTAGCGGACGAAAATTGCTCAGGAATTGAAAACATATAAATCTCCAAAAAATCGAAATCTGGTTAATTTGATGCTGCGTGTACCGTTTGGGAAAGCAGGTGAATCTAAATTTTTCAAGCTGAACAAGAATTGTGCAACGCAACAAACCCTATTCTACGGCGAAAAAAACGTAAGTCAAGCGATTCTTGTGCGATGCAACAATTGAATAGATTTGCATCAAAAGTCATTGTTTCTAAAGAGAAATATTTGATTTCTACCTGTTAATGGTTTGTGCTTAAACTATCGTTTCCAGTGCCTGCGGGGACGATCGCGGCGCAGCATGCTAGACTTTGCCTCCCGCACTGGGCAACGCCCCGGTGCCGATCCCGTTTCCCGAGTCGATACCATGTCCAATCTTCCCGCCGCGGCTGGCGCCAGCGGCAAAGCCTCTTTCCTGACTAACCTGGCGCCGATGGCCTTGCCCGGCTTCTTTGTGTTGTTATGGAGCACAGGTTTTATTGTGGCCAAGTTCGGCTTGCCGTATGCGCCGCCGCTGACTTTTTTGCTGCTGCGCTTCCTGGGCGTGCTGGTCATTCTGCTGCCGCTGGTGCTGCTGTTGCGCGCACCGTGGCCCGTGGGCCAATTCCGCCAGATCGCCGTGGCCGGCATCCTGATGCAGGCCGGCTACCTGGCCGGCGTGTGGTGCGCCATCAAGCTGGGCATGCCGGCCGGCCTGTCTGCGCTGATTGTCGGCATGCAGCCCGTGCTGACGGCCTGCGCCGCGCCCCTGATCGGCGAATCCGTGCGCCCGCGCCAGTGGCTGGGCCTGTTCTTTGGCTTGCTGGGCGTGGCCCTCGTCGTGTATGCGAAGATCAACCTCGTGGGCCTGACCGTGGAAAGCGTGCTGCTGTGCGTGTTCGCGCTGCTGTCGATGACGGCCGGCACCATGTACCAAAAACGCCACTGTCCGCACTTTGACTTGCGCACCGGCACGGTGGTGCAGTTTGCCGCCTCCATCGTGGTGGTCTTGCCATTCGCCCTGTATTACGAAGGATTGGACTTGTATTTCAGCAATGTTCAATGGACGGCGAATTTCATCGGCGCCTTGCTGTGGTCGGTGCTCGTGCTGTCCATCGGCGCCATCTTCCTGCTGTTCGCCCTGATCCGCCGCAGCGATGCGACGAAAGTGACGGGCTTGCTGTACCTGACGCCGCCCACGACGGCCGTGATGGCCTGGCTGATGTTTGGCGAAGCCTTTAATATGCTGGGCATCGCCGGCATGCTGGTGGCCGTGGTCGGCGTGGTGTTCGTGGTCAAGAAATAATAAGCTATAGCGGGAGAGCAGGGCAGTGAACAAGCAAGCATTGGAAACACCCGCGGCGCAGCAAGCCGTCGATAGCGTCATCCTGTCGCGCCGTTCCATCCGCGCCTTTTTGCCCACGCCGGTGGCGCAGGACGAGATCGCGCGCATCCTGGAAGTGGCGGCGCGCGCGCCTTCGGGCGCCAACATGCAGCCGTGGAAAGTGTATGTGCTGTCGGGCGAAGCCCGCCTGCGCCTGTCGCAGCGCATCCTGGCCGCCTACGCCGCACCGAAGGCGCCCGATGCGCCCGCGCGCACGGCCTCATATATCTATTACCCGCGCCAGTGGACGGCGCCGTTCATCGAGCGCCGCCGCAAGATCGGCCTGGACCTGTACCAGCTGCTGGGCCTGGAGCGGGGCGACACGGCCGGCATGGCGGCCCAGCATGGGCGCAATTTCCAGTTTTTCGATGCGCCCGTGGGCCTGATCTTCACCATCGAGCGGGTACTGGAACAGGGTTCCTGGCTCGACTACGGCATGTTTTTGCAAAACATCATGCTGGCGGCGCGCGCGCGGGGACTCGACACGTGCCCGCAGGCGGCCTTCATCCATTACCATGACATCATCCGCGACGAACTGGGCGTGCCGGCCGGTGAAATGGTGGTGTGCGGCATGGCCCTCGGCTATGCCGACCCGGACAAGGTCGAGAACCGCCTGAACACGGAGCGCGAGCCGCTGGCCGGCTTTGTTAAATTCATGGACAAATAGACATTACTGGCGACGGGCGGAGAAAAACAGCCGGTTAAGGATGAGTTTGTTTGCTGATCGCCAACGATTTGTATTTCATTGCTGCAATAAATACTGTCCTAACTGTTAAATAGGCTTGCGATTGCTCTGCATTTCGCTACACTGCAATAAGGCAACAGCTTCACGGGGAATTATCGAATGGCTAAGTTTAAACTTGCGCTGGGTATCCTGGCTTCCCTGCTGTTTGCACTGGCGCCGGCTGCGGCCGTGCACGCCAAGGAAGCGAACGGCAAATCCTCAGCCTCGAAGAAACACAACACCAAGAAAATCAAAGTCGTGCTGCGCAAGGGCGCGACGGCCGCGCCGCGCGAAAAGACCGTGCGCCGGGTCGTCATGGTGCGCGGCAAACGCAAGGTCATCTATCAAAAAGTCAGCAGCGTGGCCGTGCCCATGGCCGCACCGATGCCCACCATGGGCGACCTGGCGGGCCTGAACCTGACGCGCGATCCGCTCGACCTGAAGTCCAGCGTGGCGCTGGTGCTGGACCAGGCGAATGCGGAAGTGTTGTTTGAAAAGAATTCCAATGTGGCCCTGCCCATCGCCTCCATCACCAAGATGATGACGGGCCTGGTGGTGGTCGAAGCGCACCAGGACATGGATGAGTTGCTGACGATCACGGACGAAGACGTCGACCGCGCCAAATTCAGCAGCTCACGCCTGAAAGTGGGCTCGCAATTGACGCGCGCGAATATGCTGCACATCGCCCTGATGAGCTCGGAAAACCGCGCCGCCTCGGCGCTGGGCCGCAATTATCCGGGCGGCTTGCCGGCGTTTGTCGACGCCATGAACAGCAAGGCGCGCCAGCTGGGCATGATGGATACGCATTACGTCGATTCCAGCGGCTTGTCGAAGATGAACGTGGCCAGCGCGCGCGATCTGGGCAAGCTGGCCATGGCCGCTTTCCGCCATCCGCTGCTGCGCGAATATTCGACGGATCCGAAAGCCATCGTCGAAGCCAGCGGCCAGCCCATGCAGTTTGGCAATACGAATCACCTGGTGGCCAATCCGGGCTGGGAAATCGGCTTGCAAAAGACGGGCTTCATCAATGAGGCGGGACGTTGTCTGATGATGCAGGCGGTCATCGAAGGACGGGCCGTGATCATGGTCTTCCTTGATTCCAAGGGGAAACAGTCGCGTACGGCCGATGCGGGACGCATGCGCAAGTGGCTGGAAGCATTGAAACCTGCCAATATGAGCTTGCCAGGGGGGTAAGGTGTCCAAGGCGGCACGGCTGCCCTGCATTCTTATTACTCTTGAGGAATGAATCCCAAGGTCACGGAAATCTGGTTCGCCGTCTCCACCAGGTCCACCAGCCACTCATCCTGCAAACGGTCGGCTGGCGCCGAGATCGACAGGCCGGCGATCAGCTTGCCTGTATCGTCGCGGATGCCGGCTGCCATGCAACGCACGCCCAGCTCCAGCTCTTCATTGTCGCGCGCATAGCCGCGCTCGCGCACCAGGCTCAGCTCGCGCTCGAGTTTTTGCAGATCCGTGATGGAATTCTTGTTGTGCCCGGCCAGTCCCGTGCGCGTGGCGTAGGCGCGGATGGCTTTCGGCTCGTCCACGGAGAGGAACAGCTTGCCCGTCGAGGTCAGGTGCAGCGGACCGCGGCCACCGATGGCGCGCACCACCTGCATGCCCGAGCGCTCGGAAAAGGCGCGGTCGATGTAGACGATCTCGTCGCCCTGGCGCACGGACAGGTTGATGGTTTGCTGGGTTTTCTTGTGCAGCTGGCGCATGAAGTCCAGCGCCGCTTCGCGCACGCTGAGGCGGCTTTTCACCACATTGCCCAGTTCCAGCAAGCGCATGCCCAGCCGGTACGTGCCCGGTTCGATGCGGTCGACAAAGCGCGTCAGCACCATGTCGTTGAGGATGCGGTGCGCCGTCGAGGGGTGCAAACCGGAAACCTTGGATAATTCCTTCAGGCTGACCGGGTCGGAATATTTGGCCAGGGCATCGAGCAGGGCGACCATGCGTTCGATCACCTGGATCGTCGTCTTCGGGGCAGCGACCGGTTCAATTTTCATGATGGATTTGGTGCAATGCAGTATTCATGCTTCTTTATACCATGATGTGAAAAAATAGTGAAATGTTCCGAGATAGTCAGCGAATAAATTGTCACAATTCTCATGTTGGCCGTCATAATTGGCGGCTGGATGGACTTTGAATCATGGAAAACTATGCAACCTGTAAATGAATTCAAAAGCAAGAGTGGCTTGAAACGGATTTTCTCCGCTTTTTTCTACTCGCTCGATGGCTTGAAAGCGGCCTGGCGCCATGAACACGCGTTCCGCCAGGAGCTCGGTTTGTTCGTCGTCGGCACCGTGATCGCCTTGTTGCTGCGCATCTCCGCCTTTGAAAAACTGGTGCTGATCGGCGTGCTGCTGCTGGTGCTGATCGTCGAACTGATCAATTCCGCCATCGAAGCCGTGGTCGACCGCATCTCGCTGGACCGCCATCCGCTGTCGAAGAACGCCAAGGATTTCGGCAGCGCGGCCGTGCTGCTGACCTGCATCCTGGCCTTCGCTACCTGGGCCGTCGTATTATTTAACCGTTTCTATTAAGCGCTTTATCCCCGTTGCGTACCGTCCATATGCGAAAAATGTATATCAAACGGCGAAACGCTTCGTTCTCTTTGCGGCCATAGCGCCGTAATCTGGTGGCTCTGAAAGTTCAACCACACGGGGATCTTAGATGCTGTCGAAAAAAATCATCACTGCCGCCGCCATCAGCGCGTTTGCCCTTCTGCAAACGGCGCAGGCTGCCGATATCACCCTGCTCAACGTGTCATACGACCCGACGCGCGAGCTGTACCAGGATGTGAATACGGCGTTTGCCAAGGAGTGGAAAGGCAAGACGGGCGACAACGTCAAGATCAAGCAATCGCACGGCGGTTCCGGCAAGCAGGCGCGCGCCGTCATCGACGGCCTGGAAGCGGACGTGGTCACTTTGGCCCTGGCCTACGACATCGATGCGCTGGCCGAGCACAAGCTGCTGGCCGCCGACTGGCAAAAGCGTTTGGCGCACAACAGCTCGCCTTACACCTCGACCATCGTGTTTCTGGTGCGCAAGGGCAACCCGAAAGGCATCAAGGATTGGAATGACTTGATCAAGCCGGGCGTGTCCGTCATCACGCCGAACCCGAAAACCTCGGGCGGCGCCCGCTGGAACCATCTGGCCGCGTGGGGTTATGCCTTGCGCCAGCCGGGCGGCAACGAAGCCAAAGCCAAGGATTTCCTCGGCAAACTGTATAAAAACGTGCCCGTGCTCGATTCCGGCGCGCGCGGCGCCACCACCACGTTCGTGGAACGGGGCATCGGCGACGTGCTGATCGCCTGGGAGAACGAGGCTTACCTGGCCGTCAAGGAACTGGGTCCGACCAAGTTCGACATCATCACGCCATCCGTCAGCATCCTGGCCGAGCCGCCCGTCGCCGTCGTCGATAAATTTGCCGACAAGCACGGCACGCGCAAGGTGGCCGAAGCTTACCTGAACTACCTGTACACGGACGAAGCGCAAGACATCATCGCGAAGAACTACTACCGTCCGGCAACGGACAAGGCGGCAAAGAAATACGCGTCGCAGTTCGCCAAGGTCAACCTGTTCACCATCGAGCAAGTGGCCGGTGGCTGGACGGCAGCACAGAAGGCGCACTTTGCCGACGGCGGCATCTTCGACCAGATCTATCAGCCGAAGTAATCTTCACCGGCAGGCGGCAACGCTTGCCGGAATCGATCACGCAAGGACACATCATGGCGCTGCGCAGCTTTTCCGATTACCGGGTACTGATCGTGCCGGGCTTGCATAACAGCGGTCCCGAGCATTGGCAGAGCCGCTGGCAGCGCCTGTATCCGCAATTCGAGCGGGTCGAGCAGGACGACTGGAACGCTCCCGACCTGACTACCTGGTCGGCGCGCCTGGACCAGGTGCGGCGGCAAGATGCGCGTCCCACGCTGATCGTCGCCCACAGCTTCGGCTGCCTGACGACGGCGCACAGCCTGGCCCGCGACCCGCAGGGCGTGGCCGGCGTGCTGCTGGTGGGGCCGGCCGATCCCGACAAGTTTGGCGTGGCCAAGGCCTTGCCGCAAAAGCGGCTGCCTTGCCCCGGCATCCTGATCGCCAGCCAGACGGACCCGTGGATGACGGCCGAACACGCGGCGCAGTGGGCACGGCGCTGGAATTGCAAGTATATTGATGGCGGTGCGCTGGGCCATATCAACGCCGAGTCGCGCCTTGGTGACTGGGTCTATGGCCAGGCGCAACTGCAAACACTGTTTGATCTGGCGCAAAGCGACAAACGCCACCGTCAGGCAGCCTGATTCGACGCACATCCCATTGCCACACAACCTCTCAAGGAGATCACGATGACTTTACGCCTGGGCGATGTCGCCCCTGATTTTGAACAAGACAGCTCGATCGGCCCCCTCAAGTTCCACGAGTGGGCGGGCAATTCCTGGGTGGTGCTGTTTTCCCACCCGGCCGACTTTACCCCCGTGTGCACGACGGAACTGGGCTTGACGGCCAAGCTCAAGCCGGAATTCGACAAGCGCAACGTGAAGGCCATCGCCCTGTCCGTGGATGCGGCCGAGTCGCACAAGAGCTGGATCAAGGATATCGAAGAGACGCAAAACACGGTGGTGGGCTTCCCCATCATCGCCGACGTCGACAAGAAAGTGTCGGTGCTGTACGACATGATCCACCCGGAACAGTCCGTCACGGCCACCGTGCGCTCCGTCTTCATCGTCGACCCGAACAAGAAAGTGCGCCTGATCCTCACGTATCCGCTGAGCACGGGCCGCAACTTCAATGAAATCCTGCGCGTCATCGACGCCCTGCAACTGACGGACGGCTACACGGTGGCCACGCCAGGCAACTGGAAAGATGGCGACGACGTCATCATTCCACTGACGGTGCAAGATCCGGACGTGATCAAGCAGAAATATCCGAAGGGATTTACGGCAGCGAAGCCATACTTGCGCCTCACGCCGCAGCCAAACAAATAAGAGCACCGAAAAAACGTTCATGGCGTTATTGCATTGCCTCGCCATACATTCGTACTGTCTTCGGCAAGGCGCCTAGCCCTGAACGTTTTATTCGGCGCTCTTGTTCCCACAAAAACGCACCTCACCGGTGCGTTTTTTTTCGCCCAACGATTCTGCAAGCAAGTATGCAAAATCCATCTAAGCAAATGAGAAATGGTTAGTTCTTTTTATAACGATTGCATGTGATTATTGCACTCTATAACTCAAAAATGTAATAAGAAGGAGTTTCTATGTCTGCAGCATCAGCAGCACCGCTCAAGGCGCGCGGAGCGCCGTTTCGGGTCATGCCGGGGTTTAAGCTGTCACTGGGCTTCACGCTCTTTTACCTGGCCTTGATCGTTCTCATTCCGCTGTCGTCGGTGTTCCTGAAAACTTTCACCATGACATGGGACGCCTTCTTCAGCGCCGTCACGTCCGACCGCGTGATGGCGTCGTACCGCCTGACGTTTGGCGCTTCGCTGATCGCCGCCCTGTTGAACGTGGTGTTTGGCGGCATCCTGGCCTGGGTGCTGGTGCGTTACAAATTCCCCGGCAAGCGCATCATCGACGCGCTGGTCGACTTGCCGTTTGCCTTGCCGACGGCCGTGGCCGGCATCACCCTGACGGCCTTGTATTCGTCGAACGGCTGGTTCGGCCAGTTCATCGAAGGCGTGCTGGGCATCAAGGTGGCGTTCACGCCGCTGGGCGTGGTGGTGGCGCTGACCTTCATCGGCTTGCCCTTTGTCGTGCGTACCGTGCAACCGGTGCTGGAAGACGCGGAAAAGGAACTGGAAGAAGCGGCCGCCAGCCTGGGCGCCAATTCGCTGCAAACGTTTATCCGCGTCATCTTCCCCACGATCCTGCCATCCTTGCTGACGGGCTTTGCGCTGGCGTTTGCCCGCGCCACGGGCGAGTACGGTTCCGTGATCTTTATCGCCGGCAACATGCCGATGGTGTCGGAAATCACGCCGCTGTTCATTATTACCAAATTGGAACAATACGATTACGCAGGCGCCACGGCCATCGCCGTGGTGATGCTGGTGGTGTCTTTCCTGCTGTTGTTGACGATTAACCTGCTGCAAGCATGGACGCGCGGAAAGGCGAAGAAATCATGAGTACGAATACGACTAGCGTCGCTGGCGTGGACAATGCGCGCCCGGCAGTGCGCCGCTTCGAGCCGAATGTCGGCCCCGTCGTGCTGGAACCGCTGTGGGTACGCACGGTCCTGATCACCGTCGCCTTGCTGTTCCTGACGGCGTTCCTGATCGTGCCCCTGGTGGCCGTGTTCGCGGAAGCGTTCAAGAAGGGCTGGGAAGCGTATATCGCCGCCATCATCGATCCGGACGCGATTTCCGCCATTAAATTGACCCTGATCACGGCCGCCATCGCCGTGCCGCTGAACCTGGTGTTCGGCGTGGCCGCTTCCTGGTGCATCGCCAAGTTCGAATTCCGCGGCAAGAGCATCTTGCTGACCCTGATCGACTTGCCGTTTTCCGTCTCGCCCGTGATTTCCGGCCTGATCTATGTGCTGATGTTTGGCGCCCAGGGCTGGTTCGGCCCATGGCTGCAGGCGCACGACATCAAGATTTTGTTCGCCGTACCCGGCATCGTGCTGGCCACCATCTTCATCACCTTCCCGTTCGTGGCGCGTGAATTGATCCCGCTGATGCAGTCGCAGGGCAGCGAAGAGGAAGAGGCCGCCATCGTGCTGGGCGCCTCGGGCTGGAATACCTTCCGCCGCGTGACTTTGCCAAATATCAAGTGGGGTCTGCTGTATGGCGTGATCCTGTGTAACGCCCGCGCCATGGGCGAGTTCGGCGCCGTGTCCGTCGTGTCCGGCCATATCCGTGGCGAAACCAACACCATGCCGCTGCAGGTGGAGATTCTGTACAACGAGTACAACTTCGCCGCCGCGTTTGCCGTCGCCTCCCTGCTGGCCCTGCTGGCGCTGGTGACCCTGGCCTTGAAAGCTTTCATTGAGTGGCGTTTGAACGAGAGCAACGCCGACGATTCCGCCTTACGTTCCACGGAGCACTGATATGACCATCGCAGTTAAAAACATCCACAAGCGCTTCGGCGATTTCGTTGCCCTCGACAATATCTCGCTGGACTTTCCCGCCGGCGAACTGACGGCCTTGCTGGGCCCGTCCGGTTGCGGCAAGACAACCTTGCTGCGCATTATTGCTGGATTGGAACATCCGGACAGCGGCCAGGTGCTGCTGGACGCGGAAGACGCGTCGAACCGCCATGTGCGCGAGCGCCAGGTCGGTTTCGTGTTTCAACACTATGCCCTGTTCAAGCACATGACCGTGTTCGAGAACGTGGCCTTCGGCTTGCGCGTGAAGTCGCGCAGCGAGCGCCCGTCGGAAGACCAGATCCGCCGTAAAGTAAAAGATTTGCTGGAGCTGGTGCAGCTCGATTGGCTGGCCGACCGCTATCCGCCGCAATTGTCGGGCGGGCAACGCCAGCGCATCGCCCTGGCGCGCGCGCTGGCCGTCGAGCCCCGCGTGCTGCTGCTGGACGAGCCGTTCGGCGCCCTGGATGCCAAGGTGCGCAAGGAATTGCGCCGCTGGCTGCGCCGCCTGCATGACGACTTGCACGTCACCAGTATTTTCGTTACGCATGACCAGGAAGAAGCGCTGGAAGTGGCCGACCAGGTCGTACTGATGAACAAGGGCACGGTCGAGCAGCTCGGTTCCCCAGAGCAAGTCTATAACCACCCCGCGTCGCCGTTCGTCTACGGTTTCCTCGGCAACGTCAACCTGTTCCACGGCCGCGTGCACGACGGCGTGATGGCCACGGGCGACGCCAGTTTCGAGGTGCCCGATTACGCGGGCGTGAGCGACAGCAAGGGCACGGCCTATGTGCGGCCGCACGACCTGGAAATCGACCGCTACACGCAGGGCGCGGAAGGCATCGTCGTGAAATTGAGCCGCGCGCATGCCATCGGCCCGCTGGCCCAGCTGGACTTGCAGCGCGTGGATAACAGCGAACTGATCGAAGCGGTGATGTCGAACGAGCGTTTTACCCATCTGCAGCTGAAGGAAGGCGAGACATTGGTTGTCCGCCCGAAACGCCTCCATGTATTTGTTGAACCCACCCGAACTTGATACAGGATAGCCATGAACTTTCAACAATTGCGATCGATCCGCGAAGCGGCCCGCCGCGGCTATAACCTGACGGAAGTGGCCAACGCCCTGTTCACGTCGCAACCGGGCGTGAGCCGGCAAATCCGCGAACTCGAAGACGAGCTGGGCGTGGTGATTTTCGAGCGCAACGGCAAGCGTTTGACGGGCTTGACGGAGCCGGGCAAGGGTATCCTGAAGATCGTCGACCGTCTCTTGATCGAGGCGGAAAACCTGCAGCAGGCCAGCCTCGAATACAGCGGCCAGACGAGCGGGACCTTGTCCGTGGCGGCCACGCACACGCAGGCGCGCTATGCGCTGCCGAAAGTGGTGCAAAGCTTCCGCGCCGCTTTTCCCGAAGTGCGTATTGCGCTACAACAAAGCGCGCCCGAGCACATCGCGGAATGGGTGCTGTCCGGCAAGACCGATATCGGCATCGCCACGGAAGGCTTGAGCCAGTTCCCCGACCTCGTGTCGTTCCCGTGCTACCGCTGGAGCCATCTGATCGTCGTGCCCGACGGCCATCCGCTGCTCGAGCACTCGCCCATCCGCCTGGAAGACCTGGCGAAATATCCGCTGATTACCTACGACAAGGGTTTCACGGGGCGCGGGCATATCGACGACGCCTTTGCCAAGGCGGGCGTGGCGACCGATATCATCCTGACGGCCATGGATTCCGACGTCATCAAGCAATACGTGGCGCTGGGCCTGGGCGTGGGCATCGTCGCCTCGATGGCCTTCGACCATGGCCGCGACAAAGGGCTGCGGGCCGTGGAAGCGTCGCATCTGTTCGCCACCAACACGACGCGCCTGGCCGTGCGACGGGGCGCCTACCTGCGCGCCTACGCCTACGAGTTCATCCTGCAACTGGCGCCGGACCTGACGCGCGAAGACATCGACCGCGCCATGGCGGGCGAGGACGCCCTCTAGGCGATGGCCGCCCTTTGCGCGCGTGTCAGGCTGGCCACGGCGCGCGCGTAGCTATCCTGCACCAGTTCCGTCAGGTAATCGGCCGGGAAGCGCGCCACGTCGACGATGGTCACCCAGTGAAAGCGGCCCATGTAGCGGGCCGGTTTCACGCCGGGCATGTCCGTCAGCTCGATAAAGCGCCCGGCGCTGGCGCGCAGGCTGAAGCGCCACTGTTCCGGCATGCTGGTTTTAAAGTACGCAAATTTTTTCCCCGCCACTTCATACACGAGGATGTTCGACGGCGCACCGTATAGCAAGGCTTGCGCGCCGGGCAGGGCCGCGCAAAATTCCTTCAATTCATCTATTGTCATTCGTCCACCGCCATGAATTGTTGCGTGTTGTGGTCGAAGGCGAACGCCGACCCGGCGGGCGCGTCGAGCAGCGCAATGAAGCGGTCATCCACGCCGAGCACGGCGCCCAGCGACACGAGGGCCACGTTGGCGCTGTCGTTGATGTAGTCGTCGCTTTCATCGTTGGCCGTGAAGCGCCAGCCGCTGTCGTCGTCGTTGTCCGGTTCCTCGCGGTACAGATAGCCGACGGGCGCGCCGTCTTCCAGCACTTTTTTCGTCACGAAGCACAGGCCCGCGTAGAGGTTGACGAGGTTATCGTCATCGTCGTGCTGCGTATTGATGATGTGGCGTGCCGCGAAGGCGACGGGGTCTTTGGCTTGCAGATCACGGATGTAGCCTGGCGTGTTGTCGAGCTTGCCGGTGAAGTGTCCGTGCGGCTCAACTGTGTCGACCAGCACCCACATGCGCTCGGCGCCCGGCGCCTGCGGATCGTCGCTGTGGAAGGCGAAGATCAGCTTGACCACCTCGCCGGGGCGCACCTGGGCGATGGCCTCGGGCGGCGATTTGTAGAAGGTGTAGGGATGGCGCGCCGCCAGTTCGGCGGCGTCGGCCAGGTGCCAGCTGGGCATGGTTGCTTATCCGTGATCAAAAAGAGTAAGACCCATGGTAGCCGATTGCGTGCCAGGATGACCACGCCTACCTGCCGGCTTGCCGTTGCCGCAGGGCTACACCGCTATCTGGCATGTGCCGATCTACAACAATCCTGCTGCCAGGAGCGGCGCCCGGACATGGCGGCATGCCCCGCGATAGCTGGCACCGGCCATAAATTGATAAGGCCAATTGAAAATGCCAATGGTAAAAATTGTTTCTTTTATTGCATTTCGATTTCCTGAATGATATCTTTTGCTCTGCGATGTGAAAGTGATAGAAAAATAATTAATATTGCAATTATTGAAATATTTATATCAGGGGAATATATGAACACGACCAAACGTGCGTTGCTGGGTCTTTGCCTGACCGCTGCGGCTTGCCTGGCGCCATTGGCCCAGGCGGCGAGCTGGGTGGAAATCACCGATCCTGCCATGACGGGCTTCTCGGTGGGCGGCAAGACCGTCACCTATGGCAGCGTGGCAGCGGACTCGGTCTGGGTCTATGACGGCGCCAACCCGCCCGGCGCGCAAAGCGCGGCCGCCATCCAGAGTTTGGTCAGCAGCACGTTTGGCCTGCCGTCCAGCGGTACCGGCTCCTTGGTCTTTGCCGCCCAGGGCGACTTGGCCAGCAGCAACTCTGGTTCGTTCACCGTCAACTCCAGCTTCGACTACCTGGCCGTGCATTATGGCCGTGGCGAACTGTTGTTCCACTGGGACACGCCGCTGGCCGCCAATACGGTTGTCACCATTGCCAACCTGCCGCGTGGCCTGAGCAATTTCCGCGCGTTCAATTCGGTATCGGCAGTGCCTGAGCCAGCGACCTACGGCATGCTGATGCTGGGCTTGGGCCTGGTCGGATTTGTCGCGCGCCGCCGCCGCGCCTGAGCCTGCAGCGCCTGCGGGCGCATGCGCTGACGCATGAAAAAAAAGCCTGGAAACGCGATGCGTTCCAGGCTTTTTGCATGGCAGAGCGCCATTTACCAGCTATAGCCGGCCTTGGCGTAGTAATAGCGGCCGTTGAAGCCGTTCGGCGCGAAGCCGCTGTACGGCTGGGTGCCGCCATTGTTGAAGTTGCCCACGCTGGTGACCTGGTCAGGATAGCGGTTGGTGACGTTGTCGATACCAGCCACCAGACGCCAGTTCTTGCCCAGTTTCACGGAACCGGACACGTCCAGCACCCATTGCGGATCGTAATGCTGGTCTTGCAGGGCATTGTTTTGCGGCACGATGAAACTGCCGTAGCGCGTTACGACGCCGTGCGCATTCCAGATGCCGACGCTGTAGTCGGCGGCCAGGCTGAACTTGTCCTTTGGCGAACCGACGGTGGCGCGCTGGATGGTCTGGCGGTCGATCAGTTTCAGGTTGTTGGCCGTCAGGATGGCCGGATTGTCCGCCAGTTTCTGTACCGAGGTCTTGTTGTGATTGTAGGCCACGGTCAAGTCCAGGCGGTCCTTGTCCTGCAAGTCGATGCGGTAGGTGCTGACGATGTCCACGCCTTCCGTGCGCGTATCGACGGCGTTGGTGAAATAGCGTCCTGCGCCCACCGGCGTGCCCTGCGCGGCGAGGGTTTTTTTCAACGCCTCGCTCAGGAGCAGGTTGGCAGAGAACAGGATGCGGTCATCGATGTCGATGCGGTAGGCGTCGATCGTCGTCGTGAAGTTGCGCGTGGGCTGGAATTGCAGGCCCAGGCTGTAGTTGCGGGCTTTCTCCGCTTTCAGGTCCTGTGCGCCCAAGGCGCGCGCCTGCGGCGTGTTGACGGCAAAGGTGCCCGTTTCGATGGCCGTATTCGTGCCATTGATGACCTGGAAGTTGGTGGTGGTGATGGTGTAGTACTGCTGCGCCAGCGACGGTGCGCGGAAGCCGCTCGACACGGTGCCGCGCAGGGACAGGGCGTCCGTGAAGGCATAGCGGGCCGAACCTTTGGCCGAGGTGGTGCTGCCGAAATCGCTGTAGCGCTCATGGCGCAGGGCCACGCCGCCGGACAGTTTTTTCGTCGCTTCCGCTTCCAGGTTGACGTAGATCGATTCATTGTGGCGGCTGTGGCTACCCGCGTTTTCGGGACGGAAGCCGGCAAAGCCCTGCGAACCGGTACCGGTATACGATGCTTGCTCGCCAGCGCCGATCGTGTATTTTTCATGGCGCGCTTCGGCGCCCACGGCCACCGTCAGCGGCCCCGTAAAGTAAGCGACGGGAAATTCGCGCGCCGCGTCGAGATTCAGGACGGTCTGCTCATTTTTCAGCGAGCCCACATAGAAGTGCGTGGGACTGGCTGCAGCCAGGTCGAAATTGACGGTATTGTCGAGATCCAGCTTGAACTTGTTGCTGCCGTAATTCAGGCTGGCATCCCAGCGCCAGCCGGCCGCCTCGCCGCGCAAGCCTGTCACCAGCGACTGGTCGGTCAGGGTGCTGTTCTGGATCGGCAGGAAGCCTTCGGGGAAGATCGACGAGCGCGTGACGTATTGTCCATTTTTGTCCTTCACCAGGCCTGCGCGCCAGGTGGCGCCGGCCGAGGTGTCGCGCTGGCCGTAGCCGCCGAAGGCATACCAGTCCAGGTTGTCGCCGAGATGGTATTCGCTGTTGATGAAGACGGTAGCCGGCTTGCTCTCGGCATCGCCGTAGCGCAGGTTGACCTTGCCGTAGCGCGGTTCCAGCGGGTTGCTGAAATCGCGGCCGGCGCGGTTGGTGGGACCGCGATCGGCCACTTCCGCCGAGACGCGCACCCAGCCGTCCTCGCCCAGGGCGAAGCCGGCCGAACCCTTGATGGATTTCTGCTTGCCGTCGCGCTCCTGCGTCTGGCCATAGCCCACTTCGATGTCGCCGCCGGCCGCGCCTTTTTTCAGGATGATGTTGATCACGCCGGCAATCGCATCGGAACCGTACTGGGCCGCCGCGCCATCGCGCAGCACTTCCACGTGGTCGATGGCGGCCAGGGGGATGGCGTTCAGATCGACAGGCGCCGAGCCGCGGCCCAGGGTGCCGTTGACGTTGACGACGGCCGAAGTGTAGCGGCGCTTGCCGTTCACCAGCACCAGGGTCTGGTCGGGCGACAGGCCGCGCAGCTGGGCAGGGCGCACGGCGTCGCTGCCATCGGCACCCGTCGGACGGGGGAAGTTCATCGATGGCAGCAGGCGCGCCAGCACGGTGGCCAGTTCGGCCGAGCCCGTGCTTTGCAGGTCGCGCGAGGTGAGGATGTCGATCGGCGATTCGGAATCGATGGTGCGGCGGTTCTTGGCGAAGGTGCCGGTGACAACCACCGATTGCAATTCGCCTTCGGCCGGCAGCTCTTGCTGCGCTTGCGCCTGCATGGGCAGGCTGAAGCAGGCGATCAGGCTGGCGGCGATAACGGTTTTCACGGGCAGGGCGGGAAGCTGGGAGCGGGCGTTGCTTGAACTCATCGACGATATCTCTTCGGTTGGTGGTTACGCGGACCATGGCGGTCCGACGATGAAATCAGATTAACAGTGGGCACGTGGCGTGCTTACGAATCGTTCTGTCTATCGATATGCAATAAATATCTGAAACACGTCAACATGGCGCGAGTAGCGCATATGGCCTCGTTTCCAGCATACGGCCGGGCAAGGCAAGGCCGCAATGCTGCACAGCAGTAAATTGCCAGCTGTTGTATAAAAACGACTATCTGCGAGGAGAGGGGGGAGCCTGGCGGCGGCATGCGCCGCCAGACGCAGGGCGTTTACTGCCCCGGATTGGGCGCACTGGCGTGGATGGCGTCGACGGCCGCCACCAGTTCCGGTGACAGGGTGACTTGATGGGCGTCGATATTTTGCTGCAACTGCTCCACGCTGGTGGCGCCGATGATGGTGGAGGCCACGAACCAGCGCGTGTAGCACCAGGCCAGCGCCAGCTGCGCCGGCGTCAAGCCGTGCGCGCGGGCCAGCGCCGCATACTGGCCGGCGGCCGCGATGGTGGCGGGGCGCACGTAGCGGGGGCTCCAGCCGGCCGGAAAGCGCGTCAGGCGGCCCTTGGCTTGCGGATCGTCGAGGTATTTCGCCGTCAGCTGGCCGAACGCCAGCGGGCTGTAGGCCAGCAAGCTGACATTTTCCCGGTGGCAGGTTTCGTCGAGCAAACTCGTCTCGAAATGGCGCGCCGTCAGGTTGTACAGGTTCTGGATGGAGGCGATGCGCGGCAAGCCCTTCAGTTCCGCCTGCTTGATGTATTCGCACACGCCCCACGACGATTCGTTCGACACGCCGATGTGGCCGATCTTGCCTTCCTCGACCAGCTTGCCCAGCACGGCCAGCGTGTCTTCGATGGCGACGCAAGCGTGCTCCTTGCGCGGGTTGTACACGCTGGCACCGAAGATGGGCAGGTTGCGGCTGGGCCAGTGCAATTGATACAGGTCAATGTGCTCCGTCTGCAGCCGGCGCAAGCTGTCTTCGACGGCGGCGCGGATGTTGACCGCGTCGTGGTCCGTCTTGCCCTTGCGTATCCAGTGCATGCGCGAATTCGGCCCGGCCACCTTGCTGGCCAGCACGATGCTGCCGCGCTTGCCGCTTTTCTTCAGCCAGCTGCCGATATGGCGCTCGGTGCTGCCCTGCGTTTGCGCGCTGGCCATCACCGGATACATCTCGGCCGTGTCGATGAAGTTGATGCCCCGTTCCAGCGCGTAATCGAGCTGGCTGTGCGCTTCGGCTTCCGTGTTCTGTTCGCCGAAGGTCATCGTGCCCAGGCAGATCCTGCTGACTTCCAGGCTGCTGGTACCCAGCGTGATCTTTTCCATGCGCTGTCCTTAGCGGGCCTGCTTGCCGTGCAGCGCGCGCGCGCAATCCTTGATCAGCGCGGGGCCGGCGTAAATCAGGCCGCTGTACAGCTGCACCAGCTGCGCGCCCGCCTCGAACTTGGCCACGGCGTCGCTGCCCTGCATGATGCCGCCCACGCCGATGATGGGCAGCGCGTCGCCCAGTTCCGCCTTCAGCAGGCGGATGACATTGTTCGACAGCTCGAACACGGGCGCGCCCGACAGGCCGCCCGCTTCCGCGCCGTGCGGCATGCCTTCGACGGCGCTGCGCGACAGGGTCGTGTTGGTGGCGATGACGCCGTCGATCTGGTGGCGCGTGAGCGACTCGGCGATGCTTTTCACCTGTTCGCCATCCATGTCCGGCGCGATTTTCAGGGCTAGCGGCACGTAGCGTTTGTGCTTGTCCGCCAGGCGCGCCTGGGCATCTTTGAGCTGCGACAGCAGGGCGTCGAGTTCCGACGCGCCCTGCAGCTGGCGCAAATTCTTGGTGTTCGGCGAGGAGATGTTCACCGTCACATAGCTGGCGTAGGGGTAGACTTTTTCCAGGCACAGCAGGTAGTCGTCGGCCGCGCGCTCGATGGGCGTGTCGGCGTTCTTGCCGATGTTCAGGCCCAGCACGCCGGCGCGGTTCTGGTAGAACTTCGACGCCTGCACGTTGGCGACAAACGCATCCACGCCGCCATTGTTAAAGCCCATGCGGTTGATGATGCCCTGCGCCTGCGGCAGGCGGAACATGCGCGGTTTCGGATTGCCCGCCTGCGCGCGCGGCGTGACGGTACCCACTTCGATGGAGCCAAAACCCAGGTCGGCCAGCGCGTCGATGTAGGCGCCGTCCTTGTCCAGGCCGGCGGCCAGGCCGACCGGGTTCGGGAAGGTGATGCCCATCACCGTGCGCGGGTCCGCCGCCGGTTTGCCGGCCAGCTTCGTCAGGCCCAGCGCGCTGGCGCGTTTCAGGGCGGGCAGAGTGAGATGGTGGGCCGCTTCGGCATCCATCGAAAACAGCAAGGGGCGGGCGAGGGAGTACAGGAATTTTTCAGACATGGGGCGCTTTGAGTAGGTATGCGGGCTGCCGGGAAGGGCTGGCGGCGCGCGAAATAAGTGGCGTATTTTACCGTGTTCCACGCGGCTGCCGGGTGTATAGTTCTTGTTGGTCAAATGCAATATTGATCCATTGATAATTCGCATTCGGCCGTGGACTTTCCTGTTTCTTCTCTGTTCTGTTGACTTCATAAGCGAGACATCGATTGAAAAAGACACGCATCCTGACCGCCATCGCGGCCGCCAGCGCACTGCTGCTGAGCCACCCGGCCCTGGCCCTGCCCAATACGCAAGACACCCGCATGCTGAGCGAACCGGCCGTCTCCAGCCGCCACATCGCCTTCATCTATGCGGGCGACGTATGGCTGTCGAACCTGGACGGCGGCGGCGCGCGGCGCCTCACCTCGGACCTGGGCGACAAGTCGAATCCCGTGTTTTCGCCCGACGGCAGCCTGATCGCGTATAGCGCGAACATCGACGGCAATGTCGACGTGTATGTGATCGCGGCCGCCGGCGGCGTGCCGCGCCGCCTGACCTTCCACCCGGGTGTTGATCTGGCGCAATCGTTCACCCCCGATGGCCAGTCCGTGATGTTCACCTCGCCCCGCGCCGCCTTCAACAACCGCTTCCAGAAGCTGTTCACGGTGCCGGTGGCGGGCGGCGTGGAAACCCAGCTGGAGATCCCCAACGCCTCGCGCGCCACGTATTCGCCCGACGGCAAGCGCATCGCGTACAACCCGCTGGCGCCCGCCTTCAAGCAGTGGAAGCGCTACCGGGGCGGCACCAATTCCTGGCTGTGGCTGTTTTCATCCAGCGATAAATCGATTGAAAAAATCCCCCAGCCGACGACGCGCTCGAACGACGTCGATCCCATGTGGATCAAGGATACCGTGTACTTCCGCTCGGACCGCAACGGCGAATTCAACCTGTTTGCCTACGACGTCAAGACGAAAGCCGTGCGCCAGTTGACGCAGCACAAGGATTTCCCCGTGCTGAACGCGTCGGCCGCGAACGGCACCATCGTCTACGAGCAGGCCGGTTATCTCCACTCGCTCGACATCGCCAGCGGCCAGGCGCACAAGCTGGCCATCGCCGTGGCCAGCGACCTGGGGCAGGCGCGCCCCCGCTGGGTCAAGAACGCGAAATACATCCGCGACGCGTCGATTTCGCCGTCGGGCGCGCGCATCGCCTTCGAATACCGGGGCGAGATCGTCACCATCCCCGCCGACAAGGGCGACGTGCGCAACCTGACGCAGACGGCCGGCGCCCACGAGCGCACGCCGATCTGGTCGCCCGATGGCCGCTCGGTCGCGTATTTCTCGGACGAGTCGGGAGAATATGAACTGCATGTGCGCTCGCAGGACGGCAAGGGCGCCGTGAAAAAGCTCAAGCTCAATGGCAGCGGTTTCTATGACAACGCCGTCTGGTCGCCCGACAGCCGGAAGATCGCGTTTGCCGACAATGGCTGGAGCATGTACGTGATCGATGTCGGCAACGGCAAGGTGCAAAAAATCGCCACGGAGCCCATGTATGGCGTCGACAAGAGCATGCGCGCCTCGTGGGCGCCCGATTCGCGCTGGCTGGCCTATACGCTCAATTCACCCACCTACACGCGCAGCGCCTACATCTATTCCGTCGAGCAGAACAAGTCGATGCCCGTGACCGACGGCTTGTCCGACGTGGCCCAGCCCGTGTTCGACAAGAGCGGCAAATACCTGTACTTCTTCGCTTCGACGAATGCTGGCCCCAGCAACAACTGGTTCTCGCAGCAGAACGAAGACAACCTGGTGACGCGCACCGTGTGGATGGCCGTGCTGCGGCGCGACCTGCCGTCGCCCCTGATCAAGGAAAGCGACGAGGAAAAGGCGGCCGGCGCGGAGAGTAAAAAAGACACGGTGAAGGGGGAAGCGGAAGCGAAGAGCGAGCCGAAGGTCGATCCGAAGACGGGGCGCGACGACCCGAAAGTCACGGTCGCTCCCGTGGCGCCGATCCACATCGATTTCGACGGCATCGCCACGCGCATCGTCGACTTGCCGCTGCCGGCCGCGCAGTTCTCCAATTTGACGGCTGGCGCTGCGGGGCAAATCTTTTTGCTGCGCGAAAGCGACGGCAAGAAGGCCGTGCAGCGCTTCGATCTGAAGGAGCGCAAGGCGGAAACCGTGGTGGCGGAAGCCGATGATTTCGAAGTCTCGGCCGATGGCAAGAAGCTGCTGTACCGCCAGAAGGACAATTGGGCCATGGGGTCGGCCACGGGCAAGCTGCTGGCGCCGGGCGAGGGCAAGATCAAGGTCGACGCCATCGAAGTGAAGGCCGATCCGCGCGCCGAATGGACGCAGATTTTCAACGAGGTATGGCGCATCAACCGCGATTACTTTTATGACCCGGGCATGCATGGCGTGGACTGGAAGGCCATGCGCGACAAGTACGCCGTGTTCCTGCCCGAGCTGTCCAGCCGCGCGGACTTGAACCGGTTGATACAGTGGATGTGCAGCGAACTGGCCGTGGGCCACCACCGGGGCGGCGGCGGCGACGACTTTATTGAGGCAAAGAAAGTGCCGGGGGGCTTGCTGGGCGCCGATTATGAAGTGCGCGACGGCCATTACCGCTTCAAGAAGGTGTATGGCGGCTTGAACTGGAATCCGGCCCTGCGCGCGCCGCTGACGGAGCCGGGCCTGAACGTCAAGGCGGGCGAATACCTGCTGGCCGTCGACAGCCGTCCTTTGCTGCCGCCGACGAATATCTACAGCGCCTTCGAGAACACGGCCGGCAAGGCCATCGACCTGACCGTGGGACCGTCGGCCGACGGCAAGGGCGCGCGCACGATCACCGTGGTGCCCGTCCCGACCGAGGATGCCTTGCGCAACCGCGACTGGATCGAAGGCAATATGCGCAAGGTCAATGCGGCCACGGGCGGCAAGGTGGCGTATGTGTACGTGCCGAATACGGCGGGGCTGGGCCACACCTACTTCAAGCGCTATTTCTTCCCGCAGGCGGACAAGCAGGCCATCATCGTCGACGAGCGTTTCAACGGCGGCGGCAGCGTGGCCGATTACTACATCGAGATCCTGCAGAAGAAGGAAATCGCCTGGTGGACCATGCGCTACGGCGCCGACATGAAGACGCCGTCCGCGTCGATCCAGGGGCCGCGCGCCATGCTGATCGACGAGACGGCCGGTTCGGGCGGCGACCTGCTGCCGTGGATGTTCCGCAAAAACAACATGGGTCCGCTGATCGGCAAGGCGACGTGGGGCGGCCTGGTGGGGGTGCTGGGCTTCCCCGTGCTGATGGACGGCGGCTTCATCACGGCGCCGAATCTGGCGTTCTGGACGCGCGAGAATGGCTGGGGCGTGGAAAACGAAGGCGTGCCGCCCGATATCGACGTCGAGCAAACGCCGGCCGACGTCATCGCCGGGCGCGATCCGCAGCTGGAAAAGGCGATCGAGGTGATCCAGGCCGAACTGGCGAAGAATCCGCCCGTGCAGCCCAAGCGTCCTGCGTTTCCGGACAAGAGCAGGTAAGCCGGTACGGCAGGCATGAAAAAAGGGGCGCAAGCCCCTTTTTTTACAGGATGACCCACTGCCCCTTGATGCGGGCTTCCAAGGGTTTGAAGTTGATCTTGTACGCCATCTTCGGGCTTTGCTTTATCCAGTAGCCCAGGTAGATGTAGGGCAGGCCCAGTTCGCGCGCCTGGGCGATTTGCCACAGCACGTTGTAGGTGCCGTACGAGGCGCCCGGCACGTCCGGATCGAAAAAGGTGTAGACGGACGACAGGCCGTCGGCCAGCACGTCGATGATGCTGACCATGCGCAGGATGCCCTCGGCATCGCGGAATTCCACCAGGCGCGTGTTGACCCGGCTTTGCAGCAGGAATTGCGCATACTGGTCGCGGCTGTCCTGATCCATGCCGCCGCCCGCGTGGCGCGTGCTCTGGTAGCGCAGGTACAGCTCGTAGTGCTCGTCGAGGAAGGACAGGGTGGCCACGCCCGCCTGCAGGTCGGCGTGGCGGCTCCAGGCGCGGCGCTGGTTGCGGTTCGGGGTGAACTCGCCCGTCACGACGCGCACGGGTATGCAGGCCTGGCAGCCATCGCAATACGGGCGGTAAGTAAAAATGCCGCTGCGGCGAAAGCCGTTGCGCACCAGTTCCGAATACACGTCGCTGTTGATCAGGTGCGAGGGCGTGGCCACCTGCGAGCGGGCCTGGCGGTCGTCCAGGTAGCTGCACGGGTAGGGCGCCGTCGTGTAGAACTGCAGGGTGGCAAACGGTAGTTCGTTCAGGTGCGTCATGCTGATCCTGTCTGGTCTGTCCGCGGCAATGGAAGTCTGCGTGGAGATATCATAGCTTTTTTATGCCGGCGGTGCAGCCTGCCAATCCGTGATTTGCGCTGCTTCAATGGCAACGCGCACGTGGGCCAGGAAGCGCGCGCGCGAAATGGGCGCCGCGCCCAGCGACGCCAGGTGCCTTGTTTCTTGCTGGCAGTCAATCATGGTCACGCCGCGCGCCTGCAAAAAGCGCACGAGGTGCGCCAGTGCGATCTTCGAGCCATCCGTCACGCGCGCGAACATCGATTCGCCATAGAACATGCGCCCGATCGACACGCCATACGCGCCGCCCACCAGTTCCCCGTCCAGCCACAGTTCCGACGAGTGCGCGTAGCCCAGCTTGTGCAAGCCCGTGTAACCGGCGATGATTTCGTCGGAAATCCACGTTCCCGGGCCATCCTTGCGCGGCGCGGCGCAGGCGCGCATGACGGCGTCGAAATCGCCGTCGAAGCGCAGCTGCCAGCGCCCGTCCGTGGCGGCGCTGCGTTCGACCTTGCGGATCGCCTTGGCCAGGCTGTCGGAGACCTTGAAATGCTCCGTCATCAGCACCATGCGCGGATCGGTGCTCCACCACAAAATAGGCTGGCCTTCGGAAAACCAGGGGAAGATGCCGCGCCGGTAGGCGTCGAGCAGGCGCGCGGGCGACAGGTCGGCACCGGCCGCCAGCAGGCCGGGCGCCTCGTCGGTCAGGGCGCGCGAGACGTCGGGGAACGGGGTGTGGATGTCGAGCCAGGGAATCATGCGGCGTCAAAGGTGGCAGGTGAGGGGAGCTTATTCTGCATCCGTGCGTGCCATCGGGCGCGTGATGTCGCCCGTATGGACGCCGTAGCTGCCGCCTTCGCGGATTTTCACGCGGTCGGCAAAGAACAGTTCCAGGGTGGCGCGGATGGTGGGGAAGGCCAGGTCATCCCAGGGAATCTGCGCTTCCGTAAACAGCTGCACGTCCAGGCTTTCGATGCCCGGTGCGAAATCGAGGTCGCGCAGGCGCGCCAGGTAGAACAGGTGCACCTGGTGCACGCGCTGCACGTTCAGCAGCGAGAACAGGGGCCCCAGTTCGATATTGGCGCCCGCTTCCTCCACCGTTTCGCGCTCGGCCGCATCCGACGTCGTTTCATCGTTTTCCATGAAGCCGGCCGGCAGGGTCCAGTAGCCCAGGCGCGGTTCGATGGCCCGCTTGCACAGCAAGACCTGCAACTGGCCATCCTCTTCCCAGACGGGAATCGAGCCGACCACCATTTTCGGGTTCTGGTAATGGATGGCGTCGCAGTTGGCGCAGACATAGCGCGGGCGGTTGTCGCCTTCCGGGATGGACAGGCTGACAGGATGGGCGCATTCGGAGCAGAATTTCATGGGCGGGCTTAGGAAAAGAATGATGTCTAGTGTAACGCTTACTGTACACCGATTGCGTGCGGCGTGGCGTGACGGGCGGACACAATGCCAACCGGCAATTGGCGAAGCTGCGTGACGCACTTTGGAACGCATTTTTAATAAAATGGCTCTATTGCGGTCTAAGTTGAGATAGCTATTGCCTAAGCCACCCGTTTGCCCTTATAATTCTTGTGCGGGGTGGAGCAGTCTGGCAGCTCGTCGGGCTCATAACCCGAAGGTCACAGGTTCAAATCCTGTCCCCGCAACCAATACCGGAAAGCCGCTGATTCTTGCAAAAGATCGGCGGCTTTTTTCATTTCCGCCTGGCGCACCCCATCATTTGCCCATCGGCAATCGCCGCGAGGCGGGACGCGCATGCAATTGTCAAATCTTGCCCTTTACGCTTCGCAACAATCTGGTATATAATTCTGCTGCGGGGTGGAGCAGTCTGGCAGCTCGTCGGGCTCATAACCCGAAGGTCACAGGTTCAAATCCTGTCCCCGCAACCAATTCGAAGCCGCTGATTCCTCGCAAGAGGGTCAGCGGTTTTTTCGTTGTGCGGCAATGTTTACTCTGGCGCCTGGCGCGCATACACGACCAGCCGCAGGTGGCGGTCCGCATCGATGGTCAGCGAGGTGTGCTCATACGCGATGCCTTCGCCGCCGACGTCCAGGCAGCGCACGCCGGCACATGGCGCATGCACGTCGTGGCGGCGCCACCACAGCTTGAATTCGGGCGAGACTTTTTCCAGTTCGTCCACCAGCGCATGGATGTCCGCTTCCTGCGTGGCGCGCGCATAGTCGCGGCGAAAGCTCGACAGCATCAGCGGCGCCTGCTCTTCCCAGCCGATGAAGCGTGAGCGCAGCAGCGGATCGGTAAACAAGAGCCACAGCAGATTGCGCCGCGCTGGCACATGTGCGCCGAAGCCGAACAAGGCGTCCGCGCCCGCATTGAACGCCAGCACGTCCCAGCGCAGGTTGAGCACATACGCGGGATGCGCCAGTTCGTGCATCAGGCGGCGCACCAGCGGCGGCACCACGCAAAACGTCTTGCCTTCTTCGGCCGGCGGACGCGCATGCGCGAGCAGGAACAGGTGGCGGCGTTCGCCCGCGTCCAGTTTCAGCACTTCGGCCAGCTTGTCGAGAAAGGCGCTGGAGACGCCGATGTCGCGCCCCTGTTCCAGCCAGGTGTACCAGGTCAGCCCCACGCCGGCCAGCGCCGCCACTTCTTCGCGGCGCAAGCCGGGCGTCCTGCGCCGCCCGCCGCCGGGCAAGCCCACGTCTTCCGGCGACAGGCGTGCGCGGCGCGCCTGCAGGTAGGCGGCCAGTTCGTGGCGGGTGCGGGCCAAAGTGCGCATGGTGCTGCCTTTCAGGTAAGCCTGTTGCTATCAGTAATAGCATAAACAGTTAAATTGTAATTGTTTATATTGTATTCCAGAATGCCTGCTTTCTTCCCGAAGGCTTGCCCATGTCCGACCATTCTTCTCACGCCAGTACTGGCACTTCCGCCGCCGTGCTGCCCGCCACCGTCTACCTGATCGCCGTGGGCGCGTTTGCGCTGGGCATGGCGTCGTATGTGACGGCAGGCTTGATGCCGATGATCGCCGGCGCGTTTTCCGTTTCCCTGGCGATGGCGGCGCAACTGGTGACGGCGTTTACGCTGGCCTATGGCCTCGGCTCGCCGCTGATGGTGGCCTTGCTGCCGGCGCGCGCGCAGCGCTCCGGCCTTTTGGTCGCCCTGGGCGTGTTCGTGCTGGCGAACGGGGCCAGCGCGCTGGCGCCCGGTTTCAGCGGTTTGCTGGCATGGCGCGCCATCGCCGGCATCGGTGCGGGCGTGTACCTGGCGCTGGGCATCGCGGCGGCGGCCGGCGTGTCGGCGCCGCAGCAGCGGGGCAAGGCCATCGGCGCGATCATGGGTGGCATGGCGGGCGGCACGGTGCTGGGCGTACCCTTGAGTTTGCTGCTGGCGCAGCAGCTGGGCTGGACGGCGGCCCTGTGGCTGGTGGCGCTTCTCGGTGCGCTGGCGCTGGCGGGCTTGCTGTGGAAGCTGCCCGCGCTGCCTGCCGCATCGTCCGCGCCGGCCATCTCGCTGCGCCGCAAGCTGGCCTTGCTGGCCGACGGGCAGGTGCTGGCCATCCTGCTCGTGTCGCTGCTGGCGGCCGTCGCCAGCCTGGGCATGTACACCTTCATCGCGCCGCTGCTGGCGTGGTCGGCGCAGGGCTTGGCGATCTCCGCGACGCCCTTCCTGTGGGCGTGGGGCGTGGGGGGGATCGTTGGCAGCGTGCTGGTCGGGCCATGGGCGGACAAGGTGGCGGCGCCGAAACTGACCTGGCTCATCTTGCTGCTGCTGGCGCTGGCCTTGGGCGCGCTGCCGCTGGCGGCCGGCTGGTCGGCCTGGCTGATGCTCGCGCCTATCGTGCTGTGGGGCGCGGCTGGCTGGGCCCTGCAAGTGCCGCAAAACCAGCAACTGCTGGCCGTGCGTGCGCGCCAGGGCGACGGCAACCTGGCCATCGCCCTCAACGAATCGGCGCTGTACCTGGGCAGCGCCATCGGCGCCGCCACGGGCGGGGTGCTGCTCCTGCTGGACTGGCCCATGTGGCTGCTGGCGGCCGGCGCCGCCCTGGTCGCCGCCGCAGCGTTGCTGCTGCAGTTGCCGGCGGCGCGGCGCGGCTAGCCTTTCTTCGCCAGTTGCATGCCCACGGGCAGGGCGCGGATGCGCTTGCCCGTGGCGGCGAAGATGGCGTTGCACAGGGCGGGCGCGATGGGCGGCGTGGCCGGCTCGCCCACGCCGCCCAGCTCCATGTCCAGGGTGCCCGGCACCAGGTGCGTGTGGATCACGCGCGGCGCGTCGGCGGCGCGCAGCACGGCGTAGTCGTGGAAATTGCTTTGCTCGACCCGGCCATTTTTAAAGCTGATTTCGCCGCTCATGGCCAGGGACAGGCCCATGATGCAGGCGCCCTCGATCTGCGAGCGCACGCGGTCCGGGTTGATCTGCGGGCCGCAATCCATGGCGATGTCGACCCTGGGCACGATGACTTCGCCGGCCGCATTGATCTCCACTTCGATCACGGCCGCCACATAGGTGACGAAACTGTAGGACACGGCCAGACCCAGCCCCCGTCCCTTGGGCAGCTTGCGGCCCCAGCCCGCCTTGGCCGTCGCCAGCTCGATCACGTGGCGCATGCGGCCGATATTGACCGGATACTTCGCCGGATCTTCGCCATAGTTCCAGCCGTCGGGCAGGTCGGCCGGGTTGATCCTGCGCGCGGGGCCCAGGAGCGCCAGCAGGTAGTCGCGGTGGTCCTTCTTCGCCGCATGCGCCAGTTCGGCCGTGAACGACTGGATGGCAAACGCGTGCGGGATGTTCGACACGGAACGGAACCAGCCGATGCGCGTGTGGGCCGGCACTTCCGGCACTTCGACGCGGATGTTCGCAATGGCGAACGGCACGTTGATGGCCGACATGCCCAGTTCGAACGGCGCCTGCTTGTTCGCGCCGGCGGCGAAGGTCGACGTGATGGTGGGCGCGGCCGTGCGGTGCAGCCAGGCCGTCGGCATGCCTTTCGCATCGAGCGACGCTTCCAGCCGTTCGACCGATACCGTGTGCAGGTAGTCGTGCTGCAGGTCGTCGTCGCGCGTCCACGTCAGCTTGACGGGCGCGCCATCCATGGCTTTCGACAGCAGTGCCGCCTCGACGGCGAAGTCGGGTTTCGATTTGCGCCCGAAGCCGCCGCCGAGCAGGGTCACGTGGACGGTCACGTCGTCATACGTCAGGCCCAGGGCCTTGGCCACGTTGCTGCGTGTCGCCTGCGGCGCCTGCACGCAGGCCCACACTTCGGCCTTGCCGTTGGCGATGCGCACGGTGGCGGCGGGCGGCTCCATGGTGGCGTGGGCCAGGTGGGGCAGATAGTATTCGGCGCTGAATTTCCGCGCGGCGGGAGCCGCGGCCAGCGTCGCCACCGTCTTGCCCTGGTCGCGCGCCGGGCTGGCCGGCTGGCGCACGGCCGCTTCCAGCGTCTTGCGGAAGGCTTTCGAATCGTAGGCGCCGTTCGGACCGTCGTCCCATTCCAGCACCAGCGCTTCGCGGCCCTTGATGGCGGCCCAGGTGTTGCTGGCGATGACGGCCACGCCGCCCAGGGGATTGAACATGGCCGGCGGCGGGCTGCCCGCCAGTTCGACGATGCGAAGCACGCCCGGCACTTTCAGGGCCGCCGTCTTGTCCACGCTTTTCAGCTTGCCGCCGAAGACGGGCGGACGGGCGATGACGGCATACGCCATGCCATCGAGGCGCGTGTCGATGCCGAAGTGGGTGTTGCCCGTGACGATGTCGTGCAGGTCGATGCCGCGCGTGCTGGTTTGCCCGATGTAGCGCAGCTCGCCCGCCGTTTTCAGGCTGATGCGCGCGCGTGGCGGCACGGGCAATTTGGCCGCGTCTTCGGCCAGCGCCCCGAAGGACAGCGAGCGTCCGCTGGCCGCATGCACGACCGCGTGATTGACGGCTTTCACCTCGGTCACGGGCACGTCCCAGCGCACGGCGGCCGCCGTTTCCAGCATCAGGCGCGCCGTGGCGCCCACGTGGCGCATGGCGCGGAACGAGTGGCGCATGCTGCGCGAACCGTCCGTATCCTGGCTGCCGTAGCGCGCTTCGTCGGCGGGCGCCTGCTGCACGCGCACCTGCGCCCAGTCGGCGCCCAGTTCGTCGGCCGCCACCATGGGCAGGCTGGTGCGGATGCCCTGGCCCATTTCGGAGCGGTGCGCCACGATGGTGACGATGCCGTCGGCGCCGATTGACAGGAAGACCAGGGTGTCGTCGACCACGCCGCCCGCCATATTGTCGCCGCCGTATTTGACGGCATCGGCCGCCATCACGAGGCCGGAAGGGCCGGCCACCAGGGTCAAGCCGGCCAGCGCGCCGGCGGCCTTGAGCCAGTTGCGCCGCGCAGGCGAATGTGCGGCGGCAGTGTCATGGATGCTCATTTGGCCGCTCCTTTTGCGTGGATGCTGCTTGCAGCCTGCTTGATGGCCGCGTGGATGCGCGTGTAGGTGCCGCAGCGGCAGATATTGCCGCTCATCGCTTCGCGGATTTGCTGGTCGTTCGGTCTTGGCGTCTTGTGCAGCAGGGCCGTGGCCGACATGATTTGCCCGGCCTGACAGTAACCGCATTGTGGCACGCCGTGTTCCTGCCAGGCTTGTTGCAGCGCAAGGCCGACCTTGTCTTCGCCCACCGCTTCGATGGTGGTGATCTTCTTGCCGGCGGCGGCCGACATGGGCGTCACGCAGGAGCGGATGGCTTCGCCATCGAGGTGCACGGTGCAGGCGCCGCACAGGGCCATGCCGCAGCCGAATTTGGTGCCGGTCATGCCCAGTTCGTCGCGCAGGGCCCACAGCAGGGGCGTGTCTTCAGGCAGTGCAAGGTCGTGCTGCTTGCCATTGATGGTCAGGGTCGTCATGTGTATTCCTCGGAGTGGGGATGGTGCGGGACAGCGCGACGGCCATCCGCCAGACGGATTAGCTCATCAGTAGGGGATGGTAGCACCGGTCGCCCTGCGCTGCAGGAGATGGCGCCGGTGGCATACTGCGGCTTCTGATATCGGAGTTTTCCATGACATACCTCACAACGGCGCCGGGCTTGCCCGACATCCTCGCTCCCGGCTTGCAGGTGGTTTTTTGCGGCCTCAATCCCGGCGTGGACGCGGCGGCGGCCGGCCACCATTTTCTCGGCCGCGGCAACCGCTTCTGGCCCGTGCTGCACCTGGCCGGCTTCACGCCGCACCTGGTGGCGCCGCAGGACGATGCCAGCGTGCTCGGTTTCGGGCTGGGCTTGACGGCGGCCGTCGGGCGCCCGACCAGCCGCGCGGACCAGGTGGGAGCGGACGAATTCGCGCAAGCGGCGGCGGGCCTGCGGCACAAGCTGGCATGGGCGCAGCCGCAGTGGATCGCCTTTCTGGGCAAGGCCGCCTACGCGGCGATGACGGGAAAACGCCAGCTGGCGTGGGGCGAGCAGCCAGAGCGCTTCGGCGGCGCGCGCGTGTGGATCTTGCCCAATCCGAGTGGCCTCAATCGCGGCTATTCGAAGGAGCGGCTGGTCGACGCGTATGCGGAACTCAAGCGCGCGCTGGGCTGATACTTGACTGGCGTTCAGCGCACTTGCGCATGGATGGAGGGGCTTAGCGGGCTTGCTCCAGCTGCGCGTACACGGCGTCGGCGATCTTGCCCAGTTCCCGTTTGGGCAGGCTCGCCGAGAGGGCATAACCGAGCTGGCCGTCGATCCAGTAAAACACGCTCAGATCCTTTTCCTGCGTATAGCGGAAAGCCGTTTCCTGCCGGCCCGCCCGTTCCTTGGCCACGTACAGGGTCAGGCGCTTGCCAGCGCCATCTTCGTACATGAATTGCGCTACGGGGCCGTCGCCATCGCCGGGCAGCAAGCGCCCGCCGATCAGGTGATAGCCGAGTGGCGACAGCGCGGGCGGCCGCAGTTGCGTACCCAGGCGTTTCGACAGCCATTGCACCAGATGGGCTTCCTGCGCCGCGCCCACTTCGACGGGGTGGCGCACTTCGGGCGTGTAGACGGCATGGGCGATGGCGGCGCTGCGCGCCAGGGTCAGGGGGCTGGCGCTGGCGCTTGTGCCGTCGCCGCCGCGCAGCAGCCAGCCGCCCGCGCCGCCGGCGATGAGCAGCACGATGGCCGCTGCCGCCTGCATGGCGGGGCGGCGCCAGGCGCCGTTCGCCGCCGCTGGCGATGCCGCCTGCCGCAGGGCCGGCGGCACGGCGTCGTCCAGCACGGGATCGAACAGGGCGCGCAATTGCCGGTTCTGTTCGCGCCACGCGTCCACCCTGGCGGCGTCCTCGGGATGCGCGCGCAGGTGGGCGTCGATGGATGCGCGCTGCTCCTCGGGCAGGACGCCGTCGGCCAGGGCGTGCAATTGCGCTTCGCTGATGGCTTGCGTTGTCATTTCACGACTTTCAGGGTAGGGGCGCCATGGCTGCCGGCGGGGCGGCCGTCGAGCAGTTCGCGCAGCCGCTCGCGTCCGCGCGACAGCCGCGACATGACGGTGCCGACGGGGATGCCCAGCGTGGACGCCACCTGCTCGTACGGCATCTGTTCCAGCGCGACGAGCAGGATGACTTCGCGCTGCCCCAGCGGCAAACGGGCCAGCGCCGCATCCATTTCGCCGATGGCGATGGCCTGTCCCGGCGCCCGCTCCGGCGCGGGCAGCAGGGCGTCGTCATCGAGCTCCTGCAGCGCCAGGCCGGGGCGGCGCAGTTGATCCACGTGCAGGTTATGCATGATGGAAAACAGCCAGGGCCGCATCTCGCCACCGCGCTGCCACTGGTCGAACTTGCGCCAGGCCCGCTCCACGGTGTCCTGCACCAGGTCGTCCGCGTGCGCGGCGCCCGCCAGCGCGCGCGCATAGCGGCGCAGGCCGGGCAGGCAGGCTTGCAGCTGGCGGCTGTCCTCTTGTGTGGTCATCGTGGCGGCGGGATGGTGTGCTTAAGGCTTGACGACGTGCCACACGTTCTTGAAATTGTCGCCGGCCGCGTCGCCCGGTTTCTTGTCTTCCTTGTACAGGTACAGGGGCTTGCCCTTGTAGGTCAGCTGCATGGCGCCGTTGTCTTCGCGCTTGATGCTGCCATACGGGGCGGCGGGCGCCGCTTCGGTGGCGATGACGGCGGGCCAGGCCACCAGGCAGCCGCCGCTGCAGGCGCTCTTGCCGCTGTCGGCGATATCCTTGTCGAACACATACACGGTCATGCCGCTGGCGTTGACCAGCATGCCGTTGGCGGGCATGACGTCGGCGGCAAAGGCCAGCGGGGCGGACAAGGCGGTGCAAAGGGCGGTAGCGGCAAAAGTGGTAAAGCGCATGATGGTCTCCTTGAGGTTTTGGGGGCTTGCAAGGGATGGACGCGTGCCGCCCGCCGTTTATTCCCCGGCAGGCAAAATATTTTTTTCCGGCGCGTGCAGGCTGGCCCACAGGTGGGCGGCGGCCATGGTGCGGTGCGGCGCGTACTGGCGCAGCCACTGCTCCGTGCGCGCCATGTCCGGCTTGACCTCTTCGCCTAGCAGCTTTTGCAGGGCGGCGCGGATGGCCACGTCGCCGTGCAGCGAGCAGTCGGCATAGCCATAGCCGCGCAGCAGCGCATAGTTGACGGTCCACGGGCCGATGCCCTTCACGGCCAGCAGCGCCTGCGAAATGGCCACCATGTCGCCGGAAGGGGGCAGCTCCAGCGACAGTTCTCCATCGTTGACGAGATGCGCCAGACGCAGCACGGTTTCCGCCTTGGCGCGCGAGAATTTGCGGCTCGTCAAATCCTCGACGGATAGCCGCGCCACGTCGCGCGCCTCCGGGTAGCACCACAATCCGCTGCCATGCCGGCGTCCCGCCTGCACGATGAAGGTGCGGCGCAGGGCGATGGCGAACGACAGGTTGATTTGCTGGCCGATGATGGCCCAGGTCAGCGCTTCGAAGGGGCTGGCCGATTGCACGATGCGCAAGCCCGGGTTGACGCGGATCAAGGGCGCCAGCAGCGGGTCGGCGGCGGCCAGTTGCGCGAACGGCTGCGGGTCGATGCGCAGGCCGAGGATGTTCAGCAGGGCGCCGTGCAGCGGCGTTTGCAGGTCGGCGACGGTATCGTCATTGTCGTCGAGGTCTGCCTGGCAGATGGCGGCATCCTGCGTGAACGCCACGTCCAGTACCACGGGGACGCCGGCAAGCAGGATGCCCTTGCGCAGGCCTGTCGGCGTGACTTGTTCCGCCACGGCTTGCGTATCCCGGCTGTGGAAGGCGATGACGTCGTCGCGGCGGTAGCCGGCGGGCAGGGGGAGGGTCCAGTGCAGCAGGGTCATGGCGGGCCAAAGTCAGGGAAGGTATCAGGGGGACGATGCTGGCGCATCCCGTTTCTTGCTTTTCACGCTTCAGCGCACGCAGAGGTCAGGGTTGGGCGGGCTCAAGGCGGCCGCGTGCTGGATCTGCAGCGCGTCGGGCACGCCGTTTTTCACGGCCGTCAGTTCGGCCAGGATGGAAATGGCGATTTCGGCCGGCGTCTTGCTGCCGATGTACAGGCCGATGGGGGCGTGCAGGCGCGCCAGCTGCTCGGCGCTGACGTCGAACTGCAGCAGCCGTTCGCGCCGCTTGGCGTTATTCGCGCGCGAGCCGATGGCGCCCACGTAGAAGGCGGGCGACTTCAACGCTTCCATCAGGGCCAGGTCGTCGAGCTTGGGGTCGTGCGTGAGGGCGACGACGGCGCTGCGGCTGTCGAGCTTTAATTCCAGCACGAGGTCGTCGGGCATGGCGTGCAGCAGGGGCACGCCCGCTACGTTCCAGCCGCCCCGGTATTCCTCGCGCGGGTCGCAGACGATGACGTGGTAATCCATGGCCGTGGCGATTTGCGCCACGAAGCGCGACAGCTGGCTGGCGCCGATGATCAGCAGGCGCCAGCGCGGGCCGTGCTGCGTGGTGAGCGCCCCGTCTTCCAGGGCCAGCACGGCGCCCGGCGTGGCGCGCTGCAGGGTGACCGCGCCGCTGCGCAGATCGAGGCGGCGCTCGACGAGTTCATGCGCTTCCAGGCGCGCCAGCAGTTCGGCCACGCGGCTGCCCGCGTGCAGCGGCTCGATGGCCAGTTCGATGGTGCCGCCGCAGGGCAGGCCGAAGCGGTGCGCCTCGTCGGCGCTGATGCCGTAGCTGACGATTTCGGGCTGCCTGCGCACGATACCGTGCACGCGCACGGTGTCGATCAAGTCATCTTCGATGCAGCCGCCGGAGACGGAACCGACCACCGTGCCATCGTCGCAGATGGCCAGGGTGGCGCCCACAGGGCGGGGGCTGGAACCCCAGGTCTTGATGACGGTGACGAGTTCGCAGCGGCGGCCGGCGGCGAGCCAGGCGGCGCTGGTTTTCAGAACTTCAAGGTCGATGCTGTCCATGGCGCGCGCGAGTTACATGCCGCATGTTTGCGGCAAAGTATGGAAAAGTATTCAAGATTGTGGATATACTACCTGTTCCACCACCCTGCGGAGAATTTTCATGTCAAATGAAGTCAAGACGCAAGAAGAGGGTATTCCCAAGTTCGGCAAGCTGCTCATTGTCCTGTTCCTAGCCGTGGTGTTCTGCGGTGCCCTGACCTGGATCATGGGCACCTACTTCCCCAACTTCCCGGGAGCCTGAGCAATCCCTGTTTGATCGATGAAGAACGTCTGACAGAACCGTAGCGAGCGGCAGCGATTTGTGGCCGAGAAGCGCAACTGTGCTTGAGCACAGTGAGCATCGCAGACCGCAAAGCGCGACGCGCAGTAGGTTATGGTAGGCGTTCTAAGGCTTCAGCGGTTTCTTCGCCGCCTGCTTGGCGCGCACGTCGATGACGGCGCGGTTGACGGCGGCCATGCGCGAGTTGGTACCCGGATGCAGGGCCGTGTAGCCGTTGGCGACCGTGGCCGGCACTTGCGTGGCCAGGCGCTGCCAGAAGCGGGCCGCGTTGTCGACGTTGTAGCCGGCGCGCGCCAGCAGGTAGATGGCCAGGGTGTCGGCTTGCACGTCGAGTTCCTGCGGCATGGCCTTGATGCCGGCGGCGCCCGTCAGCATCGACACGTCGGGCTGCACGGCGCCCAGGCTGTCGATGATGCTGCCGGCCGTCCCTGCCGTGCGCTGGCTGCGCGCGTGGTCGAGGATGTTGTGCGCCATTTCGCGGGCGATGACAAAGGCGATGCCTTCGTCGTTTTGCGCCGCATTGACCATGCCGCGCGTGAGCATGATGCGCGCGCCGTCCGAGTAGGCGTTGATATTGTCCGCATTGCCCAGGGCGACGCGGAAGGCGCAGGCGCGCGTGACGGGAATTTTCAGGTCCTGCTGCTGGCCGTCGCGGGCGATGGTCATGTTCAGGCTTGCGCTTTTCGAGGCCAGCGGGCCGACGATGGCGCCAAACGGGCCTTCCGCCTTCGGACCGGCCGGCAGCGGCTTGCCTTCGGCGGCCAGCAAGCCGTCGCCCTTGCGCAAGCCGGCGCGCGCGGCGCCGCTGCCCGGCAAGACGCCGGAGACTTGCATCTGTTCGCCGTAGCCGAGGGCAGCCTGCGCCGCGTCGGCATAGATGCCGGGGTAGGAATACTTGTTCTGCGCCGTGAAGCCCAGCAAGTTGCGCGCATACGTCTTGCACAGGTCCGCATTGTTGATCAGCAGGGGCGCCGAGACTTTCGACAGGCGGTCCTGCAGCGCCACCATCTTCACCAGTTCTTCCTGCGCCGCCTTTTGCTGCGCCGTCGGGGCGGGCGCATCGGGCGCCGGCACCACGTTGAACGGGCCGCTGACATGCGTCGCCGGCGTGGTGCAGCCGGCGAGGATGGCCGCACTGGCCAGCAGGAGGGGAGTGGCCAGTTGGCGCAGCGAAGTTGGGGCTGTGATCAGATGGCGGAAACCTGGCATGAGACAATCCTTCTTGTAACTCCTGACAAAACCTACTGCGCGGCGCGGGTCGCGGCCTCCGATGCTCACTGTGCATTCGCACAGCTCCGCTTCTCAGCCACAACTCACATCCGCTCGCTACGGTTTGTCAGTCGCTGTTAATGTTTGCCGGTGCTGCCGAAACCGCCAACACCGCGTTCGCTGTCGCCGAATTCCTCGACGACGTTAAAGCCCACTTGCAGCACCGGCACGATAATCAGTTGCGCCAGACGTTCCATGGGATTGAGCGTGAAAGCGCTCTGGCCCCGGTTCCAGGTCGATACCATCAGCTGGCCCTGGTAATCGGAGTCGATCAAGCCTACCAGATTCCCCAATACGATGCCGTTTTTGTGGCCCATGCCGCTGCGCGGCAGGATCATGGCCGCATACGACGGGTCGCCGATGTGGATGGCCAGGCCCGTGGGAATGAGCACGGTCTGGCCGGCTTCGATGGTGATCGCCTCGTCGATGCAGGCGCGCAGGTCCAGGCCGGCGCTGCCGGGTGTGGCGTAGGCCGGCAGCATTTCTTTCATGCGGGCGTCGAGGATCTTGATGTCGATATTTTTCATTAATCTAACTAACTAAGCTAAGTCGTATAAAAGGTTATTTGAGCAGCGAATTCTTGGCCAGCCGCTTCGAGATTTCCGAAATCAGCTGGCGCGCCAGGTTCAGTTTCGAGGCGCGCGGCAGTACGGTATGGCCTTCCTCGTCGAACAGGATGATGGTGTTGTCATCCTGGCCAAACGTGTTCTGGCCGATATTGCCGACCAGCAAGGGGATGCCCTTCTTTTCGCGCTTGGTCGAGCCGAATTCCACCAGGTTTTCCGATTCGGCGGCAAAACCGACACAGTACGGATAGCCGGCCAGGTTGGTGCGCGCCGCCACGGTGGCCAGGATGTCGGGGTTTTGCGCGAACTGCAGTTCCGGCACGGAGCCGTCGGCCTGCTTTTTCATCTTTTGTTCGCTGGCGTTGGCCACGCGCCAGTCGGCCACGGCGGCCACGGCGACGAAGACATGCTGGCCATCGACGTGGGCGAGTACCGCATCGTGCATCTGCTGCGCGCTTTGCACGTCGATGCGGCGCACGCCGAAGGGCGCGTCCAGGGCCGTGGGGCCGGAAATGAGCAGCACCTCGGCGCCCGCTTCGCGCGCCGCGCGCGCCACCGCATAGCCCATCTTGCCCGAGGACAGATTGGTGATGCCGCGCACGGGGTCGATGGCTTCGAACGTGGGGCCGGCAGTGACCAGCACGCGCTTGCCCGCCAATACCTTAGGCTGGAAGGCGGCGATCAGCTCCGTCAGCAGCTGTTCCGGTTCCAGCATGCGGCCCAGCCCCGTTTCGCCGCACGCCTGTTCGCCGGCGGCCGGGCCGAACAGCTTGATGCCGTCGTCGCGCAGCTGCTGCACATTGCGTTGCGTGGCGGGGTTTTGCCACATTTCCACGTTCATGGCCGGCGCCACCAGCAGGGGCAGGTGGGATGGGCGGGCCAGGCACAGGGTCGACAGCAGGTCGTCGCACACGCCGTGCGCCAGCTTGCGCATGAAGTCGGCGGAACACGGCGCGATCAAAATCGCGTCCGCATGGCGCGTCAAATCGATATGCGCCATGTTGTTGGCTATGCGCGCATCCCACTGGCTAGTGTGCACGGGGTGGCCGGACAGGGCCTGCATCGTGACGGCCGTGATGAAGTGGCTGGCCGCATCCGTCATCACCACCTGCACCGAGGCGCCTGCCTTGGTCAGCGCGCGGCACAATTCGGCCGCCTTGTAGCAGGCGACGCCGCCCGAGAGTCCCAGGACGATTTTTTTGCCGGACAGTTCCATGCCGTTCTCCTGCGTGTTTATTTGTTTACCCGGCGCAGTTCATCGATGATGAACAGGGCCGCGCCGATGCAGATGGCGCTGTCGGCGATATTGAAAGCAGGGAAATGGCCCCAGCTTTTCCAGTGGAAGTCGAGGAAATCGACCACGTGGCCGTACATCAGGCGGTCGATAGCGTTGCCCAGCGCGCCGCCGAGGATCAGCGAGAGGGCCCAGCAGAACATGCGCTGGCCGGCGTGCTTTTTCAGCAGGTAGATGATGTAGATGGCGGCCGCCAGGGCGATGCCGGTGAAGAAATAGCGCTGCCAGCCGCCCTGGTCGGACAGGAAGCTGAATGCGGCGCCCTTGTTATACGCGAGCACCAGGTTGAAATACGAGGTGATGACCATTTCCTGCGCATAGCGGAAGGTCTTCAGGATCGTGATCTTGGTGATCTGGTCGAATAGGATGACGATGGCGGCAATGCCCAGCCACAGCGTCAGCGGCGATTGCGGTTTCGATGAAAAACGGTTTTTAGTGGCCATATTTTTCCAGGGAAGATAAAGCCGCCGCCTGGCAGCAGGCGGCGGTTGGACGGATAGCATACAACGGCGGGCAAAATCGTAGCGAGCGGCAGCGATTTGTGGCCGAGAAGCGCAACCGTACTCTAGTACGGTGAGCATCGCAGGCCGCAAATCGCGACGCGCAGCAGATTTTGACGCCGTTGTTTAGGCGAAGCGGCGAACTTCGCCCTTGCCAAACAGGTTGCTGACGCAGCGGCCGCACAGGGTGGCATGCGCGGCATCCGTGCCCACGTCGCTGCGGTAGTGCCAGCAGCGCTCGCACTTCGGCGCCGTCGACGCGGCCACGACCACTTCCTCGGCCGCTTCGTCGGCCACTTCGGCTACCGTTGCCTGCGAGGTGATGAAGACGAACTTCAAGTCGTCGCCCAGGGTCGTCAACAGCTTGTACTTCATCGGCGCGGCCTTGATCGTCAGCTCCGCCTGCAGCGACGAGCCGATGGCGCCCGAAGTGCGCAAGTCTTCCAGCTGTTTCGTCACGTCCGTGCGCACGGCGCGCAGGGCCGTGTATTTCTCCAGCAGGTCGGCCGCATCCGCCACTTCCGGCAGCTGCCACCAGGTTTGCGTGAAGATGGTTTCATCGCTGGCGGCATACGCTTCGCTGCCGGCGAAGACGGCCCACGCTTCCTCGGCCGTGAACGACAGGGCCGGGGCCATCAGGCGCAGCAGGCTTTGCGTGATGTGCCACAGGGCCGTTTGCGCCGAACGGCGCGCGTGCGACGTCAGGCCGGAGGTGTACAGGCGGTCCTTCAGGATGTCCAGGTAGAAGCCGCCCAGGTCTTCCGAGCAGTACGTCTGCAGCTTCGACACGACCGGGTGGAATTCGTAGCGCGCGTAGTTGTTCTCGATCTGCGTTTGCAGCGAGGCCATGTTGGCCAGCGCATAGCGGTCGATTTCGAACATCTCGGCCACCGGCACGGCGTCCGTGGCCGGATTGAAGTCCGAGGTGTTCGCCAGCAGGAAGCGCAGGGTGTTGCGGATGCGGCGGTACGATTCCGTCACGCGTTTCAGGATTTCGTCGGAGATCGACAGCTCGCCCGTGTAGTCGGTCGAGGCGATCCACAGGCGCAGGATGTCCGCGCCCAGGGTGTCCGAGATCTTTTGCGGCGCCAGCGTGTTACCCAGCGACTTCGACATCTTCTTGCCTTCGCCATCGACCGTGAAGCCGTGCGTCAGCAGCGCTTTATATGGCGGACGGCCATTGAGCATCGACGACACGAGCAGGGACGAGTGGAACCAGCCGCGATGCTGGTCCGAGCCTTCCAGGTACAGGTCGGCCGGGAATTGCAGCTGCGTCGAGTGCGAACCGTGCGCTTGCGGGCCGCCCAGCACCGTCTGGTGCGTGGCGCCGGAATCGAACCACACGTCCAGCGTATCCTTGTTCTTCGCGTAGATGGCCGCTTCGTCGCCGATCAGGTCAGCCAGGTCCAGCGCCTGCCAGGCCTCGATGCCGCCTTTTTCGATCAGCTTGGCCACTTGCTCCAGCAGTTCCGGCGTGCGCGGATGCAGGTCGCCCGTTTCCTTGTGCACGATGAAGGCCATCGGCACGCCCCACTGGCGCTGGCGCGACAGGGTCCAGTCGGGACGGTTGGCGATCATGCCGTGCAGGCGCGCCTGGCCCCAGTCCGGGAAGAACTCGGTGTCGGCGATGCCTTTCAAGGCCGTTTCGCGCAAGGTCGCGCCGCCGTCTTTCGGCGTCACGTCCATGCCGGCAAACCACTGCGAGGTGGCGCGGTAGATGATCGGCGTCTTATGGCGCCAGCAATGCATGTAGCTGTGGTCGAACATCTTGACTTCGAACAGCGCACCGGCTTCGCGCAGGGCGTTGCAGATCGGCTTCGACGCTTCCCAGATGGTCATGCCGCCGAACAGGGGCAGGGTCGAGGCGAACTTGCCGTCGCCCATGACGGGTTTGATGATGTCGTCGTCCTTCATGCCGTGCGCCTTGCACGAGATGAAGTCGTCCAGGCCGTAGGCTGGCGCCGAGTGCACCACGCCCGTGCCGCTTTCCGTGGTCACGTATTCGGCCAGGTACAAGGGCGACAGGCGGTCGTAGAAGGCGTCGGCCGCATGCAGCGGGTGGCGGAAGCTGATGCCGGCCAGGGCCGCGCCGTCGCAGGTGGCGATAGTCGTGCCATCGAGCTTGAAGCGCGCCAGGCTGGCGACGACCAGGTCTTGCGCCAGGATCAGCAGCAGCGGCTGGCCATCGCGCTCGGCTTTCACCAGCGCGTATTTGACTTCCGGGTGCACGTTCAGCGCCTGGTTCGACGGGATGGTCCACGGCGTGGTGGTCCAGATGACGATGAAACCGTTATCGGTCGGCAGGGAAGGCAGGCCGAAGGCGGCCGCCAGTTTTTCCGGCTCGGCGAACTTGAAGCCGACGTCGATGGCGGGATCGCGTTTTTCCGCGTATTCCACTTCCGCCTCGGCCAGCGCCGACTGGCAGTCGAAGCACCAGTTGACGGGCTTCAGGCCGCGGTACACATAGCCTTTTTCCAGCAGCTTGCCCAGCGCGCGCAATTCGTCGGCTTCATTGCCGTGCGCCATGGTCAGGTACGGGTTGTCCCACTCGCCCAGCACGCCCAGGCGGATGAAGTCTTTCTTCTGGCGCTCGACCTGCACGTTGGCGTAGGCGCGGGCCTTTTCCAGCACTTCGGCCGTCGGCAGGTTCTTGCCGTGCAGTTTTTCGATCTGGATCTCGATCGGCATGCCGTGGCAATCCCAGCCCGGTACGTACGGCGCGTCGAAGCCGGCCAGCGAGCGCGACTTGACGACCATGTCCTTCAGGATCTTGTTGACGGCGTGGCCCAGGTGGATATCGCCATTCGCATACGGCGGGCCGTCATGCAGGATGAATTTCGGACGGCCGGCGGCAGCCTTGCGCACGCGCTCGTAGATTTTCTTGTCTTGCCATTGCTGTACCCATTGCGGCTCGCGCTTGGCCATATCGCCGCGCATCGGGAACGGGGTTTCCGTCATGTTGACCGGGTATTTGCTTTCAGGCTTCTTGTTCTGCTTGGGCGTGGCTGGCTTGTTTTGATCGGACATAATCTTCTTTAATGGTATGGAGTATATTTTTGCAGCGGGTTTGCGACGGCAAGTGCCGCCAGGCGGCGGAGTTGGCCGGCGTCAAATTCGGTCGGTGGCGGTAATGGCGCCGCTGCGCTGCTCAAAATAGGCGCGCGCCTGGTTCGAGTCGCGCTCGATGGCGGCCGTCAGGGTGGGCAAGTCGTCGTACTTTTCTTCGTCGCGCAGCTTTTCCAGGAATTCCACGCGCACCAGCTTGCCGTAGCCGGATTGATTGAAATCAAACAGATGCACTTCCAGCAAGACGCGGCCGCTGTCGTCGACGGTGGGGCGCACGCCGAGGCTGGCCACGGCCGGCAGCGGCTGCGGCGCCAGGCCGTGCACTTGCACGATGAAGACGCCGGACAGGGCGGGACGGTGCGCCACGCGCAGGTTCAGGGTGGGAAAACCGAGGGTGCGGCCCAGTTTCTGGCCGTGGATGACATGGCCGGAAATGGCGTACGGATGGCCCAGCAGCTGCGTGGCCAGCGGAAAATCGCCGGCGGCCAGCGCCAGGCGCACGGCGGACGACGAGATGCGCGTGCTGCCGTTCATCACGGTAGGCAATGTTTCTACATGGAAACCATATTTGCGGCCCGCTTCCTGCAGCATGGCCACGTCGCCGGCGCGCCGGGCGCCATAGCAAAAGTCGTCGCCGACCATCAGCCATTTCACGTGCAAGCCGTCGACGAGGACTTTTTCCGTGAATTCCTGCGGCGTCAAGGCGGCGAACTGGGCGCTGAAGTGCTCGACGACGACACGGTCGATGCCGGCGTCATCCAGCGATTGCAGCTTGTCGCGCAAGTTGGCGATGCGCTGCGGGGCCTTGGACAGGTCGCCCGCGCGCTGCGCGAAGAATTCGCGCGGGTGCGGTTCGAACGTCATCACGGCCGCTTCAATGCCGAGTTCGGTCGCCGCGCCGCGCACGCGCGCCAGCAAGGCTTGATGGCCGATGTGGACACCGTCAAAATTGCCGATGGTCAGAGCGCAAGGCGCTCGTGCCTGGGCATTGGGAAGTCCGCGGAATACCTTCATAGGAATCTGATGAAAAACTGTGCCAAAAGGGGGATTATACGGACTGTTTCGGGGATGCACACCCGGCAGGGTGGACGCAGGGCGAATTTCACTGCTGAAATGATAAAAAGCGTTGCCGGCGGGTATGCTGGCAACGCTTTTGGATGGCACTCGACTAGCTGCCCGACAACGCCTTGGCGGTGTTGTCTTATTTATTCATCAAGGTCCAGTAGCGGGCCAGGTCAGCCGCGCCATCCGTGCCCTTGACGGCTTTGAGTGCCGTCGTAGCGTTGGACTTCTTGCCGGCGTGGATGTAGGCGATGCCCAGATGCAGCTTGGCTTCTTCCGCATACTTGGCGGTGCCCAGTTTCACGGCGTCGTTCATCAAGCCCAGACCTTTTTCGGCCTGGCCATCGTAGACCAGGGCGAAGCCCAGCTTGCTCAAGCTGTCGGCGTCCTTGTTCTTGGCGTATTCCGCTTCCGACTTGGCCGCGTTGGCTTTCAGGTCAGCCTGGGTTTTCAGGGCCAGGTCTTTCAGACGCTGGTGACGTGGCGCATCGGCGCCGGTACCCAGCACGCCTTTTTTGTAGCCTTGCTCGATGATGCTCAGCGCTTCGCCAGGATTGCCTGCTTGCAGGGCCAACTGGCTGATTTCCATGTATTCGGAAGGCTTGCTGAACAGGCCGTTGGCCAGGCGCAGGCGCTGGACATCCAGGCCCAGGCGTTGCGAGAAGCCAGGTTTGCCCGAAACGCGGTTCAGCAGGTCGGCCCAGTAGCTGGTTTTCGGATAGCTCGATGCCAGTTTTTCCAGGGTGGCAACGTAGCCGCCCTTGTCGTTTTGCTTCAACTGGATGTTGGCCAGCATTTGCAGGCTCGCTTCCGAGTTGCCGCCACGCGCTTGCAGTTCTTTTGCCGCTTCGGCGAAGTTGCCGCTGACGTAGTAGGTCTGGATCAGCAGTTCGCGCATCTGTGGATCTTCGCGGTCTTTCAGCGAGCGTTTGATCCAGGTGATGGTGTTTGGCCAATCCTTGGCGCGGTAGTACATGCCTGCCAGCGCTTGCGTGAATTTGGGGGCTTCGGCGGCGCTCAGGCGGCCGGAATTGATGACGGCTTCAAAAGCCTTGATGGCGGTGCCGTTGTCGCCAGCGGCGGCGGCGGCCGAGGCGCGCACGCGTTCGATCTGGTAGCTTTCAAAGGCGGTCTTGCCGCCGACGCTGTCAGCTTCGCGCAGCTTGGCCAGTGCTTCCTTGTTTTTGCCGCTGCCAGCGAGTTTTTGCGCTTCTTGCAATGGCTTGCCCACTTCGGCACGCACGGTGTCCGCGGCATATGCCAGCGAGCCCAGGCCGATTACGGGAGTTGCTGCGGTAAAACCGATAGCGGCCATGACGAGGCCGAGATGAGCGAGACGAAACTTGGACATGAGAAAGTCTTTCAGTAAAAAGCGAATAGGCAGGAAGTCCTGCCTATTCGGATGTAAAGATAACCTGATTGCTACAGCTTACTGGAATTGCTCGTTGCCGACCAGACCGATTTTGGTCACGCCCAGACGCTGCGCCGACGCCATCACACCGGCGACGACTTTGTATTCCACCAGCTTGTTAGGACGCAGATGCACTTCTGGCTGATCTGCTTGCGCAGCAACGTTGCTCAGCTTGGCTTCCAGCGTATTACGATCAGGTACGACCTGATTGTCCCACAAGATAGTGCCATCAAAATCGACATCGATCGTGACGACCACTGGTTCGGTTGTCGGTGGCGGCGGGGTGCCGACCGGCATGTTCAGGTTCACCGAGTGGTTTTGCTTAGGAATCGTGATGATCAACATGATAATCAGCACCAGCATCACGTCGATGAGGGGCGTCATGTTCAGTTCCATCATTGGTTCCGGATCCGCGCCTGCTGCGCTTCCCGAACCGACATTCATACTCATAGTGTTTCCTTTAAGAAGTCCAACGAAGCACCGGGCGATACTGCCGCCCGGCAAGCTTCCGTCAGTGGCGCCCCCCTGTTGCCGGGGCGCCGCTGTCAGTCGCTATCAGCCCTTGTCAGGTGGTTCGGTGATGAAGCCGACCTTCTGGATCCCGGCACGTTGGGTCGTGTAAATAACCCGGCCGATCGATTCGTAGCGTGTTTCTTGGTCGCCACGAACGTGTACTTCCGGCTGCGGTACTTTCACTGCTTCAACTTTAAGATAATCGAACAGTTCGTTCGTGTCTTTCAGTCTGGTCTGGCCCAGGTAAATCTCACCATCCTTGTTAACAACGATGTTGACGTTCTCTGGCTTGGTTTGCAGGGCTTGGTTGGCCTCAATCGGCAGATCGATTTTCTGCAATTTGAGGACAACCGGACTGGTGATCAAGAAAATGATCAGCAAAACCAACATGATGTCGACGAGCGGCGTCGTGTTGATTTCTGACATTACTTGATCTTCATCTCCGCTGTCGGAGCCGACGGACATCGACATGATTCTTATCCGATCTTTTTAGCGCCGGCAGCACGGCCAGCTTCGCTGGTGGACATTACGCCGGAAACCAGGACCGAGTGAACGTCGGCGCTGAACGAGCGGATGTCTTCCATTGCGGATTTGTTACGACGTACCAGCCAGTTGTAACCCAGAACGGCAGGAACGGCGACCAGCAGACCGAAAGCGGTCATGATCAGTGCTTCACCAACTGGACCTGCAACTTTATCGATCGATGCGTTACCGGTCATGCCGATAGCGGTCAGCGCGCCGTAAATACCCCAAACGGTACCGAACAGACCGATAAACGGTGCGGTCGAACCAACGGTTGCCAGGAACGACAGGCCATCTTGCAGACGCGATTGGACTTTATCCGAAGCGCGCTGGATCGACATCGTCACCCAGGTCGACAGATCGATTTGTTCCAGCAGGGCGCCGTCATGGTGAGCGGTTGCCTTGGTGCCCGATTCAGCGATGAAGCGGAATGGCGAGCCTTCGCTCAGGGTTGCCGAACCAGCAGCGATCGAAGGAGCTTTCCAGAATTTGGAAGCGGCTTCTTTAGCTTGCTTGAAGATCTTCATTTGATCCAGCAGTTTGGTGATGATGATGTACCAGCTGCCGATCGACATGATGGACAGGATGATCAGGGTGGCGCGTGGCACGAAGCCGCCGTCCCATACTGCGGACAGGCCGAACGGGTTGTGCACTTCTTCGGTTTTGGCTGGAGCGGCTGCATCAGCGGCTGGAGCTGCTGCTGGAGCGGCGGCATCTGCAGCAACTGGTGCTGGTGCAGCGTCTGCCGCAGGAGCCGAAGCGGCAGCCGATGCTGGCGCGTCAGCGAATGCCGGAGCTGCTACCAGAGCGGTAGTAGCGGTAACGGACAACAGAACCGCGGCAAAAAATGCGGACAAACGGGTATTCTTAAACATGCTTCCTCCAAAATTAAAAATAACAGATCGCTGAACGTAATGACAACGAAATCATAGTGTGAGACAGGGGATAACTGTCTCGGGTTTTAATCCAGCGACCAAACGTATTGCATTTGCTGCCAGCCTTGTTCCGGCTTGCCGTCAACTGTTGCCGGCTTAAATGTACAGCGGCTGATACCTTGCACCGCAGCTTTGTCCAGGTCCCTGAAGCCGCTGGACTTCACGATCTTCGAATCAGCGACCTTGCCGTCTACACCGATCAGGAACGACAGTGTCACCACACCGGTTTCCTCGTTACGCTGCGACGACTTTGGATAAGCCGGTTTTTCGCAGACGCTGAAGTCAACCACGGCCGGTGTACGCACCGATTTGGCTGGTCCAGGAGTTGGCGCAGGCTGTGCTGGCGGCGTTGGCGGTGCCAATACATTCGATGCTGGCTTCACGGCAGTCGCATTTGCAATCACGTTCTGCTGTGGCGGCGGCTGCTGCACGTTCACCTCGACTGGCGGAATGAATGGCGGCGGTGGCGCCTTCATTTCTGGCGGCGGTGGTGGCGGTGGAAGATCCTTCGGTGGAGGCGGTTTGACTTCCTCGATAATCTTGGTTTCAACCGGTTCCATCATTTTGGTGACCAACCGCTTGCCCAAGCCCGTCGCGATCCCGTAAGCCGCGAGAACGTGCAGCAGGACAACGACGGTTATGCCTGTGTAGTTCTTGGGACTTTTCTCGTTCGAAAAATTCATGCCTGCTTTCTCCAAATACCATCTCTTGTCTTGCAACTGAACCCCAAAATGACGACACAAAGCTCCAGCCGTATCCGGGACGTCGCCGAATTATACATACGAATTCTTTATTTTACACAGATTTTTAACGCCTAAAACCGGTTAAATTTTTGGCGCTTTTGCGCCCTGAAAACGTACTTGCTTATGTCATCTTTGCACGCTTTCGGACATAAAAAAAGGCGGTCTTATCGGTTTTTTACAGCCGTTTTGGGCGACCGCTGCTAAGTTCTCCGATGTGTCGATCTGGCGGAATTATATTTCGTGATATCCAATATGGAAACTGCTAAATTTGGAGAAAAATCTTTCTTTTTGGAAATGTTTTGCCTCGGAACCAGACCACTTAGCCCGTCGCGCGCACCAAACGGGTGCGGAACGCACTTCACCCAGGTCAAAAAAGGCGCTCCTGACAGCCGTTTCGAGGCCGTCAGGCCATACTGAATTCCTATATAGGCATAGGAAGCGCTTATATTCTTGCTATTGATTATTATCAACAAATCATTTCATGGCTTGGCAACCGGGTCATCGCGCCGGTTGCGCTTCTCGCGCCGGCAATTCAAGGTGCCCAGTACCGCCCCCTGTGGGTCGACCGTATCGAGGTGCACATCGAAGCCCCACAGCCGTGCCACGTGCTTGAGCACCTCGGCCGCCTGCTGGTTCAGCGGGCGGCGCTGGAATTGCGTGTGGCGCAGGGTCAGGGCGCGGTCGTCGCGCGTGTTGACGGACCAGACCTGGATATTCGGCTCGCGGTTGCCCAGGTTGTACTGTTCCGCCAGTTGCTGGCGCACGTAGCGGTAGCCGGCATCGTCGTGGATGGCGGAAATGGCCAGTTTTTCATTCTTGTCGTCGTCGAGCACGGTAAAGAAGTGGAATTCGCGGATCAGCCGCGGCGACAGGTACTGGGCGATGAAGCTTTCATCCTTGAAATTGCGCATGGCAAAGTCCAGGCTCTTGCGCCAGTCGCTGCCGGCCATGTCGGGGAACCAGGCGCGGTCTTCGTCGGTCGGGTGCTCGCAGATGCGGCGGATGTCGCTCATCATGGCAAAACCCAGCGCATACGGGTTGATGCCGCTGTAGTACGGGCTGTCGATGGGCGGCTGGTAGACCACGTTGGTATGGCTTTTCAGAAATTCCATCATGAAGCCGTCGCCCACCACGCCTTCGTCATACAGCTGGTTCAATATCGTGTAGTGCCAGAAGGTGGCCCAGCCCTCGTTCATGACCTGGGTTTGCCGCTGCGGATAGAAGTACTGGGAAATCTTGCGCACGATGCGCACCATCTCGCGCTGCCACGGTTCCAGCAGCGGCGCATACTTTTCGATGAAATACAGCAGGTTTTCCTCGGGTTCGGGCGGAAAGCGGGGCGCGGCCTTGCGCTGGTCTTCCTCTTCCTCCTCATCCTCGCGGCGGGGCAGGGTGCGCCACAGCTGGTTGATCTGCGACTGCACATAGGCTTCGCGCTCTTTCTGGCGCGCATATTCCTTCGCCATCGACAGTTTCGCCGGGCGCTTGTAGCGGTCCACGCCATAGTTCTGGATGGCGTGGCACGAGTCGAGCAGCAATTCCACGGCGTCGACGCCATGGCGCTGTTCGCATTCGGCGATGTAATTCTTGGCAAACACCATATAGTCGATGATGGCGTCCGCATCCGTCCAGGCGCGGAACAGGTAATTGCCTTTAAAAAAGGAGTTGTGGCCGTACGCCGCATGCGCGATCACCAGCGATTGCATGGTCAGGCTGTTTTCCTCCATTAAATAGGCGATGCACGGGTTCGAGTTGATGACGATCTCGTAGGCCAGGCCCATCTGGCCCCGCTTGTAGCTTTTCTCGGTCGATAAAAAATGCTTGCCGAATGACCAATGGTTGTAGGAGACGGGCATGCCCACCGAGGTGTAGGCATCCATCATCTGCTCGGCCGTGATGATTTCCAGCTGGTTCGGATAGGTGTCGAGGCCAAACTGTTTCGCCACGCGGCGGATTTCCTCGTGGATTTGCTCGATCAGTTCGAACGTCCATTCCGACTGCTCGGGCAGGGCGTTCGGATGGCGCAGGCGCGCGAACGGTTCGCCCGGGGTGTTGCTGGCGCGGTCAAAGGCTGCACTCATCATTTCACCTGTTTCTTGAACAGTTCGCGGAAGACCGGGTAGATATCGGCCGGCGTGACGATCTTTTGCATGGCGAAATGGGCGTGATGGTCGAGCACGCCCGCGTATTGCTCCCACAGGTTTTGCTGCGGGCCGTCCGTGATCTCGACATAGGTGTAGTACTGCACCTTGGGCATGATGGTATTAATAAGCAATTGCCGGCACAGCACGGAATCGTTGTCCCAGTTGTCGCCGTCGGACGCCTGCGCCACATAGCTGTTCCATTGCCCGGCGCCATAGCGTTCGTCGATGATGGTGTTGAGCAAGTGCAGCGCGGACGATACGACGGTGCCGCCCGACTCGCGCGAATTGAAGAATTCATGCTCGTCCACTTCGGCCGCCGCCGTATGGTGGCGGATGAAGACGACCTCGATCTTGTCGTAGGCGCGCTTGAGGAACAGATATAACAGGATGAAGAAGCGCTTGGCCGTGTCCTTGCGCGACTCGTCCATGGAGCCGGACACGTCCATGATGCAGAACATGACGGCTTGCGTCATCGGCTTGGGCACCTTGATGCGGTTGCTGTAGCGCAAGTCGAACGGGTCGATGAAGGGGATGGCCAGCAGGCGCGTATGCAGGTGGTGGATCAAACGGCGCAGTTCCGTGACGAGCGGGTCGCTGTCGGGCGCGCCTTCGTGCAGCAGTTCGGCCAGGTCTTCCTCGGCCTGCGCCAGCTGCTTGCGGGCGCCGCCGCCGACGGCGATGCGCCGCCCCAGCGCGCCGCGCAGGGAACGCAGCACGTGGATGTTCGATGGCGTGCCCGACATATTGTAGCCGGCGCGCTGGTTCTTGAATTCCGTGGTGGCCGTCAGCTGGGTTTTCACCATGTGCGGCAATTCCAGGTCTTCGAAGAAGTAATTCATGAATTCTTCGCGCGACAATTCGAAGATGAAGTCGTCTTCCGTCGTTTCGTCGCTATTGCCCGCCTTGCCCCGCCCGGCGCCACCGCCGCCTTTCGGCCGCGCGATCTGGTCGCCTTTCAGGTATTCCTTGTTGCCGGGATTGACCACTTCCCATACGCCGCCATGCGCGTGGCCGAACGACGGTTCGCCCACGTCCTTGACGGGGATGCTGACCTTCTCGCCATTCTCGACGTCCGTGATCGAGCGCCCCTTGATGGCGCGCCCCACGGCATCCTTGATCTGGCCCTTGTAACGCCGCAGAAAACGCTCGCGGTTGACGGCGGATTTATTCTTGCTTTGCAAGCGCCTGTCGATGAGATATGTCAAAGGGTGCCTCCTTGCTTCTCGTCTTGCGCGCCCCGCCAGCCCTCGGGCGGGAGCGCGCCTCCGCTGTCCGCGCTAGGATGACTTGCGCACGCGCAAGTACCATTCGCATAACAGGCGTACCTGCTTGGCCGTATAGCCTTTTTCCACCATGCGGGCCACGAAGTCGGCGTGCTTGTTGGCATCGTCGGCGCTGGCCTTGGCATTGAAGGAAATCACGGGCAACAATTCCTCCGTATTCGAAAACATTTTCTTTTCAATGACGGTGCGGAACTTTTCATAACTGGTCCAGGCGGGATTCTTGCCGCCGTTCGAGGCCCGCGCGCGCAAGCCGAAGTTCACGATTTCATTGCGGAAATCCTTCGGATTGGAAATGCCCGCCGGTTTCTCGATCTTCTCGAGTTCATTGTTCAGCGATTCGCGGTCGAAGCTTTCGCCCGTGTCCGGATCGCGGTATTCCTGATCCTGTATCCAGAAATCGGCAAACGTCACGTAGCGGTCGAAGATGTTCTGCCCGTATTCCGAATAGCTTTCCAGGTAAGCCGTCTGGATCTCCTTGCCGATGAATTCCACGTAGCGCTGCGCCAGGTGCTCTTTTATATAGGAGAAGTAGCGCTGCTCCAGTTCCGGCGCGAACTGCTCGCGCTCGACCTGCTGCTCCAGTACATATAATAGATGCACGGGATTGGCAGCCACTTCGGAATTGTCAAAGTTGAACACTTTTGACAGGATCTTGAAGGCAAAGCGCGTCGACAAGCCGTTCATGCCTTCGTCCACGCCCGCGTAATCGACGTATTCGTGCATGGACTTGGCTTTCGGGTCCGTATCCTTGAGGTTTTCGCCATCGTAGACGAGCATCTTCGAGAAGATGCTGGAGTTTTCCGGGTCTTTCAGGCGCGACAGGATGGCGAACTGCGCCATCATGCGCAGGGTGCCGGGCGCGCACGGGGCCTTGACGAGCGAGGAATTGGCCACCAGCTTGTCGTAGATCTTGATTTCATCGGACACGCGCAGGCAGTACGGCACCTTGACTATATAGATACGGTCAAGAAACGCCTCGTTGTTGCGGTTGTTCTTGAACGTCTTCCATTCCGACTCGTTCGAGTGGGCCAGGATGATGCCGTCGAACGGAATCGCGCCGAAGCCTTCCGTGCCCTTGTAATTGCCTTCCTGCGTGGCCGTCAGCAAGGGGTGCAGGACCTTGATCGGCGCCTTGAACATTTCCACGAATTCCATCAAGCCCTGGTTGGCCAGGCACAGGCCGCCCGAATAGCTGTAGGCGTCCGGGTCGTCCTGCGCATAGTCTTCCAGCTTGCGGATGTCGACCTTGCCCACCAGCGAGGAAATATCCTGGTTGTTTTCGTCGCCCGGCTCCGTTTTCGAGATGGCGATCTGTTTCAGCACGGATGGATAGCGCTTGACGACGCGGAACTGGTTGATATCGCCATTGTATTCATGCAGGCGTTTCACGGCCCACGGGCTGGGGATGTTGCGCAGATAGCGGCGCGGGATGCCGTAATCCTCTTCCAGGATGGTGCCGTCCTCTTCCTCGTTGAACAGGCCCAGCGGCGATTCGTTGACGGGCGAGCCTTTCAGGCAATAGAAGGGCACGTGTTCCATCAGCGACTTGAGTTTTTCCGCGATGGACGACTTGCCGCCGCCGACGGGCCCCAGCAGATACAGGATCTGCTTGCGTTCTTCCAGGCCTTGCGCGGCGTGGCGGAAGTACGAGACGACTTGCTCGATCACCTCCTCGGTGCCGTAGAACTCGCGGAAGGCGGGATAGATCTTGATGATCTTGTTGGCGAAGATGCGCGACAAGCGCGTGTCGTTGCGCGTGTCGACCAGCTGCGGCTCGCCGATGGCGGCCAGCATGCGTTCGGGCGCGCTGGCGTACGTCAGCTTGTCCTTCTTGCACAGGGCCAGGTAGTCGGTGAGCGACATTTCCTCTTCGCGGGTGCGCTCGTAGCGTGCTGCATAGTTATCAAAAATGGTCATGTCAATGTCCTTTAATGTAAACCCGTACTGCCAGTCACCATGGCCGCCCGCCTGGCACTCGCCTGGGCTTGCCGCTTGAACTTTTCCTGTACCCCGTATCGATTTTTATTGTTGTTTCAAGCCCGGCTGTCTTTGCGAGTCCGGATTGCCCGGACCAAAAAACTGGCGCTTGATGCCGTGTGCTGACGTGGCCAGCCGGCTTTTTTTTCACTGTTGATAGCGCTTGCTGCACCTACCATTACCCCATGAAATTTATTATTGCTCTAAAGGATCAGGAAGTCAAAAGATATGTCGGCATATCCTTAATACTTGTTTGTAAATTGTTGATTTAATTGGATAAATCATCAAATTTTTCATCGGTTCCAATGAACTTTTGTATACCTTTTAAACCATCATACGACAATTCGCCAGCGCGTGCCGGAGCCGGCCATGGCGCTGCCGCAGCCTGCGCCATGGCGGCCTGGCGCCGGTGAGGCTGGCCATCTTGCGCTAAGATGCCTGCATGTCTGATGGCCCTGCGCGCCGCGCGTGCGCGTGCGCGAGCCAGCATTTTTATCGTCACCCTATAAGGAACACCCATGATGAACCCCCAATTGCGCGCGATCGTCCGCGGCATGCCGAAGGCCGAACTGCATATCCATATCGAAGGCTCGCTGGAGCCAGAACTGATTTTCGCACTGGCAGAGCGCAATGGCGTGCCTCTGGGCTATGAATCGGTGGAACACTTGCGCAGCGCCTATGCTTTTACGGATTTACAGTCTTTTCTCGACATTTATTACGCTGGCGCAAGCGTGCTCTTGAAAGAGCAGGATTTCTATGACATGACGCAAGCCTACCTGCGCCGCGCCGAAGCCGATAACGTGCTGCACACGGAAATCTTCTTCGACCCGCAAACCCACACGGCGCGCGGCGTGCCCATCGCCGACGTGATCAACGGCATCCACCGCGCCTGCCAGGACAGTCCCGTCAGCGCGGCCCTGATCCTGTGCTTCCTGCGCCATTTGAGCGAGAAAGAGGCGTTCGAGACCCTGGAAGACGCCTTGCCGCACCGCGACAAATTCATCGGCATCGGCCTCGATTCCTCGGAAGTGGGCAATCCGCCCGAGAAATTCTCGCGCGTGTTTGCCCGCTGCCGCGAACTGGGCCTGCACCTGGTGGCCCACGCGGGCGAGGAAGGCCCGCCGGCCTACATCCGCACGGCGCTCGACGACTTGCAGGTCGAACGCATCGACCATGGCGTGCGCTGCCTGGAAGACGCGGAACTGACGGCCCGCCTGGCGCGCGAACAGATCGCCCTGACCGTCTGCCCCCTGTCGAACACCAAGCTGCGCGTGTTCGACCAGATGCACGACCATAACCTGGTGCAATTGCTCGACGCGGGCTTGCTGGTGACGGTGAACTCGGACGATCCCGCGTATTTCGGCGGCTACATGAACGACAATTTCGACGCCATCTTCGACGCGCTGCCGCTGGGCCTATCCCACGCGCAACGCCTGGCGCGCAACGGCTTCATCGCCGCCTTCCTGCCGCAGGCGCAGAAAGACGCCTTCCTCGCTACCGTCGATGCGTATTTCGCGCAGCACGCCGCCGCCCACGGCAGCGCGCAGTAACTCTATAAAGACCCGCCGCCCATGTTCCGCCTCTCCCTGAAAATGACCGGCCGCGACTGGCGCGCCGGGCAACTGCGTTTCCTGCTCGTCGCGCTGATCGTCGCCGTGGCGGCCCTGTCGGCCGTCGGCTTCTTCGTCGACCGCCTGCGCGCGGGCCTGAACCGCGACGCGCACCAGCTGCTGGGGGCCGACCTGGTCATCAGCGCCGACCAGCCCGTCAATGCGGCCTGGCGCGCGGAGGCGCAGAAGCGCGGCTTCATCCTGGCCGACACGGTGACGTTTCCCAGCATGGCGCAGGCGGGCGAGGGCGAGCAATCGCTGTCGCAGCTGGCCTCCATCAAGGCCGTCTCGCCCGGCTACCCGCAGCGGGGCAAGCTGAAAATCACGACCAAGCTCAGCGAAGCGCAGGATGCCGTCGGCCAACCGACCAGCCAGGTGCCGGCACCCGGCACCCTGTGGGTCGATGCGGCGATTCTGTCCAGCCTGAATGCGAAACTGGGCGATACGCTGACCCTGGGCGACAAGGCGTTTACCGTCACGCAACTGATCGCCAGCGAGCCGGACCGCGGCGCGTCCTTCCTCAACTTCGCTCCCCGCGTGATGCTGCCCTTGAGCGATCTGGCCGCCACGGCGCTGGTGCAGAACGGCTCGCGCGTGTCGTACCGCTTGCTGTTGTCGGCGCCGCCCGCCAAGGCGGGCGAGCTTGCGCAATATCAAGCCTGGCTGGAAAGCCAGATCAAGACGCAAGCCATCAAGGGCGTGCGCATCGAATCGCTGGAGTCGGGCAGCCCGCAGATGCAATCGACCCTGGACCGCGCCGACCGTTTCCTGTCGCTCGTCGGTTTGCTGTCGGCCATGCTGGCGGCCGTCGCCGTGGCCATGGCGGCGCGCCGCTTTATGCTGCGCCACCTGGACGCCTGCGCCATGCTGCGCTGCCTGGGGCTGACGCAAAACCAGGTCACCGCCATGTACGTGATCGAATTTTTATTGGTCGGCCTGGCCGGCAGCGTGGTCGGCGTGATGGTGGGTTTCGGCGGCCACCTGGTGCTGCTGGAGTTGCTGGGCAAGCTGGTGCAGAGCGACTTGCCGCCCGTCTCCATGTTGCCCGCCCTGCAAGGCGTGGCCACCGGCATGCTGTTGCTGCTCGGCTTTGCCCTGCCGCCGATTTTGCAGTTGCGCAATGTCCCCCATAACCGCGTGATCCGCCGCGAGCAGGAGCCGCCGCAGGCGCTGGCCCTGGCCACCTACGGCCTGGGCATCGCCGCCTTCGTCGTGCTGCTCCTGTGGCAAGCGGGCGACGTGAAACTGGCGCTGCTGACGGCGGCCGGCTTCCTGGGCGGCTTCGCCTTGTTCGGCCTGGCCGGCTGGTTGGGCATCCGCTCGCTGAAAACCCTGCGCGGCGCCTTCAACCACCAGGGCTGGCGCTTCGCCGTCACGTCCCTGCAGCGCCGCCCGGGCGCCACCGTCATCCAGGTGGTGTCCCTGGCCCTGGGCTTGATGGCCTTGCTGCTGCTGACGGTGGTGCGCGGCGACTTGATGGTGGCCTGGCGCAACGCCACGCCGCCGGACGCGCCGAACCGCTTCATGATCAATATCCTGCCGGAACAGAAAGACCCGATCGCCGCGCGCCTGGCCCAGGCCGGCGTGGCCAATGCGCCCCTGTATCCGATGATACGGGGGCGTTTGGTGGCCGTGAACGGCAACGCCATCACGGAAACCACGTATGAGGACGACCGCGCCAAGGGCCTAGCCGACCGCGAATTCAACCTGTCGACGATGGCCACGATGCAGGAAGAAAACAAGCTGGTGGCCGGCAAGTGGTTCGGCAATGCGCCGGGCGCGCCAGCCGAGGCGTCGGTGGAAGAAGGCATCGCCAAGACCCTGAAGCTGAAGCTGGGCGACAAGCTGCGCTTCGACATCGCCGGCCAGCCCGTGGAAGCGGCCATTACCAGTTTACGCAAGCTGGAATGGGGTTCGATGCGCGTCAATTTCTTTGTCATCATCAATCCGGCCGCCATGGCGGATACGCCGCAGACGTGGATCACGGCGTTTCACTTGCCGCCCGCGCAGGCGGATCTGGGCAATGCCTTGCTGCGCGACTACCCGAACCTGACGGTGGTCGACGTGGGCGGCGTGCTCAAGCAAATCCAGGGCGTGCTGGACCAGGTGGTGACGGCCGTCGAATTCCTCTTTGCCTTTACCTTGGCCTCGGGCTTGCTGGTGCTGTATGCGGCCTTGATGGGTTCGCAGGACGAGCGCACGCGCGAAGCGGGCCTGCTGCGCGCGCTGGGCGCCACGCGGCGCCAGCTGGCGCAGGCGCAGCTGATCGAGTTTTCCCTCGTCGGCGCGCTGGCCGGCCTGCTGGCGGCCTCGGGCGCGGCGGCCATGGGCTGGGCGCTGGCCACGTACCAGTTCAAGTTCGCCTGGAGCTTCGCGCCCGGCGTGTGGGCCTTTGGTTTGCTGGCCGGCGCCCTGTGCGCGATCGCCGGCGGCTGGCTGGGCTTGCGCAATGTGCTGAAACATCCGCCGCTGCAAACCTTGCGGGAAAGCTAGGCTCCCACGCTGTCGTCCGCCTGCGCGCGTAAAAATTGCGCGTAGGACATGACCGGCTGCCCCAGCTGGTGCGGCGGCACGTCGAACAGGGCCCAGAAATAGGTTTCGCGTCCCAGGCAGATGGTCGGCGCGGCGCAGTAGCGGAACCAGTTTTCGCCGATGTGCGCCGCATACATGCCGTCGCTGTCGGCATCGGAAAAGTACGGGATCACGCGCATTTCCAGCAAGGCCAGCAGCAGGGACTCGGGCGCGTCGCTGTCGCGCGCCATTTCGTACTGCGTGTGCAGGCTGCGTTCCGTCTCGATGATCATCAGGCGGGCCTGGCCGTCGCGCGTGAAAAACAGGATGCCGCAGGGATTCGGGAAAATATAGAACTCGACAAAGCCATGGCGCCGGCACAGTTCCTGCACGACGGCGGCCATGGCTTCATCTTGCAGGAAACTATAGTCGTGCAGCAATAGCAAGTCGCGCACGGTGTCCGACTGCTGCAGGAAGAATTCGCGTTGCAGGGAAACGATTTCCTGTTCCAGGATATCGAGCGCATCGTCGTCGCTCTTCTTGACGTAGCGGTCGATCAAGCCCCGGTTGAAGGCCGTCACGGCCACTTTTTCATCGGCCGCGCCCGTAAATAAAATCTTCTTGCACGGCAAGTCACGCACAGCCTGGCAGAATTCCAGGCCATTCATCTGCGGCATCGAATAGTCGACCACCAGCACGGAAGGCACGGCAAATCGCTGCGCCTGGCCGCTGATGCGCCAGATGCGTTCGAGGTCGAGCGCCACGTTGCGCTGGTCGCGCGGCAGGTTTTGCGTGTCGAAATTGACGTGCAGCGGCGTCTCGCCCGGCTGCGTGCTGTGGCGCAGCCAGTGCAGCGCGCTGCTGGTGTCATGAAAGGTCAGGCGCGCCAGCGCGGGATCGAGCTGGAACGCCAGGCTTTTCAGGAAGGAATCGCTGTCATCGATCAATACGGTCAGGGTCGGATGGGAGTAGACGGGCAGTTGCATGCATCACCTTGCGGGGGAAGAGGGTTGTAAGCGGGCAGGCAGGGGCTGGGGAAATTCCAGGATGAAAATCGCATACGCATGCTCGCGCGACACGCAGCGGATGCGCGCCTGCCAGGCCGTGATGATCTGCCGGCACAGGGCCAGGCCGATGCCGCTGCCGTTATGCACGGGATACGAATAAAAACGCTCGAAGATCAGCGGCAGGCGGTTCTTCGCGATGCCGCAGCCCGTGTCGATGAACAGCAGCCTGGGCACGGGGCGGGCGCCGTCGATGATGATGCGCACGCGGCCCTTGCCGGCCCGCTGGATGGCTTTCAGCGCGTTTCTCAGCAGGTTCAGCAGGATCACCACGCACAGTTCGTCCTGGCCGGCGAACTGGAAGTCGGCGCGCACGTCCACCTTGACGCGGCTGCGCTGGCTGTTGCCGGTGAATGGGTAGCGCTTCAGCACGGAATTCACCATCGCCAGCATCGATAGCGCCTGGCTGGGCTGCAGGTTGCGGTTCACGGCGCTGGCGCTCATCAGGAACAAATCGATCATGTGCTGCATGTGGCGCACTTCGAACTGGATGCGAGACAGGGCTTCCTGCAGCGGCGGCAAGTCGTGCGCCTGGCCGGCCAGCTGCGGCAGCAGCCGGCGCATGCCCCGTACATTGGCTTCCACGCTGGTGAGCGGCGTGCGCAGTTCGTGTGCCACGGAACCGAGCCCGGCGGATAGGCCGGCCAGCCGTTCCAGTTCCAGCACCTTGCTGCCGACTTTCACCACGGACAGCGCGGCTATGGTGAACCAGTGCACGGGCAGTTGCTGCAGCACTTCACGCTGCAGCAGGAAGTCGCCTTCTCCCTGCAGGATGACGGCCAGGCAGGCGGTGCTGGTGCCGATCAGGTAGGCGCGGCAAGCCAGTTTCGTCTCGAAATGAAACAGCACGACCAGGCCGATCAGCAGCGATTCGCTCCAGATGGACGACGCGTGGTTCATCAGAAACATGAAGGTAAAGAAGAAAGGCAGGATGTAGCTGAGCGCGAACAGCAGGTAGCGCGACAGCCAGCGGGCCGAGAAGTGGCGCGCAAACAGGCCGACCGCGCAGATGCCCACGCCCGTCAGGCGCAAGGTCAGGTTTTCATAGGCTTGCGGAAAAAAGTAATTCCACAGCAGGTAGTACAGCGGCATCGCCACCGTGCCCACGGCGGCCAGCATGGCAACCCTGCCGGCCAGGTTTTCATGGGGCATGCGTTCATGCAGCAGCGAATGGAGCAGGCGCCTGCGCCAGTGTGTCCATCGTCCTTGCAATTGCTGCGTCATGACTCTGCCTTGATTCTCTTCAGAACATTATCATCGCGTAAATTTTCCTGGTTGAACGGGTATCTCATCGGACATTGATATACGTCAATGGATGGGTTCGCGAGACGGTCAAGGCTTTAAGCCGCAGCAAACCTTTCCCTAGGAGAAAACTCATGACCATCGCTACCAGCTTGCACGCCCCATCCTTCGTCCGCGCAGAACACTGCTTGCCAGACTACATCGTGCGGCGCATGGATGCGCACCACGTCACGCGCATCGAAAAATTGCTGGGCGGCCAGCATCCCCATGCCTGGCAACCGACACCCGCCCATGCCATTTTCCTGGCCGGCAATGACTACCTGTCCATCGCCGCCGAGCCGGCGCTGGTGGCGGCCCAGGTGGCGTCCCTGCAGGCGAATGCGGGCGGCATGCTGATGTCGGCCGTGTACTTGCAGGAAGGCAGCGAACAGCACCGGCTGGAAAGCCGGCTGGCCCGCTTCATGGGCAGCGAGGATGGCATCCTGGCACAGTCCGGCATGGCGGCCAACGTCGGGCTGATCCAGTGCATCGCCAGCCCCGGCATTCCCGTCTACCTCGACATGCAGGCCCACGCCTCGCTGTGGGAAGGCGTGCTCTCGGCGCAGGCCCAGGCCGTGCCCTTCCTGCACAACGACATGACGCACTTGCGGCGGCAGGTGGAAAAGCATGGCCGCGGCGTGATCGTCGTCGACGCCCTGTACAGCACCAACGGCAGCCTGGCGCCGCTGCTGGAATTGCTCGACATCGCCGAGCGCAGCGACTGCGTGGTGGTGGTCGACGAGTCGCACTCGCTGGGCACGCACGGCCCGCAGGGCGCGGGCCTGGTGGAAGCGTGGGGACTGGGCCACCGCGTGCATTTCCGCACGGCGTCGCTGGCCAAGGCCTTCGCGGGCCGGGCCGGTTTCATCAGCTGTTCCAGCCGCTTCAAGGGCTATTTTTTGTCCGAATCACGCCCCGCCATCTTCAGTTCCTGTTTGCTGGCGCATGAGCTGGCGTGGCTGGGCGCGGCGCTCGATTTCATCATGGCCGCCGATGGACGGCGCGCCACCCTGCAACGCCATACGCTGCAGGTGCGCGAAGGCTTGCGCGAACTGGGCTACAACGTCAGCGATGGCACGGAGCAGATCGTGGCGCTGGAAGCGGGCGGCGAACCGGCCACCCTGGTCCTGCGCCAGGCGCTGGAGAGGCAAGGCATTTACGGCGCCATGTTTTGCGCCCCGGCAACGGCGAAGAACCGCGCTCTCGTGCGCCTGACCCTCAATGCGGGGCTCGACGGGGCCGCCATCGAGCGGGTGCTGGCGGGCTGCGCCGCCATCCGCGCCGAAGCGGGCGTGGAACACTGGCCATCGACGCGGCGCCTGCGCAGGCTGGCGCTCGTGTAGCGTCGTCAGCCGGCCAGCCGGCCCAGGAGGGCTGAAAGCGCTCCCAGCTGTTCTGCCGGCGCATCCTGCAGCAATTCGCGCCCCACCGCCTGCGCGGTGGCGCTCGCATGTCCCAGCAATTCCTGGCCGGCGGCAGTCAGCACGGCATAGCCGACGCGGGCGTCGCGCGCATCGGCCTGGCGTGCCACCAGGCCAATCTTTTCCAGTGGCATCAAGGAGCGCGTGACGCCGGAGGCCGTCAACGCCAGGCGCTCGGCCAGGTCGATGCGGCGCAGGCGCGCACCGGGTGCGCGCTGCAGCTGGTACAGCAATTGATAGTCGCTGAAGCTCAGGCCATGCAAATTGCCCAGGGCGCTGTCGAAGCGGCGCACGATGAGCGCCTGGGCGCGCGCCAGGCGCAGGCAAAAGTCCAGCGCGCCATCGGCGTCCGGCGACGGGAGAGTGTGATCGTTCATGGCGTCCATTTTATCCGTTGCGAAATGCTTGATTGCGCAAGTGTAAAGCAATGCCGCTCAATACAGCGGCTGGCCTTGCTCCAGCCACTGTGCGCGGTGCAAGTCCAGCAAGGCGCCCAGTTCGGCGTCCGCATCGAAGGCGGGGTCGTCGGGCAGCTTGAGCGTATCGATGACGGCGCAGGAAAAGGCCGCCGCGCCATCGCGCCGCCAGTCCGCCTGCAGCAGGGCGTTGCGGTGCTTGCCCAGGTTCAGCTCGAAGCGGTGCCGGTTCAGCATGCCGGGCGCGTTGCGGCTGCTGTCGAGCAAGGTGCGCCCGCTGGGCAAGTGCCGCAAGGCGATGATGCCCAGCGGCGGCGGCTGTTGCCGGTAGTGCGCTTTCAATGTTGCCTGTCGTGTCTTGTCCATGTTTTACTTCTCCGATATCGTTTGGGTAATCGTTTCCGGTCCGGCGATGCGCGGGATGGCGGTAAATAATGCGGCCGCCACGGCGGCTGCCAGCAGCAGGGCGCCGCCGCCGCAGAACAGCTCGCCAACGCTCAGGTGGCGCAGCAGCGCGCCCGTGGCCGCCGCCGACAGCGGCGCCAGTCCCAGGAAGATGCCCATGAACAGGGCCATCGCCCGGCCCAGCATGGCGGGCGCCACGCGCCGCTGTATCCACGTAAAGATGGCCACCTGCAAGTAGCCGCCCAGCAACCCTGTCACGGCCAGCAGGGCCGCGCCTTGCCAGGCCGAGTTGATTTGCCCCAGCGCCATCAGCAGCAGGCCGACGACCGCGTCGACGAGCAGCAGGGTGGCGCCGAAGTGGCGGCGCAGCCAGGCGCCGCCCAGGCTGGACGCCAGCATGCCGGCCAGGGTGCCGGCGCCATGCGCGCCCATCAGCAAACCCAGCGCGGAGGCGCCATGCAGGCGCTCGCTGGCCAGCACGGGCAAGGCCACTTGCAGCGGCCCCATGACGAAGAACGCCACCACCGCCCAGTACGCATAGCAGCTGCGCAAGGGAAGGTCGCGCCACACCATGGACAGGCCCGCCGCCATGTCGCGCCACATGCCCTGCGCCGCCGCCGCGGCCAGTGGTCGCAGGCTCACTTGCCGCAAGGTCCAGGCCGAGAACAGGAACGTCAGCGCATCGATGGCAAAGGCGGCGGCCAGCGCCGCCATGGAGGTGTGCTGCGCACCATCGTGGGCGCCGAGCACAAGCGCCGCCAGCAGGGGGCCGGCCAGCAGGGACAGCTGGCGCGCGCCCATCTGCAAGCCATTGGCGTTCTGCAGCGATTGCGGCGGCACGGCTTGCGGCAGGATGGCCGTGCCGGCGGGAATGCCGAAGGCGGCCGCGATACCCAGCGCCAGCGCGGCCGCATACGCGAGCGCCAGGCTGGCTTGGTCCAGCAGCAGCAACCCCGCCAGCGCCAGCAGGATGGCGGCGTTCGCATATTTGCTCAGCAGCATCACGCGCCGGGGCGAATAGCGGTCGGCGATGGTGCCGCCCAGCAAAATCAGCACGGCGCGCGGGGCGCCCATCAGGGCCACGGCGATACCCAGGCTGAGGCTATCGCCCGTCAGGCTCAGCACCAGCCAGGGCAGGGCCAGCATGCTGAACTGGTCGCCCAGCATGGAGACGAGGCCGCCGCCCAGCAGCCAGCGGAAGTTGGTATTGCGTAGCAAAGGGGATTCTGCGGTGGTGGGCATGGTTGACTTGTCCGTGTTTAAAGATTGCATAGTAGTTGATAAAAGCTTGAGTAGTCAAGTATATTGCTTTTTATGCCGGCAGCGGAAGCTGGCGCCGCATGGGCCGCCGGCGCTTGCGCTATCATGGCGGCCATGACTGATACCACTGCCCCCACCCTCTACGAGACCATCGGCGGCGCCCCCGTGCTGCGTGAAATGGTCGATCGTTTTTATGACTTGATGGAACTCGAAGCCGAGTTCGCCGGCATCCGCGTCATGCATCCGCTTTCGACGGACGGTTCGCGCGACAAGCTGTATTTCTTCCTGACGGGCTGGATGGGCGGCCCGGACTTGTATATCGAGAAGTTCGGCCACCCGCGCCTGCGCGCGCGTCACTTGCCCTACGCCATCGGCACCAGCGAGCGCGACCAGTGGCTGCGCGCCATGGCCTGGGCCATGGAAGACACGGGCATCGAAGAGTCCTTGCGCGTGCGCCTGATGGAATCGTTCTATCAGACGGCCGACTGGATGCGCAACAAACCTGACTGACACCCATGAGCCCAATCGAGTTTTACAGCCTGCTGGGCGCCGCCATCGTCGCCATCGTCCTGTTGCTATTGATCTTGCTGCGCCCACGCGGCGCGGCCGGCGATGGCGCCACCACCCTGGCCCTGGTGCAGCAGCACCAGCAGCAAAGCCTGGAGCGCATCGACCGGGTCGAGCGCGAAGTGCGGCTGCAACTGCAGGCGTCGGCGCAAGCGACGCGGCAAGACCTGGCCACCAGCCTGGCGCAATTCCAGGCGGCGACCCTGCAGCAGCTCGACAGCCTGCGCACGCAGATGCAGGCGCAGGGAAAAGTCGGGCGCGAGGAACAGGCGCAAAGCCTGGCGCGCTTTGCCGACAGCACCAACCAGACCCTGGCGCAGCTGACGGAATCGAATGCGCAGCGCATGCTGGAAGTGCGCGCCACCCTGGAAAGCAAGATCCGCGATTTGCAGGCCGACAATGGCGCGCGCCTGGAAGAGATGCGCAAGACGGTCGACGAGAAATTGCACGCCACGCTGGAGACGCGCTTGACTGCCTCGTTCCAGCAAGTGTCGGAGCGGCTGGAAAAAGTCCACCAGGGACTCGGTGAAATGCAGCAGCTGGCGCTGGGCGTGGGCGACCTGAAGCGGGTGCTCACCAACGTCAAGACGCGGGGAACGTGGGGCGAAGTGCAGCTGGAAATGCTGCTGGAGCAGGTACTCACTGTCGACCAGTACGCGAAGAACGTGGAAACCTTGCCCGGCAGCGGCGCGCGCGTGGAATTCGCCCTGAAACTGCCGGGCCTTTCCGATGGCGGGCCGCCCGTGTGGATGCCGATCGATGCGAAGTTCCCCAAGGAACAGTACGAGCGCCTGGTCGAAGCGGCCGAGCGGGCCGATGCCGACGGCGTGGCCCTGGCCGGACGCGAGCTGGAACGGGCCGTGCGGGGAGAAGCGAAAACCATCGCGGACAAATACCTGGCGCCGCCGCTGACCACCGACTTTGCCATCCTCTTCCTGCCCACGGAAGGCTTGTATGCGGAAGTGTTGCGCCGCCCGGGCCTGGCCGATGAATTGCAGCGCGTGCACCGGGTCAGCATCGCGGGGCCATCCACGTTGACGGCCTTGCTCAACAGCCTGCAAATGGGTTTCCGCACCCTGGCGCTGGAAAAGCGCTCGTCGGAAGTGTGGCAAGTGCTGGGCGCCGTGAAGACGGAATTCGGCAAGTTTGGCGACGTGCTGTCGCAAACCCGGCTGACCCTGGAAAAGGCGGCGAAGAATATCGAAAGCGCGGAAGTGCGCAGCCGGCAAATGGCGCGCAAATTGAAATCCGTGGAAGCTTTGCCGGGCGAGGCGGCTGCCTTGCTGCTGGGTAAGGCGGACGCGGGGCTGTCCGCCGAAGCGGACGGCGAATAGCGCCGCCGCCGTTCAGGCCGCCGCCGCAGGCCGGCGGCGCAGCGTGGCGCAGACCAGCAGCGCGAGTCCCGCCAGCAGCATGGCCCACGTTTGCGGTTCCGGCACGGCGGGCAGGACGGACAGGCCGGTGGGCGGCAGCGAAGGCAGCATGACGGTGGGGTTGAATGGCTCGACGATGATGCTGCTGCCGCGCGGTGGCTGGCCACCGCCTATGCCCGACGGCAACATCGTGTCGCGGCTGCCGCGCACGAAATCGAAGCCCGGCAGGGGCAGGCCGGCCACCACGGCCGGCGGCGCCGCGCCCGTGAGCGAGCCGCCATGCGCGGCGACGGGATGCTCGATGACGGGCACGCCCGTTGCCGCCGGCGCGGCCGCTGCCGGCGTTGCACCGCCCGGCGCGGCGCCAACGGGGGCCGCGCCAGCGCCGCGCGGCCCTGCCGCCGCCTGCGTGATGCGGCTGACATTGCGGCACACGGTGGGCACGAGGATGCAGGCGCCCTGCACGCAGTACACGAGTCCCCTTTCCTGCATCTGCTCGCTCCAGCCTGCCCGCGTGACATTGCGGCAAACGCGGCCCGGGCCGAAATGCATGTCGCTGATGCGCGCATCGTAATTGCCCTTGCCGCGGATGGCGTCGCGGCTGATCACGACGATTTCATCATACTGGCGCGCGCGCATGCGCGCCTTCAATTGCTCGCGCACCTGCGGCGCGATGTCCGGGTACCTGTCCACGGCGGCCACGACGTCGCCCATGAACGGGTCGGCGCCGGGGCGGTTCCAGCTGCAGTTGTCCAGTACGTCGGCCCGAGGGGCCCCTTTGGCATGGGCGGGCGGCGGGGCGAGGGTCAATAGGCCAAGCAGGCAAGCCGCTCCCAGCATGCTGGCGCCCGCGCTCCAAGAGCGGTGTCTCATTATTAGTTTCCTCGTGAAAGCAATATCAAAATTGAACTTTTCGTATAAGTTCGGATGTTATCATCGAAGAAACTTCAATATCAACAAATAAATAAAATAATTACAATTAGTGTTGTGTTTATTGATATGTTATTTAAAGAAATAATTAACATTTTTATCTCAATAGGCGAGCAGTTTCCGCGAAGAAAATTGATTGCGAAGGGGCAATGCAAACGGCCCGCGCAAGGCGGGCCGTTGTGGCGAGGGGGATAAGTGGCGCAGCGTGGACTGCGGTCCGGCCGGCGCGTCAGCCTGGCCGGCGGTGGCGCGTCAGGTCAATCCCTGGAACAGCACGATATCGACCAGGTCGCCTGCGGCCACGTGGCCTTGCGCTTCGTGCAGCACGATCATGCAATTGGCTTGCGTCATCGAGCGCAGGATGCCCGAGCCTTGCGCGCCCGTCACGCGCACGTGCTGGCGCCCGTCCGCACCGCGCTCGACGATGCCGCGCTGGTATTCCGTGCGGCCCCGTTTCTTGCGGATCGCCGCTTGCGCCGCCACTTGCAGCAGCGGCAGGGCGGACGTGTCCGCGTCGGCGCCCATCAGGCGCAGCAGGGTGGGGCGGGCGAGGAAATAAAACGCCGCCATCACGGCGACCGGGTTGCCGGGCAGGCCCAGCAGTAGTGCCGATTCGCCTTCGCTGGCAATCCGCCCGAAGGCCATGGGGCGGCCCGGGCGCATGTTGATTTGCCAGAAGGCCACGTCACCGAGGCGCGCGAGGATGTCGCGCGTAAAATCGGCCGCGCCGCTGGACACGCCGCCCGAGGTGATGATGACGTCGGCCGTGGCGCAGGCGCCGCGCAGGGCCGTTTCCAGCGCTTGCGGATTGTCCTTGACGATGCCCATGTCGAGGACTTCGCAGCCGAGGCGCGTCAGCATGCCCAGCAGGGTGTAGCGGTTGCTGTCGTAGATGCAGCCCGCGTCGAGTGGCTCGCCGATCGAGCGCAATTCGTCGCCGGTGGAAAAGAAGGCCACGCGCAGGCGGCGGCGCACGGGCACCGTGGCGATGCCCAGCGAGGCCAGCAAACCCAGCTCGGCCGGTCCGAGTATCTTGCCTTGCAGCAGGGCCGGCTTGTCCTGCATCAAGTCTTCACCCTTGAAGCGGCGGTTGTCGCCGGCGCGGATGCAGTCCGGCGCCAGCGTGATGCTGGTTTCATTGGCTTGCAGCACCAGTTCCTGTGGCACCACGCTGTCGCAGCCGTCGGGCATGACGGCGCCCGTCATGATGCGCGCGCACTGGCCGCGTCCGATTTTGACGGTGCCGGGACGCCCGGCCAGGATGGTGTCGACCACGGCCAGGGTCACGGGGGTGTCGCCGCCGAGGTCGGCGCCAAGGTCAGCTCCGTAAAGCGCATAGCCATCCATGGCGGAATTGTCGTGCGCGGGCACGCTGATGGGCGAGATGATGTCGGCCGCCAGGATGCGTTCGAACGCTTGCGGCAGCGGCAGTTCCTCGATCTCGGCCACGGGCGCGACGGTGTCGGCCAGGATGGCTTGCGCCATCGGCACGGACAGGCCCTGCGCCTGCTGGGCGGCCAGCTCGTCCGGGGTATTGATGTTGCCGAATGCACTATTGTTTTCGAAGAGTACTTCGGCCAGTTTCAAGGGGCCGTGCCAGGTGCGCATGCGGCGTTCGCCGCCGCGCAGATAGGCGTCGAGCTGGGGCAGGGCGGATGTTTTTACCAGGCAAAAGACGGGGTGGGGGCGGCGCACGGCCGCTCCCGTCGCCGCATCGATTTCCTCGGTGACGGCGATGGCCAGGTCGGCATTGTCTTGCGTCAAACCGGCGGCCAGGCGCGCGGCCAAGTCGGGCGGCAGCAGGGGCGAGTCGCAAGGCACGGTGAGCAGATAGGGCGTGCCGGCGTGCTGCATGCCGCTGTGCAAGCCGGCCAGCGGACCCAGCTGGCCTGGCAGCACGTCGGCCCACACGGGCAGGCCGAAGCGCGCGTAGTCGCCTGCATCCGCGTGGACGCTGAGGGCCAGCTGGCCCACTTGCGGCGCCAGGCGCTGGGCCACGTGGCGCGCCAGGGGCTGGCCATGCAGGGGCAGCATGCCCTTGTCGCGCTGGCCCATGCGCGTGCCGAGGCCGCCGGCCAGGATCAGGCCGGTAATGTCGTGTTTGTTGATCATGTCAGGTAGGAAAATTGGTGCATGCGCCATGGTAGCAGCGGCGGGCGCGTGCTGCGCCCGATTCAGCCGCCGATGTACGACATTTCCACTTTCTTTTTACCGTGCTCAAGCGCACCGCCCGTCAAATCCGTCTGGCTGGTGCGCAATTGCGAATAGCGGTCGCCGCGGCCGCGCCACAGTTGCGCCACGGCCGAGGAAATTTCCGCATCGCTGCGGCCGCCGCGCAGCAGGCTGCGCAAGTCGTGGCCGCTGCTGGCGAACAGGCAGGTGTACAGCTTGCCCTCGGTCGAGAGGCGGGCGCGGCTGCACTCGCCGCAGAACGCTTGCGTGACGCTGGAAATGAGGCCGATTTCGCCGCTGCCATCGGCATAGCGCCAGCGCGCCGCCGTCTCGCCCGCATAGTTCGGGTCGACGGGCAGCAAGGGCATGTGCGCGGCGATGCGCCGCACGACGTCGGCGGACGGGATGACTTCCTGCAAGTTCCAGCCGTTCGAGGCGCCCACGTCCATGTATTCGATGAAGCGCAGGATGTAGGGCGTGCCCTTGAAGTGGCGCGCCATGGGCACGATTTCCTGCTCGTTCATGCCGGCCTTGACGACCATGTTGATCTTGATGGGCCCCAGGCCGGCCGCGTGCGCCGCATCGATGCCGTGCAGCACGTCGGCCACGGCGAAATCGACGTCGTTCATGCGCTTGAAGGTGGCGTCGTCGAGCGAGTCGAGCGACACGGTGACCCGGTTCAGGCCGGCATCCTTGAGCGCCTGCGCTTTTCTTGCCAGCAAGGAACCATTGGTCGTCAGGGTCAGGTCCAGCGGCTGGCCCGACGGCGTGCGCAGTTCGGCCAGCATGGCGATGAGCTTTTCGATATTCTTGCGCAGCAGCGGCTCGCCGCCCGTCAGGCGGATCTTTTCCACCCCGTGCGCGACGAACAGGCGCGCGACGCGCGTGATTTCCTCGAACGACAGCAAATCCGTGTGCGGCAGGTAGACGTGGTTCTTGTCGAATACGTCCTTGGGCATGCAATACACGCAACGGAAATTGCAGCGGTCGGTAATCGAGATGCGCAGGTCGTGCAGGGGCCGGCCCAGGCTGTCGGCCACGTTGCCGCTGGGGCTATCCAGCTGCGCGGGAATCGCCAAAGCCCCGTTGCGGGCTTCGGCGAGGTAGATAATCTTGTCAGCCATGAAAGGTGATACCACTTACGTTGAGTCGTTCAAGGCAGATACGATAGCACGAGGCCGAAGATGGCACAGGCGAGCAGCAATTTGATGGTGCCCACCTGAAACTTGATCAGTGCCACGCCGGCCGCCAGCGCGATGGCGATCGCCAGCCAGTCCCAGTGCGGCAGCGGGTTTTCTTGCCAGAAGACATGGCGGCCAAAGAACAGGGCCAGGCTGGCGATGACGCCCACCACGGCCGCCGAGATGGCCGTCAGGGGCGCGCTCAGGCGCAGGTTGCCGCGCGATGCTTCCACCAGCGGCGCGCCGGCCAGGATGAAGATGAACGAGGGCAGGAAGGTGAACCAGCTGGCGACGAGCGCGCCGCACACGCCCGCCAGCCACAGGTGGTCGCCCGTCACGGCATGGCTCCAGCCGCCGACAAAGCCGATGAAGGCGACGATCATGATCAGGGGGCCGGGCGTCGTTTCGCCCAGCGCCAGGCCATCCATCATTTGCGCGCTGGTGATCCAGTGGTAGTGCTCGGCGGCGCCTTGCACCAGGTAGGGCAGCACGGCATACGCGCCGCCGAACGTCAGCAGGGCCGCCTTGCTGAAAAACACGCCCATCTGCGCCAGCGGCTGGTCCGCGCCGCCCGCCAGCGCCAGGCCCAGCCAGGCGAGGAAGGCCAGGGCCAGGCCCACGGCGGCCGTGCCAAGCAGGCGCGGCCAGCTGAAGCGCGCGTGTTCCGGCGTGGGCGTGTCGTCATCGATCAGGGCGGCGCCGTAGCGGGCCGCGCCGTCATGCGAGGCGGCGCCGGCATGGAAGTGGGCCGGCAGCCAGCGGCCGCCCGCCATGCCGAGCAGGGCTGCGGCGAGCACGATCAGTGGAAATGGCAGCTGTAGCGCGGCGATGGCGACAAATGCGCCCGCCGCGATGGCGATCAGGCCGGGGCTGCGCAAGGTGCGCCGGCCCAGGCGCCAGGCGGCCGCCAGCACGATGGCGACGACGGCCGGCTTGACGCCGTACAGGATGCCGGCGATGGCGGCCACGTGGCCATACGCCATGTACAGCCAGGACAGGACGATCAGCAGCAGCAGCGAAGGCAGCAAAAACAGCAGGCCCGCCACCAGGGCGCCGCGCGTGCGGTGCATCAGCCAGCCGATGTAGATGGCCAGCTGGGTCGCTTCCGGCCCCGGCAGCAGCATGCAGTAATTCAGGGCGTGCAGGAAGCGCTGCTCGGAAATCCAGCGCCGCTTTTCCACCAGTTCCGCATGCATCATGGCGATTTGTCCGGCCGGGCCGCCAAAGCTGACGCAGCCGAGCTTGAGCCAGTACCAGAAGGCGCTGCGCAGGCTGACGGGGGAGGGAAGTTGGTTGGCGTTCTCGTGCATGGCGGCTGGCTGGCAAAGGTTGGGACGTAAAAAAGGGGAAGCCTGAGCCTCCCCTTTCATCATCGGCGGCTGGGCGAACCCGGCACGCTTATGGACGTTGCGTGTTGACCTGGATCAACGGCTCATCCGATTGCGGCGGCAATGGCTTGCGTTCGCGCGGCTTGCGTACCGGAGCGACTGCCTTGGCGGCCGCTTCCTGCGCCAGGCGCAGTTTTTCCGGATCGGTGGCAGCCAGGGTCAGGCCGGCCGAACCGAGTACTGCGCTCAAGTCCAGCGGCGCGGCCACTGGCGCGGCAGGCGCCGGGGCAGGCGCGGCGACAGGTGCCGGCGCTGGTGCAGGAGCAGGAGCAACTTCGGCAACCACCGGCGCGGCTTCCGCCACGACAGGCGCGGCTTCCGCCACGACAGGCGCCGCTTCGGCTACCGGCGCTTCTTCCACCACGACGACAGTTTCCACGACAGCAACTGCTTCCACTACTGGCGCCGCTTCGACGATGACTTCCGCTGGAGCAGGGGCAGGCGCTGGTGCAGCTTGCGCTTTCTCGGCGAAGCTGTACTCGGCAACCGGCGCCGGTTCGGCAGCGGCTGGTTCAGCTTGCGCTGCAGCCGCTTCGACAGGGGCTGCTGGCACGATCACTTCAGCAGCTGGGGCAACTTCCGCGGCAGGAGCGGCTTCTTCGACCTTGGCGATGTCCACGACCTTGGCCACTTCCGCCACTTCCACCACTTCAGCCACGACGGCTGGCGCGGCTTCGGCGGCAGCTTCCACTGGCGCGGCAGCGACAGCAGCTTCCGGCGCCGGAGCAACCGTAAAGCTGATCACTGGCGCATCCTGGCCTTCGTTCTCGCCATTTGCCGATTCGATCAGCTCGCCCGTTTCGCGGTCGCGGCGGTTGCGGTTGCGGCCGCCACGACGACGGCGGCGGCGCGGTTCTTCGCCTTCCACGTCGTTTTCCGTCTCTTCGCCTTCAGGACCGGCATTCGCCGGTGCTTTCAGCAGGTTGGCCGGTGCGGCGTCGGATTCCGGGCCGTTGGACGGCACGACAACGTTCACTGCGTTGGCGGTGGCGCCAACCAGTGCCAGCTCTTCAGCTTTCACTTCAGCAACAACAGCCTTGTCGGCGCGCGGTTCGCGGCCTTCGCGTGGCTGGCGTGGCGGACGTTCGGCACGTTCCGGACGCTCGGCGCGCTCCGGGCGTTCCGCGCGTTCAGGACGTTCGCCCCGTTCGCGTGGTGCTGCCGTTGCATCGCCGCCTTCGCGTGCTTCACGCGGTTCGCGTGGCGGACGCGGCGGGCGTGGCGGACGGGCCGCTTTTTCCAGTGCTTCCGCTTCTTTCGCGGCATCGTCCTGGGCTGGACGGCCCTGGCCCGGTTCGCGCTCTTCGCGGCCAGGCTTGCCGTTGCGGCCACGGCCACGCGGGCCACGGCTGTTGCGGTCGCCGCGGTCGGCGCCGGCCGGCTTGGTTGGGGCGACAGGGGCGGGTGCTGGTGCCACCGGTGCCGGGGCGCCGGTGAAGAAGCTGATGATCTTGGCGATCAGGCCTTGCGGCGCGGCAGGCGCGGCCACGGGAGCCGGTTTCGCTTCGACGGGCTTGCGCTCGACCAGCGGTGCCGGCTGGTCAGGGGTGATCGTCTTGACGACGGCTTCCTGGCGCGGCTTGGCTTCTTCCTTCTGGCGCTTGCTGTACGCCATGTCGGTTTCGGCGCTTTCGGCCAGGTTGTAGCTGGCCTGGCTGTCTTCCAGACGCGGATCGTCGTGCTTGATGCGTTCCAGCTTGTAGTGCGGCGTTTCCAGATGCTTGTTCGGGATCAGGATCACGGCGATGCGGTGGCGGTTTTCGATCTTCAGCACTTCGCCGCGCTTTTCGTTCAGCAGGAAGGCGCCCACGTCCACGGGTACTTGCACGTGGATGGTGGCCGAGTTTTCCTTCATCGCCTCTTCCTGGATGATGCGCAGCACCTGCAGGGCGGACGATTCCGTATCGCGGATGTGGCCGGTGCCGGAGCAGCGCGGGCACGTCACGTGCGAGCCTTCGGACAGCGAAGGACGCAGGCGCTGGCGCGACAGTTCCATCAGGCCGAAGCGGGAAATCTTGCCCATTTGTACACGGGCACGGTCATGGTGCAGGGCATCTTTCAGGCGCTGTTCCACTTCGCGCTGATTCTTGGCCACTTCCATGTCGATGAAGTCGATGACGATCAGGCCGCCCAAGTCGCGCAAGCGCAGCTGGCGGGCCACTTCTTCGGCCGCTTCGCAGTTGGTGTTGAAGGCGGTCGTCTCGATGTCCGAGCCGCGCGTGGCGCGGGCCGAGTTGACGTCGACGGAGACCAGCGCTTCCGTATGGTCGATCACGATGGCGCCGCCCGATGGCAGCGGCACGGTGCGGCTGTACGCCGTTTCGATCTGGTGTTCGATCTGGAAGCGCGAGAACAGCGGCACGTCGTCGCTGTAGCGTTTCACGCGGTGCACCATGTCGGGCATTACGTGGCTCATGAACTGGTGCGCCTGGTCGTAGATCTCGTCGGTGTCGATCAGGATCTCGCCGATGTCTGGCTGGAAGTAGTCGCGGATGGCGCGGATGACGAGCGACGATTCCTGGTAGATCAGGAAAGCGCCGTTGGCCGACTTGCCGGCGCCTTCGATGGCGCGCCACAGTTGCATCAGGTAATTCAAGTCCCACTGCAGTTCATCGACGTTGCGGCCGATGCCGGCGGTACGGGCAATGACGGACATGCCGGCTGGCAAGTCCAGTTTATCCATGGTTTCGCGCAATTCCTGGCGCTCTTCACCTTCCACCCGGCGCGATACGCCACCGCCACGCGGGTTGTTCGGCATCAATACCAGGTAACGGCCGGCCAGCGAGACGAACGAGGTCAGGGCGGCGCCCTTGTTGCCGCGCTCTTCCTTTTCCACCTGGACCATGATTTCCTGGCCTTCGCGCAGCGCTTCCTTGACGGAAGCGTTACGCACGTCCACGCCTTCGCGGAAGTACGTACGGGCAACTTCCTTGAAAGGCAGGAAGCCGTGGCGGTCTTCGCCATAGCTGACGAAGCACGCTTCGAGCGATGGCTCGATGCGCGTGATCACGCCCTTGTAGATGTTGGATTTGCGCTGTTCGCGCCCGGCTGTCTCGATATCGATGTCGATCAGTTTTTGTCCGTCGACAATCGCTACGCGCAGTTCTTCTTGCTGCGTGGCATTAAACAACATGCGTTTCATTTTTATAACTCCGCGACCCGTAGGCCATCTCAAAGCCGCTTCCGGGGAAGCGGCGAAGTACAGGGATATATGCGAGAACGGGAGTGCTGGCGGGGGAAATGCCTAGGCGTGCGGAGCAACAACGCGTACGAGGTATACGTTACGGCCGCAACAGGCGCGGTGAGGTCGATCGTCATGCCGAGTGCACAGGACACCTGCAACTCATCTGAAGCAGCCCGGATGTCGGGGGCAGAGAATGCAAGTGGTCAGCAAATTCAGAGCCAAATCGTAAGCCGGCTCATTACAGGGATCGCGATGGCGAGGCTTGGCCTCAGCCTATTCATCGACAACCCTCAGTATTGTGGCCGCATACGGGGTTTGGCGAAAACGGCAAGCGTTATCAACTTCATCAACCCGCGAGCCCGACTCGATAAGTCGCGCTAACGGGTACTTATCCTTATAATCCAATACACTCACTTCAGCATCTCCACGCGTTATCCGATTACAACTACGGTGCAACCTTGATTCGCGCAGGGATGGTGCATATACATTTTTTTTCCACCGAATTTGCAATTTGGCGAGGCCGGTGGAGACGCCCCTGTGTAAAATGTGCTTTTATTCTTACACTCGCAGCAGCCAGGGCCGCAGCAAAAACAATTATATATTCAAAATGAAGGACTTAGAGAGATTTCTGGGAAGACATAGTAAATGAAGAGTCAAAATGATGTTGTTCCCCCTTCAACACCCCCGGTTCAGCCGCAAGCCCAATTCGTAACGATCGCCGAGGAAGAAGCAGGCCAGCGCATCGACAACTACTTATTAAGAGTGTGCAAGGGAGTGCCTAAAAGCCACATCTACCGGATCTTGCGATCGGGAGAAGTGCGGGTTAATAAAGGCCGTATCGATCAGCTGTACCGTCTCGCCGCCGGCGACGTGGTGCGCATTCCACCCGTGCGCGTGGCCGAAAAGGCCGCCACGGGCGCGCCGGCCGCCGAATTCAAGATCATCTTCGAAGATGCGCAGCTGCTCGTCATCGACAAGCCGGCCGGCGTGGCCGTGCATGGCGGCTCGGGCGTGTCGTTTGGCGTGATCGAGCAATTGCGCGCTTCGCGCCCCGACGCCAAGTTTTTGGAACTGGTGCACCGCCTGGACCGCGACACGTCCGGCTTGTTGTTGCTGGCAAAGAAACGTTCCGCGTTGACGAATCTGCATGAACAGATGCGCGACGGCGTCACGGACAAGCGCTACCTGGTGCTGGTGGCGGGCGACTGGAAGAATGCGCGCCAGCATATCAAGTTGCCATTGCATAAATATACGACGGCCGAAGGCGAGCGCCGGGTGGCCGTGCAGGCCGACGGCCTGGCATCGCACACGGTGTTTTCACTGTTGCATAAATATCACAACTTCGCCTTGCTGGAAGCGGAATTGAAGACGGGACGCACGCACCAGATCCGCGTGCACCTGTCTTCGTCCGGTTTCCCCATCGCCGGCGACGATAAATATGGCGACTTTGCCCTCAACCGTGCCCTGTTGAAAGCCGACAGCACGCGCGGCGCCCTGAAACGCATGTTCCTGCACGCGCACCAGATCACGTTCACGCATCCGGAAACGGGCAAGACGATGACCTTGAACGCGCCGCTGGCTGCCGAATGCGAGCGTTTCTTGGTAAGCTTGGGCAAACCATTGGCCGTTGCCGCACGCTAAATATCCACCGTGCGCGCGACACTACCCACAAGGTAGTCAGTCGCCAGCATTCATTCTCAAGGAGCCGGCGGCTATGCCGTCGGGAAACATGGCAAGAAAGCAATTTGATCTGATCGTCTTCGATTGGGACGGTACCCTGATAGACAGTACCTCGACCATCGTCAAGTGCATCCAGGCGTCGGCCAAAGACCTGGGCTTGCCAATTCCCACCGAGTTGCTCGCTTCGCACGTGATCGGCCTGGGCTTGCAGGAAGCCATGCAGCTGGTGATGCCCGACGTGGAGCCGAAATACCATGCGCGCATGGCGGAACGCTACCGTTATCACTATCTGTCGCGCGACCATGAGCTGGCTTTGTTTCCTGGCGTCTACGAGATGCTGCAAGAACTGTCGCAGCAAGCGTATTTCCTCGCCGTCGCCACAGGCAAGAGCCGCGTCGGCCTGAACCGCTCCTTGAATGCCGTCAAGCTGCTGTCCCTGTTCGATGCGACGCGTTGCGCCGATGAAACCTTTTCCAAGCCCCATCCAGCCATGCTGCAGGAACTGACGCGGGAACTGGGGCAGGACATGCGCCGCACCGTGATGATCGGCGACACCAGTCATGATTTGTTGATGGCAAGCAATGCGGGTGCGGCTGGTATTGCCGTAGAGTATGGAGCGCATCCGGTGGCGCAGTTGCAAGCTTGCAATCCCCTGTATTCGGCCGCCACGGTGGCCGAGCTGCATCAATGGCTGAGCGAGCACGCATGATGAACGATGTTGTCGACGTTTTCATCTGCGCCGCCGACGCCGTGGCCGATGGCGGCAAGGGCGTGCGCTTTCCCGTCTCGGCCGGCGGTGAAGCCACCACGGGCTTTGTCGTGCGCCATGGCGGCAAGGCGTATGGCTACCTGAACCGCTGCGCCCACGTGCCGATCGAGCTGGACTGGGCGGAAGGCGAGTTTTTCGAGTCCAGCGGCTTGTACCTGATGTGTTCGACGCATGGCGCCATCTATGTGCCGGAAAGCGGCTACTGTGCGGGCGGTCCCTGCAAGGGCGGGCGCTTGCGCCCGATCGCCGTGGCCGAACGCGATGGCCAGCTGTACTGGCAACCCGACGAGTATGTCCAGCCGCTGCCGGCCTGAGGCCGGGGCAGGCCTTCTGTAATTTACGCAAAGTGAACCATGAGCGATAACACGAATGACAAGCTGGACAGTAGCGCGCCAGCCGCCGGCCACGGCGCCCCTGCGGGACACTGGGAGCGCGAAGTGCTGGAAAAGCTGGTATTTGCCACTTTGCAAGAGCAACGCGCGCACCGCCGCTGGAGCATCTTTTTCAAGGTCTTCGGCTTGCTGATCGTGCTGTTCGCCCTGTGGGTGTTTTATGACTACAACACGGCCGACGACAGCGAAACCCTGGGCCGCCACACGGCCCTGATCGACATCAGCGGCGCCATCGAGTCCGAAGGCAGCGGCTCGGCCGCCGTCGTCATCCCCGCGCTGGACAAGGCGTTTTCCGATGCCGGTTCCGTGGCCGTGGTGCTGCATATTAATAGTCCGGGCGGCAGTCCCGTGCAGGCTGGCATGATCGTCGACGAGATGCAACGCCTGCGCAAGGGCTATCCGGACAAGCCTTTATATGTGGTGGTCGATGAAATGTGCGCCTCGGGCGGCTATTACATCGCCGCCGCCGCCGACCGCATCTACGTCAACAAGGCCAGCGTGGTCGGTTCCATCGGCGTGCTGATGGATGGCTTCGGCTTCACGGGCGTGATGGAAAAGGTGGGCGTCGAGCGCCGCCTGCTGACGGCGGGCGAGAACAAGGGCTTCATGGACCCGTTCAGCCCCCTGACGGAAAAACACAAGGCGTATGCGCAAGGCATGCTCAATGAAATCCACCAGCAATTCATCGACGTGGTGCGCGCGGGACGGGGCAAGCGCCTGAAGGAAACGGCCGATACCTTCTCCGGCCTGTACTGGACGGGCGCGAAAGCCGTGGAAATGGGACTGGCCGACGATTTCGGCACGGTCGACAGCGTGGCGCGCGACGTCGTCAAGGCGGAAGACATCGTCGACTACACGCAGCATGAAGGCTTGCCGGAACGGGTGCTGAAGAAGTTTGGCGCCGCCATGGGTGCGGGCGCCATGAAGGCGGCCGTGCAGCAGTCACAACCGGCGTTGCGCTGAGGACATCACTCTTGGCAGGCAGGCAAGCCAGTCGAGAATGATTTTCAATAAGGTGGTAAATTGGCTTGAAAATAGGGCTGCTTGGGCTATAGTGAAAGCGTAGTTCTTTTCAAGGAGGGGCGATATATCAACTATGTTGTCAGTACTAACTTGATTGGCAGGTCTTGGAACTACTCGCCGCATCGCAGATGTGGTTTTGAGTGAATTTACATTCCTCACTAAAGTCCCGATGGGGCTTGGGAACGGCGGCGCAATGCCGCCGTTTCCTTTTGTGCGTCGTTCATGTTCGATGGTCCGGTATCGCTGGATGGGGTTGGGCGTGCTGGCAAGGCAGGCATGCGAGGGCGTGGCATGGCTGGTCGGATGGGCCGCGCTCAGACGGCGCAGCCGTTGCAGTGCACGGGCAGGGGAGCGGCGCTGGTTTCCCTGGCTGCTGTTGCACCGGCGTCAACGTTGCTGCCGATGTCGGACGGCATGTCCGCCATGACGGTCGCGGTCGCGTTGTCGGCCTGCGCATCCGCGTGCGCAAAACCGCCCAGTTCCAGCCAGCACATGAAATGACATTGCGCCTCGGCATGCCAGCGCGTCTGGCTTGCCGGCGATGGCGGCGCGTCCGCATCCTGCGGCGCAGGGGCGGTGGTCCAGCGCGCCACGCCGAGTCTGACCTTGTGCATGGCCGCCTGTTCTGCGGCGATGCGCAGGCGCATGTCGGCGATGCTGCCTTGTAAGGCGATGGTATCGGTATGCTCCATACGATGTCCTTGTCAGTCGTTGCCTAGTTATTATTCCTAAACCTCGTTAGGCGGATTCCTAACGAAGTTTCAGTCTATCAACGCGATATTCCGAGCGCTTGATATTTCTCAAAGGAATCAACCATTTCTCGCCAAATCTCACCTTGTTCTTTTTGGTATTTCTGCGTGCACCATGGTTTCGTGCCGCCTGGGCCGCCGCGCGGACGCCAGGCACCGCCGCTTCACGCTGCCAGCCGCTTCTGGTAAAGTCACGCCCATGAGTAAATTATCCCTAGACCGCATCCTGCAATCGCAGGGTTTTGGCACCCGTAAATATTGTCGTTCCCTCATCGAGGATGGCGATGTCGTCATCGATGGCGTCACCCAGACCAATTACCGCACCACCGTCGAGACCGAAGGCCTGGTGCTGCACGTGTTCGAAGAAGAGTGGGTGTACCGCGCGCACCTGTACCTGGCGCTGAACAAGCCCGCCAACTTCGAATGCTCGCGCAAGCCCAGCCATCATCCTGGCGTGCTGACCCTGCTGCCGGAACAATTCACCTGGCGCGAAGTCCAGCCCGTCGGCCGGCTCGACCACGATACGACCGGCATGCTGCTGATGTCCGACGATGGCCCGTTTATCCATGCACAATCGTCGCCGAAGCGCCACGTTCCGAAGATTTACCAGGCCACCACGCAAGAGCCCGTGACGGATGAGCTGGTGGCCCTGCTGCTGGCCGGCGTGCAATTGCACGACGAGCCGGCCCCGCTGGCGGCCCTCGTCTGCGTCAAGCGCGGCGAGCACCAGCTGGAAATCGTGCTGGAACAGGGCAAGTACCACCAGGTCAAGCGCATGCTGGCCGCCGCCGGCAACCATTGCAGCGCGCTGCACCGTTCCGCCATCGGCAGCCTGACCCTGGAATCGCTGGGCATCGCCGAAGGCGAGTGGTGCTACCTCACACCCGAGCAGATCGCGCTCCTGGCCTAGTCCCTTCCTGACCGCCAAAGCCGGGGATATCCCGGCTTTTTGGCGTCGTTAGTCTCCATTGCCTGCATTTGACGAAGTTTCCCGCACATGAAATTAGCTACCCTGAAGGATGGCACGCGCGACGGCCAGCTGGCTGTCGTCTCGCGCGACCTGAAAACGGCCCATCTGGCCGATGGCATCGCCTCGACCCTGCAAAAGGCGCTCGACGACTGGAGTTTCATCGCGCCCCAGCTCGATTTGCTGTACCAGACCATCAATAGCGGCCGCGGCCATCGCGCCTTCGAATTCGATCCCGCCAACTGCATGGCGCCCTTGCCGCGCAGCAGCTTGCGCGTGGCTGGCGCAGCCTACCTGCAGCAGATCGAGCGGGCCTGCAAGGCGGCGGTCAGCGAGGCGCCCGCCAATCTGCGCGATGCGCCGCGCCTGTACCAGGGCGCCAGCGACGATTTCCTGGGCGCCCAGGATGAGATCGTGCTGGCGCACGAGCAGTGGGGCATCGACTACGAGGCGGGCATCGCCGCCATCACGGACGACGTGGCCATGGGATCGACGCCGGACCAGGCGCACCTGAGCATCAAGCTGTTGATGCTGGTCAACGACATCACCCTGCGCAACCTGGCGCCGGACGAGCAGGCGAGCGGTTATGGTTTCCTGCAGGCGAAACCGGCCATGGCGTGCTCTCCTGTCGCCATCACGCCCGACGAGCTGGGGGACGCCTGGCGCGGCGGCAAGGTGCATTACGCGCTGCGCTGCAGCCTGAACGGCAAGTTGACGGGCCAGCCCCACGCGGGCGCCGACATGGCGTTCAATTACCCGCAATTGCTCGCCCACCTGTGCCAGACGCGCAACGCGCGCGCCGGCAGCGTGGTCAGCGCGGGCGGGGTCGCCAACAAGGAAGTCAAGAAGGGATTTTCCAGTATTTTTGAGCGACGTAACCAGGAGATGATCGCCGATGGCGTCGCCAGCACGCCGTATTTGCTGTTCGGCGACGTCGTCCGGCTGGAAATGCTGGGCGATGACGGCAAGTCGCTGTTTGGCGCCATCGAGCAGGCCGTGAAACAGGCCGAGGCGCGCAAGTCCCGCTAAGGTTACTGGGAGTAAAGGAAATACAGGGCATTTGTCCTCCTGTTCCGCCGATGGTAAACAGGCACTTGACTCGATAATGCCACATGCCCAGTCCGTATTGCGCCTAGCCAGGCTGCAGGACTTCACCGGAGTTGATTGATGTCGGAAGACAGCGACGCAGAAAAGACCGAAGCCGCGTCACCGAAGCGCCTCGAGCAGGCGCGTGAGGAAGGCGACGTTCCGCGATCGCGTGAAGTGGCAACGTTCACTGTGTTGATGGCGTCCGGCTGCTGCCTGTGGTTTGCCGGCGACGCCATCGTGCGGCGGTTGACGGCCGTCATGGTGTCCGGGCTGACCCTGGACCGGGAGCAGATACTCAATCCCGACGCGATGATGTTGCGCATCGGCTACGACGTGGGCTCGGTCTTGCTGACGTGCCTGCCGTACGCGCTGGCCATCATGCTCGTCGCCCTGGCTTCGCCCGTGCTGGTGGGCGGCTGGCTGTTCAGTTCCAAGGCGTTCACCCCCAATTTTGGCAAGCTCAACCCGATTCGCGGCCTGGGCAACATGTTTTCGAAGAATGCGCTGGTGGAGTTGCTCAAGGCCATCGCCAAAACCCTCGTCGTCGGCGTCGTCGCCTGGATGGTGATGCAGCATCAAAAGGACGCCGTGCTGGGCTTGTCGGTGGAATCCCTGCGCGCCGGCTCGGCCCATCTGATCAGTTTGCTGATCACGGCTTTCCTGCTGATCGTCGGCGCGCTGGGCCTGATCGCCGCCATCGACGGGCCGTACCAGATGTGGCACTACGCCAACAAGATGAAAATGTCCTTGCAGGAAGTCAAGCAAGAATCGAAGGAATCGGACGGCAATCCGCAGATCAAGGCGAAGATCCGCCAGATGCAGCATGAAATGTCGCGCCGCCGCATGATGGCCGACGTGCCGACGGCCGACGTGGTGGTGACCAATCCTACCCACTACGCGGTGGCCTTGAAGTATGGCGAGAATTCGCGCGGCGCGCCGCAGGTGGTGGCCAAGGGCGTCGACGAGGTGGCGGCGAAGATCCGCGAACTGGCCGGCGAACACAAGGTCGCCATCCTGGAAGCGCCGGCCCTGGCGCGCGCGCTGTACAAGCACACGGACATCGGCGACGAGATTCCCGAGGCGCTGTATGGCGCCGTGGCCGAAGTGCTGGCCTACGTGTTCCAGCTGCGCAGCTATGGCAAGGGCCAGGGCGAGCGTCCCGACAAGCCGAAGAAACTCGACGTGCCGCCCGAGCTCGACCCGCAGAATCCCGCCTCACAGACACCGCCCGCAGCCGGCGCAGAAGACAAGAATAAAGGAAGTACACCATGAACGGCCTGAGAATGCCAGCCTGGCTCAGTGGAATGGGTGGCAACGCCAGCAAGGGCATCGCCGCGCCTGTCATCATCATCATGCTGCTGGCGATGATGGTGCTGCCGCTGCCGGCCTTCATCCTCGACATCTTCTTCAGTTTTAATATCGCGCTGTCCATCATCGTGCTGCTGACGGCGCTGTACACGGTCAAGCCGCTCGACTTCATGGCGTTCCCGACCATCCTGCTCGTGTCGACCATGCTGCGCCTGTCGCTGAACGTGGCGTCCACGCGCGTGGTGTTGACGGAAGGCCATACGGGCGCCGACGCGGCCGGTAAAGTGATTGAAGCGTTCGGTCACTTCTTGATCGGCGGCAACTACACGGTCGGTATCGTCGTGTTTATCATTTTGACGATCATCAACTTTACGGTGGTGACCAAGGGTGCGGGCCGTATCGCCGAGGTGGGCGCCCGTTTCGCGCTGGACGCCATGCCGGGTAAACAGATGGCCATCGATGCCGACCTGAACGCGGGCCTGATCGGCGAAGACGAAGCGCGCCGCCGCCGCACGGAAGTGGCGCAGGAAGCGGAATTCTATGGCGCCATGGACGGCGCCAGCAAATACGTGCGCGGCGACGCCATCGCCGGCATCATGGTCACCGTCATCAATATCGTCGGCGGCTTGCTGGTGGGCTTGCTGCAGCACGACATGGGCTTTGCCGACGCGCTCAAGAACTACACCTTGCTGGCCATCGGTGACGGCCTGGTGGCGCAGATTCCTTCGCTGATCATTTCCACGGCGGCCGGTATCGTCGTCTCGCGCGTGGCCAGCGAACAGGACATCGGCACCCAGCTGGTGGGGCAATTGTTTGCGAAACCGCAAGTGCTCTATATTACCGCCGGCATCATCGGCGGCATGGGCTTGATTCCCGGCATGCCGAACATGGTCTTCATCCTGCTGGCGTCCCTGCTGGCCGGCTCCGCCTATCTGATCAGCAAGAAGCGCACGCAGGAAAAAGCGGCGGCCGAAAAGCCGGCCGAAGTGCCGCAAGCAACCGTGGCGCCCGAGCAGGAAGAAGCCAGCTGGCAAGACATCATGCCCGTCGATACCCTGGGCCTGGAAGTGGGCTACCGTTTGATCCCCCTGGTCGACAAGACGCAGGGCGGCGAATTGCTCAAACGCATCAAGGGCATCCGCAAGAAATTTGCCCAGGAGGTGGGTTTCCTGGCGCCGCCCGTGCATATCCGCGACAACCTGGAATTGAAACCGTCCGCCTACCGCATCACCCTGAAGGGCGTGGAAGTGGGCGTGGGCGAAGCGTTCAACGGCCAGTTCCTGGCGATTAATCCCGGCATGGCCAGCGGCACCTTGCCCGGCCTGGCCACGAACGACCCCGCCTTCGGCCTGCCCGCCACCTGGATCGACGCCAGCCTGCGCGACCAGGCCCAATCGATGGGCTATACGGTGGTCGACGCGGGGACGGTGGTGGCCACGCACTTGAATCACCTGATCACTTCGCACGCTTCCGAGCTGCTGGGCCGCGCGGAAGTGCAATCGCTGCTCGACCACCTGGGCAAGGAGTCGCCGCGCCTGGTGGAAGACCTGGTGCCGAAGATGCTGTCCCTGTCGACCTTGCAAAAGGTGCTGCAGAACCTGCTGGCCGAGGGCGTGCACATCCGCGACATGCGCACCATCATCGAAACCCTGGCCGAGCATACGGTCAGCACGCAAGACCCGAACGACCTGACGGCGCTGGTGCGCGTGGCCCTGGGCCGCGCCATCGTGCAGCAACTGTTCCCCGGCTCGGCCGAACTGTCCGTGATGACCCTCGACAGCCGCCTGGAGCGGCTGCTGATGCAGGCGATGGGCAATGGCGGCGACGGCGCCGGCATCGAGCCGGGCCTGGCCGACACCATCGCGCACCAGGCGGGCCTGGCTGCCCAGCAACAGGAAGCGCTGGGCCTGACGCCCGTGCTGCTGGTGCCGGCGCCGCTGCGCGCCTTGCTGTCGCGTTTCCTGCGCCGCGCCTTGCCGCAGCTCAAAGTGCTGTCGCATGCGGAAGTGCCGGAAACCAAGACCATCCGCGTCACGGCGCTGGTGGGCGCGCAGTAGTTGTGATGAGCGGCATCGGGGTCGGTTCCTGCGGGACGGACGCCCGGTGCTTGCTTTTGGTCAAATAAACATCAATTTCCTCTCGGCAAACTGAATAACGGGTACTTTCCCGTCCTGTTCCTTCGATCATTTCCTGCAAGCATCGCTAATAATGGAAACTGTCCGGGTGATCTGTGTCCATGTGGAAGACAGCACTCAAGCAACAGGAGTCGACGATGGTCACACAGTTCAGCCAATATTGCGCCACCCCCGCCCTGGGAGGCCGGTCATGAATGTGAAGAAATTTACGGGCGCCTCGTCGCGCGATGCGCTGCGCAAGGTGCGCGAAGCGCTGGGCCCCGATGCCGTGATCCTGTCGAACCGCCAGGCCGATGGCGTGGTGGAAATCCTCGCGCTGGCCAATGACGACGCCGCTTCGCTGGCCTCGCCGCCGGCCGCCTCCGAAATGGCCCAGCCCCGTCCCCAGTTGCAGACCCAGTTCGCCACGCCGCAGCGTCCGGCCGCCCCGGCCCAGCGCCCGGCTGCGCCACGCCCTGCCGCGCCGCGCCAGGCTGCCTCCGAGCCAGTGGACATGGCCCGCATGCAGCAGATGATGGCCAGCGCGCTGGCGCACGTCAAGGAAAACGCCGCCGCCGAGATGAGCGGCATGATGAATGAAATCCGCGCCATGCGCGGCATGATGGAAACCCAGCTGGCGGAAATCTCGTGGGGTTCGACGCAGCAGCGCGAGCCGCAAAAAGCCGTCGTGCTGCGCGAAATGCTGGCGGCCGGCTTCTCGGCCAGCCTGGCGCGCTACCTGATCGACAAGCTGCCGGCCGGCCTCGACGGCGCGCAAAGCATGCGCTGGATCAAGACGGTCCTCAGCCGTAACCTGAATACTGTGGCCAATGAAGACGCCATGCTGGAGCAGGGCGGCGTGTTTGCCCTGGTGGGCCCGACGGGCGTCGGCAAGACCACCAGCACGGCCAAGCTGGCGGCCCGCTGCGTGATGCGCCACGGCCCGGAAAAGCTGGCCCTGATCACCACGGATGCCTATCGTATCGGCGCGCATGAACAGTTGCGCATCTACGGCAAGATCCTCGGCGTGATGGTGCATTCGGTGAAGGACGAGGCGGACTTGCGCATCGCCCTGAAAGAATTGAAGAACAAGCACACGGTGCTGATCGATACGGTGGGCGTGAGCCAGCGCGACCAGATGGTGACGGAACAGGTGGCCATGCTGTCGGGCGCCGGCGCCGACGTGAAGCGCCTGCTGTGCCTGAACTCCACGGCCACGCAGGAAACGTTGAACGAAGTGGTGCGCGCGTATCAGGGCAGCGGCCTGGCCGGCTGCATCATGACCAAGCTCGATGAAGCGGCCTCGATCGGCAATGTGCTCGACGTGGTGATCCGCCAGAAGCTGAACCTGTTTTATGTGTCGAACGGCCAGCGCGTGCCGGAAGACCTGTACCTGGCCGACCGCGGCTACCTGATCGACCGTGCCTTCAAGCTCAAGCGCGATGCGGCGGCGACGCAGTTTTCCGACGCCGAACTGCCGCTGCTGATGGCGCAGGCGGCCGCCCGCAACAATGAAGCGCGCGGGGTGCACCTTGGCTAATTTCGATTTCGACCAGGCCGAAGGCTTGCGCCGCATGCTGGCCGGCCCGCAGCCGCGCGTCATGACGTTCCTCTCGGCCACGCCGCAGGACGACAAGGGCGCCATGCTGGTCAACCTGGGCGCGTCGCTCGTCTACGGCGGCAATGACGTGCTGCTGCTCGACGCCAGCGGCGGCAGCGATGGCGTGGCATCGCGCCTGGGACTGGCGCACGGCGCCAGCCTGCGCGATGTGGCGCGCCAGCAGTGCGGCTTGAACCAGGTCATCCACCAGGTGCCGCAAGGCTTCGGCGTGGCCAGCCTGGGCGCGCGCAACCATTTGATGGACAGCATGGACTATGCGGGCGAGGATGAACTGCGCCGCCTGGGCAAGACGTTCGAGGTGCTGGCGCGCCAGAGCGGCATCGTGCTGGTCGACGGCGTCGTGGCGGACGAGGGCGCCTGCTTCCCCGTGCCGCTGATGGCATCGTCGGATATCGTCGTGCAAGTCTCGACCAGCGCCACCTCGATCAAGGCGGCGTACTGCCTGATCAAGCGCCTGAGCCAGGAACTGGGACGCCGTCCGTTCGGCATTCTTGTCACCGGCGCTTCCGAATCCGAAGCAAAAGTGGTATACGATAATATGGCGCAGGCGGCGAGCCGCTACCTGGCCGTGAAGCTGACTTCGATGGGTTCCGTGCCTGCCGACGAGTATCTGCACCGCGCGGCGCGGCTGGGCCGCAGCGTGGTCGATGCGTTTCCGCTGGCGGGAGCGTCGGTGGCGTTTCGCGGACTGGCCGAGCGGCTGGCCCGTTCGGCGGCGCCGGTGCTTGGCGGCACCTTGTACCAGACGGGGAGCCCGCACCAGTTCAGCGCCTGAATCGAACCGCAGCACCAGATAAGATGAGAAAACAATAAGCAGCCTATGTACACGGTCAAAGGGAAATCGAACAAGGACTATTTGCTGACGGAGCACATTCCGCTGGTGAAGCGTCTGGCGCACCATATGAAGGCGAAATTGCCGCCTTCGGTCGAGGTCGATGACCTGATCCAGGCCGGCATGATCGGCCTGCTCGATGCCATTACGCGCTATGAAGAGACGCATGGCGCGCAGTTCGAGACGTATGCCGTGCTGCGCATCCGCGGCGCCATGCTCGACGAATTGCGCACCAGCGACTGGCTGCCGCGCAGCATGCGCCAGAACATGCGCAAGATCGAAGAGGCGATGAGCACCCTGCAGCAGCGCCTCGGCCATCCGCCGACGGAGTCGGAAGTGGCGAAGCTGCTGAAAATGTCGCTGGCCGACTACCAGGAAATGCTGGGCGACGGCGGCGGCCACCAGCTCGTGTACTACGAAGACTTTCATGACCCGGACGGCAATGACAGCTTCCTCGACCGCCACTGCGTGGACGAGGACAGCGATCCCCTGCGTTCCCTGCTCGATACCGATTTCCGGCAATCCGTGATCGATGCCATCGACGCGCTGCCGCCACGCGAGAAAATACTCATGGGCCTGTATTACGAAGAAGAGCTGAACCTGAAGGAGATCGGCGCGGTGATGGGCGTATCCGAATCGCGCGTCTCGCAGCTGCATACCCAGGCCGTCGCACGCCTGCGCGCAACCTTGAGGGAGCTGGCGTGGACTGGTCCAGCGTAATCGGGCTGGCGCTGGCGCTGGCCGGCCTGCTGGTCGGCCAGGCACTGGAAGGCGGCAAGATGGCCTCCCTGCTGCAGCCGGCCGCCTTTGCCATCGTCATCGTCGGCACCTTCGGCGCCGTGCTGCTGCAGACGCGGCTGCGCACTTTTGTCCGCGGCCTGGAAATGCTGCGCTGGGTCTTCCTGCCGCCATCGGACACGCGCGCCGCGCTGGCGCGCGACATCGGGCAATGGAGCCTGACGGCGCGCCGCGACGGCCCGCTGGCGCTCGAACGCCTGATGGAAAACACGGCCGACCGCTTCAACGCCAAGGGTTTGCGCATGATCGTCGACGGCATCGCGCCCGACAAGCTGCGCCAGCTGCTCGACGTGGAAATCTCCGCCTACGAAATGGCCGAGCGCCAGGCCGTCAAGGTATGGGAATCGGCGGCCGGCTATTCGCCCACCATCGGCATCCTGGGCGCCGTGCTGGGCCTGATCCACGTGATGGAAAACCTCACCGACCCCAGCAAGCTGGGCGGCGGCATCGCCGTGGCGTTCGTGTCGACCATCTATGGCGTGGGCCTGGCCAACCTGCTGTTCCTGCCGGTGGCCAATAAACTCAAGGCCATCGTTTCGCGCCGCGTGGTGCAATATGAAATCACGGCCGCCGTGCTGTACGACATCGCCACGGGCGACCACACGCGCATCATCGAAGAGCGCGTGTCCAGCCTCTTGCACGAGCATTGACCATGATGCGGCGCGCGCGCAGGAAGTATGACGAGGAACCGGACAACCAGGACCGCTGGCTGATCTCGTACGCCGACTTCATCACCCTGCTGTTCGCCTTCTTCGTCGTCATGTATGCGATTTCGCAAGTCAACGAAGGCAAATACCGCGTCTTCCAGAACGCCATCGGCCAGGCCTTCAGCCTGGAAAAGGGCGCGCCGCCCATCATCATGGAAGCGCCGCAGGCGATCCCGTTGCCGAACCCCGCCCTGAAGCGCCGCACGGAAGCCATCCGCCGCGAGCGCGAACACATGACGCGCCTGGCGCAGGATCTGACGTCGACCCTGGCGCCCCTGGTCAAGGAAGGCAAGGTGCGGGTCACGCAGACGAGCCGCGGCGTGAGCGTGGAAATCAATGCCAGCGTGCTGTTCGACCCGGGCGCGGCGGGCTTGACGGCGGAGTCGGACCAGGCCTTGCGCGCCGTGGCCGTGCTGCTTAAGGACGACACGCACGACGTGCAGGTGGAAGGACATACGGATGTGCAGCCGATCAGCAATTCGACCTTTGCCTCGAACTGGGAATTGTCGGCCGCGCGCGCCAGCGCCGTGGTGCGCCTGTTCATCGCCAGCGGCGTCAAGGCGTCGCGCCTGACGGCCGTCGGCCACGCGGACAATATCCCCGTGGCGCCGAACGCCACGCCGGAAGGGCGCGCGCGCAACCGCCGGGTCGCCGTGACGATTTTGTCGGGCATCCCCGAAACGGTGACGGAAGTGCCGACGGCGCCCGTGGCGCCTGCGCCGGCCAACTGACACTCGTCAACTGCGGGCTGCCGCTTGGTACAATCGCGCTTTCTTCCTCTTTTATCGTTCCCTCATGAAAAGCAGCTCCCTGGGCGGTCTCGTCTATTCCACTGAAACGGGCCGCATGTGTCCCGCCTGCCGCCAGCCGCTGGCGCAGTGCGCGTGCAAGGCGCAAGCGAAGGCGGCGCCCGCGGGCGATGGCGTGGTGCGCGTCTCGCGCCAGACCAAGGGCCGCGGCGGCAAGAGCGTCACCGTGGTCAAGGGCTTGCCGCTGGACGCCATCGCGCTGGCCCTGCTGGGCAAGCAGTTGCGCACGCAGTGCGGCTCGGGCGGCACCGTCAAGGATGGCGTGATCGAAGTGCAGGGCGACCATGTGGACGCCATCCTGGTCGCGCTGGCCAAGCTGGGCCACCAGCCGAAAAAGGCCGGCGGCTGAGCGTGCGGAGGCGTGCGGCCCGCCGCCGCGCGCCTGTGGTAACGTGCATTTCCTTTTGTGCGCCACCTCATCATGAATAGCAAACTGACCGGCATGGCCATCGCCGCCGCCATCGCGGCGGCGCTGGCGCTCGCGTACTGGCCCGCACCCGAGAGCGGCGCGCCGGACGCTGCCGCCGCCTCCGCCCCTGGCGCGTCGGCGGGACGCAGCCTGGAATCGTATCTGCATATCGATGCCAGCCCGGTCGCCGATGCCGCGCCGATGCCCGTCACCCTGGCGCAGCAGCTCGCGCGCCTGGCTGCCAGCGGCAAGCCGGAAGACGCGTATGCGGCGTATAACCTGCTCGACGATTGCATCGTCTTCCAGCAGGAAGGGCGCCTGCCGGGGATGGAATTCGAGCTGGGGCGCGAGATGACGGCGGAGGAGAAAGCCGCGCAGCAGCAGCTGTGCGCGGGCCTGACGCAGCGCCAGCGCGAGGACCGCCTCGGCTATCTGGCGACCGCCGCCAGGGCGGGCGTGCCCGGCGCGGCGACTATCTTCCTGTCGGAAGGGCCGTTCGGCGACCGCAGCGCGCTGCGCAACCGTCCCGACGATCCGCTGGTGCAGGCGTGGAAGCGGCAAGCCATCGCCCAGCTGACGGTGCAGGCGGACGAGGCGGAACTGACCAGCGTGGCTACCCTGATGATGGCTTACCTGCGCGATGGTGACGTGGTGCGCAAGGATGCGCCGCAAGCGTATGGCTACCTGCTGGCGCTGCGCCAGGTCTACGACGATATCCTCGCGCCCGGCGTCACCAATCCCTACCAGGACGAATACTGGCACTGGCTGCAGGCGGAACTGACGCCGGAGCAGCAAGCGGCCGCCAGCGCCAGGGCGCAAGCCATCGTGGCGAAATACCGCCAGCATGCGGGGCGTGCCGCGCACGGCTGACATACGCTGGGCTGTATGCTTTTTTGCAACAATTGATCTGGTTTCGCATGGCTGTGCCGGGCTATGATGGTCGTATATGTGCCCATGTGGGCAGGGTACGCCATGAGGAGTAATACACGGATGTTGAAAGCGACGAACTTGCCGATGCCACGACTGGCTGTCAACTTGGCTGCACTGCGGGCGAGCATGGCAAAGCGCCCCATGCGGGGCGCCATGCGCCTGGGCTTGTGCGCGGGCGCCGTCAATTCTTTCATTGCCATGCTGTTGCTGTTGGCAGCCCTGGCCTTGTTCTCGCCACAGCAGCTGGGCGGCTCCGCTTCATCATCGCTGGAAGGTGCCGGTACGGTCCGGATATTCTGGACAGTCGTCGTCTGGGCGCCATTGTTCGAGACGCTCATCGGGCAGTGGCTGCCGCTTGAAGTGTTGCGCCGCTACAAGGTGCGTGCCGGCTATAGCCTGTTGGCCAGCGCGATACTGTTTTCCCTCTTGCATGTCATGGGCGGCTCCGGCATTTTGCATGCCAGCATGACTTTGATTGCCGGAGGTATTTTCGCGGCCAGCTACCTGGCGGCGCGCAGCTTGGGCCTGGCGCCCGCCTATGTGGCGGCGGCCACAGCACATGCGTGCAGCAATGGATTAATACTGTGCGGGTCGTTCGTGTTTCCCGATTTGTTGGGATGAGCGTCGAATCAAGGCTGTTAGCCGATGACGACGCGCCGGCTGGCCGTGTTCGTCGTCGGTTGGCCGCTGGGGCCGTAGAAATTGCCGCTCTGGGCCGGGGGGCGCATGGCGTTCAGGGCGCCTTGCGTGTGCAGCATGTGCTTGTTGACGAGCAGGCTGTTCAGGCGGTTTTGTTCCTTGGCTTCGCGCGTCATCTCGAGCAGGGCTTTCCACAGGGGCGCCGCGTCGGCTTCATTGGCGCCGACCAGCCAGTCTTCCATGCCCGCTTCGGCCGCCGTGAAACCGGCTGCCGCCAGCGCCTGGTGGCGTTGCGCCGCCAACTGGCTCAATTTTCCTACCAGTGCCGTCTTGCGCGCCGTGAGCTCCGTGATTGCATCGATGTCAGCCGCAACCAGATGCCGCTGTTCTTCTTTCATCAATGCCAGCAATGTGGTCATGAGCTGTTGCTCGTCGCGCAGGCTGGAAAACGGAGTCACTGATTGCATGAGGGAACCTATCTATTTCGTGAGTGCAGCAAGTCCTTGACCGTGTCGAGGAGACCGTCCGCCACTTTTTCTGAGTTGACCTGGAACTGGCCGTCGGCGATCGCGAGCTTGATGCGTTCGACTTTTTTCGTGTCGAACACGGCGCCGCTGCCGGCAGTTGCACTGGCCGCTAATGCCTGTCCTTGCGGCGACAGGCGTACATTGTCCGACGTTGTCGGTGTTGCCTGGGCTTTCTCGGCATTCCGGGCGCCGGAAGTACTCGCGGGCGCCACCGGCAGGCCGGGATTGCTTTTAATGGTGTTATCGGTAATTTTCACAGCGTGATCCTCGTCTGGTCGAAGTCAAAAAACTCCGGGATATGTGTCATTATCGGCACCTTTTGCCGAAACTTTAGTGCGCCAGACCACAATATCGCTGTCCATCCGTGTTTAAAACGCCACCTCCACCAGGCCGCCAGCCCGCGCCACGCCGCTGATCTGCTGGCCGCTCTGCGTGCGTACCTGCACCGTCTGGCCATCGCCGGCGCTGCCAATGGCGCGTCCTTCTGATGCCACCTGGAAACCGTTGCCACTCGAAACGACGCGCACCAGCTGGCCTTGCATCACCACCGGTTTGCGGCGCAGGGTGTCGAGGCGCATCGGCGTGCCTGGCGGCAAGGAAATATTCGTGCTGGCGCCCACGACCTGGGCCATGTCGGTGGCGATGCCTGCCGGCAATGCGGCCAGGTCGCCCTGCATCGTCACCAGCTGGCTGGCGTCGATGGCTTGTCCTTGCGCCAGCGGCACAGCGCTGGCCACGTAGTCGCCGACGACGGCCACGTTCGCTTGCAAATAAATAGTCCAGCTGGAGGGCGCCGTGCAGCGCACGCCGACGGTGGTCTTGCCCCAGGCGCGCGCGCCCGGCGCCATGAACGCCTGCGGCGCGGGGCAGGCAGCCAGGTTCAGGCGCGGATCGACGGCGCCGACGGTGACAGTCACCTTGCCGGGCAAGCCGTTGCTTTGCACCTGCAGGAATTGTTCCACGCTGTTGCGCAGCGCTTCCGGCGTTTGCCGGCCGGTGTTTTGCGCCTGCGCCAGCAGTGGCAGGGCGGCAAAAGCAAAGAAGAAAGCGAGCGGTGTTTTCATGGTGATAGGCCTCTGGAATAGTGCCATGATAGTGCGCGCCGCCCCGTTCGAAGCGCCGATTAAGGGGTAAAAGTACGGTCTGATCCGACGATGGTCTTGCTGGTGGGCACCTTACTATGTTTCCTGTCATCACTAATCCGCCATCCTTCCGCCATCTCGGGCGCCAGTGGCAGATCTTTCCGGAGCCTGACATGATAGGGAAACTCGACGATTACATGCGCTTCAACGAGACGGCGCTGAGCCTGCGCTCGACGCGCCAGGAATTGCTCGCCTCGAATATCGCCAATGCCGACACGCCCAACTACAAGGCGCGCGACGTCGATTTCGCCGCCGCGCTGAAGGGGGCGATGGCGCGCAAGGATGGCGTGCCGCCGGCCCTGAAGGGCACGGCACCGCAGCATATGCCGGGCAAGGGCGTGGCCGCAGCTGCGGGCGCACCCGGTGGCGGCAAGGTCGAGACCCTGGCCGACGGCACGCCGCTGCTGTACCGCGCGCCGGCCCAGGGCGCCGTCGACGGCAATACGGTCGACATGGATCTTGAGCGCAACGCGTTTGCCGACAATGCCATCCGCTACGAGGCGGCCGTGACGTTCCTCAATTCGCAGATCAAGGGCATGCTGACGGCCATCCAGGGAGGACAATAATCATGTCGCTATTTAATATCTTCAATGTTTCCGGTTCGGCCATGAGCGCCCAGGCGCAGCGCCTGAACACGGTGGCCAGCAACCTGGCCAATGCCGACAGCGCCACCAGCGCCACGGGCGAAGCCTACCGCGCCAAGCAGGTGGTGTTCGAAGCCGTGCCCATGGCCAACGGCGCCACGGCCGTCAAGGTGCAGAAGGTGATCGAGGACCCGTCGCCGATGAAGCTGGTCTACGACCCGAAGAATCCGCTGGCCGACGAGAAGGGCTACGTCACCATGCCCAACGTGAATACGGTCGACGAAATGGTCAACATGCTGTCGGCTTCGCGCTCGTACCAGACCAACGTGGAAACCATGAACGCGGCCAAGTCGCTGCTCCTGAAAACCCTCACCCTCGGCCAGTAAGGCTGACTGATCATTATGGCAATCATCGATACGAACACCTCCAAAGTCACCGACCTGATGGCGACGATGAATCCGAAGAAGACGACGGCCGAGGCAGGCAGTGTCGAAGCGGAAACGAACAAATTCCTCACCCTGCTGGTTACCCAGCTGAAAAACCAGGATCCGATGAATCCGCTGGACAATGCACAGCTGACCAGCCAGCTGGCCCAGTTGTCGACGGTGACGGGCGTCAACAAGCTCAATACCACCGTGGAAAGCTTGAAAGCCAGCTACCAGCAAGCCGAATCGATGCAGGCGGCCAACATCATCGGCCATGGCGTCTTGACGGCGGGCAAGGACATCAACCTGAGCAAGAGCGCCGCGCTGCTGGGCGTGGACCTGGCCACGGCCGCCGACAAGGTCAAGGTCGTCATCTACAAGGATGGCAAGGAAGTCCATTCCATCGACCTGGGCGCCCAGCCGGCGGGCACCTTGCCGCTGGGCTGGAACGGTTCCACTGCCGACCTCGACAAGGATGGCAAGCCGGTCGTGCTGGCCGACGGCGCCTACACCTTCGCCGTGGAAGCGACGCGCGGCGGCACCAAGCTCAAGGATGCAACGGCGCTGATGTTCGGTTCGGTCGCCAGCGTGTCGACGGGCGCCAATGGCGTGAAATTGAATGTGCCGGGCGTGGGCAGCATCACCATGGCCGACGTGAAACAGATTTTGTAAGCCGCTTCCCCTTAGCGTGACCCTCTACCCCTAATTTCTACCAGGAGAACACAATGTCTTTCCAACAAGGCCTGAGCGGCTTGAATGGCGCCGCCAAATCGCTGGACGTCATCGGCAACAACATCGCCAACTCGTCGACCGTGGGTTTCAAGCAGTCGCAGGCCCAGTTCGCCGACATTTATGCCAACTCGCTGTATGGCGTGGGCGGCAACCAGGCGGGGATCGGCGTGTCGGTCTCTCAAATCGCCCAGCAATTTAACCAGGGTAACCTGGAAACGTCGCAAAATCCCCTCGATATCGCCATCAATGGCGGCGGCTTCTTCCGTACCAGCGTGAATGGCGCCATCCAGTATTCGCGCAATGGCCAGTTCCAGGTCGACAAGAGCGGTTTCATCGTCAACGCCCAGCTGGCGCAGCTGACTGGCTATCCGGCCGACGTCAACGGCAAGATCGTCGCCGGCGCCGTCGTGCCCCTGCAGATCGACCAGTCGGACATGAAGCCCCAGGCAACGACCAAGGTCGACACGCAAGTCAACCTCAATTCGAACACGGCCATGCCGACCACGGTGCCGTTCAAGTCGACGGACGACACCTCGTACCACAAGCAGTTCCCCGTCGAAGTCTTCGATTCGCTGGGCAATTCCCACAACATGGCGAATTTCTATGTCAAGACGGGCACCAATACCTGGGATGTCTACTCGGCCATTGACGGCACGGAAGTGACCAGCATGAAGGTCGCGGCCGCCCTGCAGACGGACCCAGCCTCGCTGGCCGCGCGCGCCGCCTACCAGGCCGCCGCCACGGCCGTGCCGCTGGTGCCGGCCAACGTGACGGCCGCCGCCGTCGCCTATGGCAATGCGGTCGGTGCCGCCGTCTCGGCCGCCGCCGCCGCCGCGGGCGCCACGCCGGCGCAACTGGCCGCCATCGCCGCCACCTACGGCAGCGCAGTGCCGAACGGCGTCAACTCGAGCCGCACGCCCGACCAGATCGACGAGGCCATCCGCAACGTGACCGTGGTGCCGGCCGTCAAGACCGGTTCCCTGGTCTTCAACACGGTCGGCAGCCTGGACCGGGCCGCCATGCTGGCCCTGACGCCGCCGCAAACCTTGCCCGTTACCGTCAACCTGCCGATCTTCCCGGCCACGGGCGCGAATGCGACCCTGTCGGTCCAGGTCGATTTCACCAGGTCGACCCAGCTGGGCACCACCACGGCGGAAAAGAAAACGGAAGCGGACGGCTACAAGGCGGGCCAGCTGAGCCAATTCATCGTCGGTGACGACGGCGTCATCCAGGGCCAGTACAACAATGGCAAGACGCGCGCCCTGGGCCAAGTGGTGTTGAGCAACTTTACCAACCCGAACGGCCTGGAGCCGCTGGGCAACAACGCCTGGGTGGAAAGCTCGGCCTCGGGCAAGCCCATCACGGGCGAGCCGAAGACTGGCACCCTGGGCAACTTGCGCGCCTCGGCGGTGGAAGTGTCGAACGTCGACCTGACGGCGGAGCTGGTCAACATGATCACGGCCCAGCGCGCCTACCAGGCGAATGCGCAGACCATCAAGACGCAGGATTCCGTCCTGCAAACCTTAGTCAACCTGCGTTAAGAGTAAGGGGAGCGGTTCTTTCGGACTGCTCCCGGCTTTCGTTTTGCACGGAGAAAACACATGGACCGTCTCATCTACACCGCCGGCTCGGGCGCCAAGCACATCCTCGACAAGCAGGCGACCACGGCGAACAACCTGGCGAACGCCACCAGCACGGGTTTCCGTGCCCAGCTCGACTCGTTCCGCGCCGTGCCTGTTGTGGCCGACGGCATGATGCCGACGCGCGCCTTCGTCGTCGATTCGACGGTCGGTTCCGATTTCACGCAAGGTCCCATGCAGCACACGGGCCGCGCGCTCGACGTGGCCGTGGAAAACGGCGGCTGGATCGCGGTGCAGTCGGCCGACGGTTCCGAAGCCTACACGCGCAACGGCGCCCTGAAACTCAATGAAAACGGCATGCTGCAAACGCAGGGTGGGCTGATGGTGCAGGGCGATACGGGCCCCATGGCGATTCCGCCCGGCGTGACGGTGGCCATCGCCAGCGACGGCACGGTGGGCACGATTTCCACCGACGTGCCGCCCGGCCCCTCGACGGTGCTGGGGCGCATCAAGCTGGTCAACCCGCCGGAGCAGCAACTGGTGCGCGGCGACGACGGCTTGTTCCGCCTGAAGGATGGCACGGTGGCGCAGGCCGACCAGGCCGTCAAGCTGACCACCGGTGCGCTGGAAGGCAGCAATGTCAGTCCCGTCGACTCGATGGTCAGCATGATCGCCCTGGCGCGCCAGTTCGAAACGCAAATGAGCTTGTTGAAGAATGCCGAGAATAACGCGGCGAAAGCCACCCAGATCCTCGCTTTGAATTGATGGGGGCCACCGCATAATGGTCGCATAGAAATAGTCTACAGGGCTGGTTAGCGCTGTTATTGGAGAAATATCATGATTCGTTCCCTTTGGATTGCTAAGACCGGCCTGGAAGCGCAGCAGACGCAGATGGACGTGATCGCCAATAACCTGGCCAACGTCAGCACCACCGGCTTCAAGAAGTCGCGTGCCGTGTTTGAGGACTTGCTGTATCAAAATGTGCGCCAGCCGGGCGCGCAATCGTCGCAGCAGACCCAGCTGCCATCGGGCTTGCAGATCGGCACGGGCGTACGCACCGTGGCGACCGAACGCATCCATACGCAGGGCAATCCCCAGGCTTCGGGCAATTCGCGCGACGTGATGGTCAACGGCACCGGTTTCTTCCAGGTGCTGATGCCGGACGGCGCCACCGCCTACACGCGCGACGGTTCGTTCCAGACGGATGCCAACGGCCAGCTCGTCACCTCGGAAGGTTTCGTCATCCAGCCCGCCATCACCGTGCCGACCAATGCGCTGAGCCTGACCGTGGCGCGCGACGGCACCGTCTCCGTCACCTTGCCCGACACTGTTGCGCCATCGCAAATCGGCTCGTTGCAACTGACCACTTTCGTCAACCCCGCCGGCCTGGAATCGAAGGGCGAAAACCTGTACATGGAAACGGGCGCCTCCGGCGTGGCGCAAACCAACACCCCGGGCACGAACGGCGCCGGCGTGCTGATGCAGGGCTATATCGAGACGTCGAACGTCAACGTGGCCGAGGAAATGGTCAACATGATCCAGACGCAGCGCGCCTACGAGATCAACAGCAAGGCCATCACCACATCCGATCAAATGCTGCAGAAATTGTCGCAACTTTAATTTTCATAGTCGTCATGCCATCCGCCGCCGGATGGCAGCGGAGGTTCGCCATGCAATACCCCATCATCGCTTTGTTCTCTGCAGTCCTGCTGTCCGGCTGCGCCATCACGCCTACGTCCATTGTGCAATATCCCACCACCACGCGCGCGCCGATGCCGGAACCCGTGGTCGTCAACAACGGTTCCATCTACCAGCCATCGACCTACCGTCCCGCCTTCGAAGACCGCCGCGCGCGCCACGTGGGCGACACCATGACGATCGCCATCACCGAGCGCACGAATGCCGTCAAGGCGGGCGCCAGTTCCGGCAACAAGTCCGGCAGCGTGGGCTTTTCCACGCCCGGCTTCGCCCAGGGCCGTTTCGGCGGCACCGTGGCGGCGAATGGCGCGACGAAATTTGCCGATGGCGACAACCAGTCCGCCAGCAACACGTTTTCCGGCACCATCGGCGTGACGGTGATCGAGGTATTGCCAAACGGAAACTTGATCGTCGCCGGCGAAAAACAGATCGCCATGAACAAGGGCACGGAATTCATCCGCTTCTCGGGCATGGTCAATCCGGACACCATCGGCACGGGCAATGTCGTGCCCTCGACCCAGGTGGCCGAAGCGCGCGTCGAATACCGCACCAACAGCCAGATCGACCGCGCCGAAATGGCGTCGATGGCGTCGCGCTTCTTCCTCAGCCTGTTGCCGTTCTGATCATGGCAACGTCGACCTTTCCCCGCTTTCTCGCCATTTTCGGCCTGGCCATTTCCCTGCTGGCGCCCGTGGCGCAAGCCGAACGCATCAAGGACCTGGCCAGCATCGCCGGCGTGCGCCAGAATCAGCTGATGGGCTATGGCCTCGTCGTCGGCCTCGACGGCAGCGGCGACCAGACCACGCAAACCCCGTTCACCATCCAGAGCGTGGCGGCGATGCTGCAGCAGCAGGGCATCAACTTGCCGCAAGGCACCAGTTTGCAGCTGAAAAACGTGGCCGCCGTGATGGTGACGACGGCCTTGCCCGCGTTTGCCCAGCCGGGCCAGTTGCTCGACGTGACGGTGTCGTCGATGGGCAATGCGAAAAGCTTGCGCGGCGGCACTTTATTGATGACGCCCCTGAAGGGCGCCGACGGCCAGGTGTACGGCATGGCGCAAGGCAACGTGCTGGTGGGCGGCGTGGGCGCGCAGGCGGCCGGCAGTTCCGTCGTCATCAATCACCTGAGCGTGGGCCGCATCTCGGGCGGCGCGACCGTCGAGCGCACCGTGCCTTCGGCGCTGGGCGCCAACAACACCATCCGCCTGGAATTGAACGCCACCGATTTCGCCACCGCCAGCCGCGTGGTCGACGCCATCAACAGCCGCTACGGCGCCGGCACGGCCGCCGCGCTCGACGGCCGCGTGATCCAGGTGCAGTCGCCGAGCGGCAGCGACCAGCGCGTGTCCTTTTTGGGCCAGCTGGAAAGCATCGAAGTCAACCCGGCCCGCCTGGCGGCCAAGGTCATCATGAATGCGCGCACCGGTTCCGTCGTGATGAACCAGTCCGTGACCCTGGAAACGTGCGCCATTTCGCACGGCAACCTGTCCGTCACCATCAATGTCGAGCCGCAAGTGAGCCAGCCGGCCCCCTTGTCGGGCGGGCGCACGGTGGTCACGCAGACGGCGCAGATCGATATCAAGAAGGAACCGGGCAAGGTCATGCTGGTCAAGGGCGGCGCCTCGCTGTCCGACGTGGTCAAGGCCCTCAACGCCATCGGCGCCTCGCCGCAAGACTTGCTGGCCATCCTGCAGGCGATGAAGGCGGCCGGTTCGCTGCGCGCCGAACTTGAAATCATTTGATGGACATGCCATGATCAGTCAAACCGACCTCAGCAATACCGCCGCCTATGACGTGAAAGGCATGGATGGCTTGCGCCAGTCCGCCAAGGCGAAGGACCCCGCCGCCCTGAAAGAGGCGGCCACGCAATTCGAAGCCATGTTCATCAACATGATGATGAAAAGCATGCGCGAAGCCACGCCGCAGGACGGCATCATGGATAGCCAGCAAAGCAAGATGTACACCTCGATGCTGGACCAGCAGACGAGCCAGAACCTGGCCAAGCGGGGCACGGGCCTGGCGGACGTGCTGATCCGCCAGTTGTCGTCGTCGAACCAGGCGCTGGCCGCCGATGGCGCCGAAGCGCCGTCGCCCCGTTCCTCGAGCATGGCGCAGGCGCTGGCCGCCTTCCGCCAGCAGCAGGGCGCCCTTGCCGAGGGGGCCGGCAGCGCCGCCGCCAGCGGCAAGACCCTGAGCGACAAGGCCAACGCCACGCAGGCGCCGCACGTGCGCGCCTTCCAGGAAAAGCTGGGCGTGCATGCGGAAGAAGCCAGCCGCGCCACGGGCATCCCGGCCAAGTTCATGCTGGGCCAGGCGGCGCTGGAAACGGGCTGGGGCAAGCGCGAAATCATCAGCCGCGACGGCAGCAGCAGCCACAACCTGTTCGGCATCAAGGCTTCCAGCGACTGGAAGGGCAAGGTCACGGAAGCCGTCACCACGGAATACGTGAATGGCAAGGCGCAGCGCAAGGTGGAAAAATTCCGCGCCTATGACAGCTATGCCGACAGCTTCAAGGATTATGCGCAGTTGATTACCAACAACAAACGCTACGAAAAAGTCCTGGCCAGCGCGGGCGACGCCAGCACCTTCGCCCAGGGCTTGCAGAAAGCCGGTTATGCGACGGACCCGAATTACGCTGCCAAATTGACAAAAATCATTAAAAATTCTCTGGTCGGCTGACGCCCCGCCTTGCCCCCGTGCAAGCCGCGCGCTTCAAGTTTTCGCCGCGGCTGCCGTAAATACATTTGACGGTAACCAATAAGACACCATGACTTCGAATCTACTCAGCATCGGTAAGAGCGGTTTGCTTGCAGCGCAGGTGGGCCTGTCGACGACCGGGCATAACATCACCAATGCCAACGTGGACGGTTACAACCGCCAGGTGGTGCTGCAGCAGACGGCGCAGTTCAACAATGCCGGTTATGGCTTTGTTGGCAATGGTACCGAGGTATCGCAAGTCAAGCGCCAGTACGACGGTTTCATGGCGGCCCAGGTGAATGCCGCGCAGTCGGCCACCAGTTCGCTCGACGCGTATTACACGCAAATCACCCAGATCGACAATATGCTGGCCGACCCCACGGCCGGGCTGTCGCCGGCGATGGCCGATTTCTTCAAGGGCGTGCAGGATTTCAGCTCGAATCCCTCGTCCGTGTCGTCGCGCCAGGCATTGTTGTCGAGCGCAAACTCGCTGACGGCCCGTTTCCAGGGCCTCAGCGCGCGCCTGACGGAGATCGGCGACGGCGTCAATTCGCAGATCACGTCGAACGTCAAGGTGATCAATTCCTACGCCAAGCAGATCGCGGAACTGAATACCTCGATTACCAACCTGACCGTGAATGAAAGCAATCAGCCCAACGATTTGCTGGACCAGCGCGACCAGTTGATCACGGAACTGAATAAATACGTCAAGGCAACGGTTCAGCCTGGCGCCGGCAATTCGATTACCGTTTCGATCGGCTCGGGCCAGCCGCTGGTGGTGGGCGACAAGAACTTTGAACTGGCCACCACGCCGTCGCCGACGGACCCGAACCGCCTGGACATCGGCTATGTGACGGGCTCGAGCGTCAGCAAACTGTCGGAAAGCTCCCTCAGCGGCGGTGCGCTGGGCGGCTTGCTGGAATTCCGCAGCGGCAGCCTGGACCGCATCCAGAATTCGCTGGGCAAGGTCGCCATCGCACTGGCGTCCACCTTCAATGAGCAGCACAAGCTGGGCCAGGACTTGAATGGCGACATGGGGACGGACTTCTTCAAGTTGCCCGATCCCGTCATCGGCGCCGACTACCGCAACAATGCGACCAGCACGACCGTTCTGTCGGCCAAGGTCAGCGATCCGACCAAGCTGACGGCCAGCGATTATGCCGTCAAGTATGACGGTTCCAATTATGTGGTGACGCGCCAGAGCGACGGCGCGAAAACGACCATCAACCCGTATCCGCAAACCGTGCCGCAAACCATCGACGGCGTGGATTTCTCGATCTCGGGCGCGGCCGCCGAAGGCGACAACTTCATGGTCAGGCCGACGGCGCACGGCGCCTCCGACCTGGCCGTGGCGATTACCGACCGCAACAAACTGGCCGCCGGCGCGCCCATCGTCACGGCTGCGCCCGTCAGCAACACGGGTAGCGGCAAGCTGGGCGCAGGTAGCGTGGACAAGGCGTATTTGACGCCAGGCAACGCCTTGACGGGCCCCGTCACCTTGACGTACGACAAGGCGACCACTTCGCTGTCGGGTTTCCCCGCGGGCCAGGCCGTGACCGTGAAAGGCTTGAACGGCGCCACCACCACGTATCCGGCCGGCACGGCGAACATCCCGTACACGGAAGGCGACAGCTTCAGCTTTGGCGGCATCAACGTCAACATGACGGGGGCGCCCGCGCAGGGCGATAAGTTCACCATCGGGCCGAACTCGGGCGGCGTGGGCGACAACCGCAATGCCTCCCTGCTGGCGGGCTTGCAGACGAAAAACATTCTCGACGGCGGCAAGGCCACGTTCCAGGGTTCGTACGCGGAAACCGTCAGTTTTGTCGGCAACAAGACGCGCGAAGTACAGGTCAGCGGCCTGGCCAGTCTTGCGTTGTTGCAACAAACCAGCACGCAGCAGCAAGCCGTCTCCGGCGTCAACCTCGATGAAGAGGCGGCCAATCTGCTGCGCTACCAGCAAGCCTACCAGGCTTGCGGCAAGGTCATGCAGATCGCCAGCACCCTGTTCGACGTGGTCATCGGCCTCGGACGTTAATTATTCAAGCGGCGGCGCCTGGCGTCCGCCGCCATCAGGAAGGGCAGCATCATGCGCATCAGTACCAAAATGATCTATGACGCGGGCAGCACGCAGCTGAACAACCTGCAGGGCGCGTTGAACCGTAGCCAGATGCAGCTGTCGGCGAACCGCCGCAACCTGACGCCGGCCGACGACCCGATCGCTTCGGCGCGCGCGCTGGAAGTGACGCAGTCGCAAACGATCAACACGCAATTCGTGACGAACCGCTCGAACGCCAAGAATTTCCTCTCGCAGGAAGAGCTGGCCCTGGCCAGCACCACCTCGCTGCTCGCCGACGTGCAGGAACTGGTGCTCAAAGCCGGTAATCCGGCCTTGAAGGATGTCGACCGCCAGAGCCTGGCCACGGAACTGCAGGGCCGCTTGACGGACCTGCTGGGCATCGCCAACACGTCCGACAACGCGGGCGGCTACCTGTTCGGCGGCTACAAGTCGACGACGCAACCGTTCAGCCAGACGCCGGGCGGCGCCACCTACGCAGGTGACCAGGGCCAGCGCGAACTGCAAGTGGGCTCGGCCCGCTACCTGGCCACCAGCGATTCGGGCGCGGCCGTGTTCGAGAATAATTTGACGGGCAACGGCAAGTTCACCACGGCGGCCGATCCGGGCAACTTCACGCGCGGCGGCGCCGGCATCATTTCCGGCGGCACCGTCACCGATCCCACCAAGTTGACGGGGCACAAGTACTCGATCGATTTCCAGGTGACGGGCACGGGCACCGCCGCCGTCACGACCTATACCGTGACGGACGTGACCCTGGGCCAGACCATCCCGAATCCGGCCGTGCCGGTAGCGTATAAGTCGGGCGATGCCATCAACTTTGACGGCCAGCAAGTCAATGTCGCGGGCAAGCCGGCCGACCTGGACAAGTTCACCCTGGAGCCCAGCAGCAAGGAATCGATCTTTAGCACGATTACCAACCTGATCGGTGTGCTGGGCCAGCCGGCCTCCGGCGACGCGGGGCAGGCGCGCCTGACGGCCGGCCTGAACGCGGCACACGACATCCTCGATACGGCTTACGACAATGTGCTGTCGGTGCGCGCGGAAGTCGGTTCGCGCCTGAAGGAACTCGACACGCTCGACAGCGCCGGCGACGACCTCGACCTGCAGTATGCGAGCACCCTCTCGGGCTTGCAGGACCTGGACATGGTGAAGGCGATTTCCCTGTTCAGCCAGCAGCAGATCACCCTGCAGGCGGCGCAGAAGTCGTTTACCTCGATCTCGGGCCTGTCGCTGTTCAATTACATCAGCTAAGCGGCCCGCATCGGATAACCGGCAAGCCGGGGCAGGGAGGACATCTCCCGCCCCGGCTTTTTTACGTCCGCAAGATGGCCGTTCTGGCAAGATATACAGGTAAACTGTGCAGTCTACCTGCATATCTGCTATAGTGGAGGCCGTTGATCCACTACATGACTGCCATGACCACCCCGCAAGAAGACCACGAACAAGTTCTGCAACTGGCCGGCGAATTGCGCATCCTGGTCGGCAAGCTGCGCCGCCGCCTGCGCGAAGAGGCGCACCTGGGCGATGTCAGCATGTCGCAGGCATCCGTGCTCAGCCGTCTCGAACGCGACGGCCCCGCCACGGCCAGCAGCCTGGCGCGCGCCGAAGGCATGCGGCCCCAGTCGATGGCCGCCACCGTGCTGGCGCTGACCGAGGCGCGGATGGTGACGGGGTCGCCCGACCCGCTTGATGGCCGGCAAACGATATTGACCCTGACGGACAGCTGCCGCGTCTGGATCGCGGCCAGCCGCGCCGCGCGCGAAGACTGGCTGGCGCGCACCATTGAAACCCGGCTCACGCCGGACGAAGTCACCGAACTGAACCACGCGGTGGCATTACTCAAACGCTTGGCGGAGTGATCCGCTGAATTTTCCACCACGACCCCGGCAAGGAGCCCGCACGCCCAGATGAACAACACATTCCGTTCGCTACGCATTCCCAATTACCGTATCTGGGCCGGCGGCGCCCTCGTGTCGAATATCGGCACCTGGATGCAGCGCACGGCGCAGGATTGGCTGGTGCTGAGCGAATTGACGCAGCACAATGCCAGCGCCGTCGGCATCGTCATGGCCTTGCAATTCGGCCCGCAACTGCTGTTGCTGCCCCTGACGGGCATGGCGGCCGACTTGCTCGACCGCAGGAAATTGCTGTTGTGTACGCAGGCAGCCATGGGCTTGCTGGCGCTGGGCCTGGGTTTGCTGTGCATCAGCGGCCTCGTGCAACTGTGGCACGTGTATGTGTTTGCTTTCCTGCTGGGCTGCGTGACGGCCTTCGATTCGCCCGTGCGCCAGACTTTTGTGGCCGAAATCGTCGGCGAGGAAGATTTGACCAATGCCGTGGCGCTCAATTCCACCTCTTTCAATGCGGCGCGCATGCTGGGCCCGGCCGTGGCCGGCTTGCTGATCAGCAGCGTCGGCAGCGGCTGGGTCTTCATCATCAACGCCGTCTCGTTTGCCGCCGTGATCGGTTCGCTGTTGCTGCTGCGCGTGGAATTGCTGCGCCGCGCGCCGCGCCCGAAGGCTACGCGGGCCAGCCTGGGCGACGGCTTCCGCTACGTGCGCCAGCGGCCCGACCTGATGGCCATTTTGCTGATGCTGTTCCTGATCGGCACCTTCGGCCTGAATTTCCCCATCTTCCTGTCGACCATGTCCGTGACGGCCTTCCATGCGGGCGCCGGCCAGTATGGCGTGCTCAGTTCCGTGATGGCTTGCGGCTCCGTGGCCGGCGCCCTGCTGGCGGCCGGGCGCGGCCAGCCCACGCTGGCCTTGCTGCTGGGCGCCGCTGCGCTGTTCGGCCTGGCTTGCGCGCTGGCCGCCGTGATGCCCAATTATTGGCTGTTCGGCATGATGCTGGTAGTCATCGGCATCGCCGCGCAAACCTTTACCACCAGCGTCAACAGCAGCGTGCAACTGTCGACGGCGCCCGCCATGCGGGGCCGGGTCATGGCCATCGTGCTGGCCATCTCGGCGGGCGGCACGCCGCTGGGCGCGCCCATCGTGGGCTGGGTGGCCGACACCTTCGGCCCGCGCTGGGCGCTGGGCATAGCCGCCTTGTCGGGCCTGGCGGCGGCGCTGGTCGGCGTGCGCTACCTGGTCAAACATCACCAGTTGCGCCTGAGCGTCGACGTGCGGCGCTGGCGCGCGGCGCTGAGCAGCGACCCGCAGTGAGTCAGCGCGCCGGCGCGGCCGGCGCCGGGGGGCGCAAGGGATTCGGCGGTGCGGGTGGCGGCGGCCGGTCGCGCGTGGCGAAGCCGCGCGGCAGCAGGCGCGCTGTTTCTATGCCGCGCAGGAACATGTTCTGGAAGGGCGTGGCCAGGTAGGGCAGGACCATGCTGATCACCAGCAAGCCCACGCCCAGGGTGACGGGGAAGCCGATACCGAAGATGTTCAGCTGCGGCGCGGCTCGTGTCAAGATGCCAAGCGCCACGTTGGTCAGCAGCAAGGCAGCGATGATGGGCAGCGAAATTTGCAGGCCGGAACGGAAAATTTCCCCACCCCACGCCGCCAATTGCTGGAAGCCGCCGCCGCTGATGGGACTCGATGAAATCGGCAGGCTGACGAAGCTTTCCGCCAGCGCCGCCAGCAAGACCAGGTGGCCGTTGACTGTCAAAAACATCAAGGTGGCCAGCATGACGAGGAACTGGCTGATGGCGGAAGACCTGCCCTTGGTTTGCGGGTCGAAGAACGAGGCGAAGCCCAGGCCCATGGTGAGACTGCTGATTTCGCCGGCCATTTCGATGGCGGAAAATACGATGCGGATGGAAAAGCCCATGGCCAGGCCCACCAGCATCTCTTGCGTGAGGATCAATAAACCGGGCAAGGACATTGGGTTGACGGCAGGCAAGGCCGGCACGGTGGGGGCGATGATCATGGCCAGCAGGGCGCCCAGGCTTACCTTGACGGTGGCGGGCACGGCCGCGTTGCCGAACAGGGGGGCGGCCGCGATCAGGCCGAGGATGCGGCTAAGCGGCCACAGCAGTGCTGCGATCCAGGTATTGAGTTCGATGCTGGACAGGGTCAGCATGGCAACAAGCGCAGCACTAGCCCACCAGGTTCGGGATGCCCGTGAAGACCTGGCGCATGTAGTCGAGCATGACGGACAGCATCCAGGGGCCCGCCACGACGAGGGCGACGAAAATGCCGACCAGCTTGGGGATGAAGGACAGGGTCGCCTCGTTGATCTGCGTTGCCGCCTGGAAAATACTCACGATCAAGCCGATGATGAGGGCGACGAGCAGCATGGGCGCGGCCACCATGAGGGTGATTTCCATCGCATGGCGGCCCAGGGTCATGACGCTTTCGGGTGTCATCGTATTTCCCCTAGTAAAAACTCTGAGACAGCGAGCCCAGCAGCAACTGCCAGCCATCGACCAGCACGAACAGCATCAGCTTGAACGGCAGCGAAATCGTTGCCGGCGACATCATCATCATCCCCATCGACATCAGCACGCTGGCGACCACCATGTCGATGATCAGGAACGGGATGAAGATGGCAAAGCCGATCTGGAACGCCGTTTTCAGTTCGCTGGTGACGAAGGCGGGCACGAGGATGCGCAGCGGCACGTCTTCCGGACCTTGCAGGGCCGGCGAGCGCGACATCTTGGCAAACAGGGCCAGGTCGGCCTGGCGCGTCTGCTTGAGCATGAAGGTTTTCAGGGGATCGACGCCCTTGTCCATCGCCTGCTGCATGGTGATCTTGTTTTCCTGATAAGGAAGATAGGCATCCGTATAAATCTTGTCGAACACGGGCCCCATGACGAACAGGGTCAGGAACAGGGCCAGCCCCACCAGCACCTGGTTCGGCGGCGCCGATTGCGTGCCGATGGCCTGGCGCAGCAGGGACAGCACGATGATGATGCGCGTAAAGCAGGTCATCATCAGGAGGGCCGCCGGCAGGAAGGTGAGCGACGTCATCAGGATGAGCGTCTGCACCGGCAACGAGTAATTCTGGCCTCCGCCTGGGGCCGGCGTGCTGTTGAAGGTCGGAATGCCCGGCTGGGCCATGGCCCACAGCGGCAAGGCCAGGGCGGCGGCCGCCAGCAGCCAGGTCAGGGGAGTCTTCAAGGTGGACCACGCCATCTGCTGCTTATTTCCCATTGCGTTTTTCGATGGTCTGTTTCAGCCACTCGGAAAAATTGGCGGCCGCGGGGCCGTTTTGCGCCGTGGCCAGTTGCGGCAAGTCGCCTTCCTGGCGCGGCATGGTGGCCAGCGCGTTGATCCTGCCGGGCGAGGCGCCGACGACGATCCACTGGTCGGCCACTTCGACGAGGACGATGCGTTCGCGTCCGCCCAGGTTGAGCGAGCTGACGACGCGCATCTTGCTGTTGCCGCCCATGACCTTGGGGCCATAGCGCTTCATGAACCAGGCCAGGCCGATCAGGAGGGCCAGCACGAACACGAGTGCGAAGATGGTTTGCAGCAAGCTGCCGGCCGAACTGGTCGGCGCCATCGTCATCGGTGCGCCGGGCGGCATGGCGGGCAGGGCGGCGGCAGGCGCGGAGGCCGGCACCGCCGTTGCAGCCGAGGCGGCCGGCGCCGTGGCGGCTGGCGGTGTCTCGCTTGCCGCCGCGACGGAAGCGCTGGCGGCGCTGGCCGCCGGCGCTGACGCGGTTGCCGGTTCGGCGTGCGCGATGCTGCATGCCGCCAGGAACGGCAGCACAGTGGAAATCAACAGGCCAGGCTTCATTTATTCAATTTTCGGATGCGTTCGGAAGGCGTGATGATGTCCGTCAGGCGGATGCCGAACTTGTCATTCACCACCACCACTTCGCCCTGGGCGATCAGGCAGCCGTTCACCAGCACGTCCATCGGTTCGCCGGCCAGGCCGTCGAGCTCGACCACGGAACCCTGCGCCAGTTGCAGCAGGTTCTTGATGGCGATCTTGGTGCGGCCCAGTTCGACCGTCAGCTGCACGGGGATATCGAGGATGAAATCGATATCGTTGTGCGTTTCCGACTTCGATGCCTGCTTGGAAAAGTCCTTGAACACGGCGGCGCTGGCGGCGCTGGCCGTATTGGCGGCCTGGTTTTGCAGCGCTTCGGCTTCCGCCTTGGCCTGCTCGGCAATGGCCGCGCCCCAATCGTCTTCCGCGCTTTGGTCGTCTTGGTTGTCAGACATGTGTTTCTCCTGTTGTACAGATGCGGGCCGCAGCGGCCCGGGTATTTTTTAATGATTGTTCATGTTATCGGCGTTAGCCAGCAACTTTTCAACCTTCAGCGCATATTGTCCGTTCAACACGCCGTACGTGCAATCCATCACGGGCACGCCGTCGACGGTGGCGGCGATCAGTTCGGGAATATTCAGCGGGATGATGTCGCCCACCTTCATGTTCAGGATTTCATCGAACGACACGCGCGCCGTGCCCAGCGAAGCGACCAGCTCGACTTCGGCGATCTGGATCTGCTGCGTCATCAGGCGGATCCAGCGCTTGTCCACTTCCAGCGCCTCGCCCTGCAGGCTGGAGGTCAGCGAATCGCGGATCGGCTCGATCATCGAATACGGCATGCAGAAGTGGATTTGTCCTGAAACGGAGCCCAATTCCACCGTAAACGTGGACGCCACCACCACTTCGTTCGGCGTGGCGATGTTGGCGAACTGCGTGTTCATTTCTGAACGGATATATTCGAACTCGACGGGGAAGACCGGCTCCCACGACTTGGTGTACGCCTCGAAGACGATGTCGAGGATGCGCAGGATGATGCGCTGCTCCGTCTGCGTAAAGTCGCGTCCTTCGACGCGCGTATGGAAACGTCCGTCGCCGCCGAACAGATTGTCGACCAGCAAGAACACGAGGCCCGGATCGAAGACCATCAGGGCCGTGCCGCGCAGCGGCTTCATGTGCACCAAATTCAGGTTGGTCGGCACCACCAGGTTACGGATGAACTCGCTGTATTTCGACACGCGCACGGAACCGACGGACACTTCGGCGCTGCGGCGCAGGAAGTTGAACAGGCCCACGCGCAGCAGACGGGCGAAACGCTCGTTGATAATTTCCAACGTTGGCATCCGGCCGCGCACGATGCGCTCCTGGGTTGCCAGGTTGTAGGTACGAACTCCCGTGACATCTTCCGGCGCCTGCGCGTCGTCCTGGTCTCCGTTGACGCCCTTCAGAAGGGCATCGACTTCTTCCTGGGAGAGGAAATTATCGGCCATGGCTGCTTATTGAATGATGAATGCGGTAAATAATACGTCCGTCACGTCCTGCTCCGGCCCTTTGTCCTCGAACGGCTGGTTCACCTGATTGATGATTTCGGCCGCCAGTTGCTGCTTGCCTTCCACGGTATTGAGTTCGGACGCCTTCTTGCCGGACAGCAGCAGCAATAAACGGCTGCGCACTTTCGGCATGTTGACCTTGATCAAGTCCATTTCTTCCGGGCTGCTGGCCTGCAAGGTAAACGCGATTTGCAGGTATTGCTCGCCATTTTCCGGCTGCAAGTTGACGGTGAAGGCATCGATGGGCACGAAGACGGGCGGACCTGCCTTGGAAGCGGCATGTTTTTTCTTGCTGGGCGCCGATTCTTCTTTATCGGCCTTGCCATGCAGGAAGTACCAGGCGGCACCGCCACCGATACTGCCAGCCACCAGCACCGAGGCCAGCACGATGATCAGAAGCTTCTTTTTCGAGGCGCCGGCGGGAGCCAGGCCTGCATCTGCTTTCGGATCTGCTTTCATTTTTGGATTTGCTTTCAATGGTACTCGAGTGCATGGAAGTGGATCACGACGCCATTATGTCATTATCGGCAAATTCTGCGCAGAAGGATGCAGTGAAAAGAGGGCGGAAGCGCCCTCAACTCGCTGTTTTTAGACGAAAAGTTACGTCAGGGGGCGCGCCAGCGGCTGACGGACGACGAATTGTCCTCAGGCAAAGGTATCCACGGCACTCAGGCTGGGCCGGCTGCGTCCGCCTGCCGCTGGCGCGATGGCGATCTCGCCGCCCGTTACGCCGCCGCCCTGGCCATTGCCACGGCGTCCGCCGGATGCTTCCCGGTTACCCTGGTCCTGCTGTTCCGGCGTGCCGGCCGAGACGGTGGCGCTGCCAAAGGCGATGCCCGCTTCGCTCATCATCTCGCGCAGGCGCGGCATGGCCGCTTCCAGCGCCTGGCGCACTTCCGGCTGGGCCGACATGAAGGCGGCATCGGCCTGGTCATTGGTGACTGTCAGTACCACTTGCACAGGTCCCAGGTCGGGCGGATTCAAGGTCAGGGTGGCGCTCTGGTCGCCGCCGGCCGCCATCCACACGACTTTCTGTCCCAGCTGCTGGTCCCAGGCCGGCGTGCCGACCCGGCCCGTCAGCTTGTCGGCCGGCACGGCCACGGCGGCTGCGGCCTGCTGCAGCGCGCCCGGCTGCAACTGGGCCGCCAGGCGGCTCAGGTCGGCAGGTGTTTCCTTGATGATCGGTTCGGCCACGGCGGCGCCCGCCTTGGCGGTGGCTGCCAGCTGGGCGTCGATGGCCAGCTTGCCAGGTTCGGCCTTGCCGGTTGGCACGCTGGCGCCCGGTGCGGCGGCCGTCCTGCCCTGGGCCTGGCCCAGGCTGTCGGCAAAGTCGCCGCCGTCGGCTTGCGCGATGACGGTGGCGGCAGCCTTGCCGCTGCTCTGGCCCGCTGCCAGCAAGGGGCCCGCGGCCGGGTTCTTGCCGTCGGCCTTGACGCTGGCGCGCGCGGGCAGTTCCGGCACGGCCTTGGCGGCTGCGGCCGGCGGCTGGATGGCCAGCTGGATGCTGCCCACCAGGGCCAGCATCTCGGCGGCCGGATCGGCTGGCGGCGCGACTGTCGCGGTAGCGGGGGCGGCGGGTACGCTGGCCTCGGCCGGGGCGCTGGCGTTGTCGGCGGTGGCGGGCGCGGCCGCCTCGCTGGACTGCGCTGGCGGCTGTTCGCTGCTGGCCGCCTGTTCGGTACCCGTTGGCGCCGGTTTCGCTTCGCTGGCTGGCGCCTGGGCCGGTGTGGCCGCAGGGCTGGTAGGGCTGGCAGGACGGGCCGCCGGCGCCGGCGCTTGTACTTGCGCCTGTGCCATATTGCGGCTGGCCTGGCGTTGCTCGATCTGGCGGTTCAGGGTGCGCTGGAAGTCGCCCGCCGTGCCGCTGGTGGTCGGCTGGCTGCGGTTGGCGGCGCCCGGCGTGGCGTTCGGCGAGATAATCTGGGAAATCGGTGTTGGCTGGGTTTGCATGATGCTGCCTCAGTGTTGCTTAGCGTTTGTAATAGGCTTGTCGCGCCGCGTGCTCATCCATTGCTTTCTGGTCGCGCTTGTTTTCCAGCTTCAGCGCCTGTTCCTGCGCCCGGTTGTTCAGGGTGGTGTACGACATGCGCTTGCGTTCGGCCAACTGCCAGCGCATCTTTTCATTGTCGCTGCGCGCTTGCGCATGCTCGACTACCTGCTGCTGGCCCAGGATGGCGCTGTCGAGCTTGACCATGAAGGCCTGGAAGTTGCGGTAAGCCATGGGCGTAATGCCGCTGCTCATGCTTGTCTCGAAGCGCTTGGCGTAATCGTCGCGGTAGCCTGACAGCATGTCGAGCTTCTGGCGGCAATCGTCGAGCGCTTTCAGGGCCGCGCCCAGGCGCTTGGCGCAGTCGTCCGTTTCGCGCTGGGCAAGGTCGATCAGGGTTGCAAGTTGGGAAGGAGAAGCCATGGCTGATTATATTCCCGCTATGCAAGCCCTAATCAGTCGAATAGAGCGGTAAGTTGCCCCAAGCTCTCGTCCATGCTGACCCGCTCCGTGATTTGCTGTTGCAAAAACGCCTCGATCTTTTCATGCAGGGCGATGGCCTGGTCCAGCACGGGGTCGGTGCCGGCGCTGTAGGCGCCCACGCTGATCAGGTCGCGGCTGCGTTCATAGCGCGAATACAGCTGTTTCAGCTTGCGCGCCTGCTGCTGGTGTTCGTGCGTGGTAATCGAGTGGGCGGCGCGCGAAATCGATTGCTCGATGTCGATGGCGGGATAATGGCCCGCTTCGGCCAGGCGCCGGTTCAGCACGATATGGCCGTCGAGAATCGCGCGCGCCGAGTCGGCGATCGGGTCCTGCTGATCGTCGCCCTCGGTCAGCACGGTGTAGAAGGCCGTGATCGAGCCGCCGCCTTCCTCGCCATTGCCGGCCCGCTCCACCAGCACGGGCAGCTTGGCGAAGACGGACGGCGGATAGCCCTTGGTGGCGGGCGGTTCGCCGATGGCCAGGGCGATTTCGCGCTGCGCCATGGCGTAGCGGGTCAGCGAATCCATGATCAGCAGCACGTTTTGCCCCTGGTCGCGGAAGTGTTCGGCAATCGCCGTCGCATACGCTGCCCCTTGCAGGCGCATCAGCGGCGGCGTGTCGGCCGGCGCGGCCACGACGACGGAGCGGGCCAGGCCTTCGGGGCCCAGGATCTGCTCGATGAATTCCTTGACTTCGCGTCCCCGTTCGCCGATCAGGCCGACGACGATCACGTCCGCCTCCGTGTAGCGGGCCATCATGCCCAGCAGCACGCTCTTGCCCACGCCGGAACCGGCGAACAGGCCCATGCGCTGGCCACGGCCCACGGTCAGCATGGCGTTGATCGAGCGCACGCCCACGTCGAGCGTGTCGACGATGGGCGCGCGGCCCAGGGGATTGGCGGGGCGTACATTGATGGGGGCGCTGTCCGTCGTGTGCAGCGGGCCCAGCTGGTCGAGCGGGCGGCCCGCGCCGTCGAGCACGCGGCCCAGCAGTTGCGGACCCACGGGCAGGTGGCGCGCGCGGTCGCTGGGGCGGCGGCGCGGGTGCGCCACGCTGCCGGGACGGGGAATGGCCGGTTCGACGGAAAACACGCGCGTGCCGGGCACGATGCCCTCGACGTCGCTTTGCGGCATCAAGAACAGGCGTTCGCCTTCAAAGCCGACCACTTCCGCCTCGACCCGGCCGCCATTCGGCAGCGGCACGGTGCAGGCGGCGCCGACGGCCAGGCGCAGGCCCACGGCTTCCATCACCAGGCCGGCCACGCGCGTGACGCGGCCTGAAATCTGCATCGGTTCGACAAAGCCGACCACGGCCGTACAGTCGCTCAGGTAGGCGCGCCAGCGCGCCGCATGGGCAGCAGGGCCTTTGACGGGCTCGCTCACGGCGCCAGCCAGTCCAGGTCTTTGCCCAGCGCATGCGTCAGGCGGTGCCAGCGGGTGGACGTCTGCGCATCGATCTGGTTGCTGGCCGTGTCGATCTTGCAACCGCCACGTTCCACGGACGGGTCTTCGATGACGCGCCAGCCGCCCTTGTCGAGCTCATCGCCGATGCCGTCGCGCACCACTTGCGCATCGTCCGGGTTGAGCATCAGCAAGGCTGGTTGTTGTAGTACAGGCAAGTATTCGATGGCTTCGCGCACCATCGGCAGCATCAGCTCGGGGCGCACGGGCAAGGCCGTCTTCAGCATGCCCTTGGCCAGCTGCAAGGCCAGTTCCATCACGTCATTGGCGATCAGCTCGTCGGCCTGGTGCACGGCCGTGCCGAAGTCGACGGCGATGGTTTGCAGGTGCGCCAGTTCCACGGCGGACGCCGCCTTGCCTTCCGCATACGATTGCGCATGGCCGTCGGCATGCCCGGCCGCATGGCCTTCCGCATAGCCGGCCGCGCGGCCTTCGTCGAAGGCCGTGGCGCGCGCTTCCTCGCGGATGGCGTCGAGTTCTTCCTGCGTCGGGTATTCGAGCGGCGGGGCCAGCTCTTCCTGGTGCAGCTCGCCGTAGGGATCGGTTTCCGGATCGATTTCGGGCTCGGGGTCCGGTTCCAGCAGCTTGCGCGCCGCCACCACGCTGGGACGCTCGTCGCCAAACGAGGTCATTTCCCAGCGCTGGTAGGCGGTTTGCTGCTCTTTGGGAATTAAACTAGACAAACGAATCCTCGCCTTTTCCGCCTAAGACAATCTGTCCCTCGTCCGCCAGGCGGCGCACGATCTGCAGGATCTGTTTCTGCTGCGATTCCACTTCCGACAGGCGCACGGGGCCTTTCGACTCCAGGTCTTCGCGCATCATCTCGCCGGCGCGCTGCGACATGTTCTTGAAGATCTTGTCGCGCAGCTCTTGCGAGGCGCCTTTCAGGGCGATGATCAGCATTTCCGACTGCACTTCGCGCAGCAGCAGCTGGATGCCGCGGTCGTCGATATCGATCACGTTGTCGAACACGAACATTTCGTCCATGATCTTTTGCGCCATGTCATTGTCGTAATTCTTGATATTGTCCATGACGGAGCCTTCCTGCTCGCCGCTCATGAAGTTCAGGATCTCGGCCGCGGCGCGCACGCCGCCCAGCGACGATTTCTTGATGTTTTCGTTACCGGACAGCAGTTTCGTCAGCACGTCGTTGAGTTCGCGCAAGGCGGCCGGCTGCACGCCGTCCAGGGTGGCGATGCGCAAGACCACGTCGTTGCGCAGGCGGTCGGTAAAGTGGCCGAGGATTTCGCAGGCCTGGTCGCGTTCCAGGTGGACGAGGATGGTGGCGATGATCTGCGGGTGCTCGTTGCGGATCAGCTCGGACACGGATTGCGAATCCATCCACTTCAGCGATTCGATGCCGGACGCATCCTTGCCGCCCAGGATGCGCGACAGCAGCACGGATGCCTTGTCGTCGCCCAGCGCCTTGGTCAGCACCTGGCGGATGTATTCGTCCGAATCGAGGCCGACGGTGGAATTGAGTTCCGTCTGCGCGCGGAAGTCGTCGAGCACCTCGACCACCTGGTCGTGCGCGATGCCCTTCATGGTGGCCATGGCGGCGCCCAGTTTCAGCACTTCGCGCGGGCCGAGGAATTTCATGACCTCGGCCGCTTCGCTCTCGCCCAGTGCCAGCATCAGGATCGATGCTTTCTGCAGTCCCGTTGTCTCAGTCATTATTGCCTATCCATGCTTTGATTACGTTGGCCACGACGCGCGGGTCTTCCTGCGCCAGTTTCCGGGCCATCGCCAGGTTTTCGCGATAACCGCGGGCCGTATCTTCTTCCAGTTCTTCCAGCTCCGCTTCGCTGAGCAGGACTTCGTTTTCTTCGCCGTCCTTGCTCAGTTCCGGCTCGATGACGGGCGGCGGGGCGCCGAAATCGTCGATCTTGCGCATGACCGGGCGCAGCATCGGGCGTACGATCTTGATGAATATATACAGCAGGATCAGGGCCGTGATGAGGAATTTCGCCAGTTCCTTGGCCAGCGGCAAGTTGGCCGGGTCGCGCCACCACTCCAGCTTGCCTTCCGGCGCGCGGTCGATGCCGTCGAAGGGCGAGTTGGCCACGCTGAAGCTGTCGCCGCGCTCCTTGTTGTAGCCCATCGCTTCCTTGACCAGATTATTGATCTGGATCATTTCTGCTGGGGAAATCGGCTTGACCGTGACCTTGCCATCCTTGTCGAAGCTGCGGCGGTAGTTGACGACGACGGCCACCGACAGGCGGCGCAGGCCGCCCATGGATTTCTGTTCGTAGCGCACGGTCTTGTCGACTTCATAATTCGTCGTCGATTCCTTCTGTGTCGGCGCCGTCGGCGCGCCGCCCGGGGCGCCCGGCGCCTCGGCCGTCAATGGCGCCGTGGCTACGCCTGGCGGCTGGTTCGACAGCGCGCCCGGCACGCCGGACGGGTTGGCATTGCCGGCGCCCGTCGATTCGCTCGTCTGCTGGCTGCGGATGGTGGACGCTTCCGGCGGGGAATTCGGCTTGTAGGTTTCGGCCGCCTGCTCGCTTTGCGAAAAATCAACATCGGCCGTCGCTTCGGCGCGCACATTGCCTTCGCCGACGATGGGCAACAGGATCGATTCGACTTGCTTGATCACGCTTTGCTGCAATTGCTGCACGTACTTCAGCTGGTTCGGATCCAGGCTCTTGATGCCGTTGGCGCGGTCCTTGTCCTTTTCCTGGTTCGACAGCAGGGTGCCGGCCTGGTCGACCACGGTGACATTGATTGGCAGCAATTCCGGTACGCTGGACGCCACCAGGTGCACGATGGCGCTCACCTGCAGCTGGTCCAGGCCGCGGCCCGGGTGCAGGTTCAGCAGCACGGAAGCCGTCGGTTTTTGCTGTTCGCGCACGAAGACGGACGGTTTGGGCAGGGCCAGGTGGACGCGCGCCGTGTCGACGGCGGACACCGATTCGATCGATTTCGCCAGTTCGCCTTCCAGTGCGCGCTGGAAATTGACCTGTTCCAGGAATTGCGACACGCCCAGCTTCTGGTTTTCCATCAGCTCGAAACCCACGTTGCCGCCTTTCGGCAAGCCTTGCGCGGCCAGTTTCAGGCGCGCGTCGTGGACTTGCTCGGATGGCACGAGAATGGCGCCGCCGCCTTCGGAAAACTTGTGCTTGATGCCCAGCTGGTCCAGCGATGCGGTGATGGCGCCGCCGTCGCGGTCCGTGTAGTTGGAAAACAGGACCTTGTATTCGGGCGGCTGGTTCCACATGTACAGGGCCACGCCGATGGCGACCAGTGCCGCCACGCCCAGGCCGCGCAGGAAATTCTTGCCCATCGGCGTCTTGGCGAACGCTTGTACGGACTCCACGGGCGAGCGGGCAGGCGCCGGTTCCGGCGGTATGCGGTTCACATCGATTTCTTCGGCTACAGCCATGATTGCCTTCCAGGGCGGTGTATTTACGTGTATTGGGTGGTGCGTGGGGGCCGCTTCCTCGGGAGGATTGGGCGATATGCAGAATTATCCGCCACTGTCATGCGCTTCAATCGTCCAAATAGAAGGCGCTTTTGCCGCCTGCTCGGCCGAGCGGCTGGCGTTGGCGCTGGTATTGTGGAACCCTGGCAACATGTGACGGAAGTTATTGTACCCGTCGTTGCCTTGCAAGCCAGGGTTTTGTTCTCTGGGTGCAACAGGCATGGAACAGTTACGAAGCACACCAGAATCGGGAGGCAAAGTGAAAACAGGCGGTATCGATAGCAGCAGGATCGAGGCGATGATCGCGCAACTGAAGTCGGCGGCCACGCGGCCGGAGGCGAAAATACCGGCGATCCAGACCGAGATGCCGGCGGCGAAGGTGAATTTCGCCGATGCCTTCAAGAGCGCGCTCGACTCCGTGAGCGGCGCGCAAAAAGCCTCGTCCGCGCTGGGCCAGCGCTTTACCATGGGCGACGAAAAGGTCAGCCTGTCGGACGTGATGGTGTCGATGCAAAAGTCGAGCATCGAATTCCAGGCGACGGTGCAGGTGCGGAATAAATTAGTTTCTGCATATCATGAGATCATGAACATGCAAGTGTAAACGTCGCACCAAAGCTACTGCGCGGCGCCCTTTGCGGCCTGCGATGCTCGCTGTACTTCAGTACAGCTGCGCGTCTCGGCCGCAAATCATCGCCGCTCGCTACGCTTTGGCGGGACGTTTTGTGGCCTTCAATTCTTCCTTAACCCAACCCAGCCATGCGGGCGTTGCGCTCGCGCTCCAGGCGCGTGATATAGCGCTGCACGTGCGCCAGCATGCTGCGCGGCAGGTCGACGAATTGGCAGCCGAGTCGGCGGTTCAGCTTATTGTTTAGCAAGGTCATGTCCAGCGAGTTGCGAATTTGCAAGGTCGCGGTGACGATGCCGACGTCGGGCAAGTCGATGCGGCAGCCGGGATAGTCCCGGCCGATGGTTTCGCCCAGCATCAGTTTATTGTCGAGGATAGCGATGCCGCCGCAGCTGATGTCGGCCAGCGGGAACAGGGTGTCGGCGCCGCCCAGCGAGGGCGGCAGGGGAATCGCCACGCGCACGGGATTGCTCACGGGCGTAGTCATGCGGTAATACTCGCGCCGCTGCAAACGGATCAGTGTTTCTGGAATGGCAATTTTCAAGGCGGGCGTGCCGCCGTAATTGCACTCTTCCACCAGGGCGCTGGCAAACAGGATGCGGATCTTGTCGAGCGAGGTTTCAAACGAAATGCCCTTGGCGGCCACCATGCGCCGGTTCTGGTCGGCGTTCACGGAACGGTCGAGGATGACGCTATCGTGGTCGGCATCGACTTCCAGGATGGACGTGACGCACACATCGGATTCACCGTGGATCAGCATGCGGATCAGCTGGTTCTTTTCGCCTATGCTGCGCAGCAAGGCGATGATTTCCCGCCGCGATTCCACTTCAAAATCATGCCAGTTTTCGAGGCCGGAATCCATAATATGTGCTTGCATTGATGCCTGTCTATGTATCGGTGAGGTTGATGCTGGTGTCGGGCGGCGGCGGGATGGGCCCGCCATTCGCAGATTCAATATGATATAACCAGGCCAGCAGTTCCGCAATCGCCCGATACAGGCCGGGCGGAATCTGGCGGTCCAGGTCGACATCCATCAACAACGCCACCAATTCCTTCGATTCATGCACGAAGACGCCGTGTTCGCGCGCCGTGCTGATGATCTGGTCCGCGATCAGGCCGCTGCCCTTGGCCACCACCTTGGGTGCGGGCGCGCCGCTCTGGTAGGCCAGCGCGACGGCCGTCTGCGGCACCTTGCGCTTGGTGTCGTCAAGCATCGTCCGCTTCCGTTGGCTCGGCGGCGTCCGGCTTGCCGGCGATCGTCAGCGACGTCAATGGCCAGCCGGCCGCGGCTAGCGACGCTTCCAGCGCCGCCGCATGCTGGCGCAAGGTGTCGGCGCTGCCTTCGCTGCCCGCTTGCAGCTGGATGGCCACGCGGCCGCCCTGCAAGACCACGTGCGCGGCCAGGTCGCCCAGCAGGGGAAACTGGAAGCGCACGTTGCTGCGCCAGGCCGTCGCTTCCCCGTCGCCGTCGCGCCCATCGTGCTGCTGTCCTTCCGGCGCATCCTTGCTGATATCCCACTGCATCTTCTGGCCGGGCCACGCTTCGCCCTGCCATTGCACGCGCGCCTGTTCGTGCGTATGCAGCTGCAAATTGATCAGTTGCGCCGAGGCAAGGTCGGTCCCCGTCCTGGCCGCCTCGCCTTGCGGGGCTTTCTGCATCTGCGGCTCCAGCAGCAGCGACGCCAGCGGCCGCTTGCCTTCGGCCCATTCGGCCACATGCGATTCATAGAACAGGCCGCTGCTGCCCACCGCCTCCTGCAGTTTTTGCGCCACCTGGGCCGGAGCTGCGCCCGGCGTGGTCATCAGCGGCGTCTTGCCGACCAGGGACAGGGGCGCGCCGGGCACGCTTTCCGCCTGGCTGAGCACGGTGCTGATGGCGCGCGCGGTGGTGCTCAGCTCGGGCGCGGGCGTGTCGCCCGCCAGGGCGGGCAACAGATTGGCCGGCGTCAGGGGTGCGCGGCTGAGCAGGGTGGCGGCCGTGCTGCTGGCGCGCGTGCCCGCCTGGGCGGCGCCGGGCTGGGGACCGCGCGTTTCAGCGGCGTCCGGTTCGGCTTCCGCATCCGCATACGTCAGCAGGGCGCTGGCGGGCTGGTCGCGGTTATTGCCGATTTGAAAAGAGGGGCGGGGATTGATGCCGATCAAGGTCAGCGGGATTTCCGTGCCAGGCTGGGCGCCGGCGGGCAGCTGCATGCGGGCCGGCGTACCGGCCACGCGCACGAGAAAGCTGCCGTCGCCCATGCGGGCCAGCACCTGTCCCTGCATGGATTTGCCGATGAGTCCCTGCAGCGAGCGCTGGAACTCGGCCTGGCGCGGGTCGGCGACGGTGTCGGCCGGGCGAGTGCCCTTGATCGGGGTCAGGGGCGTCATGCCGATTGCATCCATCTTCGGCAACATGATAGCGGACCTTGCCCCGTGGGCGCTTACGCGCCGTAGGCGTTTGCCAGGCGCCGCTCGGTGCCGGTGCTGCTGATCAGCTTGGACAATTGCGCCATCCACGGCATGGTGAGGTCGCGGATCTTGCGGTCGTCTTCCAGGATCTGCTTGATCAGGGCGACCTTGCGCTGGCGGCCAGCGCTTTCCAGCACGACTTTTTCTTCATTCGCCTTCAGCGCGGCCACATGCGTGCTGATGCGCTGTTCCAGCGCTTCGAGCGCATCCCAGTCGGCATTGGTGGCGGCGGTCACCATCTGGCCCGTCAGGGTCTGCATGGCTTCGTAGGTGGTCAGGACTTCTTGATTCGTCATCATGGGTCAGGCGCTCGCAAGGCTGGGCATACGTTTCAGATCGGCGCCAGGCATGGCGGCGGGAGTGGCGCCGATGGCGTTCCAGGTTTCGCGCAAGTCGGTCAGCAGGCGCTGCACTTCTTCCAGCAGGGTAATATCGTTGTGCAGGTTGGCCGTCAGCAGGCGCGCACTCATGTATTCATACAGGGCGTCGAGGCCTTCGGCGATCTGGCCGCCCGCTTCCTTGTCCAGGCTGGCGCGCAAGCCATTGTCGATGATCTGGATGGCTTTCGAGATGGACTTGCCTTTTTCCGGCACATTGCCCGATTTCATGTGCATCTGCGCGCTGAGCACGGCCACCAGGGCGCCGTCGTACAGCATCACGATCAGCTTGTGCGGCGAGGCCGAAACGATGCCCGTTTCCAGACCGACCTTGGCATAGGCGTTGACGCCGCGTTGTTGGGTTCCAAACATGTAATTCTCCTGATGAATGGGCTTAACGGTTGGCGGCGATGGCGGCCAGCTGCTGGGTCAAATAGCTTTGCGTGGACGTCATTTTGCTCAGTGTCACGTCCAGGCGCGAATACTGCGCGCGGTAGCGCGCTTCGATGTCCGTCAGTTTCTCGCTGAACTTGTCGCGCTGTGTTGCGATGTTCTTGATCGTTTCATTGAGGCCCTTGGAACGGTTGGTGATCATGCCGTCCGTGCCGAGGAAGGACGTGGCCAGGTTATTCAGCTGGTAGGCATAGCCCTGCGAGAAGCTGACTGTGCCGCGCGAACCGGTGGTGCCGCCCGTCACTTCAATTTTCAAGCCCTCGGCCGGTGAACCGGCGGCGCCCGTCAGGGTCTGGCCCGAACCGATCACCGGTTGTCCGCCCAAGGTGCCGGCCACGTCCGCACCCTTGACTGGCACGGAGGCGCCGAACAGGGCACTTGGCGCCGTGCCGGTGCCGCTGCTGACGGCAATATTCGAGACGGAGCCGTAGCGGCTCGATGCCAGCACCAGCTTGCCCGTGCCATCGATGGAAGCCGACACGGTGGAGCCGGCGTCGGAAAAGGATTTCACGCCGTTGATCGACGATTGGATCAGCGACGCCATCTGGGCAGGCGTGTACGTCCCGGCCGGAATGACGACCTGGGCCGTATTCTTGGCAGCGCTGGGCTCGCTATCGTTGAGCGTGATGCTCCACGTGGTGTCGCTGGCAATCGTCGTGCTGGCGGGCAAGACGGCGGCCGAGGTGATCGAACCCTGGCTGGCCATCGTGGTGATCGACAGTTCATAGCTGCCTGGCTTGGTCGCGGCGGTCGAGCTGGTAAAGGTGACGTTGCTGTCGGTCGCCTTGCCGAGTGCGGAAAACAGGCCGGCGATGTCGGTGAAGTTGGCACTGATGGCTTTGTCGAGCTTGCTGGAGTCCAGCGCCAGGCTGCCATCTTTTTGAAAGGAGATGCCGACCTGGCTCAGGGTGCTCAGATTGCTGTTCAAGCCGGTAATGGGCGCGCCCAGCTGCCTGCGCAGCTGGCTCTGGATCGATTGCGCGGTCGAATCGCCCAGCAGGACGCCGCCCTTCTTGGTTTCCGGATCATACGCCGTCATCTTGGCCATCGCCGTATTGAGGTCGTTATAGGCCTTGACGAAGGCATTGATGCTGGTCTTGACGGTGGAGGTATCTTTCTGCACCGACAAACTGGTGCTGCCGACCTTGGCAATGCCCAGAGTCACGCCTTCGATGGCCGTATCGACGCTGTTGGACGCGCTGGTAATGGCGATGCCGTTGACGCTGAAGTTCGTGTTTTGCGCGGCGCTGTTTTGCTTGAGGTTTTGCGTGCCGCCCGCATCGTACGACAACAGATCGTTCAGGGCGCTGTCCGGGGGCAGGCCGTCGCTGCCGCTCAGCGATATCTTCATGGACGAGTTGGCACCCGTCTTCGATGAACTCAATACCAGGTGATACGGTTTGTCCGTGCCGTCCGAGACGATGCTGGCCATCACGCCCAGGCCTGCGTTATTGATGGCGTCGCGGATGCCTTGCAAGGTGTTGTTGGTGGCGTCGATCACCACCGTGCCCGTCGCCTGCGTGCCGTCCTGGGTGAAGTTGGTGTTCATGTAGGCGCCACCGGAGCCTGCCGTCAGTCCGGCGGCGGCCGGATTGCTGCCGGCGATGGTGATCGGGCTGGCATTGCTCGAGGCCAGATTGATGGTGCTGGTGAGCGTCACGTTCGAGCCGTCATTGACCGAGTTCGAGGCATGGCCGATGCCGCCCTTGACGGAGCCCGTCACCACTTCTTCGATATTCAGGTTGGAACCGTCGGCGCGCGTAAATTTCAAGGTGCCGTCGGCGGCCTTGCCGGTGACGGTGATGTTGGCCGCGGCCAGCGCATTCGAGACGGCATTCGGGCCTTCCAGCGTCGTGTCGAGCGAGGCGGCCGTGATGCCGGCGCCTGCGGCGACGCCGTTACCCTGGGTGACGATATCAATGCCGCCCACGGACAGCGAATAGGTGCCGTCCGCGCCCGTTTCGATATTGCCGAAGCCGCTGAACATGGTGGCGCTGCTCGACGTCGGCTGGGCCGTGGCCGTCACGCCCGTGGTGCTGCTCTTGGCGTTGATGGCGTCGGCCAGGGCGCGCGCGCTCTTGGTGCTGGCGTCTGTGGGAATGGCGGTGCCGTTGAGTATCAGGGAGCCGTTGCTGATGCCGGTCTGTGCCGTGGTGGCGCCCAGGGCGGTGCCGCTCAGGCCGAAGGTGCCGCCGGCGAGCGAACCCAACTGGAAGGAAATCGTCGTCTTGCTGCCCAGTCCGATGGTCGACAGCTTGCTGGCCATGCCGCCCGACATCAGGGTCTGCGACTGGGCAAGCTGCGTGACATTGATGTTGTAGTTGCCGGCCACGGCCTTGGCGCCGGCACTGGCCGTCAGCACCAAGGGATCGGCGGGCGTGGCGCTGACGGCGCGGAAGTTATTGCTGTTGGACAGGGCCGACAGCGAACTCTGGAAGGTACTGACTGCGCCGCTCAAGGTGCCCATCGCGCTGAGCTTGGACTGGTAGGAGGCCGTTTTCTTGTCAAAAGTACCCAGCGGCGCGGCTTCGGCCGTCATCAGCTTGTCGATGAGGGCATTCACATCCAGGCCGCTGGCGCCGGCGCCGATGCCAACGGATGATATTGTAGGGGTGATGGCCACTGAATACTCCTAGGAAAACGCTAATATAAGCTGTTATCGGCAGAATCAATCAGGACTTGAGAGGGGGATTTACCGCGCTGTTTTCAGCGGGAGAAAAAAAGCGGGGAAGAGACGGAAAAATATTATACGAGTTGCAATAAAAAAGGGGCCGGATAGCCAGGCTACCGAACCCCGTGGTCATGCTGATGACTGCTGCCGCGATGTCGCATGTCCGTGTGCCATGCCATCATCAGGCGCTTTGGCGGATCAGCGAGCCTTTGGCCGAATCAAAGGTCTTGGCCAATTCCAGCGCTTCCCGGGTGGGAATCTGGCGCAGCACTTCCTTGGTTTCCTGGTCGATGACCTTGACGACCGTGCGCTGGCTGTCTTCATCGACGGAAAATTCCAGGCCTTGCGTCTTCATCTGCGACGACTGGTTCAGCTCCGATACCGCCTTGTCGAGCTGCTCGCGGCTGGGTTCCTTGCTGGCTTGCTGTGGTGCAACCGTGTCGTTTTCCGTGGCCGTGCGTGGCGCTGCCGGGCGGGCCGGTGGCGTGTCCGCAGACGCATAACTCTTGTCTATCCGGGCCGCGGAGGCGGCCGCTATCGTGTCGATAGTCATGGTGCTCTCCTAGTGAAAATTCCCCTGCCGAAAAAATCCGGCAGGGGAATCAGAGTCCTACGCTGTTGCGATACTAATCAGGGATTAGCCACGCAGCAGGCTCAGGACGCCGTTTGGCAGCGAGTTCGCTTGCGCCAGCATGGCCGTACCAGCTTGTTGCAGGATCTGGCCGCGGGTCATGTTGGCCGTTTCCGATGCAAAGTCGGTATCGACGATGCGGCTGCGCGATGCGGACAGGTTTTCCGTGGTCGATTGCAGGTTCGAAATCGCCGACGAGAAGCGCGATTGCAAAGCACCGTACTGGGCGCGTTGGCTGTTGACCGTTGCCAGTGCGGCATCGGCAATTTTAATTGCCAGCTGCGCATTGTCAAATGTCGTCACGTCCAGGGTCGACACGGAGTTCAGGGTCGAACCTTGCGCCGTCGCTTGACCAACTTTCAGGCCGGTAGGGGTGTTTTCCGTTACCGAGAAGCTGTTTTGCGAGTCGAAGGTCACGCGGCCGTTGACTGTGGCGGCATCGGCTGCGGCGATGATCGACTGTGCCGCTGCTTGCACCTTGCCGTCGGCCTTGTAGCCATCGACGTCGAACTTGGTGTTGGCCGTCGTGCCTTGCGTCAGGTTGATGTTCTCGCCCGATGCATTGGTCAGCTTCATACCCTTGTTGACGCTGTCGTACTGGGCGGTCACGCCGGTCTTTGCCGTTTGGGCATTGATGGCGTTGATGCCTGCTGCGTAGTCGGCTGCGGTCGATGCCGTGCCGCTGACGGCGAACGACACGGTGACAGGCGCCGTGCTTGGGTTGTCCGAACTGATGGCGAACGAATACGATTCAGCGCCCAGGTTCAGGTTGACGTCCGTTTGTGCCGAAGCGGTCACGCCCGTTTTTGCCGTTTGGCTGTTGATGTCGGCGGCGACGGATTTGGCCGTGCTGCCTTTGACGCCGGCGGCGGCTGCCGTCGTGTCGACGGTGGCGGTGCCGATGGAGCCGGAAATCGTGAGCTTACCGACAACAGCATTACCCAGCGCATCTTTTTTGACAGCCGATGCATCGTTGGCGATACGGTTGTTACCGTAGGTATTGGTCAGGAAGTTCGCGCCGCTGGCGGAAATCAGCTGATTGGCATCGGCGCCGACCTGGAAGTTGGCCGTACCCATGGTGCCGTCCAGCAGCGCCTGGCCGTTGAACGACGTGGTTTGGGCGATACGGTTCAATTCCGAACCCAGTTGGCCTACCTCGGTTTGCAGCGCCTGACGGTCGCTCGACGAGTTCGTCGAGTTCGACGATTGCACGGCCAGTTCGCGGATGCGTTGCAGGATGTCGCCCGAGCTCGACAGCGCGCCTTCAGCCGTCTGGGCCAGCGAGACGCCGTCGTTTGCATTGCGGGTGGCTTGGGTCATGCCGCGGATTTGCGACGTCATGCGGTCGGAAATCGCCAGGCCGGCGGCATCGTCCTTGGCGCTGTTGATGCGGAAGCCGGAGGACAGGCGTTGCAGCGAGGTGCTCAGGGCCGACTGCGAGGTCGACAGGTTGCGTTGCGAATTCAGGGACGAGATGTTGGTATTAATTACTGCAGCCATGATAATTCTCCAAACAGGTACTACATTGCGCTATGTGCTAGTCACTTTGGCCTGCCCCGCTGTTCCGGGACAATCAAGCCGCTGTTGTTTAGGGTAACGGTTGCTCTGCGGGAAAATTTATGGCGAAAAGTGCTTTAAATTTTAATTTTTAGCCCTTCAGTTTGCCGCCGGCCGCGCGCTAGACGACATGATTTAAAGAAACTTGAGGGTAAAAATAGTTTTATTTTCATATCGCGCGGACGCCGGCGGAAGGCGGGAAGGCGATGAGTGTTATTGTTCTTGCCATGAAAAATGCCGTCCGGCCGGGTGGCGGGACGGCATGGCGTGAAGCGGACCGGGCTTAGTCGGCCACCACCACGCGGTTCTTGCCCGTCTGCTTGGCCTGGTACATGGCGCGGTCGGCGCGCTTGACCAGCTCGGCCTGGTCTTCGTTGGGCAGGCGCAGGGCCACGCCGGCGGAAAAGGTGATCAAGACTTTTTCGTTGTCGTGCAGGAAGAAATGCCGGGTCAGCTCGCGCTGCAAGCGCGTCATCGTCGACGAGGCCGCCTCGACCGTGGTTTCCGGCAGCAGGATGAGGAATTCCTCGCCGCCGAAGCGGGCGATGACGTCCATCGAGCGCAGGGTTTCCTTGACGATCTTCACCAGGTGTTTCAAGGCGGCATCGCCGGCCAGGTGGCCGTAGGTGTCGTTCAGGCGCTTGAAATCGTCCAGGTCCAGCATGGCGATGCACAGCGGGGTGCCGCGGCGGTCGGAGCGGGCCGTCTCGCGTTCGAACACGTCGTCCAGGCCACGGCGGTTCAGGCTGCCCGTCAGCTGGTCTTCCCGCACCAGTTCGCTCATATGCTGGAGCTTGGCTTCCAGGGTGTGGATGCGCTGTTCCGCATCCTGCACTTCCTGGCGCGCCAGCACCATCTTGTCGCGTGCGCGCAAGGCTTCGTTCTGCACCATGCGCGTTTCGCGCAAGACTTCGTCGAGAACGCTGTTCAGTTCGCTGATATTTTCCGCCTGGCTGATCTTTTCCGAATAGCCGCCGATCTTTTCATGGAAGTCGCCCGTGCTGGCCGCCACTTGCCCCAGGCGGTCGATGAAGGTCATCATCATGTTCTTGACCGTCAGCTTGACGTCGGACAGGCTGTGCTTGAGCTGGCCTTGCTTGTAGATGACTTCCTTCAGGCTGCGCGTGGCGTCTTCCAGCGCGCGCTGGTCGAGCGGGCCGGCGATCAGGTTTTGCACGGCATCGACCTGGCCGCGCAGCCAGCTGTCGTCGTCGAGCAACTGGCTGACGTTGTCCAGCAGCAACTTGAACAGGCGCAGCAGCAATTCCTGCTGCTCGGCCGTGTCGCCGCTTTTCAATTCGATCTGGTAGCACAGCTGTTTCAGGCGCAGCGCCGCTTCGTTCAGCGCTTCTTCCGTATGGGCCAGCTTGATGGCCGCGCCCAGCGATTCGGCCTCTTCCACCAGCGCGGGCGTGCCCGTCAGCAAGGTGGCGACGGCAAAGCCCAGGGTGCGGCTGAGCAACTCGCGCAGGGTGCGCGTCTGTTCGCCGTCCGGCAGGGGCGGCAATTCGATGCCGCCGCCTTTCTTCACCTGTTTTTCCGCCAGTTGCGCCAGGGTGCGCGCATAGCTGTCCCAGTCGCGCGCTTTCAGGGCGCGCTGGAAACGCCGGCCAAAGTCGCCCAGTTCGCCCGCCGATTCGCTCATCTTGGCGGCAAACTGCGTCAGGACGTTTTCCGCGCCACTCTCCGTGGGTGCGCTGGCGGCCAGCACGGCGGCAGGCGCGCCGGGCGTCTCCGCCGGTTCGCTGATGCCGGCGATTTCATTGTAGATATCGCGGTAGGCGCTTGGCGTGGGGGCGATGCGGCGCGTGGCCAGGCGGCGAAACGCTTCGCGGGCGATATCGGCAGGGTTCATCGCCGCAGCGGCGGCGGTATGCGTGGCGCCGGCGGGAGCGCTTGCTGGTGAAGTTGGCAATTTACTGGACATGTAGGCACAGCCTTTTTAGATATTTCTAATTATCCTCATGATATGCGAGTTGGCAAAGAACTTATTGTGCGAGAAGCAAGGAGAAGTCCTGTCAATTCGCCCGATGCCAGCGGGCATGCCGCTTTGCCGTCAATCCACCAGTTGGTTGCGGATGGCGTAATGCGTCAGTTCGGCGCTGTTCTTGAGTTTCATCTTGACGAGCAGGCGGGCGCGGTATTCGCTGACGGTTTTCACGGACAATTTCAGCTCTTCGGCAATGGCGCCCACGGCCTTGCCCGAGGCGATCATGACCAGGGTCTGGTATTCGCGGTCCGACAAGGTGTCGTGCAAGGCCGTTTCGTGGTCGTCGCCCACCGTGTTGGCCAATTCCTGCGCCAGCGAGGCGCTGATGTATTTCAAGCCTTGCGCCACCTGGCGGATGGCCGTGACCAGTTCGCGCGGCGCGCTCTGTTTCGTCAGGTAGCCGGCCGCGCCCGCCTTGAGCGAACGGATGGCGTACTGGTCCTCGCGGTGCATGGATAGCATCAGCACGGCCAGTTCCGGCTTTTCCTTCTTGATCTGCTTGAGCACCTCGATGCCGCTGCGGTCGGGCAGGGAGATGTCGAGCAGCAACACCTGGCATTTCGAGCCGCGGAACAGCTTGATGGCGTCGTGGCCATTTTCGGCCTCGCCGGCCACGATGATGTCCTTCGTATCGGCGAGGATTTGCTTCAAGCCCTCGCGCACGATCGCGTGATCGTCGGCGATGAATACCCGGATGGTGGCTTTTTCTTTCATGACTGCGTTGTTTCCTATCTAATTCACCCACTGGCCGCTTCTGGTGGCGGCCCGCTGTGCGCGGGCGCACTGGCTGCAGCCGCTATTATCGCCTCTCGCGGCGTGGTCAGCCGGATTTTTATGCTCAGGATGGTGCCGCCGTCCGGCCCGTCCATCAGGCTCAGGGTGCCGCCCAGCGCGCTGGCCCGCTCGGCCATGCCGCGGATGCCGAACGATTGCGGCTTGGCGCGGTCGGACAGGCGCATGCCGACGCCATTGTCGGCGATCGACAGGCTGATATGCTGGCGCTGCCGGGCCAGGCGCACGCTGACCTTGCTTGCCTGCGCATGCTTGGCGATATTCGTCAGCGCCTCCTGGGCGATGCGAAACAGGCTGGTCGCCTGGTCCAGCTCCAGTTCGATGTGCTGGCGGTTCGAAATGAACTGGCATTCGATGCCGGCCTGGCGCGCGAATTCCTTCACTTGCCAGTCCAGCGCGGCGACCAGGCCCAGATCCAGCATGGAGGGGCGCAAGTCCAGCGAAATGCGGTGCACGGCGTCGATGCTGCGGTCGACCAGGGCATCGACATAGTCGGCCTTTTCCTGCAGTTGCTGGTCGTCCGGCGGCAGGCGGCGCGCCAGCATGGCCAGCGCCATCTTGATCGCCGTCAAATTGCCGCCCAGGTCATCGTGCAATTCGCGCGCCAGGCGCGTGCGTTCGTGTTCCTTGACCTTGTCGATATGCGCCGTCAGCTCGGCCAGGCGGGCGCGCGACTGGCGCACTTCGCTCTGTTCCAGCCGGCTTTCCGTGATATTCGTCATGATGCCTTCCCACTGCACCGTGCCATCGGCCAGCGCGCGCGGCGTGGAGCGCAGGTTGATCCATTTAACATCTTTCCAGGCATCGATCCAGATGCGGCCTTCCCAGTTCCAGCTCCACAAGGCGTTTTTCGACGCTTGCATCGATTCCAGATACGAGGCGCGGTCGTCGGCGAGGATCAACTGGTAAAACAGTTCCGGGCGCGCGTGCAGCTGCGCCGGCCCCAAGCCCAGCAGGGCCTGGCAGCCATCGCTCAGGTAGGGGAAGGCGGCGCGCCCATCCGCATGCAGGCAGAACTGGTACACGAGACCCGGCGTATTCGAGACGATGGCGTTGAAGCGCGACTGCACCTGCGCCAGGGCGGCGGCCGTCGCCTGCGGCGTGCGCAAGTCTTCGCCCTCGGCCAGCAACAGAGCGCGTCCGTGGCGGCTGGCGCGCGACAGGTGCAGGCTGAGCGAATACAGACTGCCGTCGCGGCGGCGCTGCTGCACGTGCAGCAGGGCTTGTGCACCGATGCTGTCGTCCAGGGTCGCCAGCACGGCGGCCAGTTGCTGCGCGTCAAGCTGCGGCGCCAGGGTGAAGGGTGTCATCGCCAGCAATTGCTTGCGCGCATACTGCAAGTTGTCGCAGGCGGCATCGTTGGCGTCCAGCAATTGCAAGCTGGCCGCGTCGTACAGGTAGATTTCCGGCGCCGCCGCGCGCATGGCGGGGGCCAGGCGGGGAGTGTCGTGCATGGAATGGCCTTTCTTCATCAGCGGCGGGCGCGCCAGAAGGCGGCGAAGCGGCGCAGCACTCTGGCCGGGCGCGAATTATGGCGTCCTGGCGTACCCTTGCGCAAGCGTTGCCACCAGGCACGGCGGGCGCGGCCCAGCGCGGCCGACAGGCGGCTGACGCGGCGCCAGGGGCGCGTGGCGCGCAGGCGAGCGATCCAGCGGTCCTTGGTTTCCATGAACAGGCCATGCCAGCGTGCAAACCATGGCAAACTGAGCAGGGTGGGGCGCGTCAGGCTGTACAGGCGCGCCACGGCGGCCGCACCGCCCAGCTTGGCGATGACGATCACGCCGATGCCGGAAAAGGCATGGCCGCGCGCGATGGCCAGCAGGGCCAGCAGCTTGACGGGGAACAGCAGTACGGCCGGCAGCACGAAGATGGCCAGCGCCCAGTACGGCGGCAGGCGCTTGATCCACGCTTCCAGCGCCTGCAGGGGCGGAAATTGCGCGATCACCTGCATGAGGCGTGCCCCGGTCGCCCACAGCCATTCCTCGATCAGCAGGAAGATGGCGGCCAGGTAGACCAGCGGCGCGAACAGCCAGCGCCTGACTCTGTAGAATTTTTTCATCCGTCTCCGTGTGCGGCGCAGGTTTGCCGCGATTGCCACGATGATACGTCAAAAAAGCCCGTTTGCCCCCGCATCCCGTGTGCCCGAGGCTCCCTGGCGGGGCTACAATAGACAGATGAATAAAGCCTTTGTAAAAGAATCCGACAACGACGACGATGAAGAAGCGGCCGCGCTGGCGCTGGCCATTCCCCCCGGCGCCAAGAACTACATCACGCCGGCCGGTTACCAGCGCATCAAGGATGAGCTGCTGCAGCTGATCGACGTCGACCGTCCTGAAGTGGTGCGCATCGTCCATTGGGCGGCGTCGAATGGCGACCGTTCGGAAAATGGCGACTATATCTACGGCAAGCGGCGCCTGCGCGAAATCGACCGCCGCATCCGCTTCCTGACGAAACGCATGGACCTGGCCGCCATCGTCGACCCCAGCGTGCACCATGGCAACGACCAGGTGTTTTTCGGCGCCACGGTCACCTACCGCACGAGCGACGGCGAAACGCACACCATCACCATCGTCGGCATCGATGAATTCGACCCCCTGAACGGCAAGATCAGCTGGGTCTCGCCCATGGCCCGCACCATCACCAAGGCGCGCGAAGGCGACGTGATCACCCTCAACACGCCGCTGGGCGAGCAGGAACTGGAATTGCTGGAAGTGACGTATCCGGCGCCGGGGGAGGGGTAGGCTTGCGGTGGCGCAGGGCGGGCGCTGACAGGCATGTCAGGCTGGGGCTTTTCCCGATGGGAGTGTCTCATGGCCCGCGTCCAACGTTTGTTTATGCCGGGCATGCCCTTGCATGTGGTGCAGCGTGGGGCGGACAGGCAACCATGTTTCTTTGAGCCTGCCGATTTCCTTTGGTATTCACAACAATTACAACGACACTCGCGTACGCAAGGCTGCGCGCTGCATGCCTATGTGCTGATGACGAATCATGTGCATTTGCTGCTCTCCGCGGATAGTGTCCAGGCTGTCTCGCGCATGATGAAGGCCCTGGGGCAGGAGTACGCTCACTACATCAACTGGCGCCGCCGCCGTACCGGACCGTTGTGGGATGGGCGCTACAAGTCCTGTGTCGTGCAGGATACGACCTATTTGCTGGTATGCCAGCGTTATATTGAGCTCAATCCCGTGCGTGCAGGCATGGTGCGCTATCCGGGGCATTACCGCTGGTCCAGCTATCGGTGCAATGCCGAGGGGAAGGACGATACATTGATCCGGCCACATCCACTTTATTTCAGCATGGGGAAAAACCAGGGGGAGCGACGGCACGTCTATGCCGCTTTATTTCATGCCGATGAGGAAGTGGCGCTGCAGGCTTTGCGTGCCGCCAGCCGTGGCAATGGGGCGGTGGGAAGTGACGAGTTTGTGAGGGAATTGCAAACCCGCAAAGCGTGAGGGCCGGGGTCGGACCCTGAGGGTCCGACCCCAGTCTTCGCTTTGGGTTTTAGTTACGTTCGCGCAGGATGCGGTTGACCCCGGCGACCCGGCGCACATTGCGCAGCAGGGCGGCCAGGTGGACGCGGTCCTTGACTTGCACGGTGAAGCGCAGCTGGTCGAGGACGTTGTCCTTGTCTTCGTCCATGCCCACGTAGATGATGTTGGCGTCGGATTCGCCGATTTCGGCGGCGACTCGCGCCAAAATGCCCCGTTCGCTGTTGATCAGCACCTTGATGCGGCAGTCGAAGCGGCGGTTCAGTTCCGTTCCCCAGCGCACGGCGATCCAGCGATCAGGTTCCTTGGCGCGCTGGCGCTTCGCTTGCGAGCAGTCGCTCGTGTGCACGAGCAAGCCCTGGTCGCGGCGCAGCTGGCCGATGATCTGGTCGCCGGGAATCGGCAGGCAGCACGGCGCCAGTTGCACGGAGACGCCTTCGCTGCCGCAGATGGTGACGGGGTCGAGTTCGCTGCCGCTATTGTGTTCCACGGGCATGCTGGCCGCTTCGCCGCCGATCAGGCCAAAAATGTGGCGCGCCACCAGAGTGGCCATGCGCTTGCCGATGCCGATGTCCGCATACAGCTCGTCCATGGAATTGGCGCTCGATTCGTTGAGCAGGCGTTCCACCAGCGGCGCCGGCAGGTCGGCGTCGATGTTCAGGGCGTGCAGCGCCTGCGACAGCAGTTGCTGGCCCAGGGCGATCGATTCGGGCAGGTTGATCGTGCGCAAATGGTGGCGGATGGCCGAACGGGCCTTGCCGGTGCGCACGAACGACAGCCAGGTCGGGCTGGGGCGCGACGAGGAATCGGTAATGATTTCCACGATGTCGCCGTTGTGCAGCTCGGTGCGCAGGGGCGAGGTTTCGTTGTTGATCTTGACGGCCACGGTCTGGTCGCCGATGCCCGTATGGATCGAGTAGGCGAAGTCGATGGCCGTGGCGCCGCGCGGCAGGGCGATGATCTTCGACTTTGGCGTAAACACGTAGACGGAATCAGGGAACAGGTCGACCTTGACGTGTTCGAGGAATTCGGCCGAGTCGCCCGTCTGTTGCTGGATGTCGAGCAAGGATTGCAGCCAGGCATGCGTGCGCTGCTGCAGGTCGGACGGGTTCGATTCGCCGCTCTTGTACAGCCAGTGCGCCGCCACGCCCGATTCGGCCGTGCGGTGCATTTCCTGCGTGCGGATCTGGAATTCGACGGGCGTGCCGTAGGGGCCGATGACGGTCGTGTGCAGCGACTGGTAGCCGTTCAGCTTGCGGATCGCGATGTAATCCTTGAACTTGCCCGGCATGGGCTTGTACAGGCTGTGCAGGGTGCCCAGGGTCACGTAACAGTCGGCAAAACTGCCCACCACCACGCGGAAACCGTACACGTCCAGTACTTGCGAGAACGACAAGTGCTTGCTGCGCATCTTTTTATAGATGTCGTACAGGGTCTTTTCGCGGCCCGTGACGTCGGCATCGAGCTCGGCCATGGACAAGGTGCTTTTTACGGCTTCCATGATCTTGTTGACCACTTCGCGCCGGTTGCCGCGCGCCGCCTTGACGGCTTTCGCCAGGGTGCGGTAGCGCATCGGATACAGGTGCGAGAACGACAGGTCCTGCAGCTCGTGGTAGATATTGTTCAGGCCGAGGCGGTGCGCGATCGGCACGTACACTTCCATGGTCTCGCTGGCGATGCGGCGTTTTTTCGCCGCCGTCATGAAGTCCAGGGTGCGCATATTGTGCAGGCGGTCGGCCAGCTTGATCAGGATCACGCGCACGTCGGACGCCATGGCCAGCAGCATCTTGCGGAAGTTTTCCGCCTGCGCTTCGATCTGGCTCTGGAATTCGATCTTTTCCAGCTTTGACAGGCCGTCGACCAGGTGCGCCACGGGCGCGCCGAAGCGCTCGATCAATTCTTCCTTCTTGACGTCCTGGTCTTCCATGACGTCGTGCAGCAGCGCGGCCATGATGGCTTGCGCGTCGAGCTTCCAGTCGGCGCAGATTTCCGCGACGGCGATCGGATGCGAGATATACGGCTCGCCCGAACGGCGCATCTGGCCCAGGTGCATTTCGTCGGAGAAGCGGTAGGCTTCCTTGACTTTCTTCAGGTCGGCGGGAGACAGGTATTCGGCCAGCTTGTCGGCCAAGTGGCTGACGGAGGCCACGCCCAAGGCGGGCGCTGGCGGTACTGCGGGGATGTTGCTGCCGGACGTGCCGACGCCGGGCGTGGTTGCGCCCTGCGATTTTGCCGCCTGGCGCGAGGCCAGGGGCGGCAATGCTGCGGAAGTCGTGTCGGCTGGGGTCAGACTCATAAAACGTCGCGTTGCTTCACAGTGTGAATAAAGGATACGGTAGAACCAGGGGTCAGCACTGTTCCGGCACGCGGGTTCCCACTTACATCGGGACCTTTTTCAGCATTTCGATGCCGACTTTACCGGCAGCGATTTCACGCAGTGCAACAACGGTAGGCTTGTCCTTGGCTTCCACCTTAGGGGTGTGGCCTTGCAGCAACTGACGTGCGCGATAAGTCGCAGCCAGGGTCAGCTGGAAACGGTTAGGGATCTGCTTCAGGCAATCTTCGATTGTGATACGGGCCATAGTAACTCCTAAAATTTTTGCGTGGTGCTGTGTGAACTGGCGTGCAGGCGAATTACTCTGCGTGCAGGCCCAGCTGGGCGAATAGCGATGCGTTGCGGGCCGCTTGTTGCGCAAACCGGCAACGGGCCGCTCTCACGATCGCGCTCAGTTCGGACAAAGCGACCGTAAACTCTTCATTGATAATAACATACTCGAACTCGGGAGCGTGTGCGATTTCGCCGCCGGCCGCCAGCAGGCGGCGCGTGATCACGTGCGGCTCGTCCTGGCCGCGCTTGTTCAAGCGTTCTTCCAGCGCATCGATCGATGGCGGCAGGATGAAAATGCCGGCCGCGCGGGGGAATTGCTTGCGTACCTGGCGCGCGCCCTGCCAGTCGATTTCCAGCAGGATATCGGTGCCGGCCAGCATTTGCTGTTCCACCATGATGCGCGACGTGCCGTAGTAATTGCCATGCACTTCCGCCCATTCCAGGAATTCGCCCTGTTCGGCGCGCGCGACGAAGTCTTCCGCCGTCGTGAAATAGTACTCGCGGCCATGCTGCTCGCCCGGACGGGGGGCGCGCGTGGTGGTCGAGATCGACAATTTGATGCCGGGCTCTTGCGCCAGCAATGCATTGACCAGTGTCGATTTGCCGGCGCCCGAGGGCGCGGCGACCACGAACAGGCTGCCGGAGAAGGCGGTAGGGTGGCTCATGCGGATCTTTCCATTTGCGTGTGATGGCGGCGTTTGCGCTTGCGTGGGTGCCGCCCAATTCGGTATTTTACCAAGAGGCAAGGCGGCGAGCCAGCCCCGCGATGCGCCTCGCCGCCCCGCTTGTGCATATTTTGCTTGTTATCCTGAGGAAATAGTTATCTAATTTGGATGGTTTTTTCTCAATAACTATTCTACTGACAGGATGCGCGCATGAAGAATTTCCCGTTTCTCAGTTCCGCCCAGGCCATGTTGTTGTTGCGCGTGGCCATCGCCGTGATGTTCATGGCGCACGCCATCACGCGCATCGCCAATGGCACCATTCCCCGCTTTGCCGGTTTCCTGGAAGACAAGGGATTTATTTACGGCTTGGCCGTGGTGTGGGCGATTACCGTCGTCGAGATCGTTTGCGGCAGTTTACTCATCGTCGGCAAATACACGCGCTGGGCGGCGGCCGGGCTGATGGTGATCTGCATCGGCGGCATCGCCATCGTGCATGCGGCCAAGGGCTGGTTCGTTGGCGAGCATGGCGCCGGCGGCGTGGAATACAGCATCGTGCTGTTTGTCGCCTGCGTCGTCATCGCCGCCAGCGACCAGGGGCGCGCCGGAGCGCGCCTGGCCTGACGGGGTTTATTCCAGGTTCTGCACCTGTTCGCGCATCTGCTCGATCAGCAGCTTCAAGTCCATCGAGGCGTCGGCCAGCTCCTTGACGGACGCCTTGGCGCCCAGCGTGTTGGCTTCGCGGTTCAGTTCCTGCATCATGAAGTCGAGGCGCTTGCCCACTTGCCCGCCCTTGGTGAGGATGTGGCGCGTTTCGCCCAGGTGGGCCGACAGGCGCGCCAGTTCTTCCGACACATCGATGCGGATGCCGTACAGGATGACTTCCTGGCGGATGCGTTCCATGGCGTCCTGGCGCGACAGGGCCGAATTCGAGCCCTGGCTGGCCAGGCCCAGCGCGTCCTGCATGCGCTCGATGGCTTTTTGCTGGAAGGCCGCCACCACTTGCGGAATCAGGGGCGTGATGCGTTTGACGATGGCTTCCATCGCTTCGATGCGCGACACCAGCACCGCTTCGAGCGCGGCGCCTTCGCGCTTGCGGCTGTCGACGAAGGCGGCCACGGTGCGTTTGGTCAGCGCGCCCACATCCGCCTGCAGGGATTCCTGTCCCACTTGCGCTTCTTCGATGACGCCAGGCCAGCGCAGCAGTTCGGCCACCGTCATGACGGGGGCGGAGACAAAATGCTGGCCCACTTCGTTTTGCAGGCGCGCCAGTTCTGCCAGCAGGGGCAGGTTCAGCGCCTGCGTGCCGTTTGTGGCGGCCTTGCGGCCAAAGCTCAGGCGTACCTCGACTTTGCCGCGCGTGATGGCGGACATGACGGCGGCGCGCAAGTCAGGCTCCAGGGCCCGCAGATCGTCGTTGATCCGGAATTGCAGGTCGAGAAAGCGCGAGTTGACGCTCTTGATTTCAATTGTCAGTGTGCCTGCAGCACCTTCGCTGGTGGCAACCGCGTAGCCTGTCATGCTTGAAATGCTCAAAGGATTCCCCGATTTGGTCTTGTATACAGTCACTTATACACTTAATCAGCCAGCGCAGGCAATACCGCCCGCGCCGCAAAAACAGAACCGCATGGTCTGATGGCCTGAAAATTGCTGAATAGTGTGCGTTTTACGGCATTGTAAAGAAAATTGTGTTTGGCGGGGCAGGATTGTAGGGATCATGTGTGCGCCGCCTGCCATTGCGTCTTGCGCTGTTGCATGACTGCAAATAGACGGGCGCGCGGTGGTAAAATCGCTGCCGCAACCCAATCACACAGGACATCCCATGACATTTGAATCCCGCCCGAGCGGCCGCGCCGTCGACGCGCTGCGCGCCATCCGCATCACCCGCCAGTACACCAAGCATGCCGAAGGCTCGGTGCTGATCGAGTGCGGCGACACCAAGGTCATCTGCACCGCCAGCATCGAAGACAAGGTGCCGGGTTTCCTGAAAGGCAAGGGCCAGGGCTGGTTGACGGCCGAATACGGCATGCTGCCCCGCTCGACGCACACGCGCATGGACCGCGAGGCGGCGCGCGGCAAGCAGTCCGGCCGCACGCAGGAAATCCAGCGCCTGATCGGCCGCTCGCTGCGCGCCGCCTTTGATTTGCAGGCGTTCGGCGAACGCACGCTGCACCTCGATTGCGACGTGATCCAGGCCGATGGCGGCACGCGCACGGCGTCGATCACGGGCGCCATGGTGGCCGCGTATGACGCGTTTTCCCAGCTGCAGGCGCGCGGCGCGATCGCCGCCATTCCCGTGAAAAGCTTTGTCGCTGCCATCTCGGTGGGCGTCTACCAGGGCATGCCGGTGCTGGATCTGGACTACGTGGAAGACTCGGGCTGCGACACGGACATGAACGTGGTGATGACGGAAGCGGGCCACTTCATCGAAGTGCAGGGCACGGCCGAAGGCGCCGCCTTTGACCGCGCTGGCATGAACCGCCTGCTGGACCTGGCGCAGGGCGGCATCGCCGACCTGATCGCCCTGCAGAAGCAGGCATTGGGGATCTGATCTTTACACAGATTTACATCCGCTGGCCCGCCGCGCCGGGCAAAAAGCCCACAGTTGCCGCTTCTTGCGGCAGCTTCGGGGCGAGGTAAGGGGGGCGCAAAAGGTTTACAATGTCAGCACTTCAACCGGACTACTGACATGACCCAACGCCTCATCCTCGCCTCCAACAACGCCGGCAAGCTCAAGGAATTCAACGAGCTGCTCTCGACCATCGGTTTTTCCGTCCACGCCCAGGGCGAGTACGCCGTGCCGGAAAGCGACGAACCATTCCACACCTTCGTTGAAAACGCCCTGCAAAAGGCACGCCACGCGTCGCGCCTGACGGGCTTGCCGGCGCTGGCCGACGATTCCGGCGTGTGCGTCAATGCGCTCGGTGGCGCGCCCGGCGTGTATTCGGCCCGCTATGCCGGCGAGCCGAAATCGGATGCCGCCAACAGCGCCAAGCTGATCGCCGACCTCGAGGCGCATGCCGACAAGTCCGCGTACTACTATTGCGTGCTGGTGTACGTGCGCCATGCGGACGACCCGCAGCCGGTGATCGCCGACGGACGCTGGAATGGCGAAATGATTGCCGCGCCGCGCGGCAACGGCGGCTTCGGTTACGATCCGCACTTCTTCATTCCCGCGCTGGGCAAGTGCGCGGCCGAACTGACGTCCGATGAAAAGAACGCGCTGTCGCACCGTGGCCAGGCCCTGCGCGCGCTGGTGGAAAAGCTGCGATGATCCCGATCAAACTGGTGGGCGCCGTTGCCAAGTCGGCAGCCAAGCCCCATACCGCTCCCGCGCCGCAGGAAGGCATTTCCGGCGCGGCCGGGGCGGCCCTGAAATACCTGCAGCCGGGCGCGCTGAACCTGACGGCTTTGCCGCCGCTGTCGCTGTACATCCATTTCCCGTGGTGCGTGAAGAAATGCCCGTATTGCGACTTCAATTCGCACGAGGTGCGCGGCGACTTGCCGGAAGCCGAATACCTGGCGGCCCTGCGCCTGGACCTGGAAATGGCGCTGCCGCTGATCTGGGGCCGCAAGATCCACACCATCTTCATCGGCGGCGGCACGCCCAGCCTGATGTCGGCGGCGGGCCTGGACCGGCTGATGTCGGACGTGCGCACCTTGCTGCCCCTGGAACCCGATTGCGAAATCACCATGGAAGCCAATCCGGGTACCTTCGAAGCGGAAAAATTCAAGTCCTACCGGGCCAGCGGCATCAACCGCCTGTCGATCGGCATCCAGAGTTTCAACGGCCGCCACCTGCAGGCGCTGGGCCGCATCCATGACGACAATGAAGCGCGCCGCGCGGTGGAGATCGCGCACGCGAACTTCGACAATTTCAATCTCGATCTGATGTATGCGCTGCCCACGCAAACCCTGGCCGAGGCGCAGCAGGACCTGGACACGGCGCTGTCGTTCGCGCCGCCGCACCTGTCGCTGTACCACCTGACTTTGGAGCCGAACACGCTGTTCGCCAAGTATCCGCCCGTGCTGCCGGACGACGACGAGAGCGCCGATATCGCCGACATGGTGGCCGCGCGCGCGGCGCAGGCGGGCTATGGCCGCTACGAAGTATCGGCCTACGCGCAGCCGGGCCGCCAGGCTAAGCACAACCGCAATTACTGGGAATTCGGCGACTACCTGGGCATCGGCGCAGGCGCCCACTCGAAGATTTCGTTTCCGCACCGGGTGCTGCGCCAGGCCCGCTACAAGCAGCCGCGCGCCTACATGGACGCGGTACTGGCCGGTAACCCGGTGCAGGAAGAGCGCGAACTGGCGCGCGACGAAATGGGTTTTGAATTCATGCTCAATACCCTGCGCCTGACGCAGGGCTTTTCGCCGAACCTGTTCGCCGAGCGCACGGGCCTGGCCCTCAATGCCATCGAGCAGCCGCTGAACGCGGCCGAAGCCAAAGGCTTGCTGTACCGCGACCACCAGGTCATCCGCCCGACGGCGCTGGGATTGTGCTTCCTGAATGACCTGCAGCAAATGTTCCTGGAAGACTGACTGCCTTAATGACGCCTGCTAATGCGTGCTGGCGGCGCGCAGGCGCTGCAGCTTGGCCGCGTACAGTCCGTGCTCGCCGCGCGTGGTGCTGGTGTCCATCGCCAGTTCCAGCTGGCGTCCGGCCTGCGCCAGTTGGCCCATGCGCGCATACGCCTGCGCCAGCCAGAAGTGGAATTCATGGTAGTAGGGGTCGCGCGCGATCTCGCGCTTGAACAGGCGCGCCGCTTCCTGGTAGTCGGCGGTTTCCATGGCGCGCTGGCCCAGGTTGAAAAAGTGGAAGGGCGGCTCTGGCTGCAGGGCCAGCAATTTGCGCCGCAGCAGCTGCGCTTCGCCCGTGCGTCCCAGGCCGTCGAGTGCCTGCGCCAGGTTGGACAGCAGCACGGCGTTCGATGGCGAGCGTTCCAGTGCGTAAGCGAGCGTGCGCCGCGCCGGCTCGATGTCGCCGTGGCGCAACTGGATGATGCCCAGTGTATTCAAGGCGCCCGCAAACGTGGGGTCTTGCAGGATGGCGGCGCGCGCATACCAGTAGGCTTGATCGAGCTCGCCGCTGGCCATGGTTTCGGCGGCGCGATTGTTGAGGTACATGGCCAGGATGGTTGCTTCGCGCACCTCCTGCGTGCGCTGGCCGGTGAGGTCTTCGCCCGGCAGGAAGTCGATGAGCAGGATGGCATCGGCGTCGTAGCCGACGGTATTGCTGGCGGCACGGCGTTCCAGCGCGAGATTGACGTGGCCGGCAACGAAATACATGCCGCCGCTGCGGCTCCAGCTCTCATCTCCCAGGACCACCTGGTAGTGCACATCGAGTCCCATTTCCTTGGCCAGCGCGGCCGTCATCAGCACCAGCGACAGGCAATTGCCGCTGCGCGCATCGAACGCCTGTGCTGCCGTGCGCGTCATGGCGGCATCGTATTCCAGTTGCAGCCCGGCCCGGTTGTGGAGGGCATCGGCGAGCGCCCGGCGGGGATTCTTGTTGCGCGCCTCGCGCGCGATATCGACACGCACGTATTGCCGCATGGCCTCGCTCATGGCAAACGCCTGCTGCGGGTCGACCGGTATGGTGGGCGCGGCAAAGCTGGCATCGTTGAACAGGTCGGGCGGAGGCAGGGTGGCGGGCGCCGTGGCGCAGCCGGCAAGGGCTGCACACAGCAGCAAGGGGGGCAGGAAGCCCCGGCGCAGCTGTGCGCTGATGCCGCTGATACATTTCATGTTCGTACTCCCGCAGAACGATGTCGGGCGCAACACGTATTGCTGCCGGTGGAGCGCCATGCCACCTGAAACAAGTATCCTCGCGCGCCAGGGCGCTGTCAAACCCTTTCAACTGGCGCCGCCGTCAGCCTTAAAACTCTTCCCAATCCTGCTCGCCCGCTACCTGCGCCTGAGGCTTGCGCGCAGGAGGCGCACTCCTGGCCGCGCTGCCTGGCTGCCTGGCGGGAGTGTTCCTGGCCGCCGGCCTGGCCAGCTTGGCGGCAGCCGGCCGCGCGGCGCGTACCGGCGCCGCCGCGGCCATGTGTTCGAGCTGGAAGCCGGCCGCCACTTGCGCCAGGCGCGCCGCCTGGTCCTGCATGCTTTCGGCGGCGGCCGCCGCTTCCTCCACCAGGGCCGCATTTTGCTGCGTCACCTGGTCCATCTGCGCGATGGCCTGGTTGACCTGGTCGATGCCCATGCTCTGCTCGGCGCTGGCGGCAGTGATCTCGGCCATGATGTCAGTGACCCTGCGCACGCTGTCGACCACTTCGCCCATGGTGTTGCCGGCCTGCTGCACCAGCCGCGTGCCGTTGTTGACCTGCTCCACCGAGTCGCCGATCAGGGTCTTGATTTCGCGCGCCGCCGCCGCCGAGCGCTGCGCCAGGCTGCGCACTTCCGTGGCGACGACGGCAAAGCCGCGTCCCTGCTCACCAGCCCGGGCCGCTTCCACGGCCGCGTTCAAGGCCAGGATATTCGTCTGGAAGGCGATGCCGTCGATGACGCCGATGATGTCGACGATTTTCGTCGATGCCGTATCGATGGCGCCCATGGTGTCGACCACCTGGCTGACGATGCTGCCGCCCCGTTCAGCCACGCCGGAGGCGGCCACCGCCATCTGGTTGGCCTGGCGCGCATTGTCCGCATTCTGCTTCACGGTGCTGGTCAGTTCTTCCATCGACGACGCCGTCTCTTCCAGCGAACTGGCCTGCTGTTCCGTGCGCGCCGACAGATCCTGGTTGCCGGCGGCGATTTCGCCCGACGCCGTGGCAATCGCATTGGTGCCCGTCTGCACTTCCGACACCACCTTGCGCAGTGCCTCGTTCATGCCGTGCAGCGCGCGCATCAGGTCGCCTATTTCATCGCTGGCAGGCGTGCCGAAATGCGTGCGCAAGTCGCCGTCGGCCACCGTTTCGGCCACCTTCACGGCGGCCTTCAACGGTTGCGTGATCGAACGCGTGATCAGCCAGGCGCAGACGCTGCCCAGGGCCACCACCAGCGCGCACAAGGTCAGCAGCAGGGTGAAGCTGCGTTCGTTGGCCGCCTCGATGGCTTGCGCCGTGGCGTCGATGGCCTGGCGCTGCTGCGCCAGCAGGGCCTTGACGTTGTTCTGGTAATTGGTGGCGGCCGGCGCGAAGCTGTCGCGGTAGGTGCTTTCCGCCTGCGCCGCATTGCCCGCCTTGCGCGCATTCATGACCAGGGTCTTGGCATCCTGGTATTTGACGCGCTCGGCGATGGACGACTTGAAGATGGCTTTTTCTGCATCGCTGTCGAGCAGCGCCTCGATTTTCTTCAGCAGTTCGCTGCCCTGTTTCGTGCTGTCGGCGATGGTGTCGGCAAACACGTTCGACAGCGTTTCATCGGTGCTCCTGGCGATCATCGAAGTGCGCGCGATGGCCGAGTAAATCAGCACGTACCAGTCCGATACGAGGCGTTCCTTGGCCAGCGGCTTTTCCATCATTTGCCGCGTCGCTTCGGCATTCACATGGGCGCTGTACAGCGCGTACGATGTGGAGATCACGGACAGCAGCAGCACCAGCGCGAAGCCTGCAGCCAGGCGCGTGCCGATACGAAGGTGGGAGAGGGCGTGCATGGTCGGAACTCCTGTCGCAGAGGGATTGAAGGTTGCCTGTGCGACATAGTATGCACTGATAAGTGACCAATAGGCGAGGGAAAAGCGCGCTTGTTTTGGCGCCTGTTGCAGTCTCGCCCGTGCTACAGATCGAGCGCCTGGCGCAGGTCCGGCTGCTCGGCCCAGCGGGCGAAGGCGGCCGCCATGCGCTCGCTTTCCGCGATGGCGCGGCGCCAGTCGCGCATGCGCGCCGCGTGGTCTTGCCCGTAATGGGCGAAGTCGCGCCGGTCCGGCAGCTTGCCGTTGGGCAGGCTGGCCACGAAGGCGGGCGAGGGCGAGACGAGGATCATGTTGTCGAGTGCGCTATCGCCGCTGCGCGCGCGGCGCCAGGGCATGGCCTTGTCCAGCCAGCCCGGCACGATATGGTCGGCAAAGTGCGGGTACAGTACCAAGTCCGGTTCGCGCTGGTAGGGCAGGTGCAGATGGTAGTCGACCAGGCCGCCATCCCAGTAGCGCCCGGGCGGCGCGCCGGCGATGTCCGTGACCGCATCGAGCACCAGCGGGATGGAACCGGAGGCCAGCAGCGCGTCGCGCAGGTTGTCTTGCGCCAGCGGCACGAAATGGGATTGAAAGGCGTCGAAGCGCGAGCGCAGCCAGCTGGCGCCGTCCGGCCCTGCATGGAACACCGCGCGCTCGAGCGAGGTGGCCAGGCGCGCGCGCGCCACGGCATTGCCGGCGGCCGCCAGCAGGAAGCCGCGCCGGTCGCGCCATTTTCCCGGCTGCGCCAGGGCGCCGATGCCGCGCACGGCCAGCACGGACAGGCTATGCCGCGCGTGCTGCAGCAACTGCGCATCCTGGCCATCGAGGACGGCGTCGAGCAGGGCGCGGCACGTGCGGCTGACGTGCGCTGCGTCGGGTTTGTCGGGGTAGCGCTGGCCCACGTATTCGCGCACCAGGCGGCGCTGCGCTGCCACCGGGTCGGGAAATACGGCGGCGGCCATGCGCCAGGCGCCGATCGAGGCGCCGACGAAGTGGCGCGGGCGCGGCGCTTGCGCCAGGAAGTCGCCGAACAGCCAGCAATCGAGCTGGTGCAGGATCAAGCCTTTCGGCCCGCCCGCGGCGGCAGGGACGATGGCGACGTCAAGCGCGCGCAAGCCGTTGTCGGCAATGCGGGCACGGGCGCGGCGGCCCAGGCGGATGGTGATGGCGGACGAAGCAGGCAGGGTGGAGGACATGCGCGTGGCGGCTGGTGGCGATTGCCTATTGTAGCGATTGTAGCGTCATGCCGCGCCTATGCGCGGCCGCAGGCGTGCGACAGTTGAGAGGAAAAAGCAATATTATCTGAAACGCAAAGATGCCATGCAAGCGTGCCGTCTTTGCCTTTTTTGAATCATAAGGAATACATGAAACAACCAACCTGCGCCTCCCGCCTTGTTCTGCCAGCCTTGCTGGCTGCCACCCTCAGTGCCTGTGGCGGCGGCTCTTCCTCCTCCGATGCCCAGGTCGCCGTGAATCAGGCCACGCCCGTCAATCCACTCCCTCCGGTGACACCGCTTACCCCGCCGCCTGTCGGCAGCGACACGGGCAGCGTCAGCACGCCGTTTGCGAAGGGGCTGAGTCCGCGCTATCTGTTGCTGGCCGTTGCCAGCCAGGCCTACGGCACCCTGGGCAGCGTGACGCAAGACAGTTCCGGCGCCCTGAGCGGGATATCGGGCATCAGCTTCAGCGGCACGCCCGCCATCACGCGCGACGTCGTCGGCGACGCGGCATTTGCGCAGGGACGCTGGTTCACCGGCACCATCACGCGCAGCAGCGGCACTACCGTCATGAGCGGCAACAATGCCAGTGCCCATTACAGCGTCTATAACACGGTGGCGGCCTTGCCCTTCACCGGCGCCTTCCAGTGCGATGCGGGCAAGTTCACGGCGCCCAGCTACACGGGCGGCGCCAGCGTGCAGCAGGACGGCTATTTCGGCACGGCCAGCGGCAGCGCCACCTTGGCCTTCGGCGCCGCGGGCGCCGCGCTGGCGATGACGGTCGATGTCGCGGCCGGCGGCAGCACTGGCAAGGCCAGCGGCACCGGCACGATCAACACGCCGGACATGACGGTCGTCAGCGGTGGCTTTCTGGGCGGCAGCTCGGGCATGCTGCTGGCGCTGGGGGACGGCGGCACGGGAACCTACCTGGTTACGGGCGGTTACAAGGTGGTCATGGCCAACGGCGCCAATTACCAGGGCGTAGCGACTTTCCGCTGCTCCTGATGGCGCGGATATGAAAAAAGCGGCGCCGTGCACTGCACGGACGCCGCTTTTTTACGCCAGTCGTGTGCTTAGCGCAGTGCCGAGATCATCTGTTTCAGCTTGCCGGAGTCGACGCAGAAGGCGCGGATGCCTTCGGCCAGTTTTTCCGTCGCCATCGCGTCTTCATTCATCATGAAGCGGAAGGCTTCTTCGTTCAGCGACATTTGCACGATGTTGGTCGATGGCGCCGCTTCGGCGCTCAGCTTGCGCTCCACCGGCGCATCGCTGTCGGCCAGCTTTTGCAGCAGGTCGGGGCTGATGGTGAGCAGGTCGCAGCCGGCCAGTTCGAGGATTTGCGAGGTGTTGCGGAAGCTCGCGCCCATCACCTCGGTCTTGTAGCCGAACTTGCGGTAGTAATTGTAGATGCGGCGGACCGATTGTACGCCCGGGTCTTCCGCGCCCACGTAGTCGATGCCCGTCGATTTCTTGTACCAGTCGTAGATGCGGCCGACGAACGGCGAAATGAGCTGCGCGCCCGCTTCGGCGCAGGCGATGGCCTGGGCCAGCGAGAACAGCAGGGTCATGTTGCAGCGGATGCCTTCCTTTTCCAGGATGGCGGCGGCGCGGATGCCTTCCCAGGTGGAGGCGATCTTGATCAGCACGCGTTCGCGGGCAATCCCCGCGTTCGAATACAGGGCGATCAGGTCGCGGCCCTTGGCCACCGTGCCTTCCGTGTCGAACGACAGGCGCGCATCGACTTCGGTGGAGACGCGGCCGGGGATGGTTTGCAGGATTTCCACGCCAAAGGCGATCAGCAGGCGGTCGATGATTTCCGCGGTGGAGGCATTCGGATGGTCGCGCACGGCCTTTTCCAGCAGCGGCTTGTATTCATCCTTTTGCACGGCCTTCAGGATCAGCGACGGATTCGTCGTCGCATCGCGCGGCGTGTAAGCCTGGATCGATTGGAAGTCGCCGGTGTCGGCCACCACGGTAGTAAATTGCTTCAGTTGTTCGAGTTGGTTCATGGCTGCACGGGAAAGAGTGAATGGGCTTGCCGGAGTATTGTACCGAATCCCTTGCCCGAAGCAGCGACTATTGTCTTCCCCGGCACTCCTTGTTCAATTGAATCTTGCTTTTTTAAGAACTCGCGCATAATTGCCTGGACTTGTTTATTTTGCACATTGTTTTGACAAGTAATGTGCGATGCCACTTTCCAGATGAAGAGCATCCTTTGACACAAGATATCGTTAGCGCGGTAGCCGCCTTCAATGGCGCGACGCGCCTGTATGAATTGGCCATCGGCGACGATGGCCAGGACAGCGGTTTGCTGGTCGAAGCCTTTGCCGCCGATGACCGGCTGCAGGAGCTTGGCGCGCGCGAGATTATCGCCTTGTCCACGAATGCCGATGTTGCGCTGGCCTCCCTGCTGGGCCAGCCGGCCAGCCTGCAAATCAGCCTGGCCGACGGCACGCGCACGCAGTTTTCCGGCTATATCAGCGCAGCGGCCATGCTGGGCAGCAATGGCGGCCTGGCGCGCTACCGGCTGCGCATCACGCCCTGGCTGTGGCTGCTGACGCAAGTGCGTAACAGCCGCGTATGGCAAGATCGGAGCGTGACGGCCATCGTCGACGAGGTATTGCAAGCCTATGCGCCGCATGCCCTGTGGCAATGGAGCGACGAGGTGGCGCAGCGCATGCAGCAGGCGGGAGAGCGCAGCTATTGCTGCCAGTACCGGGAATCGGACTTCTATTTCGTGCGCCGACTGCTGACGGAGGAGGGCATCGCCTGGCGCTTCGACGAGCACACACTGATTTTGTTCGCCGACAGCAGCCAGCCCTGCGCCACGCCCGAGGATGCCAGCAGCGCGCAGGGCGGCGGCTTGCGCTTTCATGGCGCCAGGGCCGGCGAAGCGAGCGACAGCGTGCAGGCGCTGTGCGCGCGGCGCAGCCTGCACGTCGGGCTGAGCAGCGTGCTGAGCTACGACTACAAGGCCAAGAAGGCGGTCGCCGCCAGCGTGCCGACGAATATGGCCATCGGCGGCCAGCATGCGCCGGTGCTGGAAAGCTACGATACGCCGGGCCAGTACTGGTATGCGAATGGCGCGCAGGCACAGCACTATGCCGCGTTGCAGATGCAGGCCCGCGAAGCGCGCGCCCAGCTGTGGCAGGCGCGCTCGACGGTACGCACCTTGCGCGCCGGCACGCGGTTTACCCTGACGCAGGGACCGTTGCCGCAGGCCGATGGCGCCGCGTCCGACTATGTCGTGCTCCGGGTGGCCAGCATCGGCATCAACAACCTGCCGGCGCCCGCCTCCCAGGCGCTGGCTGAACTGTTCGGCCCGGTGCCCGAACTGCTGGACGAAGCCATGCCCGGGCTGGGCGACGGCTTTGCCGACTTTGCCGCCGCGATTGCGCAAGCGCAAGCCAGCGGTTACGCCAACTGCATCGAGATGATCGCCGCGGCGACGCCATGGCGTCCTGTGCATGGCGACAACGACGCGCGCCACCATCCGGCACCGACGGCCCGCGGCAGCCAGAGCGCCATCGTCGTCGGCGCCGACGGCAGCGCCAGCGGCGGCAGCGAGATCCATTGCGACAAGCTGGGCCGGGTGCGCATCCGT
>NZ_JAZARC010000007.1:0-296182 GCF_036231865.1 Janthinobacterium sp. P210005
GGCGCAGGCCGACGTGCTCAACGTGCAGGCGCGCGAGGAAGTCAACATCGTCAGCGCCGCCGCGCACATCGACTGGGCGGCGGCGAAAAGCATCCGCCTGTCGACGGCGGGCGGGGCGAACATCACGATCGAGGGCGGCAACATCACCGTGCAGTGTCCCGGCAAGATCACGGTGCATGCCGGCAAGAAGAGTTTTACGGGGCCATCCCGTGCAAGCTACCCGCTGCCGGTCATGCCTCGCAGTATTTGCAAGGAATGTCTGTTAAATGCGGCCAGGAGCGGCTCGCCCTTTGCCGCGAAGGGGGAGTAAGCATGCGCGACGACGATGGCGGGGTCCCCGCCTGCGGTTTGCAGTTGCTTGCGCTGCTCGATAGCCATCCTGCCGACCAGGGTGTGACCCTGTACAGCTTGATTGATGGCGCCAAGTTTGATGGTTTGGCCCGTATCCGCTTGCCAAGCGATCACAGCGTTGAGTTGTATTCCTTGTTAGGTGAATTGGCCGAGCCAGACGCCCTGTACGCCGGCCCGATATTGTTGCGGCATATCAAGCGCGAGCAATGTCCCTTGCTCGCCCAATTGCTTTGCACTGCCGGCAGCGCCCATTTCATGTCGCTGATTGTTTCTGACCGGCCCCTGCCGCAAGTGCTGGAACGGCTGACGTGGCTGACCGAGGTGGAGCACGATGACGGTACGGAGTGGATCATGCGCTACTACGATCCGCTTATCCTGCCGCACTGGCTGGACGTATTGGAAACGGCGCAGCGCAAGGCTGCACTCGCGGAAATCACGGGCTGGTTGTACATGGACGTGCGTGGGGTGCCACAAATTGTACCTGGCGAGAAGGATGAGGAGTCTGTGCCCCTTGGAAGTGAACGAATGCTTTTGACACAACATCAATATGTCGAGCTGATGAATAGAACAGCGCCGTACATGCTGATGAAGCAAATGGAGAGCGATGATCCGCAGGCGCTCGACGGTTTGCCTCCGGATCAGCGCTATGACTTTTTCTTTCAACAGCTGGGCAGGGCGCAGGCATATGGACTCAGTTCGCCCACAGACTTGAAAAGCTACTGCATGTTGTCGCTCATGCTGGGCGCCGATTTTCATCTCTCCCCGCTCGCCGCCATCGCTTTGCAGGCCACGGGAACGGCGCAGTCATTCAGCGACCGGATATTGGCCTGGACTCCCCAGCAATGGGCTGCACTCGAAGAAATTTCCGCTTCCAGCATATGAATGCGATCCCGACATGAAAAAACTGACCTCTATCGTATTGTGCCTGGTTTTTTTGGCCGCTTGCAATTCCAAGGAAAAGGAAAATCGCTTGCAACAGGAATTAAGCGAGAAAACCTTCACTACCACCTCATATAACTACACGCCGTACGATATTTACTCCATCACCTTCAAGGGTATTTCACTGCCATTCAAGATCGATGAAGCTCCCAGCGGAGGTTCCATTTTTTTTCGCGATGCCAGCGAGGCGGAAATGGACAATGGTGAAAAAGTCCGTTTCAGTAGCGGAAATTGCTGTTTTATCTGGGACACTCCCGTGGATAAACCGCTGAGAGTGCGCGTGGTCTGGAGCGTGGTGTTCGATACTGCCTATCACAATGGAAAATCGAGTGTTGACTATGACGAACGCACTTCCAGGCTGAGTTCTCCCGGAAGCCGCTGGTGTCAGGCCACTGTGGACATCCTGCCCGCCAAAGGGCCAGATCGCCCAACCACCGTGCTCTTGCACTTTCTTGCCGATGGAACAGTCCAGGCACATTTGGGAACCTTCAAGACGCAGGCGCCACTTGCTGCCGAGCAAGTGAAACTGCATGCCACGCGCCTTCCCCAAGGCCAGTTCTGCAAGCAGGAAATCGAGAATCCTTTTTATGGCATACCTCGCACACCGCATAGGGAATAGACCATGAGTAAACCAACGATACGCCGGCTTAGCGACGTCACGAAGAGTGAAAGGCTTGCCCGAGGAATTTATCGCAAGGAATTGGAAAAATGTGCGAAGGAGTCGGATTGCCGAAAGCCCGTCTGGATCAGCTGTTTTTTTGACGGAACTGGAAATAATTTCAAAAAAGATGGAAATGGTTCGCTGGCTTCGTCGAATGTAAAGTACAGCAATATTGCGAAACTGGGAAAGTTTGCGCATACGGCCGAAGATGAAAAAAACAAGACCTACGCGATATATACGCCAGGCGTCGGCACGCCGTTTCCGGAAATTCAAGACAGCGGTGATGGAATCGATGGGGCACTCGGCATGGCATCGGCTGCAAAAGGTCAGGCCCGGATCAGCTGGATGCTGAAGGAGTTGAAGGTGCGGGTGGACAAGCACATGCCGCATGTAAATCAAATCAATGTTGCCGTGTTTGGTTTCAGTCGGGGGGCGGCCCAGGCGCGGGCCTTTGTGCGTCAGTTGGCTGGACAGTGTTATCAGCAGGGAGATGGATTGATCTGGATCAAAAGTGGCGGATTTATTCAGCCGCGTCTGGTGATTTACTTCCTCGGCATTTTTGATACCGTGGCCTCGGTGGGGTTTGGCGGTAGCCGCCTTGAGTCGAATCTCAAATATCACCTGGGACCTGTCTGGGGCGGCGTGATGTATCTGGCAGACGAGGGCGGCCATGCGGAATGGGCCTCCGATCTGCGTATTCCACCGTATGTGCGCTTTTGCGAGCATTATGTCGCAGCGCATGAAGTGCGCGAGAAATTTCCATCAGACTCTATCCGAATCGACCAGGCCACTGACTCGAACTGTCGGGAAACTCTTTATCCCGGGGCACACTCCTACGTGGGCGGCGGTTATGACGACATGAATCAGGAGGGACGGTCAAACGAACTGGCGCGCATTCCGCTGTGCAATATGTATCTGTCGGCATATGCCGCCGGGGTGCCGTTCAAGTCACCCGAAGAGGTTCTTCAGGATTATGGCTCGTTGTTTAACATCAGCAGCGAATTGGAGGCATGCTTCGACGCTTACATGAAGCACGTCAGCGCGGACAAGCGGCTCGAGACGCAAGTCATCAGCCACATGAACAATTACTATCATTGGCGCTGGGGACGCACGGAACGCCAGCGCGCGGCGCGCAAAGAACGCGAAGCCATCATCGCAAAGGGGCAGTCCGTCATGTATGCCACGCCTGACAAGTACATGACCACGACGGACAGCGAATGGGAACGCGACGTTCAGAATATTGCAGAAAAGAAAACAGGCTTTTTTCGCAGTGCCACGGAACCGCTGGAGGACGCGATCTACGATGCCTGGAAAGGCAAGCTCCGAAAGTCGCTGTCGGTGGCCGAGCGGACTTTATTTGACAAATTCTTCGATCGCTATGTGCATGATTCTGTTGCGGGATTCAAGAATCAGATGAGTGACGCCAGTATCGGCTTTGTTGAAGCCAGTCGCTGGTCCCGAAACCGGCAGTATTTCATGGGAAAACGAGGTAAGAAATATCTGTATTGGCGATATGAGGGGTCAAAACCGGCCTCGGGCGGCGTAAAAGAGGCGATGCTGGTGCCGAAAGAAGCATCGACAGGTGGCGACACGGCGATAGCCTAGCAGAAACGGGCCTAACCGCTATCTGGTGCGGGCCGCCGCCCTGGCTTGCTTGTCGCACTCGCGCACGGCCGCTTTGCATGCGGAAAACGCTTCCAGATACGTCACGGCGGCCTGCCGCTCTTCGACCAGTTCCGCCACCCGCTGCGTGAGCTGCAACGGTGTCGTCGGGGGCAGGTTTTTCAGTTTCTTGCTGATATCTTTGAGAGAACGTTGCTGACGCGCCAGTTCCGCGGCCAGCACGGCCTTGCGCTCGGCAGCGGGCAGGGCCGGATACAGCCTGCCGTTGCCGGCCTTGACGCTGCCATCCGCCGTCATCGACTGCGATTCGTGCGGGTCGCGAAATTCCAGTGCCAGCTTGCCATCGGCTTGCACGACGACCAGCAGCTCCTCGGTGGCATTGCCGGCAGGCAACGGCAGCGTGCGCGTTTCCGGCTTACCGTCAGGCAACCAGCGGTACTCGATGGTCAGCTGTACCGGCTTGTGCGGCGTGGCCGGCAGGTAGAAACAGCAATGGGCGGCGCTGCTCATGTAAGGGTTCAGGGGATCGGTATCGACGGCATTGGCGGGATTGCCGGCATCGCTGACGCCGACCTGGATGGGACGGGCGCTGTAGTTCAGGGTGCTGACCGCTATCTTCGTTTCATCGGCCTCGGGCCAGTAATCGTGCTGGCCGCGCTCGCCACGTTCGGCATGGCCTGCCAGCAGCGGCCGGCGCTGCATGGACTTGATGCCGATGGCAAAGATATGACTCAGGTAGCCGGTATCCGAACGGCCGTCGCGCGAATAGCTGTCGCCGGGCGTGCGGTAGAGGTAGCCGATGTCTGCGATGGCCAGGGTGCGCACCTTCCTGTCCTGCGGAAATAGTGCTTCCTCCAGATAGCGGTCCCTGGCGCCCATCACCTTTCCAGAGAGCACGCCGGCCCACGCCCGTTCCCCTGCGAAGCGGGGAAAGACGTTGAATTCGCCGTTGATGAACGGTTCGATTTTCAGCACATCCTGCGTCATGCCCGTGACGGGATCGATGACGGAATAAATCCCAGGGAAGGGCGAGTCGGCGGCGTGCGACTGCGCGGGCATGGCGCAGAGGAGGCAGGCTGCGATCACGGCGGGTTTGTGGCTCATGCCGGCTCCGATCGCATACTGGGTGGCTGACGGTGGAATGCCACCAGGTCGGCGGGATAGAATTTGGCATCGCGGTAGCTGCTGTCGTCGATATCGAGCAGGCAAGTGATGGCCGCCGCTTCCCATGACCAGTAGCCTGAAAAGGAGGTGTCGCGCGCGTGGCTGTCATAGTAGGGTTCGCGGCGGCTGGCGTCATACCATTGCCTCAGGTAATCCTTCATCAGCGCCGGGCGCTGGTTTTTTTCTGCCGCAAATATCTTGAGCGTTTTGACGTAGGGCAAGTGGCGGGTACATTCCGGCCAGGTGGTATCCCTGTTATCGATGGAAAATGCCAGCAGGCGTTCGACCAGCCCATCTTTTTCGTGGTTGTTGAAATCGATGACTGGCGCCAGGCGGGGCAGCAAATTGCCCCAACCCAGGAGAATGCCAAGGCAGATCATGCGGTTGACCTGCTCGTAGCCATCACCGGGCAGGGCGAAGTGGGGAAATCCCTGTTCCGCAGCGCAGGCCTGCACGTCAAAAGCCCTGTCATAGTTGGCAAACTCTTCCCAGTATTCGAGTATCGTGGGATACAGCGCGCGCAGATCGGCTATCGTATGGCCCGCGCTGTAAGCCAGGCTGAGCAGGTCTATGCCATCCCAGGCCCGCTGGCGCGTGGCCGTCATGAAATTTTCTGGCGGGATATTTTGCAGTACTTCGGCAGGCTGTTGCAAGCCTGCCTCCACCATGTCGAAGCACTCGTCCAGACTGTCTTTGCTTTCAAGGTAAATCGCGTAGGACAGCAGCGGTTCCCTGCGCCTGGCCAAAAAAGTGTGTTCGTCCAGAGTCTGCATTCTTACTCCCGAAAATCCGTGTCACGGCAGGGCTGTTTACCTTCGACATGCCCGCCATCGCTTGCCTCATTCCTATCCATGCTGGTATAGCGAGCTTCTTTCGATAACTGTCGCGCATAGTCAACGAGGTCTTTTGGATAGACCAAATGGTCTATGTCGCTGTCATCGAGGTCAAAAACAAAAACCATTGCAGCTGCTTCAAATGCCCAATAACCATAATATGGAGCGTAGCCTTCATCGCTGATTCTGAGATGGCCGTTGTACCAGCGAGGATGGTCCTTCATCGCCGGGTACCATTGTTTTAAATACTTCTTGAGTAAATTTCGTGCCGAATTTTCATCATCTTCATACACTGTCTGCAGCAAGACATCGTACGGTTTGCCCAGTACGCAAGTGTCGATCATGATCGCATCCTCCACATAGGCGCTAATCAGTTCCTCGAACAAGCCATCCTGTCCACGGTGGCTGCTAAGTATGCGTATGATGCGACTGACCGAACGCTGGTCACGCAATAATATAGCGATACTCAGTAATTGCAGCGTATCTTCATAATCGGCAAGGTCGCCAAAATTTGGTGCTGCCCGATATCTATATGGGCCATATTCAGGATGTTTCGATAATATTTCCTTCTGATGTACTTGATCGACTTCATTCCACTCCGCAAACTTGTCCACGATGCCAGACAGGCGTGGTGCGAGGTCCTCTATGGGCATGCCCGCAGTGTAATCGAGTAGCCAAATCCAGAAATTTTCAAGATACAGAAAATTGTAAGCCAGACTGAGATCTGCCGCGGATTCAGCCGATTCCTTATTCTTCTGTTGGACTTTTATCAGGGCAAGCGAATTTTCCAGGGTTTTTTCATACAGTTCCTGGTAAATGAATTGCTGGCGGCGGCGATCATCGAATGGTGGATTTTTCATTTTATTCGCCGCCTTCTCGTTTGGCCGATGGTTTCATCTCCACGCTGCTGTGGCGGCCTTCTTTCCGCAGCTGGCGCGCATAATCGACCAGGTCCTTGGGGTAGACCAGATGGTCGATCTGGCTGTCGTCCAGGTCAAGTAAAAAAACCGCCGCACCCGCTTCAAATGCCCAGTAACCGTAATAGGGAGCATACCCCTCGTCCCTGATTCTCAGATGCCCGTCGTACCAGCGGGGATGATCTTTCATGGCTGGATACCACTGTTTCAGGTATTTCTGGACCAGTTTGAGTGTCTCTCTCTCATTATTTTCATAGAAAACCTGAAGCAAAGTACCATAGGGCTTTTCGAGAATACACGAATCAAGATCTTGCTTATCCTCGACATATGCGCCAATCAATTGCTCAAATAATCCATCCTGGCCACGGTGGCTGCGTAACACATGGATGATGCGCAAGACCGAATGTTGATCGCGCAGTAATAGTGCAATACTGAGTAGTTGTAGCGTGTTCTCATAATGTGCAAGCGTGGAAAAGTCTGGTGCTCCCTTGTATTCGTACGGCCCATAATCCGGAAACTCAAGCGCCGCTTCCTGTTGACAGAATTGATCGACCTCATTCCATTCTTCAAACTTATCCACGATGCCAGCGATACGCGGCGCCAGTGCATCGATCGGTTCACCCGCTGTGTAATCCAGCATCCAGATCCAGAACGCTTCCAAATACAGAAACTGATGTACCACAGAGTTTTCCAGCGGTGATTCCACTATTTTTTTATTTGCAAGTCGGACTGCAATTAATGCGAGCAGATTTTCCCGCGTTTTATGATAAAGATCTTCGTAGAGAAATTTCTGCCGGCGCCGCATGTCGAACGGGGCGGCCATCATTGTTTGTCCGTCGTTTTTGCTTCTCGCTGGCGCAACTCGGCGCTGGGCCAGTCGCTGTCGGCGTCGAAGCGCCGCATCCAGCGTAGCGAGTCGGCGTCATTGAAGCGTTCGTTAGGGTCGCCGTCCCATTGGCCAAAGCCCAGCAGCGCCATGTGGTCGTTGCGGATCGGCTTGAGTAGTTTGTTGAGCAGCGCCGGCAATTCCGGCACGCCGTCCTCCACCGGGTAGAGGGCCGGTTCCTCGCCCAGTTCGATCCATAGGCCTGCGCCGAGCTCGTCGATCCGGATGTGCGGATGTTGCAGGCTGAGTTTTATCTGGTCGCGGCTGAGATCCAATTTTTCGCGCCACATATCCGACAGCAGGAAGCCCCAGGTTGGCGGGCGAATGCCGTCTGCCAGCGAGCCGCTCATGGGAAAAGGATAATCAATGTCCAAACCAAAAAATCGAGGTGCCAGAGAGCGTTCCCACACGGTCACTGCCGAGCGGGTGCCGAAAGCAATCGGATTGGCCATCGAAAAGCCGCTATAAACCTGATCAGGTTTTAGTTTTTCCATGGTTTCCAGAACAAACCGCCGCCATGCATTCTTGTTATCCTTCCACCATGACCAGCGATAGTAGAATTGAATGAATGAGTAATCCCTGTTTGACGGTTCTGAATTATCGTTCATATGATCCCGCATTTTCCAGAAATATCCAGCAGTGGAAGGCGACGAGTTATGTTTTTTCTGATCGGTAAAATTGAAAATGAAATAGTCTTCTTTTTTTGTTTTTCTTGCAAACTCACGCAGATCAGGTAAACGTTTCGATCCGTAAGGGTGCGGTCTCTCAGAACTCGGATGCGTTGCGATAATATATGGATTTCCTGTGATTTTATAAAATTCTTCATGGATATCAATCATGAGATTGGATATGTCAAGATGGCGTTTAGTATCATACAAGAAGTAAAATGTTATGAAAGGAGACACCCCCAGATCTTGATTACCATCGTCACAGGACATGTTTGGCCATTCTTTGAGGTCAGCAACCATTCCCTCTACATCTTCGGCAGTAAAAAAACGTTCCGTTGTGCTCATCTTTTCTCCTCTCACTGCATTGTTTCTTTACGCCTTCATAAAACGCCACACCGTCAAGCCATAGGCAGAATCCAGATTGCTCATGATCTCGCCCTGTTCAAATCGCCGGGTTGACGGAGGAACGTCCAGCGCTTGCCACTGGCCGGCCTGCGGGCAGACCTAGCCGGCTTCAGCGCGCAATTCCAAAGGCCCCTGCACTGGACCAGCCGCTGACTGTGCGAGATGGAATTTGGCTATTGTTCTTCACTCCAATGCCAGATGGTTTCACCGTATGCCGCATCGTCAAAAACAGGCATCGCTTGGCCTTGCGCGAAGTGGCTAAGGCTGTGTAACCTTGTTGGGGCTTCCCAGAAGCCAGTTTGGGGGCAGGGGTGACCACCTTCAACACGACCGGCCTTATTTATTAAGTCAGTATCCATGCTTGTGTAACGGTGTTCCGCGCGTAACTTGCGGCCATAATTGACCAAGTCTTTAGGGTAGACCAGATGATCGATAGCGCTGTCGTCCAGATCGAGAATAAAGACTGCAGCTCCGGCTTCAAATGCCCAATAGCCATAATAGCCGGCATAGCCCTCTTCGCTGATCCTAAGGTGCTCGTCGTGCCAGCGTGGATGATCCTTCATTGCCGGATACCACTGTTGTAAATATTGCTTGAGCAAGCTGAGTGTGGCAGTCTCATTTTCTTCATAAAAGACACCTAGCAAGGTGTCATAAGGAGCGCCAAGCACGCAGGTATCGCGCTCGACGACGTTGTCGACATAAGCACTGATCAATTGCTCGAACAGGCCATCTTGACCGCGATGGCTACGTAGTACGTGGATGATGCGTTGGACCGAACGCTGATCGCGTAGCAAGATGGCAATGCTCAGCAGTTGCAGTGTGTCTTCATAGTCGGAAAGTGTCGAGAAATCGGGCGCCCCCGAATATTTATATGGACCATATTCAGGCAGCTTCAGTGCACACTCCTGTTGATACTTTTGATCCACTTCGTTCCACTCTTCAAATTTGTCCACGATATCGGCGATTTGAGGCGCCAGTTGATCGAGGGCTATGCCAGCCGTGTAGTCAAGCATCCATATCCAGAGTAATTCCAGATACAGGAAATGATGAACGGAGGAGCTTTCGCCTATCGAATATGCATCCTTTTTGTTTTCTTCTCCTCCGCGGATCAAGGAAAGTTGATTTATCCGTGTTTTTTTATAAAGTTCTTCATAAAGAAATTGTTGCCGACGCCGTTCGTGAAAGACGTTATTTTTCATGGTGAAGTACCATTTTTCTTGTTTGGTGCAGATTTCTTCAAGATGTTGTCGGACATTACTTTCAACGTAAATGCCTAACATACTTGGCTGTGTGAGATGAAATATTGACTATTGTCCTTCACTCCAATGCCAGATGGTTTCGCCGTATGCCGCATCGTCAAAAACAGGCATCACCTGGCCTTGCGCGAAGTGGCTGCGGCTGTGTAACCTTGCTGAGGTTTCCCAGAAACCACTTTGGGGACACGGATTTCCCCCTTCAACACGGCGGACATTGTGCTGCTGTTTCGTATACAAGCTGGTGTAACGGTTTTCTTCGCGTAATTTTCGCCCGTAGTCTACAAGGTCTTTTGGATAGACCAGGTGATTGATGCCGCTGTCATCGAGATCGAGTAGATAGACTGTTGCGCCTGCTTCGAATGCCCAGTAACCATAATAACCGGAATAACCTTCCTCGTTGATATGCAAGTGTTCGTCATACCAGCGTGGATGATCCTTCATGGCTGGGTACCATAATTTCAAATAATTTTTCACAAGATTGAGCGTCGCACTTTCCTCTTCTTCATAAAATACCTGCAGCAGCGTGTCATAGGGTTTTCCAAGAAGGCAACTGTCTATATTTATTTCTTCTTCGACATATCCGCCAATTAATTGTTCGAATAAGCCATCTTGACCTCGGTGACTGCGTAGCACATTAATGATGCGCATGATCGATTTCTGGTCGCGCAGTAAAATGGCAATGCTAATTAGTTGAAGGGTATTTTCGTATTCAAAAAGATTGGAAAATTGCGGGGCGCCGACATATTCGTAAGGTCCAAATTCTGGAAATTCAAGTGCAGCATCCTGTTGAAACGATTGATATACATCATTCCATTTTTCAAATGCGTCGATAATAACGGCAAGGCGCGAGGCAAGTTCATGGATGGGGACGCCTGCGGTGTAGTCCAACATCCAGAGCCAAAATAGTTCAAGATGCAAGAACTGATAAATCGAATTTTCACTTTGCGTTGTACTGGCTACATTTTCATTATCATGTCCTACTTCAATGAGAAGAAGTTGATTTTCCCGTGTTCTATTGTAAAGTTCTTCATGGAGAAATTGCTGTCTGCGTCGGTGATGAAAGGGTAAATCTTCCATGGCTACTTGCTTTTTTCTTGGGTAAATTGTATTCGTGTCAAAGAAGGTACGCGCATGCTGAAACCGCAATGCATGATTGCCTTTTTCAGTCGAGCATCAGCTCGATGGTTTCGAACATCAGTACCGTCGCTGTTTTTTATGCGTTCAGGAAGCGCAACACCGTCAAGCCATAGGCGCAATCCAGATTGCGCATGATCTCGCCTTGTTCAAATCGCCGGGTTTGCGGCGGAATGTCCAGCGCTTGCCACTGTCCGGTCTGCGGGCAGGCCTCGCCGGCGTAGGCGTGCAATTCCAAAGGCTTATGCGCTGACGCAGCTCGGCGCTGGGCCAATCGCTGGCTGTGCGAGATGGAATTTGGCTATTGTTCTTCACTCCAATACCAGATGGTTTCACCGTATGCCGCATCGTCAAAAACAGGCATTATTTGGCCTTGCGCGAAGTGGCTGCGGCTGTGTAATTTTGCTGGGGTTTCCCAGAAGCCAGTTTGAGGGCAGGGCTGGCCGCCCTCGACGCGTCCCTTGCGCATCAGTGGTTCTGTTTCCTGACTGGTAAAGCGGCCTACTTCCCATAACTGTCGTGCATAATCGACCAGGTCTTTGGGGTAGACCAGATGGTCGATCTGGCTGTCGTCCAGGTCGAGTATAAAGACGGTCGCCCCTGCTTCGAATGCCCAGTAGCCGTAATAGGCGGCATAGCCTTCCTCGTTGATGTTGAGATGCTCATCGTACCAGCGCGGATGATTTCTCATAGCTGGGTACCACTGTTTCAGGTATTTTTGCAGCAGGACTAAGCTAGCTTTTTCATCTTCCTCATAGAATACTTGCAACAGGGTGTCGTAGGGTTTGCTGATAATGCAGGTGTCGAGGTCTTGACTGTCCTCGACATATGCGCCAATTAATTGCTCGAACAGCCCATCGTGGCCACGGTGGCTACGCAGTACGTGGATGATGCGTCGCACCGAACGCTGATCGCGTAGCAGGATGGCGATGCTGAGTAGTTGAAGCGTGTCTTCATAATCGGAAAGGATGGAAAACTGTGGCGCTCCCTCGTATTCGTATGGCCCGTATTCTGGAAAGTCAAGCGCCGCTTCCTGTTGATAAAGTTGATCGACTTCATTCCATTCTTCAAATTTATCCACGATGCCTGCAATGCGCGGCGCCAGTGCATCGATCGGCTCACCTGCCGTATAGTCGAGTATCCAGATCCATAGCGCTTCCAAATACAAAAACTGGTAAATGACAGTTTGACTTTGTGTTGATTCGGCCACTTTTTTGTTGGCAAGTTGACCTTTAATTAGTGAAAGTTGATTTTCTCGAGTTTTAGTGTAAAGCTCCTCATAAAGGAATTGTTGGCGACGGCGTTCATGGAATTCTGGGTTCTTCATTGTTATTTTCTCCGCTTTCTCTTTCCTGAAACTGCTTTGCTTGATTTATTCTTGTTCTCTTGCTGTTCTTGTTGATCGACTGGTTTTTTAGACGTTGCTTTTTCGAGGCTTCTACGTCCTTTGTCTATGCGATCAATTTCCATATAGTTGAATGTGTCGCTTATGCCATGAGTTTCTTTGTGTTTGTCATGTATTTTTATATTGTAATGATCACCTGACGCGAGTAATTCCAATGTCGCTGCAAGATGGTCGACAACTCCAGGTGCTGCTGCTAACTTGAGCTTGCCATGCGGGTGTGCCGCCGTCACAAACGGATTAGAGAGTGCGGTGCTTCCCAGTATTAGATATGTCCAGCGATTTTTTAAATTTTCAACGGATTGCATGGCACCGTTTTTGGTGCTGTTGGTAAGCCATTTTTTCCCCATCTGCGTGCCCTTTATACGTTCACCGAGCAAAGTCCATAACATCAGCTCTCTGTCGTTGAGGGATGCCGGGGGGCGTGGGATATTGCCACGTTCCACTTCCTTTTGCAGCCGCTGGAACAGTGTGTAGGCACTGCTACTGAATTTTGCTTCGATGAAATGGAAAGTGTCGCTATTTGTCTGCCAGATGGTATCCACACCATTTTGTAGCATTTTTTTTAAGTCTTCGGGTACAAGCTCTGTCGGGCGTTTGTGTGCGTTATCGGGACCGACAACGCGCGGGTAGTCAAAGCGCCATTTTCCATTGACGTTACCGTGCGGCCAGGCGGTGGCTTTTTTAAGCACGTGTTCCATATGATAATAATCTGCCATATGCTCGCCGATGAGTCCCTTTGGCCCGAATGGCACTTTGGACAGCAATTCGCGAATCGGCCGCGACGTATTCTTCACCGGTGCGGTGCCGCCGTCGCTGCTCTGGCGGTGCGAGTCGTCCACGGGTTTGTGTTCCTTGCCCTTGCCCGGCGAGTCCTGTTCTTTGGTTTTTGCTTTGGCATCCACGCCCTTGGTTTTTTTATCGGTGCTGATCGTGGGCGACTTGAACTGGGCGTTGGCGCTGTGCGGATGTGTGTTGCCGGGCTTGTGATTGTGCCTGGCTGCCGTATTGGCGCCGGTGCCGGCGGCGACGGCGATTTTTTTTGCCGCCCATAACGCGTCTTCGCCCAGCATGTCCTCGATCAAGTCCTGCAACGCCTTGGCGCCTTGCGCAATGCCGGCCTTGAGGGGGCCGCGCACCGCTTCGACTTGCGGCTTCATGTCGCGTGCCAAATGCTGCAAGTCCGACGGCAGCCACCAATGGCTGGTCGACAGGTAGCCGAGCAATTGCACGCAGTTGTCCAGCGCGCTCATGGCCGTGCTGATTGCCAGCTGGGTGTTTTGCGCCCACTGGAAGGTTTTCAGGAATTTGATCGCGGCGCCCTTGCTCTTGCCCAGCATGGCTTCGATCATGACATTGCCGCCAGCGGCCGCCGCGCCAACCTCCTTGCGGTACTTGCGCAAAGGCTTGATGATGGTCTTGAACAGGCTGCCGACTTCTGGAATGCAGCCGAACGCCGCCAGCGCCATGTCGACCCAGTCATCGCGGGTCGCGCGCGACACGCCTTTCCTGCCGACCCGGTAGATCATGCCCGAGACATCGCGCACATCCATCACTTGGTCAACCACGGGGATCAGGGAAATGGCGCCGCCGACGATCATGGCGGCCTTGCCCTGGTCATCCTCGAAGTCGCCCAGGATCAGGTCCTTGAAAAACTCTACAATCTCATCGACAAAGTTCTGGCTCATGGTTGGGGATCCGGTTTACTGCTTTTCCTGGCCGCTTCCAGCAATGCGGAAGCCTGTTTCAGCTGCTGCCTCGCTTGCTGCAGACGGGGTTCCGCTACCAATGGCGGCGCTACCCAGTCGCGCTGGTCCTCGCCATATTCAATGTGATATGCGCCGGGAGGAATGTTTTCGAGGCGGGCATGGCCCTTGTCGTTGAGCAATCCACTGAGTGAAGTACCATTGGCGAACGTGATTTTGTAGGGGGAGTTAATGACAGGTTCGAGATCGCCATAATGCAGGTTCAGTTCGACTGCCCGGCCCAGGTCGGCCGCATTCGGCATCGCCGGCAAGGTGGGCTGGCTGCTCGCCGGCCCCGTCAATTCCTTCATGCTGGCGTTGAAATCGATCTTGCCCGGTCCATGCAGCATGATGTTGCCGCCTTCGAGGCGGATGTACGCGCCCTGGGCCGTCATCAGGATGTGCTGCTTGGCCGCCGCCGTGACGCTCTTGGCGGTGCTGCTGACAGTGATGGCCTTGTCGGCCGTCAGCCGTGTCGCATCGGACTGGCTTTGACTGCTGACCTTGCCGCTGGCCGCATGCAGGCGGATGCCGGTTTCCTGGTTGGGCTTATCCTTGCTGCTGGTCTTGCCATAGGTGAACAGGCTGATGCCCTTGCCCAGCGCGTACAGGCTGTTGCCCTGCGCGGCAAAGTTGAGATCCGCGCCCGCCGCCAGACTGCCATTGCCGCCGGCGACCAGCACGGCGTTGGCCGGCGTGGTGGCGGCGATGCCGGACGGACTGGATAATTGCAGCTGCGGGTCGCCATACGCACTGGCCTGGCCTTCGCCGCCCGCCGCCTGCTGGCCCTTGCCCGCAGCGGCGGCGCCCTCGGCCGTCGCGCCCAGGACCTCGATGCTGTGCTGCATCTGGGCAAGGGCGGGGAGCTGGGCGGCTGGCGCAGGCGTCTCCGCCTGGTCCGGCGTGGCAGCGGAAGCTGGCGCGGCCACACCGGCTGTGGTCGGGTTGGGCATTTCGAGCGCGAAATGTTTTTGCGCCTGCTCAGCCAGCGAGGTCTGCAGTTGCAAGCTTTGCCTGAGCTGTTCCAGCGCTTCCTGCGCATCCATCTGGCTGCCGCCGGCATCGCGGCCATGCGCCGACAGCAGCATGCCCGCTCCCGCGCGCAGGGCGGCGCTGTGTTCTGTTTTCAGCTCGGCGCCAAAGCCGGACGGCGCCAGCCGCTGGTTGTCGCTCTGGTGGTGCAAATGGCCCAGGTTCAGTTCGGCCGTTCCCTGGTGAGGGCCGGCGTGGCGCTGCAAGGCGACGCGGCCCTGGCCCGGGCTGTCGTCGAACACCAGCTGGCTGTAGGCGCCGCCGCCGCCCTGGCTGGCCTGCATGGCTTGCGTCTTGATGCCGGACAAGGCCGCCGGGTGGGCATGGGCGCCGGCCTGGCCGGGAAACCAGGCCGGCGCGTTGCCCGTCGCCGCGCCCGTGCCCTGGCTGACCTGGTTGTTTTGCGCGTCGGCCTGGCCGCGGCCGTTGTACAGCGTGCCGATGACGACGGGGCGGTCGATATTGCCTTCCAGGAAATCGACGAGCACTTCCTGGCCCACGCGGGGCAGGGCGTTGCTGCCCCAGTTGGCGCCGGCGACGGGGGCCAGCGGCGTGGCGACCCTGACCCAGGTGCCGGCGCTATCGTCGCCGGGGGCGCCCGTGTGGCCGTCGGCGGCCGGATGCGCCAGCCGACTATGGCTTTGCGCCCCCCGCTGCCAGTGGAATTGCACCTTGACGCGGTGGTCGCGGTCCGTATGCAGCTGGACGCCGGCCGGGCCGACGACGATGGCGGTCTGCTGGCCCATGATGCTGGGGCGCGGATGCAGCAGCTGGCCGTGGTCATCGGCATGGCTGCTGCGGTAGGGGATCTTGCTGCGGATGGCGTCGATGCGGTTGCGGTAGGGCGGGCGTTCGCCGATGGTGTCGCCGACGGCATGCAGGCTGCCGGCCGCTTCGTCGCCGATCAGCGCGTCGAGCAAGCCCTTGCCGAAGCGCTGCAGCAGTCCGCCGCCGAGTTCCGCATCGAGGTTGTTATGCATCAAGTGCACCGTGCGGGTGACGAGGAAGGTCGCTGCGTCGCCCTCGCCCGCGGCGTCCGTTTGCGCCTGGCCGCTCAAGGTGAACGTGGTGCCGGGCGCCAGGGTGCGCACGGTGCCGGCGCCGGTAAACACTTCCCTGGCCGCCGTCAGGGCCTGTAATTGGCGCTCGGCAAGCCGTTGTCCGTGCTCGCGCGACGGGTAGGCATAGGCGCCGGGCGCGTCGCGGCTGACCAGCGCCATCGTCCCGTCCCTGGCGCCAGCGGCGCTGATGGGGCGCTGGCCCAGCGCGCGGTAATCCCAGCTCGACAGTTCGATGCCGTTGGTTTGCTGGCGCAGCTGCATGCGCCAGCGGTCCATCGTGTCTTGCGGCATGACGGCGCCTGGCTGGCTGTAGGCGATGCTGGACTGGGTGTTGGGCTTGAAGCTGCCGTTGTGGTCGGCGATGACGAGGGTATGGCTGCCCAGGCTGGCGCTGCCCGCATCGCCCGTGTGTTCCGCATAATAAAACAGCCCTTCCTCGCTCATCAGCCGTTCCGCAAAGGCCCAGTCGCTTTCCTGGTACTGGCTGCAGATGCTGCGTTTCGGATAGGCCGCGCGGTCGAGCAGGTCGAAGCGCCAGGCGGGCGCCAGCATGCCCTGGCCCTGGTAGCGGGCGAAGACGACTTCGAGGATGTCCGGTACCGCCAGGTCCTGGAAGACGCGGCTGTCGCGGCCGTGCGCCAGGAAGGCCGTCCACGGCTGCATGGTCAGGTTGTAGCGGGCAAAGCCGCCGTTCGCGCCCGCCAGTTCGACGGCGGTGATGTGGCCGTGGAACGGGCGCCAGTCCTCGGTGCCGGCGGCCGTGCGCAATTCCAGCAGGATGGGCTGGCCGATCAGCGACTTGAGGGGAATGGCTGCGTCGAGCGACAGGGCGGCGATGTTGAAGACATAGCCCAGTCCCAGGCCTTCCTCGCCGCGCACGCATTCGGCCAGCAGCTTGTCCGGGCCCAGGGGCGTGCTCAGCTTCAGCAGGCGCGTGGCCTGGCTGAAGCCGGCGGCGACGGGTGACGTAGCAGGTGACGGCGACGCGCTTGCTTGGACCGGTTCGGACATTGATTGGAACTCCGTGTGGAGAAATGAGCGTACTTGCATTTAATTCAATGACTTGCTTATAAGATTACACCTTAGAAATAGTGATTTAACAAGCGCGATTCAATTGAATCGTGCGGCAGGCCGGGTCGTGCGCGGGCCGTGCGGGCCGTTTTTTCCTCTTCTGCTAGAGTGCGGATCTTGCCAATTCCACCATTGCAAAAAATACTGCTAAATATTACTTAGAAGCAATAATATGGCGTGCCGTGCCTGGTTTTCGGCAGCCGTCCCCCGTGAACCGGAGCAAGAATGAATACAATGAAATGCGCGGCTGCCGCCGTGCTGTGTGCCAGCCTGTCGCCCCCCATGGCGGCGGCATCGCCCGTCGAACCACCGTTTCTCGATGTGCTCGTCCATCAGTACGCCAGTTGCGTCCAACCCGCCTATCACCAGGCCGAGCTGCGGGTACAGGACGGGACGGGGCGCTACCAGATCGACGTCAAGGGCGAGGCTTACACGGTCGAACTGCAGGAACGCATGGGCTTTTCGCTGCAGGCGGGCATTGACGGTCCCGTGGCAGCCGTCGTCAAGCTGGACCGGCCGCCAACGGGGCAGTTCGGGGAGCAGGCGCGCTGGCGCGAACGCTGGCTGCGCGATGTGGCCGAGCGCAGCGGCGTGGCGCTGGAAGAGCGGGCGCTGGCCGGTGGCGCGCGCCTGCTGATCGTGAACAAGGGCGAGATCAAGGGCAATTATGTGGGCCAGTCCCTGCTGATCGATCCGGCGCGGCTGCTGTTCATCGATGTGGCGTGGCCGAACACGCTGGGGATCTATCGTGGCCCCGACGGCTTGCGGCATGTGCGGCAGGTGCAGGACGACGTATGGCAGCGCCTGCTGTCTTGTCCGCCGGCTGTGTGACGCTGGCGGCCGCCGCATACCCCTACTGCGCGCACGCGCATAGACAAATAATAATGATTCTCATTTATAATTCGAATCCATGGGGGTGCGATGGGCTGGCGCCATGGCGCCACGGTCGGTGAAGGAGGGCATGATGGGCAGTGTGTATGGCAACGAAGACATGATCGCGCACGAGCATCGCGTGCTGATGGGGGAATATGGCCGCGCGCAGGCGCGCTGCAGTGCGCAACTGGCTGCGCAGGCGGCCCGCATCGCGCAGCTGGAGGCGGAATTGATGCGCGCGCGGGCGCAGGTCGTGATCCGCGATACCCGGCTGGCGCTGGCGCGCGATGAACTGGCCGAACTGGCGGCCAGCGTGCCGGGCTTGCCGACGCGCGCCCGGCTGGCCCGCCGGGTCGAGTGGCTCGGCGAACGGGTGCAGGACCTGATGCGCGAATTGCTGCGCCTGCAGTGGCTGCCCGCGCCTTCCGTCGTACCTTTGCCCGCCTTGCAGGCCGACGTGCGCGAAAAAGCCGTGCTATATGTAAGCAACTATTCAAGCCTGGAGCTTGGCCAGGACGCGGGTGGCGCCAACGTGGCGCAGCAAGCCATCGAGCAGGCCGGCGGGCGCTTCCTGCACCATGCCGGTGGCGACGATGGCGCCGACGATGCGGCGGCGCTGGAGGCGGGCCTGGTGGCGGCCGACCTGGTGATTTGCCAGACGGGCTGCGTCAGCCACGACGCCTACTGGCGCGTGCACGACCACTGCAAGCGCACGGGCAAGCAGTGCGTGCTGGTGGACCAGCCGCAAGCCATGCATTTCGTGCGCAAGGAAGCGCTGGCCGCTTCTTAACGCCCGCTTAATCCGCATCGGGCAGAATGGCCGTCCATTCGACGTTATAAAGAGCGCCCATGCTGTCCCTGCAAATCGGCCCCCTGGCCCTGCCTACGGGCCTGGTCCTGCTGATCGTTTCCCTGTGCGTCGCCTACGGCGCGGCGTGGTCGCTACGGCGCTATCGCCAACTGCCGGACGCCGGTCCCCTCGTTTCCGACATGCTGATTGCCGGCCTGCTGGCGGCGCGGCTGGCATTCGTCTTGCGCTGGCATGAACAGTATTTCAGCTCCCCCTTGGCGGCGCCCTGGTCCATCCTCAACATCCGCGATGGCGGCTTCATGGCGCCGGCCGGCATCGCCGCCGCGCTGGCCATCGCCGCGTGGCGCTGCCGGCGTCCCGCCATGGCGGCCATGCGCTGGCCTCTCGCCATCAGTGTGGCGTCGGGTGCGCTGGCATGGGGCGTGCTGAGTGCGGGGATCTCGCTGGCCTACGACAAGCCGGCGGCCTTGCCGGCCATGGCGCTGCAGGCGCTCGATGGCGCGCCGGTGACCCTGGCGGCGCTGGCCGGCGGCAAGCCGCTGGTGGTCAATCTGTGGGCCAGCTGGTGCCCGCCGTGCCGGCGCGAAATGCCGGTGCTGGCCGCCGCGCAGCAGGCGCGCGCCGATATCGTCTTCGTGTATGCGAACCAGCGCGAGAATGCGGCGGCGGCCAGCGCTTTCCTGGACAGGAGCGGCGTGACCTTGCGCAATGTGCTGCTCGACAGCGAGGCGGCGCTGGGCAAGGCGGCCGGTTCCTCGGCCCTGCCCACCACCCTGTTCTATGACGCGCAGGGGCGCCTGGTCGATACGCACCTGGGCGAATTGTCCGACGCTTCGCTGGCCAGCAAGCTGCAAAAGATCGCGCCGGCGCCATAGCGCCTGTTCCTGCCTGAATAAGCCGCCCATCCGCGAGGATGCGCGGCTTTTTTAACGCCTTGCCGCATGCGGCGCGCTTTCTGATAGTATACCCCCCTATAGTATTTATCGGAGTGGAACCATGGGACACACGGCGCACAACAAGACCAAGCTGCTGAACAGGATCAAACGCATCAAGGGGCAGGTGGAAGGGCTGGAACGGGGCCTGGAAGAGGGGCGCGACTGCGGCGAAGTGCTGCAGTTGATCGCGGCCGTGCGCGGCGCCGTGAATGGCCTGATGGCTGAAGTCATCGAAGAACACCTGCGCGAGCACGTGGCCAGTCCCGATATCTCCGGCGACGAGCGGGCCAGGGGCGCCGACGATATCGCGGGCATCCTGCGCACCTACCTCAAATAAGGAGCACGTCATGCAAACGCCATCCATCAAGGAAGACCTGTCTGCCTGGCAGCATGAACACGTGTTTGGCGCCGCCAGCGACAAGGCGGAACGCCGCGCGCGCATCGTCATGTGGATCACCCTGGCCACCATGGTGCTGGAAATCGTCGCCGGCTGGTGGTACAACTCCATGGCCTTGCTGGCCGACGGCTGGCATATGAGTTCGCACGCGCTGGCCATCGGCCTGGCCGCGTTTGCGTATGCGGCCGCGCGCCGCTATGCGCGCGACCCGCGCTTTGCCTTCGGCACGTGGAAGATCGAAGTGCTGGCCGGCTACACGAGCGCCATCCTGCTGCTGGGCGTGGCCGTGCTGATGGTGGCCGCTTCCGTCGAGCGCCTGTTTTCGCCGCAGCCCATACACTATCCGCAGGCGATGGCGGTGGCGGCTTTCGGCCTGGCTGTCAACCTCGTGTGCGCGCTGATCCTCGGCGGGCACCACGACCATGGCCACGAACACGGGCATCATGACCATCACGGTCACCATGAGCACCATGGCCACGGCGAAGACTTGAACATGAAGGCCGCGTACATCCACGTGCTGGCCGACGCCGCCACATCCGTCCTGGCCATCCTTGCGCTGGCCGGCGCGTGGGCTTACGGCTGGAGCTGGCTCGATCCCGTGATGGGCATCGCGGGCGCCGTGCTGGTGGCCCTGTGGGCGAAAAAGCTGATGCAGGAGACGGGCAAGGTCTTGCTGGACCGCGAGATGGACCATCCCGTGGTGGATGAAATCCGTGAAGCCGTGGAAGTGGAAAGCGCAGGCGACACGCCGCGCGTCGTCGACCTGCACGTGTGGCGGGTCGGCAAGCAGCTGTATTCATGCGCCTTGTCCGTCGTCAGCCGCGACGCCAGCCTGACGGCGGCCGAACTGCGCGCGCGCATCGGCATCCACGAAGAAATTGTCCACAGCACCATCGAGATTATTCGCCGCCATTGATAATGATGGCGAAAAAAGCAAGCTGATGCGGGGCGTAGGCAGTATAATGTCGGCTTTTACAGCACGCGCTGTTCACCAGACAGAGAAGAAAATGAGCACATTACCACCATGCCCGCAATGCCAATCCGAATTCACGTATGAAGACGGCAGCCAGTTGATCTGCCCTGAATGCGCGCATGAATGGTCGGCCACGGCTGCAGAAGCGGCGGAAGAGGGCGCCAAGGTGTACCGCGATTCGGCCGGCAATATCCTGCAGGACGGCGACACGGTCAGCGTCATCAAGGACTTGAAATTGAAGGGCGGCGGCGGTGTCGTCAAGATGGGCACCAAGGTCAAGAACATCCGCCTGGTCGACAGCGACCACGATATCGATTGCAAGATCGACGGCTTCGGTTCCATGAGCCTGAAAACCGAGTTCGTGAAAAAGGTCTAAGCCTTTTCCTTGCCATTCGCGGCGCGCCTCGCATTCCTGCCGGCGCGCCGTTTTTTATTCAGAATCCATGCAAATCGATCATCTCCGCCAGCGCCTGCGCGCCCTGGGCGCCAAGCCCCTGCACGAACAGCGCGTGCTGCGCGACTGGATACAGGCGCAGCCGCACGATCAGGGCCGGCGCCGCGCCGAGGATTTTTTGCCGCTGCCCGTGCGCGAGGCCTTGCCCGCGCTCGACCTGGAATTGCAGGGCATGCTGAAATTGCTCAGCACCCACCCGGGCGCCGACGGTTCCGCGCGCCTGCTGGTGGGGCTGCACGATGGCCAGACGGTGGAGAGCGTGCTGCTGCCGCGCGATGGCTTGTGCGTGTCCAGCCAGGTCGGTTGCGCCGTCGGCTGCCAGTTCTGCATGACGGGCCGCGACGGCTTGATCCGGCAAGTGACCAGTGGAGAAATTGTCGCGCAGGTGGTGCTGGCGCGTACCTTGCGCCCCGTGAAAAAAGTCGTCTTCATGGGCATGGGCGAACCGGCGCATAACCTGAACAACGTGATGGAAGCGATCGACCTGCTGGGCACCGAGGGCAATATCGGCCACAAGAACCTCGTGTTTTCCACCGTGGGCGACCCGCGCGCCTTCGAGCGCCTGCCGCAAGGTCGCGTCAAGCCGGCGCTGGCCCTGTCCCTGCATACCACCAAGCCTGCGCTGCGCGAACAGCTGCTGCCGCGCGCGCCCAGGCTCACCCCGCAGGAACTGGTGGACTTCGGCGAGTCGTATGCGCGCCTGACGGGCTACCCGGTGCAGTACCAGTGGACCTTGATGGAAGGCGTCAACGATGGCGAAGACGAGATGGACGGCATCGTTGAACTCTTGAAGGGGAAATATGCGGTGCTGAACATGATCCCGTATAACACCATAGCCGACTTGCCGTTCCGGCGCCCCAGCTGGGAAAAGGCACGGGCGATCGCCGCCGCCCTGCACGCGCGCGGCGTACTGACCAAATTGCGCGATTCGGCCGGGCAGGACGTGGAGGGCGGCTGCGGACAGTTGCGGGCGCGCGAAGCGAAGGGCAGGGTCATTCCCATCCGCCCCGGCGTCTAGACACCACCCAGCAAGTCGTTTTCATTCAGGATCGCAAAGGCGATCTCGGGATGCGCAGCCAGGCAGCGGCGTACGGCGGCCGGAATGGCGGCGCGCGTCTTGCGGCACAGGCCGGGCCGCTCCAGCAGGCGGATCTGGAAACCGCGCACGGTGCGCACTTCGCCGCTGCCCGGTGTAATCTGCAATTCCACGCCCAGGTTGTCGCGCAAGCGCTGCTGCAGCTTCCGCAACTGCGCATGAGTGGCGATGCCCTCGATATGCGCGAGCAGGCGCTTTTCTTCCGTCAGGTTCAGGCGCAGGATGGAAACGTCTGCCTGCGGATCGTCGAGCAGGCGCTCGCGTTCGCAGTCGCACAACTGCGGCGGACACTCCTTGCGGATTTCAAAGTCGACGATGCGCATACGCGGCTTCCAATGGCGATCCCGGATAAATCAAGTATCGTCCGCCACCTGGCGCCTGTCAATCAGCGCGGGCTGACGATCAGGCGCCAGCGGATCGGTCCCTGCTCGCTGTTGTGCTGGTGGTGGTTTTGCGGCGGCATGACGTGGCCTTCCGTCGAGACGATTTCGTGCGCGCAGCCGTCGCAGCGGTAGATGCCCGAATACGGCACGGCGTCGCCCGGTGACGTCAGTTCATCGAAACGCGGGTGCATGGAGCGGGCCACGTAGCTGGGGTTCTTGTAGTCGGCCATGGATTCCTCGGGAAGTGGGCAGGCCCCATTCTGGCACACAATCGCGCGCGGGCTTGACCGCGTGTCTTGGCGCGCGCGTCGCCCTGTGTTGTAATGTTGATCATCCCGATTGAACACGCCAGGCCATGAGAACCCGCATCAAGATTTGCTGTATCGCTTCCATCGACGAAGCGCAACTGGCCATTGCCGCCGGCGCCGACGCGCTGGGCCTGGTGGCGGCCATGCCGTCTGGCCCTGGCCCGATTCCCGATGCGCGCATCGTGCAAATCGCCGCCTGGACGCCGCCGCCCGTGGCCACGTTCCTGCTGACGTCCGAGACGACGGCGCCAGCCATCGCCGAGCACGTGCGCGCCACGCAGCCGTCCACCGTGCAGATCGTCGGGCATATCGACCCGGACGAGGTGGCTGAACTGGCGCGCTTGCTGCCGCACGTGCGGCGCGTGCAGGTGATCCACGTGGAGGGGCCCGAGGCTTTGGCGCTGATTCCCGCCTACGCGCCCCACGTCCATGCGTTTTTGCTCGACTCGGGCCGCCCCGGCGCTGCCGTGCCTGAACTGGGCGGCACGGGCCGCACGCATGACTGGAGCATCAGCGCGCGCTTCGTGCGCGCCAGCCCCCGTCCCGTCTTCCTGGCCGGCGGGCTGGACGCCACCAACGTGATGGAGGCGCTGCGCCAGGTGCGCCCCTACGGCATCGACCTGTGCTCGCGCGTGCGCACGGATGGTCAGCTCGACGTCATGAAGCTGGCCTTGCTGATGGCGGCCGTACGCGACGCGGATGCGGCGCTGTATGCGGAAGGCTAATCGGCCGGCAGTTTGGCCATCTCGTGCACGAATGCTTCCGTAAACGTGGCCACCATGCCGCTGGCCGCGCGCGGCGAGATCAATCCCACGATGGAATGCGATTCCTCGTCCGGCAGGGCGATAAAACGCACGCCGGGCGGCGCCACCAGGCGCATGCTGTCCGGGACGATGGCGATGCCCATGTTCGCTTCGATCAGGTTCAGCTGCGAAGTCTTGCGCGACAGGGCGCGCGCCGCCTTCGGGAAGAATCCCTCCGCCAGGCACAGGCCCGCCACCAAGTAGCTGAGGCCTCCCCGGTCCTTGTGCGGGATCGAGACGAAGGCTTCGTCGCGCAGGGCGGCGATCGTCGTGCGTTCCAGCGCGGCCAATGGCGACATCGCTGACACGGCCACCACCAGCTTTTCCGCGTACAGTTCGCGCACGACGATGTTGGCATGCTTGCGCAAGGTGGGCAGGCGCACGAGGCCCAGGTCGGCGCGGCCTTCCTCGATGTCTGCCGCCTGGTTTTCCGACGATCCCTTGGAGATATCCAGCGAAACGCCGGGGAACTGCGCCAGCAGGCGGTTCAGTACGGCGCCGATGACGGGCGTGAGGGTGACGGAACTCGAATGCAGCAGGCGGATGATGCCTTGCGCCCCTTGCCCCACGTGGCGGGTCTGGCGCACGGTTTCGTCGATATCTTCGAGGATGCGTTTGGCCCGCTCATAAAAGACCTGCCCCGCAGGCGTCAGTTCGATATGGCGCGCATCGCGCGTCAGCAGCAGCGCCTGCACCACGCCCTCCAGCTCCTTGATCTGCCGGCTCAGGGCCGATTGCGCGATATATAATTTTTCCGCCGCGCGCGAGTAGCTGCCCGCATCGACGACTTCGACAAAATAGCGGAACTGTCTGATGGAAATCAATCGTATGCCTTTTTGAGATCGTAGACTGCCTGATTTGATATTAGCCTGGCCCCGGGGTTCGCGTTACAGTGGCCTGGTCTGCTGTCACTGCAAAGGAATGGCCATGCTGGAATTGATCGGGGTGCTGGGACTGCTCGTCAGTATTATTGTAAAACTGATTTTCGTCCAGATCGGCGCGGCGGCCGAGGGCAAGGAAGACTAGTATGCCAGGGTCGCCACATACGGAGCCGCCAAGCTCAAAGGCTGCAGGCGGCAAGCTGGCGCGGCTCCGTCCCATTCCGCCAGCGGCAAGCCCGCGCACTTGAGTGCCGCCTCGCGCGCCGTCCACGCTTGCGCCAGGGCCAAGGGGCGTTGAGCATCGGGCAATGAAGCCAGCTCCTGTGTCACCTGCGGCCCCAGGTAATCGCGCGCCAGATTGCACCAGTCGGCAATAGCCTGCACCCGCATCACGTCAAGGCCGACAGGGCCGTGCAGATGGACGGCGGCCAGCGAGATGCCCTCGTCATGGGTCAGTGACAAACCTGCTGGGCGGCCGGCCAGCAGCAGGCGCGGGGCCTGGCCAGGCGTCGACTCCACCGAAATCGCCTCGATGTCCAGCTTCAGCCACTGGGCTAGCGCCTCGCGCACGGCGGCGCGGATGCGCAAGCGGGCTTCGGCGCGCGGCAGCACGGCGGCGATGCCGATCACCAGCACGCCGTCTCTTGAGAAGAGCACCGTACGATTCATCGACTGCGATCAGCTGCGCAGCGGCGCGGCCGGGCAGCCCGCCCAGTTGCTGCCGGCGGGGATGTGCTCGCCCTTCATTACCAGGGTCAACGGCCCCAGGCGCGCATTGTCGCCCACCTTGGCGCTGTACAGCACGGAGCTGCGCGGGCCCATGTAGACGCGCTGGCCGATGTCCACGTGGTCGATCTTCATCACGCGGTCTTCGAACAGATGCGTTTGCGGGCAGGTGAGGGCGTTCAATTCGCTGTAGTCGCCGATGTGCACGCAGTCGAATTCCGTGATGTCGGTCGTGTCCATGTAGACGCCGCGGCCGATCTTGCAGCCGAACAGGCGGAAGGCGAGAGGCAGCCACGGCGTGCCGCGCAGGTAGCGCATGAAGTTGGGCACGGCAATGCCTTCGTACAGATTCGTCACGCCTTCGGAAATCCACACGAATGGCGTCCACATGGGCGCCGCGTGTTTGCGGTAGCGTCCCAGCAGCAGCCACTTGAACAGCACCACCACCAAAAAATTGCCGATGCCGTAGGCCAGGCCGGCGATGGCCAGGTCGCCCACCACTTCGCCCCAGCGTCCGGCGCCCGCGATCGGCATCACGTCCAGCACCAGGGTATAGCCGACGGCGATCACCACCGCGTGCGGCGCGACGATGCGGAACGCTTCGATCAGGCTGCGGCCCAGGCGGCGCAACAGCGATGGCTTGAACGTCAGGTGCTCGGCAAAGCCGCTGACCTGCTCGCGCGCGGGCAGGTGCATGGGCGGGGAGCCCAGCCAGGTGTCGCCGCTGTGCATCTGCTCATTGCGTGGCGCATGCGTGTGCACGCCGATCAGCACGTGTTCGGGCAGCACGGTGCCATCCGGGATATAGCTGCCGTTGCCGACGAAGCTGCGGTGCGAGATGACGGTGGGGCGCATGGTCATCCAGCCGCCGTCGATCTGTTCGTCGCCCAGCATGACGGCGTCGGCGATGAAGGTGTCGTCGCCCAGGGTCAGCATGTCGGGCACCACGCCCAGCGCCGTGGAAATCTCCGCGCCCTTGCCGACCTTGGCGCCCAGCAGGCGGTACCAGTACGGCGCGTAGACGGTGGCGTAAATGCCGTGCAGCACGTTCAGGCTCGATTCCTGGATATGGCTGACCAGCCACTTGGCGCAATAGATATTGCTGTGCACGGGCGAACTGCCCGGCTTCAAACGGGGCAGCGCGCCCCAGCGGATGGCGGCCGACAGCAGTGCCGTCAGCACGATCAGCACGGCGCTGGCGGGGAAGGCCAGCAGGAAGTAGCGGGCCAGCTGGGTCGTCACGTCGCGTCCCTGCAGCCACGGCATCATTTCGCGCTCGTCGAACCAGTCGATCAGCACGAAGCTGGGGAAGACGGGCATGAAGAACAGCACGGCGATGAGGACCATGCCAAAGCAGAAGAACAGGGTTTCGCCCGTCAGGCGCAGGCGCGAGACGGCGGGGCGCGGCGGCTGGCTGGCCACGTCAAACGGGCCGATATCGCGCGCGGGCGAGCCAGTCCAGACCCTGCCGGCCGGTACCGAGGCGCCATCGGCCAGCGCCGATTGTCCCTCCAGGTGGCCAAACGCGCCCACGCTGGTATTGCCTTCCAGGATAGCGTAAGAGCTGATGCAGGCGTCGTCGCCGATGCGGATCTGGCCCAGCAACAGGCGGCCCCGCTCGACCCTGGCGTTTTCAAAGTTGACGGCATTGCCCACGCTGACGTTGTCGCCGATGGCCAGCAGGTCAGGCGCGCGCAGGGTCATCGAGCCGATGACCACTTCCTTGCCCACCTTGGCGCCCAGCGCGCGCAGCCACCAGCTGTTCAGGGACGAGCCGCTGAGCAGGTAGGCGGGCGCCGATTCGACCAGGCGGTCTGCCAGCCACCAGCGGTAGTAGGTGATGCCCCACAGCGGATAGCTGCCCGGCTTCAGGCGCCCGGCGATCAGCCACTTGCCGGCAATCGCAATGGCAAATTCGGCCAGGGTCGCCAGCAGGAATACGCCGATCGAGGCGGCGATGGCGCGCGGCACCGTATCGCCCGTGTCGCCCGTGAAGAAGTGATAGGTGAAGAAGGGCGCCATCCACTGCGCCATGCGCAGGGTGACGAGGCCAGGCACGGCCGCCGCCTGCGCCGCGCCGCACAGCCAGCGTTTCCAGGTCGATGGCGGCGTCCATTCCGCTTCCGGGGTGGCCAGCGTGGGCGCTTCACCCAGCACGGCGGCGATCTTGCCGATCTGCCGGTTCTGGTAAATGTCGCGCACCGTCATGTGGGCGTAGGCCGGATCGGCGCGCAGGGCGGATGCGAGGCGCGCGGCCAGGAAGGAATGGCCACCGAGGTCGCTGAAGAAGTCGAGCCGGCGCAGGATCGCCTGGCCGGGAAACAGCTTGGCCAGCGCCGCGAACAGGGCCGCTTCGGCCGGCGTTTCCGGCACGTCCGATTCGCCCGCCTCGCCTGGGGGCGGCGCCGACAGCGGCATGGCCTTTAATGCTTTCCGGTCGATCTTGCCGGAAGTGAGACGCGGCATCAGCGGCAGCAATTCAAAGCGGCCCGGCACCATATACGGCGGCAAATGCAGGTTCAGGGCAGTGCGCAGGGTTTTCGCCGCCAGGGCGTCCTCGGGCGCCTCGTCGCTGCCGACGATATACGCCACCAGCTGGTCGATGCCGTCGTCCTTGCGCAGCAATACTGCCACCGTGCCCACGCCCGCCTGCTGCGCCAGCACGGCTTCGATCTCGCCCAGCTCCACGCGGAAGCCGCGAATTTTCACCTGGTCGTCGGCGCGGCCCAGGCACAGCACCTGGCCGTCCGCATCGATGCGCGCCAGGTCACCCGTGCGGTACAGGCGCGCGTCATCGTCGCTGGTCGCCCAGGGATTGGGCAGGAATTTTTCCACCGTCAGATCGGGCCGGCCCAGGTAACCCTCGGCCAGGCCGGGGCCGATGATGCACAATTCTCCCGTCTCGCCGCGAGGCAGCAGGGTCAAGGGACGGTTTTCTCCCGCTTCGGCCACCTGCAGCACCAGCAAGCCATAGTTGGGCAGCGGCGTGCCGATGGTGACCGGTTCGCCGGGCCGCAGGCGCGCCAGGCTGCACGAGACGGTGGCTTCCGTGGGGCCGTAGGTGTTGAACATGGCGCGGCCCGGGCGCGCCCAGCGCTCGACCAGCGACTCCGGGCACATCTCGCCGCCCAGGTTGATCAGGCGCAGGCTCGGTACTTCCTCGGCGAACAGGGCCAGCAGGGTCGGCACCGCGTGCAGAACGGTGACCTTGTTCTCTGTCAGGGCGCGCGGCAAGGCTTCCGGGTCGCCCGAGATATCCTTGGGGCCCAGCCACAGGGTGGCGCCCACCAGGTAGGCGATCCAGATTTCCTCGAACGACATGTCGAAGGCGACGGAAAAGCCCTGGTAGACGGTATCGCCCTGCGTCACTTCCAGCACGGCGTTTTCGCTGCGCAGGAAGTGGCAGATGCTGCGTTGATTGATCAGGATACCCTTCGGTTTTCCCGTGGAGCCGGACGTATAGATGACGTACGCCGGGTGTTCGGGCAGCACGGCGCCGCGCGCGGGCAGCACTTCGCCCGGCGCGGCGGGCGCCAGCAGGCTTTCCGCTGTCCACACGGGGCGCTGGATGCCCGCGTCAAGCAGGCGTGGCGCGAATTGCGCGCAGCTGATGACGCCTGCGCCATTGGCGTCATCGAGGCACACTTGCAGGCGCTCCACGGGCGTGTCTTCATCGACGGGCAGCCAGGCGGCGCCCGCCTTGGCGATGGCCGCCTGCATCAGCAGCAAATGGGCGCCGCGCGGCAGCCACAGGCCCACGATGTCGCCCGGCTTGACGCCGGCCGCCACCAGGCGCGACGCCGCCAGGCCCGCTTGGGCATCGAGTTGCGCATACGTGATGCGGCGCGCGCCATCGATCAGGGCGATTTGCTGCGGGCAGCGGCGGGCCGTCGCTTCCAGCAGGTCGGCCAGCACTTCCTCGCGCAGCAGATCCGGTCGCGGCGGGCCGTACAGGATGTCGGCATGGGTGGAAGGGGTGCCTGGGCTGACTGCGGTGAAATCGTTCATGGATGACGCTTATCTGTAATGCGGTGTGAGGAATCTGACGGGCTGCGCGTGGTGCGCAGCACAGTTGATACATTACAGCACGCAAGACATTTCAGCGTTGCAGAACGGGGAATTTTGCGGGGCTTTCCGAAATAATGTGCTTGTCGGCTCAACTGCCATGATTACGGAATGTAAAACGGGGAAACATGGCGCCGATTTGCGCCACCGTGCGCGCCGCCGGATAGCCGTGCAGGGGGCGCCCGGACAGGGCCGCATCCGCGCAGCCTTCGGCGCGGAATTGCTGCAGCACGTAGTTATCGACGCCTTTGGCGGCCAGGGTGGCGGCCAGGGCCAGCAGCTGCTCGTCCGGCAGCAGGTCCGGATGGGTGGTGGTGCGGCATTCGTAGGCGACGCCGCTGGCGAGGATGGCGTCCAGGCAGGCGCGCGCCGGGTCGCCGCTGCCGACCACGCGGGTCACATGTCGATAGTCGGCAAACGGCGCCTTGATGTCGAAACCCACCCAGTCGACCAGGGGCAGCACTTCCTGCAGGCGCTGCGGATAGATGCAGGCCGTGTGCAGGCCGATGCCGAAACCCAGTTCCCTGACGTCCTGCATGGCCCGCCCCAGCGCCGGGTCCATGCACGCCTCGCCGCCGCTGAAGACGACGGCGTCGACCAGGCCCGTTCTGCGGCGCAGCCAGGTCAGGACGTCCTGCCACGGCATGGCGCCTTCCGGCGTGCGCGCCTGCAGGTGCGGATTGTGGCAATAGCCGCAACGCCAGGGACAGCCCTGCACGAACACGACCGCCGCCAGCTTGCCGGGATAGTCGGTGGCGGAAAAGGGCGTCAGGCCGCCCACCTTCAATTCAGCCGCCATGGCAGGCGGGCTGGCCGACCCGGGCGCTCGCTTCCGTAAAATACTGGCGTTCGTGGAATTCGCCCTGCTTGCCGATGTTGAACGAGGCGACGGGGCGGTGGTAGCCCATCACGCGCGTCCAGATTTCGCAGCGCTGGCGTTCCGTATCGAGCAGGGTGATGGCGGGAGTGAAGTCGGGACGTGCATTCATGGCGTTTCCTTGAGTGGGTGAGCAAGATCAGATTGTTTGCGGGCGATCAGTTCCGCGTCGCAGGTGGGGCAGAATTCATGTTTTCCTGCCAGGTAGCCGTGGCGCGGGCAGATGGAAAACGTGGGCGTGACGGTGATGTAGGGCAGCGAAAAGCGGCTCAGCGCGCGTTTCACCAGTTCGCGGCAGGCGTTGGCGTCCGACAGCGCTTCCGTCATGTACAGGTGCAGCACGGTGCCGCCCGTGTACTTGCGCTGCAGGGTGTCCTGCAATTCCAGCGCCTCGAACGGATCGTCCGTGTGGCCCACGGGCAGCTGCGAGGAATTCGTGTAGTAGGGGTTATCCGTGGTCCCCGCCTGCAGGATGGCCGGATAGCGCTTGCGGTCTTCGCGCGCGAAGCGGTAGGTCGTGCCTTCGGCCGGCGTCGCCTCCAGGTTGTACATGTGGCTCGTCTCTTCCTGGAATTGCAGCATGCGGGCGCGCACGTGGTCGAGCAGGCGCACGGCCAGCGCGTGGCCTTCTGGCGTCGTGATGTCCCAGGCGTCGCCGCTGAAATTGCGGATCATCTCGTTGATGCCGTTCACGCCGAGGGTGGAAAAGTGGTTGCGCAGGGTGCCCAGATAGCGTTTCGTGTAGGGGAACAGGCCTTGCTGCATCAGCTCCTCGATGGTGCGGCGCTTGATTTCCAGGCTGGTCTTGCCCAGCTCCAGCAAGCGGTCCAGGTCCGCCAGCAAGGCCGCTTCGTCGCCGCGCCACAGGTGGCCCAGGCGGGCGCAGTTGATCGTCACCACGCCCAGGGAACCCGTCTGCTCGGCGGAACCGAACAGGCCATTGCCCCGTTTCAGCAGCTCGCGCAGGTCCAGCTGCAGGCGGCAGCACATGGAGCGGATCATGTTCGGCTTGAGTTCCGAGTTGATGAAGTTCTGGAAGTAGGGCAGGCCGTAGCGGGCCGTCATCTCGAACAGGCGCTGGGCATTTTCGCTGTGCCAGTCGAAATCCTCCGTGATGTTGTAGGTGGGGATGGGGAAGGTGAAGACGCGGCCCTTGGCGTCGCCCTCCATCATGATCTCGATGTAGGCGCGGTTGATCATGTCCATCTCCGCCTGCAGCTCTCCATAGCGGAAATCCATCTCCCGGCCGGCGATCACGGGCACCTGCTCGCGCAGGTCGTCCGGGCAGACCCAGTCGAACGTCAGGTTGGTGAACGGCGTCTGCGTGCCCCAGCGCGACGGCACGTTGAGGTTGAAGATCAGCTCCTGCATGTACTGGCGCACGTCTTCGTAGCGCAGGCTGTCCTGGCGGATGTAGGGCGCCATGTAGGTGTCGAAGGAGCTGAACGCCTGCGCGCCGGCCCACTCGTTTTGCAGGGTCCCGAGAAAATTGACGATCTGGCCGATGGCGCTCGACATGTGCTTCGGCGGCCCGGATTCGATCTTGCCCGGCACGCCGTTCAAGCCTTCGTGCAGCAGGGTGCGCAGCGACCAGCCGGCGCAATAGCCGGCCAGCATGTCGAGATCGTGGATGTGCAGGGCCGCTTCGCGGTGCGCCGCGCCCACCTCGGGCGGATACACCTGGTCCAGCCAGTAGTTGGCGATGACCTTGCCCGACACGTTGAGTATCAGGCCTCCCAGCGAATAGCCTTGGTTGGCGTTGGCGTTGACACGCCAGTCGCGCCGCTCCAGGTATTCATTGATGGACGCGGCGACGTCGACCTGGCCGCGCGTGGGGGAAACTGCATTTGTCGTCATGAAACCTCCAATAAACACAACATGCGGTGTTTTTATGGAGATTAATCACTAAATATAGTGGCGTCAAAGGGTGCGTGCAGTGGCGTGACGAATCCTTGATGCAGGTGAAAAAAGCGCCCCCGTTTACTTTTTCAGGCGGCCCTGGCGCAGGATGAAGGCGCTCGCGGCGAAGTAGGCGGCGCCGCAGACGGCGATGCTGATCACGGAGGCGGGCAGCACGTGCGCCCAGATTTCCCGCGCCGAGAAGGTGCTCCAGCTGGCCACGCGCGCGTCGAACGTGACGTAATTGGCCAGCAGCCAGTAGACGGCCAGCAGTCCCGTGCAGGTGGCGGCCTGGCGCGGCACCGGCATGGCGTGGCGCGCGAAGACGGCTTGCAGGAACAGCAGCAGCACGCCCGGATACGCGCCCAGCACTTCGGGCGACAGCACGGAGAGCGCCTCGGCGTCGTAGCTTTCCGTGGGGGCTGCCCACTGCACCTGCAGCACGGTGAGGAACAGGGTGAGCAGGAAGATCAGCAGCGGTTTGCGGGGCATGGCGGGCAATCGAAGAGGGAGAAAAGGAGGGCATTTTACAGCCAGGTCAAGCAAGTTGAACGCGCGCCAGCCATGCATGCATTCCTTCACCTGCGTCAAGGACTGGGCAGCCTGGGCGGGGCTATAGTCTGCACCCTGAGCCGATACAGGACTGTGAACACCATGATGCTTGAATCAACCACCGCCACCCGCGTGGCCGGACCGCTGGAACTGGTCTGCCCCGCCGGCAGCCTGCCTGCCTTGAAAGCGGCCATCGACAATGGCGCCGACACCGTTTACCTGGGTTTTCGCGATGCCACCAATGCGCGCAATTTCGCCGGCCTCAATTTCGACGAGAAGGCCATCGCCGAGGGCGTGCGCTACGCCCACCAATATGGACGCAAGGTGCTGCTGGCGCTGAACACCTATCCGCAGCCGCACAACTGGGCCGTGTGGCGCAGCGCCATCGACCGCGCCGCCGATGCCGGCATCGACGCCATGATCGTGGCCGATCCGGGCTTGATGGCGTATGCGGCCCAGCACCACCCGCAGCTGCGCCTGCACCTGTCCGTGCAAGGTTCGGCCACCAACTACGAAGCCATCAATTTTTACCATGAACACTTCGGCATCGCCCGCGCCGTGCTGCCGCGCGTGTTGTCGATGGCGCAGGTGGAGCAACTGATCAGCAAGACGGAAGTCGAGATCGAAGTGTTCGGTTTCGGCAGCCTGTGCGTGATGGTCGAAGGGCGCTGCGCGCTGTCGTCGTATGCGACGGGCGAGGCGCCGAACACCCACGGCGTGTGCTCGCCGGCGAAATCCGTGCGCTGGCTGGAAACGCCGAACGGCCTCGAATCGCGCCTGAACGGCGTGCTGATCGACCGTTATGCGCCCGGCGAAAACGCCAGCTATCCCACCCTGTGCAAGGGGCGTTTCGAAGTCAACGACGAAGAGTATTACGCCATCGAGGAGCCGGCCAGCCTGAATACCCTGGCGCTGCTGCCGCAGCTGATCGCCATGGGCGTGCGCGCCGTGAAGATCGAAGGGCGCCAGCGCAGCCCCGCCTACGTGGCGCAGGTCACGCGCGTGTGGCGCGAAGCGATCGACGCCTGCCGCGAAGGCAATGCGCGCTACGCCGTCAAGCCGGGCTGGATGGCGGCCATGGACAAGCTGGCCGAAGGCCAGCAGCACACCTTGGGCGCCTACCATAGATCTTGGAAATAGAGGATGAACATGCTGAAGCTTTCACTGGGCCCTTTGCTGTACTACTGGCCGCGCGCCACCGTCTTCGAGTTTTACCAGCAGATCGCCGGTACCGCCGTCGATATCGTCTACCTGGGCGAAACCGTCTGCTCGCGCCGGCATGAGGTGCGTCTGGCCGACTGGCTCGATATCGCCGACATGCTGGCCGCCGCCGGCAAGGAAGTGGTGCTGTCGACGCAGGCGCTGATCGAGGCGGGCGCGGAACTGGCGACCCTGCGCCGCATCACGGGCAATGGCCGCTATTCGGTCGAGGCCAACGACATGGGCGCCGTGCACTGCATGGAAAAGGGCACGTCATTCGTCGCCGGTCCCCATCTGAACCTGTTCAATGGCCCCAGCCTGCAATTGCTGGCGCGCCTGGGCGCGCGGCGCTGGGTGATGCCGCTGGAAATGGGGCAGACGGCGCTGGCCGAGATGCAGCGCCAGAAGCCGGAAGTGCTGGAGACGGAAGTCTTCGCCTACGGGCGCATGCCGCTGGCGTTTTCCGCGCGCTGCTTCACGGCGCGCAACCGCAACCTGCCGAAGGACGATTGCGGCTACAGCTGCCTGGAAGAGCCGGACGGCCTGCTGCTGCGCACGCGCGACGAAGTGCCCTTCCTCGTACTGAATGGCACGCAGACGCAGTCGGCGCTCGTCTACAACCTGGTGCGCGAACTCGACGCCATGCGCGACATGGGCGTGGCGGTGGCGCGCATCAGCCCGCAGGCCATGCATACGGAACAAGTCATCGCCATCTTCGACCGCGCCCGCCGCGGCCAGGTCAGCGGCATCGGCGCCCAGGCTCAGCTGGCGGCCTGCCAGCCGGCCGGCGCCTGCGACGGCTACTGGCACGGCCAGCCCGGCATGGAACAGCACGCCGCCCATTGAACGCCTCGAAAGGAAGCACCATGCAAGATCAACTGGAAAGATTGCCCGTCCCGGCGCCGGTCCCCGCCCGTCCCGGCATGAGCAAGCCCGCAGTGTCGTACCGGCTGCCGGAACCGCTGGCCGAATTGCTGTCCAAGCTGCCCCCGTATCCCGCCTCCTGGCTGTTCGTGCAGGGCTTGAACCGCCTGCTGGCGCCGCAATTGCCCGACGACGTGCGGCGCAGCCTGGAAGGGCGCAGCTTGCGCTTGCGGCTGCTGGACGCGGGCATCGCCTTCGATTTCGAGTGGCAGGGCACGGTGTTCGTGGCCGAGCGCTATGCAGACGTGCCGGACCTGTGCATCGCCGCCAGCGTGCATGATTTGATGCTGCTGGCGCGGCGCCAGGAAGATCCGGACACGCTGTTCTTCAGCCGCCGTTTGAGCCTGGAAGGCGACACGGAACTGGGCTTGCTGTTCAAGAATACGCTCGATGCCATCGAGTTGCCGCCATTCGATCTGCAGGCGCTGGGGCCGCGCCGCGTGCTGGCGCATCTGCGTGACCGGGGCGCGCGCGAAGGCTGAGCGGAAAAAGGGAGGGCGGGCGCTCAGTGGCGCTCAGTGGCGGCAGTGGCCGCAGGCGCCGCTGCAGGAGGCCAGCTGTTCTTCATCCGTCGCCTCGCCCATGAAGCCGGCGTCGTTGACGGCGGCCAGCAGGCGTTCTTGCGTGGCCAGCCGTTCGTCGAACTGCACCGTGGCGCCGTGGCGCGCCAGCGAGACGCACACGGTGGCCACGCCCGTGACGGCTTCGAGCGCGCCCGTCAGCCTGTCGGCGCAGCCTTCATGATCCATTCCGATAATATTCAAGCGTGCTGTCTGCATGGGTTCCTCTTGTTTTTCAGATAAAAAAACAGCGTAGGCGAGCCATGCGCATGCCGTCCAGAGCAGCACGCAAGATTTATTTTGTATTTGCGGTTTTATTGATCTGGATTAATCCCCAGCCCTGCGGGTCACCTTGAAAGTGCTGTTGTTTTGTACACAGTTGCCGTATTCCAGTCGACAAGCGTGCCCTGCTGCGCGATACTGTCATTCTGATAAGAACGCTATGACAGCGCTGGAAAGGAGGGGCCATGCAGCGCCGCCCCCTGCTCAAGCTTGCCGCCCTGTGGCCATTGGGCGCGGCCGCCGGCGCGTTGCCGCCGCCGCTGCCGCTCGTGTATCCGCGCCACCAGGCGCTCGATGATCCGCAGCAAGGCTATGTGACGGCCTTGCTGCAACAGGCGCTGGCCCGGTCGGGCCAGGCGTATGCTTTGCGCCGCTCCGAACTGCGCATGGTGCAGACGCGCGCGATGCAGGAAATCGCCACGGCGTCGGGCGGTGTCGACGTCGTCTGGGCCATGACGAGCCGCGCGCGCGAAACGCAATTGTTGCCGGTGCGCATCCCCATCGACCGTGGCCTGATCGGCTGGCGCGTGGCCCTGATCCAGGCCCGCCAGCCGCAGCTGCTGCGCGGCGTGCGCAGCATCGCCGCCCTGGCGCGGCTGTCGGCCGGCCAGATGCGCGACTGGCCCGACTCCGCCATCCTGCAGGCGAATGGCTTGCGCCTCGATACCTCGAGTACCTACGAAGGCCTGTTCCAGCAACTGGCGGCAGGGCGCATCGATTATTTTCCCCGTTCCGTGATCGAGGCGCAAAGCGAACTGGCCAGCCATGCGCACCTGCCGCTGGCGCTCGACGCCTACCTGGTCATCCGCTACCCGGCCGCGCTGTACTTCTTTGTCGGCCGGCACAGGCCGGAACTGGCACGCCACATTGAAAGGGGATTGGAAAGCATGCTTGCCGATGGCAGTTTCGCGCAGCTGTTCCAGCGCCATTTCGGCCGCCTCGCGGACGGCCTGCAGCTGTCCCGGCGCCACGTGCTGGAGCTGGCCAATCCCGACTTGCCGGAGGAGACGCCGCTGGCGCGCAAGGCACTTTGGTATCGTCCCAAACATTACTAATAATCTTATTGATTAATGTCAAACAGCGGCTTCAATCGTGCGCCCGATGTTTGATGAAGCGCAAAGCGAGTTCAACAGAACACCTGTTGACACTTATTAAATTTTCGCCGAACATAATTCCACGTTGCAACTTTTTCCCAGCACAAGCGCTTGCCGCAGGTGTCGTGCGGGAGCCGTGCGCCCGTTCCACAGCCAGCTGCCGCCAGCCGCCGAACGCGCTGTCCCCTTGTCACCATCCGTTATCTTTTCGAAGGTTCGTCCATGCTCGATTCGATCACGTCCGTATTGCACCAGGTGCCGGAACTGGCCCTGTTCCTGGCGCTGGCGCTCGGTTACGCGGTAGGGCAGATACGCTTCGGCCCCATCCAGCTGGGCGGCGTGTGCGGCACCCTCATCGCCGCGCTGCTGATCGGCCAGCTGGGCATCACCCTGGACGCCAGCGTCAAGAATGTCTTCTTCATGCTGTTCATCTTTGCCCTCGGCTATGCGGGCGGCCCCCAGTTCTTTGCCAACCTGAATGCCAAGGGCTTGCGCCTGGGCCTGCTGTGCCTGATCGAAGTGGTGGTGGTGCTGGCGCTGGTGCTGCTGGCCACGCGCTTCCTTGGCCTGGACCAGGGCACGGCGGCCGGCATGATGGCGGGCGCGGCGACGGAGTCGGCCGTCGTCGGCACGGCCACGGACGCCATCTCGAAGCTGGCGCTGCCGGCCGCCCGCATCGCCGAGCTGCAGGCCAACGTCGTCACCGCGTATTCCATCACGTACATTTTCGGCCTGATCGCCATCGTCATCGTCACCAGCCAGATTTTTCCGCTGTTGCTGCGTGTCAACCTACGCGAGGAAGCCGATAAGTTGTGGGAAAAGATGGGCGGCGCGCAGACCGACGGCGACGGCGTGCAGGCCACGCCGGAGATGGTGGGGCGCGCCTACCGCATCAGCCGCGGCGCGGGACGCCGCCTCGACGCCTTGCAGCATATCTTTGCGGGCCGCGCCAGCATCACGCGCGTGCGCCGGCATGGCAAGGTCTTGCCCTTGGAACCGGCATTGCGCCTGCGCAATAACGACGAAGTGCTGGTGATCGGCCACCGTCCCGCGCTGGTGGCGGCCGAAGCCATCCTGGGCGAGGAATTTGCCGATACGACGGGCTTGAACATGGCCGTCTCCGCCGTCGAAGTGGTGCTGCAGCAAGCCGCGCTGGTGGGCCAGCCCTTGCGCCAGCTGGCCTTGCCCTCCGGAGTGCACGTGGCGGCCGTCGTGCGTGGCGAGCACAGCATGCCGCCCTTGCCGGACCTGGCCCTGCAGCGCGACGACGTGCTGCGCCTGTACGGCACGACGGAAGGGCGCGAGCTGAACACGGCGCTGGCCGCCATCGGCAAGCGCGTGCCCACGGGCGACCGCAGCAATATCGTCTACGCCAGCATCGGCATCGTGCTGGGCGTGTATATCGGCGGCTTTTCCGCCAAGCTGGGCGGCATCCCGTTTTCGCTGGGCACGGGCGGCGGCGCCTTGCTGACGGGCCTCGTGTTCGGCTGGTACCAGGCGCGCAAGCCGGGCATGCAGGGCATCCCCTCCAGCGCGCTCGACATGATGAAGGATATCGGCCTGGCCACCTTCATCGCCTGCGTGGGCCTGGCGTCGGGGCCGCAGGCGATCGATCTGATCCGCCAGTACGGCCTGTCCTTGCCGCTGATGGGGGTATTGATCGCCGTCATCCCCGCCTCGCTGTCGCTGCTGGTGGGACACTTTTTCCTCAAGCTGGAAGCGCCCGTGCTGCTGGGCGCCATCGCCGGCCAGCAGTGCAGCACGCCGGCCCTGTCGGCCGTGCAGAATGCGGCCGGCAATTCCACGCCCTTGCTGGGCTACACGATTACGTATGCCATCTCGAACGTGGTGCTGCCCCTGCTGGGGCCGCTGATCGTGGCCCTGGCAGGGTCGGTGCACGCATGAGCAGCCAGCAAGGGCAAACGCAGTAAAGAATTCCTTCAACACGAAAGGCGGTCCGCATGGAATGGTTGCATGAGTTATTCAAGAAGTCGCCTGAAATTGCCTTGTTTCTCTCCCTGGCAGTGGGTTACTACATCGGCAAGATCAAGTTCGGCTCGTTTCAGCTGGGCGGGGTCGCCGGTTCACTCCTGGTGGCGGTGCTCGTCAGCCAGGTGGGCGTCGCCATCGATCCCGGCGTGAAATCGGTGCTGTTCGCGCTGTTCATTTACGCCGTCGGCTATGAAAGCGGGCCGCAATTCTTCAATTCCCTGGGCCGCCAGTCGGTGCGTGAAATCATCCTGGCCGTCGTGCTGGCCGTGACGGCGCTGCTGACGGTGGTCATCCTGGCCAAGGTCTTTGGCCTGGACAAGGGCCTGGCGGCCGGCGTGGCGGCGGGCGGCTTGACGCAGTCGGCCATCATCGGCACGGCCGGCGACGCGATCACCAAGCTGGGCCTGGCGGCCGACGAAGTGGCGCGCCTGCAGGGCAACGTGGCCGTCGGCTATGCCGTGACGTATGTGTTCGGCTCGTTTGGCGCCATCATCGTCTGCGTCAATATCTTGCCGAAACTCATGGGGCGCACCATCCGCGAAGATGCCATCAAGGCGGAAACGGCGCTGCAGGCGGGTGTGCAAGTGCTGGGGCCGGGCCAGACGCCGGCTGCGCCCGACCTCATCGGCCGCATCTACGACGTGGGTCCGGGCGCCGGGCGCTCCGTGGCGGACATCGAAAGCGCCCATCCGAGCACGGCCATCACCATCGAGCGCGTGAAACGCAATGGCCAGATCATCGACGTCAGCCCGGACCTGGTGCTGGCGGCCGACGATATCGTGCTGCTGGTGGGCCGCCGCGAAGCCATGCTCAGCGTGTCTTCCCAGCTGGGCAAGGAATTGCTGGCCGTCGAAGGCATGGAACTGGTGATGCAGCGCCGCGACATGGTGCTGACCAACAAGGCTTACCACAACAAGACGGTGGGCGAAATCCGCAGCGCGACGGCGCCGGGCGTGCGCCACGGCATCTTTGTCGTGCAACTGAGCCGCATGGGCAAGATTCTGCCCATGCAAGCGGAAACCGTCGTGCAGACGGGCGACGTGGTGACCATCTACGGCGCCGAGCAGGACGTCAAGCGCGTGGCGGCCGAAGTGGGCTACATGATCGTGCCGAGCGCCAAGACGGACTTCGTCTACATGGGCGCCGGCCTCGTCGTCGGTTTGCTCGTGGGCTTGCTGGTGGCGCGCATCGGCTCGATTCCGCTGACCCTGGGCAGCGGCGGCGGCGTGCTGCTGTCGGGCCTGGTATTCGGCTGGTTCCGCGCCAAGCGCCAGACGTTTGGCTACATGCCCAGCGGCGCCGTGCAAATCCTGAAAGACCTGGGCCTGGCCGGCTTCGTTGCCGTCGTCGGCCTCACGTCCGGCCTGCAAGCCGTGCAAACCGTGCGCGAACACGGCCTGACCCTGTTTGGCGTGGGCGTGGTGGTGACCATCCTGCCGATGATCTTGACCATGCTGATCGGCCGCTACATCTTGCGTTATGACAACGTGGCCATCTTCGCGGGCGCCTTGTCCGGTTCGCGCAGCGCCAATCCCGCGTTCGGCGAAGTGCTGAATGCGGCGCAAAACTCGATTCCCACCGTACCGTTTGCCATCACGTATGCCCTGGCCAACGTTTTCCTGACCTTGCTGGGGCCGCTGATCGTGGCCTTCGTCTGAGTCGGGCGTATTTGCAGGACCTAAGCCGCCTGTGCGGGGCTTTTCCCATATTGTCAGTTGATAAGGAGTCGTTGAAATGGATTTCAGTAACCCAAGCAAACTCGCGCTGTTGAGCCCCTTCGAATTGAAGGATGCGCTGATCCAGACGGCCAAGCAAAGCAACCGTCTGATGCTCAATGCGGGCCGCGGCAACCCGAATTTCCTGGCCACCACGCCGCGCCACGGCTTCTTCCAGTTCGGCCAGTTTGCCATGACGGAAGCGGAACGTTCCTATGTGTACATGGATGACGTGGGCGGCTTCCCCACGCGCGACGGCATCGAGGCGCGCTTCGAAATCTTCGTGCGCAAGCATGAAGGCAACCCCGGCGTGCATTTCATCGAGGCCGCCATGTCGTATGTGCGCGACCAGCTGGGCCTGGACGCGGGCGACTTCATCTATGAGATGTGCGAAGCCATTCTCGGCTGCAACTATCCCGTGCCGGACCGCATGCTGCGCCTGTCCGAGAAAATCGTCGGCCAGTATATCCACCGCGAAATGATCGGCGACCATCCGTTCGTCGGCAACTTCGACATGTACGCCGTCGAAGGCGGCACGGCGGCCATGACGTATCTGTTCGCCAGCCTGAAATCGAACCACATCATCCAGGAAGGCGACACGATTGCCCTGGGCATGCCGATCTTCACGCCGTACATCGAGATTCCCCAGCTCAATGATTACAAGCTGAACACCGTGCATATTGATGCGCCGCAATCGAACAATTGGCAATTCACAAAGAAAGAGCTGGACAAGCTGCTGGACCCGAAAGTCAAGGCCTTCTTCCTCGTCAACCCCAGCAATCCACCATCCGTCAAGATCGACGATGACACACTGGAATACATCGCCAAGATCATCAAGAAGCGCCCGGACCTGATCATCCTGACCGATGACGTGTACGGCACGTTTGCCGACAATTTCGTTTCGCTGTTCGCCATGTGCCCGTACAACACCATCCTCGTGTATTCGTTCTCGAAATACTTCGGCGCGACGGGCTGGCGCATGGGCGTGGTGGCCACGCATGAAAAAAATGTACTCGACGACAAGATTGCCAAGTTGCCGGAAACCATCAAGAAGCAGCTGGACGCGCGCTATCACTCGATCACGACGGAGCCGCGCGAGCTGAAATTCATCGACCGCCTGGTGGCCGACAGCCGCACGGTGGCGTTGAACCATACGGCCGGCCTGTCCACGCCCGTGCAGGCGCAGATGACCTTGTTCTCCCTGTTCTCGCTGATGGATGAAGAGCAAAAGTACAAGCAGTCGATGAAGCGTATCGTGCTGCGCCGCAAGGAAGCGCTGTACCGAGAACTGGGCTTGCCGATGGTGCACGACGCCAATTCCGTGCGCTACTACCACCTGCTGGACATGGAATCGCTGGCCGCGCAGATGCACGGCGTGGAGTTTTCGCAGTGGCTGCTGAAAAAGCTCAAACCGAACGAAGCGCTGTTCCGCCTGGCCGAGGAAACGGGCGTCATCCTGTTGCCTGGCCGCGGCTTCGGCACCACGCACCCGTCGGGCCGCGTGTCGCTGGCCAACCTGAACGAATACGACTACGCCAACATCGGCCGCGCCATCCGCAACATGGCGTCCGAGTTCTTTGCCGTGTTTGAAAAGGAAAAGGAGAAGGGCGGCAAGAAGGCGAAGAAGTAATTCGCCGGGTAGCTGCTTGAGCTCAACGGGCGTCCCGCAAGAGGCGCCCGTTTTTGCGTATCCGCCGCAGTAGGCAATAGTGCAGGCCGGAATAGACATCCGTAGATATAATTGCTATTGTGAAAGTATAAACATGGCAACCCCGTGCTTTCCCCTCATTCATTGACTGGACGCTACATGGGCAGATTGCAAGGACACTTATCATTATTGCTGGCGGGCGCGCTGGGCGCGGCCATGCCCGCCCTGGCGCAGTTGCCGGCCGGCGCGCCGCTGACATTCAACGAAGCGCTGCAGCAAGCGGCCAAGGCTTCAGGCGCCGTGCAGGGCGCCGCGCTCGACGTGCGCGCGAAAACACTGAAGGCGGAAGCCTTGTCGAATATCGATGGCCCTTCCGTGGACTTGACGGCGTTTCGCGGCCGTTTGTCGACGGATTTGAGCATCGACACGAGCGGCTTGTCCGGCGTGGTGGGCGGCATCGAATCCGTGCTGCCGCCCATTCCCGGCTTGCCCACGCCGCACATTCCCAATTCCCTTAACCGCGAAGTGGTGACGGATCTGACCTCGTTCGGCTTGCTGGGCATGTGGCCCATCTACACGGGCGGGCGCCTGGACGCCGTCAAGGGGCTCGCATCGAGCCTGACCCTGGCCGCGCAGGCCGAGCGCACGGAAGCGGAAGAGCAACTGGCCACCCTGGTGGCGCAGCGCTATTTTCAGTTGCTGCTGGCCAAGAGAGTGGTGGCCGTGCGGGCCGAAGTGACGGCCGGCGTGACGCAGCACCAGCGCGATGCGGCCAAGCTGGAAAAGGGCGGCCTGATTTCGCGCGCGGAACGCTTGCGCGCCGACGTGGCCCTGGACAGCGCCCGCAGCGACGAAGCGCAGGCGCGCAGCGACGAGGAAATCGCCCAGGTGGCGCTTGATCGTTTGCTCGCCGTCAATACGCAAGTGCGCCCCAGCACGCCGCTGTTCGTCAATAGCTTGCCGGTTGGCACCTTGCAATCGTTCATCAGCACGGGCATGCGCGAAAATGCGAACTGGAAGAAGATCGACAGCAAGCGCGTGCAGGCCGAGCAAGCCTTGAAGCTGCATGGCAAGGAATACGCACCTACCGTGTTTGCCATCGGTAACTACAATTTGAACCGCGGCAATGAAAAGCTCGTGCGCTCGAACTGGGCCGTCGGCCTGGTCGTGTCCGTGCCCCTCGTGCACCGCATCAATACGGGCAAGATGATCGCCGCCGCCAAGCTGGACCAGGAGCGGGTGGAAGTGGTGGCGCGCCAGGCCGAGCGCGACATTCCCACCCTGATCGAAAAGAATTGGCGCGCGCTGGAAAACGCCCGTATCCAGTACCTGTCCACGGCCTCGTCGGTAGAGCTGGCGCGCGAAAATATCCGCCTGCAAACCGTGGCTTTCCAGCAAGGGCAAGTGACGTCGCTGGAGGTGGTCGACGCGCGCCTGAACCTGGCAAAGGTGGAAACCCAGCGCGCGCAGACGGCCTATAACTATGTGATGGGGCTGGCGCAATTGCTGGAAGCGACGGGCGAGACGCAGCGCCTGGGCAGCCTGGCGGCCGCGGCCGATATCCAATTACCTGTGGACAAATAATAATGAGCACCTCCAAAAAACCCTTGGCCATAGTCGCCGCCGTCATTGTCCTGGCCTTCGTGGGCTGGGGCTTGTACCAGGCCTTCCAGCCGCAGCGCCTGCCCTTGCAGGGACAGATGGATGCGCAGGAAGTCAATGTCTCGTCGAAAGTGCCGGGCCGGGTGGGCGAGCTGTACGTCAAGCTGGGCCAGACGGTGCCGAAAGGTGAGCTGCTGTTCCAGCTGACGAGTCCGGAAGTGGATGCGAAGATCGCGCAAGCGACGGCCGCCACGCAAGCGGCCGAGGCCGTGGCGCACAAGGCGCAAGCGGGAGCGCGTCCGGAAGAAATTGCGGCCGCGAAAGCGAACTGGGAGCGGGCGCAAACGGGGGCCACCATCGCCAAGACCACGTATACCCGCGTCAACAATATGTTCGAGCAAGGCGTGATTGCCCAGCAGAAACGTGATGAGGCGCAGGCCCAATGGCGCGCCGCCGACCAGCTGGCGCAAGCGGCCCGCGCCCAGTTTGATATGGCGCAAAAGGGCGCCCGTCCCGAAGACAAGACGGCTGCGGCCGCCCAGGCGCGCCAGGTGGGCGCCGTGCTGACGGAAGCGCAGATCGCGCTGGCCGAGACGAAGATTGCCGCGCCGGTGGCGGGCCAGGTCAGCAAGATCCAGATCCAGCCGGGCGAATTGGCGCCGCAAGGTTTCCCCGTGATTACCCTGGTGAACCTCGATGACGCCTGGGCCGTGCTGCAAGTGCGTGAAGACGAGATGGCGGCGTTTTCCATGGGCAGCACGCACACGGCGAACGTGCCGGCCTTGAAACAGCAACTGAGCTTCAAGGTCAGTTCGGTTGCCGTGCTGCCGGACTTCGCCACGTGGCGCGCGGCCCGTCCGGGCGGCACGGACTTGCGCACGTTTGAAATCCGTTTGCGTCCCGCCATCAAGGTCGAGGGCTTGCGTCCGGGCATGTCGGTTGTGTTCCCGCCGCTCTGATAGCCGATGAGCGAGATTGACAAAGAGCAGCCGGCGGCGCTGGCACGCGAGTGGCAGCGGCTGCGTGGCGACTTCTGGGACTTCGGCATGCTCAGCTGGATTCCTGTCGTGCTGTGCGGCATGCTGTGGCTGGTGTTTTCCGCCGGCATCGCGCGCGACTTGCCCATCGTCGTCATCGATAACGACAATTCCACCTTGTCGCGCCAGCTCACGCGCTGGCTCGACGCCTCGCCCGGCATCGAGGTGGCGGCGAAAGTGGCGTCCAGCGACGAAGCCCTGCATCGCTTGCGCGAACGCACGGCATTCGGATATCTGCTGATCCCGAACGATTTCGAGCAGAAACTGCTGGGCGGCCGGCAAGCCACCGTGCAATGGCTGTACAACGCGCAGTTTTCCTCGCACGCGGGCGCCTTGCTGCGCGACGTGCGCACGGTCAGCACGACCTTGTCGGCCGGCATCGAGATGACGGCGCGGGTCAAGAAAGGCATGTCGGGCGTGCAGGCGGCGGCCCAGTTCGAGCCGATACGCACGACCTTGAACAGTTTGTATAACGAAAACATCAGCTATGAAGCATTTTTAACGTTGGCGCTGATGCCGGCCATGCTGCAGATTTTCATCGTCGTCGCCGTCGTCACGAGTATCGGACGCGAGTTGCGCGACGGCACGGTGCCGCAATGGCTGGCCTCGGCCCATGGCAGCTGGCTGCGCGCCGTGCTTGCCAAGCTGCTGTTTCCCCTCGTCGCCTACTGTGCGCTGGCGCTGCTGTACTTGCTGTTCTTCAGCCTGGCGCGGGATTGGGCAGTGGCGGGCAGCTTGCCGGCATTGCTGCTGAGCATGCTGTTGCTGGTGCTCGCGTATTGCGGCCTGGCCACCTTGCTGATCGCCGCCACCCTGTCCCTGCGCTTGGCGCTGTCGGGCGCGGCCTTCATCACGGCGCCCGCGTTCGCGTTTGCGGGCCAGGCTTTTCCCTTGATGGCCATGCCGGCGCCAGCGCGCGCCTGGGCGGAAGCCTTGCCGCTTACGCATTATCTGCAATTGCAGACGAAATACTGGCTGGCCGGCGCGCCATGGCGCTATGGCGTGCAGGAAATGCTGATACTGGCCGGCTTTGCCATCGGCTGCGGCGCCGTGGGCGTATTCCTGCTGGCGCGCCGCGCGAATGCGCCTGCCGCCTGGGGACGCGCATGATGTGGCCGGCCTTTGTCGCCACCTGGCGCGCCATGCTGACGGACAAGGGCGCGCTGACCTTGCTGTTCATCGGCGGCATCATCTATTCCTTCTTCTATCCGCTGCCGTATTCGACGGAAATCGTCCAGCGCGTGCCCGTGGCCGTCGTCGACCAGGACCGCAGCGCCATGTCGCGCCAGCTGACGCGCTTCGCCATGGCCCACCCATCGCTGCACGTGGTCGCCGTCACGCCGGACTTGCCCGTCGCGCAAGATTTATTATGGCGCGACCAGGTCATGGGCGTATTGATCATTCCCCATGGTTTGCAGACGGACGTGCTGGCCGGCCGCGCCGCCCACGCGCAAGTGGCGGGCAATGGCTTGTATTTGATGCTGAACAAGGTGGCCCTGAACGGGCTGGCCGAAGTGGTGGGCACGGTGTCGGCCGGTATTGAGCTCAAGCGTTTGGGCGCGGGCACGCCGTCCACCATCCAGGCCAACCAGCAGCGCTCGCCCATCGCCTTCGACGCCGTGCCCCTGTTTAACGTCAAGGAAGGCTATGGCGCCTATGTCGTGCCAGGAGTGGCTACTCTCATTGTGCAGCAGACTTTGCTGATCGGCATGACCATGCTGTTCGGCACATGGTACCAGCGCAAGGCCTTCCCCGTGGCGGGCAGGCGCACGGCGGGCGGGTATATGGGCATGCTGCTGGCGTTTGCCTGCGTGGCCTTCTTGAACTGCTGCTATTTCTTCGGTTTCGTCTTCTGGTTCCAGGATTACCCCCGTGGCGGTAACTTTGGCGGCATGCTCTTGCTGCTGGTGCTGTTCTCGCTGTGTGAGGCAGCGTTCGGCATGTTGCTGGGCATGCTGTTCCGCACGCGCGAGCGGGGCACGCAGCTGATGATCGCCACCTCGATGCCCGTGCTGTTCCTCGCGGGCCTGACCTGGCCCGTGTCGTCCATGCCCGTCGTGCTGCAATGGCTGCGCTGGCTGCTGCCGTCCACGGCCGGCATCCAGGGCTTTGTTGCGCTTAATCAAATGGGTGCCTCGCTGTATGAAATCCGCCATGAAGTGGCGGGCTTGCTGGCCTTGCTGGTCGCTTGCGTGGCGTTGGGCTGGTGGCGCTGGCGCGCCGAGGCGTCGGCACCCGTCATCAAACAAGGATGAGCATGAAATCAGAGAACGCGCTGGAGCCCCCACTGGCTGTGGCGGAAGAAAGGTATGCCACGATTTTGGCATCGATACTGGCTTATACGCAGTTCTGTGACACACACGGCGACGACGACAACGCCGAATACGACAGACTCGCGGATCAATTACAGGCACTAAGCGGAAAAGATATTTCCCGCTTCAATTTGCGCGAGTGGTGGGAAGCGGAGGGCGCGGAAGTGCTGGCGTTCAGGATCGCCTTGCCCGATCCCGTGAAACTCGACGGCGTCAGCAGGACGGACATCGCGCACATCGTTGCCAGGTTAGGCACCTTCGAGTTGCCCGAAAAAGACGCCAGCGAACCACGCTTCCAGCAGATATTCAGCGCTTTTCTTGATGACTACTACCACGCCTGGCTGAAGCTGCACTGCAAGACCTACAACTACCAGAAAATATTCGGTGTGCACAAGGATAAGGACGGAAAGCGCTGGTGGCTGAGCGACGACGAGAAGGTTGACCTGCTCTGGCCGCATCGCTAGCGACGGGATCCATCATGCGTTTTGCTCAGCAGATGGTGCCCGACGTGATGGCGGCCAGCGATTCTCCGGCCGTGGCCGCGCTGGCGGCGCTGGCCGAGCGGCAGCCGGTGTTTCTGGCCACGCCGATGGCGGGCTGAGCTGCTTTTCATCCGAACCGGTGCTTGCAGGTGGCTTGTGCAATAATTTCGTTTCCTTAATGGAAGAATATTGCCATGCCGTCTTTTAATCTGTTCCAGCGCCTGTCCCAGGCCCCCACCAAACCCAAGGCGGCGTCCGCCGCGCGGCAGTTCGACGTGGCGGACCTGTACCAGGGCCCCATCGCGCTGGGAGCGGAAGGCGCGGCGCAAGCGCGGCCTTTCGATGAAAAGCTGCGCCAGGCATACTTTTGGATCGTCAACCACGCCATCATCAGCCCCCATTACGACATCGAGTACAACGACGGCCCGTCGCAGACGTATGCGGTGGGCGACAGCCGCCGCACCCTGAATTTGCCGTCGGCGCAAAGCTATTCCAGCTTCATTTTGCTGCCCCTGCTGACGTTCGCCACGCGCCGCAAATGCCTGTTCGTCGGCGGGCCGGGGCGGGGCAAGACGGCCAGCGCCCTGTTGATGGGCGTGCTGGCCGGTTCCACCGTCAAGGAAGTCAAGCGCGCCATGCAGCATGGCCACCCGCAGATGACGGTGGCCGACTTGCTGGGCAATCCGCTGCCGGCCGACCTGGTGAACGCGCAAAGCATGGACGACATCCGCATCGCCTGGCGCGCCTGGCTGGGCATGCGCGTGAAGATCGTCGATGAATACAACCGCATCCCCACGCGCACGCAAAGCGCGCTGCTCACCGTCATGGGCGACAATTACGCGGAAGTGCTGAACCATATTTACGAATGTCCGGAAGCGGCCTGGTATCTGACGGCCAACGACGACCAGGGCGGCGGCACCTACCAGGTGATCGAAGCGCTGCGCGACCGGGTCGACGTGACGGTGCAGGCGCTGGCCTTCAACCCCCGCTTCCTGAATGAACTGCTGCTGCGCGTGGAAGAAAACGTGCGGCCAGAAGAGCTGGTGCCACCCGATATCATCTTCACGGAAGCGGAGGTGGATCAGATTGGCGAATCCATCCGCCAGGTGGGCGTGCCCGAAGCCGTGCGCCGCCGCCTGGAATTCTTCGCCAGCCAGTTCGAGCTGTTCGAGACGGCGGGCGGCCAGTTCGAATACATGACCAAGGATACGGCCCGCCTGGCCGGCGCCGACCGGGGCGCCGCGCAGGCGGCCGACAATGGGCGCGACCGCCTGAAGGATCTCGGCTGCCAGACCCTCAACGGGATCTCCGTGCGCACCCTGATGGCGCTGTTGATCTACGCCAAGGCCATGGCGTATTTCCGCGGCAATGGCGAGGTGGAGCTGGAAGACTTGCGCCAGGTGCTGCCATTCGTCCTGCATAACAAGCTGCAGCCGGACCCGGATGCGCCATTTTTCGCGCTGCCGGAAAACGCCGCCTACCGCAGTGACAGGCTGGGCTGGCTGCGCCGCCTGTTCGACTTGTCGAACGATGAATTCAACCGCCTGGACCTGGACCGCGATGACCCTGTCGGCGTGCTGTCGGCCGAATTCGACCTGGGCCTCGATGGCGTGAGCGAGCGCGAGACCCTGGCGCGCCTGAACCGCATCGAAAAGCTGATCGGCGAGCGTACCAAAGGGAGAAAACTGTACGGCCCCCTGTATGACGATTTGTTGAAGCTCAAATACCTGCACCAGCGCTATACGAATTATCGCAGCTGGCTGCGTTCGCAATGAATGACGCACTGAATATCGACCATTGCCGCGGGTTTCTCGACGCCCTGGCCATGTTGAACAGCGAGGCCAGCGACCTGTGCGCAAGCTATGAGCTGCAGCGCCTGCCCGATGCGCCGGACCTGCTCACGGCGCTGGGCTTGCGGGTGGAAGATTACGCCCTGAGTGTGAGCATCCCGGCGCGCGACTTGCCGGCGCCCTTGTGGCAGATCACGGTGGCGCCGTGCGGGCGCGCGCACCTGGAGCAGGTGTGCCAGCGCTGGTTCTTTTCGTCGGATCACATGCGGACGGCGCCGCCGGACCGTTTCCGCGCCTGCCTCGTCAACGCCTTCCTCGAAGCGCTGGACATGTCGCTGGCCGCATTCACTGTGCATATCGTGACGATGACGCCGCCCTCCGGTTTCTGGTACGCGATCCACTGGGACGAGATCGCGTTCGAATCAGGGGATGAGCGCTATCTGCTGCATTTTTCGCACAGCGATTGAGGAGGAACAATGATTTCTCCTGCCTTCGCAACTATCCTTGCCAGTGGCCGCGCCCAGTTCAACGGCCGCGCGGCGGAAGCGCGCCGGCGCTTTCCCGCGCTCGACATGGCCGCCTTCGGCGCCTTCTTGCACGATGGCGTCGATCCGCTGGTGGTGGCCGTGGCCGCCGCAGCAACCGAGCGCGTGGGCGGCGTTACCTTGGCCGCCTACGACATGGCCCTGGAGTTGGTGGGCCATGGCCTGGCCGGTCCGGCCGCGAAAAATCCCTTCCTGAATACCGTCTGGCGCGAACTGGCGCCATCGTTTGCGCCGCTGCTGGCGACGGCCCCCGTCGACGTGCTGGGCATGCTGAGCAACGCCGCCATCCACATTTCCTCCGTGGCGGGCGCGCGGCCCGCGCAATGGCAGGCCGGGATGGCTGCCGTGGCGCCGCAAGTCGGCAGCGTCGCACAGCTGCGCGCCGTGGGCCAGGTGCTGGCCTGGCGCGCCGGCGTCGCGCATTTCCGCCAGGGCGCGTTGGCTGCCGCCGACACCTTGCCGCATACGCTGGCGCTGGCCGCCTTTGGCGAGCCGGGCGCGCAATGGCCGCAGGTGCATGCGCAGCTCATGGCGAATCCGTGGCGCGGCAATGCCGAAGGCAGGGAGTTCGGCGCCTTCACGGGCCTGGGTGGCGATTTCGGCACGCCGCCACAAGTGCGCGCCACGCTTGACGGTTTTGTCGTGCGCAGCGCCGAGCGCCATTATTTGCTGGTGGCCGACGCCTATGGCGCCGTGCTGCACAGCGCCACGGCGCAGGAGTTTGAGTTGGCGCAAACCGGCGTGCCGGCGTCCGTGCGCCTCGATGGGGCCACCGTGCATATCGGCGCGCGTAGCATCGCGCTCGACCTGCCGGCCGGTGACATCGCGCTGGCCGCGAATGCGCATACGCTGGCCATCACGTCACCGTGGACGCACGCCATCCGCCTGCTGCCGCTCGCATGAAGAACGATGCCGACACCGTCCTGATCGACCGCTGGCGCGCCGCCTGGCCCGAGGCCCTGGCCGTGTGGAGCAAGTTTACGCGCCTGCGCGACCCCAGCCTGTGCGCCAGCCGCGTCGAAGCCGGCAAGCAGGGCTTGTCCGGCAGCTTCGCCATGATCCGGCTGCTCGACCAGAGCGTGGTGGTGGACTTGCCGCTGGTGACGGAGCTGGGGCTGGACGACTATGCGCTGGAAATCCTCGCCCATGAAATCGGCCACCACATCCTCGCGCCGGGCAGCGCCAGCGACCAGTTCCGCCTGCTGGCGCGCATGCGCCGCGCCTTGCCGACCCTGGAGCAGCACGCGCCCATGGTGGCCAACCTGTACACGGACCTGTTCATCAACGACCGCCTGCAGCGCCAGGCGAATCTGCGCATGGCGGACATCTACCGCAAGTTGCGGCAGGGGAAAGCGCCAGCACCCGATGGCAAGGGCAGCGGCGGCGTATGGACCCTGTACATGCGCATCTATGAAAACCTGTGGCAGCTGGAAAAGGGTGAGCTGGGAGGCGGCCACGCTGACGAACGCCTGGACACGGATGCCTGGCTTGGGGCGCGCCTGATCCGTGTTTACGCGAACGACTGGATGCTGGCGGCGGGCCGCTTCGCCACCTTGCTGCTGCCCTACCTGGTGGAAGATACGGATGCCCTGGGTGACATTGACCCCAGCCGCTATCTGCAGGACACGCGCGACGCGGCCCGTGGCTGCCAGACGTATGGCGCGCAGCAGATCGAGGATGACGAAGAGGACGGCGCCATCCATCCCGTGCACGACAAGCGCATCTCTGGCCTCGATGGCGAGGAACCTGCCGCCGAACCTGCGGCCGAGGCGCCAGTCAGGTCGGGCGGCGGCCAGCTGCGCGAACCGTTCGAGCTGGGCGACATTCTGAAGGCGTCGGGCGTGGACTTGAGCGACCATGAAATCGCCATCCGCTACTACCGCGAGCGGGCTTTGCCGCACCTGGTGGCGTTTCCCAGCCGCCCGGCGCCCGAATCGCCGGAGCCGCAGATGGAAGGGCTGGAGCCATGGGAAATTGGCGACCCGCTGGAAGACATCGACTGGCTGCAGTCCGTGATGCAGTCGCCACGCCCCGTGCCGGGCGTGACCACCGTGCGCCGCGTGTATGGCCGCGAACCGGCGCGCGCCACCGACGCCGTGCCCGTCGACCTGGACATGTACGTGGACAGTTCCGGCTCCATGCCGAACCCGCAGGCGCACACCTCGTTCCTGACACTGGCCGGCGCCGTCATCGCCTTGTCCGCCCTGCGCGCCGGCGCGAAAGTGCAGGTGACTCTGTGGAGCGGCAAGAACGAAGTGATGCTAACGCCAGGTTTCGTGCGCGATGAAGACATGATCCTCGGCGTGCTGACGGAATTTTTTGGCGGCGGCACCTGTTTCCCCATCCACCGCCTGCGCCAGACCTATGCGGCCAAACGTGAACGGCCCGCGCACATCCTGATGATTTCCGACGATGGCATCACCACCATGTTCGACCAGGATGAACTGGGCAACAGCGGCTGGGATATCTCGGCGAAAGCGCTGTCGCAGGGCGGCGCGGGCGGCACCATGGCCCTGAACCTGGCGCGCGACTGGGAGGGCGCGGCCAGCCACCAGTGGCTGCAGCAGACCTATGACGATTTGAAACGCGCGCGCCGCGAGCAGGGCTGGGATATCCACGCCGTGGAACGCTACGAGGACTTGCTGGACTTTGCGCGGGCGTTCAGCCGGCGCCACTATATACAACCATGACATGCAGATTTCCGGACCCCACCTCGAAAGATTAACCCACCGCCTGGCCGACACGCCCGTCGAATTCCTCGCCGAGCCCCGTATCGCCGGCGTCGCCAATGCGCAGGCGGTGGCGGTGGCGGCGCTGGCCAACGACGTTTTACTGCTGCATGGCGCGCGTGCGCCGGCCGCGTCCCTGCAGGGGTTCATCGGCGCGCAAGTGAAGGCGGACCGTAACCGGCTGGCGCTGGCCATGATCCTGTGCTGGCTGCTGGCCGACGACTGGTTCACCGCGCAGCAACTGCCGCAGCCAGCCTTGCTGCAGGTACTGGGCGAGGCGGCGCGCGAACTGGCCGCCGCCACGCCGGCCCACCAGTTCACGCAAGACCCCGAGCGGCGCGAGGAACTGGCGCGCATCGTGCTGGCGCGCCTGGGGTTCCGGCCCCGCGACGAAAGCGTGGCGCAGGCCACGGACCGCCTGTCCGCCATCAGCGGCACGGAGCGCCGCCGCCTGCTTGAAGCGAGCCGCCTGGCCGAGCAGCGCGCGCGGGAAATCCGCGAGGCGCTGGCGAAGAAGGCGGCCGAGGAATCGGCCGACAAGTGGTCGCGCGAATGAGCGTGGATGTCAATCTGCCGGGCGGTGCATGGGAATCGGACCGCGACTACTGTCCCACCCTGACGCAGGAGGGCGCGCGCATGCTGGAAAAACTGCGCAGCCACCCGGCGGCGCCCCGCTACCGCAACCGCAGCGGCAACAAGCTGCAGGCGGCGGAAGTGGCGGCCTTGCGCGCCTACGAGCAGGAAGTCATGGATGCGGCGATAGACTGGAGCGCCGATGCGCCGCCGCCCTGGCTGGCGGATTTTCTCAGGACGGCCTACGCCACGGTGCCGCATTACCGCGCCTGCGGCTCGCCGCCCGCGCGCCTGGCGGACGTGGCGCCCATCAGCCGCGCCGAGCTGGCGCACGACATCGCCGCCTTCGTGCCCGACGATGCGGACCTGGCGCGCATGATCAATTTCCAGACGACGGGCACCACGGGCCATCCGCTGCTGATCGCTTCGCACCCGCTGGTGGCGGGGCGCTACCTGGCCTACCACAAGCGCGCGCTGCAGCGTTTTGGCGTAACCCTGCGCCATGGCGCGGGGCAGGTGGGCGTGATGCTGCTGGGGCACCAGCGCCGCTGCTTCACCTATGTCTCCGTCACGCCGACGATGAACGAATCGGGCCTGGCGAAGATCAACCTGCACCCGGACGATTGGCGCGCCCCGGACGACCGCGCGCGCTACCTGGACGCCATGGCGCCCGAGCTGATCGCGGGCGACCCCATCTCGTTTGCCGAACTCCTGACCTTGCCCATGGCGCACAAGCCGGCCGCGCTGATGTCCGTATCGATGATGCTGTTGCCCGGCATGCGCGCGCGCCTGGAAGCGCGTTTCGCTTGTCCCGTGCTCGACATCTATTCGCTCAATGAAGTGGGCCCCGTGGCCGTCTACGACGAACGGGCGGGCGGTCACGTGCTGCTGCAGCACCGGCTGTACGTGGAAATCCTCGATAGCGCGGGCCAGCCCGTGCCGGATGGCGTGCGCGGCGAAATCACGGTGACGGGCGGCTTCAATTTCTGCCTGCCGCTCGTGCGCTACCGCACGGGCGATTACGCCTCGTTGGCGCATGGCCCGCACGGCCCCGTGCTGGTGGGGCTGGCCGGCCGCAGCCCCCTGCGCTACAGGACGATGACGGGCGAGTGGATCAATAATATCGACATCACGCACGCTTTGAAACCGCTGGCCATCGCCTTGTTCGGCGTGCACCAGCATGGCGACGGCGCCATCGCGCTGCGCCTGGCGCCGAGCGCCATGCCGCAGGCTGACCGGGCGCGCGCCTTGCTCGCGCCTTTTTTCGGCGCCATCACGGTCGAGACCCTGCTGGCGGAAGACAAGATCATTCAATACACCTCGGATTTGCAGGAAGCAGTGGCATGAACCTTTATAAACGCGGCCTCGTGGTCGGCAAATTTTGCCCGCTGCACCAGGGCCACGAACTGTTGATCAAGCGCGCGCAAGACGCCTGCGAAGAACTGCTGGTGGTCAGCTACACCAGGCCCGAATTTCCCGGCTATGAGCCGGCGCGCCGGGAACGGTGGCTGCGCGCGCAATTTCCGCAGGCGCACATCGTGGTGCTGGACGATGCGCGCCTGGCGGCCCTGTGCGCCGCGCGCGGCGTGCTTGTCCGCCATTTGCCGCACAACGACGACGATGGCGAGCTGCATCGCCACTTCATGGGCTGGCTGTGCTGGACGGTGCTGGCGCTGCCCGTCGATGCCGTGTTCACCAGCGAAGACTATGGCCCCGGCTTTGCCCAGGTGCTGGAACGGCATTATGCCGGCGGGCCGGTGGCGCACGTGAGCGTGGATCAGGCGAGGACCCTGGTACCCGTGTCCGGCACCAGGGTGCGGCAAGACCCGCATGCGCACAGCGCCTTCCTGTCACCGATTGTGCGCGCCGATTTTATCACGCGCGTGTGCGTGCTCGGCGGCGAATCGAGCGGCAAGACCACCTTGGCGCAGGCGCTGGCGGCGCATTTCGAGACGGTCTGGGTGGCCGAATATGGCCGCGAATTGTGGGAAAGCCAGGATGGCATATTGAACTATGACGATTTGCTGAAAATCGGCCGGGAACAGCTGCACCGCGAAGCGCAGGCGCGCCTGGCTGCGCGGCGCTGGCTGTTTTGCGATACCTCGCCCATGACGACGTATTTCTACTGCGTCGAGATGTTCGGCAAGGCCGAGCAGGAACTGGCGTTGCTGGCCGAGCACGGCTACGACCTGGTGCTGCTGTGCGCCCCTGATTTTCCCTTCATCCAGGACGGCACGCGCCGCGACGAGGATTTCCGCGCGCGCCAGCATGCGTGGTATCAGGCCGAACTGGCGCGGCGGGGGATCGCCTTTGTCGATGTAGCAGGTTCGGTGGACGACAGGGTCAGGCAGGTGGCGCAAGTGCTGGCGGCGCGCATGCCGTGCTGACCGCCGCCAGTATCTCGTCCGAAAACGCGGCATCGTCGACGGCGCGCGCCAGCGCCACGGCGCCCACCATGGCCGACAGCATGACGATGGCTTCCTGCCGGGGGTTGCGTTTTTTCTGCCACGGAAAATGCGTGGTCAGCTTGCCGATGATGGATTTCAGGTGGAAGGTGAAGGCGGGCAGCACTGCCGGCTGCTTGCGCGCGTCGCCGGCCAGCGCCGCCAGCAAGCACCCGTTGCCCGGCGCATCGCGGTGGGCCGGACTCACATAATCGCGCACATACTGGCGCATGGCTTCCGGACTGATGGTTGCCGCATCGAGCGCCGCGCGCGAGTGCTCCGAGCCGTGCAGCGTGCTTTCCGCCATCAGCGCTTCCTTCGAGGCAAAGTGGTTGTAGAAGGGGCCATGCGTGAGTCCTGTCGCCTTCATGATCTGTCCCACGCTGACGCCGTCAAAGCCCTGTTCACGGAACAGCCGCGCCGCTTCCTGCAGGATGCGCTGGTGTTTTTCTGCCGTCTCGGCCGCTGGGTATCGCATGGTGTTCTCCCGATCATCAAATAATTTCTGTTGACATCATACATTACGTACGTCATGCTTGCGATACTAAGCATGATGATCGTCATGTTTAGCGTCGCATCAAAACATGATGGCTATCATGTTTGATCCGTCGTGCTGAAAACCATTCATTCGAATTTATCAATTGCAAAGGAACCATCATGAGTACAGTCAATACACCGGGCACGGCCCTCGTCACTGGCGCGTCGTCGGGCCTGGGCGCCGTATATGCGGACCGCCTGGCCAGCCGCGGCTTCGATCTGATCCTGGTGGCGCGCCGGGTTGAACGCCTGGATGTGCTGGCCAGGTCGCTGGCGGAAAAGTATGGCGTGTCCGTGCGTGTCATGGCGGCGGACTTGTCCGCACCGGCCGACCTGCAGCGCGTGGCCGATGAACTGGCCAGCAATCCGGCCATCACCATGCTGGTCAATAATGCGGGCGCGTCGACCCTGGCGCCCGTCGTCGATACGCCGAAAGCGGGCATCGCCACCATGGACAAGGTCAACGTGACGGCCGTGGCGGAGCTGAGCTACGCCGTGCTGCCGCAGTTCAAGCAGCGCAACAGCGGCACCATCATCAATATCGGCTCCGTGCTGTCCTTCCACATCTTGCCCGTCAGCACGATCTACAGCGCCACCAAGGGCTATGTGATGAATTTCACGCGCGGCTTGCAGCAGGAGCTGGCCGGCACGGGCATCGTGGTGCAGCTGGTGCTGCCCGCATCGACGGCGACGGAAATATGGGAATTGAGCGGCGTGCCGCTGGCGCAGCTGGACCAGGCCACCATCATGCGCGCGGAAGACTGTGTTGATGCGGCGCTGGCGGGCCTGGACCAGGGCGAACTGGTGACCTTGCCTTCCGTCGAAGACCAGGCCTTGTGGGAGCAGTTTGACTCTGCCCGCCTGGCCCTGTTCGCAGGCGCGATGCGCGGCAAGCCGGCATCGCGCTATGGTATCGCGGGCTGATACACGCGAGAGAGGAAGCTACAGCGGCCGTACGGGGATGCAGATGTCGCAAGAGAATTCGCCGGTGGCCGGGTCCAGCGCCGTGGCCGCGGAAAAGCGCTCGAAGCACGGGCGCTCATCCCACTGCAGGCCGCTTGTCGGCAGCCATTCGCGGGTCATGCGCGTCCATGTTTCGGCGATGGCGCTGGATGGTCCCTTGAATTGCGCTACCGCATAGCGCCCGCCCGGCAGGGTGGTGATGCTGGCCCGGCCGCCCGACTGGAATGCATCGGGCACGGCGACGCAGGCGTCGTAGCGGCATTTGTCTGGCGGCGTGATGCTGGGATCGTCATGACCGATGCCGTAGCACGTCGCGTCGTCCAGGCCGTGCGATTGCATCCATGGCGCGACGGTGTCGCGCCAGAAGGCGCCGATGGCGGGGCCGTAGGGGCCGATATGGCGCTGGCACGCCACGGTGGCGGGAGGCAGGTCGAGGATGGTGACTTGCATGGGACTCTCTCTATGAAGTGGATTGGAGTGCCCATGGTGCTGGAAGTTCGGCCCGTTTTCCTGACCGGGATTGCGCATGGCCTGATCCGGATTGCTATCTTGCCGGCGCAGGCGCATGGCTGCGAGCATGGCAGCGTTTTTTGCGGCGACGCCGGTGCGCCAGGCCGTCGGCGTGCAGCCGAATTTCAGCTTGAAGGCGCGCGCGAACGCTTCGCCGGAGCCGAAGCCCGTCGCCAGCGCGATGTCCAGTATCGCTTCGCCGGGGCGGCAGGCCAGCCGCAGGGCGGCCGTTTCCAGGCGCCGGCGGCGCGCATAGTCGCCCAGCGTCTCGCCCATCCAGGCGGCGAACACGCGGTGAAAGTGGAAGCGTGAAAAATGCGCGACGTCGGCCAGCTGCGCCAGCTCCAGCGGCGTGTCGAGGTGGCGGTCGATATGGTCAAGCACGGCATTCATGCGCCGCGCGTATTCGGCGCGGAAATGGCCGGATGCCGGCTGCTCAGGGGGAGTAGGAGGGGAAGACATGCCGCCGATTATGGCATGAAGTCCCCTCCGTCCGGCGTGGAAAAGAGGCTTACGCCGCGTTCAATGCCTGCTCCAGGTCTTCGCGCAAGTCGTCGATATGCTCGATGCCCACGGACAGGCGCAGCATGTCTTCCGACACGCCCGCCTTGGCCAGTTCTTCCGGATTGAGCTGGCGGTGCGTGGTGGAGGCCGGGTGGGTGGCCAGCGACTTGGCGTCGCCGATGTTGACCAGGCGCGTGAACAGCTGCAGGGCGTCGAGCACGCGGGCGCCGGCCGCACGCGGGTCTTCGCCTGCGGCCAGTTTCAAGCCGAAGGACAGGATGCCCGAGGCGCGGCCGTGCATGTATTTTTTCACCAGCGCGTGGTCCGGGTGATCTTCCAGGCCCGCGTAATTGACCCACGCGACTTTCGGATGGTTTTTCAAGTGTTTGGCCAGGGCCAGCGTGTTGTCGCAGATGCGGTCCATGCGCAGGGCCAGGGTCTCGATGCCCTGGATCAGCTGGAAGGCGGAGAGTGGCGAGATGGCCGCGCCCATGTTGCGCAGCGGGACGACGCGCGCGCGGCCGATGAAGGCGGCGGGGCCGAACGCTTCCGTGTAGACGACGCCGTGATACGACACGTCCGGCTCGTTCAGGCGCTTGAAGCGTTCCTTGTGTTCGGCCCATGGGAATTTGCCGCTGTCGACGATGGCGCCGCCCACGGTGGTGCCGTGGCCGCCCAGGTATTTGGTCAGCGAATGGACGACGATGTCGGCGCCATGCTCGATGGGGCGGAACAGGTAGGGGCTGGGCACCGTGTTATCGACGATCAGCGGGATGCCGTGCGCGTGCGCGATCTCGGCCAGCTTCGCCACATCCGTCACATTGCCCAGCGGGTTGCCGATCGATTCGCAGAAGATGGCCTTGGTGCGCGCGTCGATCAGCGCGGCGAAGGTCTCGGGCTGGCGCGCGTCGGCGAAGCGCACTTCGATGCCGATTTGCGGCAGGGTGTGGGCAAACAGGTTGTAGGTGCCGCCATACAGCTGGCTGGCGGAGATGAAATTGTCGCCCGCTTCGGCGATGGTCTGGATCGCGTAGGTGATGGCCGCCATGCCCGACGCCACGGCCAGCGCGGCCACGCCGCCTTCCAGCGCCGCGACCCGCTTTTCCAGCACGTCCTGCGTGGGGTTCATGATGCGCGTGTAGATATTCCCGGCGACCTTGAGGTCGAACAGGTCGGCGCCATGCTGGGCATTGTCGAAGGCATAGGCCACCGTCTGGTAGATGGGGACGGCGGCGGCCTTGGTGGTCGGGTCGGGGGTGTAGCCGGCGTGCACGGCCAGGGTTTCGATTCTCATGTGGTCTCCGGTTCGAATGGTCTGCAATGGTGAAATCCGCAGCCATTGTGCCATGCGCCCGTTACCAAGTTATCACGCTTGATAGAATTTTAAGTCATAAGCTAGTGCTGTCTTGATATAAGTCATCCAGCTCCACCCGGCTGATAAACCGTTCATGCGTGCCATGCTGGGCGCAGGCAAACGCGCCGCCGATGGCGCCGCGGCGCATGGCTTCGTCCAGGCCCGCGCCGCCCAGCCAGGCGTGGAGGAAGGCGGCCACGAACGAGTCGCCCGCGCCATTCGTGTCCACCACGGGCAGCTTCAAGCCAGCCGCCGGAGTGTGACGCACGGTCTCGCTGCCCCGTTCCAGCAGGTAGGCGCCGTGCGCGCCCGCCATGGCGATCACCGCCTGCGCGCGGCCTTCCGCGACAATCGCGCGCATGACGGACTCCGTGCGCTCGCCCAGCGCCGCCGTGCTGAGGAAGACCAGGTCGGCGCGCAGGGCGAACACCTTGTGGTGCGGGTTGACGCCATCCCAGTCGTGCAGATCGGTTGACACGGTGGTGCCGCACGTTTGCGCATCATCAAACAGCGCGGCCACCCAGCCCATGATGGAAAAGTGCGCGTGGCGCGCCGGCCCCAGGTAGGGAAGATAAAACGCGGCGGGCATGCGCACGTCTTCCGGGTGGCGGCCGTCGTACAGCGACAGCCGGCGTCCTTGCGGGTCGACCAGGTTGACGCTGCGCCGCGTGCCGGACGGCTCGACGATGTGCGAGAAATCGAGCCTGGCGTCCTTGTAGCGCTGCAGGATGGCCGCGCCTTGCGCATCGTCGCCGATGAAGTCGATGAACTTGCAGCGCAGTCCCAGCGCGTGGCAACCGAGCGCCACGCCATTGCCCGTGTGCGCCACGTAGTCGCGGATGGGCGGCACGTGCAGCGAATCGGTGACGGGCAATTGCAGGTCGGGGACGCGCACGATGGTGTCGATGCCGGCGCCGCCGACCACTAAAATGTCATAGCTGCTCATGGTGCTGCCTTTTCTAACAGGACGGTGCCGGCCGCATTCACGGCGACGGCGCCATTGCTGACGGTGTAAGTGTGATTGGTGTAGGCGTCGCGCAGCAGGGTGCCATCGGCGAAGACGCCGTGCACCTTCAGTTCGAGCGCGCCTTGCGCTTCGGGCACGGCGATGACGGCGTCGCCATCCATCGCGCGGGCGAACGCGTACGGCTTGTCGTCGATGAAGCGGTGTTCGCCGCGCGCCAGCGCAGGGTGGCGCAGGCGGAACTGGCCCAGCTTGCGCGCATGGGCGAGGGTGGCCGCATCGAGCGACGACCAGTTCATGTCGGAGCGTGTGGCCTGCTGTTCGTCGCCGACGGGCGCGGCGCCAGGCTGGCGCGCGCTTTCATCGCCATAGAACAGCTGCACGCCACCGGGCGCCAGCAGCAGGGCGGACAAGCCATGTTTCAGCCGGTCGCGCGGGAACAGGCTGGTGTCGTGCGACGAGATATACGACAGGATGTCGTAGCGGGGTGCATTGCCGATGCGCTTGCCCAGCAAAGTCGCGTACTGGCGGTACACGCCATCGATGCTTTTCCAGTCGCCGCCCGCGCGATTCTGGAAATCGAAATTGATCATCGAGTCGAAGCCCGCGTCATGCCAGCTGCTGCGCTCGGGGCCATGGCCCCACGCTTCGCCCGTCATCCAGAACGGTGCGTCGTCGATCTTCTGCTGCGGGTGGCGGGTTTTCCAATCCTTGAGGGCATCGGTGGCTGCCGCGCGCAAGGCCAGCCAGCTGGCCGGCTCCACGTGCTTGACGGTGTCGGCCCTGAAACCGTCGACGCCGAATTCGCGCACCCAGTCGGCCAGCCAGTGGACAAGGTAAGTGCGGACAGTCGCAGCGGGCAGAGCCACGGCGCGCGTATCGCTTTTACGCTGCAGTATCGGCGGCAAGCCCACGGCCTTGCTGCTTTCCGTGCGGAAGTCGGGCAGATAGGCCAGCTGCATGGTGAAATCGTCCTTGCCGCCGTCGGGATAGCCTGGCAAGCCTGCGCGCACCCAGTCCGGCCCCCACCATTGTGCGAAATCAAAGTTGTTGTAGTCGATGTAGCTATGATAGTCGCGCAGGGTGGCTGTTTCATGGCCGGGCCACAGCACGGGCACTTTATATTCGGACAGGGTGCGCAAGTCCGCGTAACCCGGGTGGTTCAGCACCACGTCGAACAGCACGCGGATGCCTTGCGCGTGGGCAATATCGATCATCTCGCGCAATTCCTCGCGCGTGCCCATGTTGGCGTCCATGGTCGTGTAGTCGAGCGCCCAGTAGCCGTGGTAGGCGTAATGCTGGAATTGCTGCTTGCCGCCCACCACCCAGCCGTGGATCTGCTCGTACGGCGCCGTGATCCACAGGGCGTTGACGCCCAGTTCCTTGAAGTAGCCAGCTTTGAGCTGCTGCGTGAGGCCGGCGATGTCGCCGCCGTGAAAGCTGCCGACGTCGCCGCCTTGCGGGTCGGCGGCGCGGCCATAACTGTGGTCGTTGCCGGGATTGCCGTTGGCGAAACGGTCCGTCACGGCGAAGTAGACGATGGGGTTGTCAGCGAAGCTGACGCTCCCTGCCTGCGCCGAAGCGCTGAGTAACAGGGCGGCCAGCGCAGTCAGGGAGCGTCGCATGGTCAGCCTTTCACGCCGCCAGCCGTCAGGCCGGAGATCATCCATTTTTGCGCCAGCAGGAACACGGCCGTGATGGGCAAGCCGGACAAAATGGCTGCTGCGGCGAAGTCGCCCCACAGGTATTTTTGCTCGTACAGGAACAGTTTCGAGCCGACGGCCAGGGTCAGGTTGTTCTGTTCATGCAGCAGCACGGAAGCGATCGGGTATTCGATGATGGCGCCGATGAACGACAACAAAAACACCACCATCAGGATGGGCACCGTCATCGGCAGCAGCACGTAGACAAACGCTTGCCATTGCGTGGCGCCGTCGACCTTGGCCGCTTCCTCGATCTCGATGGGGATGGTTTGATAGTAGCCCTTGATGGTCCAGATATGCAGGGCGATGCCGCCCGTATAGGCCAGCACCAGGCTGCCGTGGTGGTCGATGCCCAGCCACGGCACGTAGCTGCCCAGCACATCGAAGATGGCGTAGATGGCTACCAGGGCCAGCACGGCGGGGAACATCTGCAGCAGCATCAGCGCGGACAGGGTCTGCGACTTGAAGCGGAACTGCATGCGCGCGAATGCGTACGCGCAGGTGGTCGACAGCAGCACGGTGACGGTGGCGCTCATGCTGGCCACCTTGATGGAATTCCATAGCCACAGCAGCACGGGGAAGTCCGGCTCGACCAGGGTGCCGTTGGGCGCCTGGTAAGACATGCCCAGCGCCAGGCGCCAGTGTTCGAAGCTGATCTCGGGCGGTATCAAACTGCCCGAGGCGAAGTTGCCAGGGCGCAAAGAGATCGACAAGATCATCAGGAAGGGAAACATCACCAGCGCGATCAGCGCGATCACGGCGACGTGGGCCGCCAGGATGCGCCAGCGGTTGGAACGGTCGACAACGATAGCCATGGTCGGTCCTTTATGCTTTGTTCATGCGCGTCAGGCGCATGTTGACCAGCGAAATCGCGGCCACGAGGAAGAAAATCAGGGTCGAGATGGCGGCGGCCAGGCCAAAGTTCTGGCCGGAATCCTCGAACGCGATGCGGTAGGTGTAGGACACGAGCAAGTCCGTCGTGCCGGCCGGTAACGTTGTGTCGAGGAAATCGGGACGTCCGCCCGTCAACAAGCTGATCAGCACGAAATTGTTGAAATTGAAACCCAGGCTGGCCACCATCAGCGGCGTCAGCGGTTTGATGATCAGGGGTAACGTTATTTTGAAGAAATTCGTCAGCGGTCCCGCGCCGGCCAGGGCCGACGCTTCGTACAGGTCCGACGGGATCGCCTTGATCAAGCCCATGCACACCACCATCATGTAGGGGTAGCCGAGCCAGGTGTTGACGATCAAAATCATGGCCTTGGCCAGCGTGGTGTCCGAGAACCAGGCGGGCTTGATGCCGAACAAGGCGTCGAGCACGAGGTTGATTTCGCCGAAGTTATTGTTAAACAAACCTTTGAAGACCAGGATGGAAATGAAGCCAGGCACGGCGTACGGCAGGAACAGCAGGGTGCGGTACAGGCCGCGGAAGCGCAGCGCATCCCAGTTCAGCAGCACGGCCAGCACCATGCCCAGGCCCGTCGTGGTGGCCACGCTGATCAGGGCGAAAACGATGGTCCACACGAAAATGCGCAGGAAGGGGCCGCGGAACGCTTCGTCGGAGAAGATTTTCACGAAATTGGCTAAACCGACGTTGACCTTGAAGCCCGGTTCCAGCTTCGTGCCGTCCGGCATTTCATAAAAACCCGTCTTGAAGTTCGGTGTCACGAGTTCGCCCGTGGCGATTTTCTTGAGCGTTTTGTCCGGCAACTGCTTGTAGACATGCGCGACGGGGCCGAATTCGCGCAAGCCCACCATGCGCAGCTCTATCCTGTTCGGCAAGATCAAGGTGAGCAACTTCAGATCCTTTTGCAGGGCGATGATGTCCTTGATGGGCAGCGGCGGGGCCAGCACGGGCGCCTGCACGGGGTCGAGCGGCGTCACTTCCACGTTCAGGGGCACGGCGCGCTTGAGGGCCAGCGGCTGCGTCAGCAGCACTTCGCCCGTGTCCGGGCTTTCCAGGCGCAAGCGGTATTCCTTGTTGTCGGCATGCACGGTCATCGCATAGCCGGCGCTTTCCACGCGCTGCGTCTCGTCCAGCAGGTATTGCGTGGCGCGCTCATAGGTGAGCAGGTTGCGCGAACTGAAATTGGTAAAGCCGATCGACACCGTGTACACCATCGGCAGCAGCACGAAGACGATGACCGCCGTAATGCCGGGAAACAGATAGCGGTAGGCATAGGCGCGCGGCGACGTGAAGACAAACGTCGTCAGGGTCAGCAAGCCGAGGAAAACGGCGGCCAGCATGGTCTGGCCGGAAATGTACAACATGAAGAGCAGATACAGACCCAGCGCCATGCTGATGGTCAATACCGTAGGGCCGATAAACTTGCGCACGATGGGATACCTGTGAAAATGGTGCTGTTTGCGTCGGGATGGACGCAACGGAGAGCCGGGGTCAGACCCGCCGGGTCTGACCCCAGATTTCTGCTGATGGTCGAAATTAGATTTCGCCTAACCAACGTTTATTAATTCGCCGTCGTAATCCGCTTCGCCGCCGCATCCAGGCCATCCTTGGTCGTCTGGCGGCCTTGCGTGATGTTTTCCAGCGCCGATTGCATCGACGACCAGAAGCGGCCCATTTCCGGGTTGTTCGGCATCGGGCGGCCCGCTTGCGCGCTTTCCATCGTCGCCTGGATGTTCGGATTGGCTTTCAGTTCTGCGAACAGCACCTTGTTCGCTGGCGTGCCCAGCGGGACGTCGGCGTTGATGGTTTTCAGGCCATTGATCTGCAGCATCTGGTTTTCCAGGAATTCCGTGGCCAGGTCCTTGTTCGGGCTGGCTTTCGAAATCATCGCGCCCAGCACGCCCACGAATGGGGTGGCCGTCTTGCCGGCGACGGTAGGGATCGTTGCCACGCCGAAATTGATCTTCGACTTGCGCGCATTGTCCCACGACCATGGGCCGTTGATCATCATGGCGATCTTGCCCTGGTTGAAACCGGCTTCCATTTCCGCATAGCCCGCGCCCTTCGGCATGGCGCCGCTGTTGATCAGGGTCATCAGCGCATTCACGCCAGCTTGCGAACCGGCATTGTTCACGCCCGTTTTCGCCGCATCGTAGCGGCCGTCGGACTTGACTTCAAACGGAAAGCCGCCGCCCGCACCCAGCAGCGGCCACGTGAAATAGGTATTCGTGTAATCCCACAGGATGGCTTTCTTGCCTTGCGCGGACAATTTCTTGTCCAGCGCGGCGATTTCTTCGAAGGTTTTTGGCGGGGTCGGCACCAGGTCCTTGTTGTAGACGAGGGCGACGGCTTCGATGGAGATCGGGTAGCCCCAGGTCTTGCCGCCCACGGTGAAGGCGTTCCACGCCAGCGGCAGGATGGCGGCGCGCGCTTCCTTGCTTGGCGTCAATGGTTGCAGCAAGCCGGCGTCGATCCAGGTGCCGATGCGGTCATGCGGCCAGATCCAGATGTCCGGGCCCTTGCCGGCGGCGGCTGCCTGCTGGAATTTGTTTGGCGCATCTTCCGGGTGCTCGACGACGACCTTGATGCCCGTTTTCTTGGTGAATTCCTCGCCAACCTTGGCCAGGCCCTTGTAGCCCTTGTCGCCATTGATCCAGATCAAGAGGGTGCCTGCTTCGGCCGCGTTCGCCATGCTGACGGCGGCCAGGTTGCCGATGCCGGCCAGGGCGGCGGCGATCAGGGTGGTTTTGATGAAGCTGCGTTTCGGGTGCGTGAAGGACATGTCAATCTCCAGTATCTTTTTTTATGCTAAGTTTATGTTGAATATCAAGGCTGAAACGATGCAACCAGGCCAGGCGGCGCCTGTAGCGCCTGGCCCTTAAATCCGGAATCAGGTACGCGTCTGGCCATGCTCGTCGAACACATGGACGCGGGCGGGCGCCACCTGCAGCGCCACGGATTGGCCAATGGCCCAGTCCGTTTCCGCATCGGCGCGCACCACCAGCGGCTCGTCGCCGCCCGGCACCTGCACATACAGATAGCTGATGTCGCCCAGTTTTTCCACCGCTTGCACGGTAGCCGTGAGGGCGGCGGTGGCACCGGGCGCGCACGCCTGCACGTGTTCGGGACGCGCGCCGACGGTGACGGGGGTGCCGCTGGCCAGCGGCTGCGTCAACACGGCTTGCAGCATGCCGCCCGCGTTGGTGGCGATGGTGGCCACGCCGTCCGCGTAGCTGTGGATCTTGCCTTTGAGGAAATTCATGCGTGGCGAACCGAGGAAGCCGGCCACGAACAGGTTGGCGGGGTGGTGGTACAGCTCCAGCGGGGCGCCCACTTGCTCGATGCGGCCCGCGTTGAGCACGACGATGCGGTCGGCCAGGGTCATCGCTTCGACCTGGTCATGCGTGACGTAAATCATGGTCGAGCGCAATTCGCGGTGCAGATTCGCCAGTTCGATGCGCATCTGCACGCGCAGCGAGGCGTCCAGGTTGGACAGCGGTTCGTCGAACAGGAAGACGTCGGGCTTGCGCACGATGGCGCGGCCGATGGCCACGCGCTGGCGCTGGCCGCCCGACAAGTCTTTTGGCTTGCGTTCCAGCAAAGGTTCGATGCGCAGGATTTGCGCGGCGCGCTGTACGGCGTCGGCGATCTGCACCTTGTTCATGCCGGCCAGTTTCAGGCCGAAGGCCATGTTTTGCGCCACGCTCATGTGCGGGTACAGGGCGTAGCTCTGGAATACCATGGCGATGCCGCGCTTGGCGGGCGGCACGTCGTTCATGCGGGTCTTGCCAATATACAAGTCGCCGCCGCTGATTTCTTCCAGGCCGCAGATGCTGCGCAGCAAGGTGGATTTGCCGCAACCCGACGGGCCCACGAAGACCATGAATTCGCCGTCGGCGATCTCCAGGTCGATGCCGTGCAGGGTTTGCACGTCGCCATATGCCTTCTTCAGGCCTGTTAACTTCAGTCCAGCCATGTCTGTCGTCCTCAATCTCACTGAATGTGCCTGGCCAAATCTACTGCGCGTCGAACTTGCGGCTGGCGATGCTCACTGTGCATTCGCACAGCTGCGCTTCTCAGCCACAACTTTCATCCGCTCGCTACGATTTTGCCAAGCACTGATACTCTGTTGTTCGGCCCCGCTGATGCGCGGGGCTCGTTATTGTAATTGGCGGCATGGCCGCCAAAGCCTGCGATTTACGCCAGGGTGCCGAACCAGCCGCCATGCGGGGGCAGGGTGAGCTGTTGGCCATCCTTGCTGCCAGGCAATCCATGACCGGCCAGGTCGACCGCGGGCGCCGCGTCAGGCCAGGCAAACGTGACGGCTTGCGTGCCCAGGTTGAAGGCGGCCAGCACGGGCGCTTGGCCTGGCAAGTCGCGGCGCAGGGCCAGCACGGGTTCCGGCGCATCGAAGAAGACGATGTCGCCGCGCAGCAATTGCGGCAGGGTGCGGCGCCAGGCGAGGATGTTCTGCGCAAACTGCAATGGTGAAGCGGCATCGTTTTCTTCGACATCAACGGCGCGCGCCAGGTGTTCAGGCGGCACGGGCAGCCAAGGTTTTGCCGTGCTGAAACCGCCGTGCGGCGCCTCGGCCACCCATGGCATCGGCGTGCGGCAGCCGTCGCGGCCCTTGAACTGGGGCCAGAACGGGATGCCGTACGGGTCTTGCAGCGCTTCGAAAGGAATATCCGCTTCCGTCAGGGCCAGCTCGTCGCCCTGGTACAGGCACGGCGTGCCTTTCAGCGCCGCCTGCACGGCCAGCACCACCTTGGCCAGCGATGGCGACGGGTTTTCGCCGCCCCAGCGCGTCATGACGCGCACGCTGTCGTGGTTGCCCACGGACCAGGATGCCCAGCCGTCGGCCACCTGGGCTTCGAACTCTTCGACTTGGGTGCGGATGTGCGCGGCGGAAAACTCCGCCGTCAGCAAGTTGAAACTGTAGGCCATGTGCAGCTTGTCGGCGCCCGTGTAGGCAGCCATGGTGGCCAGCGCATTGTCGTCGCCCACTTCGCCGATGGAAATGGCTTGATATTCGTCAAGTATGGCGCGCACGCGCTGCAAATAGGCGATGTTTTCCGGCTGCGTCTTGTCGTACACGTGCGCCTGCATGCCGTACGGGTTGATGGCGGACACGCTGCTCGCATCGCGCTGGGCGGCGGGCGGATTGTCGCGCAGCAATTGGTCGTGATACGGGAAGTTGCAGGAATCGAAGCGGAAGCCATCGACGCCGCGCTCGAGCCAGAAACGCAGGTTGTCCAGCTGCGCCTGCTGCACGGCCGGATTGTGGAAATTCAGGTCGGGCTGGCTGGCGAGGAAATCGTGCAGGTAATACTGACCGCGGCGCGGCTCCCATTGCCAGGCGGAACCGCCGAACACGGACAGCCAGTTATTCGGCGCCGTGCCATCCGGTTTCTGGTCGGCCCACACATACCAGTCGGCCTTGGCATTGTCGCGGCTGGAGCGGCTTTCCACGAACCACGGGTGGTTGTCGGACGAGTGCGACAACACCTGGTCGATCATCACTTTCAAGCCCAGTTCATGGGCGCGCGCCACCAGGCGGTCGAAATCGGCCAGGGTGCCAAACATGGGGTCGACGTCGCAGAAGTCGGCCACGTCGTAGCCGAAGTCTTTCATCGGCGACGTGAAAAAGGGGGAAATCCACACGATGTCGGCGCCCAGGGCGGCGATGTAATCGAGCTTGGAAGTAATGCCAGGCAAGTCGCCGATGCCGTCGCCATTGCTGTCGAGGAAGCTGCGTGGATAAACCTGGTAGATGACGGCGCTGCGCCACCAGTCGGCGGGCAGGTGGGCGAGATTGTTCTGGATGGTCGGCATGAATGATTTCTTAAAAGTTGCCTGTAGCCTCGGCTATCAGGGCGGCGCTGCTGGTTGGTAGGCGAACGTCTTATTTTAAAATTCAAAGCGCTTTGGGTATGAAATGAGTATAGTTCAAAGCGCTTTGAAAAGTAAAGCGATACACGCGCCAGACATACGATTTTTTTATGAGGGTGATTCAGGAAGGCGAGGCGGGAGCGCCGGCCAGGCGGCCGGCGGCATGGGGACAGCGGAAAACGTCTAGTGCGGCACGGGGCCGGCGGACTCGCCCGGCAACAGTTCGCATGGCCACAGTTCCTGCAAGTCGGTGACGGGCGTGCCATCCATCAGGGCCAGCAGCATGTGGATCATCTTCGCGCCGGCGCCGCGCGGGTCGGGCTGGACGACGGTGGTGACGTTGTGGCCGGCCAGGGAATCTTCCATCACGCCCCAGACGATCAGCGACATGTCGCGGCCGATGGCGATGCCCGCATCGAGCAGGGCGCGCACGGCGCCCACGCCCGACATGTGGTTGTCGACGATGACGGCCGTGGGGCGGGGCGAGCGGGCCAGCAGGCGCTGCATGGCCTGGTAGCCGGCGCGGCGGTCGTGCGCGTTGTCGACCAGGTTGTCCGGGTCGACGGCGAGGCCGCCCGCCTGCATGGCGTGCTGGAAACTCTCGACGCGCTGGCGCACGAAGTTCAGGTCCGGCGTGGCGCTGATCAGGCCGATGCGCTGGTGGCCCAGCTGCGCCAGGCGCTCGACGGCCAGGCGCATGCCGGCCTCGTTGTCGTAATCGAACCACGCGTGCGGCTGGTTCAGCTGCGTGCGGCCATGCGCGACGAACGGCATGCCCTGCTGCGCCAGGTAGGCGATGCGCTCGTCGAACGGCTTCGTGCGGCCGACAACGAGGCCATCGATGCGGCGGCCCTTGACCATGCGTTCATAGGTGTGGAATTCGTTGGTGGCCGAGGCGGGCGCGATCATCATGTCCATCTGCTGCGCTTCCAGCGCTTCCGACATGCCGCCCACGATCTCGATGAACATGGGGTCGGCCAGGTCGTTCGGCATCAGCGGGTAGATGATGCCGACGATATTCGTGCGTCCCACGGCCAGGCTGCGCGCCATGGGATTGGGGCGGTAGCCGGCCGCCTGCGCGGCGGCCAGCACCCGCTCGCGCGTGCGTTCGCTCACTTCCGGATAGCCATTCAAGGCGCGGCTGACGGTGGTTTCGGATATTCCTAGCGTTTTGGCGAGATTTTTGAGGTTCATGGATGCTGCGGTTGGGGTCTATCCAGGGTGGGTCGGGAACGGTGCCGTGCGATGACGGGTAGTTTATCTGATAAATGCCGGATTGATCAGGGTCATGACAAGCGGCGGCGGCGCCCAAAAAAATACGCGGGCAAACCCAGGGGCGCCCGCGCTAAAAGAGGATACTGCTGAATCACTACATTGAAGCTGCCGGCCATCGCGTGCAGCGGCGAAATGGTGGGTCCGGGTACTGCTTGCCCCTGGATGAGCGGGCGGTGTTGCTGCCACCGGCAAGCGTCCGGGGACGCTTGCCAACGTTCTAGCGGCCTGCGATTACCACCAGCTTTCCACTTGGAAACCGACGGAACTGCCGTTGGTCTTGCCACCGAACACGCCGGTCGACGACAGCGCCGATTCCGCGGCGGCGGCCGACTGGGCTGCCTTGTTCCATTTGGCGTAGGTGTAGAAAGCGCGCAGCACGGGGCGCGACCAGAAGCTGTTGCCGGCCGACAGTTGCGGCGCGAAGGTCAGCTTGGTCAGGTTGCGGCTTTCGCCGCCTTCCGGCTTGACGATGTCGTGGCCCAGTTCCACGGCCAGGCTGTAGTTGTCCGTGAAGTGGTAGACGGGACGCGCGCCGATCGACGTCCACTTGCTGCTCACGCCTGCCGATTCCTTGTCTTCGTAGACGAAGGTGCCCATGCCTGACCAGGCGCCTTTGGGCTGGATCATGATCTGTTCCGTCAGGCGCACGACCTTGTCATCCTTGTTGGCGCCCAGGCTGAAGCCGCCCGTGTTGGCGGCGCTGCCCTTGCCGTACTGCAATGCCACCTTGTTGAAGCCGCCCAACAGATTGCCTTGCGTATGCATGATGGTCAGCAAGTGGCCGCTGGCGATGGGGGCCGCGCCTTGCGCATTGCGTTTCTGGTTGAATTGCAGGCCCAGGGTCAGTTCGCCATCCGGGTTGACCTTGATGCCGGAGAAACGCAAGTCGTGGGACAGGCCCATGCGCTTGCTGTCGCCGTCATCGGCCGTGCGCACGATGGCGTAGGCCAGCTTGGCGGCGCCCAGGTCGATGTTTTCCAGGCCGGCACCAGGGCCGCTGTTATTCCAGAAGTAGTAATCGGTGATGTGCACGTCCTGGCGGTCGTAGTAGCGCTTGCCGACCCAGGCGCGCGCTTCGGCGAAGGCGCCCGTGCCGATCTTGTCGGCGACGACGTTCATTTCGCGCCACGACGGGTCCGATTGCTCCCAGTCCTGGTTCTGGTTGACGGAGAACGCCACCAGGGTATTGATGCGGAAGGTGGTGCCGTTGGCAGCCTTGAAGGCTTCGCCGCCGAATTTCAGCTCGCCGTAGGTTTCGCACTCATTGCCCAGACGATACTTGGACGAGGCGCCGGCCAGGCCGAAACACGCTTCCTTGCCGCCTTCGCTGCTGGTGCCGAAGCCCGAGCGGATGTAGCCGCCGAAATCGATCGGCAGGGCGGCCTGGGCGGCCGAAGCGCTCAAGGCCAACGCCACGGCGGCAGGCAAAGTTTTCAAGAAATGTTTGTTCATTGCGTCTCCAGTGTTTTTATAGGTGTGGGATCGGTGCGCATAACTTCGCACAACCAAAGCGCTTTAGTTATGTTTCAAAGCGCTTTGAGTATAGTTCAAAGCGCTTTGATGAGTAAACTAGTTTTATCTTTGAAAACTTTTGAGGTGTTGCGGAGAAGCATCAAAGGCGGGCGGCGGCGCGTGGGCGCCGCCGGGTATGGCGGGGAGGGGGATGGCTGTCGCGGGAAAGCCGGGCCGCTTAGTTTGGCGCCTTGCAGGCGGGCAGGGCGGCCGTGTCCCTTGCGGCATCGGCCACATTCGCCGGATGGCGCAGGAAGGCGAGGATCAGCAGGGCCGACGCCGTGGTGATGCTGGCCAGCACATACAGCAAGTGGCGGAAGGCGGCGCCATAGGCTTGCGCCAGTTCGGCGGCGCCGACCTGGGGCAACAACTCGCCCGCATGGCGCAGCTCGCCCAGCGCCAGGAAGGGCGCCGCCAGCGCCGCCTGCTCCGCACCGATGCCGGCAAGGCCGGCGCCGCCCAGCGCCGCCATGGTGAAGGTGCCCAGCAGCGCGCTGACGATGGCCAGCGCCAGCCCTTCGCCCGCCACGCGCGTCGTATTGAAGATGCCGGCCGCCATGCCGGCCCGTTCGACGGGCACGACGCTGATGGCCAGGCCATCCATCAAGCCCCAGGGCAGGCTGATGCCGCAGCCGATCAGCAGTAGCGGCCCCAGCAAGGTGGCGGGCGACTGGCCCGGCGCGCAGGTGGAGAGCCACAGCAAGCCACCCGCCGCCAGCAGCAGGCCGCTGGCGCAGATGTGCGCGGCGGCGAGGCGCTGCGCCGCCATGCCGGCCAGGATCGGCAGCACCAGCATGGGTGCCGACAGGGCGATCATCATGCGTCCCGCCTCCAGCGCGCTGTAGCCTTCGATGCCGATGAAGCGGGCCGGCAGCAGCACCAGCAGCACGACGAAGGAAAACGCGGGCGCGGCCGCCAGCAGTTGCACACCGGCAAAGGCGGGCAGGCGGAACAGGGATAAATCCAGCATGGGCCGCGCCGCGCGCCGCTCCACGCGGATGAAGAGGGCCAGCAGCAAGGCCGCAGCACTGAACAAACCCAGGCTGGCGGCGCTGTTCCATCCACTGTCGGGCGCCTGCAGCAAGCCATAGGTAAACAGTGACAATGCGCCCGTAAACGTCAGGGCGCCGGGCCAGTCGACGCCCTGCGCCTGCGGGTCGCGCGATTCGCGCATGGCGCGCGCGGCGGCCAGCAGGGCGGTCAGGCCGGCCGCGGCCGTGGCGACAAAAATGGCGCGCCAGCCCGTGTGTGTGATCAAGGTACCGGCCAGGAAGGGACCGAAGGCGAGGCCCACGCCGAAGGCCGTGCCGATCAGGCTGAAGGCGCGCGCGCGGGCGGAACCGTCGAATTCCTGCGCCAGGGCCGCCAGTCCGCTCGACAGGGCCATGGCGCAGCCCAGGCCCTGCACGGCGCGCAGCACGTCGAGCCACAGGATGCCGGGCGCGGCCGACAGGGCCAGCGCGGCGGCGGAAAACACGCCCATGCCCAGCACGAACACGCGCTTGCGGCCATAGCGGTCGGCCAGCGCGCCGGCCACCATCAGGCAGCCGCCAAAGCTGAGCATGAAGGCATTCGTGATCCACGCCAGCGCGAGCGGCGTGCCGTGCAGGTCGGCGGCGATGGCGGGAATGGCGATGGCCGGCCCCGTAAAACTGAGCGGCATGCATAGCGCGGCCAGGCAGACGGCCGCCAGCACGAAGGCGCGCCGGGCCGGGGAGGCCGGCTTCATACGGTGATTCGTATCCATGGGAATGATTCCAGAAAGAGGGAATCCGATGATAATATGGACGTAATCAATGAAAAAGTGGTTGAAAATCCACTCATAACGGACAAATATTCCCCAATCAACATGGCGAGATGACATGGATAATCTGAACGGCATTGCCGCCTTCGTGCGCGCGGCGGAAACGTCCAGTTATGTGGCGGCCGGGCGGCTGCTCGGGGTGTCGGCCTCGGCCGTGGGCAAGAGCGTGGCGCGGCTGGAAGAAAAGCTGGGCGTGCGCCTGCTCAACCGCAGCACGCGGCGCATCAGCCTGAGCAACGAGGGGGCGCTGTTTTACGAGCGCTGCCAGCGCATCCTGGCCGACCTCGGTGATGCCGAGGCGGAACTGTCGCACCTGGCCGAGGCGCCGCGCGGCAAACTCAAGGTCAGCCTGCCCGTGATCGGCTACCGCATCATCCTGCCCCTGCTGGCCGACTTTACGCGCCAGTATCCGGAGATCGAGCTCGACCTCGATTTCAACGACCGCCTCGTCGACGTGGTGGCCGAAAGCGTCGACGTAGCCGTGCGCAGTGGCACTTTGACGGATTCGCGGCTGATGGCGCGCGAGCTGGGGCCGTTTGCCTTCGCCATCGTGGGCTCGCCCGCGTATTTCGCCCGCCACGGCGTGCCGGCCACGCCGCGCGCGCTGGAAGGGCACGCTTGCGTGCGTTATAAATTCCCCACTACGGGAAAACTGCAGGAATGGGCGCTGCAGCGGGCCGGGGGCGACAGCGGCGGCGAGTTGCGCTTGCCGACCGCCTTGACCTGCAACAATATCGAAGCCTTGATCGGCGCCGCCACGCAGGGCGTGGGCCTCGCTTACCTGCCTGACTTTATCGTGCGCGACGCCATCGCGCGCGGCGAATTGCAAGCCGTGCTGGCCAGCTACCTGCTGCACTCAAGCAAGTTCTGGGTGCTGTGGCCATCGAGCCGCCACCTGTCGCCCAAAATTCGCGTCTTTGTTGACCATTTGTGTACCCACCTGCATTTTTCCGCGCCCCCTGCCGACCCTGCATCCTTCCCGTGATGCCCTTGGCCGCCGCGCCGGCGGCTGGTTGGGGAATATTCCTACCCCAAAGAGATTATTCCTAACAGCGCGGAATTTATATTTGCTGCACCGCATCAGGCAATGCCGCACGGCATCAACTTATACCCTTCCTGAATACCGGTCATTCGTTATGGAAATTGCCATAAGGAATTTATTTATGTTAATTTCATATCTGTTTCTGCAACATTGCATCGGCTGGTCGCTTGCGGGAACATGTGCAGGATTAGGCGCCATAAGCGTGTAGTAACCAACAATTAAGGGATGGTAACCCCGTTCCGTTCAGGGAGTGTGCATGAAGACAGTCACTACGACACCGCCGGATCTGGCGCCAGCCGCGCCAGCGAAACCGGCCCGTAAAACGGGTCTGCTGCTTGGTGGCGGCGCACCAAATTCCACCTTGATCGCCGGCGCCCTGGCCGCTTTCCTCGACGAAGGCATCGAGTTCGACGTCATTTCCGCCTCGGGCGCCGGTGTGTTGATGGGTTTGCTTTACACGACGCCGCACGAGGCGACGCCGCGCCAGGCCTTGCAAAGCTGGGCCGACACGGGCGTGGCCGACAGCATTTACAAGATGATCCCGATCAACTACAAGGTGTTCCAGAAGCCGGGCATGCACGCGAGCACTTTCCGCGACGCCTTCCAGCCGCCGGCCAACAATCCTTTTTTTCAGGCGTTCCAGCAAACGTTTGCGGGCGTGCCCACGGCCTGGTCGGACTGGGGCAAGCTGATGGTGTCGTCGCTGTCGCCGTCGGACCTGTCGGCGAAAAGCCTCGGCCTGTGCGCGCACTTGCCCTTCCTGGAAAAGGCCGTGGATTTCTCGGGCGTGGCCCGCATGCGTCCCGATTTCTACATCAATGCCTACAATCTCAGCGAACACCGCATGCAAATCTGGGGCAAGCACGAAATCGAACCCATCCACGTGCGCGCCGCGTTGTCGTTCCCGTTTCTGTATGCGCCCACGACCATCGGGGGCGACGATTACATCGAAGGCGCGGCGCTCGACACGCTCAATTTCGACCCGTTCATCGAAGGCAAGGGGGAACATGCTGACGCCGACACCCTGGTCATCCTCGATATCCTCGGTGACGAGCGCTTGCTGCGCAAGCCGCGCAACCTGTACGACGCCTGGGTGCGCTCCATCATCACGCCGCTGGTGAAGATTTCCAAGAGCGAGCTGCGCCTGTTCGAGCTCGAGCACAACACGGACGCGCGCACGGGCCAGCCCAAGCGGCGCTTGCTCAAGCTCGACCTGATGGGCGGCATCCCGGAGCAGCACTGGCCCGACACCCTGGACTGGTCCAGTTCGAACATGCAACTGCTGTTCGACGTGGGCCACAAGGCGGGCATGGCGTTTTGCCGCCAGCATGGCGACTTGCTGCGCCGCACGCCTGACGCTTCCCCGCTGGCGGCCTAGCCACCGATCCCCGGCCACCTGATCGGCAGCTATTTATCCTGCCTGGCCTTGCCAGGCCACTCTTTTTACTGTGAAACACCATGAATATCACCAAGCAATTAATTCTGACTCTCACCATCGCCTTGCTGGCCCTGCTATTGCTGGGCGCCGGCGGCGCCATCCAGCTGCAGCGCGCCCAGGAGCGTTTTGACACGGTGCAAAACCGCATCATCCCCAGCATCCAGGGCTTGAATGCGGCCAAGGGTTTCCTGGCCGATTCGCGCCTGGCCGGCTACCGCCTGTCCGTGTTCTCGAATTTGGCCGACAAGACGGCGCTGGACAAGGCCGTGGCCGATGCCAACACGAATTTCGACAAGGTCATCACCACCTACCGCGCCGAGCGCCTGTACGATGCGACGGACAGCAAGATGCTCGATGCCGACCAGGCCGCCATGGAAGCCTACCGCCGCGCGCTGGTGCCATTCTTTGCCGCCGCCTACGCAGGCGACATGGATGGCGTGCGTGCCACCTTGCTGGCCGGCACGCCGCTGGCCATCACGGCCGCGGCCGCCAAGAAAAGCATGGATGACCATATCGCCTACAACAACAAGCTGGTCGATGACGTGAAAGCGGAAAGCCTGGCCGCCTACGATACGGCGTTCAACACCATGCTGGCCGTGCTGGGCGTGGCCGTGCTGCTGACGGGCGCGCTGGCCTGGCATATCTACCGCACCATCAGCGGCGGCCTGGGCGATATCGAACACACGCTGGAGCGTGTCAGCGCTTCGCTGGACCTGTCCGCCGCCATGCCCGTCGAGCGCATGGATGAAGTGGGCCGCACGGCCACCGCCTTCAACAAATTCCTCGAGCGCATCGTCGGCGTGATCGCCACCGTGCGTACCTCGGCCGATACGGTCAGCGTGGCGGCCGCGCAGATTTCCGCCGGCAACGCGGACTTGTCCGTGCGCACGGAGCAGCAGGCGTCTTCCCTGGAAGAAACTGCGTCCAGCCTGGAAGAGCTGACCTCGGCCGTGCGTCAGAATACGGACAATGCGCGCCAGGCGAATTCGCTGGCCGTGTCCGCTTCGGACGTGGCCCGCAAGGGCGGCGCCGTGGTGGCGCAAGTGGTGGGCACGATGGGCTCGATCAACGAATCGGCGAAGAAGATCGCCGACATTATCGGCGTGATCGACGGTATTGCCTTCCAAACCAACATTTTGGCGTTGAATGCGGCCGTCGAAGCGGCCCGCGCGGGCGAACAGGGCCGCGGCTTTGCCGTGGTGGCCACCGAAGTGCGCAACCTGGCGCAGCGCTCGGCGGCTGCCGCCAAGGAAATCAAGGGCTTGATCGAGGATTCCGTCGACAAGGTCAACACGGGCAGCGCGCTGGTCGACCAGGCGGGCGCGACGATGGAAGAAATCGTCGCCAGCATCCGCCGCGTGACGGACATCATGGGCGACATCGCCAACGCCAGCCACGAGCAAAGCGCCGGCATCGAGCAAGTGAACCAGGCCATTTCGCAAATGGACCAGGTCACCCAGCAAAATGCGGCCCTGGTGGAAGAGGCTGCTGCAGCCGCATCCTCGCTGCAAGACCGCGCCGTCGAGCTGGTCGACGTGGTGGCCGTGTTCCGCCTGCGTGGCGACGCCCAGGCAAAACCGTTGAAAGTGGCAGGCGGCTTGCCGGCCCCGGCTTCCGCCTCAGCCAGCCGGCGCCTGGCGCTGCCTGGCCGCAGCGCCCGCGCTTAAGCTTGGAAATTACCCCGGTACGCCGGGGTTTTTCTTTGGTGACGGTGCTGTTCCATGGGGGAACGTTGATGTTGGGATGGCAAGGGGCAGGGCGCCGCCTGGTTCCGCGGCAGTCTGGGGGCATGCTTGCCTTGTACGCGCGTGAGTCCGCAGTCCAAAGCGGACATAGCAGTCGAAGCGCGTTAAGACGGGAGTAAGCCATCAAGCTGGCCCCGTGTCATAACTTGCCTGAAGCAGGAGTGCGTTTGCGCTCTGGCAAGTTGAATCCCGTTTTATAAAACGCATCCTTGAATTCTACGCATCCATTACAGGGCCTAACGGTTTCTAATGCCGATATGCGCTGTTCAGTCAGTTGCATCAAACATAGGTCCATCGAAAAATGGTAAGCACTTCCACCATGCATCGCCTTGTTTTGGAACTTGCACTCCGCGTCGCGGAAAACAAGCCATGCACGTTGCGCGCTTTGCAGTCCTTGTGGCTTGGCAAGCGCGTACATCAATGTCTTGTAGATGACGTTTAAACGCGTGTCGGATTCTTTTAGTTCTCGACTCATGCAGAAAGTATTTTCAAGATTATTACTTTCTTCGCAATGCTCCTGCTTTATCGATGCCATATCGCTTTGTTGTTCGGAGGCATTGGTCAAGGACGACAGCGAAAGGCACAAGAAAATAAGGCCCAACATGGACAACCGGCTTAAAACAGCAATTCCCACGAGCACTCGCTCCTTCTGATAATTGATCGTATTGAGGTCCGCTCCTGGCCTGACCCGGTTGTTAATCAAAGATAATTCGCTGTCCCACTTCGAATTCATTCTCGTGGCAGTAAAACAGGATAAGCGGCGTGTCCTTCGAATAAACCATTGCGTCGTCACGTGAAGGGACAAAAATATCCGACCAATTCTCGACCAGGAACACACTGCTGCACAAGAAACATTCGTCTTCTCCAAACACGACGATGAGCTGCTGGTTTCCTAGCACACGGGCACGTAACCACTTGCTTGCGATGGCCGCATCCTCTCCGGATGCGAGCCGCTCGATCGAATCAACGGTGTTAACGTTCAGGCCGAGATGCGTCCTCGAGTCGTGAAGGCCTGCTATCTCATAGGCGCGGCGGGCATCCTCGGCATTCAGCCAGGCGATATCCGCTGAGTGATGCTGTAGTTCCTGAACCCGCCAATGTGCTGTGTTCATCATTTCTCAAAGTTTCATATGCTCGTGGTTATGGCGAGCAGCGCGGTCGAATCCGGTGCATCGCTTGATCCTGGCGCCAAACAAGGCTGTCATCATGGCCCGGCTTTATCTGCGACCAGTATAACCAGAATCTAATTCTATTGGCATGATAAAAAAACAGTGTATCCTGCAATTCCAGCAGATATATTTTTTTGTCGAGGCAAAGAAAAAGCTGCGGCATTTGTTTTTGCTGGCGAAGTATCTTTGAACTGGCGCAATGGCATGGCGATATTGTGTAATGAATGCTATGCCGCAGGCCAATATGCAGACACTGCGCGGCGCCGGATAGCAGACCCAGTTACTTTCACCACAATGATAGGGAGATTCCCAATTGATGCAAATCAAAGAAAGCATCCACATTGCAGTCCCGCCCAAGGTCGTCGACCAGATTTGGAGCGAGGTCGACCGATGGCACCTGTGGGATCCGGATACAAAGCAAGCCCGGCTCAATGGGCCGTTCGCGGTGGGGACGCATGGCAGGATCGTTCCCAGCAAGGGCATGGGCATTCCGCTGCTGGTCACGGAGCGCACTGCCGGCCGCTCGTTCACCGTCGAGGGCCACATCCCCCTGTTCCGCATCCACTTCGAGCACACGGTTGCCGCCGTCAATGGCGGGTCGGAAGTCGTTCACCGCGTGTGGTTTACGGGAGCGCTTGCCTTTCTGTTCGGCCCAGGCGTTGCCAGGCAAGTCAGGGACGGGCTTCCCAGGACGATGCTTTCGCTGAAGGCCTATGCCGAGAAGCGCAACGAAACGCTCCATGATGGCGAGGCGGGCAGGGCGGACGCGACTATAGCCTGATAGATAGTTTCCCCTCGTCAATTCCTTGCAAAGCACTGCAGCAAATTAACGTGCCGTTCCCGTCATGATGGAATACAATTCTTGCGTGGCAGCCAGCTTGCCTGGCAAGGCCGGGCACGGCACCACGCTTTGACCTCGGAAAGATGTTGGCTTATGACTCTGCAGTTCCCCCAGCGAACGGCGCCTTGCGCGCCATCCACGCTCCGCCTTTCACGCAAGCCCCTCGTTTCCCTGTTCGTCCTGACGTTTTCATGCCTGCTGCTCACGGCGCCCGTCATGGCGGCCACGCCAGCCAGCGGCAGCGTCATGCTGGAAGAACTGACCAGCACGGAGTTGCGCAGCCGTATCGACCATGGCGCCACCACCGTGCTGGTGCCGATTGGCGGCGTCGAGCAGAGCGGGCCGTACATCGCGCTGGGCAAGCACAATGTGCGCGCCGGGCTGCTGGCGCGGCAGATTGCGCAAAAGCTGGGCAATACCATCGTCGCGCCCGTCGTTTCCTACGTGCCGGAAGGCAGTATTTCGCCGCCGGCCGGCCATATGCGCTTTGCCGGCACGATCTCGATACCGCCGGCCGCCTTCGAAGCCGTGCTGGAAGGGGCGGCCGCCAGCCTGCGCCAGCATGGTTTCCGCGACATCATTTTTCTCGGCGACCATGGCGGCTATCAAAAGAACGAGCAGAACGTGGCGAATAAGCTCAACCGCGCCTGGGGCAAGGCTTCCGCCGGCAAGGAAGCGCGCGCTTACGCCTTGCTCGATTACTATGACATCACGCAATCGGCCTATATTGCCGAACTGCAGAAGCGCGGCCACAGCAGCGCCGAGATCGGCCTGCATGCCGGTTTGGCGGACGCGGCGCTGATGCTGGCGACGGACCCGTCGCTGGTGCGCAGCGAGGCCATGGCCCACGGACCCAAGCCTGGCGTGGCGGACGGCGTGCGCGGCGACGCGACCCGTGCCACGGCTGAACTGGGTCAGATCGGTATCAAGCTGCAGGTGGACACCTCGGTGGCTGCCATCAGGCAACTGCTGCAACGACCTAAATAATTCCGCTGGAAGTGCTGAACTTCCGGCTTTTGCAACGAAACGACGCGAAATCACATGAAAAAATCTCAACGACGCACCATCGTCACCTTGTCCGCCCTGGCTGCCGCACTGGCCGGCCTGGGCGTGGCCAGCCAGGTCATCGGCGCCAGTACGCCGGCCCCGGCCGCCGCAGCGCCGGCCGCCGCCTATTCGCCGCTGCCGGGCATGCCGCCGCTGGTGGACCCGAAAAACGTGTATGGCAGCATTGCCAGCAGCAATATGAGCCCCGTCGTCAAGGATCACTTGCGTCGGGTGTACGTGCCCAACCTGCGCTCGAACGACGTGTATGTGATCGACCAGGACAGCCTGAAAGTGGTGGACAAGTTCAAGGTGGGCAGCGGCCCGCAGCACGTGGTGCCGTCGTGGGACTTGCGCACCCTGTGGGTGGCGAACAATGCCGAGCGCACGGACAAGGGCAGTTTGACGCCGATCGACCCGTTGACGGGCAAGCCGGGCAAGGAAGTGCCCGTCGATGATCCCTACAATATGTATTACACGCCGGACGGCAAGTCGGCCATCGTCGTGGCCGAAGCGCGCCACCGCCTCGATTTCCGCGATCCGAAGACCATGGCCGTGCAGTATTCGATCGACACGCCCCAGTGCGGCGGCATCAACCATGCCGATTTTTCCAATGATGGCCGCTACGCCATGTTCACCTGCGAATTCGACGGCACCATCGCCAAGATCGACCTGGTGGGCCGCAAGGTCGACGGTTACCTGAAATTGCAGATGCCGGCCAAGCGCTTTGCCGAGTCCGGCCCCGTGGGCGGCCCGGCGAATGAAATCTGCAGCGTCAAGAAGGGCATGCCGCAAGACATACGCATCTCGCCGGACGGCAAGAAATTCTTCATCGCCGACATGGACGCCGACGGCGTGCACATCGTCGATGGCGCCACGCTGAAGGAAATCGGCTTCATCCAGACGGGCGTGGGCGCGCACGGCCTGTACCCGAGCCGCGACGGCAAGAAATTGTACGTGGCCAACCGCGGCACGCACCGCATCCACGGCAAGCCGAAGGGCAAGGGCAGCGTCAGCGTGATCGACTTCGCCACGGAAAAAGTGGTGTCGAACTGGCCGATTCCCGGCGGCGGCAGCCCCGACATGGGCAATGTGAGTGCCGATGGTAAATATCTGTGGCTGTCCGGCCGTTTCGACGACGTGGTGTACCGCATCGATACGAACAGTGGCGACGTTTCCAAAGTGAAAGTCGGCCAGGAGCCGCACGGCTTGACCGTGTGGCCGCAGCCGGGCCGCTATTCGCTGGGGCATACGGGCAACCTGCGCTAGGCGAGGCGCGTGGCGCTCCCTGGAACCGCAGTGCCGGGTCTGCAGTTATGCTTGCCTAAAAAGCAATGTTGGCGCATACTGTATTCCCCATTCCACTACCTTCAGGGAGCACCAGCATGATTCTTGATCACATCGGTTTGAATGTCAGCGATGCACAGGCCAGCAAGGCCTTCTTTTCGGCCGCCCTGGCGCCCCTGGGCGTGTCGCTGGTGATGGAAGTGCAGGGCTGGGTCGGCCTGGGCAAGGATGGCAAGCCCGATTTCTGGTTCGGCGTGGGTGGCGCGCCGCATGCCGGCATGCATCTCGCCTTCGCGGCGGATAACCGCGCCCAGGTGGATGCTTTTTACCAGGCCGCACTGAAAGCGGGCGGCAAGGATAACGGCGCCCCCGGTATCCGCGAAATCTATCACCCGAATTACTACGGCGCCTTCGTGCTGGGCCCCGACGGTCACAATGTCGAAGCCGTCTGCCACCATCCCGAACCTTGACGCCGGTCATTACCTGAAGAGAGCAGCATGAAGCACAGCGCCACCCTGTTTGCCGACGATGCCGGCCGCTATGCCTATGTGAAAGCGGGCTTTTCCTGGCCGGCCCTTTTGCTGGGCTCGTTCTGGGCCGTCGCCAAGCGCCGCTGGTGGCTGTTGCTGCTCATGCTGGCCATGGATGCCTGCCTGTGGTTTGGCAGCCACCTGGCCACCGAACTGCGCATCGGCCCGATGATGCTGCTGATGGCCGCCGCGGAGCTCAGTTACCTGCTGGCGCGCGGCTGGTATGGCAACCGCTGGCTGGAAGCCTCGCTGCGCAGCCGTGGCTACAAGCCCGTCGTGCCAGGCTGAGCGTGCCTGGCACAGATTTCCCATCACGTCACTGACGTTTGCCAAAGGCAAGCCGTCCAGCCAAAACTTTCTGCGCAGCCTAGCGCACCTTTGATCCAGATCATCCCTCAACTGCGGTGCTCACGTAGCCTTGGGACTCGCGTTGCAAAGCATCGTCCCACCAATCGGATATGTTTTTTCGCGTTTCGTGGCGTAGCCCGGCCGTCTGCCTCACCGTTCGACAGCCGGTGGTGTCGCCATCTGTTTATGTCCACCCAACCGCTATTTAATGAGGAACTCCATGTATCCATATTCCCGTAGTGTTACCCCCGCCGCCAAAAACCACCTGGAAGCGCAACTGGCTTTTTTCAATGGACTGTCGAAGTCGCTGTTCCAGTCGGTGCAGCACTTCAGCGACCTGAACATGCAACTGGCGCAAGGCTTGCTGGAAGAAACCGCAGTCACCAGCCAGAACCTGCTGACGGTCGAGCGCGCTGAAGATGTGTTCCAGGTGGCTGCCGCGGCGGGCCAGCCTGCCGCCGAGCAACTGCGCAAGTACCAGCAACAGGTGTCGCGCCTGGCAGCCGATACGCAGGTCGAACTGGCCAACGTGGCAGAGCGTCATGTGAATGAAACGAGCCGTACTGCCAAGGCGCTGGCCGAAGAAGTGGCCCGCACGGCGTCGGAAGAAACGGAGAAAAACGTGCGCAAGCAGCAGGAAGCCATGCAGCGCATCGCTGAACCGTTCCAGGCCTATCAGCAAAACGGCGCCAGCCGCGACCAGCAACGGGGCGCGCAAAGCCGTGACGGCCAAAGCCTGCAAAGCGGCAGCCACCAGGGCAGCCAGCAGTCGGCCGGCAGCGAAGGCTCGGCCAGCGGCAGCGTATCGCAAGCGGGTTCCGCACAAAGCAAGAGCAGCAGCGCCAGCCGTAAAGAGTAAGCACGCGGCTGCTTGCGGCTGAGCCGCTTCGCGAGGGCCGAGCCTTGAGCTGCGGCCAGCCGGCACGCAGCATCGTGCCTCCTGGTTTGGGCAGAGCGCCCGCCCTTCACGGGGCGGGTGTTTTGTCGTATGCGTGCAGTTCAGAGGCCGGCGTGGCCGCGCCAGGTGAGCGGGTGGGCACGGTGATGCTTGCCGGCACGGCTGTCTTCGGCGAGACGGCGGACAAGACCGCGTCACCGCTCCCGCTCCCGCTGTTGGCGTCGATGAAGACGCTGACGGCGTCCAGGGTGGGCGCCAGCCTGCGCAAGGGCGCGGCCAGCGTGGCGACCAGGGTGGCGTGACCCACGCGGTCGAAATACGTTTCCGTTACGGGCCGGGGCAGCGCACGCAAGGCCTTGGCCAGGCCGCCCGTGTTGCGTTGCGGATCGACCAGTTTATCCTGTCCGGGCAGGGGGGCGATCAGCAGGGCGGGCGGGGCTGCGGCCGTCACGTGGTGGATGGGCTGCGACGCGGCGGGCGTGTCCGGGTAAAAGAAAACGGGCCGGGTGGTGGTGTTTTCGATCGGCAAGAAATCATAGGGGCCGGCCAGGCCTATCCAGCCCCGCAAGTCGTGCGGGTGCATGCCGTGGCGCGCCAGCAGGCTGGCGTCGAGCGCCACCATCGCCGCATTGTAGGCGCCGGCGCTATGGCCCATGACGAACAGGCGCGTCGGGTCGCCGCCGTGGCGGCTCGATTCCATCGCGGCCCAGGCCACGGCGCGGGCCGCATCCTGCAGGATTTCGGGATAGTGCACGTCCGGATACAGCCGGTAGTCGGCGATCACGGCCAGATAGCCGCGCGCCGCCAGCGCATGGCCCACGAAGGCATAGTCGGCGCGCTCGCCCGTCGTCCAGTTGCCGCCATAAAAGAACACCACCACGGGCACGGGCCCCGTGCGGGTCTTGGGGGCGTACACGTCGAGTTTTTGCCGTGGCAGGGGGCCGTAAGCCAGGTCGCGCGTCACGTGCGAGGCGCTGCCGGACGAAAAGGCATTGATGGCCATCAAGGGCGAACAGGCGGCCAGGCCGGCAGCCAGCGGGATGGCCGCCAGCAAACCGAGCAGGGTGGTGCGCAGGATCGTCATGCCAGCTCCTGATGGTGAGGGTTGATGCTTGCAGTGTAGGCCAGGCAGGGCAGGGCGCATACGGGGAAGTTGCTGTATAGCATAGATAAATGTGGCATGCGTCAATCAATCCTGCAATAGCCATTTGCGCGCGGTGGCGATGACGGCGTCCGACAGGGTGCGCGTGAGCGGGGTCTGGATATCCCAGGCATGCCAGGTCAGGGGCACGTCGAGCGCCTGCCCGGCCGCCACGTCGACCAGCCTGCCGGCGGCCAGCGCCGTTTCCGCCTGCAGCAGGGGCACCATGCCGTAAGCATAGCCCGCTTCGATGAAGCGCACGAAGTCGCGCGCCGAACCGAGCACGTGGTGCGGATAGCGGCCCGTGTAGCCGAGCCGGTGCTGCAGGTAGCGCTCGTGCAGCGCATCCTTGCTGCCGAACGTGATGGCGGGCGCCTGGCTGACGGCTTCCACCGTAAAACCGTGGGGAAACCATTGCTGCGCGAACGCGGGCGAGGCCACGCACAGGTAGCGCATGCCGCCCAGCGGCGTGGCCGTGGTGCCCGCCACCAGGTCGTTGGCGCTGGTGACGCAGGCAAATACGCGCCCTTCGCGCAACTGGCTCAGGGTGTGGTCCTGGTCGTCGAGGCGGATATCGAGCAGGCAGGACGGCGGCGACAGCAGCGGTCCCAGCGCTTCCGGGATCCAGGTGGCGGCGCTGTCGGCGTTGACGGCGATGGCCAGTTCCGGCAAATGCGTGGTGGGGCCGGGCTGGGCGTCGAGCGCCGCTTCGAGCAGCTTGACTTGCCGGTAATGGGCGATCAGGCGCTGGCCCGCTTCCGTGGGCAGGGGCGGGTGGCTGCGGATGATCAATAAAGTGCCTTCCAGGTTTTCCAGGGTGCGGATGCGCTGCGACACGGCCGGCTGGCTGATCGCCAGCGCCTGCGCGGCCTTTTCAAAGCTGCCCAGGCCGATCACGGCGTCGAGGGCGGCCAATCCACGGTAATCGACGACGCGCATAAGTTTCTCTTATATATGGTTAGAATCATTCATTATACTTATATTTACTTTTTCTTTACACTGTTGAAATAGGGTAACAACTCCACTCTCCCGCGCGGTCCTGCTGGTACCGCTACACCCTCCACCTACCTTTGATGACTTTGCCGTTGCCGGCAGAGCGTGGGCGGCCGTGCGCGTGATGGAAAGCAATAAAGGAATCGATATGGACAGCGCAATCTTCTTGAAAGGCATGGGGCTCGGAGCGAGCCTGATCGTTGCCATCGGCACGCAAAATGCCTTCTTGCTGAAACAGGGCTTGAAGCGTCATTACGTGCTCACCTGCATCCTGGTCTGCCTGGTGTGCGATGCGATCTTGATCACGGCCGGCGTGGCCGGCATGGGCACCTTCATTGCAGACAACCCCAATTTCCTGCTGTGGGCCAAGGCCGGCGGCGCCACCTTCCTGATCGCCTACGGCTTGCGCGCCGCCAAGTCCGCCTGGCGCCCAACGGCCCTGACGGTGTCGGCTGCCAAGTCGCCGGAAGGCTACTGGGCCGTGATCGGCGCAGCGCTGGCGTTCAGCCTGCTGAACCCGCACGCTTTCCTCGACACGGTCATCCTGCTCGGTTCGATCGGCGGCCAGCATGAAGGCGTGGGACGCTTCTACTTCGCCGGCGGCGCCATCATGGCTTCGGCCCTGTGGTTCTTCCTGCTGGGCTTTGGCGCCCGCTACCTGGCGCCCGTGTTTGCCAAGCCCATGGCCTGGCGCGTGCTCGACGGCATCATTGCGCTCGTCATGTGGGCCATCGCCGCCTCGCTGTTCCTGTAATCAGCGGGTCAGGAAGGCCAGCACGCGGCTGGCCAGCTTGCCATACGGCGGCCACAGCAGTTTCAACGCACTGTAGCGGGCCTGGTAAAACACGGGCCGCAGCTTGCTGAAGGTGTGAAAGCCTTCGACGCCGTGGTAGTGGCCCATGCCGGACTCGCCCACGCCGCCGAAGGGCAGGTCGTGTTGGCCTACGTGGTACAGGGCGTCGTTGACGGACACGCCGCCCGACATCACGCGGTCGATCAGCAACTGCACCGTGTCTGTTTTGTTGCTGAATGGATAAATGGCCAGCGGCCGTGGTCCGGCATTGATGCTGTCGATCACGGTGCCCAGCCTGGCATAGCCGCGCAGCGGCAGGATGGGGCCGAAGATTTCCCGCGTCAGCAGCAGGCTGTCTTCGGGGGCGTCGAGCACGATGTGCGGCGCGATCTTGCGCGTGGCGCGGTCGTAGGCGGGCCCCGGCAACAGCGAAATCACTTGCGCGCCCCGTGCGCGCGCTTCGTCGAGCGCCAGCAGCAGGCGTTCAAAGGCGGCCTCGTCGATGATGGAGGTGTAGTCGGGCGTGTCCAGCCGCGGGTAGCGCGTGGGCACGATGGCGCGTGCGTGTTCAACGAAGGCAGGAATGCTGGTCTCGGGCAGCCAGGCGTGGTCGACGCACGTGCAGATTTGCCCCGCGTTCAGGAACTTGACGAACAGGATGCGCTCGGCTGCCGTGCGCACGTCGAAATCGGCGCAGACGATGGCCGGCGCCTTGCCGCCCAGTTCCAGCGTGACGGGGCACAGATTGCGCGCGGCCGCCGCCATGACGGCGCGGCCCGTCTGGCCGGAACCCGTAAACAACAGGTGGTCGAACGGCAGTTGCGAAAAAGCCATGCCAACGCCGCCCGTTTCGTCAAAGAACTGCAGCTTTTCCGGTGGAAAGTAGGCGGGCATGGTGTCGATCAGCAGCCGCGCCAGGTGGCGCGAGTTTTCGCTCATCTTGACCATGGCGCGGTTGCCGGCGGCGAAGATGTAGGTCAAGGGCACCAGGCTCAGGTTCACGGGGAAATTCCATGGCACGATGACGCCCACCACGCCCAGCGGCTGCGGCATCACGCGGTTGCGGGCGCCAGGGAAATTGCGCCAGTCCACGCCGCGGCGCTGCGGCTGCATCCATTTTTTCAAATGTTTAAGGACGTGGTTGATGCCGTCGATGGCGGGAAAGATTTCCGCCAGCAAGGTTTCGTGCTGGGAACGGTTGCCGTAGTCGGCGCTGATCGCCGCGCACAACGCGTCCTTGTGGTCGCGGATGAAGCGCTGCAAGGTGTGCAGGTCGCGTTTGCGTTCGGCCAGGGTCGGCACGGGGTGGGCCAGGCAGGCGGCGCGCTGCAAGCGCAGGGCGACAGTGAGTTCGGTGCTCAATAGCATGTTTTCTGCGACATCAGGCATTGTTTTCCTTGGCCGGCCCGGCAATGTGCGCGCCGTTTCATCACACGTTTCAGCACACTATAGTGGACTCTGCGGACAAGTGCCGCCAGCGTGCCGACGGCGCTGCACGATACGCCGTAAAATGTCCGGCAACTGTACGCCACTCTTTCCAGGAATGCCATGACCTCGACCACGCCAGACTCCCTGCACATCGTGTGCCCCCATTGCGACGCCGTCAACCGCTTGCCGGCGGCGCGCCTGATCGAACAGCCCACGTGCGGCAAGTGCCAGAAGGATTTGTTTACTGGCCAGCCCGTGGACCTGGCCAGCGCCCGCTTCCTCAAGCATATCGAACGCAGCGACATTCCCGTGCTGGTCGACTTCTGGGCGCCGTGGTGCGGTCCGTGCCGCAGCATGGCGCCATTCTATGTGCAAGCCGCCAAGACCCTGGAACCCGCATTTCGCGTCGTCAAGGTGAATACGGAAGCGTCGCCGGACCTGGGCAGCCGTTTCAATATCCGCAGCATTCCCACGCTGGCCCTGTTCCGCAGGGGCGTGGAAGTGGCGCGCCAGCCGGGCGCCATCGATGCGCAAGCCATCATTGCCTGGGCGAGGGACAAGGCGCGTTTCTAAACGCACAGGAAAACCATCACAGTTTTCCATTTGACATTTAATATGGCGCCATATTATATTGCGCCATATGATAAAGCTCAAACAGAAATACACGGCCTTGCTGGGCGACGTGCAGCGCCGCGCCAGCGGTCTCGACATGGCGCAGTCGACGGCGCGCTTGCGCCTGTGCTTTGAAGTGCTGGGCCTTGCCTCCGCCATCGATGGCGATTGCGCCGCGCGCCTGGGCCGGCATGGACTATCGGAAGGCAAGTTCGTCTTGCTGTCCCTGCTGCGCGACGTGCCCGGTGGACTGTCGCCGCACGAACTGGCCGAGCGGGCAGGCGTGACGCGCGGCACCATCACGGGCTTGCTCGACGGCCTGGAACGCGACGGTTTCCTGGCGCGCCACGCGGACCAGGCCGACCGGCGCAAGCTGCTGGTGCGCCTGAGTGCCAAGGGAGAAGCAGCCGCTGCCACCCTGGTCGATGAACACGCGCAATGGATCGCCAGCCTGTTTGCCGATTTCACGCCGGAAGAAATGCAGTTGCTGAGTACGCTGCTGGAAAAAGCCTGGCGCAAGACGGATAGAGGTGAAATGCAGGGTGCGCCATGAGCCGCGGCGTCGCCGACATCGCTCCCGCGCGCCTGGCCCTGCTGAACGGCGGAAGCGTGGCCAGCGCCACCCTGACGGAAGGGCTGGCCATCGATTTCGCCCAGTTGCTGGCTGCGGCCGTGCCCGCTATCGGCGCCGCTCGGCTGGATCGGATGCATGAGCATGCCGCAGCCGGTATCACCCGGCGCATGGCGCTGGCGGCGCAATTGCTGCTGGAAGCCAACGCCGACCTGGCGCTGCTGCAAGCCCATGCCTCCGACACGGTACGTGGCTGGGTCTGCTTTGCCATCGCCGCGCAGGCTGGCCTGACCTTGCCGCAACGGCTGGCGGCCATGCGGCCGCTGGCCGACGATGGGCACTTCGGCGTGCGCGAATGGGCCTGGCTGGCCCTGCGGCCCCATCTGGCGGAGAGCCTTGACGAGGCCATTGCCTTGCTGGCGCCGTGGACGGCTGACCCGTCGGAACGCCTGCGCCGTTTCGCTTGCGAAGCGCTGCGCCCGCGCGGCGTGTGGTGCGCGCATATTGGCCGGTTAAAAGAACAGCCGCAGCTGGCCTTGCCCGTGTTGCATGCCTTGCGCGCCGATCCGGCCGTCTACGTACAGGATTCCGTGGCCAACTGGCTCAACGATGCGGCCAAGAGCCAGCCCGATTGGGTGCGCAGCCTGTGCGCGCAATGGCTGCAGGATAGTGCCAATGCCGCCACGCAACGCATCTGCAAGCGCGCCCAACGCTCGCTTGCTTAACTTTTTGGAGGAAAACATGCATTATCTGTTGGAACTGTACAGTCCGAAACCGGCCTGGCTGGCCCTCGATGGCGCCGCGCGCCAGGCGTATTTCGGCACGGTGGGCGCCGGCATGGCGGCCTTGTCCGGCACGGGCGCGGAAGCGCTGGCCATGGGCGCCATCGATGGCGGCAAGCTGCATGGGGCTGCCCAGCAATTTTATGCCGTCTGGCGCTTCCCGGATGAGGCGGCACTGGATGCCTTGCTGGCCGGCATTGCCGCCACGGGCTGGCACGATTACTTCGACACCATCAATGCGGCGGGACCGGCCGTGGATTTTCCTGCCCACCTGGCGCAGCTGGCCGGGGTCTAAGCGTCCGCCGTTTTCCTTGCTGCTGCGGTAAAGTTGGCATTTCCATCCGACCATTGACGTTGATGCCAATTAAACTGCTCTCCATCCTGATGCTTGCCCTGGCGCCCATGCTGGCCTCGGCCATTCCTGCCACCCCGCAAGCCCTCGTCGTCGCCGCCCGCAAGCAGGTGGGCGTGACCCTGCAGTACGACCCGCGCTACGAACGGCTCGCCTATCCGGGCGGCGACGTACCGCTGGAACGGGGCGTGTGCACGGACGTGGTGGTGCGCGCCTACCGCCAGCTGGGGCAGGATTTGCAGGTGCTGGTGCACGAAGACATGCGCAAGGCGTGGCAGGTGTACCAGCAGCAGGGGCGCTGGCAGATGAAGGGGCCGGACCGCAATATCGACCACCGGCGCGTGCCGAACCTGGGCACCTACTTTGCCCGCCATGGCACCAGCTTGCCGCCAAGCAAGGAAGCGAACGCTTACCGCGCGGGCGACATCGTCACCTGGCGCCTGCCGCGCAACCTCACGCACATCGGCATCGTCAGCGACAAGCAGTCGTGGGGCGGCGTGCCGCTCATCATCCACAACATCGGCGAAGGCGCGCGCGAGGAAAATATTCTATTCAGCTATCCCATCACGGGACACTATCGTTGGCAACCGCGCTGAGGGGCAGGGGAGCGATCTCTTGCAGGATCGCCAGCACCTGGGCCAGCGCCGTGTCGATATCGAGCTTGTCGATGGCGCCATAGCCGAGGAACAGGCCTGCGTGGCGTGCCACGCCGTGATAAAAGCCCGATAGCGCATACAGGCTGATGTCGGCCAGGCGCGCGCGGCGCAGCAATTCGGCGATATCGAGCGGCGCCTGGGCCAGGGCCGCCACGTGGAAGCCGGCGCTGGCGGGCACCAGGCGGAACCACGGCGCCAGCGGGCCGTTGAACCAGTGCTGCAGCCGCTCGCGCCGCCCCGCATAGATATCGTGGCAGCGGCGGATATGGCGCAGCAGATGGCCGTCGCTGATGAACTTGGCCAGCGCATGCTGGCCCAGGCTGGCCGTGTGGCAATCGCTCAGGTATTTCACCGTTTCCACGGCGGCCACGATAGCTTGCGGCAGCACAACATAGCCGAGCCGCAATTCTGGCAGCATGATCTTGGAAAAGCTGCCCACATGCGCGACGACGCCGTAGCGGTCCATGCTTTGCAGGGAATCTTCGGGCCGGCCTTCGTAACGGAAGGCGCTGTCGTAGTCGTCCTCGATGATGATGGCGCCCAGCTGCTGCGCCCGTTCCAGCAAGGCATGGCGGCGCGCCATGCTCATCGGCATGCCCAGCGGAAATTGATGCGCGGGCGTGACATAGATCAGCCGCGTGCCGTCCGGGATTTGTCCGACGATGAGGCCATCCTCGTCCACGTCGATGCCCACCACGCGGGCGCCCTGGCTGGCGAATACGGCGCGCGCCACCGGGTAGCCGGGTTCTTCCACGGCAACCGTGTCGCCTGCTTCCAGCAAGGTCAGCGCCAGCAGGTGCAGGGCTTGCTGCGCGCCGCTGGTGACGAGCACTTGTTCCTCGGTGCAATGGATGCCGCGGCTGAAAGCGGCATGGCCGGCGATCGCCGCGCGCAAGGCCGGCAAGCCGGCGACCGGGCCATAGCGGCCGCGTGCCTGGCCACCCTGGCGCAGCGCGTGCAGCATGCAGGCGCGCCATTCATCCTGCGGGAAGTGCGCGGGCGTGGCGCGCCCGCCGATGAAGGCGTAGCGCGCCGGCTCTTCCTGGCTGGCGCGGCGCAAGGGCGTGGGCGTCGCTTCCCAGCGGGCGATGCGCTGCGCGCTGGCCAGGGGCGTGCTGGCGTGGCGGCGCTGCGGCGACGCGTGCGGCGTCTGCACGAAGCTGCCCACGCCCACTTTGCCGACCAGCAGCTTTTCATAACCGAGCTTGTCATACACGTCGGACACCGTCTTGCGCGACAGGCCCAGCTGGCTGGCCAGCAGGCGCGAGGGGGGCAATTGCTGTCCATCCGTCAGCCGGCCCGAGCGGATGGCCTCGCTGAGCTGGCGGTACAGCTGGCCGCCCAGGTCGCGCGTGCCGTCGATCAGGATATGTAATTCCATGGAGTATCTGCTGGTGGTCTGCTGTTTTTCGGGGGGATTGGCCTGCCGCGTGCTGTTCCTGGGCTACTACAATGGTGCATCTCTACTCCCTCAAGGAATGCATCATGACACAGCAACGACTCGATTTTACACAAGCTTCGCCGGACGCCGTCAAGGCCATGTACGCGCTGGAAGCAGCGATTGCCAGGCTGGGCGTGGAACACTCGCTGCTCGAGCTGATCCGCCTGCGCGCCTCGCAAATCAATGGCTGCGCCTTTTGCGTGGACATGCACACGAGCGACGCGCGCAAGGCGGGCGAAACGGAGCGCCGCCTGTATGCCGTGTCCGTCTGGCGCGAAACGCCGTTCTTCACGCCGCGCGAGCGGGCCGTGCTGGCCTGGACGGAAGCGCTGACCCTGCTGCCGCAAAGCCAGGCGCCCGATGACGTGTATGCGGCGCTGGCGGAACAGTTGACGCCGGCGGAAATGGTCAATGTGACCCTGGCCATCGGCTCCATCAATACCTGGAACCGCCTGGCCGTGGGCTTTCGCAAGATGCCCGAATAGTTTCTGTGTTCGTTCGCGAACAGACGCCTGGCTGATCCCTGCGTAGTCTGGCAAGACAACTTGTCAGCGAGGGAACGGCCATGGAAGTCAATATCAGCGAAGCAATTGAAAAGACACCGGAACAGCTGGAAGAAGCGCGCCGCGAGTTCATCGCGGAACTGTGGCGGCGCTTTGAAACCTTGCAGGAATGGGCCGTCAGCCACTGGCCCGACCAGGAACACCCGCTCAGTTCCGCCGACTTCGTCGAGGCGCGCAAGGAAATCTTGAGCCTGCGTTCGCCGGCCGGTTCCCTGAACCAGCCAACTACGCGCGATGCGGCTGAGCCGGAGCAGGGTGGGGCGCAGTATCTGGATGTGACGCCTGCCCCCTGGCCTTGAGGAGCGCCTGAGAAAACGTCCATGACTGCGTTGCCGTGCCTTGCCGTACTAGCGTACTGCCTGCGGCACGGCGCCTTGTCCTGAACGTTTTTCAGGTGCTTCCGACCTGAAAAATCCGCTGTAAAAGCTACTGCTTGACCGCTTCCGTTTTCCCGCCCTGCGCAAACACCCAGCACAGCAAACTCACCAACAATCCCGCCATCACCCCATACGCCAGATTCAGGGCGCTGTCGAACAGCAGTGGCGCCACCAAGCCCGACACCAGCGCGAACAGCAGCATCTGGATGAACGACTGCATCGACGAAGCCAGGCCGCTGTTGTTGGGGAAGTGGTTCAGGGCCATCAAGGTCATCGGCGGCATGGCGATCGACAGGGCGAACGAGTAGAAGAACAATGGCAGCACAGCCCACGGCACTTCGGCGGCAAAGAAGTAGTTGTAGCCGATGTTGACCAGCGCGGCGATGAGCATCAGGATGAAGCCGGTCCAGATCATCTGGCGCTGGCTGTAGCGGTGGGCGATTTTCGCCGACAGGGCCGAACCGAACACCATGCCGCTAATTAATGGAATGAACAGCCAGGCGAACGCCGTTTCCGGCAGGTGCAGGATGTTGATGATGAAGTAGGCGGCCGAACCGATGTACAGGGCGAAGCCGCCGAAGGCGGCGCCGATGGCCGTCGACAGCAGCAGGAACTGGCGGTGGCACAGCACTTTCCAGTAATTGACGGCGATGTCGCCCAGGTGGAAGGCGTGGCGCTGTTCCTTCGGCAAGCTTTCCGGCAGCGCGCGCCAGACGACGACGAACATCAGCACGCCGAAGGCCGTCAGGAACCAGAAGATCCAGCGCCAGCCCAGGCCCACCTGCAGCCAGCCGCCCAGCACGGGCGCGATGGCCGGCGCCAGCGCGAACACCATCATGATGTGCGAGAGGATTTTCTGCGCGGCGGCGCCCGAATAGCGGTCTTGCACGATGGCGCGGCCGATCACGGAACCGGCGCCCGCCGACAGGCCTTGCAGCACGCGCCAGGCCAGAAGCCAACCCAGCGACGGCGCCAGCGCGGCGCCCACGGAGGCGATCACATACAGCACCAGCGAGACGAGAATGACGGGGCGGCGGCCGAACGAGTCGGACAGGGTGCCGTAAAACAGCATCATGAAGGCGAACGTGAACAGGAAAAAGCTCAGGGTTTGCTGCACCAGCAGGGGGCTGGCATTGAAATCATGCGCGATGGCGGGGAAAGACGGCAGATAGGTGTCAATTGCAAGCGGTCCGACCATCGCCAGGCCCGCCAAAATCCATGTTAATAATTTAGTCATGTTGAAGAGTGTTTTTGTTAGTCCGTCATTTTACGCTAGTGACCGGAATCAGGTTTGGCGCCGGCCTTTTTGCCATCCATATGTGTTTTTCGCATATGGAATCTTGAAATTCATCGTTTGCATCGCTTGCCGCCGCCGCTAAGCTGGGGCGACCCGGCTTGTTTGCCGTTTTCTGGAAGTGATACGCCATGCACAGCATTTATCCCGCGGCGCCCGCCGACGACACGGCCCAGTGGAACCTGGGGCCCGTGATTCAGGCCTTGCGCAGCTCGCGCGAAGACAAGCACAAGATCCGCCATAACGGCAGGGTGCGCGAACTGCCGTCGCGCGAAGCCCTTACCACCATCGTCAACGGCCTGTCGGCAGCCTTGTTCCCCACGCATTACGGGCGGCCCAACCTGACGGACGAAAGCATCGATTATTTTGTCGGCGACACCCTCAACACCACCCTGAACCGCCTCAGCGAACAGGTGCGGCGCGGCCTGCTCTTTTCCGTGCCGGCCGGCGATGAAGGCGATGGCGCCAGCGACGATGCGGCCCTGGCGCAGCAGGCGCGCGACATCACGCGCGCCTTCGCCGCCAGCCTGCCCGATATCCGCGCCCTGCTGGTGTCGGACGTGCAGGCCGCCTACGCGGGCGACCCGGCCGCCACCTCGGTGGCCGAGATCATGCTGTGCTACCCGGGCACCATCGCCATCCTGTACCACCGCCTGGCGCACCGGCTGCACGCCCTCGGCGCGCCATTCCTGGCGCGCCTGATCGCCGACATCGCGCACACCTTGACGGGCATCGACATCCACCCGGGCGCGCATATCGGCGCCTCCTTCTTCATCGACCACGGCACGGGCGTGGTGATCGGCGAGACGGCCATCATCGGCCAGCGCGTGCGCCTGTACCAGGCAGTCACCCTGGGCGCCAAGCGTTTTCCAGCCGATGCCAGCGGTGCGCTGATCAAGGGCACGCCGCGCCACCCCATCGTCGAGGATGACGTGGTGATTTACGCGGGCGCAACCGTGTTGGGGCGCATCACCATCGGCGCGGGATCGACCATCGGGGGGAATGTGTGGCTGACGCAGAGCGTGCCGCCAGAAAGCAATGTATCGCAGGCGCAGATGCGCAACGATTGAATAGTGGCCGAGAAAACGTCCATGGCGGCGTTGCGCCTTGCCCTGAACGTTTTTCGGGCACTCTTCGCGCCAGGAGAGGGTTCCTGGCTTTGTGATGACCTTACTTTACCGTCAGCGCTTCATAGCGCGCCACGGGCACGCCATCCTTCAGCAACAGCAATTCCTGGTCGGCGTAGCGGTAGCCATTGACTTCGCCCAGGGTGGTCAGCAGCAGGCGTTCCAGGTCCATGTCCTGCGGCTGGCACATCATCATGGTGCCTGCCAGTTGTCCAAAGTTCAAGGTGCTGACGCCATCGCTGGTGTAGCCGCCCATCATCTGGTTGCAGCCGCTGTTGCCGCTGGCGCGGCCTTCAGCCAGCAGCAGGGTCACTTCGCGCTGCTCGGGCGCCTTGCGCACCACTTGTTTGCCCTTCAATTCCTTCAGCTTCCACTGCGTGCCCGTCAGCTTGGGCGCCGGCTTGGCTGGCGAGGTGGCGCTTGGCGCGGCGGCGGCAGCGTCGCTGCGCACCGGTGTTTGCGCGCAGCCGGCGGTGATGGCGACGATGGCGGCGAGGGGAATCAGGCTGGCGAGTTTGAACATGGCGGTTCCTTCTTTAAATGAATGGCGCCAGCGTAGCAGATCGGCGCTGCGCCAGCGTGCACGGTTGACAAGCTCATTGGCAAGTTCACTGCTGCTTTTCCTGTTCCAGCCGGGAGTCGAGCACGGTGCGCGCCGCCGCCACATAGGCGCGGCAGGCTTGCGGGTCGACAAAGGCGTCGCTGCCGGCCGTGGCGCTCGCCTCCAGCCGCTCCCACAACTGTGCAGCCTCCGGATGCGCGGAAATGAGCACGTCGCAAGGCAGTTTTTCCAGGGTCTCGAAGCTGCGGCGCAAGTCCGCCACCGCGTTCGGATACTCGCTGCTGGCGCTGAACTTGAAGCCGGGACGCGAGACGGCGTTGAGGCTGTCCGCATAGACCATGTTCAGGCAGCGGGGGCCGTCGCACGATTGCCACGTCCAGCTCAAGCCTCCGGGCGTGTGGCCAGGCGTGGCGTGCGCCGTCAGGTTGACGGGACCGACGTTGAACTGGCCGCCGTCGCGCGCCAGGCGCATGTCCTTGACGGGCGGGTACTTGGGCAGCGCGTGGTATTGCGGGTCGTCCGGCCCCACTTCGCCCGACGCCAGGTCCAGCGCCGCCGACGGGCTGGCGGCCACCAGCGCATTGCTGCGCCGCTGCAGTTCGGCCAGGCCGCCCGCATGGTCGATATGGCCGTGCGAATTGAGGATCAGCTTGACGTCCTCGATGCGAAAACCCAGCGTGCCGATATTGGCGATGATCTTGGGCGCCGATTCCGGCAAGCCGCCGTCGATCAGCACGTGGCCCTGCGGCGACGTCACCAGCACGGAACTGAGGCCTTTTACGCCCACATAATAGGTATTGCCGAAGATGCGGAACGGCGCCTGGTCCGCATTCCAGGTGGCGCAGATGTCGCAGCCAGGCGTCGGCGGCGTGACTGGCGCCTGCGCCGATGCCAGGGAGCCATGGCCTGCCAGCAGCGCCAGTGCCAGCGCGCGCGTAAGAGTGGGGGGCATTGCGATCCTTATCCGTGGTGCCAGGGTGGCATATGCTGACATGGAACGGGGCTGGACGCAAACGCTAAGGGGCGGCGGACGGCGCGCCGGCGGCATCCTGCTGGTAGACCAGTTCGATCAGGGTATCGTCCGCATAGCGGGTGTCGCCGATGGGCGACAGGAAGGAGCGGCCTTCCTTTTCCACCTTCAGGGCGATGCGGCGCTCGCCATCGAGCAGGGTGGCGCTGGCGAGAGGCACATCGCTGCGGGTGCCCAACTTGAGCTGCTCGGCGGAGCACCAGTCGGTGGTGCGCAGCAGGGTGCCGACCAGGGTGCGTACCCAGAACGGTATCTCTTTCTTGGCGATGGCAATCGTCACCTGGCATTGCAGGCGCAGGTCGCCCAGGCGGCGCATGCCGGCCGGCACGCCGTCGCTGTGAATGGACGGCTGCCAGCGGTAATTGCCCTTTTTCTTGTTGGTGACCAGGTCCGCGTCCTCGCTGTCGGCCTGCGCGCTGCGCGGCAGCGTGAAACTGCCGTCGGCGGCCAGGGGCAGCGCAATCGAGGTTTCGTTGCCGGCGATGCGCAAGGCCAGGTCCTGCATGGCGTCCGCCGGCGCGCGGCTGCCCGCGACCAGTTTGAAGCGCACTTCGCGCGCCCCGGGCGCCAGCGCATGGTATTCATCGAAGGCATCGAGGCCGGCCGCCATCACGCGGTACGATTTCAGTTCCGGATTGCGGATGCTGTTGATGTGGATGGACTGGCCGGTTTCCGCCGGCGCCGCGTCAGCCTGCGTGCCGGCGTGCGCAGCGAGGTGGCCGAGGGCCAGGATGGCGAGGATGGGAAGGGAAGGAAGGTGCACGTCGCCGCCTGTATGTTTTCAACATGGCAAGCTAACATGAATGACAAGACTTGTCACTGGCGCCGCCGCGCAAGCCTCAGATCGCGTGCGCGGCGTGCAGTTCGCCGAGGATGGCCTCTTTTAATTGCGCCTGCGCCGCTGGTGTGCGCAGGCGGGGCCGGGGCGCGGCCACGTCGTATTGGGCGCGTGGCGGTCCGGCGCGCGTGTCGAGCATGACGATGCGGTCGCTCAGGTACAGCGCTTCATCGATATCGTGCGTCACCAGCAGCACGCTCAGGCCATGGCGCGCGGTGACGGCGGCCAGCAAGTCTTGCAGCTTCATGCGCGTAAAAGCATCGACGGCGGAAAATGGTTCGTCCAGCAGCAGGATGCGGGGCTGGCCAAACAGGCCGCGGGCAATCGCCGCGCGTTGCGCCTGGCCGCCCGACAGCTGCTTGGGCAGGCTGTCCGCATGGCCCTGCAAGCCTACTTCCTCCAGCAATTGCGCGACCCTGGGATCGTCTTCGCCTTTGGGACCGAGGCCGAAGGCGATGTTTTGCGCCACTGTCAGCCAGGGAAACAGGCGCGGTTCCTGGAAGATCAGGCCGATGTCAGCATGCACTCCCGCCAGCAGCTTGCCGTCGAGGCGCACGGTGCCGCGAAAGTCCGTATCGAGACCGGCCACGATGGACAGCAGGCTGCTCTTGCCGCAGCCGCTGGCGCCGATCAGGCTGACGATCTCGCCCTGGCGCAGCTGCAATTGCAGGTTATGCAGCACGCGCCGCAGGCCATAGGCTTTGTCATGGATGGCAATGTCGAGCAGGGCAGTCATGCGTGGGGGCTTTCGTCAGGAAGTGGCATAGCTGTCGCGCCAGGCGAGCAAGCGGGTTTCCAGGCGCTGCATCAGGCTGTCGCTGGCCTTGCCCAGCACGGCCAGCAGCACGATGGCCGCGAGCACAATGTCGGCGCGGCTTGTTTCGCGCCCGTCGCTGAGCAGGTAGCCGAGGCCCTGGCTGGCGGCGATCAGTTCTGCCGCCACCATGAACATCCAGGCCAGGCTCAAACCGTTGCGCAAACCCGTGAAAATGGCCGGCAGCGCGGCCGGCAGCAGCACGCGCCGCGCCAGCGCGGGGCGGCTCAAACGGTATAAACGGGCCGCGTCGATCAACTTGCGGTCCACGTCGCGGATGCCCGACGCCACGCCCATGTACACGGGGAAGAAGGCGCCGATGCCGATCAGGACCAGTTTAGGCGCTTCATCGATGCCTAGCCACAGCAGCAGCAAGGGCACCCAGGCCAGCGAGGGAATGGCGCGCAGGGCCTGGAACGTGGGATCGAGCAGCGCCTCCGCAGTGCGGTTCAAGCCCACCGCCGCACCGAGCACGATGGCCAGCAGCGCGCCGCCCGCAAAGCCGATGGCCACGCGCGCGGTGCTGGCCAGCACATGGCCGGCCAGGCCCTGGTGCGCCAGTTCGGCGATGGTGGCGCCGATGTCGCTGGGCGCAGGCAGCAGGTTGGCGGGGATGGCGCCCGTGCGCACGCCCAGTTCCGCTGCCAGCAGCGCCAAGGCGGGCAGCAGCAGGCCCAGCGCCGCGCGTGGCAAGGGCGGGCGAAAGAGCTTGTGCCGGACGCCCGTGTCGTGGGCCGGTGCCGGCGCGGCGAGCGTGTCTCTGGCCATGAGCGTCTACGCCTTGCTGATGAAGGGCGCGGCGAAGCGCGTGTCGACCAGGTCCGCGATGGCGCGGTTCACGTCGGCGCCGGGTTTGACCAGCGCTTCCTCGGCGAGGATGGGCGCGGCCACCAGCAGGGCTTTCACATGCTCGTTCGACGGCTGCGGATTGCTGAAGTCACTGCGCAGTTTCACCTGCAGCAGCGCCACCGGCAGGCTGACCTTGGCTTCTTCCGACAGGATTTTCGCCGCCTCTGCCGGATTTGCGCGTATCCAGGCGCGCGCCCGCTCGTAGGCCTGTATCACCTTGCCCACTTCGGCGGGGCGGCTGGCCAGGAAGTCCTCGCGCACGTTCAGGAAGCCGTAGGTGTTGAAGGCCACGTTGCGGTAGATCAGGCGCGACCCCGCTTCCAGTTCGCTGGCGGCCATGTGGGGATCGAGCCCGGCCCAGGCATCGACCTTGCCCTGTTCCAGCGCCGCGCGGCCATCGGCATGCTGCAGACTGACGTGTTCGATGTCGCCGCGCTTGAGGCCCGCCGTCTTCAATGCGCGCAGCAGGAACAGATACGGGTCGGTGCCCTTGGTGGCGGCCACCTTCTTGCCCTTCAAGTCGGCGAGACTGCGGATGGGGCTATCCTTGCGCACCACCAGCGCCGTCCATTCGGGACGCGAAAAAATATACGGCGCGCGGATAGGGTTGCCATTGGCGCGCGCCAGCAGGGCGGCCAGGCCCGCGCTCGAACCGATGTCGATGCTGTTGGCGTTCAGGTATTCGAGTGCGCGGTTGCTGCCCGCGCTGAGCACCCACTTGATGCTGGTGCCGTCCGGCTTGAACGCGTCTTCCAGCCAGCCGAAGCGGCGCAGCACCAGGCTGGTGGGCGAATAATAGGCGTAGTCGAGGCGCAGCTCCTTAAGGGGCGCTTGCGTGGCGGCGCGGGCGAGGCCGGGCAAGGCGGCGGTGGTGGCGCCGCTGGCGGCCAGTTGCAAGATGGTTCTGCGTTTCATGGTGTCCTTGAGTGGGAAATCTGATGCGTCAGGCCGCTGCCAGGGCGGCGTCGGCGGGGGCGATGCTGACCTGGCGGCCCGCGTGATCGGCGGGCAGGCGCGGGCCCTGGCCGAAGACCTTGTGGCGCAGGCTGCCTTCCTCGTAATGGGTGCGGTAGCGGCCGCGCCGCTGCAGTTCCGGCACGATGTATTGCACCACGTCGGCCATGCTGTCGTGGGCCACGGCGAAGGCGAGGTTGAAACCGTCGATCCCCGTTTCATCGAGCCAGCTTTCCAGCTGGTCGGCCACCTGGCGCGCGTCGCCGACGATGACGGGGCCGCGTCCGCCCAGACCGATGTATTCGGCTGCTTCGCGCACCGTCCAGCGGCGGTCCGGGTCGGCCTGGCTGAACGAGGCCAGCGCCGAGCGGCCGGCCGGGGAGTCAATGTACTCGATGGTGGCGTCGAGCGGGTAGCGGCTGAAATCGACGCCCGTCCAGCCGGACAGCAGCACGAGGGCCGCCTCGATATTCACGTGGCGCAGGTAATCGGCATGCTTGGCGCGCGCTTCTTCTTCCGTGGCGCCCGTGATGACCAGCGCTTGCGCGTAGATCAGCAATGCGTCGCCATCGCGCCCGCTTTGCCGCACGGCGGCGCGCAAGTCATCGGCATAACGCTTGACGACTGTCTTGCTGGGGCCACTGACAAAGGTGGCTTCCGCATGGCGCGCCGCGAAGCGCGTGCCGCGCGGCGAGGTGCCCGCCTGGTACAGCAGGGGGGTGCGCTGCGGCGACGGCTCGCACAAATGGATGCCGGGCACCTGGTAGTGGCGCCCGGCATGGTTGATCGGATGCACGCGGGCCGGATCGGCATAGATGCCGCGCGCCTTGTCGTTGACGACGGCGTCGTCGTCCCAGCTTTTTTCCCACAGTTTGTAGACGACGTCCAGGTATTCGTCGGCCAGGTCGTAGCGCTCGTCGTGGCCCAGCTGCTGGCTCAAGCCCAGGTTGCGCGCCGCGCTATCGAGGTAGCCGGTGACGATATTCCAGCCGATGCGCCCTTTCGTCAGGTGATCGAGGGTGGAAATGCGGCGCGCGAACGTGTACGGGTGCTCGTAGGTGAGGGCGCAGGTGACGCCAAAGCCCAGGTGCGTGGTGGCCTGCGCCATGATGGGCACGAGCGCCAGCGGGTCGTTCAGCGGCACCTGCACGCCGTGTTCCAGGGCTGCATCGAGGCTGTCCCGGTACACGTCATACACGCCCAGCACGTCGGCGAGAAAAACCGCGTCGAACAGGCCCGCTTCCAGCAGTTGCGCCAGTTCCGTCCAGTGTTCGGGATCGGTATAGCGGTGGCTGCGGTCGCGCGCATGCGTCCACAGGCCCGGCGACTGGTGACCGACGGTATTCATCTGGAAGGCGTTGAAGCGTATCGACTTGGCCATGGCTTATTTGGCCGCCGTCTGCAAGGCTTGCTGGTAATCGGGTTTCGAGTAGCCGGCAAAGTGCTTGTTCGTGATGTCGAGGAATTCGCGCGAACGGTAGGCGGCCGCCAGGTCTTTCGCGAACTGCTTGTCCTTGTCCGCTGTGCGGATGGCCACCAGGTTGATGTAGTTGGGCGAGATTTTCTCGGCCACCAGCGCATCCGTCAGCTTCAGCCCTGACGCCAGCGCGTAATTGCCGTTGATGAAGGCGTAGTCGGTGTCGCCCAGCGAGCGTGGCAGCTGCGCCGCTTCCAGCGGCAGCAGCTTGATTTTCTTCGTGTTGACGGCGATATCCTTTTCCGACGCGCGCACGGGGTCGAAGCTGGCGCGCAGCTTGATCCAGCCCAGCTGGTCGAGCAGCACCAGCGCGCGCGCCTGGTTGGTCGGATCGTTCGGCAAGCCCACCGTCGTGCCCTCCTTCACGTCGTCCAGGGTCTTGTGCTTCTTGCTGTAGATGGCGATCGGCGCCGTGGGGATCGTGATCAGGTCCGTCAGGGCCAGCTTGTGCTCCAGCGCGAATTTCTTCAGGTAGACGATGTGCTGGAAGACGTTGGCGTCCAGCGAACCTTCGGCCAGCGCGAAGTTCGGCTGGATGTAGTCGTTGAATTCCACCAGCTTGACCTTGTAGCCCTGCTTTTCCAGGATGGGCTTGATGCCCAGCTTGATCTGGTCCGCGTACGGCCCGGCGCTGGTGCCGATGGTGATGTCCTTCGGGTCCTTGGCGTGGGCGAAGGTGGCCGTCAAGGCCAGGGTCAGGGCGCTGAGGAGGATGCTGCGGCGGGCGATGGTCATGGTGGCTCCTTGGTGGGTGAATCAGGAATACGCCGTCGGCTCGGGTACGGTGCCATTCAAGGCAAAGCGTCCCAGGTCGCGCAGCTTGTAGTCGATGGGGTCGTGCAGGGTATGCACGCGCACGTTGCGCCAGTAGCGGTCGAAGCCGTATTGGGCCGAGGTGGAGCGGGCGCCCGTCAGTTCGAACATCTGGCTGCTGATCTCCAGTCCCGCCTGGTGCGCCAGGCACTTGGCTTCGGCCACGGCGACGGCCAGCAAGCCCCGTTCGCGCGCCGTCACCAGCGCGCCCTTGCGGAATACTTTTTCCAGTTCCTGCGCCGCCGCGTCGGCCAGCACTTGCGCGGGGCGCAGCAAGAGCCACAGCTGGCCATAGCGGTGCTGTACCAGAGGGTCTTCCGTTGCCTTGGCCACGCCCGAGGCAAACCAGGCTTTCGCCTGTTCGTCCGTGTAGCGGCGCGCCGCCTCGAACGCGCCTTCGGCGATGCCAAGGTACAGGTTGGCCATGATCAGCTGGGCGATCTGCGAGCGCACGGTGGCTTGCGGCGTGGCGGCCTGCGCGGGCGCCTGCAGCACCAGTTCGCGCGGCAGGGCCACCGCCTGGAAATGCACATTGCCGCTGTCCGTCTGGCGTTGGCCGAAGGCGTCCCAATCCGCCTGCACGGTCACGCCATCCTGGCGCGTGGGCAGGGCGGCGATTAGCGCCGTCTGCGTGGGCGCGTGCCAGGCCGAGACGGTCAGCCAGTCGGAACCGACCGAACCGGAAGAAAAGCTCTTGATGCCGTCGAGGGTGAAACCGTCGTCGCTGTCGGCCGCGGTGACCCGTTTGTCGAGGGGATTCAAGGCATTGCCCCAGAACAGGCGCTCGTCGACGGTCAAGGCGAGCAGGCGGCGCTGCTGCTGCGCGCTGCCATACAGCTGCAGGCCGGCCAGCTGCAAATGGTGGAAGCCGAAGACATGCGCCAGCGCGCTGTCGGCCCGCGCCAGGATGCGGATTACCTGGTACACGAGGGGCCAGGACGCGCCTTGGCCGCCGAATTCCACGGGAATGGACAAAGTCAGCAGACCCGATTCGCGCAGCCATTCGCGTTCCTGCGCCGCGTGCCCGCCGGCCTGGTCGCGGGCATTGGCCGTTTCAGCCAGGCGCGCGGCCAGCTTTGTTGCGATGCGGATGGCGTCCTGCAGGGGTTCCGGCACAGGCGGCTGGGGACGGGCGGCATGGAGAAAAACGCTAGACATGGGTGACATTCCAGAAAGACGATGACGCCGATATTGCACCGCCAGGCGTGCGCCGTACACGAAGAAAACCGCGCATGCATATGCGAAAAAAGCCGCGCGGGAGCCGGCGCCTCCGCTTGCGGGGCGTCAGGCCCGGATAGTCGAAAAACGCATATCGAAGCGCGAAAGCATTCGTTTTGCCGGACTGCTGATGGCGATAGGCTGCAAGCATCCGAGCAACTCCAATCCGACAACCTACAGGGACGGGCATCACATGAGCATCTTGTTATTGGGCGGTAGCCCGCAACTCCCCTCGAGTTCCAGCCGCCTGCTGCTGCATATCGGCGAACAGCTGGCGCTGCAGGGCCACAGCTACGCCAAGCTGCATGTGCGCGATTTGCCGGCGCGCGCCTTGCTGCTGGCCGACTACGACGACGCGGCGATTGCCCGCGCCGTGCGCGCCGTGGCCGACGCCGACGCCATCGTGATTGCCACGCCCATCTACAAGGCGTCGTATACAGGGTTGCTGAAAGCCTTCCTCGACCTGCTGCCGCAAGATGGCCTGGCCGGCAAGCTGGTGCTGCCGCTGGCCACGGGCGGCGGCCATGCCCACACCCTGGCGCTCGACTACGCGCTGCGTCCCGTGCTGCATGCGCTGGGCGCCAAGCAAGTCTTCACCAGCATCTACGCGAATGCGCAGCAACTGGCGTGGCACGAAGAACGGGGCCTGAGCCTGGATGCGCCGATTGCCGAACGCGTGCAGGCGGGCATCGAGGAACTCTCCACCGGCCTGTTCGTGCTGCAGGGGCAGCGCCCGCCCGCGCCCGCCGATATTTCTGTCCCCGTGCGTTCGCTGCAAGACCAGCCTTACGCGCCCCAGTATCAAGCCGCCTGATTATTCACCGACCAAGGAACTGCCATGACACACCGCCACGCACAACGACTCTCGCGCCGTACCACCCTGGGTTTGCTGTTTTCTGCCGTCGCCGGCGTGATGGCGGCCGGCATGCCGGTCGCGGCGCAGGCGCAAGCCAAGGGGGAAGTGCAAGCCAAAGGCGAGGTGCGCATCGGCTACCAGAAATACGGCACATTGACCTTGCTCAAGGGGCGCGGCACCCTGGAAAAACGCCTGGCCGAGCAGGGCGTGGGCGTGAAGTGGACGGAGTTCCCGGCCGGTCCCGTGCTGCTGGAAGGCCTGAACGTGGGCAGCATCGATTTCGGCACGGTGGGTGAGGCGCCGCCGATCTTTGCCCAGGCGGCCGGCGCCAACCTGGTGTACGTCGGCAATGAGCCGGCGTCGCCCGCCAGCGAAGCCATCGTCGTGCCCAAGGGTTCCGGCCTGCGTACCCTGGCTGACTTGAAGGGCAAGAAAATCGCCCTGAACAAGGGCTCGAACGTGCATTACCTGTTATTGAAGGCGCTGGAAAAGGCCGGCGTCGCCTACGCCGACATCCAGCCCGTGTTCCTGCCGCCGGCCGATGCGCGCGCCGCCTTCGAACGGGGCAGCGTGGATGCCTGGGCCATCTGGGATCCGTTCCTGGCGGCCGCCGAAAAGCAGCTGGGCGCCCGCGTGCTGGCCGACGGCAAGGGCCTGGTGACGAACTACCAGTTTTATCTTGCCTCGCGCACGTATGCGGAAAAAAATCCCGAGATCCTGCGCATCGTGCTCGACGAGGTGGCCAAGGTCGATGACTGGGGCCGCAACAACCCGGATGAGGTGGCGACGATTCTCGCCGCGCAGACGGGCTTGGGCAAGGATGTCGTGGCGCTGGCCGCCTCGCGCTATGCGTATGGCGTCAAACCCGTGTCGGTCGACGTGATCGCCTCGCAGCAAAGGGTAGCCGATGCCTTTTCCAGCCTGAAGCTGATCCCGAAACCGATCGTCGTCAAGGACGCGCTGCTGCCGGCGCGCCAGCTGGCCACCAGCACAAAATAAACAAGCAAAGGAAAGCGCACCATGTCATTGAATGTCTTCTGGTTCATCCCTACCCACGGCGATAGCCGCTACCTGGGCACGTCGCAGGGCGCGCGCCCCGTCGATGCCGATTACCTGCGCCAGGTGGCCGTGGCCGCCGATACCCTGGGCTACGACGGCGTGCTGCTGCCGACGGGCCGCTCCTGCGAAGATGCGTGGGTGGTGGCCTCGTCCCTGATCAGCGTGACGCAAAAGCTCAAATTCCTCGTGGCCATCCGCCCCGGCCTGTCCACGCCGGGCCTGGCCGTGCGCATGGCCTCCACCTTCGACCGCCTGTCGAACGGGCGCCTGCTGATCAACGTCGTCACGGGCGGCGACCAGGGAGAACTGGAAGCGGACGGCCTGTTTGCCGACCACGCCAAGCGCTATGAAATCTCCGATGAATTCATCAAGGTGTGGCGCGCCACCCTGGCGGGCGAGGGCGGCGCGGCCGGCTACGATTTCGAGGGCAAGCATATCCAGGTGAAGGGCGCGAAAACCCTGTATCCGCCCGTGCAGAAGCCATACCCGCCCCTGTACTTCGGCGGCTCGTCGGAGCCCGCGCATGAACTGGCGGCCGAGCAGATGGACGTGTACCTGACGTGGGGCGAGCCGCCCGCCGCGGTTGCCGAGAAAATCGCGGACATCCGCGCGCGCGCCGCGAAAAAAGGCCGCACGGTGCGCTTCGGCATCCGCCTGCACGTGATCGTGCGCGAAACCAACGAGGCGGCCTGGCGCGCGGCCGATGAACTGATCAGCCACCTGGACGACGACATCATCGCCAAGGCGCAGGCGGCGTTCGGCAAGATGGATTCCGTGGGCCAGCAACGGATGGCGGCCCTGCATGGCGGGCGGCGCGACAAGCTCGAAGTGTCGCCCAACCTGTGGGCCGGCGTGGGCCTGGTGCGCGGCGGCGCGGGCACGGCCCTCGTGGGCGATGGCCCGACCGTGGTGGCGCGCATGCAGGAATACGCGGACCTGGGCATCGACACCTTCATTTTCTCCGGCTACCCGCACCTGGAAGAGTCGTACCGCTTCGCCGAACTGGTATTCCCGTTGCTGGGCAAGGGCAAGGCCGTGGGTGAGCAGTCACTGACGGGACCGTTCGGCGAAGTCATGGCCAGCAATATTTTGCCGGCCGCGCCGCAGAAAAAGGCGGCCTGAGATGGGCGCCGGCCCCACTTTCACCACCAAGCGTCTGCCCGGCACGCTGTGGCGCAATGCGCTGGCGCCGTGGGCCTTGCCCGTGGCACTGCTGCTGGCCTGGCAACTGGCGGCGCAGTGGGGCTGGCTGTCGAGCCGCATCTTGCCCGAGCCGTGGGCCGTGGCGAAAGCCTTCTGGCACCTGGCCGTGTCGGGCGAATTGTGGCTGCACCTGAAAACGAGCTTGTGGCGCGCCACGGTCGGTTTCACCGTCGGCGCGGGACTGGGCCTGCTGCTGGGACTCTTGACGGGCAGTTTCCGCCACGCGGAAACCCTGCTCGACACGACCCTGCAAATGGTGCGCAACATCCCGGCCCTGGCCCTGATCCCGCTGGTGATCCTGTGGTTCGGCATCGACGAGACGGCGAAACTGTTCTTGCTGGCCGTCGGCGTGTTCTTTCCCGTCTACCTGAACACCTTCCACGGCATCCGCTCGGCCGACCAGGGCTTGATCGAAATGGCGAAAAGCTATGGTCTTTCGGGCTGGCCCCTGTACCGCGACGTGATCCTGCCGGCCGCCATGCCCTCCATTCTGGTGGGCGTGCGCTTCTCGCTGGGTCTCGTGTGGGTGCTGCTGATCGTCGCCGAGACCATCTCGGCGCAGGCCGGCATCGGCTACATGACCATGAATGCGCGCGAATTCCTGCAAACGGACGTGGTGCTGGTGGGGATTTTGCTGTACGCCTTGCTGGGCAAGCTGGCCGATTTGTTCTCGCGGGGGCTGGAACGCCATTGCCTGCGCTGGAATCCCGCCTACCGATAATGATTGAAGAGGACACCATGCTGCTCGCCCCCATCCAGATCGAAACGGACTTCTTGTCCCATTTCGTGCAATACGATCCCGCCGGCGCGCCGCCGCAGGCGAAGACGGCGCCCGCCGTTCCCTTGCAGCGCCGCGGCGTGCCGCTGGCCTTGACGAAGCTGAGCAAGTCCTACACCAGCCGCCCCGTGCTGAAAGACGTCGACCTGCAGCTGGAGGCGGGCGAGTTCGTCGCCATCGTGGGGCGCAGCGGCTGCGGCAAGAGCACCTTGCTGCGCTCGATCGCGGGCCTGGAAAGCATCGACGGCGGCAAGATCGCCATCGGCAGCGGCGTGGGCGCGCCCGATATCCGCATCATGTTCCAGGAATCGCGGCTGCTGCCGTGGAAGACGGTGCTCGACAACGTGGCCCTGGGCTTGCCCCGTTCCGTGGGCGCGGCGGCCGCTTCGCTGTGGACGGTGGGGCTGGCCGAACGGGCCGACGACTGGCCGGCGGCCCTGTCGGGCGGGCAGAAACAGCGCGTGGCGCTGGCGCGCGCGCTCGTGCACGAGCCGCAATTGCTGCTGCTCGACGAACCGCTGGGCGCGCTCGACGCCCTGACGCGCATCGAGATGCAGCAGCTGATCGAGTCCCTGTGGCTGGCGCGCGGTTTCACGGCCGTGCTGGTGACGCATGACGTGGCCGAAGCCGTGGCCCTGGCCGACCGGGTGCTGCTGATCGAGGATGGACAGGTCACCATGGACGTGCCGGTGGACTTGCCGCGCCCGCGCCAGCGCGGCAGTGCGGCGTTCGCCGCGCTGGAGCAGGCTATCTTGTCGCGCGTGCTGCAACCGCAGGGTCAGATAACTGCGCCAGCACGATGAAGCCGTCGCTGTCGAGCGTCGCGACGATGGCTTCATAATTGTCGATGGTCGGGTGGCGCGTGGCCAGCGGGTGCGCATGCGTGGCGGTGACGACGATGACCTTTGCTCCAGCCGCTTCGCCCGCCTCGATGCCGACGGAGGCATCCTCGAACACCAGGCAATCGGAGGGCGCCACGCCCAGTTTTTCCGCCGCCAGCAAATAGCAATCGGGCCGGGGTTTGCCCGCCTTGACGTCTTCCGCCGTCACCATGATGGCCGGTATCGGCATGCCGGCCGCCTTCAGGCGGGCCGTGGCCAGCGCGCGCGGCGCCGAGGTGACGATGGCCCATTGCGCGGGCGGCAGCGATTGCAAGAAGCGCAGCGCGCCCGCGATTTCAATAATTCCTTCCACATCGATGATTTCGGCATCCGTGATGCCCTGCGATTCGCGCTGCGCGTCGACGCCGGGCAAGCGCAGTTTGGCGATGGTGTCGACCGAGCGCGCGCCGTGGATGGTGGGCAGGAAGGCTGCCACGTCGAGGCCCTGGCGCTGCGCCCAGGTGCCCCAGATGCGTTCGGCGGCGGCGATGGAATTGATGACGGTGCCGTCCATGTCAAAAAGAAAAGCCCGGTAGCGGCCGGCGGCCGATGGTGTCGGGGATGAAGACGGCGAGGGCAGTGCGGACATGGCTTCCTTCCGGATGATGGGCTGGAAGCCATTGTAACGGCAGTCGATTTTTATTTCACAGGTAGACCGATTCAAACCTGGCCACGGGTGCGCCATCCTTGAGCAGGATCAGGTACTCGCCATCGAAACGGTAACCCGTCACGCTGTTCAAGTTGGCCAGCACGGCGCTTTCCAGCTGTATCAGGGGCGGCGGGCAGGCCATGCGCGTGCCGGCCAGCTGCGTGAAGCGCAGGGCCGTGCCGGCCAGCGTGTAGCCGCCCATAACCTGGTTGCAGCCCGTGAAACCATGGACCTTGCCATCGTCGGTGAGGGTGATGCGCACTTCGCGCTCCTGCTGCGGCGCCATCGTCACCGGGGCGCCATCGAGTTCCGTCAGCTTCCAGTAGGTATTCGTCAGGCTGTAGCTGGGCGTCAGGCCGGTGTCCGGCTTGGCGCTGTCGGGCGTGGCGGCGCAGCCGCCGGTCATGGCGATGGCTGCGGCGAGGGACAGGTATGTGAGGCGATGCAGCATGGGGCGCTCCAGTATCAAGGTGTATAGCCGCAAGATTAGCAGTTTTCCCGTATCTGCTGGCGTACCGCAGCGGCGAATGTTTCCATTTTGCCAGTACTGGCATTACACTCATGCTTTCTGCTGTTTCAACCTTGATCGGGAGCCGGGCCGATGCTGCAAGCGCAAGCGCTGGATAATCGACTGGTCGCCACCAGTGCCGACGACGTGCTGGTCGACCGCATCGTGCCGGGCGCGCCGCTGGTGATCGCCTTTGGCTTTGTTTCGTGGACGACGCGTCCCGCCTTCGATTTTTACGGGCGCCTGCGCAAGCTGGAGCAGGCCAGCGGACAGCACCTGAACAAGATCCTCGTGCGCGATTCGGGCAACGCCTGGTACCACCGCCGCATCGCGGGCCTGGGTAATCATGTGGATGAAACGGCGCAAGCCCTGCGCGAGCTGGTGCGCCGCATCGCACCGAGTCAAGTCTCCACCCTTGGCCAGTCCATGGGCGCGTACGCGGCCGTCATGTATGGCTTGCTGCTCGAGGCGCAGCAGATCGTCGCCTTCGGACCCTTGTCTTTTCTGGACGTGCAGCAGGCGCGCCTGTACCACGAGCTGCGCTGGCTGCCCGTGATGGAGTCGCTGGCGCAAGACCCGCCACCGTCTGGCTACTATGACCTGGCCGCCCTGTGCCGCGCCAGGGCGACGGCCGATACGCAGCTGCACCTGGTGTTCGGCACGCGGCCTGACGTGGCCCGGCCCGACGTCGCCAATGCGGGCGCCAGTGCCAGCGAATCGGTGAACCTCGACGCCATGCACGCGCAGCGCCTGGCCGCATTCGGCCGCTGCACCCTGCACCCGTATCCCCAGTCGGGCCATGCGGTGGTGCAGCACCTGATCGACACGAAGCGCATCAACGGTTTGCTGGCCAGCTGCATACTCGGTCTCACGCTGGAAGAAGAACCCATGCCGGAGATCGGCGCTGCCTGGCATGACTGGGTGGCGGAAAACCTGCGTTTGGGCTGCGCCGGCGAGCAGCTGGTGGCGGTGCTGCAGCAGCATGGCTTTTCGCTGGCCAGCAGCATGGCCGCCGTGGATGCGGCCCGCGTCAAGGCCATATGACGCCGCAGTTCGAACTCGACACCCTGAAAATCCGCATCGCCGCGCCTGAACTGGCGGCGCTCGACTTGCGCGTGCGGGTGCAGCGCGCGCTGCGCCAGTTGATACTCGACGGCGTACTGGCGCCCGGCCTGCGCCTGCCGGCCACGCGCGCGCTGGCGCAGTCGCTGGGCGTGTCGCGCGAGACGGTGGAAATGGCGTATGCGCAGCTGCGCCTCGATGGTTATGTGCGGCGGCAGGCGGGATCGGGCAGTTTTGTCTCGCTGACGATAGGCGCGAGCTTGCTGGGCAAGCCTGCGACTGCGTTGCCGCCCTTGTCCGCGCAGCCGGTGGCCCTCAGCGCGCGCGGCGCGCAGATTCTCGCCAGCGGCGGCGTGGCCGACCAGCAGAGCGTGAAGGCCTTCGCCACGGGCTTGCCGGAAACGCGGGCCTTTCCGCTCGACGTGTGGGAGCGCTTGCGGCGCCAGGCCGCCGGCGAACACAGTGCCGGCGTGCTGTTGCACGGCGACCCGCAAGGCGCGGAACCCCTGCGCCAGGCCATCGCCGACTATGTGAACCTGGAGCGGGGCGCGCGGGCCACGGCGGACCAGGTGCTGGTGCTGAGCAGCACGCGCCAGGCCCTGTACCTGTGCGGGCAAGTGCTGGCCGACGCGCACGGCCCCATCCTGATGGAAGACCCCGGCTATTTCGGTGCGCGCAAGGCGTTCGAGATGGCGCAATTGCAGGTCGTGCCAGTCCCCGTCGATGCGCATGGCTTGTCCATCGAGCACCTGCGCGCGGACCGCAGCGGGGCCAACACGGTGTACGTCACGCCCTCGCATCAGTACCCGACGGGCGCCACCCTGGCGCTCGAGCGCCGCCTGGCCCTGACTGCCTGGGCCGCCGAGCGCCAGGGCTGGATCGTCGAGGACGATTACGACAGCCAGTTTCATTACGCGGGCTTGCCGACAGCTTGCGTGCAGGGGCTCGACACGCAGCAGCGCACGATCTACCTTGGCACCTTTGCCAAGTCGCTGTATCCGGGGCTGCGCCTCGGCTACATGGTGCTGCCGCCCGCGCTGGTCAAGCCGATGACGTATGCGCGCAGCATCCTCGACGGCCACACGCCGCAGCTGGACCAGCTGACGCTGGCCCGTTTCATCGCCGATGGCCATTTCGCGGCCCATGTGCGCGCCATGCGCAAGGTCTACGCCGTGCGCCGCGATGCGATGGCGCAGGCCGTGCAGCGGCACTTGCCGCACGTGGTCGCGGCGCAGCTGCCGCCGGGCGGCTTGCAGATGCCGTGTCTGCTGCACGGCGGCAGGGACGAGCTGGAAACGATACGCCTGGCGGCGCAGGCGGGCATCGTGCTGCCGGGCCTGAGCCGGCTGTACGCGAGGCCGCCAGAGCGGGGCGGCTGGCTGCTGGGCTTTGCCGCGCTCACACCGCACGAGATCGACAGCGGCATCGTCCGCCTGGCCCGCGCGCTGGGGTGAGCGCTCAAGTGGTCTGTTGTGAATGCGTAAAGTGGCCTGCCTGAGCAGTCCATGTGGCCGTTAAGATGCCCCTTTTGAACCTCAGGCAAGGGCACACGCATGCAGACCAGTTCCACATCATCGGCTTCGATCGACAACACGACACGGGCGCGCTGGCGCGACCTGGCGTCCCCCGCCATGGCGGCCTTCATCTCCGTCCTCGTCAACTATGGCGGCACCTTCGTGCTGGTATTCCAGGCGGCCCAGCTGGCCCAGCTGAGCGCAGCGCAGACGGCGTCCTGGGTCTGGTCGCTGAGCATCGGCGTGGGCGTGACGGGCATCTGGCTCAGCTACCGTTACCGCGCACCCATCATCACGGCCTGGTCCACGCCCGGCGTGGCCTTTTTGGCCACCGTCATGCCGCATACGCCGTATGCCGAGGTGATCGGCGCCTACATCGTGTCCGCCATCGCCTTCATCTTGCTGGGCATGTCGGGCGCCTTCGAGCGCCTGGTGCGGCTGATACCGGGCGGCATCGCCGCCGGCTTGCTGGCCGGAATCCTGCTGCAATTCGGCGTGAACGCGTTCGGCGGCGCCAGCGCCGATCCGCTGCTGGTGGCGGTATTGCTGCTGTCGTACGCCGTGCTGCGCCGTTTCACGGCGCGCTTTGCCGTGGTCGGCATCATGCTGATCGGCCTGGCCCTGCTGCTGGCGCAGGGGCGCATCGATACGCAAGGCATCGCACTGGCCCTGGCCGCGCCCGTGTTCGAGATGCCGCGCTTTTCCGTGGCGTCGCTGCTGGGCGTGGCGCTGCCCCTGTTCCTGATCACCCTGACTGGGCAATACATGCCCGGCATGCTGGTGTTGCGCAATGACGGTTACCAGGTCAGCGCCAATCCCATTTTGACGGTGACGGGACTCGGTTCGCTGCTCATGGCGCCATTCGGCGCGCACGCCTTCAACGTGGCCGCCATCACGGCCGCCATCTGCACGGGCAAGGATGCGCATGCGGACCCGTCGAAGCGCTATGTCGCGGGCCTGGCGTGCGGCGTGCTGTACATCCTGGTGGGCATCTTCGGCGTCACCCTGGCCAGCCTGTTCACGGTCTTGCCGCGCCCCTTCATCACGGCGCTGGCGGGCCTGGCCTTGCTGGGCGCCATCGGCAACAGCCTGGCGCAGGCGATGGCGGACGTGCGCATGCGCGAAACGGCGCTGGTCACCTTCCTGGCCACGGCCGCGAACGTGACTCTGCTGGGCGTGGGCGGCGCCCTGTGGGGACTGGCGGCCGGGCTGGCGGCGCATGGGCTGATGCATGGCTGGCGCAAGGCGGCTTGACGGCGGCATCGCCGGACAGCTTGCCCATGTTGCCGGCCGCCGCATACAATTGCTGCGCCCGTGCCCGTTGGCACTATCGAACGATTGAACGATTGAACGATGCCCGAGATCACTTCCCTGGCGCAGTATCTGCTGGCGATCACGCCCGCCTTCCTCGTCTGCGCCGCCTTGCTGCTGGCCGTTCCCCGGACGGTGCCGCTGCTGCGCGTGCTCGTGCACATGCTGTTTTTCGTGCTGGCGCGCGACGCGATGACGGCGCACGGCTATTGGCAAGTGGCGGCGGGCGGCTTGCGTTTCACGGCGCCGCCGCCGGTCTTGCTGGCGCTGGGGGCCATGTCGCTGGCCCTGGTGGCGAGTACTTGCTGGCTGGAAAGCGAGGCGCGCCGCCAGATCCGCTGGCTGGGCACGCGGCCGGCCCTGTCCGTGTTGCTGGGCGTGGCAGGCGCGTGCGTGATCATCGCCCTGGCGACGGGCTTGAAAGCCCTGTCCGGCTTGCCGTCCCTGGCGCCCGTTGCGCCATCCGCGCTGCCCTTGCTGCTGGGCTTTGCGCTGGCGGCCAACTGTTATGAGGAATTGCTGTTTCGCGGCTTGCTGCAGCAGCAATTGCGCGCCTGGCTGCCGGCCTGGCGCGCGGCGCTGGTGTCGGGCCTGCTGTTTGGCCTGTGCCATGCTTTTCTCGCCACCACCGTCACGCAGGTGGGCGCGCCCATCCTCGTGTTCACCGTGATCGAAGGCGTGGTGGCGGGGCTGGTATATTGCCGTGCCGGCTTGCTGGGCGCATCCCTCGCGCATGGGTTGGCGATTTTTGCGCTGGCCGCCGGCTGGGTGTGAAATCTGTTGTTTAATGTTAAAGAAACGAGAAGACAATGCCTGTAAGCTCTTACCTGAATACCCGCCCCGTACTGGGCGAGCGCGTCTACCTGCATGACACGGCGCAAGTGATTGGCGACGTACAGATCGGCGACGACTGTTCCATCTGGTGCAACAGCGTGCTGCGCGGCGACGTCAACCGCATCGTCATCGGCGAAGGCAGCAATATCCAGGACTTTTCCATGGGCCACGTGTCGCACAGGAATGCGGCCAAGCCCGACGGTTCACCGTTGACCATCGGCAAGTACGTCACCATCGGCCATTCCGTGATCTTGCACGGCTGCACCATCGGCGACGAGTGCCTGATCGGCATGGGCAGCATCGTCATGGATGACGTGGTGGTGGAAAAACACGTGATGCTGGGTGCGGGCAGCCTGGTGTCGCCGGGCAAGGTGCTGGAAAGCGGCCATTTGTACGTGGGCCGTCCCGCCGCCAAGGTGCGCGCACTGACCGAGGCCGAGATCGCCTACCTGCGCTATTCGGCCGAGCACTACGTGCGCGTGAAGAACAATTACCTGACGGGCGAGCCGGGCTGATGCGTCAAGCTGGCGCCGTGGCCAGCGCATTGATGCGCGCCGCCATGGCGCGCGCGTCAGGCACGCCGAGTACCAGGCGCGCCCACTTTTCGCCCTGCAATTCGATGACCAGCGGCTGCGTGCCGCGCGTCATGAAGACAAACTGGCGGTCGCCACCCTTGTGGTAGGTGCCCGCCGAAATGACGCCAGGCAGGTTGGTGCCCGGGGCACGCAAGCCCAGTGCCGTGCCGCGAAAGCCGTCATCGTCGGTGGCGCCCCGCACATGCTGCAGGGGAATACGCAGGTTGCCGTGAAAGGAGGCCAGCTTTTCCCACAGGGCCAGGCGGATGGTCAGTGCATCGTCGTTCAATTCGAGGACAGGCATGGTGTCTCCTTTGGTGGTTGATCCAGATGGCTTAACAGGCGTTCGCCCAGCAGGCGGGCCGTCCCGGCGCCCGTGTCCTGCACGGCGGCGCGGCACAGCGCCGTGATGGCGGCGTCGGAGGGCGCCAGTTCCTTCAAGGCGATGATCAGCAAATCGACCGCTTCTTCCCGCGCCGGCCAGCCAGGCTGCAGCGCCTGCGTCAGCACGCGCTCGAACAGATGGCGCTTGGAGCCGAATGCCTTGTACAGGCTGCCGCGCAGCAAACCGGTCGCCTTGACCAGGTCATCGATCGATGCGGCGTTGTAGCCCAGGCTGCCAAAGACGGCGGCAGCCTGGCTGATGACGGTCGTTTCGTCGAAGTTGCGCGGTCTGGCCATGGTGTGTATGCAATGCGTGCGGCGGGGCGGGATGTCCCGTATCTGCTTCCACTATATGCATTGGTGAACGATTGGTCAATAACTATCGGCGGGCAGCCGTTGGCGCAGTTCCGGCCGCGGCGCCAAGTCGTGCGGCAGGCGCAGGCCGGAGACGAGGCCCAGGCGCCGCAACAGCAGCAGCATCCACCAGCCCGGGTCCCATTCGCCCGGCAGCAGGCCCAGCCTGGCTGAACCCGGATACGCGTGATGGTTGTTGTGCCAGCATTCGCCCATGGTCAGCAGCGAGGTCAGGCGGATATTCCGACCTTGCACGGCGGCGCCGTCGACATGAAAGTGCATTTGCCCATGGTTGTGGGCGAAGTAGCCGATCAGCCAGTGGCCCAGCACACCGGCGCTGACCCGCGCGCAGACGCCCCAGCAGACGTAGCCCCAGCCGCCCCAGGCGTAGAACAGCATGGCCCACGGCAATTGCTGCAGCATCCAGGTTTTTTCCAGGAAACGATAAAAACGGTCGTGCGCGATGCGCGGCTCGATGGCGATGTGGGTCGGGCGGTCGAGGTCCAGGCGGCAGTGGAGTTGCCACCAGGCATCGCGCCAGAAGCCGGCGCCGTGGCGCAGATAGGGGTGGCAATCGGGCAGGCGCTGGGCATAGTCGCGCAGCTCGTGCTGGCGCAGCAGGCCCAGCGGGCCGCTCAGGCCCACCAGCACGCCCAGGTACACGAGTACATATTCCAGCCATTGCGGGCATGCGAAGCTGTCGTGGATCAGTTTGCGGTGGCTGCCCAGCGAGTGGCCGAACAGCAGGACGATGGCCGTGCTGACGATAAACAGCGCCACGCCCGTCCAGCTGAAGAAGAGCAGGGCGCCAGTCACGGCGCCGGCCAGCATGGCCGTCAGCCACAGCGATGGCAGCGGTGCGTAGCGCACCACGCCGTCCAGCACTTCGCCAGCGTGGCTGGCGCGGACGCGGTGACTGTCCAGGCTGGCCGTTGGCATCAGCCCTTGGGGGCCGACGACGGTTGCGTGTACTTGTCGAAGTTGGTGATGTAATCGTTGAAGTTGTCGGTCAGCATGCGCTTGTACTGTTCCGTGAAGAAGGCCACGGCGCCTTCCTTCTCTGCCTGCATCTTGGCCACGTCGTTGCTCTTGCTGGCGACGAGGAAGGCGTTGAAGCGGGCGGCCGCGTACAGCAGCGAGGTGGCCACTTCATTGCCGCCGCTGTGCATGCATTGCTCATTGGCCAGGGCGATGACCTGGTCGGCGCGTTCCCAGAATTCCGGGCCCGGTGCTGGTTTTGTCGTTGGTGTGCTCATAGAAATCCCTCATGAAAGTGCGCGCCAGTCTACACAGGGGGCCGCGGGCTGTCCAGCCGCACGGCCGCCAGTCAGGGCGTTTGCAGGATCCGTTCGAGCAGCACGGCCAGCGGCTGGCGGATATCGAGCACGATGCCGGCCTCGTCCGCCTGCAGCGGTTGCAGGGTGGCAAGCTGGCTGTCGAGCAGGCTGGCGGGCATGAAGTGGCCCGGGCGCTGCAAGCGGCTTTCCAGCACGGCGCGCGGGCCGTCCAGGTGGACAAAGCGCAGGGCCGGGTCGCCTGCGCGCAGCACGTCGCGGTAGGCGCGCTTCAGGGCCGAGCAAGAGACGACGAGGCCGCTGCCTTGCGCGCGCGCCGTGGCGATGCGCTCGCGCAGGGCGGCCAGCCAGCCGGCCCGGTCGGCATCGTCGAGCGGGATGCCGGCCGCCATCTTGGCCACGTTTTGCGGGGAATGCACGTCGTCGCCTTCCACGTAGGGCACCTGCAGGGCCTCGGCCAGCAGGCTGCCGACGGCGCTCTTGCCGCAGCCGGACACGCCCATCACGACCCAGCGCACGGCGGGCACGTCCAAGTGCAAGGTCAAGGCGCCGAAACGATGACGGTGACGCGGCGGTTTTCCGCCTTGCCCGTCTTGCTGGCGTTCGAGGCGACCGGTTTGCTCATGCCCAGGCCCTTGACGGTGATGTTGTCGCGCGGAATGCCCGATGCGCTCATGGCGTCGGCCACCACGTTGGCGCGCGCCAGCGACAGCTTGTTGTTGTACGCTTCCGTGCCTTCGTTATCCGTATGGCCTTCCACGCGCATGTGGGTAATGCCCACTTTCAGCAGGGCGGCGCTGATTTTCTGGATGGCGTTGCGGCTCGGTGCCGTCAGCTTGGCGGCGTCGAATTCGAACAGCAGCTTGTCCGTAAAGCTCAGTTCCCAGCCTTCGTCGGTCTGGTTGAAGCCTTGCTCCTTCAAGGTGGCGACTTGCTCGGCGTTGAACAGCGGTTTGACTTCTGGCGTGCTCTGGCAGGCGGCCAGCAGGCCCAGCATGAACAGACCGAGGACGCCGCGGCGTAATTGTTTGTAGAGAAATTGCATGGTGTTGCTCCTTGGTTCAGGGGTGAATATGGGGTTGCGGCAGGCGCGCCACCTGGCGCGTGCCGCGCTGCGCCTGCTTGGCGCGGTACATGGCTTCATCCGCCGCGCCCACCAGCGAGACGGCGTCGATGGCGTGGTCGGGGAAGACGGCCACGCCGATGGTCAGCGAGCTGACGATACTGTTACCAGTGGGCAGTTCAATGGCTTGCGCCATGGCGGCGATGATGTTGTCGGCGATGTGCATGGCGTCGCTGCTGTTGCGCAGCGGCTTGAGCAGGATGGCGAATTCGTCGCCGCCCAGGCGCGCCACCAGGTCGCCCTCGCGCAATTGCTGCTTGATGCGCGCGGCGATCGTCACCAGCACCCGGTCGCCCGAGGCATGGCCGAAGGTGTCGTTGATGTATTTGAAGCGGTCGCTGTCGAGGAACAGCACGGCCACCTTGCCATTGCCGACCCGCGCTTCGAGGATGGCGCGTTCCAGCTCCGCTTCCATGAAGGCGCGGTTCGACAGGCCCGTCAGGCTGTCGTGGTTGGCGCGGTGCGACAGCGAGGCGTTTTCCTTTTGCAGATGGCTCTGCCATGCTTCCAGTTCGTCGAGCAGGGCGTTGAAGTCGTCATTGATCTGGTTCAACTCGGCAATATTGGCTGGCGGCACGCGCAGTTCGAACGAGCGGTCGCGCCGCACGCGGTGGGCCGTTTCCGCCAGGTGGCGCAGGGGCGACGTGATTTCCGTTTCCATGCGGCGCGACAGGCGCACGGCGACGGCCAGGCTGAGCACCAGGCAGGCGAGCAGGCAGGCCAGGCCGCTGAGCAGGAAGGGCAGCAGGCTGCGGCTGTGCGGCACCAGGGTGATGTTGCCGATGGCTTGTTCATTGCGCGTGATGGGGAAGGTCAGCGAATCGGGCAGCATCCAGCCCGTCAGCGCGCGTTCGATGTAGTAGCGCGTGCCATGTTGCCCCCGTTCCCAGCGGGCCAGCACCTTGCCGGCCGTGTCGCTCACCTGCGCCTGGTCAATATCTTCATTGACACCTATCAAGGCCAGCGCTTCCCTGGCGGCCTGGGAATCGCCAAAGACGACGGCTCCTTCCACCGTGTAGCTCATCGAGCGGGCCACCAGGCGCAGGTTCTGGTCCGAATACACGCGCAGGGCCAGCAGCGCTACGGCCGTCAGGGTCAGGCCGGCCGCCAGCACGGCGATCAGCGATACGCTCAGGTGGGCGCGCCGCAGCACGCTGTCGAGCGTAGGGCGGGGCGTGCGGGCAGGCTTGGTGCTCATGCGGGCGCTCATGGCGGCGGTCCCTTGCGACGTGCAATTTGCAAGGCGTTCGGATGCACGCGCAGGCCGCTGCGGGCGATGGCGTCGAGGTTGACGTCAAAGCCGATCTGCGCCTCGTTCAGGCGCAGGCAGAACATGGTGCCCACGGTGCACGACGTGCCGGGTTCGGCGACCGATAAAATCGGCTTGCCGATGAGCTGCGCCAGCAAGTGCTCGCGTTCGCCCTCGGGCAGGCTGCCCAGGTAGACGACGTCGCATTCGCTGGCCGCGCTTGCCAGCGCCGGGATTTTCACGCGGATGCGCTGGCCCAGGCTGGAGGCGGGCGTGTCGACGATGGCCGCGCCGTAGCGGGGTGCACCGACCATGCAGACGCGCACTTCCTGGCGCGCCACGGGCCAGCGCACATAGCTGACGATGCCAAACAGGACCTGGGCCACCTCGGCGGGACGCCTGGCGTCGGCCGCCGCGCCCGCTTGCGCCCATGCCGCGCACGGCGCCAGCGCGGTGCCGGCGAGCAGCGAAGCCAGCAGCACGACAGCGAACAGGGCTGGCGGCGCGGAGCGCTGCCGGTGGCGGGGGGAAGAGGGCACGGCGTCGGTGTCTTTATTCGGGTCGGGTGGCTACTTATACTGTTACTCAGCAACACAGACTCTACGGAAGTCCCGGTTGAAAGTAAATCACGGCGCTACGCCATACAACCTTGCATTATAAACACGAATGTGAAAACTTGCATTCTTTACCATGAGAATTACTTGTCAACACTGCCGTGGCACGCCAGAGTGTTGCTATTCTTCCAGTGTCGCTTCCAGCAAGTCGATTTCGCGCAGCAGGCGCAAATGGATGGTGTCGTCCAGCTCGCCTGAAATACGGCGGCGGAACAGTTCATCGCGCTCCGCATTCAGCGCTTCCAGGCGCAGCGCGCGCTCGGCCTTGGCCAGTTCCTGCAAGCGTATCGCCTCGTCGTTGCTGCTTTCGCCATACGCGAGGCGGCGCCGGTAGGCTTCGATCAGGCGGTTGGCCGCTTCCGTGACGACTTGCTGCTTGTCATTCTTGTCGATGCCTTCGCACACTTTTTCCAGCCGCGCGATGGCCGCTTCGGCGGCTGCGGCGCGGGCATTGCGCTCTTCCGTCGAACGGCGCGCGGGCGGCGCGAACACCAGGCCCTTGGTCAGCAGGGGCAGGGTGACGCTGGCCAGCAGCAGCGACAGCAGAATCACGCCCATGGCCAGGAAGATGACGAGGTCGCGCGCCGGGAAACGATTGCCATCGGGCAAGAACAGGGGCAGGGTCAGGATGCCGGCCAGGGTCAGCGCGCCGCGCACGCCCGCGAACGACGCCACCAGCAGCAGGCGCAGGCTGGGGCGCGCCAGCAGCGCCGCATCCTTCGGTTCGCCCGCGATTTTCTTGTGGTGCTTGAACAGGGTCAGTTTCATGGAAATGAAGACCCAGAGGAAACGCATGAAGGTCAGCCCCACCGTGATGGCGATGACGAACAGGGGCAGCTTCCAGGCGCTGCCGGCGCCGATTTCGGCGGAGGCGGCCGGCAAGCCGGCCACGGTGGCGGGCAACTGCGCGCCCAGCATGACGAAGATCACGCCATTCAAGACCAGTTGCACGGTATCCCACACGGCCTTGCGCTGGGTGCGCGTGGCGGCCAGCGGGCGGCCGATCAGGTCGGCATAATGCATGGATACGCCCGCCGTGGCGGCGGCCAGGATGCCGGAACCGTGGATTTGCTCGGCGCCCAGGTAGGCGGCGAACGGGATCAGGATGCTGATGAGGATTTGCAGGCCCGGTTCTTCGCCCACCTTGCTCACCAGCCATTTATTCGCCAGGCCAACGCCCCACGAGATGGCCAGGCCGATGACGATGCCGCCGCCCGCTTCCTGCAGGAAACTCAGCGAGGCGGCGCCGATGGAAAAGCCGCCCGTCATCATGGCGCCCACGGCAAACGTGAAGCAGACGAGGCCCGAAGCGTCGTTGAGCAAGGATTCGCCTTCGAGGATGTGCATCAGGCGCGGCGGGATCGGGTTGCCGGCGGCGATCGCCGAGACGGCCACGGGGTCCGTCGGCGACAGGATGGCGCCCAGCGCGAAGGCGACGGCCAGCGGCACGCTGGGGATCAGCCAGTCGATGAAAAAGCCCATGCCCAGCACGGTAAACAGCACCAGGCCGATGGCCAGCATCAGGATCGAGCGCGCGTCGGAAAAGAAGGCGCCCTTGGGGATGCGCCAGCCGTCGAGAAACAGCAGTGGCGGGATGAAGAGCAGGAAGAAAATGTCGGGGTCGAGCGGCACTTGCACGCCAAACAAGGCCAATCCCGTGCCGCCGGCGATCTGGATCAGGGGCAGCGGCAGCCTGACCCAGCGCGAGCGGGCGAGAAAGCCGCACAGGACGACGGTCAGGACGAGGATGAGGATGATGGTAACGGTATGCATGAAGGAGCGGCGGCGTGCTGAAACGCTGATTATAAGGCGCAGCCCGCCTGCGGCGTTGCCTGCGTGTCATTGCGTACATACAACAAGTCACAATCGCGGTAAGATTATCACTGTGGCCCTGTTACCGCCGCCGTTGGCCGGCGGCCCGTGCGCCTTGCTTACACCCTGGCCTTTACTTTTCACTGGTTCCTGTTTTGCTCAAGAAAATCTTCACCGGCCTGCTGTTGTCGCTGGCATTGCTCATCGTGGCGGCCTTGGCCGCGTATCTGTATTACTGGCGCCCCGCGCTGGCGCCCATCGATCCGCCTGCCGCCACGGCATTTTCCCCGCAAGTGGTGGAGCGGGGCCGCATCCTGGCGGGCATGGGCAATTGCGCCGCCTGCCATACGGCCAGGGACGGCGCCGATTACGCGGGCGGCCACGGCCTGGCCACGCCGTTCGGCACGATCTACGCGACGAATATCACGCCCGACCGGCAAACGGGCATCGGCCGCTGGTCGCTGGCCGCCTTCCAGCGGGCCATGCGCGAAGGCGTGGGCCGCGATGGCGCCCATTTGTACCCCGTTTTTCCGTACACCCATTTCAACCTCGTCTCGGAGGCTGACCTGACGGCCTTGTACGCGTATTTCATGACGCGCCCGCCCGTGTATGCGATGGCGCCCGCCAACAGCGTGCCGTTTCCCCTGAACTTGCGGCCGCTACAGGCGGGCTGGAAGTTGCTGTTTTTCAAGCCAGCGCCTTTCCAGCTTGATCCTGCGCAAGGACTGGACTGGAACCGGGGCCGCTACCTGGCCGAAGGCCTGGCCCATTGCGCCGCCTGCCACACGCCGCGCAATGCGCTGGGCGCCGAGCTGGCCGGTTCGCCCTATCTGGGCGCGGCCATCGACCACTGGTATGCGCCGGCCTTGACCAGCGCCAACTCGGCCCCCTTGCCATGGACGCAGGACGAGCTGTACGCCTTCCTGCGCACGGGCGCGACGGCCCTGCACGGCGTGGCGGCAGGGCCCATGTCGGCCGTCGTGCACGAAGGCATGGGCGCCTCGCCCGATAGCGATATCCGCGCGCTGTCCGTATATTTTGCCGGCGTGGCCGGCGCTGAACAACGCCAGGTCGATACGGATGCCGTGGTCAAGGCCGGCATCGCCCGCTCGCAGAGGGTCAGCCTGGTCGACAACGACCGTGGCGCCAGCCTGTACGTGGCTGCCTGCGCGTCGTGCCACTCGAACAGCGACGGCCGGCCCGTGGCCCTGCGCCCGGAACTGAGCCTGAACAGCGCCGTCAGCGCGCCCGATCCCGCCAACCTGATCCAGGTGATATTGCACGGTATCAGCAAGGATGCGGCCATGCCCGGCGTGCTGATGCCCGGCTTTGCCGCCTCGCTGACGGACAATGACGTGGCCCAGCTGGCCGCCTATCTGCGCCGCAGCCGCAGCCACCAGCCGGCCTGGACGAACCTGGAAGCGGCCGTGGCGCGCACGCGCGCCGGCAAGTAACTCTTGAAAGTTTCTTATGTATAACATTACCGTGAATGGCCAGCCCTTCGGCACCGAGACCGACGCCGAGACGCCCCTGCTGTGGGTGTTGCGCGATGAAGTCAACTTGAAGGGTACGAAGTTTGGCTGCGGCATCGGCATGTGCGGCGCCTGCACCGTGCACGTGGATGGCCGCGCCATGCGTTCGTGCATCACGCCGATTGCCGCCGTGGCCGGCTGCGCCATCACCACCATCGAAGGCCTCTCGCCCGATGGCACGCATCCTTTGCAGCGGGCGTGGCTGGCCACGCAGGCGCCCCAGTGCGGCTATTGCCAGTCGGGCCAGATCATGCAGGCGGCCACCTTGTTGAAAGATTATCCGCAGCCGACGGATGCGAATATCGATGCCGTCATGAGCGGCAACCTGTGTCGCTGCATGGCGTATGTGCGCATCCGCAAGGCCATCAAGCTGGCGGCCGGCATGCAGGAGGCGCCCGGTGTTTAAGTTGCCGAAAGAAAATTCTGCTGCCCGTCCCAGCTCGTTGGGCCGGCGCGGTTTCCTGATCGCCGCCGCCGGCACGGGGTTTACTTTGGCCTTCCTGCGCGCCGACAGTTCCCTGGCCGACAGCAAGGTGGCACGCGTGCCGCCTGCCAAGCCGGCCGCGCCCGTGTTCGACCCCAGCATCTGGTTCCAGATCGGCCGCGATGGCATGATCACCGTCAATATCGCCAAGGCGGAAATGGGCCAGCATATTGGTACGGCCCTGGCGCGCATCGTCGCCGAAGAGCTGGAAGCGGACTGGAGCAAGATACGCCTGCATTACGTGGACACGGACCCGAAATGGGGTTTGATGGTGACGGGCGGCAGCTGGTCCGTCTGGCAGAATTTCGACCCGCTCAGCCGTGCTGGCGCGGCCGGGCGCCTGGCGCTGGTCGAGGAGGGCGCGCGCCTGCTGCGCGTGCCCGTGTCCGCCTGCCACGCCAGGCTGGGCGTCGTGCATGGCCGGGGAAGGTCGATCAGCTATGGCGACATCGTGCGCCGTGGCAAACTGGCGCGCCAGTACACGCCGGAGCAATTGAAAGCCATCGTGCTGAAAACGCCGCAGCAGCGTAGCCTGATCGGCCAGCACGTGCAGGCGCTGGACATTCCCGCGAAACTCAATGGCGCGGCCGTGTACGGCATCGATGCGCACGTCGAGGGCATGCTGTATGCGCGCCCGAAGATTCCGCCCACGCGCTACGGCGCGAAAGTGGTGTCCATCGATGATGCGGCCGCGAAAAAGGTCAAGGGCTACCTGCGTTCGTTCGCCTTGCAAGATCCCAGCGGCACGGTGCCCGGCTGGGTCATGGTGGTGGCCGAAACGTATGCGGCCGCCGTGCGCGCGGCCGACCTGGTGCAAGTGAAATGGCGGGCCGGCGCGGCGGCCCACGTGGCGGAGCAGGATATCCTCAACTACGCCACCAAGCAGCTGGCCGACGCCAGCCTGGGCGCGCGCGTGGTCGATGATGATGGCGTGGAGCAAGCGTTCAAGGATGCCAGCCTGCAACTGGAGCGCCACTACACGACCAGCACCGTGCTGCATTTCCAGCTGGAACCCGTGAATGCCCTGGCGCAGGAAATCGACGGCGTCTGGCACATTCATGCGGGCAACCAGTGGCAATCGTTGATCCTGCCCGTGCTGGCGCAGGCGCTGAAGGTGCCGGAGAGCAAGGTCATGCTGCACACCTATCTGCTGGGCGGCGGTTTCGGGCGGCGTCTGAATGGCGATTATTGCGTGCCGGCCGCCCTGGCGGCGCAAGCCGTGGGGCGGCCCGTCAAGATGATTTGCACGCGGGCCGACGATGCCCGCTTCGATTCGCCCCGTTCGCCGTCCGTGCAGCATGTGCGCATGGCGTTCGACGACGCGGGCAAGGTGTCGGCAATGGTGCACGAGGCCAGCGCCGGCTGGCCCACGCAAGCCATGATCCCCGCCTTCCTGGCCAAGGATACGCAGGGCCATCCGTATGACCCGTTCGCCATCGCCGGCGCCGACCACTGGTATGCGGTGGGTGCGCAGCGCGTGCGGGCCGTGTCGAACGACCTGGCCAACAGCAGTTTCCGCCCCGGCTGGCTGCGCTCCGTGGGCCCCGGCTGGACGAATTGGGCTGTGGAAAGTTTCATGGACGAGGCGGCGCAGGCGGCCAAGGTCGATCCGCTGGCGTTCCGCCTGTCCTTGCTGCAGGCGTCGGGCCGCAATGCGGGCAGTGCGCCGAACGCCGTCGGCGGCGCTGCGCGCCTGGCCCACGTGCTGCAGCGCGTGGCGGACAAGGCGGGCTGGGGCAAGGCCATGCCGCCCGACACGGGCCTGGGCATTGCCGCCACGTTCGGCCAGGAACGCGACATGCCCACCTGGACGGCGTGCGTCGCCCGGGTCAAGGTGGACCGCAGCACTTGCATGGTGAAAGTCGAAAAATTGTTCATGGTGATCGATGCGGGCAGCATCGTCGACCCCGATGGCGCGCTGGCGCAGGCGGAAGGGGGCGCCCTGTGGGGCGTGAGCATGGCCTTGCATGAGGGCACGGCTTTCCTGAACGGCGAAGTGAAGGATACCAACTTGAATACCTACACGCCCCTGCGCATGGCCGACGTGCCCGAGCTCGACATCGAATTCGTTGCCAGCACGCATACGGCGACGGGCATGGGCGAACCGCCCACGACGGCCGTGGCGCCGGCCATCGGCAACGCCATCTTCGCCGCCGTGGCGTCGCGCGTGCGGCATTTGCCGATCCGCCCGGAAGCCGTGCTGAAGGGGCTGGACCGGCACGGCGCCGTATAGTCCTGCCTTGCCGGTGACGATGCGCGAACGGCTGCGCAGGAATGGCCGCGGGCTGCTACACTGAAGTTAGCCGCCCGGGGCACGCAGGCTGTCCCCGGCCCGGCAAGATCAGCGTAAAATCAGCGTACAGCTTGACTTCAGCTTTAGCTTGATCCCAGCTCGATTGCGGAGGCAACCATGCAAGAACAATTTGTCAGCATTACGGCCGATGAACTTCAAATGGATGGCGTGCTTGAAATGCCCGAACGGCCGGTGGGCATCGTCCTGTTTGCCCACGGTGCAGGCGCCGACAGCGACTACCTGGGCGCTTCCAGTCACGCCACTTCCCAGGATTTTTTGCGGGCGGGCATCGCCACCCTGCGCTTCGACCAGGGCGGCGTCGAGCCTGGCGGCGGCAGCAATGGCCACGCGTATTTCGTGCGCAGCGATATCGTGCTGCTGGCGCGCCAGCTGGAAAAAGCCCTGGGCTGGCTGCAGCTCGACCCGTCCACGCGGCGCTTGCCCTGCGGCCTGTATGGCTATGGCACCAGCGCGGCCGTCGTGATGCAGCTGGCGGCCTGGCGCAGCGCGGAAATCGCCGCGCTGGCTGTGTGCGATGGCCAGGTGGAAATGGCCGGCAAGGCGGCGCTGGAAAATGTGCGCGTGCCGTCGCTGCTGATCGTGGGCGGGCGCGACCCCGACGTGGCTGGCCTGAACCGCATGGCGTTCGCCACCTTGCGCTGCGACAAACAATTGGAACAGATCGCCGCCCCTGGCGGCCCCGACACGCGCCACCAGGCCGCCTTGCTGGCCACGGATTGGTACACGCGCCATTTCAACGGGCATACCAGCACGGCGCAGTAGCGCAGCGGCTCAGGCGGCGCGCAAGTTCTTCGCATGGAAGCGCACGTGCTCTTCCATGAAGCTGGCGATGAAGTAATAGCCATGGTCGTAGCCGGCATGGCGGCGCAGCTGCAGGGGCTGGCCAGCGTCGCGGCATGCCGCTTCGAAGACGTCGGGGAACAGTTGCTCGGGAAGGAACTTGTCGGCCAGGCCCTGGTCGATCAAGATGCCTTCGGGGAACAGTGGCGGCTGGCCCTGCAGGCCGTGCATCAGCGCGCTGGCGTCGTATTGCTGCCAGCTGGCCTCGTCGCTGCCCAGGTAGCCCGTGAACGCTTTCTTGCCCCACGGACATTGGCTCGGTGCGGCGATGGGGGCGAAGGCGGAAACGGAGCGGAACAGTGCCGGGTTGCGCAAGGCCAGCACCAGCGCGCCATGGCCGCCCATCGAGTGGCCGAAAATGCCCGTGCGCTGCGCATCGATGGCCAGTTCCTGCTCCAGCAGGGCACGCAATTCCAGGATGTAGCTGTACATGCGGTAGTGGCTGCTCCACGGCGCCTCGGTGGCGTCCACGTAAAAGCCGGCACCCACGCCGAAATCCCAGGAGTCGCTCTCGCCCGCGATGTTCGCGCCACGGGGGCTGGTGTCGGGGGCGATCAGGATCAAGCCTTCTTCCGCGGCCACGCGCTGCGCGCCGCTCTTGATCATGAACGTTTCTTCCGTGCAAGTCAGACCCGCCAGGTAAAACAGGGCGGGGCGTTTGGTGGCGGCCACGCTGCCTGGCGCCGTATCGGGAATGAAGGCCGAGAAGCGCATGGGCAAGCCGATGGCTTGCGCGTCGTGGCGATAAAAGCGTTGTACCCCGCCAAAACAGGCGTGTTCACTCAACAGTTCCAGCATGAATTCTCCTCGTTAATCTCACAGTATAGCCAGAGTGGGGGAGCGCTGTCATGGGCGGGCGCCGGCGGCGCGTCACCACTTGCAGCCGCTGTCGCCCGTCGCGCCTTTCAGCAGGAAGGGCAGCTTGGCCAGGCCGGTGAATTCCACATTGCCCAGCCGTGGCTTGTAATCGTTGTCGCACCTGGGCCGCGCGGCGCTGGTGATGGCTTGCGCCGTCTTGTTGCTGATTGTCAATGCTGGCCCGGTGAGGGATGGCCCCTCCTGGCGCGCCGCTTCCCTGGCCTGGCGTTTCAAGGTGTCAAGATCGAGCGCAGCGGGCGGTGGCAATGCTGCGGCGTCGGCAGCGGGCGCGGGCATTGCTGCTGGCGCTGGCGTGATGGCCACGGCATGCCGGGGCCGCGCCTGGCTTTTTGAGACGGCTGGCGGCAGGGGGCGCGCGGGCCGCGCTACGGGGGCCAAAAACAGCATTTGCGTGCTGCGCTGCGGCAGCAAAGGGGGGACCGGCAGCTTGTTTGAACGCAGTACTTGCCACAGCAGCACATGCAGCAGCACGGCGATGCCCGCACCGGCCAGCATGCGTGCCGATTCCCGTGGCGGCGGCAGGGACCGCATCAATCCAGCATGGCCGCGATGAGCGGCAGGGTATCTTGCGCCGGCGCTTCCGTCTTGAAGGCCAGCAAATGGTCGGCGCGCGTCTTGCCCAGGTTGATGGCGGCCACGGGCTTGCCCGTTTCGGCTGCCATGCGGCACAGGCGAAAGCTGGAATACACCATGACGGACGAGCCCACCACCAGCAGGGCGCCAGCTTCCATCATTTTGCGCTCGGCTTCGGCCGCACAGGCGGCGGGTACGCCATCGCCGAAAAACACCACGTCCGGCTGCAGGGTGCCGCCGCAGCGGGGACAGACGGGCAGGTGGAAGGTGGCCAGCTGCGACGGCTCCAGCAAGGCGTCGCCATCGGGCGCCGGCGTGGCCGTGGCGCCCAGCAGCTGCGGATTGTCGTGTTCGAGCTGATCCTGGATCAGGCGGCGCGTGTGGCGGGTATGGCAATCGAGGCAGACCACGCCATGTATGCTGCCGTGCAACTCCGTGACGGCGGTACTGCCCGCTTGCTGATGCAGTCCATCCACGTTTTGCGTGACCAGGCCGCCTATTCTCCCGCGCCGGGCCAGTTGCGCGATGGCCAGGTGACCGGGATTCGGCGTAGCGCGCGCCAGGGTTGGCCAGCCCACCATGCTGCGCGCCCAGTAGCGGCGGCGCACGGCTTCCTGGCGGCGAAAATCGGGGCCTTGCACTGGCGCATTGCCACGCCGCACGCCTTGCGTGTCGCGGTAATCGGGTATGCCGGACGCCGTGCTGATGCCGGCGCCCGTCAGCAGCAGCACGTCGGGATGGCGCCGCAGGAACTGCGCCAGTTGCTCGAGGGCAAGATCGTCGCTGGCGGACCGCAGGCTGGCTGAGGAAAAATTTTGCATGATGCGCCATGCTAACCGAAAAGCATGGCGCCGTTGCAGGAGGGATGTTTATTCCAGCTTCATGCCGAAGCGCTGCAGCCGCGGCTGCCAATGCTCCTGGATATTGGCCGACACGAGGATGCGCTCGGCCTTGCCGATCAGCAACGCGCGCGGCACGAAGCCGAAGTAGCGCGAATCGGCGCTGTTGTCGCGGTTATCGCCCAGCATGAGGAAATGGTCGGTTGGCACCGTCACGGGGCCAAAGCTGCGCGCCGCGCCGGCGATTTGCGGCAAGACCTGGATGCGGTGCTGCTCGGTCTGGTTGCGTTCGCGGATGCGCTGCGCCGTCAGCTGGCCCACGTGGGCGATGGTTTCCGGGGCCGTGTCGAGCGCTGTGTACTGGGCGGGCTGGCCATTGATGACCAGCTGCTCATCGCGCATTTCCACCGTATCGCCGGGCAGGGCGATGATGCGCTTGATCAGGCGCGTGCCGTCTTTCGGCGAGGAAAAGGTAACGATGTCGCCCCGCTGCGGTTCGCCCAGGCGCTGCAGCACGATATCGGTGAGCGGCACTTTCAGGTTGAAGGCGAGGCGATTGACGAAGACCACGTCGCCTTCGAGTAGGTTGGGGCGCATCGACGCCGACGGGATGGGATTCCAGTCCGCCACGGCCGTGCGGAACACGCCGAACAGCAGGAGGAACATCAAAAAACCTTTGTTGGCGCGCATCCATGTGCTCATGTCGGCTCTTTCGCTGGGCAGTGCCCGTGAGGGTGAAGGGAAGCGCCATTGCTGCTGGCGCCATATCACGATGCACGGCGAGGCTGAAGCCAGTCTTAAATCAACGCAGGCGCGGCCGATGGCGTGACCATTGTTGTGTGCACGCATCACTACGCCGGTTTCAGGGATGCCGGCACGGCGCATGCGCGTCGTCGTCGCCGTTGCGCCGGCGCTTGCCGTGCATCTCATCCCACAGCTCGCCGAGCGCTACCAGCAAGCCGCCAGCCACGAAGGGGATCGCCACCAGCCAGGGAATACTGTCGAGCCATGGGCCCAGCAGGATGGCCGAGGCCACGGCGATGACGATGGCGCTGCACCAGAAGCGGCGCGGATGCCGGAGCGTGAACAGGTAGTGAAGGTCGTTCATAAATCCTCCTTGGTGAGCATGCGGAACAGCCGGGCGGTCAGAATGCTGCTGACGGCGATGACGATGCAGCCATCCAGGAAAAACAGCACCTTGCCTACCAGGTGCATGCCCTGCACGAGGTAGACGGGCAATTCCTGCGCTTCCGCCCACTGCGTCATGCGTGCCAGCACGATGGCGGCGGCGAAGATGGCGACGGCCAATGCCAGCACCAGCAGCACGTGTTCGAACAGGCGTAGCCGCACTTTCATGTTGGACTTTGCAAGATAGATAAGATTCCCGAACCTTGACGTTATCAGTCCATTATCACGGTGCCTTGCGCTGCCACAAAGTCGCGGCCGATAGCCTGAAAACGGCCTTGAGCCCGCAAAATACGGCTATTTGAACGCCTTGATGACGGCGTCCAGCTTGACCTTCAGCGACTTGTCGTGCGCGTGGATGGCCGGCACTTCCCGCTGCACGTCCAGCAGCTGGTAGACGGCCGTCTGCGCCGCGCGCACCGAGTATTCCACGGTGAAGACGACATCGTCGGCGATTTCCACGAACTGGCTGACGAAGGCCAGGTTGACGGAGCCGGCCGGCACGGGCAGGGGACGGTCGCTCGTCGCGCGGGGCATGAACATGCTGGTGATGTACGGCATGCGGCAGGGAATGCAGTTCGCCGTGGCCAAGATGTCGAGGTCGAAGTTCAGGTGGCCGCACAGCTCGCGCAGGATATCTTCGCCGCTGCAGTCGGACATGGGCTTGGCGACGAAGTTGCCGATGCGGTCAGGGTGCAGCGCGTAGCCCCAGAATACTTGCACGCCCGCGGGCTGGCCGGCGAAATGGGGCTGGTGCGCCAGCACGATGGACATAAGCCAGTTGCTGTCCTTGAAGGTGACGAGGCCGCCCGTGCCCGCGCTGTTGCCCGTGAAGCGTTCCATTCTGTCAAAGAAGGCGCCGTCCTTCAGGGTGACCGTGTACGAGGCCCAGTAGGATTCGGGGATGCTGCTGTTGAAGGCGGCGGGACGGCCCAGTTGCGGGCGTCCCTCGGCCAGCTTTTCCCACAGGCGCCAGCCTTGGCTGTCGTGCTTCGTGCGCCTGGCGGGCGCGCGGTGCATGCTGCCATAGCTGGACGCATCCGTCATCGAGGCATTCTGGAAAAACACCAGGTCGTCCGCGGCGACGGGGACCACGTCGGCCAGGCCGCGGCGCTGGCAGGCAATGGCGGTGGCGCTCAGGCGGCCATCGGATTCTTGCACCTCGATATCGGTCACCGTGCAATCCATGATGAGGTTCACGCCTTGCGCCTGCAGCCAGGCGACCAGCGGGCGCACCAGCGAATCGTACTGGTTGTAGACGGTGCGCTTGACGCCGGCCAGGGTTTCGATGCGCGAAAACTCCAGCATGAAGCGGTGCAGGTAGCGCTTGAACTCGACGGCGCTGTGCCAGGGCTGGAAGGCGAACGTGGTGGCCCACATGGTCCAGAACCGGGTGTCGAAGAATGCGGGCGAGAGCCAGTCCGTAATGGCGCTGCTGCCCAGCGTGTCTTCGTCCGCTTCCGTCAGCTTCAGCAATTCCAGCCTGTCCTGCATGGAAAAGCCCATGCTGCTGACGTCGACCTTGAAACGGTTGCGGTCGACCAGCCGCGCGCGCGAGTGGGGAAGGTGCAGTTCGTTGAAGGCGACGGTTTCGTCGTAGACGCTCTGGCCCGCATGCTCGAGCGAGGGGATGCTCTTGAACAAGTCCCAGGTGCACTCGTAATTGTCGGTGGTCAGCATGCGCCCGCCGCGCAGGGTATAGCCATCTTCGGCATTGCCGCCGCCGTCGAGGCTGCCCCCGGTCACGGGTGACGCTTCGAAAATGGTGATGTTGCTGCCTTGCATGCCGCCGTCGCGTATCATGAAGGCGGCCGCGGCCAGCGAGCCGATGCCGCCGCCGACGAGGTAGGCTTTTTTGTCTGTATTGCGCATGTTGTTCCCTGAGTGTGAGTGCATCCGCGTGCGCGAAAGGCTGGCAAGCGACATGGCCGACGTCGCGCCACATTTGCCTATTTTACAACATCAGGTAAGGGCCGCCTGTTTTAGAGAGCAGTTGCTCGGTTTTTCAGGCGCCCGCGTGTTCCTTGCGCCGTTCAAAGTACAGCAAGTCCGACCAGGCATCCTGGAAGCGCATGGCTTTTTCCGAACGGCCATACTGGTGAAAGCCGTTGCGCTGCATGACGGCGACCGAGCCCAGGTTTTGCGGCCGCGCCGTCGCTTCCACGCGCCACAGGTCCAGCGTGCCGAAAGCCTCTTCCAGCAGCAGGGCCACCACGCGCGTGGCGTAGCCGCGTCCGCCGAACCGTTCGCCGATGCGGTAGCCGAGCGTCGCCTTGTTGAAATAGGGGCGCGTGACGGCCGTCAAGTTGACCCGGCCGATGATTTGCCCGTCCAGCTTGGCCAGGTATTGGTAAGCGAGGTCCTGCTGGCGCTCGCGCTGCGCCTGCTCGATGGCGGCGGCGATGGCTTCCTGGTGGTAATAGGATGGCGCGCGCGCCGTGACCCAGCTTTCAAAGTACGCGCGGTTTTCCAGTTCGAAGGCCAGCAAGGCGGAAAGGTCGGCGCTGGAGGGGGCGAACAACTGAAGGCGGTCGAGGTCTGGCATGGGATCGTGTGGGAATGCGATGCGCCATTATAATCAGCTCGCGCATCTCGCCGCACATGCATGAATTCATGAAGGAGCAGCATGCTGTCCCATATCTGTCTCGGCACCAACGACTTTCCCCGCGCTTACGCGTTCTACACTGCCCTGCTGGGAGAGCTGGGCTTGATCGAAAAATTCCATGACCGGGACAAGCCCTGGGCGGGCTGGATGGCGCAGGATGCGCCGCGGCCCTTGTTCGTGCTGACGGCGCCGCACGACGGCTTGCCGGCGGCTCCCGGCAATGGCCAGATGACGGCCTTGCTGGCGGCCAGCCGCGCGCAGGTGGACCGCTGCCACCGGGCCGCGCTGGCGCTGGGCGCCGTGTGCGAAGGGCCACCCGGCCTGCGGCCCCATTACCACGCCCATTACTATGGCGCCTACTTCCGCGACCTCGATGGTAACAAGCTGTGCGTGTGCTGCCACGCCGGGGAATAATTCCGGCCGCTAGTAAACCATCAGATGAAGCTTCTACATTCGTCAAACAAAAGCATACTTCGTCCTCAAATACATTTCCTCATTAGAAAAGTTAGACTTGGTTTGGTCATCAAACTACAGCTAATTTGCATTTGAAAAATTATTGTTTGGGATGATGAATTTTAAAAATAAGAAGATTTTGCATCTGCGATAAGCAGCCTCTGGAATCCGAGTTTCTTATCCATTGGTTTTTTGAGGCCGAGAATATTGTTGCGGTTAATTGATGCATTTAAAAAGCAAGAATTGTTCGGAAGCGGAATTTACCTGGCACTGGCTCGTTATATAATTCAAGGATATTCGGTTGTGCGAAGTCAGTGTTGTGGTGACGCCAATCAATTTTATTATTGACGACTAATAAAAGGTGAGGGGGAACCGTATGGCACGTATTAATCTCAACGTACCGTTTTCTGAGAAAGACGAAGCCAAGCAACTTGGAGCTCGATGGGATGCTACCCTGAAGGTTTGGTTTGTGCCTGACGGTGTGGACTCCAGTGCTTTTGGTCGTTGGCTGCCGACGGTACCGGACGTTAATATTCGATCACAGCGTTATGGTATCGCTCAAACAGAGACAGTTTGCTGGAAGTGCGACGAGTTGACGCGAGTATATGGATTTGTTTTGCCACCAGGGCATCAGACGGTAGAACAGGACGAGGACGGTGTCGATGAATGGTATGAGCACGATAGTTCGGCGATGGCTCTTTACGTTACTGATCTTCCACCTACCGTTATCGCTCGTCTTAAACTGATAACACGTCACTATTACGTGGACTTCAGCAAAACTACCAACAGCTCATATTGGATGAACCACTGTGAAAACTGCGGTATGAAACAAGGCGATTTCGCGATATATTGTGAGCCTGGGGGCGCTTTCTTTCCGATGGACGAGTATGCCACTTCAAAGATTTCACTTCAATCTGTGCATGAGCCATTTTGCTGTAATGGAGATGCCGCGTATGGCGGACTATTCGAAGACAACTGACGATTCGTGGCTGGTATCCGCGCCAAAGTAGGTCATATTTCGCTGCAACCCAACAGTGAAGTTTCCCGCGACAATGGTATCGAGGATTGCATACGTAGCATTGTTCAAGACTTGTAGTGGGTATTCCGATCAACAACTTGCTGCTCTAGCACTATCGTTAGCTGCGATTTCTCTTATTTCAATTGCATCTAAGAAGTTTTCTCATGTTTGCATTCAGCGTGGCCCCCACACGTCGTCTTCCGTCCAGCCCAGTTCCGCAAAATCCTGCGCCCGCTCGCCCGCTTCGCCGGCGCAATAGAATTCGTCGAGCTGGGGCGGCGCGATGCGCGTGCCGGCCAGCATGGCGTGCACTTGCCCCCGGTGGTGGATCTGGTGCTGGAACAAATGCGCGAGCATGCGCTGGCGCGTGTCGACTTGCGGCGTGTCGCGCAGGATCGTCACGGGCCGTGCCAGGTCGGCGTCGCACAGACTGCGGCAGTGGGCGATCAGGCGCGCGTCGGATGCATGCTGGGCCGCCTGCAGCGTGGCGCAGTCGGTAAATGGCTCGTCCTGTTCAAAGAAGGCATAGCAGTCGGCATGCGGCGCCTCGCCGCGCAGCTCGCGCTCCAGCGCGTCGAGATAAAACCAGTCGCATGTGAGGATGTGGTTCAGGGTGAACTGGATGGTGGGGAAAAAACTGACGCGCGTCGCCTGGAATTCGGCCAGATTTAGCTCGCCGCAGGCTTTCAGCAGGCGGTGGTTGCTCCAGGCGTTGTTGTACGCCTGGGTGGTGACGTAGCGGGCCAGCATGTTGCTCATGATTTACCTTGCAAAGAGGGGGAAACTGCGAGAGCGCCACTGTAGCACTTTGCGGCAGGTGGACCAAGGCGGCCACGCCCGCCGCACCGGCACGGCTGTCATCAAGTAAAATCGCGCAGCGGATGTCGCGATAGTGATGCATATAGGGCTGGAAAAGCAAAATGGGTTGGATAGGAAAATTACTGAACGGCGGCGAAAAAAGCAAGCTTGCGCCAGTCACGGCAGCGGCGTCGCCCGAGATGACACGGCAGCCAGCCACCATCGCCGAAATCGATGCCATCTACTACCGCTGGCTGGCGGCCGCCGGTTCGGCGCAGGCGACAGCGCAGGCCGAACAGCAGATTCTGGACGAATTGACGCGCCTGGCCAGTGAACCGATCGCCGGCGCCGCGCTGGTGCCGCGCATTCCGGCCATCATTCCGCAGTTGATGCGTACCTTGCAAAATGAAAACATGAGCGCGGCCGAGCTGTCGCGCCAGCTGGCCCAGGACGTGCCGCTGGTCGCCGAGGTCTACCGAGAAGCGAACCGGCCCCGCTACCATTCGCGCTACAACGCCAGTCCGTCGATCAACAATATGGAAGGCGCCATCATGCTGCTGGGGCAAAACGGCATGCGCATGCTGCTCGCCCGCGTCGCCTTCCGCCCCATCGTCAGCATGCAAAGCGGCGGGTTGACCATACGCACGGCGCCGCTGATCTGGCGCCAGTCCGAGAAATGTGCGCTGGCGGCCAACCTGGTCGCGCCCGCAATGCAGGCCAACGCCTTCGACGCCTATCTGGCGGGGCTGATGGCCAATGTGGGCCTGGTGGTGGCGTTCCGCCTGATCGACCAGATGCACGCGCCCGATGCCTTCCCGCAATCGGACGCCTTCATTGCCCAGGTGTTTGCGCAAGCGCGCATCTTGTCGGTACGGATCGCCGAATTATGGGAGTTTCCCGAGTCCGTGACCCGCGCGATCGGGCAGGCCGGTGCCGATGGCCACGCCGATCCGCAGGCGCAAGCGCTGGCGCTGGGCGACCGCTTGAGCAAGCTGCGCATGCTGGTCGATACTGGCCGCTTTCCTGCCGATGATCCCTTCGTGATGACGGGACTGAGCAAGGCCGAGCTGCAGGTGTTTGACAAGCTGGCCGACGACGACGAGGACGACGAGTGACGGCCGCAGGCCGGTCGAACGGCACCCCGGCCGGGTAGCAGATTCTTGCGGCCAGGGCCGCGATTGCGTGGTAATCTGGCAACTAAATGAGTGACCCGTCTGCCATTCCATCCTGTCGTATGCCCATGCTGCCGAGGAGGTTCCTTGCTTCCATTTCGCCGTTCCATGCTTGCCGCCGCGTGTTTGGTAACAGCGGCGCAGCCCTGCGCCGCCGCGCCGGACACACTGCCCGTCAAACCGGCCTTCGTACCGTCCGCCTGCGCAGTGCCGGTGCTGCCCGGCGAAAAGATAGAGTGCGGCATGCTGACCGTACCCGAACATCGGGGCAAGGCCGACAGCCGCGCCATCGCCTTGCCGGTCATGATTTTCCGTAGCGGCGCGGCCACGCCCGCCGCCGATCCCGTCGTGTATCTCCCCGGCGGGCCGGGCTTGAGCAGCATCGACGGGCGCAGCAGCGGCAAAGGCAATCCCTTCCTGCTGGAACGCGACCAGATATTGCTGGAAGGACGCGGCAACAAGCATGCGGAGCCTTCGCTCGCCTGTCCTGAGCTGAACGCGCTGCGGGCGGCGGAGGCCACGTCGGCCGCGCAGACCGAAGCCGTTGTGCGCTGCCGCGCCGGGCTGGTGGCGGCCGGCATCGACCTCGATGGCTACACCTCGGCGGAATCGGCGGACGACCTCGACGATCTGCGCCGCCTGCTCGGCATCGCGCAGTGGAACCTGATCGGCTACTCCTACGGCACCCGCCTGGCGCAGACGGTGCTGGCGCGCCATCCCGAGGGCGTGCGCAGCGTGGTGCTCGATTCCGTGCTGCCGGTTGACATCAACTATGACGAAATGGCCGCCGCGCCGCTGCGGCGCGCCATCGACCTGGTCCTCGACGGCTGCGCGACGGAGCCTGCGTGCGACGTGCGCTATCCGGACTTGCGCGGACGCTTGGACGCGCTGCTTGCGCGCGCGGACCGCGACGGCATCGCGGCGCCCGGGCGCGTGCTGCGCCGGCGCGACATCGTCAATGCCCTGGCCGAGGGCTTGCAGCAGCCCGCGCTGATCCCCGCCTTGCCTCGCCTGATCAGCGAAGCGGGGCAGGGCCGTCCGCAAGGCTTGCTGCCATTGCTGCGCAGCGCTCCTTCCAGCTTCAACTGGGGACTGCGCCTGTCGATCTGGTGCGGCGAGGAGATGCCGTTCGAGCAGTCCGGCCGCATGGCCGCGCAAGTGGCGCCGGCTCTGGGGCTGGGCGGCGTGGATAACCGCACGGCGACGCCCGGGATGTGCGGCGCCTGGCGCGTTGCAGCGGCTGCGGCGCAGGCAAACGATGCCGTGAAAAGCGACGTGCCGGTGCTGATCCTGGCCGGCGAATTCGATCCCGTGACGCCGCCAGCCTGGGGCCGGCGCCTGCTGCGCAGCATGCCCAACGCGCGCTTCGTGCAGATACCGGGCCAGGCGCATGGCGCCATGTTCAACCGCTGCGGCGGACAGCTGACACTGGCATTCCTGCGCGACCCGCGCGCGCCCTTGAACCTCGATTGCGTGGCGAAGATGCCGGGGCTGGTGTTTGCCGCCGACTAGCGCGCAAAGTAGAGCGCATGCAGGTGCTCGAGGTCGACCCCTGAGGCCGTCTGCGACAGCGCCACCTTGCCGCTTTGCATCAGGTAGACGTGGTCGGCCACGCCCACGGCGCGCGCCGTGTTCTGCTCCACTAAAATGATGGTGCGCTTGCCATCGTTCAGGCGCGCCAGGATCTCGAACAGTTCGTTGACCACCAGCGGCGCCAGGCCCAGCGACGGCTCGTCGATGATCAGCAGCGATGGATCCGACATCAAGCCCCGCGCCATGGCCAGCATCTGCGCCTCGCCGCCGGACAGGGACCCTGCCAGCTGCCTGCGGCGCTCGTGCAGGCGCGGGAACATGGCGTAGGCTTCCGCCAGACGCGCAGGCATGTGGCTGCGGTGCTCCTTCGGAAAGGCGCCCATGATCAGGTTTTCTTCCACGCTCATGTCGCGGAACGTCATGCGCCCCTCGGGTATCATCGTGACCCTCGCGTCGCTCATCTTCCACGTCGGCGTGCCGTTGATGGGCGTGCCATCGAGCGCGATGCTGCCTGCACCCACGGGCAGCAGGCCCATGATGGCGCGCAGCAGAGTGGTCTTGCCGGCCCCGTTCGGGCCGATGATGGTGGTCAGCTTGCCCTTCTGGATGGACAGCGACACATCCCACAGCACATTGATGGCGCCATAGCCGGCGCGCAGATTCTCTATGTTAAGCATGCGCGGCTCCCGTATAGCTTTCGATGACAGCCGGGTCGCGGAAGACCGCATCGGGCGTGCCGTCGGCGATCAGCTGGCCGAAATTGAGCACGGCCACGCGCTGGCACAGATTGCTGATGGTTTCGATATCGTGCTCGATCATGACGATGCCCACGCCAAAGGCGGCATGCAAATCCTTCAGCATGCCCATGAAACGGCGCTTGCCGTTCGTTTCCAGTCCCGCCAGCACTTCGTCGAGCAGCAGCAGTTTCGGGTTCGTCGCCAGCGCCTTGGCCACTTCCAGCGCCTTCAATTCCGTCAGCGCCAGTTCGCTGGCCGCGTCGCGCTGCGCCTTGTCCGCCAGGCTCGTGAAGTCGAGGATTTCATCGATCTTGCGCATGTCCACCTTGCCGGTGCCGAAACGCTGCGCCACGACAAGGTTTTCGCGCACCGTCAATTCATGCATGGGCTGCGGGATCTGGAAGGTGCGGCCCAGCCCCAGGCGCGCGCGCTGATACATGGGCGTGGCCATGATGTCGCGCCCCTCGAAGCGGATGCCGCCGCTGGTGGGGCGCACCAGGCCGGAAATGGCGTTGAACAGGGTGGTCTTGCCGGCGCCGTTCGCGCCCACCAGGCCGATCACGTCGTGGCTGCCCACCTTCAGGGTGACGGAATCGACGGCCGTCAGGCCGCCGAAGCGCACGGACACATTATCGAGTTCAAGCATGTGCTTTTTCCTTCGCTTTGACGAGTTTGCGCAGCAGCGGCAGCAAGCCGTTCGGACTGAAGACGATCATCGCCACCAGCAGCATGCCCAGCACCAGCTGGTGGCCCGTGGGGATCAGCGACTTGAAAATCAGCTGGTCGACCAGGTAGACCACCACGGCGCCCAGCACGGGGCCGAGTATCGTGCGGTAGCCGCCGAAGATGGCCGCCACGATGGGCAAGGTCACCCACAGGCTGTTGAAGGCGTAGTCCGGTTCCAGGAAATTGATGTAGTGGGCGTTGAAGGCGCCGAACAGGCCCGCCATGAAGGCCGACACGAGCAGCATGGCGCCTTTCAGCAAGGTGCTGTTGACGCCGACGACGCGCGTGGCGTCTTCGCTGTCGTGCATGGCGCGCAGGGCGATGCCGTAATGGCTGGCGCGGATGCGGCTGTAGGCAAACGCGCACGCCACCACCAGGGTCAGTACCACCAGGTAGGCGCCTGTCTTGCTGGCCAGGTCGAAGCCGAAGACGGTGGGCAGGGCCGGGATATTGTTGATGCCGCCGGCGCCGCCCGTGACGGAACTCCATTCCGTGGCCAGGATGCGGAAGATGTGGGCGTAGGCGAGGATGGCCAGCGCAAAGTACGGCCCGCGCAGGCGCAGCACGGGCAGCATGATGACGGCGGCGACGGCTGCGCCCGCGCCGCCCAGCAGCATGGCGGCAAACACGGGCAAGCCCAGTTTTACGGTGGCCAGCGCGGAGACATACGCGCCTACGCCGAAGAAGGCTGCGTGGCCGAAGCTGACCATGCCGCCCAAGTTGCCCAGCAGGGCCCAGGACATGGCCACGCCGCCGATGATCAGGGCCGCCACCACCATGCTCATCACATACTGGTTGGCGCCCAGGGCCAGCGGCACGACGATATACGCGGCCAGCAGCAGGCCCGCCGTGGAAATCAGTGTCGAGCGCTTCATCCGCGCCTCCGTTGTGCGCCGAACAAGCCGTTCGGCATGATGAACAGCACCAGCAGGAACAGCACCATGCCCGACAATTCCTGCAGCGCGGAGCTGGCCAGGGTGACGGTCAGCGCCTCGGCCACGCCCAGCAGCACGGCGGCCAGCAGCACGCCGGGGATGGAACCGATGCCGGCCAATACCGTGATGATGAAGGCTTTCACCGTCAGCGCGCCGCCGTAGGCGGGCTGGATCACGCCATAGCTGAACAGGGCGACGCCCGCGAAGGCGGCCAGGATACCGGCGACCAGGAAGGACACCAGTTCCGTGCGGCCCGGGTCGATGCCCATCAGCTTGGCCGCGTCGCGGTTGCTGGAGACGGCGCGCACGGCGCGGCCATACCAGCTGGTGGACAGCCAGCGCCACAGCGCCGCCATCAGCACCAGGCTGACGCCAAAGAAAATCACTTCGCTGCGCATGCTGAAAAACGGGCCGATTTCAAACCCTTCCTGCAGCCAGCTCGACGACGTCGAGCGGATGTCGGCCTTCCACACGAGCAGGATGAAATTGGTGAGGATGACGCCGATGCCGTAGGTGAGGATCAGCGAATTGATTTCGCGGTCCTTTTTGATGCGGCTGACGATCAGGTAGACCCCCACGGACGTCAGGCTGACGATCACCAGCGCGATGGGAATGGCGAACATGGGACCGAGTCCCAGGCCCGATTCGACGCTGTAGGCAATGTAGGCGGCCAGCAGCACCAGTTCGCCGTGCGCCAGGTTGATCACTTTCATGGTGCCGAAGACCAGCGCCAGTCCCAGTGCGATCAGGGCGTAGGAGCCGCCCTGCAGCAAGCCCGAATACAGGGCTTGCAAGATTAATTCTGTCATGTCGTCATCCCGTCAGGCAGCCGAAGGGCATCGCGAAGATGCGCCTTGGCTGCCGTTCATCGGTGCGCGTCCTGCTGGACGCGCGCGTGCGCAGCGGGAGGCTGCCTACCAGGGCAGGGCTGGATAGGCCAGCTTGCCCGTCGCGTGTTCCTTCGGCCAGACGATCACCACTTTCTTGTCCTGGTGCTGCGCCATGCGGTGCACGAAGTTCTGGTTGTCGCCGTTGGCGGCGAACTGCACGCGGCCGATCAGGGTTTCGCGGTCCGTCTTGCGCATTTCCTCGGCCACGCCGCCTTTCTTGATGGTGCCCTTGTCGGCTGCGCGCGCGATGGCTTCGAACAGCAGCATCGACTGCACATAGCCGAACTGGCCCAGGTAGTCCGGTTCCTTCTTGTACAGCTGCTTGTAGGCGTCGCTGAAGGCCTTGCCGTCGGCCGTCTTGAATTCGGTAGGGAAGGGCAGCAGGGCCGTGCCGAAGACGTTCGGCATCAGGTCGGGGAAGTCGGCCGCCATTTTTGGTGTGGCCAGCGACCACACGCCCACCATGGCCTTGATTTTCGGCTTCAGCACGCGGGCGGCGCGGATGATGCCCACATAGTCGTTTTCATAGCCGACCATGGCCACCACTTCCGATTTGTCCTGCAGCTTGATCTTGTTGATGATGGGCTTGAAGTCCGTAATCGCCGGGTCGAACGAGTGCGTCGTCACTTTCACGCCCTTGGCTGCCAGGGCTTTTTCCACGTCCTTCGCCAGGCCCGTGGTGGCGTCCTTGGTCGAGTACACGATGGAGACGGATTTGGCGCCCACGTCGGCAAGCAGTCCCAGCATGGCTTTTTCGTAGCCGGCCGTGTTATTGATGCGGAAAAAATTCTTGCGCCCGCTGGACACCAGGCTGTCGTCCACGCCGCCCGAGGTGATGTAGACGAGGCCCAGTTTGTTCGCCGTGTCCGAGGCGGGCGAGATATTGTTCGAGCCATAGCCGCCCGTGATGGCCACCACGCCCTGGCTGGCCAGCTTTTCCACGGCGGCGATGGCCTTGGCGGGCGCCGATTCGTCGTCGACGGTGATGATCTTGATGGTGTGCTTGCCGTTGGTCTTGTTGAAGACTTCGGCCGCGACCATGATGCCTTCCTGCATGCCGGCGCCGACACGCGCCAGGTTGCCCGTCAGCGGGATTTCCGCGCCGACCAGGAATTCGTCGGCGCTGGCCTGCGTCATCCAGGCGCTGGCAACCAGTGCTGCCATGGCGATGCGTGTGTAGGTGCGTTTCATCGTGTCTCCTCCGGTGATGTGGCTTGGTTTTATTGTCGGTTCTGGTAATACATGGTCAACTTATCGTGCATTCTGCGCCATTTGCCGCAGCTGCCCCTTTAAAATCTTGCCCGTGGCGGCGGCCGGCAGCGCGTCCATGACGATGATGGCGGACGGGCATTTGTACGGCGACAGGGTCTGCGCCAGCCAGGCCTGCAATTGTGCCACGCTGGCGGGCTGGCGCGGGTCCAGCTCCACGTAGGCGATGACGTCCTCGTTGCCATCGGCCACGGTGCGTCCCACCACGGCCGACTGCACCACGGACGGGTGGGCGTTCAGGGCCGTTTCCACTTCCAGCGGATACACATTGAAGCCGGAGCGGATGATCAGCTCCTTGGTGCGGCCGACGATGAAGAGGGCGCCGTCGGGATCCTGGCGCGCCATGTCGCCCGTATTGAGCCAGCCGCCATCGCGCATGGTGGCCGCCGTCATGGCCGGTTCGCGGTAATAGCCGGCCATGACGTTCGGCCCGCGTATCCACAATTCGCCCGGCTCGCCCGGCGCCACATCAAGGCCGTCGACGCTCACCACGCGCACCTCCACGCCCGGTATCGGCGTGCCGACGGAGTCGTCGCGGCGCGGCGCTTCCAGGCGCGTCTGGCTGATGGTGGGCGCGCTTTCCGTCATGCCATAGCCATTGTGCAGCGCGGTGCCCAGCAGCTTTTCCACCTCGTGCTTGAGCGACGGCGCCAGCGGCGAACCGCCCGCATACGCGAAGCGCAGCTTCGTCGGCAGCGGGGTATCGGCGCCGCCCAGGGTTTGCAGCAGTTTCGCGTACATGGCGGGCACGCCCTGCACGATGGTCAAGCCGTCGTCCTTCAGGGCCGAGAGCAGGCCATCGACGGAAAAGCGCGGCACCAGGTACAGGGCGGCGCCCGCATACAGGGTGCCGAGGGCCACCGAGGCCAGGCCGTACACGTGCGAAATCGGCAGCACGCCGTAGGCGCGGTCGGTGCTGCTCAATCCCCGCAGGGTGCTGGACACGGCGGCGATGAACAGCAGGTTGCGGTGCGTGAGCATCACGCCTTTCGACTGCCCTGTGGTGCCCGTCGTGTAGATCAGCGCGGCCACCTGTTCATTGCCGGGGACCGTGTCTTCGACGATAGTAGCCTCGTTCAAGTCGCCGACCAGCAGCTCGCCCATGCCGTCGACCGTGGCGCTGGCCGCGCCCAGACGTGCCGCATGCGCGGCCGCTTCCGGCGAGGCGCCGGCCAGGAACAGCACGCGCCGCGCGGAACTGTGCGTGGCGATGGTATCGATCTCGCGCGCCGACAGCCGCGCGTTGACGTTGACGATCCACGCGTCGATGCTGGCCGCCGCGAAGATCAGCGCCACCTGCAGCGCGCCGTTTTCTCCCACCACCATCAGACGGTCGCCGGCGCGCACGTCCAGCTGGCGCAGCAGCCGAGCGGCATCTTCCACACTGTGCTGCAGCTGCGCATAGGTCCAGCTGCGGCCAGCTTCATGCAGCGCGGGCGCGTCCGGCGCACGTGCCGCCCAGTGGGCGGGGATGGCCGACAGGCGCGCCGGCAAGCCGGCCAGCAGGGCGGGAATATCCATGGCGGCCTCCTTCACTTTTGCGCTGCCTTGATCATGTTGCGGGCGATGACGATCTGCTGGATCTGCGTCGTGCCTTCATAGATGCGGAACAGGCGCACGTCGCGGTAGAAGCGCTCGGCCGCGTATTCGCTGATATAGCCGGCGCCGCCGTGGATCTGCACGGAGCGGTCGGCCACGCGGCCGCACATTTCGGAGGCGAACAGCTTGCAGCACGACGCTTCCGTCGAAATGTCTTCCTTGTTGTCGCGGCGGTGCGCCGCGTCGAGCACCATGCTGCGCGCCGCGTAGATTTCCGCCTTGCTGTCGGCCAGCATGGCCTGGATCAGCTGGAATTCGGCGATGGGCTGGCCGAACTGCTGGCGCTCCATCGCATACGCGAGGGCGTCGGTCAGCATGCGTTCGGCCGCGCCCACGCAGACGGCGGCGATATGCAGCCGGCCCTTGTCGAGCACTTTCATGGCCGTCTTGAAGCCCACGCCTTCCTTGCCGCCGATGAGGTTTGCCGCCGGGACGCGGCAGTTCTCGAAGATCACGTCGCAGGTATGCGCGCCTTGCTGGCCCATCTTTTTATCGATTTTTCCCAGCGAGAGGCCGGGCGTGTCCTTTTCCACGATGAAGGCGGAAATGGCCGATGCGCCCCGCTTGACGGGGTCGGTGCGGGCCATGACGGTAAAAATGCTCGCTTCGGGCGCGTTGGTGATATAGCGCTTGCTGCCGTTGAGGATATAGAAGTCGCCGTCGCGCACGGCCGTCGTGCGCAGGGACGCGGCGTCGGAACCTGACCCCGCTTCCGTCAAAGCGAACGAGCCGATGATGTCGCCGGCCGCCAGCTTGGGCAGATAGTATTGTTTCTGTGCTTCCGTACCGTCGATGACGATGCCTTGCGAGCCGATGCCGTTGTTCGTGCCGATCAGCGAGCGGAAGGCGGGCGAGGTGCGGGCGATTTCAAACGCGACCCGGACTTCTTCTTCCATGCTCAGTTCCAGGCCGCCGTAGGCTTCCGGGATCGACAGGCCGAACAGGCCCAGTTCGCGCATCTGCGCCACGATGGCGGGCGGGATGGTGTCCGTTTCGGCCACCAGCGCCTCGTTCGGCACCAGCACTTCGCGCACGAAACGGGCGATGCTGTCGAGCAGGATGTTCAGGGTTTCTTCGTCGCGTATCATCGGGGTCCTCGGTACTGTAATTAAGAGGGGGCGCGCAGTCTAACCGCGGCCCAGGTTTTTTTCCACTGTCTTGACCAGGGCGACCAGGCGCGGTCCCAGGTCGGACTCGAGTTTTTCACGCGACAGCAAAAAGGCGGGGCCGCCGCAATTGAAGGCCATCACCTGTTCGCCGTCGGCACCCAGCATGGGCACGCCCACGGCATGCACGTCGTTCTGCCATTCGCCGGCCGAGATGCAAAAGCCCCGGTCCTGGTAATCCTTGAAGCCTTGTTCGATGCCGGCCTTGATGCGCGGCCAGCGTTCCGTCTCGTGCACCCTGGCGTGATCCATCAGGTAGTCGCGTTCGGCCTGCGGCAGGATGCATAGCAGGGCCTTGCCCATGGCGGTCGTCATCAGGGGGATGCGCGAACCGACGTCGAGGCGCAGGGTGACGTTGGCGCTGCTGCGGCACGTTTCCACGTACACCATGCTGAGGCGGTCGCGCGTGCCCAGCGAGACGGACGCTTGCGCATGTTCGGCCAGTTCTTCCATCAGCGGGCGCGCCATCTTGCGCACGTCGAGGTTCGACAGCATGCGGTAACCGAGGGCCAGCACGCCGGCGCCCAGCTGGTACTTGCCCAGGCTGTCCGAGTAATTCAGGTAGCCCAGTTTGGTGAGGGTATAGGTGAGGCGTGAAATCGTCGGTTTCGGGATGCCCGTGCGCTTGGCCATGTCCGCATTCGACAGGAACACTTCGCCGGGACGGAAGCAGCGCAGCACTTCCAGCCCGCGCGCCAGCGCGTTGACGAACTGGCGGTCCTTGCCTTCCTCGTCATCGCTGAAGACGATGAGTTCCGGATCTGCTGCGGTCTGAATATTTGTCATATTTGCATTCATTTTCAGGCTCCCTGGAAATCAGTTTGCCTAGCCAAATTGGACGTGTCAACCGTTTTGTGAAACATTCGTTCGCACAGCGAAATGCTGCGGTGCATGAAAAAAGCGTGAAAAATTGACCTGCGCGCGTGCTTTTGGTCTTGTCGCTTGAGCATCGCTATATACGTCTGTATATTGCGCTGTTGGGTGACGGCCACCGCATGCGTGGCCGCTTTTTTGAGTATCGCTATATAAGACGATATATAACGAGAGTGGAAAGATCGAAACGATGTTGAAACAGGTAATGGCAGGCGCCGTGATGCTGGCGCTGGCGCAGATGGCACAGATGGCGCAGGCGCAGCAAACGGCGGGCAACGATGGCGTGGATGCGGCGGCGCCGTTCGTGCTGGGCACGGTGACGGTGATCGGCCAGCGCGAGCAGGCAGGCCAAATGGAACAGCAGGTGGGCGCGCAAGTGAGCCGCGCCGAGATGCGCCGCTTTAACCGCGACAATGTGGGTGACGCATTGAATCTGCTGTCCGGCGTGTCGCTGTCGACCAATTCGCGCAATGAAAAAACCGTCGCCATCCGCGGCTTCGATGCGCGCCAGGTGCCACTGTACATCGACGGCATTCCCGTCTACGTGCCGTACGACGGCTATGTCGATTTCAACCGCTTCACCACCAGCGACCTGGCCGCCATCCAGGTGGCCAAGGGCTACAGTTCCGTGGCGTATGGTGCCAATACCCTGGGCGGCGCTATCAACCTGGTGTCGCGCAAGCCGTCCGCGCGGATGGAAGGCGATACGTCCATCGGTTTCGGCTCGGGCAGCGAGCGCCAGGTGTCGGCCAACGTGGGCACCAACCAGGGCCTGTGGTATCTTCAGGCGGGCGTGTCGTATATCGACAGCGACGGTTTTCCCATGTCGTCGGACTTCCGCCCCACGGCCACGGAAGACGGCGGCATGCGCAACAATTCCTACCGCAAGGATCATAAACTGTCGTTCAAGGTGGGCTACACGCCCGATGGCGCGCAGGCGGGCGACGAGTATGCATTGAGCTACTACAAGCAGCATGGTGAAAAGGGCCAGCCGCCATCGACCAATCCCGTGGGCGCGCGCTACTGGCAATGGCCGTACTGGAACAAGGAAAGCGTGTACTTCGTCTCGCAGACGCGCCTGGGCGACGCCGAGCGCCTGAAACTGCGCCTGTACCACGACAGCTACGACAATGAAATCACCTCCTACACGAACGGCAGCTACGCGACCCTGAAAACCAGCGGCCAGGGCAGCGTCAGCGGCGGGCGCAGCATCTATAACGACCGTACAAATGGCGGCGCGGTGGAACTCGAATCGTTCCGCTTGGCCGCGCACAGCCTGCGTTTTGTGGTCAGCTACAAGGCCGACGAACACCAGGAACTCGACGCAAAAGGCGTGCGCACCACCTGGTACAAGGATGCCTTGTGGACCCTGGGCGCGGAAGACAGCATCGCCCTCGATGCGGCGACGGAACTGTCGCTGGGCGTCTCGCGCAATGAACTGCGCCCGGACACTGTCTACAGCGCCGGCAATGCCTACACCTTGCCAGCCAATCAATCGGCCACGGACCTGCAGGCTGGCTTGTTCCGCAAGGTCGGTCTTGATGCGCGCGTGTACGCCACCGTGGCGCGCAAGTCGCGCCTGCCGACCCTGAAGGACCGCTACTCGCAGCGCCTGGGCACGTATATCGAAAACCCGGCCCTGCGCGCGGAAGAGGCGATGAATTATGAGCTGGGATATCAAGGAAACGTGCAGGGCGCCAAGGTGGAAGCGGCGCTGTTCTACAGCGACGTGAAGGACAAGATCCAGAGCGTGGCGAATGTCTCGGGCGTGCGCTCGCAGATGCGCAACGCGGGCAGGGCGCACATCAGCGGCGTGGAACTTGGCTTGCGCGGCAGCGCCGGCGCCTGGCTGGATTTCGGCGGCAATTACACCTACACGGACATGAGGAACGTCAGCGACCGCGCCACGCGCCTGACGGACGTGCCGCGCCACAAGCTGACGGCGCACGCCGTGCTGCACGCGGCGCGCCAGGTGGACGTGGTGGCCATCGCCGAATCGAACAGCGGACGCTGGGTGTCGAACACCCTGGAACTCGGCGGCTTTACGACCGTGAACCTGAAGGCTGTGTACCGTCCCTTGCCGGCCTTGACCCTGGAAGCGGGCGTGGCGAACCTGGGCGACCGCAATTACGCGCTGGCCGACGGTTTTCCCAGCGCTGGACGCACCTGGCTGGCCAATGCGCAGTACCAATTCTGATTTTTTGAATGTTTCATGAAAGGACACAGCATGTTGAAGACAATACTGACAAGCCTCGTTTCGGCGGCGCTGCTGGCGGCGGTGCCCGCGTGGGCAGACCCGGCGCCGGCACGCGACAATATGAGCCACGCGCTGACCGTGACGGGCGTGGTGGAAACGCCCTTGACCCTGAAGGTGGCCGACCTGCGCCAGCTGCCGCCGGCCAACGGCGGGGAAATCGCCGTCACGCGCCATAACGGCGAGAAGGCCGAAACCATCACCAGTTACAAGGGCGTGCGCCTGCGCGATATCCTCGACAAGGCGGTGCTCGATGCGCCGGGCCACAACGACGTCAAGAAGCTTGCCATCATCGCCACGGCCACCGACGGCTATGCCGTGGTGTTTTCCTGGGGCGAGCTGTATAACGCGCCGGCCGGCGAGGGCGTGATCGTCTACTACGAAAAAAACGGCAAGGCGCTCGACGACAACGATGGCGAAATCGCCCTCATTTCGGCAAAGGACATCCGCACGGGACCGCGCCACGTGAAGTGGCTGAACGGCATCGAGGTGCGCAAGCTGGTGGAGTGACGATAAGCTGATGGAAAAAACGCGCCGTGGAGCCATCCCCGGCGCGTTTTTTTATGCCGCCAGCGCTTGCCGCATGGCCTGGCCCGCCACGTCGAACAGGCCGCGCGCCGCTGGCGTCAAGCCCAGCATGTGGATCGACGCATGGATCATGCCGTCGAGCTGCACGCATTGCGCCGCCACGCCGTCGTCGCGCAAATACCGCGCATAGGCCTCACCTTCGTCATGCAGCGGATCGTACTCGCACACCAGCACGGTCGCCGGCGGCAAGTCCTTCAGCGACGTTGCCCGCAGGGGCGCCGCATAGGGCTGCGCGCCTTCAGCCGGCTCGTTCAGATAGGCCGACCAGCAAAAGCGCATGGCTTCCCGCGTCAGCGAATGGCCTTCCGCATAGCGCTGGTAGGACGGCGTGTCGAAGGCGAAATCGAGCGCCGGGTACAGCAGCAGCTGGTGCGCCAGCGCGGGACCGGCCTGGTCGCGCGCCATCAGGGCCGCGGCGGCCGCCAGGTTGCCGCCCGCGCTGTCGCCGCCCACGGCCAGCCGCTTCGCATCGATGCCCAGCGCTTCGGCATGGTCCGCCACCCAGCAGACTGCCCTGTAAAAGTCGTCGAGCGGCACGGGGAATTTGTGCTCGGGCGCCAGCCGGTAGTCGACGGAAAAGATCACGCAGCCGGTGGCGTTGGCCAGTGCGCGGCACGGATTGTCGTACAGGTCCAGCGAGCACAGACACCAGCCGCCCCCATGCGCAAAGACGATGGCCGGCAGGGGCTTGCTTGTGTCCGCGCCGGCGGGCACGTAGGCGCGCACGGTCAGCGCGTGCTCGCCAGGCAGCACGTAATCCTTGATCGAGGCGACGTCTTCCAGCGGCCCGTGCAACTGGCGCAGCCCCGTTTCCGTGGCGGCCCGCAAGTCCGCCAGCGAGGCGGGCGGCGGCGCATCCCTTGTCTGTTCCAGCCAGGCGGCGATCAGAGGATCGAGGCTCATGCGGCTTCTCCGGCCAGGAACGGCAGCAGGTGGGCGATGAAGGCTTCCGGCTGTTCTTCCATGATGAAGTGGCCGCATTCGGCGACGATGGCGCCTTTCAAGATGTCCGCCTTGCCCTGCATGGTCAGCAATGGCGCGTCATTCGTCGCATGGTCGGCGCCGATGGCCAGCACGGGCATGGCCAGGCTCTTTTTCGCACGCTCCAGGTTTTGCCGGATGGTTTCCGGAATGGCGCGGTAGTAGGCGAAGCCGGCGCGCAGGGCGCCCGGCGTGGCATAGGCGTCCGCATACACGTCGACGGCCACCTTGTCGCGGCGGTACGACCAGCGGTCCAGGATGAAGCGGATGTATTCGCGCTCCTTGCCGGCCGTGAGCATCTCCGGCAAGTCCAGCACCTGGTTGAACATGAAGTGCCACAGGAAGATGTTGTCGGACGGCGCGACAAAAATCGGCGGCGCCGGCGCCAGGCCCGGGATCACGGCTTCCGTCAGCGCCAGTTTCGTCACGGCCTGCGGGAAGTCGCTGGCCAGCGCATAGCCGACCCACATGCCGATGTCGTGGCCGACGACATCGTACTGCGCATGGCCCAGGGCCAGCATGGCGCGGTGCAGGGTGGCGGCAACGGCGCCCGTGTCGTAGCCGCCGGCCGGACGTTCCGAGTGGCCGCTGCCGGGCGGATCGATGGCGATCGCCTGGTAGCCCTGGGCGGCCAGCGCCGCCATCACGTGGCGCCAGGCGTACCAGGTTTGCGGCCAGCCGGGGATCAGCAGCACGGGTTTGCCTTCGCCGGCGATGACGCAATGCAGGCGCTGGCCGTCGATGCGCACGTAGTCGTGGGTGTAGCTGTCTTCATTCTGATGCATGGCAAGTCCTTGTATTGATTCAGTTAATTAGTTGTGCGTGATGCCAAGCAGGGTATTGATCTGCTGCGCGCTGACGGGGGCGCCGGCGAAGTCGTCGAAGATCTTGTCGGTCACGGGAATGATGTGGGCGTTGATGAAGGCTACGCCTTCACGCGCACCCACTTCCTGGTCCTTCAGGCAGCATTCCCATTCCAGCGTGGCCCAGCCCGCGTAGTTGTTCTGCGCCATCTTCGAGAAGATGGCCTTGAAATCGACCTGGCCGTCGCCCAGCGAGCGGAAGCGTCCGGCGCGGTTTTCCCACGACTGGTAGCCGCCGTAGATGCCTTGCCGTCCCGTCGGATTGAATTCCGCGTCCTTCACATGGAACATGCGGATATGGTCCTTGTAGATGTCGATGAATTCCAGGTAGTTCAACTGCTGCAGCACGAAGTGGCTCGGATCGAACAGCATCTTGCAGCGCGGGTGACGGCCCACGCGCTCGTAGAACATCTCGAAGCTGATGCCGTCATGCAGGTCTTCGCTCGGGTGGATTTCGTAGCACAGGTTGATGCCCTGTTCTTCGCACACGTCGAGGATGGGCAGCCAGCGGCGCGCCAGTTCGTCGAAGGCCGCCTCGATCAGGCCGGGTGGGCGCTGCGGGAACGGGAACAGGTAGGGCCAGGCGAACGAGCCGGAGAACGTGCCCATGTCGGTCAGGCCCAGGCGCTTCGAGGCCACGGCCGCCAGTTTCACTTGCTCGATGGCCCACTCGGTGCGCGCCGCCGGCTGGCCGTGCAGGTGCGCCGGCGCAAAGCTGTCGCACAGCGCGTCGTAGGCCGGGTGCACGGCGACCAGCTGGCCGAGGATGTGCGTCGTCAGTTCGCTGATGACCAGGCCATGGCTGGCCAGCATGGCGACGAGGTCGTCGCAGTATTGCTGGCTGTGGGCTGCTTGCGCCACGTCGAACAGGCGTGCATCCCAGGCGGGGATCTGCAGGGCCTTGAAGCCCATGCCGGCCGCCCACTCGGCGATGGCGGGCAGGGTGTTGAAGGGCGCCGTATCGGCGGCGAATTGTGCCAGGTGCAGGCTTGGTCCTTGGATGGTTTTCATATCGGCTCCTATTGTTTGTCGATCGACAAAGAATAGGCGAAATTTTCTGCGCGGTCAAGGCCGTGATGCAAAATAAATGCGGAATCGGTGTGGCTTGCAAGCGTTATACTGGCCGCCAGTTTGCAAGCAAAGGATGAAAATGGCAGGAAGACCGAGGGAATTTGACCGCGCGCTGGCGCTGGCAAAAGCGCGCGACGCGTTCTGGACGCGCGGCTATGAAGGCGTATCGATGGCCGACCTGGTGGCGGCGCTGGGCATCGCCTCGGCGCGCATCTATGCGGCGTTCGGCTCGAAGGAGCAGTTGTTCCGCGAAGCCGTGGAACTGTATGAAACGGGCGAGGGCGCATTCGCCGTGCATGCGCTGGCGGCCAGCCTGAATGTGCGCGACGCCGTGGCGCGCATGCTGGAAGAAGCCGTGCTGCTATATACGCGCAGCGGCCAGCCGCAGGGCTGCATGGTGGTCACGGCCGCCACGAATACGAGCGCGGACAACGCGGGAATCTCCGACTGGCTGGCGCAGCACCGCCGCGCGCGCACGCAGGCCGTCATCGAGCGCCTGCGCGCGGCGCAGCTGGCGGGAGAATTGAAAGAGGAGGCGGACGTGCAGGCGCTGGGCGACTACTATGCGGCGTTGTTGCATGGCTTGTCGGTGCAGGCGCGCGACGGCATTCCCGCCGAACGGCTGCTGGCGCTGATTCAACCGGCGATGGCGCCCTTGGCGCTGGAAATGAAAAATTAGACTATCTTGCCGATAGTCACCGTGGATGTTTGCTGCTTCAGGTCTTGACGTCGATCAGGCTGCCCAAAGCCTGGTCGGCCGCCTTGACGACATTCGCCGACAAATTAAAACCGGCCTTGTAGACGAGGTTATCCGTCAGTTCTGACGCCAGGCCGACGCCGTTCGGCCGGCTTTCGGCCGCCTTGGCCGCATTCGCATTGGCGCCGCTGACGCTTTCGCCGGCGGCCAGCTTGCGCCCTTCGACGGAGAGGGTGACGCCCGTGCCGGCAGGGCTGGACTCCTGGAACTCGGCTTGTTGCGGCTGGAAGCCGGGCGTATTCGCATTGGCGATGTTGTTGGCGGCCACATCCAGCGCGCGCTGGTTGGCGGTCAGCCCCGAGGTACCGGTGGTGAGGGCGGATATGGACATGGCAACTCCTTCAGAAGGCTCCTAGTTTACTCCCATGCGGGCGCTATGTGGTTGGTGCAAGGCAACATTTTTCCGCGCCGTCGATGACTGCAAAAAAAGTTACCCATCCATAATGTTTTAATATTGTCCTGCGCCCTTTCACTGCCTAGACTGGCTGGGAAATCTCGCATGGAGCCTGCCATTTCTCCCCTCGTACGCCGCCTTTGCCTGGCTTTGCTGCTCAGCTGGCCTTGCCTGACCCTGCAAGCTCAGCCTGCTTCTGCCTTACTGCCGCTCGATGCGCGCTTGAACGAGCAAATCATCATGGTGCCGGCCGGCGACGGCTTGCGCGAGACATTGGAGACGACGGTGTTCCGTCCCGCCGGCCCCGGCCCGTTTCCCCTGTTGCTGATGAATCACGGCAAGCAGGCCGGGCCGGCGAAACTGCAGGCGCGCGAGCGCTTCATCTATATGGCCACCGAATTCGTGCGCCGTGGCTATGCGGTGATGCTGCCCATGCGCGCCGGCTTTGCCCGTTCCACGGGCGCCTACCGCGATTTCGGCTGCGACATGCTGGGCAACGCCCAGGGCCAGGCGCGCGACCTGCTCGTCGCGCTGGCCTATGCGCGCCGCCAGAGCTGGGTCGACCCGGAGCGCGTCGTCGTTGCGGGCCAGTCGTATGGCGGCATGGCGGCGCTGGCGCTGGCCACCCGGGTGCTGCCCGGCGTGCGCGGCGTGCTCAATTTTTCCGGCGGCCTGCGCGTCGACATGCCCGGCTGCGACTGGCAAGGGGCGCTGGCCAAGTCCTTCGCCACCCTGGGCGCCTACAACCACATTCCCAGCCTGTGGCTGTATGGCGCCAACGATTCCTATTTCGGGCCCGCCCTGGCGCGGCGGCTGTTCAATTCCTTTACCGGTTCCGGCGGCCGGGCGCAACTGGTCGCCTATGGCCCGTTCAAGCGCGACGCCCACCTGACCCTGGGCAGCCGCGACGGCGTGGCCGTGTGGCTGCCCGCCACCGAGCGCTTCCTGCAGAAAATCGGCATGCCGGTGCGCCAGGTCTACCGCGTGGCCGATGCGCCGTCGCCGCCCGCCACGCATTTCGCGCCGCAGGACGATATTGCCGCCGTGCCCTACCTGGAAGAGCAGGGGCGCGCCGCCTACCGCGTCTTCCTGGAAAAAACCGCGCCGCGCGCCTTTGCCCTGTCGGCCAGCGGCGCCTGGGGCTGGGCCGAGGAGGGCGAAAGCCCCGATGTGCGCGCGCTGGCCTCGTGCCAGCGGCGCAGCAACCTGCCGTGCCAGCTGTATTCGGTCGATGAAAGCGTCGTTTGGCCGGTCGCCGGCGCCAGCGCGAGCGCCGCTGGCGGCGCACAATAGGCGGCCGCGCACGATAGTTGTCGCCGAAACGGGGGGCGGGCGAATATACTAGGCGAAAAGGGAGGCGTTGCGCTTCCCGTCCGCCCTTATCATCAGCGAGAATTCACCCTTATGGCGTCATCCCCAGAAAACCTCAGCATGGCCGTGTTTTGCGACTTCGAGAACGTCGCGCTCGGCGTGCGAGATGCAAATTACGAAAAATTCGATATCAAGCCCATCCTTGAACGCTTGCTGCTGAAGGGCAGCATCGTTGTCAAGAAGGCATATTGCGACTGGGACCGTTATAAAAGTTTCAAGGGCACCATGCATGAGGCGAACTTCGAGCTGATCGAAATTCCCCATGTGCGCCAGTCCGGCAAGAATTCGGCCGACATCCGCCTGGTGGTCGATGCGCTGGACCTGTGCTACACCAAGGCCCACGTGAATACCTTCGTCATCATCAGCGGCGATTCCGACTTTTCGCCGCTCGTGTCGAAACTGCGCGAAAACGCCAAGCAGGTGATCGGCGTGGGCGTCAAGCAGTCGACTTCCGACCTGCTGGTGGCCAACTGCGACGAATTCATTTTCTACGATGACCTGGTGCGCGAAAGCCGCCGCACGGCCGCCAAGCGCGACGCGCGCGAAACCCCGGCCGCCAAGCGTTCGCCCGACGAAGAAGTGCGCCGCAAGGAAAAGTACGAATCGCGCAAGACGGAAGCGATCGAAATGGCCGTCGAGACCTTCGACGCGCTGGTGTCCGAGCGTGGCGACAGCGGCAAGATCTGGGCCTCCATGCTGAAGGAAGCGATCAAGCGCCGCAAGCCCGATTTCAGCGAGTCGTATTACGGCTTCCGCACCTTCGGCAACTTGCTGGAAGAAGCGCAGACGCGCGGCTTGCTGGAATTTGGCCGCGATGAAAAATCGGGCGCCTATGTCTACCGCAGCAGCGGCCTGGTGGCCGTGCCGGCCGCCGTGAACGCGGATACAGCCAACGAGGCCGGCGGCGAGACCGGCGTGACGGCGGAAGAGGGCAATCACCGCGAAGGCGGCAGCCGCCGCGATTCGCGCCGCAATGGCCGTGGCGGCCGCAAGCAGAACGAGCAACGCCGCGGCGAGTCCGCGCCACAGGCCTTCGTGCCGGTGGCCGACGCCGAAGCCGTCGTCATCGAGCAGTATGCACCGGCGCCGCAGCCGGAAGTGCAGCACGAAGTGGCCGAAGCCGCCGCCGAAGTGGTGGCCGAGGTGGTTGCAGACGAGGGCAACGCCAAGCGCGGTTCGCGCCGCAATGGCCGCGGTGGCCGCAAGAATGGCGATGGCGCCCGCGAAGCGCGCGCCGAAGTTGTCGCCGTCGAGGTGGCGCCGGTGGCGGAAGCCGTGCCTGCGCCTGAGCCGGTAGCCGAAGTGCCGGTGGAAGCCGCCGCCGAAGCCAAGCCGAAGGCCAAGCCGCGCACGCCGGCCCGCAAGGCGGCTGCGGCGAAGAAACCGGCCAAGAAGGCGGCAGAAGCTGTGGTGGAAGCTGCGCCTGTCGTTGAAGCGGCGCCGGTGGAAGTGGCTGCCGTGGCGGAAGACAAGCCGGCCAAGGCGCCGCGTAAGACGCCGGCGCGCCGTCCCGCGCGCAAGAAGGCGGAAGCTGCCTGATAGCCTGAGCGGCAACAAGCGGGGCGGCAATCGCATGCGCCCCCGCTTTTCCGGTCCCTGCCTTGCGCAAACCGCGCACCCCGATCTCCCCAAGCGTGTACGATGAGCCTGTTTTTAACGCGGCGGGCGGTCAAGCATGTATTACGGTGAACGGTTCAACAGCATTTCCCATACGGTGGGCGCCGCGCTGGCGGCCATCGGCGGCGTCATCCTGATCGTCGCGGCGGCCCGCACGGGCGATCCCTGGAAAATCGTCAGCTGCAGCGTGTATGCGGCCATGCTGCTCACGCTCTACCTCACTTCCACCCTGTACCACAGCGTGCGCGGCAAGGCCAAGGCCATGCTGCAGCGGCTCGACCACTGCGCCATCTACCTGCTCATCGCGGGCACCTACACGCCCTTCATGCTGGTGACCCTGCGCGGGCCGTGGGGCTGGTCCCTGTTCGGCGTCGTCTGGGGCCTGGCCTTGCTGGGCATCGTGCAGGAATACGTGTACGCGAAAGGCGCGCGCATCCTGTCGCTGGTGATTTACGTGGCCATGGGCTGGCTGATCGTCATCGGCATCAAGCCGCTGCTGGCGGCGCTCGAGTGGAACGGTTTCCTGTGGCTGGTGGCAGGCGGGCTGTGCTATACGGGCGGCATCGCTTTCTATGCCACCGACCACAAGCTGCGCCATGGCCACGGCATCTGGCACCTGTTCGTGCTGGCCGGCAGTAGCTGTCATTTTATCGCCATTTTGTTCTACGTTGCCTGACGTTATCCCTTGCCATCACTGTTGCCATGATTCCATTATAATGGCGCGATATGTGAAAATAGCGCAACAATGTGGCAATAATAAGGCAACAATGGATATCAATTCGGACGACCTGAAAATCTTCGTCACCGTCATCGACAGCGGCACCCTGAGCGCGGCCGCCGTGCACCTGGGACAAACCACTTCGGGCGTCAGCCGCGCCCTGTCGCGCCTGGAAGACAAGCTGGCCACCTCGCTGCTGACGCGCACCACGCGGCGCATGGAGCTGACGGAAGAGGGGCAGCTGTTCCTGGACAAGGCGCGCGCCATCCTCGCGTCGATGGAAGACGTGGAAGAGTCGATCCGCATCCGCCGCCAGAAGCCGGCCGGGCGACTGTCCGTCGATGCCGCCTCGCCCTTCATGCTCCATTGCGTGGTGCCCCACGTGGCGGAGTTTCGCGCCATGTACCCGGACATCCGCCTGGAGCTGACCAGCAACGACCAGATCGCCGACCTGCTCGAACACCGCACCGATATCGCCATCCGCATCGGCGCCCTGGTCGATTCGACCCTGCATGCGCGCCCGCTCAGTGCCAGCCCGCTGCACGTGCTGGCCACGCCCGCCTACCTGGCGCGTCACGGCGAACCCGCTACGCCGGAAGCGCTGTCCGGCCATGCGCTGCTGGGTTTTGCGCAATATGAGCTGGGGAATAACTGGCCGCTGCGCCACGAAGCGGGCAACAGCCTGCAGATCGTGCCGGCGCTGGCCGCGTCCAGCGGCGAAACCCTGCGCCAGCTGGCGTTGCACGACCAGGGCATCGTCTGCCTGTCCGACTTCATGACGAAGGATGACATCGCTGCCGGCCGGCTGGTGCGGGTGCTGCAGCCGTTTTACACGGGCTACCGCCAGCAGATCCACGCCGTCTACTACCGCAACACGCAGCTGGCGCAGCGCATCAGCTGCTTCCTCGAATTCCTGCAACAGAAACTGTAAGGCCCGGACATGAGCGCACATGGCATGCAATGCCCCACCTGCGACGAATATGGCGACCTGGTGCACGCCACGGTCCGCAAGACGGGCCAGCAGGTGATCGTCTGCACGGAATGCGATTTCGTGTGGCCGCATCCGGAGCAGGACATTGATCCGGCGCATGCCACGGATGTGGCTTCCCTGCTGGCGCAATCCGGCCTGGACGACGACTGGGACGAGCTCGAACTCGGGGCAAGGGTGCCGCCGTCGCCTACAGCATGACGTGCGATTCTTCCGCCCGCAGCAGGGCTTCCACCTCATGGGCGGGCAGCGGCCGGCTGAAATAATAGCCCTGTGCCTCGTCGCAGCCATGGCGGCGCAGGTAATCGAGCTGCTCCGCCGTTTCCACGCCTTCGGCCACCACGCGCAGCTTCAAATTGTGCGCCAGGGCGATGATGGAGACGACGATGGCCGCGTCGTCCGCGTCGCGCGCCACGTCGCCGACGAAACTGCGGTCGATCTTCAGCACGTCGATGGGGAAGGTGCGCAGGTAGGCGAAGCTGGAATAGCCGGTGCCGAAGTCGTCGATCGACAGCTGCACCCCCAGCGCCTTCATGTCGTGCAGCTGGCTGACGGCCAGCGCCACGTCGTGCATGAACAGGCTTTCCGTCAGTTCCAGTTCCAGGCAGGCGGGCGGCAAGCCCGTTTCCAGCAGGACGTCGGCGATCGACGCGACCAGGTTCGGCTCGTTGAACTGGCGCGCCGACAGGTTCACGGCCAGGCGCAAGGTGTCCAGTCCCGCCGCATGCCAGCGTTTCACCTGCGCGCACGCTTCGCGCATGACCCAGGCGCCGATCGGCACGATCAGGCCCGTATCCTCCGCCAGCGCGATGAAGCGCTGCGGCGCCACCATGCCCAGGTCCGGATGCTGCCAGCGCAGCAGCGCTTCCACGCCGACGATGCGCCCGCTGGCCAGGTCCACCTGCGGCTGGTAATGCAGCACGAACTGCTCGCGTTCCAGGGCGTTGCGCAGCGCTGTCTCGATGCGCAGGCGCTCCAGGGTGGCCTGGTTCATGGCCGTCGTGTAGAACTTGATGTTGTTGCGGCCCTGTTTCTTGGCGCAGTACATGGCGATGTCGGCCTGCTCGATCAGGTTCTGCGTCTCGCCATTCAGGGTCACGTCGCCGGGCGCGTCGTAGCGCGACATGTCGTAGACGGCCACGCCGATGCTGCAGGTGACGAAGAATTCCTTGCCATCCAATAGCACCGGCTGCGCCACGGCATCCATCACGCGCTGCACGATGGCGCCGCTGAGCACTTCGTCGGCCTGCTCGCACAGGATGGCGACGAATTCATCGCCCGACAGGCGCGCCACCGTGTCGCTTTCGCGCAGACTGGACTGCAAGCGCGTGGCGATGGTTTTCAGCAGCAGGTCGCCCGCCTTGTGACCAAGGCTGTCGTTGACGAACTTGAACCGGTCCAGGTCGATCAACAGCACCCATAATGCGCGGTTCTTGCGGCGCGACAGGGCCATCGCTTGCGCCAGGCGGTCGCGCAGCAGGGCGCGGTTGGGCAAGCCTGTCAGCACGTCGTGGTGGGCGATGTGCTGGATTTGCTGCTCGGCCAGCTTGCGTTCCGTGATTTCGGACCCCGTGCCCCGGTAGCCGCGAAAGTCGCCCAGCTCGTTGAACAGCGGCTCGCCATTGATGCTGAACCAGCGCAGCTGGCCATCGCGGTCGTGCATCGCATATTCGAGGTTGGAAAAGGGCAGGTGGGCTTCCAGGTTGGCGATATGCTGCTTGCCCCAGCGCGAATTGCGCATTTCCGGGTTGTTGTCCCAGCGCGTCATGCCGATGAAGCGTTCCAGCGGCATGTTCGACTTGTCCGTGAAACCGCTGGTGATGTGGGTGAAGCAGAAGTTGGCGTCCTGTTCCCAGTACCAGTCCGAAGACAGGGCCAGCAGACGGCGGAAGCGCTTTTCGCTTTCCTGCAAGGCGCGCTCCGTGCGCTGGCGCGCCCGCACGTCGGCGCTGAGCAGCTCATTGCTGCGTTTCAGGTCGGCCGTGCGCTGCTCCACCAGCAATTGCACGCGGCGCGAGCGCTGCGTCAGCGATTGCACGAAGGCGGCCGTCAGTACGCTGAACAGCAAACCCGTGATCAGGGTGAACAGGGAGCCCAGATGGTCGGCCAGGAAGGGGCGCGGATGGGCCACCACGCGCACATGCCAGGGCCGGCCGGCGGAAACGAAGGCCCGGTCGTAATGGCTGTGGTAGGCAAAGTGCAGCCAGCGGGGCAGCGACTCCCAGGCGCCGCCCGGTTCGTCGGCAGGCGCCTGGCCATGCCGGAAGATCAATTGGCGCGGGTCGGCGCCGGCGTCCGCGTAGACGCTGAGCTCAAGCTGCGAGTCGCCCAGCAGGTCGGCGCCGGCGAGGATTTTCTGCACCAGTTCTCCGGCGCGCACGATGACCGCCGTATCGCCGATCAGCGCCGCGCGCCGCTGCTGTATCGTTTGCAGGGGCACGCCGTGGCGGTACACGGGGCGCACGATGACGAAGCCCCGTTGCGGCCCTTGCGCCAGGGCCAGCAGGCCGGTGGCGGTGGTCTGGCCGCTGACGATCGCCTGTTCCAGCGCGCGCGCCAGCACGCCGCTCGGGCTGACGTTCAGGCCGAAGGCGGGGCGGTTGCCCTGCAGGGGTTCGAGGTAGTCGACCACCAGGTAGCTGGCGCGCGTCGTCGCAGGCACGACGACGCCGTCGCGCATTTCCGTCATGGCGTAGTCGGGCACGATGCGCCGCAGCTCCGTCTCGAAGGCGGAGCGCTGCGCATGCGGCACGATGCGGTGGAAATTGAAGGCCTGGATGAACGGGTGGCGTTGCAGCAGCGGCGTGGTGAAGTCGTGGAACTGTTCCCGGGTGACGGGCACGACGGCGGCAAACAGCTGGTTTGTTGTCGTCAGCACCTCGACCGCATCGTCGAGTCCCTGCTCGATGGCGGCCACCCTGGCGCCGGCGCGCTGCTGCAGGCTCAGGCCCATCTTGTCGTATTCGAGCTGGCTGATGGCGGCAAACAGCACGGCCGTCACGCTGACGCCGCAGGCAAAGGTCAGCGCGGCCGCGGCGGAAATCGACAATGGCAGGCGGCCACGCAGCATGGTTTTTCCTATCTCACTTCATGGACACTTGGGTTCGGCGGCGCCTGCCGGCCCCACGCAGGCGGTAGTTTGTCATAAACCACATCCATCATGCGGATTTTGCACCAAATTACTGCTAATAAGCAACAATATCTATGACCGGGGAAGACGACTTTCAGTCGCTGCCCGCGCCTGACCGGCGGCGCAGGCGCCACAACTGCCATGCCGGCAGCCAGCGGTTCAGGAACGCCAGGCCGGCTATCCGCCGCCAGCGCACCAGGCGCACCACGCGCACGGCGCGGCCGTCGGCGCCTTGCCCGGGTTTGGCGGCGAAGACGATGCGGTTATTGCCGGCGATGCCGTCGAAGTGGCACACGGCGCCACGGAAGGTGAGCATCAGGCGCGCCAGCATGGCGGGGTAGTGTTCGTCATAACTGAACAGGTTGGCCACCAGCACGCCGCCGGGCAGCAGGGCGCGCAGGCAGTCCGCATAGAAGCGCGCGCTGCCCAGTGCCGGCGGCAAGCCCGTTTCGTCATAGCCGTCGAGCAGCAGCACGTCGGCGCAGCCCGGATGCTGGCGGATATAGCTGACGGCGTCCGTCTCGACGATGCGCAGGCGCGCGTCGTCGGGCGGCAGCATGAATTGCTCGCGCAGGGCGATCACGTCGGCGCGCAGTTCCAGCACCGTGATGCGGGTGTCGGGCAGGTGGCGGTGGCAGAATTTCAGCAGCGAACCGCCGCCCAGTCCCACCATCAGGATGTGGCGGGGACGGGGCACGAACAGGGTAAAGCACATCATGGCGCGCGCATAGCGCAGCAGCAGATGGTCGGGGCGCGACAGCAGCATTTCGCTCTGGATCATGCCGGGCTGGAATTCCAGGCGGCGCCGGTCGCCACAGGTATGCACCTGCGGGGCAAGCGGGGTGGTGCTTCTGTTTTCCGGCATGGGACGACTTCGCTGAGTGGACTGGGGGAGATGCTTTGTTGCATTCAGAGAAATCTGATAAGCTCCCGTGAGCATACCCGATTAATCCGCGCCGAGCATGCGTATATCGGCGCGCGGCGGCACGGCCGCGCAGTCGGGCACCATGGAGACAAGCATGTTTTTGGATCACCCCATCATTACGGCGACGAACAGTTTTACGGAGCCCGACCGCATCGAGCGCTTGACGCGCGTGTACGGCTACGCGGCGGCGCTGGCCGACCAGGCCGCCAACGTCGGCTTCATTGAAAAAGTGGCGCAAATCCACGACCACAAGGGCACCCTCATCGTCTTCTGGCACGAGGCGCCCAGCGAGGTGGAAAAACAGTATTTCGTGCAGGCGTGGGCCAGCAAGATCGGCGACGGCAGCACCAATGTCGAACACGAAATCTGACCTGGCCTGCCGCGCCTGCGCGGCGACGGCGTAACCCATGGATATCAAGACCCTGGTACTGGCCCTGGCGCTCGGCAACCTGAGCCTGTGCGCGGCCCTGTTCTTCTTCGAGTATGAGCGCAAGAAGTCGCTCAGCATGTCCACCTGGGCGGTGGCCAAGCAATGCCAGGCCGTGGCCTGGTGCCTGCTGTATTTCCGCGGCGTGCTGCCCGATTTTCTCTCCATCTTGCTGGGCAACAGCCTGCTGTTTGCCGGCATGGCGCTCGATGCGGGCGCACTGTGGCAGGCGGCCGGGCGCAGCGGCTGGCGCCGCACCGTGCTGCCGGCGCTGGGGCTGTCGGTGACGTTGTTCGCCGCCTGCTATCTGTTCGACGTGGCGCCGCTGCTGCGCAGCGCTGGCGGTTCGCTGATCGTGGCCGGCTTTTTCCTCGCCGGCGTGGCGGCCTTGTGCCTGAAATGGCGCGAGGCGAGCATGCTGCGCCGCTTCCTCGTCGTCAGCATGGGTATTTTGTCGCTGCTGATCGCCGCGCGCGGCGTGCTGGCCGCCGCTGTGCCCGGTTTCGATGCGGAATTGATGCAGCTGGCCGGCTTCGGCGCCCTGTACCTGATGATGCTGACGAACGCTTTCGGCTATCTGCTGCTGTCGCGTGAAAAGCTGGGCGGCGAACTGGCGCGCCTGGAAGTGCTCGACGCGGCCACGGGCGTGCCGAACCGGCGCGGCTTTTACCAGGCGCTGGCGCCGTGGATGGCACTGGCGCGCCGGCCCGGCTTGCCGACGGCGCTGGTGGTGCTCAATATCGACCACTTTAAAAGAGTCAACGACAGCTACGGTCATCCGGTGGGTGACGCGGTGCTGAAAACCATCGTCGATACCTGCCGCCAGCAGCTGCGCGACAGCGACCTGATGGGCCGCCTGGGCGGCGCCGAATTCGCCATCCAGCTGCCGCGCACGACCCTGGCCGATGCGCTGATGGTGGCCGAGCGCATCCGCGCCGCCGTCGAAGTGCTGCCCGTCAAGACGGAGCGCGCCGTGCTGCAACTGACGGCCAGCCTGGGCGTGACCACCATCCGTGCCGAAGACAGCACCGTCAGCCTGTTCAAGCGGGCCGACGAGGCGCTGCAGGCGGCCAAGCAGGCGGGCCGCAATCGCGTCGTCGAGGCGCAAGGCGCCAGTACGCTGGACGTGTAAGCCCGCTTACTTCTTGCGCGAGCCGAGCCAGCTGGGTTCCTTGCCGCATTCCTTGGGCAAGAACAAGGCATCGAGGCCGGGATCGCAGCGATGGTCAGGCGCCTTCATCGGTTCGACGGTCAGCCATTCGCTCTTGGGCAGGATCTTTTCTTCGCGTGGTTCCACGGGCGGCGCGGGCGGCAGGCTGTCTTGCCACCTTGACTGTGCGGCAGGCGCGGGCGCGGTGGCCCAGTTCGCGTCGACCTGCGCTGGCGGTGTGTCCGCGTGTGCGGCGGCGCTCAGCAAGCTGCCCGCGAGGATGAACGCACGCATGGCGGCGCTGTTTACGGAAATCATGGTCTGTCCTTGGTCGGTGCCGCGAGGGCGGGCCTTGCATTATGATGCCAGCCGGAAGCAAAAACACAAGAAAATTGCAACGGCATGTTACCAAAGGGACTATAGTTACTGGTAGCAAGCAGGTGCATCACAGCAAGGCGCTCGAACGGTGAGCAAGGCGCGGGGCGCCGCTGCCCGAACGTGTGCATTCCCTAACTTTCATTTAAGCTAAGCAAGTTATGCTATCGAGCGCACGCCAGGCTGCCCTGTGCCGTCCGCACCGCAGTTCCTCTTTTTTACTCTTGCCAGGCCCATAATGAAAATGCTCAAATCCCTGCCTGTATGGCCGCTTGCGGCCCCCGTTGCCGGCTGGCTGTTCCTGTTCGGTTCCACCTTCAATGTCGGCGGCGCCTACCAGATCCTGCTGGTGGCTGGCCTGATCGGCAGCGTGCTGGCCGCCGTGTACCACGCGGAAGTGGTGGCGCACCGCATCGGCGAACCGTATGGCACCCTGGTGCTGGCGCTGGCCGTGACCCTGATCGAGGTGGCGCTGATCGTCTCGCTGATGCTGGCCGGCGGACCGGAAACGACGGGGCTGGCGCGCGATACCGTGTTTGCCGCCATCATGATCATCCTGAACGGCATCGTCGGCATCTGCCTGTTGCTGGGTGCCGGGCGCCACCGCGAGCAGAGCTTCGGCCTGCTGGGCGTGAGCGCTTCGCTGGCCACCCTGGCGGCCATCGCCGTTCTGACCCTGGTGCTGCCGAACTACACATCGAGCGCCGCCGGCCCCTTCTACAATTCCAGCCAGCTGATCTTCATCGCCGTCATTTCCCTGGTCCTGTACGGCACCTTCGTGCTGGTGCAGACGGTGCGCCACCGCGATTACTTCCTGCCCAAGGAAGCCGTCGGCGATGAAGAGGTGCATGCGGCGCCGCCCACGCCCACCGTCGCCTGGGTCAGCGCCGGCGCGCTGCTGGTGTGCCTGGGCGCCGTGGTGTTGCTGGCCAAGTCGCTGGCGCCCGCGCTGGAGACGGCGATTGCCGCCATGGGTGCGCCGAAAACCCTGGTCGGCATCGTCATCGCCGCCATCGTGCTGCTGCCCGAAGGCCTGGCCGCCGTGCGCGCCGCGCGCGCGAATCGCCTGCAAACGAGCTTGAACCTGGCGCTCGGCTCCGCGCTGGCCAGCATCGGCCTGACTATTCCGGCTGTGGTGGTGGTGTCGCTGGCCACGGGCCTGACGATTACCCTGGGTCTCGATATCAAGTCGACGGTGCTGTTGCTGCTGTCGCTGATGGTGGCCACCCTGTCGCTGGGCACGGGCCGCACCACGGTCATGCAGGGTACGGTGCACCTGGTGATTTTCGCCGTTTATTTATTTACCACCATCGTGCCGTAAGCGCCACGGCTGGCCGCCGTTTTGTCACAATCCTGTCACGCCGCTGTCATACGATGAGGGTAGTGTGGTAGGATTTTTAAATCGTTTAAATGATTTATATAGTTTAGTAACTGATTTTGCCAACTTTTTCAGTTGGCACAGTAATGACAAGACAAGAGGCCAGTATGTATGCAGCGGTGGACCTGGGGTCCAACAGTTTTCGTTTACACGTCGGCAAGCATGATGGCGACACGATCCGCGTGGTCAAGAGCGTGCGCGACCCGATACGCCTGGCTGCCGGCCTGGATGCCAATGGCGACCTGACCGAGGCGGCCATGCAGGGCGCGCTGGCCTGCCTGCAGCGCTTTCGCGCCATTCTCGCCGGCTTCGAACTCGATGCCGTGCGCGTGGTGGCCACGTCGGCCATGCGCGTGGCGCGCAACGGCGCCGTCTTCCTGCCGCTGGCCGAGCAAGCCATCGGCCATCCGATCGAGATCATCTCGGGCGAGGAAGAAGGGCGCTTGATCTACATGGGCGTGGCCAATGCGCTGGCCATTCCCGGCGAACGCCGGCTGGTGATGGATATCGGCGGCGGCTCGACCGAACTGATACTGGGACGCGGCAACGATATCGAGCGCGTCGAGTCCTTCAGCCTGGGCACCGTCAAGCAAAGCCTGTCGTTCTTCATCGGCGGGCGCATCGACGCGCCGTCGTTCGAGGCGGCCATCCTGTCGGCGCGCAGCCATTTCGAGGATGCCGCGCCGCCGTACCGCCCGCAGCACTGGAAGACGGCTTACGGCTCTTCCGGCACCATCCGCACCATCGCTGACATCATCGCCCGCAACAAGCTGGGCGACGGCTTGCTCACGAGCGCCAGCCTCGACGCACTGGCGCGCCGCTTCATCGAGCTCGGTCACACCAGCCGCATCGACATGCCCGGCTTGCGCCCCGACCGCGCCAGCACCATCGTCGGCGGCCTGGCCATCTTGATCGGCCTGTTCCGCGAACTGGCCATTCCCGCCATGACGCCGATCGAGGCGGGTCTGCGCATGGGCGTGATGTGGGATTTGTACCTGCGCTCGACCAAGCGCGACCGCCGCGAACAGTCGGTGCAGGGCTGCATGGAGAAATTCCATATCGACCAGCAGCGCGCCGGCCGGGTGGCCGAGCAGGCGCTGGCCATGTATGCGCAGCTCAAGCCCACGTCCGACGCCCTGGTGAAATCCCTGCGCTGGAGCAGCCTGCTGCACGAAGTGGGCCTGGCCGTGTCGCAGACGGGCTACCACAAGCATGCATCGTATATCGTGGAGAACGCGGATTTGCCCGGTTTTACCACGCGCGAACAGAAGACCATGAGCCGGCTGATCCTGGCGCAGAAGGGCAACTTGCGCAAGATCGGCGAAGTGCTGTCCGACCCCGATTTTGCCAAGGCCGTGCTGGCGCTGCGCCTGTCGATCCTGCTCATGCATGCACGTATCGAAGCCGATTTCAGCGAACTGCGCCTGCGCATGAAGAACCGCATCGAACTCGATATCAAGCGCGGCTGGGTGGCGCACCATCCCACCGTGTCGTTCTGGATCGAGAAGGAGCAGGAATTCTGGGATGAGGTCGGGGTCGATTTTACCATCCGCGCCAGCGCCTAGGAGGTCATGTCGTGCACATGACTTGATGTGCAGCAAGCAAGATTTCAAAAAACAGTATATATTGTTTATATTAATTACTAGATTGGAAAATCCATGACCAAAACCGTCCCAGCGAAAAAAGCCGACAGCGCGCCCGTATCGATGTTCCCTACCAGCGCTTCGATCAATGCGGCAGCGGCCAAGGCCGCCCCGGCTGCCAAGCCCGCCGCTAAACCAGCTGCGAAACCAGCCGCCAAGCCTGTGGCAAAAGCCGCCGTCAAGCCGGCAGTCGCCAAGCCGGCGGCAGCCAAACCAGCGGCGGCCAAGCCAGCCGCGGTCAAGGCGCCAGCCGCCAAGCCGGCAGCGAAGGCCGCCGTTGCCAAGCCTGCGGCCAAAGCCGTCGTCAAAGCCGCCGTCAAACCGGCAGCCAAGCCAGCCGTGAAAGCTGTCGCCAAGCCGGCGGCCAAGCCTGCGGTGAAAACCGTCGCCAAGCCGGCCGCGAAAGCCGCCGCCAAACCGGTAGCCAAGGCGGCCGCCAAGCCTGCGCCAGCGAAAAAAGCGCCGGTCGCCAAGGTCGCCGCCGTCAAGGAAAAAGCCCGCAAGCCGAAACTGGTGCGCGACAGCTTCACCATGCCGGAAGCGGAATACGAAGTCCTGGGCCAGGTCAAGAAAGCCTGCTTGAAGGCCGGTTTCGAGATCAAGAAAAGCGAATTGCTGCGCATCGGCGTGGCGCTGATCAGCCAGATCGACCTGGCGACCCTGCAAAACGTGCTGGCCGGCCTGCCGCAGCTGAAAACGGGGCGCCCGAAGAAGGATTGATGGTGCGGGCAGGGGCCGCCCCTGCCTGTCCATTCTGGTTTACCATGGGGCCTGTGATAGTTCCCCCATGGTTGCCATGTCAGAAGATACAGATATCGAACGCGCCGGCTTCGTCGAGCGCGCCATCGTCCGCCACCAGGCGGGCGTCTCTACCCCAGCCATCGACCACGTCGCCGAGGAAGTCCCCGTCGCGCTGGTCTTCAATGGCATTTCCCACGTCGTCATGATGGCCACCCCGCGCGACCTGGAAGCGTTTGCCTACGGCTTCGCGCTGACGGAAGGCGTGGTCGCTTCCGCCGGCGCCATCTTCGATTGCGAAGTGTTCCTGCGTCCCGACTCCGCCGAAGTGGCTTTGAGCATCGCCCAGGAGGATTTCGTGCGCCTGAAGGACCGGCGGCGCCAGTTGACGGGCCGCACGGGCTGCGGCGTGTGCGGCATCGACAGCATCGAGATGCTGGACTTGCAGCCGCAGGCGCTGCCGCCGGCCCTGATCCATGTCGACCTGCCGGCCGCCCTGGCGCGTGCCTCCGCCGGCTTGCGCGCGCACCAGGCGCTGATGCGCGAAACGGGCGGCGTGCATGCGGCCGCGTGGTGCACGCCCGATGGCGATATCGTGCACGTCTTCGAGGATGTCGGCCGCCACAATGGCCTGGATAAACTGATCGGCCATTTGGCACTGAGCGGGGCGGATATGCGGCGCGGCTTCGTCTTCCTGTCCAGCCGCGGCAGCTACGAGCTGGCGCGCAAGGCGGCGCGCATGCAGATTCCGCTGCTGGCGACGATTTCCGCCCCCAGCTCGCTGGCCATTTCCATCGCCACGCAGGCGGGCATGAAGCTGGTGGGTTTCTGCCGCCAGGATGCGTACGTCGATTACACGCCCGGTATCACCTTGTAGCTTCCGCTGCGCTCCAGCAAAACTGGCACGGACTTCGACGTGGGCGTGCCGGCGCCGTCCGCCGTGCTGGCCAGCGGCACCAGCGCATTCGTTTCCGGATAATACGCGCCCAGGCAGCCGCGCGGGATGTCGTAGGCGACGAGACGGAAGCCGTCGGCGCGGCGCGCCACGCCATCGTCCCAGGCGCCGATCAGGTCCACCAGCTCGCCATCGGCAAAGCCCAGCATGGCGATATCTTCCGCGTTGGCGAAGACCACCTTGCGCGTGCCGTACACGCCGCGGTAGCGGTCATCCATGCCGTAGATGGTGGTGTTGTACTGGTCGTGCGAGCGGGTGCTCATCAAGACCATCAGGCGCTCGCCATGGCGCTGTTTCGCGTGGTGCAGCGGCGTATCGAGGTCCAGCGGAGCGACGAGGAAGCTGGCCTTGCCGCTGGCCGTCTTCCACACGCGCTCGCGCGACGCCACCGTCAGGTGAAAGCCGCCCGGTTGCGCCACCCTGGCGTTGTAGTCGTGGAAATCGTCGAACACCTTTTCGATGTCGTCGCGGATGCGCGCATAGTCGGCCGCATAGGCGCGCCAGTCCACCAGACTGCTCCCCACCGTCGCTTCGGCCATGCCGGCCACGATGGCCACTTCCGAGCGCAGCTGCGGCGAAGCGGGCGCATTGCGGCCGTACGAGATATGCACCATGCTCATCGAGTCTTCCACCGTCACGCCCTGCGCCACGCCGCCCTGCAAGTCGATTTCCGTACGTCCCAAGGTGGGCAGCAGCAAGGCTTCCTTGCCGATGACCAGGTGGCTGCGATTGAGCTTGGTGGCCACCTGGACCGTCAGCGCGCACTGGCGCAGGGCGGCAAAGGTCAGCGGCGTGTCCGGCGTGGCGGCGGCGAAATTGCCGCCCAGCGCGATGAATACCTTGACGTCGCCGCGCTGCATGGCTTCGATGGTGGCCACCACGTCGTGGCCATGCGCGCGCGGCGGCTCGAATCCATACACCTGGCCCAGGCGGTCGAGGAAGGCCTTGGTCGGCTTTTCCTCGATGCCCACCGTGCGGTCGCCTTGCACGTTCGAGTGGCCGCGCACGGGGCACAGGCCGGCGCCCGGCTTGCCGATCTGCCCGCGCAACATCATCAGGTTCGACAGCATGCGGATGGCCGCGACACTGTGCTTGTGCTGCGTCAAGCCCATGCCCCAGGTGACGATGATGCGCTGGCCCTTGACGAAGATGTCCGTCAATGCCTCGATCTGCGCGCGCGCCACGCCCGATTCCCGCTCCAGCAGTTCCCAGCTTTCTGCGCGCAGGTCGTCGCAAAACGCCTCGAAGCCGCTGCAGTGTTCAGCGATGAAGGCGTGGTCGATGACGGCGGGCGCGCCCGCCGCCTGCGCTGCGTCGTCATGCTCGACGACGCGCTTGGCGACGGCCTTGATCAGGGCGAAGTCGCCGCCCAGGGTCGGCTGGACGAACAGGCCGGCCAGGCGCGTGCTGCCCAGGGTTGCCATTTCCAGCGCGCTTTGCGGGTCCATGAAGCGCTGCAAGCCCCGCTCGCGCAGGGGATTGATGGAAACGATGCTGCCGCCGCGGCGCGCGCAGTCGCGCAATTCGCCCAGCATGCGCGGGTGGTTGGTGGCGGGATTCTGGCCGAAGATGAGGATGGTGTCGGCCAGCTCGAAGTCGGCCAGGGTCACCGTGCCCTTGCCGATGCCCACGGTGGCCGGCAAGCCGCGGCTGGTCGCCTCGTGGCACATGTTGGAGCAGTCGGGGAAGTTGTTGGTGCCGTACAGGCGCGCCATCAGCTGGTACAGGAAGGCCGCTTCGTTGCTGGCGCGGCCCGACGTATAGAACGCGGCCTGGTTCGGGTCGGGCAGGGCGCGCAGGTGGCGCCCCACGAGGGCGCAGGCGTCATCCCAGGCGATCGGCACGTAGCGGTCGCTGGCGGCGTCGTACACCATCGGCTCCGTCAGGCGGCCATGCTGTTCTAGCGCGTAGTCCGACTGTGCCAGCAGCTGCGTGACGGTATGGCTGGCGAACAGTTCCGGGCCGGCGCGGCGGCTGGTCGCTTCGGCGGCGACCGCCTTGGCGCCGTTTTCGCAAAAGGCAAACGTGGAAGCGTGGTCGCGGTCGGGCCAGGCGCAGCCGGGGCAATCGAAGCCGTCCGGCTGGTTTTGCGCCAGCAGCGCCTTCAGGTTGCCGGGCGCGACGCGCTCCTGGCGCAGGCTGATGGCCACGTGTTTCAAGGCGTCCCAGCCGGCGGCCGGCCTGGTGTAGGGCGTGATGTGCGGTGCGTCCTGGTCTTTCATGGGCTCTTTCGGCTGGGCGAGTGTGGTAATTATGCACGATCCCCGGATGACATTGACTTGCGTCATGGAAATGACATTCGGCTGTCATTTTCCTGACATATTAGACAAGTACGCTGGAGTCGTCTTGATCACAGGGGATGAAACCATGCAGAACATAGTCGCATCAAACGAAGCCAAGGCCCGGCCGGTCCAACTGGTGCTGAGCCAGGCCACGACCGCGGCGGAATTGCGCGAAGTCCAGCGTTTGCGTTACAAGGTGTTTATCGAGACCATGGGCTTGACATCGCTGGCCAACGCCGATGGCCTCGACAGCGACGAATTCGACGCGCACTGCGATCATCTGATCGTGCGCGACGCCGATACCCTGAAAGTGGTGGGCACCTACCGCGTGCTGAGCGCGGCAAAGGCAGCCAAGATCGGCCGCCTGTATTCGGAAAACGAGTTCGACCTGAGCCGCCTGAAGAACCTGCGAGGACGCATGGTCGAAGCGGGCCGCGCCTGCATTCACCCGAAATACCGGGGCGGCAGCGTGATCATGCTGCTGTGGTCCGGCCTGGCCGAGTACATGCGCCGCGAGCGTTGCGACTACCTGGTCGGCTGCGCCAGCATCAGCCTGGCCGATGGCGGTCATAACGCCGTCGCCGTGTACCAGGCGCTGGCCGAAAAGCACATGGCTCCAAGCGAATACCGCGTCACGCCGCACCTGCCTTTCCCCATCCACCAGGTGGAAGCGGCGCACAAGCCGCAGGTGCCGCCGCTGATCAAGGGCTATCTGCGTTCGGGCGCCTGGATTTGCGGCGAACCGGCGTGGGACCCTGATTTCGAAAGCGCCGACATGTTCATGATGATGCCGCTGGCGAATCTGGACGAGCGCTATGCGCGCCATTATGGCGTGGTGCCTGGCTAAGAGCGGGAAGCGAGGACTGCAACTGGCTGGCCAGCGTCTGCACGGCGCTGCGCAAGCCGCTCTCCGCGCCGTCGGGTGGCAGCAGTTCGAGCAGGAAGCGCAGCGGCGCCGTGATCGCCTCGGGTTCGCCGATGCTGCCGTGGCGCCGCACGGCGTCGTGGTACAGGGCCAGGACGGCGGCGCGCGCGGACGCGTCGAAAGGCCGGCCGTCCGGCGCCTGCCACAGGGCCGCCAGCAGGGCGGCGCGCACGGGGGCGCCGGCGTCGATGGCGCGGTGTTCGTCCGCGTGGCGCTGGCGCGCATAGGCGATGGCGTCGTGCAGCAGGTCGCCCAGCTGCGGATCGAGCGCGCGCCAGGCGCCGCTGTCGCCATGGGCTTTCAACAGCAGGGCGCCCGCCAGTACCTGGAAAATCAGGTCGCAATCGGCCACGCCGCTGCGCCGCCGCGCTTCTTCCAGCGCGGCCAGGCAGGCATCCGTCATGGCGCGCAGGGCCGGCGCGCCGGAGCTTCCAGCGCGGCAGGCCAGGCGCGCCTGCAAGGCCCAGTAGCGGCCCAGCAGGGCCAGGCGCTGCGCCGTGGGCGCCAGCGCCACCAGCAGGTCGATATGCTGTTTTCCATCCTGTAGCAACTGCCGTCCCTGCGCCAGATCGGGCACGGCCGGCACCTCGATGCCGGCGCCCGCATCGAGGCCGCACAGGGCCGCGCCCTGGCGTATTTCCAGTTCCGCCCAGTGCGCCAGCGCGCGCAAGCCCACCTTGCCGTCGGCCGCGCTGTGCGCCGCCCGGTAGTGTTCGATGGCGCGCAGGGTGTTCTCCAGGCCACCGAGGCCGGCCCGCGTGGCGGCCATGTTTTCGCGGATGTCGGCGCAGCCGAAGAAGCGGGCGCGCACGGCTTCCTCGATGCTGCCCAGCTTTTCCTCGATGGCCGCGCGGCGCGCCGCATCGGCGCCCGCCAGGCGCGCGTGCAGGGTTTCCAGGTCGGCCAGCAGGTGGCCGTGGTAGTGGTAGTCGGGCGCTTGCCAGGGCCGGCTCTGCGTGTTCGGGAAGCGGTAGCGGTCGTCGCCATATGCCTGGTAGGCACCCCAGGTGTTTGAGGCCGGGAACTGCAGGTACGCCGCCTCGCGCGCCAGGCGCACGGCGTCGCCGAAATATTCGCCGCTCAGCATGGCGTGATAAAAGCTGTGCGCGAAGATGCTGGCCGCCTGGTCGTCGATGCGCCAGCCGGCCGCGATCACCGCCTGCGAACCCATTTCAATGAAGGCCGTGGCCAGGCTGGCGGCCAGTTTCGACCACGGCGCGATGGCGTCCGGGCGCATGTCGCCCAGGTGGCAGCAATTGATGAAGACGAATTGCGGCACGCGCTTCAATTTGCCCACCTGCGCCGCCGTCAGCCGCGTCTTCGGCCCCAGCACCAGGCCCGTATGGGCGATGCCGGGGCCGGCCACTTCGCCATGGCCGGCCAGGTGGATGGCGAAATAGCGCTCGTCGAACAGATGCACCAGCACGCGCTGCGCCTGCGGGCGCAGCAGCTCGCGCACCTGGTAGCCGTACGCGCCGAACATGCGCGCCACGTCCTGCGCCTCGGCCTGCGCGGCGGGCAGCTCGGGCAGGCCGGAATCGGTGTCGCCGATCACCAGCACGCTGTTGCTGGGCGGGCTGACGGCCGATGGCTGCTCGCGCAGGCTGGCCAGCTGGCGCACCATGCCGATGCGCGTCGACAGCGGGCTTTCCTCGCTGCCCGCCTCGTCGCGCATCAGCTCCCACGGATAGATGGCGGCGCTCTGATCGACGGCCAGGATCAGGCCGCGCATCTCGGGGATGGCCGCCTTCAGGCCATTGGGCAGCATCAGTTCATACAGCGCGCGCGACAGGCCCGGCTGGTCGGTGGTGTTGTCGGTGGCGTCCATGATCAGGCCATCGACGGCTTGCCGCTGGTTCGGCTCTTCGTCGACGCTGTTGTGGGCGCGGTCCGTCAGCACGGTGAAGCGCAGGGCGCCGGAGAGGTCGGCGGCGACGATCTGTACGCGGCGCCAGCCATTGTCGCCGCTCAGGCTGGGCAAGATGCGCCGGTAGCCGCCGGGGCTGTGGCGGATGCGCTGCTCGAACGTGAAGCTGCCCTGGTAGCGCGCCTCGGCCATGATCTGCTCGATGGCCATGGCGGCGGCGATGGCGCGCGCCTCGGACTGTTCGTAGATGGCGATATGGCCGATGCGGCAAGCCATGCCCGCGTCTTCCAGGCGCCGGTTGGCGCTGCGCGCACCGTCGAGCAGGGCCCGCGCGCACAGGGCGATGCTCAAGCCGCCATAGCCGGAACCGGACAGCAGGCTGGCCACGCGCAAGCCGTGCTCGCCCATCGGCGGCGCGGCCGCATGGCCGGCGGCGCGCACCTGCAGGCAGACGCACGCGTATTCGAGCAGGCCGCCGGCAAAGGCGCGCGCCAGTTCGCCCGGCGTCAGCTCGCCCAGCGCGCCCAGTCCGATGACGATGGCGCCGCCGGGCCGGCGCGCCGCATCGGGCTGCAGCACCACCAGGGCGGAGTCGGGGCGCTGCGGAAAGCGTCCCAGCGCGTGGATTTCCTGCAGCTTGCCCGCCAGCAGGCGGTCGAGAAAACTCATGCTGCCGCGCAGCGATTCGGCGGCGTAGCAGCCGCTCATGACGGGCGCGTCGGCCGAGGCCATGCTGCCGTGGATGATGGATAGGCTCAGCTGCGGCGCGCGGCTCTCCGGCGCGATGGCGGGGCCGGCGGCGCCGAGGGCGGCGTCGAGCAATTCCTGCGGCTGCGGGTACAGCGGCGTGGCGTCGGGGGCGTACGGATGGAAGCGGGGCGGGGCGCCGCCAGGCGCGTGCGGCGGGTGCCGCGGCAGGGCTGCGGCCTGGCCGCTGACGAGCAGTTGCGCGATGGCCGGGTAGTATTCCTTTTGCAGCAGCAGGTCGCCATGCGCCACCGGCAGGTAGCAGGCCGCCACGCCGTCCGGCACCGCGCCTTGCCAGGCCGTGCGGCCATCGCCGTCCGGCGACCAGGCTGTCTCGATGCCGCCGTCGCGCAGGCGCAGCGCCACCGGCGTGTCGGCGCAGCCGGCCAGGTAGCTGCAATGGCGGGCGTCGGGCGGTGCCGCTTCCAGCAGGGCCACGGTGGCGCGCGCCGCGGCCAGCGCCTGGGTCTCGGGCGCCTGCCAGCCGCCGGGCAGGCCCGCCTGCGCGTCGCCGGCGGCCAGCTGCGCCCACGCGCCGGCGTCGAAATAATCGATGCCGCCCGGCTGCGGCCACGGCAGCATGTCCAGCACGCCGGGAAAGGCGCGCACGAAGCCGAGAAACTGGCGCCGCGTGTGCTTCCAGCCTATCCAGCACGCCAGCATCTGCACCAGCCGGTCGCGCCCCAGCAGCACTTGCACCATCGCCTGCGTGCCGCGGTTGGCCGTGCCCACCTGCAGCAGGCGGCTGCCGGGCAGGGCGCCGAAGCGCTGCCAGCGGTCTTTCAGGGCCAGGCGCGCCACCAGCCCGCCCATGCCGTGGGCAACGATGCGCAGCGGCTGGCCGCGCTGTTCGGCGTCGCGCATGGCCTCGTCGAGCACGGGCAGGAAGGCGTTGCCGGAGTGCTGCAGCGACAAGCGCCAGTCATAGGCAAAGGGCCGCACTTCCTGGCTTTGCGCGAGAAAGCGGGCAAACGGTTCATAGCAGGATTCGACCCAGCCGGCGCTGACGATGTGCGGCTGGCCCACGGCCAGGCGTTCGATGCGCCCTTCGACCAGGTTGACGGGGTCGAACCAGATGCGGTTGCTGCCCACTTGCAGGTGGCTGCCCATGATGTCGGGCAGCAGCAGTACGATGGGCGCGTGCGCGCGCCGCTTCGGCACTTCGCCGCCGCGCGCCAGCGGGCCGTGCTCGATGCCGGGCAGCGGCAGGTAGGCGGTCTCGTCGCCGGTGAGCGCCTGCACGGCGGCCAGGCCGGACGGCGCGCGCTCGAAATAGTTGAGGTGGTGCGCGTGCGGCCCGCGCAGCAGCAGTTGCCGCACGGGCGTGCTGCGCGTGGCGCCGCCGGCCATCGAGGCGCAATTGACCACCAGGTCGTTCTGCCCGCCATACAGCTGGTCGTCGAGGCAGTCGCCCAGCCAGCCCAGCAGGCTATCGCCGCTGCACGCGCCGGCCAGCACATGCAGCGGGCTGGCCACGCGCACGTCGGGCGCGTTGAGCAGCGCCACCAGGGGCGAGTCGGGCATCATCGCTTCCAGGCCCGGCAGGATGCGCGCGTCGCAGCGCTGCTGCACCACGGCCAGCAGGAAAGCCATGGCGCTATCGGGCAGGCCGCCGTGGAGCAGCAGGTTGAACATCGCGCTGGCCCAGCGGTCGAGGCGGCCCGACATCAAGGTGGTGCCGCGCGCCGGGCAAGCCACGCGCACGAAGCGGGCGATGCGGATGGCGCGCGTCTTCAGCTCCATGCTCAAGTCGCGCAGGCGCGCCGCATCCCCGTCGTAGCCGCCGCGTCCGCCCAGCCGCGCCTGCGCCGTGAAGTGGTCGATATCGTGGCTGTTGAACGCTTCGCCGCCCACCGTGTTTTCGCTCAGCCGCTCCAGGCCGTCGCCTGCCAGGTCGACGGCGCCGCGGCTGTCGATGCGCTGCGCCCGCGCCAGCAATTCGCCCAGCAGGCCGCCGCGCGAATGGCTCAGCAGGTGCAGCACGGCGCCGTGCGGCAACTGGCGCACGAGGGCCAGCGCGTTCTCGATGGGGCTGTCGCTGAGGCTGCGGTGCTCATAGCCATAGATGCGGTTGCCGTACTGCGCCGCCAGTTGCGGCGCCAGGCCGTTGCGCCACAGGCCGGCAAAGCTGCGCTGGGTCGACGAAGCCGTGCCGTGCAACAACAGCAGCAGCGGTTCCGGCCCGACGGGCAGGCTGGCGACGGCCGTCATGCTGCCCGCCTCTATGCCGCAGCGGTACAGGCCCAGGCGTTGTTCCAGCTGGCGGTCCTGGAAGGCGCCCGCTGCCGCCAGCGCCGTCATGGCGGCGCCGCCGCAGCGGTACACGCGCACGGCGCGCAGCATCCACGCGCCCAGGCCGTCGCGGCTGGCGCCCGGCGGCGGGCGCGCCGCCTGCGGGCGCAAGGCCAGTCCCACTTCGAGGCTGGCTGGCGCGCCGTCGCGCGCCAGCGTGGCCGGCCCCAGGTAGCGTGGCAGGTCCAGGCTGCCGGCGAGCAGCGAACTGCCGTCGCACAGCAGCAGTTGCACGACGTCGTCCGGGCCGATATCGAGGGCGATGCGGCAACTGCCGATGCCGCGCGCGCCGGACAGCACGTGGGTCTGGCTATGCCAGCCGGGCGCGGCGGGGCAGTCGCCGGCGCTGGCGAGGGGATCGCGCGTGAGCGTCAGGCGCAGCACGGGCGGCGCAAGGGGATCGCTGGACATGCGGTTGGGATCGCTGGTTAAAAGCTGACCTTGATGCCTGCGCGGACCATGCGTGTTGTGTCAGATCAAGTTTGAGTGGAAATGCAGGGGAGAAGCTGGGAGGGCGCTGGAAGGCAGAGAAACGGTCAGCATGGTTTGGGCTGGGTCTCTTCGCTATCGTGTCCGGATGCGGTGCGGTGAACGAACTACGCGAATTGTATGGCAAAAGTTCATGGCGCCGGGAACCTGGGTGCCTGGCATGGCATTACAACAGCGGTTATATCAATGGACTGGCGTGGCGGACAGTTCCTTCAGTTCGCGGATGGTGATGTCCGATTTTTCATGCATGCGCAATAAAATCGTTGCACCGACCGACAGTTTGCCGTGACGAATCTTGCTGATGATGGGAGGCTGCACTTCCAGTACACGGCACAGTTCCGCATCATTTTTCAGGTTCATCTTCTCGATCAGGGTGTCGAGCAGCTTGTTGGGCACAAAACTCGATGGTTCGAGCGCACGCGCCCGGTTCATCGCTTCAATCATTTCCAGCTTCTTTTGCCGAACGTTCATTTACTCCTCCTTCAGGTTATGCAAGGGACGAGACCACTTTGGGTGGTCCCGGCTATAGTTCGTCATCGCAGTACGGCTGTCTGGGTGACGTAGTACAACATTCGCGTTAAAACATTGATAACCAGGCAAGTGTTTTCAATAATACTACGATAACAAAACTTGTGACAGATGGTCAGTTAAATTAACTGATTGTTTGATCAATTTGGTTGACGATTGTTGTATTTTGTAGTCCGCTTTTGGTCAATATCATGGTTCTGTCCGCCATTTCGGCGGCGGCCAGCGAATGCGTGACCATGATCGCGCAACTGCCGTTGGCCTTGATTTCGGCGCGCAGCAATTGCAGGATGCTGTGCGCCGTGTCCGGGTCGAGGTTGCCGGTAGGCTCGTCGGCCAGTACCAGCGCCGGCTTGTGCACGAGCGCGCGGGCAATGGCCACGCGCTGCATTTCACCGCCGGACAATTGCTGCGGAAAGTCGCCGCCGCGTCCGCCCAGGCCGACCGCCTCGAGCATGCTGGCGGCACGCTCCTGGGGCAGTCCGTTGAGCAGCAGCGGCAGGGCCACGTTTTGCAGCAGGGTCAGGTGCGGCAAGACGTGGAAAGCCTGGAAAATAAAGCCCATGCGGGCGCGACGCAGCCGGGTGGCGGCGGCGTCATCGAGGCTGGACATGGCAATGCCGTCCACCAGGATAGGGTGCGCTTCGGCACCCGCGTCGGGCGTATCGAGGCCGGCGATCAGGTTCAGCAAGGTCGACTTGCCCACGCCCGAGTCGCCCATGATGGCGATGAATTCCCCTGCCTTGAAACGGCAGGAAATGTTGGCCAGCACGGGACGGGCATTGGCATAGGACTTCGACAGATGGCGCAATTCGAGCATGGTGTTAACGGCTATCGTAAAGGGAGGCACGCGGGGGAGAGGGGGGCCTGGGAACTGCAAAGGGGCGCGGATTGTTTGGCCGGCAATGTGTAGTATACGACAGGCTTATGCTTTTTGCTTGGCAATACCACTTTTGCGTGCACGCCGCCGATATGGACCCTAAGTTACCTGCCGCACGGCTGGCTTGCGCGGATTCCGTTATGATGGAAAAAAGTCATCGGCAAGGCGCCCGCCAAGCAACACGGCAGGGGCGGCGCGCCCGGTGGCCGACCGTGCAAGCCTTTCGTGAAACTAGTGAACCTAACATTGACGACGCCAGCCCATGACCATGCCACTTGCGCAACAGCAGTCCGATTTCCGCCCCGCCAGCCACGCCGCCGCGGCCAGCGCCACTCCTGCCACGATAGCCGAGATCAGCAGCGGTCTGCTGGCGCGCCAGGCCTGGACCTCGCCCAAGTACCTGTACGACGCGCTCGGTTCGAAACTGTTCGAAGCCATCTGCGCCTTGCCCGAGTACTATCCGACGCGCACGGAAGCGGCCATCTTCGCCCGCCACGGCGCCGAGATCGCGCATGCCGTGGGGCCGGGCAGCACCCTGATCGACCTGGGCGCGGGTAATTGCGCCAAGGCCGCCAGCCTGTTCCCCCTGCTGCACCCGGCCCAGTACGTGGCCGTGGATATTTCCTACGATTTCCTCAGCGAATCGCTGAGCCGGCTGCAGCAGCGCTTTCCGCACATCGAGATGACGGGCCTGGGCCTGGATTTTTCCAGCCGCCTGGACTTGCCCGACAGCGTGCGCGAGGCGCGGCGCCTGTTCTTCTATCCCGGCTCGTCGATCGGCAATTTTGCCCCAGAGCAAGCGACCGCCTTCCTGCGCCGCCTGCGCGCGAATGCGGATGGCGATGGCGGCCTGCTGATCGGTGTCGACCTGATCAAGGACGACGCCATCCTCGACGCCGCCTATGACGATGCGCTGGGCGTCACGGCCGCCTTCAACCTGAACATGCTGCGCCACGTGAACGGGCTGATCGGCGCCGATTTCGACGTGCGCGCGTGGCAGCACCACGGCTTTTTCAATGCCGACGAGCGCCGCGTCGAAATGCACCTGGAAGCGCGCAGCGAACAAGTTGTCCATTGGAAAGGTGGCCAGCGGCGCTTCGCGAAAGGCGAGCGCATCCATACGGAAGACAGCTACAAATACACGCGCGCCACTTTCGTCGGCTTGCTGGAGCAGGCAGGATTTTCCACCGTGCAAGTCTGGACGGACCCGCAGCAGTGGTTTGCCGTCATTTACGCACGCGTGATTCGCGACTAAAAGGCGACGATGCTGATCGATCATTACCATCAAGTGCGCCAGCATTCTCTGCGGCTGGCCGAACCCCTGTCCGACGAGGATTGCGGCGCGCAATCGATGCCGGATGCCAGTCCCGTGAAGTGGCACCTCGCGCATACCACCTGGTTTTTCGAAACGTTTATCCTGGAAAGCATGGAAGCGGCGTTCGCGCCTTTCCACCCGGCCTTCCGCGTGCTGTTCAATTCGTATTACAACGGCGTGGGCGAGAAGCACCCGCGCGCCCAGCGGGGCTTGCTGACACGCCCCGGCATGGAGGTCGTGCGCGCCTACCGGGCCAATGTCGATGCGCGCATCGCGCGCCTGCTGGCGGGCGAACTGGCGCGCGACGAGCGCGAACGGCTGACCATGCTGCTGGCGCTGGGGCTCGAGCACGAGCAGCAGCACCAGGAGTTGCTGTTGACGGATGTCAAGCACCTGCTGGCGCAGAGCGCCCTGTTTCCCGCCTACCTGGAGCGCGGGGACAGCGGGCTTGCGCCAGCGCAAGAACACGCGCAGCCCACGGCCTGGCTCTCCTTCGACGGCGGCCTGGCGCAGATCGGGCATGCGGGCGACGGCTTTTGCTTCGACAATGAATTGCCGCGCCATCCGCAATACGTGGCGCCCTTTGAACTGGCCAGCGCGCTGGTGACGAATGGCGACTATCTCGCCTTCATCGAGGCGGGCGGCTACCGCACGGCGCACCTGTGGCTGGCTGAAGGCTGGGACTGGGTGCGCAGCCAGCAACTGGCGTGTCCGCTGTACTGGCAGCGCGATGACGCCGGCCGCTGGCAGGAATTCACCTTGTTCGGCTTGCGGCCGCTCGATCTCCAGGCGCCGGTCACGCATGTATCGCTGTTCGAGGCGGACGCCTATGCGCACTGGGCTGGCGCGCGCCTGCCGACGGAAGCGGAGTGGGAAGTGGCGGCGCAAGGCGTCGCCGTGGAAACGGGCCAGCTGCACCCGGCCGCCGGTGCGCCGGGCGCAGGCTTGCGGCAAATGTTCGGCCACTGCTGGCAGTGGACCAGCAGCAGCTACGCGCCGTATCCGGGCTACCGCACGGCGCCCGGGGCGCTCGGCGAATACAACGGCAAGTTCATGCTGAACCAGTATGTGTTGCGCGGTTCGTCGTGCGCCACGCCGGCCGGCCATGCGCGCGCCAGCTACCGCAATTTCTTCCCGGCCGGTGCGCGCTGGCAATTTTCCGGCATCCGCCTGGCGCGCCAGGTGGAATAAGCGGCTTAGTGCAGGCGCGGAACGGACGGGGCAGGGCGGCCTGGCGCCTGGCCTCCAGCGCTCTGTTCCAGCTTGAACTGGCTGACGAGGGTTTCCAGGTCGCCCGCCTGTTCATGCATGGCCGCCGCCGCCGCGGCCGCTTCCTCGACCAGGGCCGCGTTTTGCTGCGTCGTCTGATCCATCTGCATGATGGCGGCATTGATTTGCTCGATGCCTTCGCTTTGCTCGTGGTTGGCGACGCTGATTTCACCGACGATGGCGCTGACCCGGCCCACGCTGGCCACCACTTCATCCATCGTCGCGCCCGCCTGGCTGACCAGCTGCGCGCCCTGGTCGACCCGGCTGACGGAGTCGGCAATGAGTTCCTTGATTTCCTTGGCGGCCGCTGCCGAGCGCTGCGCCAGGTTGCGCACTTCGGAAGCCACGACGGCGAAGCCCCGTCCCTGTTCGCCGGCCCGTGCCGCCTCGACGGCCGCGTTCAGGGCCAGGATATTCGTCTGGAAGGCGATGCCGTCGATGACGGCGATGATGTCGACGATCTTGCGCGACGAGGCATTGATGGCGTCCATGGTGCCGATCACTTCCGCCATGGCCGAGCCGCCGCGCTGCGCGATGGCCGATGCCGAGCGGGCCAGGCTGTCGGCCTGGCGCGCATTGTCGCTGTTGCTGCGCACGGTACCCGTCATCTCGATCATCGAGGAGGCCGTCTCTTCCAGCGCGCTCGCCTGCGCTTCCGTGCGGGCCGACAGGTCGGCATTGCCGCTGGCAATCTGGCTCGACGCCACGGCGATCGTGCCCGTACCGCCGCGCACCTGGCCCACCAGGGTGGCCAGGTTGGTGTTCATGTCGCGCAGCGCCTGCAGCAGCTGGCCCGCTTCATCCTTGCCGTCGGCCACGATTTTACTGCTCAGGTCGCCTCCGGCCACGGCTTGCGCCACGCGCAAGGCATACGCAATCGGCGTGGTGATCGAGCGCGTGACCCACCAGGCAAAGAGCACGCCCAGCAGCAGGGCGGCCGTGCCCAGGCTGGCCATCAGCACATTGGCGGCGGAAATGTTCTGCTTGATTTGCTGGCCGCCATGCACGACCACGCCGCGCTGGATTTCATTCAGGTGGTTGACCGTCTTTTGCAACTGGTTCAGGGCGGGCAGGGTGTCGTCGCGCACGTGCACGGCCGCTTCCGCCCGCTGTCCGGCCACCAGCAGCTTGTCGGCCTGGCTGAACGACACGACATAGGCCTTGCGCTGCTGCTTCAGGGTGGCCAACAGTTCCTTGCCTTCAGGCAGCACGATCAGGCGGTCGAGCACGACCAGCGCATCGGTGATGGTGGCCTTGTTGGCGTCGATTTCGCCGTGGATGGCGTTGGCGCGGGCCGGATCTTCATGGATGAACAGTTCCAGCACCAGTGCCGCGTTCGAACGCGTGGTACTGCGGATGGTGGCGATGGCGTCGGCCTTGGCCCAGTCTTTCTCGATGATGGCTTCGCTGAGCGCACCGATCTTATCCAGGCGCAGCAGGCCCGTGCCCACCAGCACTGCCATCAGCAGCAGCACCACGCCAAAACCGGCACCCAGGCGCACGCCTATCTTCATATCCGTTAATTTCATACTGATTCCCTCGGTAGCTAATGATCTGTCTCCGGTGGTCTTGTTATGAAACAATTATAGGCGGGTGATACCTGATTTGCACTACTAATTGCCCTATAGAAATGAAAAAGCGGCACGGCGATCAAGCCGTACCGCTTTTTCTCCCTCTGGGGCGCGCCGAAATTGCTTAGGCGGCGCTGGCAGCCACGTCGGCCGCTGTTGTTTTTTCGGCTTCCGTTTGCCCGATGCGGCGGTTCACGGCGGACAGTACGGCCTTGAACGAGGCGGTGACGATATTGCTGTCGATGGCGGCGCCGAACAGGGTCGGGCCGTTGTCGAGGCGCAATTCCACGTAGCAAGCCGCTTGCGCATTGGCGCCGGAGCCGATCGAGTGCTCATGGTAATCCATCAGCTTGATGTCGAGACCGAGCGCATTGACGAAGGCATCGATGGGGCCGTTGCCGCCGCCTTGCAGGGCCAGCGGCGTCTGGCGGTGCGACAGGCTGATGTCGATCTGCACGGATTCGTCGCTGCTCGTGTCTTCCACCATGCGGTGCGAAGCGTAGGCGTACGGCGCCGTCTGCTCCAGGTATTCGCGCTGGAAGATGTCGTGGATATCCTGCGCGGCGATTTCGCGGCCCGTGGAGTCGGCCACGGCTTGCACGGCGCGCGAGAATTCGATCTGCAGGCGGCGCGGCAAGACCAGGCCGTATTCCTGTTCCAGCAAGTACGCCATGCCGCCCTTGCCGGACTGGCTGTTGACGCGGATCACGGCGTCATAGCTGCGGCCCAGGTCGGCCGGATCGATCGGCAAGTACGGCACTTCCCAGATGGCGCCGGCTTCTTGCTTGGCGAAACCTTTCTTGATCGCATCCTGGTGCGAACCGGAGAAGGCCGTGAAGACCAGGTCGCCCGCATACGGGTGGCGCGGGTGGACGGGCAACTGGTTGCACTCTTCCACGCACTTGCGCACGGTATCGATGTCGGAGAAATCCAGGCCCGGATGCACGCCTTGCGTGTACAGATTCATCGCCAGGGTGACCAGGTCGACGTTGCCGGTGCGCTCGCCATTGCCGAACAAACAGCCTTCCACGCGGTCGGCGCCCGCCATCACGGCCAGCTCGGCCGATGCGACGGCCGTGCCGCGGTCGTTATGCGGGTGCACGCTGATGATGATGGAATCGCGGCGCGCCAGCTTGCGCGACATCCATTCGATCTGGTCCGCATACACGTTGGGCGTGCTGCATTCCACGGTCGAGGGCAGGTTGATGATCATCTTGTTGGCCGGCGTCGGCTTCCAGATGGCGCTGACGGCGTCGCAGATATGCTTGGAGAAATCGAGTTCCGTGGTGGAAAACGATTCCGGCGTGTATTCAAAACCCCATTCCGTTTCCGGATGCTGCGCCACCAATTGTTTCACGAGCGTGGTGCCGGTGGTGGCGATATTCGTGATTTCTTCGCGCGACATGCCGAACACGACTTTGCGGAACACGGGCGCCACGGAGTTGTACAGGTGGACGATGGCGCGCTTGGCGCCGACGACGGATTCCACCGTGCGGCGGATCAGCTCTTCGCGCGACTGGGTCAGCACGATGATGGTGACGTCGTCCGGGATGCGGCCTTCATCGACGAGCTTGCGGACGAAATCGAAATCCGTCTGCGATGCCGATGGGAAACCCACTTCGATTTCCTTCAGGCCGATGGCGATCAGCATGTCGAAGAACCGCAGCTTCTTTTCCGCGCTCATCGGCTCGATCAGCGACTGGTTGCCGTCGCGCAAGTCGGTGCTCATCCAGATAGGCGGTTTGCTGATGATCTGGTTCGGCCATTGACGGTCGGTCAATTTGACGGGAGGAAAGGCGCGGTATTTGGAAGCTGGGTTTTGCAACATCATGATCGGGTACTCCTGAAGATAGGGGGAAATCAATGGTTGTGGCGCAAGCTTGCCGGGCGGCCACGCAACACTAGGCCAGGCAAGCGATCGGTAGCGATAGCAGTGCAGCGACGATGCCAGCGGGGGCGGTCGCAGTGGGGATTACGTGTACGAATGGGGATGGTGCAAACATCATCAAACCTTCCAGGGTTTTTGAAACACGCCGGCGTGTGGCCAGGCGAAGCAATGCGGCAAACTTATGCGCGTGCTAGTAGTAGTCGCGATAGCGACAGCAGGGAAGGGGAGGAATGTTTGAAGGAGGACATGCACTTAATGTACGGGAAATTGGGCGGGGCTGTCAAGCATATTTCAGCAGGGAACGATGCTGCCGCCACGCCGCAGGTCGACTTATTGTTCTTGCGCAATTTATTTTTTTATCATTATTGAATAATGCAGTTTCCGTCTGGCGATGTGTGTCGCCCGTCCTGCCTTGGAGCCGCCGGCATGGAATCTTTGCTGAAATACTATGAACTCGAACTGGGCATGCTGCGTACGCATCAGCAGGAATTTGCCGCGCGCTATCCTGGTGTCGCTGCCGCACTGGGCATCGTGGGCAGCAATTGCCAGGACCCTCACATTGAACGCCTGATCGAGGCATATGCCCTGTGCAATGCCCGCACGGCCAAGAAGATCGATGACGCACGCCGTGTCTTCACCGAGTCCATGCTGGAAGTGAATTTTCCACACTACCTGAGGCCGTTTCCAGCGTGTTCGATTGCCCATGTGGACGCCAGTGGGGCGGCGGGCCAGGCGCGTGACGGCATCGATACGTTGCCGCGCGGAACCTTGATGCATGCAGCCCAATATCAGGGTGTCGTCTGCAAGTTTCGCACCGCCTATGATGTGGTGCTGGCACCGCTCAGCCTTGCCGGTGCGCGTTTCATTCCCATCATTGATGTGACTGCGGCGATGCATTTGCCCGCCGACATCGCGACCGCGATCGCCATCGAGATCGTCTCCACGTCGGCCACCGGCACGCTGGAGCAATGCACGCTGCCTGCCGTGCGCGTCTTCATCGACGGCACGCCATCGCTCGCCGCCACGTTGCGCGATGCCCTGTTTCTGCATGCCGCGCACGCGTGGGTCGAGGCGGGAGGCGTACAGTTGCCACTGCCGCAAGTGCCGCTGCGTGCCGTCGGTTTCTTGCCGGATGAAGCGCTGCTGCCGCGCAAGCCGGGCTCGCATCGAGCCTATTGCCTGCTGACCGAATACTTTGCCTTCCCTGAGAAATTCCAGTTTTTTGATATCGACCTTGGCTTGATTACGCCACGCTTGCCGCCCGGATGCGAGCGCTGGACCTTGCACCTGGGCTTGCGGGACATCGCTGCCGGCAGCGCTGGCGCACGTTTGCTGCGCTCTGTATCGGCAAGCAATCTGCTGCTTGGCTGCACGCCGGTCATTAACTTGTTCCAGCAGGCGGCAGCACCGATCAGGCTGACGCAAACGCACAGCGAGTATCCCTTGCTCGCCGAACATAAATATGCGCATGCGTATGACATCCATAGTGTCGACGCCGTGCGCCTGGTGCGGCAGGGGGCCAATGCCGGCACGGTCACGCAATGCCAGCCGTTTTATGCCATGCACCATGGGCAGCCTGCCGGGGCGAAGAGCCCTTGCTGGGTGCTGCGGCGCGATGAGGCGCGGGCGCTCGCCCATCCCGGTTACGAAAGCAGCCTGGCGTTTGTCGACAGCGACGAGGACGATACGCATGGGGGCATGGCGACGGTATCGGTCGACCTGACGTGCAGCAATCGCGATTTGCCGGGCGCATTGCCATTCGGTTCGCCCGGCGGCGATCTGCGGCACGAGGGGGCGGCTGGCGCGCTGCCGGTGCGCCTGTTGCGTCAACCGAGTCCGGCGTACCGCTTTAAAGCCGACTTGCCTGCGCAAGCCCGGTTGCTGGCATTGCTGTCATTGAATCATCAATCCTTGCTGGACGATGGCGTGGCGTTGTTTCAGGAAATGCTGACGCTGCATGATTTGCCGGCTTCCCTGATGTCGCAACGGCAAATTCAGGGCATCAAGGCATTGACGCACCGCGCCAGCAGCACCTGGATGCCCGACGCCAGTGGCGGCGTACTGGTGTTTGGCATTGACGTCTTGCTGACAGTGGAGGAAGAAGCCTATATCGGCAGTGGCCTGCATGTCTTTGCGCAAGTGATCGACCATGTGCTGGGCATGTATGTGCATGTGAACAGCTATTGCCGTTTGTTCGTGATTTCGCACAAAAGCGGGAAGGAGTTGCTGCGATGCCTGCCCCGCAATGGCCAGCAAACGCTGGCGTAGTCGCGCTGCTGTCACAGGCGCCGTACCGTTTCGGTTTCTTCCAGACCGTACGCCTGCTCGAACGCTGGCTATGCCGGCAGGGAGCGTGCGCGGAGTCGGCCTTGCACGATGGATTGCGTTTCCATCATAGCGTTGCCCTGGTCTTTCCTGCCTGCGAGATAGAGGCAGTATGGCATGACAGCGAGCATGGCCGCCTGCACCTGCGGCCCAGTTTCATGGGTTTGCTGGGTGTGAACGGCACTTTGCCCCTGCACTATACGGAGCGGCTGGTGCGCCAGGAGCGGGCAACGGGGAATGCCGGCGCGCGTGCTTTTCTCGACGCCCTGTCGCAACGCGCTCCCGTGCTGTTGTATCAGGCCTGGGCCGGCAGCCGGATCGAGTGCCAGGTCGACGCCAGCGGCCGCCCCGGCTTCCTGTCATTGCAGCTGGCGCTGGCTGGCGCCTGGCCGTCGCGCCTGGCAAGCACAGGCGCATTGCCACCGGAAGCGCTCGCTTACTACGCGGCGGCGCTGCGGCAGCGGCCCGTCAGCGCCGCATGGATGGCGGACGTGCTGGCCGATTATTTTAACGTGCCCTTGCGCATCGAATCGTTCGTCAGCACCTGGCACGTGCGCCCAAGCGATGAGCATTCGCTGCTCAATCGCAGCAATGCGAGCCTGGGGCAGGGGACCATGCTGGGTGCCCGTTGCCGGCGCAGGGATTTGCGCGTGCGCCTGTGCCTGGGCCCTCTGACGCGGGCACGGTTCGACGATTTTCTTCCTGGAAATTCGGGCGCACTGGCCTTGAAAAGCATGTTGAGCCTGTTTGGCCTGCCTTGCGTGCAATACGACATCCGTCTGATCCTGCGCGCTGCCGATGTGCACGGCAGCACCCTGGCGGCTCGGCAGGGTGCTGCCTGCCTCGGGCAAGCTGCGCGTTTGCTGGCGGGAGCGGCAGGCAGCGACTGCGACGCCATGCACTATGACGTCCGATTTCCCGGTTCCGCTTGACGCGCCGCAATTGGCCGCCGGTAAATAGATGAATACTGATGAGCTTGGGACGATGCGTGTCGGCATGCAGGGAGGTGGAATGGATAGCGCGGAAGAATTCATGCAATTCATGCTGGAGGCGCAGGAGTTGAACTCCAGCAACCGGCCATTGCGCCTGCGGCTGGCGTATGCGGACGGCGTGAACGATGATGTGCTGTTGCCGCAGCAGGTGCATGGCCGTGAAGCCATTTGCGGCAGCCTGGAGTACGACATACGTTGCGTTTCGCTCGATGCGCATCTGCCGCTCAAGCAGTTCATCGGCGTGCCGGCGGAGTTGCAGATCGTGACCGACGCAGGGCAGTTGCGCAGCGTGTGCGGCATCGTCGGGCAGGCATCCGCGGGACTGAGCGATGGAGGCCTCGCCACCTACCAGCTGGTGCTGCACGATACGCTGACGTTGATGGAGAAACGCCGCAATACGCGTGTTTTCCGTGGCAAGACGGAGCTGGAGATCGTCGAATTGCTGATTGCCGAATGGCGGCTGGGCAGCACCATCATCGGCGCCACGTTTGCCTGCAAAATCGATCAGGCCTTGGCCGACCGTCGATTCCCGGCCCGTGAATTGACCATGCAGCACAATGAATCCGATGCCGCATTCATCCGGCGCCTGTTGCGGCGGCGCGGCATTTCCTGGGTCATCCAGCCTGGCGCCGCACTGAGCGGGGCATCCGACGCCGTGCCCTCGCACGTCCTGTTGCTGTTCGATGATGCCAGCCGCCTGCCCGAGAATGCGGCGCCGGTGATCCGCTACCACCGCGCGGACGCCACGGAGGAGAGCGATACCATCACGGCCTGGGGCGCCGTGCGCACCTTGCAAGCCGGCAGTGCCGGCTTTCACAGCTGGGACTATGCGGCGCCGCGTAACCGCCAGTTCATGCAGGTGGACGCTGGCGGGATGGCGGATCAGGGAAGCAGCGGCAATAGTTTTGCCGCCAGCCTCGACGATTATCTGGTGGCGACGCCGCACCTGGGCAATGACGCCGAGGATTTTCGACGGCTGGGCTTGCTGGCGATGGCACGCCATGACGTGGAAACCAAGTGCTTTCATGGCGAAGGCGTGGTGCGCACGCTGTGCGCGGGGCAGCAGTTCAGTCTGGCGGGACATCCGGAAATCGACCAGCACCGGCCGGAGGACCGGCGTTTCCTGGTGACGGCATTGGAGGTGCATGCCAGCAACAATCTGCCGCAAGCGCTGGATGCGCGCATCGCGCGCCTGTTCGCCTCGAATGGCTGGCAGGGGCAAGGAGCGGCCTGGGGAGCGGGCGAGACGGGGCCAGGAACGCCGCGCTATCGCATGCGCTTTCGCTGCGTGCGTTCCAGCGTGGCCCTGGTGCCCGCCTTCGATCCGCAGCGCGATGTGCCCCAGCCGCAATTGCAAAGCGCCATCGTCGTCGGACCCGGCGGCGAAGAAGTGCATTGCGACGAGCAAGGGCGCATCAAGGTGCGTTTCCCCGCTACCCGTGCTGCCGACCATGCGCACGCGCAAGGTTCCGGTGCTTCGGATACGGAGCGCGACACGGCCTGGCTGCGTGTCGTCAGCAACTGGGCTGGCGATGGACAGGGCAGCGCGCACCAGTGCGGCACGCTGGCATTGCCGCGCGTCGGCTCGGAAGTGCTGATCGGATTTCTGGCGGGCGATCCCGACCGGCCGATTGTCTTGGGGCAATTGTTCAATACGGTGGCGCCACCACCGGCCCTCAGCAAGCGGGGCGCGCTGCCGGGCAACCGCTACCTGGCGGGCATGCGCAGCCGCGAAGTGCGCGGCCAGGGTGGCAATCAGCTGCGTTTCGACGATACGCCCCGGCAAATCAGCGCCCAGCTGGCCAGCGATCACGCCGCCACCGAGCTCAACCTGGGATTTCTCGTCGAGCCGCGCGCGGGCGGCGCGGGCCGCCAGCGCGGCGACGGATTCGAGTTGCGCAGCGATCATGGCGGCGCCGTGCGCAGCGGCAAGGCATTGCTGCTGTCGGCCTGGCGCCGGCTCGACGCCGCAGGCGGCCAGCTATCGGCCGAGGAACATGTGACCCTGATGCAGGAGTGCTTGAACTTGTTCAAATCGCTGGGCGAGTATGCTGGCGCGCACCAGGCGCTGCCGGTCGACGTGGCGCCCGCCGCCGCCTTGAAAGAAGCGGTGGCTGGTGCCGAGGCGCCTGCGGCCAGCCTGACGGCGCCTGCGGGGCTGGCGCTGAGCAGTCCCAAGACCATCGTCAGCTATGCCGGCGTGAATGTCGACACGGTGGCGCAGCAGCATGTGCACGTGATCGCCGGCCAGCGCTGCAGCGTACAAGCCGGCGATGGCGTTTCCGTGTTTGCCCACAAGGGCGGCATCGCCCAAATCGCGCACCATGGCAAATTTCTCATGCAGAGCCAGTTTGACGACATGCAGCTCAACGCCGCCAAGGCCCTGCAATTGACGGCGAATACCCGCCTGATCGGCATGGCGCAGGATGAAATCACGTTCATGACGGCCGGGGGCGCCTATCTGAAACTGGCGGGCGGCAGCGTGGAACTGGGCGGCCCCGGTGCGCTGACCATCAAGACTGACGGCCATCACTGGAATGGGCCGGCCAGCAGCAAGGCTGAACTGCCGAGCTTTGATGAGGGTGACCTGGGCCGCATGCCCCAGGTGCTTTCCGGCCTCGACGGCAGTCCCGTCAGCGGCGTCAAGATCGTCGTCGAGCGCGAGGATGGCTCGCAGCACGTGGTCGATGCCGATGGCGAAGGCAAGGGCGCGGCCATCGTGGGCGACAGCCTGGAAAAACTCAAGGTGCGTATTTTCAGGCCGCGCGACTGAGCATGGATCGTGCATTGTCCACCATTCACGGGAGTCAAGCATGAGTGTACATAAGCCCAAGGCCGGTTCTTTGCCCTTCGATGAAAGCAAATACCTGCAGATAGGCGAAAAGGACGGCCTGCTGCGCTTCGACCATGACACCTTGCCGATTACCACGCGCTTGCCCTTGCCGGGGATCATGATTTTCGTGCATGGCGTCAACTCTGATGGCGAGTGGTATGACGAGGCGGAAGCCGGTTTGTGCGCGGGATTGAATGTCCGCCTGCACCGGCGCGTACACGATGCCGGGCGGGGCGCCCAGGAAGGCATCGCCATGACGCCGGCCCGCTATCTGAAGCAGCTGACGCGCGACGGTTTCATCAATCCCCTGATGAAACCCAGAACCTTCATGGAGGGCGACGGCTATTCGCCCGTGATCCGTTTTCGCTGGGGTTACGCAGCCAATGATATCGAGTTGCAGACGTATGGCGACGGCATCTTCTTGAATGAACAGAATTACTGGGGCGGTGGGCCCTTTGCCAATGGCTGCACTTCGCTGCCGGACTTGTGGGGCGAGGGCCTGTCGGACCAGCTATTCCTGTGGATGCAGATCCAGCACATGAATCCCACCAATGACCGGCAAGTGTACGCTTGCCCGCCACGGCCGTATTTCGTGCTGGCCGCCTACCGCCTGGCGCGGTTGATCGAGGCCATCCGGCAAAAGCAGGCCGATGTGCCGATCACCATCGTGTGCCACAGCCAGGGCAATATGGTCAGCATGGCGGCGGCCTTCCTCGGCGAGCGCCTGCCCAAGGTGGCGGACTCCCAAGGCAGGCTATGGCCTTGCATTGCCGATAATTATGTCCTGTGTAATCCACCCTACAGCGTGGTGGAAGACAACATGGCGGAGAACTGGACGTCGTCCAACCTGAAGGCGGCGGACGGCAGCACGGGCCGCCAGACGGCCGCGGCGCGCATCGACACGCTGGCGGCCTTTTTCGCCCTCATCGGCGAGCGGCGCGCCGCACAATGGCCGGCCGGGAAGATCGACCAGGCCATGAGCAGTGCGCACCATCCGTTCAAGGCGCAGCAGGATATCGATGCCTATGGCGTGCGGGGCGCGACCGTGGGCCGCGTGACCCTGTATTGCAATCCGCACGACCAGGTGATTTCGTCCTTGACGGTGCAAGGCATCGGCTGGCGCGGCTTGGCCGGCCCGGTGCTGAACAAGGACGGCCTGCCCAGGAGAGACCGCCAGGGCAAGGTCGACCCTGGCGAAATCGCCAGGGCAGGTGGCGAGGGAATATTTACCCAGCGCGTGTTTGCCGAGGGTTTTCCCGTCGGCGTAAAGGGCGCGTACGACTACTGGGGCGATCATCGTCCTGCCATTGATTTCGGCAGCGACCATTTCTGGAATCCGCCGTCCATGATTTCCACGTATAGCGTGGAAAAGGGGCTGGAGGCGCAAGAAAACTGGCTGTTCCAGATACTCACCGTGGCGTTTGCGCCCATCGCCATCGTGGCCACCACCTTGATGCGCAAGCGTATCAATGCCTCGCCCGACAAGTACTGGAAAATCCCGCTGGAAGCGCCCGACTTGCCGGAGAAGTTCTTCCCGCAGGCGAAGTTGTTTGGCGCGATCTGCCCCAGCTTTGACATGGGCCTGCATCCTCACGGCTGGGAACGCAACAAGGATGCCGCCCATCCGCAGGGCGACCCTTTCCATGGCGAGCGCGAGTTGCCGATACCGCGCGGCGGCCTGCATGGCGAAAAACAGCGCACGGACGCGGCGCGCGGCGATGAAGGCAGCGAAGCAGCCCTGCAATACGAATACCACGCCTCCCTGCGCATGATGGCCAAGCGCGAAGGCAAGGTCCAGAAAGACAAACATGTCACCGAAGAAGACCATCCCGAAACGGCAAGCGCCGAATACACCGCTTGGCGCCACCGGAAAATCCAGGCGGGCCTGGCTGGCAACGTCGGCACCTATGCCGCCGATCACTCCACCATCCTGACCAACAGCGAGCACTCCAGAAAGGCGCTGGCGTATGACGTGGCCGTGGGCTGTTGTCATTTGTTGGAAACGGAGCTGCGGGAATTGAGGACGATGGCGGATTGGCGGTTTCTTAATGATTTTGAGGGAAGCAAGGATATGCTCGTATTTAAGGAGTATCTAAAAAAAGGGAGATTAAAACGGCAGACTGCCTCGGAGTGGATAAAAGAATCCACAGGAGGAGCAATGCCGGAAAAAATTATAGATTCACGCGAAGATGCCAGTAATTAAAATTAGAGGGATTAATAATGGCTAAAAAATTCAGATTTACCTCCATGGTCGCGCTCATGGCCACAATAGGACTATCTTCCTGCGCTGTGCATTCGGGAACTACTACTAATGACGACATGCTAAAAGCAATCGAAGCAGAGAAGCCATTCGTTGCTCAAGTGGTCGGTGTGCAATGGTTAAATCCGCTGCAGCGTCAGGATTATCCAACCGAATGGCAACTGCTATGGACGCTCGGGAAAGTAAAGCCAAATAAAAAAGACGATATGTTAGAACAATATCCTGCTATATTTTCCGAAGTAAGATCTGTTTCGGGGATAGCTTCGTCAAATAATGGAAAGGGCACTTTTTTTAATTTTCATGGTAAATATTTGTTTGAAATGATAGGTAATTTCCACGGTGTGTATTTTTCCAATCCCACCTATTTTTATAACGCCCACGACTTCAAACATAAAAAAGGCTGGAATGAATTGGCGGGCATTCATGTCGAATATGCCGTGCCCGCAGAGCGTTTTGATCCTCTCTTGGCCGGCGCCGCCCTGCGCGAAGAAATCATCGATACTTTTTCCATCGGCAACCCAAGTTTCCCCAACTCCTGGACCAAGTCCACCCCGCCCGACGTGCGTGTGACGGCCGGTGGCGCGCATTCCGGATTTGTTTCCCTGGCGGCCGCGCTCGATTACCTGCAGGCGCATCCGAAGGAAACAGTGTGGGTGATGAGCTGGGATGCGCCCAGTTTTCCGAAAGATGAGCAGATCAATGAAAACATGGTGTTGCTGGTGCTGGCCGGTCCCCATTACAAGACGGAGCGCGATGCGCTGGCGTGGATAGGCTATCCGGCCACGCAGCAGGTCAGCGCCTTTGCTGCGCAGAAGGGCTTGCCGCCGCCGACGGTGCAGGCGTGGCAAGCGACGCTGGCGCAGGCGGCCGCGAATGGACGCAAGACCGATGCCGAGATCGGCTATGTGATCCACGATGCGCACAACGCGCATCCGGCTTCATCGGACCGCATCGCCTACCTGGCGCAAACCTTGACGATGGAATTGCCGGCCTTCGATTTTCTCCAGCAGACCTTCAATACGCCGGCCTTGCTGGGCGAGATGGGCGCCGCCACAGCCTTGACGAACGTGGCGCTGGGCATCGCGCAGGCGAATCACTTCGGCCAGAACGTGCTGGTGGCGGGCACCAGCGACGCGGGCCAGACGACTGGCGTGTTGATCTTGCCGCCGGCCAAGGTGCGGCCCATCGACCCCGTGAAACCGTGGTTCCGCGCGCGCGGCGGCGGCAATGCCTATCTGATGTGGTGGGGCATCCGCCATGCGTGGGCGACGCTGGATGCGGGGCAATTCAATGAGCAGGGTTACTCGAAGTAAAAGATGGTGACATGTCAGGCATAGCGTAGCTGCGCCGCCCCGTCCGGCGCATCTTGCGCCATGCGCGCCAGGATGCGCTGCAGGATGGCCGCTTCGTCGGGCAGGCGCGCGGCGAAGGCTGGCCAGCCGCGCAGCTCCAGTTGTTGCGGCATGTCCACCAGGCCCGTGATGGCATCCTGGAAAGCATCCCAGTTCATGCCATAGAAGGAAGGAAAACCCAGTGCGGCGGCCAGCGCCGCGTGCAGCTGGCGCGGCGAGTTGATATCGCTCAAGTCGACCGACACAAGGGTTGGTCTCTTCACACTATTCCCTTGAGCAAGTTCTGCAGGTTTGCACGCATGCCGGCGACCACCGTTTCGTGCCGTTCCAGGATAGCGGACGCATCCTGGAATGGCGCCGGGTCCAGATACAGGCGCGGCAAGTCGGCCACGGCCACGCCGCGCGGGCCGCCGCGCAGGATGTCGTCCGCATGCTGCTGGATCGAGTTGACGGCCGCCTGGATGCGCGGCGTCGCCGAGGCGGCCAGGCAGGCTGCCAGCGCGGCGTCGAGTTCGGCGCGCGCGGGCGCCTGCGGCAGCACGGGGGCGGCGATCTGTTCCAGCGGCGACATGTTGACGGCCGGCTTGCGGTAGGCGAGCAAGGTGTCGAGCGCCATCAGCCGGTGCGGGCCGCCGCGCTGCAGCCAGTCCAGGATGCGCGGCCACGGCGTGCCCAGCAGCGCCGCCGCCACGCCCCATTGTCCCGCCACGGGCGAGCCCACATTGGCGTCGATCCAGGCGAGGGCGGCCGGATTGCCCGTGTAGGCCAGCAAGGTGGCGTTCGATGAGCGCAGCGCGGGCGCCTGCGCGGCGAGGATGGCGGTCAGCCAGGCGAGGGCGCCGTCGGGCTGCTGCTGCGATAGCTGTTGGGCAAACGGGTCGCTCAGGGCGCGGCTGTCGGAAAATTGATATGCGTCGGACATGTTCTGTGATTCGGCGAGTGAGAAGAGTTTATAGGTTGACTGCCTGCCTGGCCAGGGGCAGGGTTGAGCAAGCAGGGTTGAGCAATACACCGGACGCTGCGACGCCGGAGGGTTGGCTGCTACGGCGCCGATTTTTGGCAGCGTGCGGAAAAGTGCATGGTGGCGCTGTTTTCAAACGGGGAATTGATCTCGCCCTTTACCTCCTTCAATTTGCCGCTAAAGCGCATGGTCAGCGGGCCGCTGGCCGGTCCCGCGTCATATGTGCACGCCAGGTTGTCGCCGCTTTGCCGGCAGTCGTAGAAGTTGCTCGCCTTGCCGCGCTCGTCAACCATGAGGGTGCCTTGCGCCCCGTGCTGGTCGGGGGCGTCAAAGCTGAGCGCTATCGTGTGCTCCCCCGGATCCATGGGCATCTGCAAGTTCCCCGTACAGGTAAAGCCCGCCATTTTCTCCGCGATGTTATTGGCGCCCTGTGTCGCCGCGACGGCGTTGGCGCCGGCCGCACCCAGCAGGGCGGCAGCGAGCAGGCATGGATGGGCGATGAGGCGTAACAGGTCTGTTTTCATAAGCCGATCAATATAGGTTGGCTTGCGGCGCCAGGCTGGTGCGCGCAATTGATTATATTAAAAACAACATTAATGATGCGGTAAGCCAGGCGCCAGTCTAGCAGCCGCAGTGGCGCGCACGATTCGGAATCTTGTTATTTATTAACATTTAAGGCGGCCTTCAGTGCGGGCGGCCCTGCTTGCGCTACAATCGGCTCTCCTTTGTTGCCACTGCCGCGCGCGGTTCTCATTCTCCACCATGTTCCCTAAACGCCTGACCCTGCTTGCCCTGGCCGCCTTTGCGCTGGCCGGCTGCGAAACCACCGCCCCGAAACCTATCCAGGTATTGACGCCACCCGAGCCCATCGTCGTCGCGCCGCGCAAGATCAAGATCGGCCTGGCCCTGGGCGGCGGCGCGGCGCGCGGTTTCGCGCACATCGGCGTGATCAAGGCGCTCGAATCGCAGGGCATCAACGCGGACATCGTCACGGGCACCAGCGCCGGCAGCGTGGTGGGCGCCATGTATGCGGCGGGCAACTCCGGTTTCGCCCTGCAAAAGATGGCGTTCGACATGGACGAGGCGGCCATTTCCGACTGGGCCTTGCCCTTGTTCGGCAAGTCGTCCGGCGTGCTGAAAGGCGAAGCGCTGCAAAGCTATGTCAACAAGGCCGTGGGCGGCGTGCCGCTGGAAAAACTGAAAATTCCGTTTGGCGTGGTGGCGACCGACCTGAAAAATGGCCAGCCGATCCTGTTCCAGCGCGGCAACACCGGCATGGCCGTGCGCGCCTCGTCGGCCGTGCCCGGCGTGTTCCAGCCCGTGACGATTGCCGGCCACACCTATGTCGATGGCGGCCTCGTCGCTCCCGTGCCCGTGCGCTTTGCGCGCGACATGGGCGCCGATTTCATCATTGCCGTGAATATTTCGTCGCAAACGGATACGCAAAAAGCCATCAGCTCGATGGAAGTGATCATGCAGACCTTCGCCATCATGGGTCAGCGCATCAACCAGTTCGAGCTCAAGGATGCGGACGTGGTGATCCAGCCCAGCCTGGGCACCATGAAGGGCAACGATTTCAACAGCCGCAACCAGGCGATCCTGGCGGGCGAGCAGGCGACCTTTGCCGTCATGGCGCAGCTCAAGCAAAAGCTGAAAGCCAAGCGCGAGCAGTAAGTCGTTATTCTGGCCCCGCATTTCGTATACAATTTTGATTCAACATAACAAGGATGCACCATGCAATCGAAACCGATTTTGACCCTGGACGACGTAAAGAAAATCGCTGCCGCCGCCGAAGCGGAAGCGGTCAAGAATAACTGGGCGGTCACGATCGCCATCGTCGACGACGGCGGCCACCTGCTGTGGCTGCAGCGCATGGATGGCGTGGCGCCGATCTCGTCGCACATCGCCCCATCGAAAGCCAAGACGGCCGCGCTGGGCCGCCGCGAATCGCGCATCTATGAAGAGATGATCAACGGCGGCCGCGTCTCGTTCCTGAGCGCGCCGGAAATCGACGGCTTGCTGGAAGGCGGCGTGCCCATCGTGTTCGACGGCCATTACGTGGGCGCCGTCGGCGTCTCGGGCGTCAAGTCCGCCGAGGACGCGCAAATCGCGAAAGCGGGCATTGCGGCCCTGACGGCCTAAGTAGTAGCCGCAGTTGCAGAACCAGCCGCCCCGCGCAAGCCGGGCGGCTTTTTTCATGGGGCGGGGGATTTATGCTGCTGCGCAAAAAAATGCCGCCGATTCCGAGTTTTCTTCCTTGTGGAAAAGCTTCCTTTTGGTTATAATTCAAAGGTTTAGCCAATCACACATATACCGTAGCGACTACCCATCCCCTCATTCAAAATGACCGTTGAAACACCCTGAGTGCATCTGGCTCGGGTATCTAGGCGGTCGGTCTGACGTGGCGCAGCTACGGTAACTTTATCAGGAGTTGCCCTTGCCGCCATTTTTTTCTGGCCCTGCCGTTCCAGCCATATTAGCGCTTGCTGATGGAACGATCTTTAAAGGTTTTTCGATCGGTGCCGCCGGTCATACCACGGGCGAGGTTGTTTTCAACACCTCGATGACCGGGTATCAGGAAATCCTTACCGACCCAAGCTATTGCCGTCAGATGGTCACCCTGACCTATCCGCATATCGGCAATACGGGCGTCAATCCGGAAGATGTCGAATCTTCCAAGGTTCACGCCGCTGGCCTCATCATCCGCGATCTGCCATTGCTGGCATCCAGTTTCCGTTCCACCCTCTCCCTGTCCGATTACCTGAAAGCTGAAAATATCGTCGCCATCGCCGGCATCGATACACGCAAGCTCACGCGCATCCTGCGTGAAAAAGGTGCGCAGGGCGGCGCCATCCTCGTCGGTACGCAAGGCAACGAGCCATCCGCCGCGCAAGCGCTGGAACTGGCCCGCTCCTTCCCCGGCCTGGCCGGCATGGACCTGGCCAAGGTCGTGTCCAGCAAGGATGCCTACGAGTACCGCGAAACGGAATGGACGCTGGGCGAAGGCTACGGCCAGCTGGCCGACGCGGACGCGAAATACCACGTGGTCGCCTTCGACTACGGCGTCAAGCGCAATATCCTGCGCATGCTGACGGCGCGCGGCTGCAAGGTCACCGTATTGCCTGCGCAAGCGACGGCTGCCGACGCCCTGGCGCTCAATCCGGACGGCATCTTCCTGTCGAACGGCCCCGGCGACCCGGAACCGTGCGACTACGCGATTGCGGCGACCAAGGAATTGATTGAGAAGGGCATCCCGACCTTCGGCATCTGCCTCGGCCACCAGATCATGGCTTTGGCTTCCGGTGCGAAAACCCTGAAGATGAAGTTCGGCCACCACGGCGCCAACCACCCGGTGCAAGACCTGGAAACGAAACAGGTCTTGATTACCTCGCAAAACCACGGTTTCGCAGTCGACGCGGCAACCTTGCCCGCGAACTGCCGCGTGACCCATGAATCGCTGTTCGACGGCTCCCTGCAGGGCTTTGCCCGCACGGACAAGCCGGCCTTCTGCTTCCAGGGCCACCCTGAAGCGTCGCCGGGCCCGATGGATGTTGCTTACCTGTTTGACCGCTTCATCAACTTGATGGCTGCGGAGGAGAAAAAGAAAAATGCCTAAACGTTTAGATATCAAAAGTATTCTGATTATTGGCGCTGGCCCGATCGTGATCGGCCAGGCCTGCGAATTCGATTATTCCGGCGCGCAAGCGTGCAAGGCCCTGCGCGAAGAGGGCTACAAAGTCATCCTGGTCAACAGCAATCCTGCGACCATCATGACCGATCCGGAAATGGCCGACGTGACCTATATCGAACCGATCACCTGGTCGGTCGTTGAACGCATCATCGCCAAGGAGCGTCCTGACGCCATCCTGCCGACGATGGGCGGCCAGACGGCGCTGAACTGCGCGCTGGACCTGTTCAACAATGGCGTGCTGGCAAAATACAACGTCGAGCTGATCGGCGCGTCGCCGGAAGCCATCGACAAGGCGGAAGACCGTTCCAAGTTCAAGGACGCGATGACCAAGATCGGCCTCGGTTCGGCCCGTTCCGGCGTGGCGCACTCGATGGAAGAATCGTGGGCCGTGCAGCGCACCCTGGGCTTCCCGACCATCATCCGTCCATCGTTCACCATGGGTGGTTCCGGCGGCGGCATCGCCTACAACGAAGAAGAATTCGAAACCATCTGCAAGCGTGGCCTGGAAGCTTCGCCGACGAAAGAGTTGCTGATCGAAGAATCGTTGCTGGGCTGGAAAGAGTACGAGATGGAAGTGGTGCGCGACAAGGCGGACAACTGCATCATCATTTGCTCGATCGAAAACCTCGACCCGATGGGCGTGCACACGGGCGACTCCATCACGGTTGCGCCAGCGCAAACCCTGACGGACAAGGAATACCAGATCATGCGCAATGCCAGTCTGGCAGTGCTGCGCGAGATCGGCGTCGACACGGGTGGCTCGAACGTGCAATTCTCGATCAACCCTGTCGATGGCCGCATGATCGTCATCGAGATGAACCCGCGCGTATCGCGTTCGTCGGCCCTGGCATCGAAAGCGACGGGTTTCCCGATCGCCAAGATCGCCGCCAAGCTGGCCGTCGGTTTCACCCTGGACGAGCTGCGCAATGAAATCACGGGCGGCGCCACGCCGGCATCATTCGAACCGTCGATCGATTACGTCGTCACCAAGATCCCCCGTTTCACGTTCGAGAAATTCCCGACCGCCGACCACCACCTGACGACGCAGATGAAATCCGTCGGCGAAGTGATGGCCATCGGCCGTACCTTCCAGGAATCGTTCCAGAAAGCCTTGCGCGGCCTGGAAGTGGGCGTGGACGGCATGAATGAAAAGACCAAGGACCGCGAAAAGATCGAAGAAGAACTGGGCGAGCCTGGTCCTGAGCGCATCTGGTACGTGGGCGATGCGTTTGCCCAGGGCTTCACCCTGGAAGAAGTGCACCAACTCACCAAGATCGACCCGTGGTTCTTGATTCAGATCAAGGAAATCGTCGACCTGGAACTGTGGCTCGATACGCAGAAGCTGGAAAACCTGGACAAGAACACCCTGTACAAGTTGAAACAGAAGGGCTTCTCGGATCGCCGCCTGGGCTTCCTGCTGCAGACGACCGACACGGCCGTGCGCCAGCAGCGCCATGCGCTGAACATCCGTCCTGTCTACAAGCGCGTCGACACGTGCGCGGCGGAATTTTCGACCGACACGGCGTACATGTATTCCACGTACGACGAAGAGTGCGAATCGAATCCGACCGACAAGAAAAAGATCATGGTACTGGGCGGTGGCCCGAACCGTATCGGCCAGGGTATCGAGTTTGACTATTGCTGCGTCCACGCGGCCCTCGCCATGCGCGAAGACGGCTACGAAACCATCATGGTCAATTGCAACCCAGAAACGGTTTCGACCGACTACGATACCTCGGACCGTCTGTACTTCGAATCCTTGACGCTGGAAGACGTGCTGGAAATCGTCGCCATCGAAAAACCGGTGGGCGTGATCGTGCAGTACGGCGGCCAGACGCCTTTGAAGCTGGCGCTGGACCTGGAAGCGAATGGCGTGCCCATCATCGGCACCTCGCCCGACATGATCGATGCGGCCGAAGACCGCGAGCGTTTCCAGCAAATGCTGCACAAGCTGGAGCTGCGCCAGCCGCCTAACCGCACCGCGCGCACGGAAGCCGACGCTTTGGCGCTGGCGCAGGAAATCGGTTACCCGCTGGTCGTGCGTCCATCGTACGTGCTGGGCGGCCGCGCCATGGAAATCGTCCACGAGCAACGCGACCTCGAGCGCTACATGCGCGAAGCCGTCAAGGTGTCGCACGATTCGCCGGTGCTGCTGGACCGCTTCCTGAACGACGCCATCGAGTGCGACGTCGATTGCATCTCCGACGGCGAAACGACGTTCATCGGCGGCGTGATGGAACACATCGAACAGGCTGGCGTCCACTCGGGCGACTCGGCTTGCTCCTTGCCACCATACTCGTTGGCACCGGAAACCATTGAAGAACTGAAACGCCAGACGGCGCTGATGGCCAAGGGCCTGAACGTGGTCGGCCTGATGAACGTGCAGTTCGCGATCCAGAAGCAAGAGATCGATGGCCAGCTGAAAGACGTCGTCTTCGTGCTGGAAGTCAATCCACGCGCGTCGCGCACCGTGCCTTTCGTCTCGAAAGCCACCGGTCTGCAACTGGCGAAGATCGCCGCGCGCTGCATGGTTGGCCAGTCGCTGGCGTCGCAAGGCATCACGCAGGAAGTCGTGCCGCCATACTTCAGCGTCAAGGAAGCCGTGTTCCCGTTCGTCAAGTTCCCTGGCGTGGACACCATCCTGGGCCCTGAAATGAAATCGACGGGCGAAGTCATGGGCGTGGGCCTGACGTTCGGCGAAGCGTTTGTGAAATCGCAACTCGGTGCCGGCGTGAACCTGCCAAAATCGGGCAAGGTCTTCATCAGCGTGAAAGCGTCGGACAAGCCGCGCGCCGTGCAAGTGGCGCGTGACCTGGTCGAGTCCGGCTTCACCGTGGTCGCCACCAAGGGTACCGCCGCCGTGATCGCTGCTGCCGGCATCGCCGTCACGCCAGTGAACAAGGTGATCGAAGGCCGTCCGCACGTGGTCGACATGATCAAGAACCATGAAATCGTGCTGGTGATCAACACCGTGGAAGAAAAACGCAGCGCCATCGTCGATTCGCGGGCCATCCGCACGTCGGCCCTGGCGTCGCGCGTGACGACCTACACCACCATCGCCGGCGCGGAAGCGGCCGTCGAAGGCATCCGCCACCTGGATGAGCTGCGTGTGTACGATTTGCAAGGTCTGCACAAGACCTTGAACTAAGTGCGTTTGCAGTGGCCGCCGTTAGGCGGTACACTGCATGCTTATCAACCACAGAGTTCCGTGCAGAGCAGCGCGCGGCCTCTGTGGTTTTCACTTGGTAAGTCCGTTAACCGTGGCAAAACACGGACAGCGGCGCCGATAACTAGCAGATAGTAGAGATAACATGACCTCAGTCCCATTGACCAAATACGGCGCAGAACTCTTGAAGGAAGAGCTGCATCATTTGAAGACCAAGGAACGCCGCATCGTCATCGATGCGATCGCCGAAGCGCGTTCGCACGGAGATTTGTCGGAAAACGCCGAGTACGATGCCGCCAAGGAACGCCAGGCCTTCGTCGAAGGCCGCATCGCCGAGCTCGAAGGCAAGCTGGGCGCAGCGCAAATCATCGACCCGACCGCGCTCGACGCGGAAGGCCGCGTGGTGTTTGCCTCGACCGTGAACCTGGAAGACCTGGAATCGGGCCAGAAAGTCACGTACCAGATCGTCGGCCTCGATGAAGCCGACTTGAAAATGAACAAGGTTTCCGTGACGTCCCCGATCGCCCGCGCACTGATCGGCAAGTACGCCGGCGACGTGGTGGAAGTGCAGGCGCCGTCCGGCCCGCGCGAATACGAAATCCTGGAAGTGCTGTACATCTGATGCTGACGCGCGTGCGCCTCCTCGTTGCCACCCTGTGGGCCGGCAGCCTGTGGACCATCGGCTTCATCGTGGCGCCCACCCTGTTCGGCACCCTCAGTGACCGCGTGCTGGCGGGCAATATCGCCGGCAGCATGTTCCGCGCCGAGGCCTGGCTGTCCATCGCCTGTGCGCTGGTGCTGCTGGCCCTGTTGCAATGGGGCGCGGGCGCGCTGGAACTGAAGCGCCGGCGCTTGCTGGCCGCATTGGTACTATCGATGCTGGTGTGCGCGCTGCTCAGCCATTTCGGCATTTCGCCCCTGATGGCCGAAATCAAGGCGCAAGCGCCGTCGGGCCTCATGGACGAGGCCATGCGCAGCCGCTTCGGCATGCTGCATGGCGTGTCGACCCTGATCTTTGCCGTGCAGAGCCTGCTGGCGGGCGTGCTGATCTGGAAACAGCAGTAATCTTGATTCAGCAGCAATAAAAAAGCGGAGCAGGGAATATCCCGTGCTCCGCTTCTTGTTTCAAGCCCGGCCGCCTTGCGGTGGCCGGGTGAACAGGCTTACTTGCTGCCCAGTGCGCTTTTCTTGGCGCTTTTCTGACGTGGCTTGGCACGCTTGATGGAACCGCCTTCGGTAACGCGCTCATTGCCCTTGATCATGACTTTCGTCACGCTCGGGCGCTTGGTGCCGCTGGCGCTGGCCTTGACGATGGTCACTTCGCGCATGCCTTTGCCGGCGCTGACCTTCTCCTTAACCACTTCTTTTTTCGGACGGTAGATTACCAGCAGTTTGCCAATATGTTGTACCGGGGCGGCGCCGAGATTGCCGCAAATCGTATCGTACATTCCGACGCGGGCTTCGCGGTCGTCGCCGAACACGCGGACTTTAATCAGACCGTGCGAATCCAGGCCAAGGTCGATCTCTTTGAGGACAGCAGGTGTCAAGCCCGCTTCGCCAATAATGACGATAGGCTTCAGCGCGTGTGCTTCGGCGCGCAGTGCGCTGCGCTCTACGGGTGTAAGTTTTAGCATAATAATATTTAGTAATTCCCTTAAAAGCAGTATTCTACGCGAATGGCAAAGAAGAAATTAAACAAAAACTGGTTGCACGACCACATAAATGATCCATATGTGAAGTTGGCGCAAAAAGAGGGCTACCGCGCCCGGGCAGCATACAAGCTGAAAGAAATCGATGAAGACGAGAAACTGATCAAACCTGGCCAGGTGATCGTCGACCTGGGTTGCACTCCTGGCAGCTGGGCCCAGTACACGCGGCGCAAGCTGGCCGGCAAGGACGGCGGCGGGGTCAATGGTACCCTGATTGGCCTGGATATGCTGGAAATGGAGCCAATCGCCGATTTCCACTTCATCCAGGGCGACTTCCGCGAAGCGCGCGTGCTGCGCCAGCTGGAAGTGGTGTTGCAGGGCCGCAAGGTCGACCTGGTCCTGTCGGACATGGCGCCCAACCTGTCGGGCATTGCCACGGCGGATGCCGCGCGCATGGAACACTTGATCGACCTGGCCATCGAATTTTCGCAATTGCACCTGAAACCGTCTGGCGTGCTGCTGGTGAAATGCTTCAAGGACATGGGTTTCAGCCAGATCGTGGAGAAATTCCGCGCCGAATTCAAGGTCGTCGTGCAGAAAAAGCCCAAGGCCAGCCGCGATAAATCGTCGGAAATCTTCCTGATGGGCCGTGGAATCAAGAATCCGCTGAAAAATGCCGTGGAAGAAGATGATTCCGCCCTTGATATTTAAGAGGGAATCCGCACATGGGAACGAGAAGTGCAGTAGCGTCTGATGGCATAAAAGCCTAAATTGTTTATACTGCATTTTTTTGCGTGAACGCGATTTTTTCGCGCGCACGGATCGGCGGGCTTTGGCACGGCCCGCTTATTGCGAGTAAAATCGTGTTTCTAGCTATAGGTAAAGAGATGCGCACTGCATCCAAGGAGTCTTCGTGAATAACATGTTTTCCAAATCTGCCATCTGGGTAGTCGTATTGCTGCTGTTGTTCATGCTGTTCAAGCAATTCGACAGTCATGGCGCCACAGGCGGCAGCAAGGCCATCGCTTATTCCGATTTGCTGGATGAAGTCAAAGCCAAGCGCGTCAAGGATGTCGTGATCGAAGGTTCGTCGATCACCGCCAAGCTGATGGACGACACCAAGGTGCGTACCACCGCCACCAGCCTCGACAAGGGCTTGATCGGCGACTTGCGCGACAATGGCGTGCATTTCGATGTGCGTCCGCCCGAGGAAGCGTCTTTCCTGCAAACTATTTTTGTTTCCTGGTTCCCCATGCTGCTGTTGATCGGCGTCTGGGTCTTCTTCATGCGTCAGATGCAAGGCGGCGGCAAGGGCGGGGCATTCTCGTTCGGCAAGTCGAAGGCGCGCATGATGGATGAAGCCAGCAACACCGTCACCTTCGCCGATGTCGCCGGTTGCGACGAAGCGAAAGAAGAAGTCAACGAAGTGGTCGACTTCCTCAAGGACCCGAGCAAATTCCAGAAACTGGGCGGCCGCATTCCCCGCGGCGTGCTGATGGTCGGTCCTCCGGGCACGGGTAAAACCCTGCTGGCGCGCGCCATCGCCGGCGAAGCCAAGGTGCCGTTCTTCTCGATTTCCGGTTCCGACTTCGTGGAAATGTTCGTCGGCGTCGGCGCGAGCCGCGTGCGCGACATGTTCGAAAACGCGAAAAAGCATTCGCCATGCATCATCTTCATCGATGAGATCGACGCTGTCGGCCGTCACCGCGGCGCCGGCATGGGCGGCGGCAATGACGAGCGCGAACAGACCTTGAACCAGTTGCTGGTCGAGATGGACGGTTTTGAAGCGAACTCCGGCGTGATCGTCGTGGCCGCCACCAACCGCGCCGACGTGCTCGACAAAGCGCTGCTGCGTCCGGGCCGTTTCGACCGCCAGGTGTCCGTCGGCTTGCCCGATATCCGCGGCCGCGAGCAGATCTTGAACGTGCACATGCGCAAAGTGCCTATCGGTACCGACGTGAAAGCCGATATCCTGGCCCGCGGCACTCCCGGTTTCTCGGGCGCTGACCTGGCCAACCTGGTCAACGAGGCAGCCCTGTTCGCCGCGCGCCGCAGCAAGCGCCTGGTGGAAATGGCGGACTTCGAAGATGCGAAAGACAAGATCTACATGGGTCCAGAGCGTAAATCGATGATCATCCGCGAGGAAGAGCGTCGCAATACGGCTTACCATGAGTCCGGTCACGCCGTCGTCGCCAAGCTGCTGCCGAAGGCCGATCCCGTGCACAAGGTAACGATCATGCCGCGCGGCTGGGCCCTGGGCCTGACCTGGCAGTTGCCGGAACACGACAACTTGTCCGCCTACAAGGACAAGATGCTGGAAGAAATTTCCATCCTGTTCGGTGGCCGTATCGCCGAAGAGATTTTCGTGGGCCAAATGTCCACGGGCGCGTCGAACGACTTTTCGCGCGCCACCAAGCTGGCCCGTTCCATGGTGACCCGCTTCGGCATGTCCGACAGCATGGGCGTGATGGTCTACGAAGACAGCGAAAACGAAGGTTTCTTCGGCGGCGCCACGAAGACGATCTCGGAAGCGACGCAGCAAAAGGTCGATGCTGAAATCCGCAACATTCTCGACAAGCAATATGCTTTGGCGCGCACCTTGCTGGAAGGCAACCGCGACAAGGTCGAAATGATGACCAAAGCCTTGCTGGAATGGGAAACCATTGATGCAGAGCAAATCAATGACATCATGGCCGGCCTGGAGCCGCGTCCACCGAAAGTCATCCCGCCACGCCGCAATGCGGGCGACAGCGGCGCGGGCGGCATCTCGCCCAACGTGACGGCGCCAGCCTGATAGCGACCACTGCCTGATTAGTGGCATGCAAGAGAAGGGTAAGGAGCAATCCTTGCCCTTTTTCGTTGCCGCAGCAGTTTTTTCCTGACGACTACAAAGATTCACATGCGACACTATTTGCAATTCGGCCGTTTCGGCTTCAACCTGCAGGGCACGCAGGCGCTGGTGATGGGCATCCTGAACATCACGCCCGACTCGTTTTCCGATGCGGGCCAGTACCAGCACCTGGAATTTGCCATTTCGCGCGCCGAGCAGATGATCATGGACGGTGTCGACATCATCGACATCGGCGGCGAATCGAGCCGCCCCGGCGCGCCGCCGCTGCCGCTGCAAGACGAGTTGCAGCGCGTCATGCCGGTGCTGTACGCCTTGCGCGACTGCGGCAAACCCCTGTCCGTCGACACCTACAAGCCGGAAGTGATGCGCGAAGCCATCCTGGCGGGCGCCGACATGATCAACGATATCAACGGTTTCCGCGCGCCGGGCGCCATCGACGCCGTGCGGGACAGCGATTGCGCGCTGTGCATCATGCACATGCAAAACGTGCCGGAAACTATGCAAGCCCAGCCGCAGTACGAAGACGTGGTACGCGAAGTCATCGACTTCCTGCGCGAGCGCATCGACACGATGACGGCGGCCGGCATCGCCCGCGAGCGCCTGTGCGTCGATCCCGGCTTTGGCTTCGGCAAGACGGTGGAGCAGAACTACGCCTTATTGCGCGCCACGCGCCAGTTGCGCAGCGAACTGGGCCTGCCCGTGCTGGCCGGGCTGTCGCGCAAGTCGATGATCGGCGCCGTCACGGGACGTCCCGTCGAGCAGCGCCTGGCCGGCAGTGTTGCCGGTGCGCTTGCTGCGGTAGCGCAAGGTGCGGAAATTATCCGTGTGCATGATGTAGCTGAAACCGTCGATGCACTGAAGGTCTGGCGCATGGCACACTGAGCCTGTAAGATTTATCATAAACAACAAAAAGAGAAATACTATGACGCGTAAATATTTTGGCACGGATGGCATCCGCGGCCTGGTGGGCACGGCTCCGATCACCCCCGACTTCGTCATGCGCCTCGGCTATGCGGCCGGCAAGGTGCTGGCCAAGTCGCAAGGCGGCAAGACGCGACCGACGGTGCTGATCGGCAAGGACACGCGCATTTCCGGCTACATGCTGGAAGCGGCGCTGGAAGCGGGCCTGTCGGCCGCCGGCGTGGACGTGATGCTGGCCGGCCCTATGCCGACCCCGGCAATCGCCTACCTGACGCGGGCGCTGCGCCTGTCGGCCGGCGTGGTCATTTCCGCTTCGCACAACCCGTACCACGACAATGGCATCAAGTTCTTTTCTGGCCAGGGCACCAAGCTGCCCGACAGCGTGGAACTGGAAATCGAAGCGGCGCTCGACGAGCCCATGGCTTGCGTGCCCTCGGACAAGCTGGGCCGCGCCAAGCGCCTGGACGATGCCCAGGGCCGCTACATCGAATTTTGCAAGGGTACCTTCCCGAACGAGCTGGACTTGCGCGGCCTGAAGATCGTCGTCGATTGCGCGCATGGCGCCGCCTACCATATCGCGCCGCACGTGTTCCATGAGCTGGGCGCGGAAGTCATCGCCATCGGCAACAAGCCCGACGGTTTCAATATCAATGCGGGCTTCGGCGCCACGGCAACCAAGGCCATGGCCGAAGCCGTCGTCGAGCACGGCGCCGACCTGGGCATCGCCCTCGATGGCGACGCCGACCGCCTGATCATGTGCGATGCCACGGGCCGCCTGTATAACGGTGACGAGTTGTTGTACGTCATGGTCAAGGACCGCCTGGCGACAGGCCCCGTGGCCGGCGCCGTCGGCACCCTGATGACGAATATGGCGCTGGAAGTGCTGTTCAAGCAGCAGGGCATCGGCTTTGCGCGCGCCAAGGTGGGCGACCGCTACGTGCTGGAAGTCATGAAGGAAAAGGGCTGGATACTGGGCGGCGAAGGTTCCGGCCATCTGCTGTGCCTGGACAAGCACACGACGGGCGACGGCATCGTTTCCGCGCTGCAAGTATTGTCCGCCCTCAAGCGCAGCGGCCAGAGCCTGCAGCAATGCCTGGCCGAACTGGTGCTGTTCCCGCAAACCCTGATCAACCTGCGCGTGGCGCCCGGTTTCGACTGGCAAAAAAATGCCGCCATGGTGGCCGAGAAAGAACTGGTCGAGGCCGAACTGGGCGACACGGGCCGCGTGCTGATCCGCGCTTCCGGCACCGAGCCGCTGATCCGCGTGATGGTCGAGGCGAAAGATAAGGAAAAGGCCGAGTCGATGGCGCGCCGCATTGCGGATAAAGTGGCTGTGTAAAGGCAGGCGCCGATAGTTATTTCCATCTAATTCGTCTATGGCAATTGACGAAATTGGGTGGGGGCGTTATTATCTTGTCTTCGGAGTGTGGCGCAGCCCGGTAGCGCACCTGGTTTGGGACCAGGGGGTCCAAGGTTCGAATCCTTGTACTCCGACCAAAGTCATAAGCGGGCTGTCAGAAATGACAGCCCGTTTTCTATTCCGCGCTGGCATTTCATTGCTGGCGCGCATGGATTAAAATACTGCACCTCTCCGCCCATCGTTCAACGGATAGGACAACGGTCTTCTAAACCGTGAATGGGGGTTCGATTCCCTCTGGGCGGACCAGTTTCATACTGGCCACGATCATGCGGCGCCAAGCTGCCGCAACGCTACGCACCCCATCTTTCCCCCACATCCGGTTTTCGCGCAGCTGTTCAGGGCTGCGCGCCCAGCACTAAGCTCAGCAAATACAGCAGCGGCGCCGCGCACAGCAGCGCGGAACACAGCGACAGCACTTTCTTGCTGGCCAGGCGTGCCAGGCGCAGCCGTTCGCGCACGGGCAAGTGCTGGCGCAGCGCATGGCGCGCGCGCGGCTGGAATGGGGATTCATGCATGTGGGCTCCCTCGCAACGATGACTGAAGATGCCGGTCAGCATAGCGGGAGGGGCATAAAGACGGTGTAAAGAGTGAGCGGCGCGGCGCAAGCGCGCTGTAAACATGGGTGCGCCGGCGCCGTGTTGCGGGTCTTGCCCGATGCTCTTATTTTGCCTGGCGGCGGCGCGCCAGGACGCCGAGCAGGCCCAGGCCGGCGAGCAGCATGGCATAGGTTTCCGGTTCAGGGATGGCGGAAACGTAGGCGCGGTAATTGCTCAGGTCCTTGGGCAAGCCTTCCACCGTGAAGGTCGTGCCGGCTGCGACGGGCGCTGCCCAGTGGAAGACCAGTTCGCCCTGGCCGAAATGGATGGCCAGGTAATCATAGTCCGCCGCACTCGTGAAGGAATTCACCCCGCCGCTGGCGCCTGCCGTGGTGCCCGCGGTGCAGCCTGAGGTGGCATTGTCGCAAAACGAGACGGCCGCACCCAGGCTGGTGCCGAAAACGCCGTTGATATAGCCCTGGATGTCGGTGGGACTCTGCGGCACGAGATTGTCGTTATAGTATTTCACCATGAGGGCAGGTGACGGCGAGTAAGTGACGGTGCTGCCTTCGATGCTGAAACCGCTGGCCGGTCCCACATCGACCCATGTAGCAGCCTGTGCCACGCCCATGCAGGCCGTCAGGGCGGCCAGCATGGATGCCCGTATGGCAATGCTTGTTATGCTTTTCATGAAAATCCCCTTTTATTTTATTGCAGACATTTCACTGCTTCAGGGTGCGCGCCGTCCGGTCAGGGAGGTCGACTTGTCGCCCGGTCGCCTTTGCGTGAGTACGCATATGCAAGCTTAGTCTTGATGTAAATTAATACAATTTAAATAATGCTATTGGCATGCTTGACAACATCGCATACGGCTATGTATGGCTGTGCTGGCGTAAGCCTGTACGGCGAGCGGAAATGGCGTGACAAGGCGTGCCAGCTTGTGCTAGCAATGCCTTGATTGGGGAGAGGGGGGGGGCGGGTTTCAGTCGCTGTTATTGCTGACGCCGAACAAGCGATCCTTGGCATTGAGCAGCTTTTGCACCTTGGCGCCCATTTTCATCAACTGCGCCATCGATTCGGGCGACAGGCGCTGCAAGTCGTCGAACCAGGTGTTGGCCAGGTCGACCAGTTCATACATTTCGCGCATGCGCTCCTGCGCATACTGGTCGACGGGCTCCGTGGCCGGCGCCAGCAGCGATTCGCGCAGCACCGTCAAGGTGGGCGCCACTTCGCGGCGGCGGCGCTCGGCGGCCACCACGCGGAAGATTTGCCACACATCTCCCAGCGAGGAAAAATACTCGCGCCGGTCGCCGGGGATGCGCGACTGGCGGATCAAGCCCCAGCCCTGCAATTCCTTCAAGCCGATGCTCACGTTCGAGCGTGAAAAACTCAGGTGTTCCGCGATTTCATCCGCGTGTAAAGGATGCTCTGCGACAAACAACAAGGCGTACACTTGCCCCACTGTCCGGTTAAAGCCCCAGCGGCTGCCCATCTCGCCGAAATGGCTGACGAAGGTCAGGATCAGCGGCGTCATTTGGATATGTTGAGTTTTCATAATTATCTGAATTTTTTCACGCCACACCCGCAGGGTCAATTGATATATGTCATGTTTCGCAGTATTATACAAAATATCGAATTTACAGAAAATTCTGAAAACTCAAAAAGTATAGAGATGCCTACCACGCCACTGTCCTTGCCCCGCTTTATCCTTCCCCGCGCCGCCAGCCTGGCGCAGGGCGGCGCCGCCTTGCTGTGGCTGCCGCAAGCGGCCTTGCTGGCCTGGGCCGTGCAAGCCATGCTCGCCGGTGCACCGTGGCGCGCGGCCCTGTTGCCGGCCGCCGGCGTGCTGCTGCTGGGCATGCTGCGCGCCGGCTGCGAAGCGTGGGGCGCGCGGCGCATGTATGCGGCGGCGCGCGACCACCTGTCCACCTTGCGCGCGCAAGTGGCGCAAGCGCTGGCGCACCGTTCGCCGCTGGACCGCCAGCGCGCCCAGTCGGGGCAGGCGGCCAGCGTCATCGCCGAACAGGCCGAAGCCATCGTGCCCTACCTGGTGCGCTACAAGCCCGCGCGCTGGAAAGTCATGCTCGTGCCGCTCGTGATCCTCGCCGTGGTGACGCCCCTGTCGTGGATCGCTGCCCTGATCCTGCTCATCGCCGCGCCCCTGATTCCCGTCTTCATGGCCCTCGTGGGCATGGGCGCGCAAGCGGCCAGCCGCGCGCAGATGGTGGAAATGGGCAGCATGAACGCGTTTCTGCTGGACCGCCTGCGCGGCCTGGCTACCCTGCGCGCGCTCGACGCCGTCGATGCCACGGCCGCGCGGCTGGATGCCTCGTCGCAATCCGTGCGCCGGCGCACGATGGTCGTGCTGCGCATCGCCTTCCTGTCGTCGGCCGTGCTGGAACTGTTTTCCGCGCTCGGTGTCGCCATGGTGGCCGCGTTTATCGGTTTCTCCTTGCTGGGCAGTATCAATTTCGGCACCTGGGGCCGCGAACTGAGCCTGGGGCAGGGCTTGTTCATCCTGCTGCTGGCGCCCGCGTTTTTCGAACCCTTGCGCGAACTGGCCGCCGTCTGGCACGACAAGGCGGCCGGCGAAGCGGGCCTGGCCGGCCTGCACGACCTGGCGGCCGAAGGCGTGCCCCTGCCCGGCGCCGGCGTGGCAGCCGCTGCCGTCTCCGCCGCCGCCATGGCCGTGGCGCCGCCGCCCGCTATTGATATCCATCAACTGCGCTTTGCCCATCCCGGCGAGGCGCGCGTCTTCGACGGCTTCGACCTGACCGTGCGCGCCGGCGAACATGTCGCGCTGCTGGGCGCCAGCGGCGCCGGCAAGACCACCTTGCTGTCCTTGCTGGCCGGCTTGCTGCCCGCCAGCGGCGGCGAGATCCGCATCGGCGGCGTACGCCTGACCGACGGCACCGTGAATACCTTGCGCCAGCGCATGGCGTGGATGGGCCAGCGTCCCCATGTGTTTGCCGCCTCCGTCAGCCAGAACGTGACCCTGGGCCGCGTGGGCGCGCATGCCGCGCAAGTGACGCAGGCGCTGCACTTGGCCGACCTGGCTGCCGTGGCGCAGGCGCAGCCGGCCGTCATGCTCAGCGATGGCGGGCAGGGCTTGTCCGGCGGCGAAGCCGTGCGCCTGGCCTTGGCCCGCGTGGCCCTGCATCCGCATGCGGACTTGCTGCTGGTCGATGAACCGACGGCCCACCTGGACAGCGAAACGGCGGCGCGCGTGACGGACGCCTTGCTGGAATTGGCGAAAGGCAAGACGATGATCGTCGCCACGCACGACCCCGTGCTGGCCGGCCGCCTGCAGCGCACGGTGCAGGTCGATGCCCGGGCGCAGGCACAGGAGTTGCGCGCATGAACACCACACTGATCTCGCATCCCGTCCTGCGGCAATTGCTGCTGGCCCAACCCGGCAAGCTGATCGGGGGCGCCTTGCTGGCGGCCCTGACGGCGGTGTCCGGCATGGCCTTATTGGGCTTGTCCGGCTGGTTCATCACGGCCACCTCGATTGCCGGCCTGCATGCCTCGACGGCCATCCTGTTCGACGTGTTCGGCCCGTCGGCCGGCATCCGCCTGCTGGCCATCGGCCGCACGGGTTCGCGCTATGCGGAACGCCTCGTCACGCACGACGCCACGTTCGCCGCGCTGGCCAGCATCCGCGTGCAACTGTTTCGCGGCTGGTCGCGCCCGGAAGCGGCCAGCCGCCTGCTGCGCCAGCCCGCCAAGCTGCTGTTCCGCCTGACGGCCGATATCGATGCGCTCGAATCGCTGTACCTGCGCCTGCTGGTGCCTGCCTTCACGGCCCTGTGCGTGGCCTTGCTGGCGGGCGTGGCGCTGGGCGTGATGCAGTGGCAGCTGGGCCTGGGACTGGCCGCGTGGCTGCTGGCCGCCGGCGGCGGCATCAGCTGGAGCGTGGCGCGCCGCGCCCGCCGCCCGGCCATCGTGCGCTCGCGCGCCATCGAAAAACTGCGTTCCGGCGCCATCGACCTGGTGGCCGGCCAGACGGACCTGGTGATGGCGGGCCGCATCGACGCCCAGTGCGCGGCGCTGGGGCGGATCGACCGCTCGCTGGCGCAAGCCGATTTCGCCTTGCTGCGCCTGGAAACGGCGGCGGGCGCAGCGTATGGCGTGGCCGGCAGCGCGACCCTGGCTGGCGTGCTGCTGGCCGTCGCCGCGCTGGTGCAGCAGCAGGCGCTGAGTGTGCCGGCCGCGGCGCTGGCCCTGCTGATCGCCCTGACGGCCGTGGAACCGTTTGCGGGATTGCGCCGCGGCGCGCTGGAAGCGGGGCGCATGCTGCTGGCGATGCGCCGCCTGGCGCCGCGCCTGGAGCAGCAGGATGTCGCCACGCTGCCCATGGATGCCGCACCGGGCTTGCGCCTGGAACGCGTCAGCGCCGCGCATGCGGGCAGCCACGTTGCCATCCTGCATGACGTATCGCTGCACATCGCCGCCGGCGAGCGCGTGGCCTTGATCGGCCCCAGCGGCGCGGGCAAGTCCACCTTGCTGGCCCTGGCCGCGCGCGAGCTGGCGCCATTGTCGGGCAAGGTGAGCGCGCCGCGCGCCTGTTTGTTCACGCAGAAGACGGAATTGTTCCAGGACAGCTTGCGCGACAACCTGCGCCTGGCCGACCCCGCCGCCAGCGATGCGCAGCTGTGGGCGGCGCTGCAGGCGGCCGGCCTGGACGACGAGGTGCGCGCCCTGGCGGGCGGCCTCGACACCATGCTGGGCGAGGGCGGTTTGGGCTTGTCGGGCGGCCAGGCGCGCCGTTTGGCGCTGGCGCGGCTGTTCCTGCACGAATCGACCTTGTGGCTGCTCGACGAAGCGACGGAAGCACTGAATGCGGGGACGGCAGGCGACGTTTTGCAGCGCTTGCGCGCGCGCTGTGAAGGGCGCAGCTTGCTGATCGCAACCCACTTGCGGCGCGAAGCGGCGCTGGCGGACCGGCTGCTGCGCATCCGCGACGGCCGCATCGTCGAAGAGCTGCGGCGCGGCACGGATGGCTTCGAAGCGGCCTTGGCGGGTTTGCGGGGGGATTGACAAGAACGGAGACAGGCGGTGCCGCACGCCAGCCCGAAGGCGGCGGAACCAATCGAATCGCATCAGATAGATACCAAGTTTACAATTACAGTAGGGAAACACCAAGGAAATCATATGGACTTCGATATTGTCGCTTTATCCAGACTGCAGTTTGCGCTGACAGCCCTGTACCACTTTATATTCGTTCCGCTGACGATAGGCCTGTCAGTGATCCTCGCCATCATGGAGACGGTTTACGTGATGACGAACCGCCCCATCTGGCGCGACATGACCAAGTTCTGGGGTGTCTTGTTCGGCATCAACTTCGCCATGGGCGTGGCGACGGGCATCGTCATGGAATTCCAGTTCGGCATGAACTGGAGCTACTACAGCCATTACGTGGGCGACATTTTCGGCGCGCCGCTGGCCATCGAGGGCTTGATGGCCTTCTTCCTGGAAGCGACCTTCGTCGGCCTGTTCTTCTTCGGCTGGGACAAGCTGTCGAAGCGGGGCCACCTGGTCACGACCTGGCTGGTGGCCATCGGTTCGAACTTCTCGGCCCTGTGGATCCTGATCGCCAACGGCTGGATGCAAAATCCCGTCGGCGCGGCCTTCAATCCGCAAACCATGCGCATGGAAGTGACGGATTTCGGCGCCGTGCTGACGAATCCTGTTGCTCAGGCGAAATTCGTGCACACGGTGTCGGCCGGCTATACGGCCGCAGCCGTGTTCGTGCTGGGTATTTCCGCCTGGTATTTGCTGAAGGGCCGCCACGTGCAGCTGGCCAAGCGCTCGATGACGGTCGCCGCCTCGTTCGGCCTGGCCGCTTCGCTGTCGGTGGTGGTACTGGGTGATGAAAGCGGCTACCTGTCGTCGGAACACCAAAAGATGAAGCTGGCCGCGATCGAGGCCATGTGGACCACGGAGCCGGCCCCGGCCGCCTTCACGGCCTTCGGCTTCCCCGACGCGAAAGCGCGCGAGACGCATTACGCCGTGCACATCCCGATGGTGATGGGCTTGATCGGCACGCGCTCGCTGACGACGGAAATCCCCGGCATCGAGCAATTGGTCGACCGCGGCGAACTGCTGATCAAGGATGGCATCAAGGCGTATGACGCGCTGCAAACCATCCGCAGCGTGGCGCCGGGCAGCCCCGTGCCGCAGGACGCGAAGGACATGTTCGAGTCGAAAGGCCAGTCCATGGGCTATGCCTTGCTGCTGAAACGCTATGTCGACGACCCGCGCCAGGCCACGCCCGAGCAAATTCGCAAGGCCGCGCTCGATACCGTGCCGCCCGTGGCGCCCCTGTTCTGGTCCTTCCGCGTGATGGTGGGCCTGGGCATGTTCTTTATCTTGTTGACCGGCACCTTCTTCCTGCTGTCGACGCGCCGCACCCTGGACAAGCACCGCTGGCTGCTGAAGCTGGCCGTGTTCGCCATCCCGCTGCCGTGGGTGGCCATTGAAGCGGGCTGGATCGTGGCCGAAGTGGGCCGCCAGCCGTGGGTCATCGAAGGCGTGCTGCCGACGGCCGTGGCCGTCTCGAATCTGGGCGCTTCGACCCTCCTGATCACGATTGCCGGCTTTGCCGCCATCTACACGGTGCTGTTGATGATTGAAATGAAGCTCATGCTCAAGGCCATCCGCAAGGGGCCGGAAGAGAAGGCGCCGGCCCCCGTGCCAGCCCCCGCTGCCATTCAGACTCAACGCGCCTAAGGAGGGCCAGACCATGATTTTGCATGAAATGATTTCTTACGAAACACTGCGCCTGATCTGGTGGCTGCTGATCGGCATCTTGCTGGTGGGCTTTGCCATCACGGACGGCTTCGACCTGGGCACGGGCATCCTGCTGCCCTTCGTCGGCAAGACGGACCTCGAGCGCAGGGTCGTCATCAACAGTATCGGTCCCGTGTGGGAAGGCAACCAGGTGTGGCTGATCCTCGGCGGCGGCGCCATCTTTGCCGCCTGGCCGCAGCTGTACGCCGTGTCGTTTTCGGGCTTTTACCTGGCTATGTTCGTCATCCTCGTGGCGCTGATCGTGCGCCCCGTGGCCTTCAAGTTCCGCAGCAAGCGGGAAGACCCGCGCTGGCGCGCCCGCTGGGATGCGGCCCTGTTCGTGGGCGGCTTCGTGCCGGCCCTGATCTGCGGCGTGGCCATCGGCAACGTGCTGCAAGGCGTGCCGTTCCGTTTCTCGCCAGACATGCACATCTTCTATGACGGCAGCTTCTTTGCGCTGCTCAACCCGTTCGCGCTGCTGTGCGGCCTCGTCTCGGTGGCCATGCTGGTGATGCACGGCGCCACCTGGCTGCAGCTGAAAACGGACGGTGCCGTGGCCGAACGGGCGCGCCGCTACGGCAGCGTGGCGGCGCTTGCCACCGTCGTGTTGTATGCGCTGGCCGGCGTGGCCCTGTGGCTGTGGGTCGATGGCTACCGCATCAGCAGCACGGTGGTGGTCGACGGTCCGTCGAACCCGATGCTGAAAACGGCGGAAGTGCACGTGGGCGCCTGGTTCCTCAACTTTGCCGCCCATCCCTGGACCTGGATCGCCCCTGCGCTGGGCCTGCTTTGCCCGCTGCTGGCCTTTGCCTTCCAGCGCGCGCGCCGCGAAGTGCCCGCCTTGCTGGCCAGCGCGGCCGGCATCGCCGGCATCATCCTCGGCGTGGGCGCGGCCATGTTCCCGTTCATCCTGCCATCGTCGATCGACCCGCGCGCCAGCCTGACGGTGTGGGATTCCTCGTCCAGTCACATGACCCTGTTCATCATGCTGGTCGTCACGGCCGTCTTCATTCCCCTCATCGTGGCGTACACGACGTGGGTATATAAAGTGCTGTGGGGTAAGGTTGACGCAAAAGCAATCAAGGACGACAGCGGTCACGCCTACTAAGAATCAACGAAAGGATATAACTATGTGGTATTTCGCCTGGATACTGGGTCTTCCGCTGGCGGCGACCTTCGCCGTGCTCAATGCGATGTGGTATGAAGTCGCCGATGGCGACACGACGCCCGAGCAGTACCGCGACACGTCCGATTAGGAAACTGTCGGCTTGACTGGCCCCGCCCCGTGCGCATGCACCGGGCGGGGCTTTTGTTTTGGATCAAAGCAGGATGAATTCGCCGCGGATGCGCAGCTTCATGCCGCGCGGCGCGTCGGCGCCCGCCGCCACGGCCCAGGCCGTGATCCATTGCGCGCAGCGTTCGCGCTCGGCCGCATCGTGCAAGCGTTGCAGGCGCGCATCGGCCCGGTCGATGCGCTGGGCCAGGTACAGGCGCTGGTCCAGGGGATCCGTCTTTTTGCTGTAATGCTGCATGGCGTTTCCTTTCCGCGTAGTAACTTCGTTCGGTCGTGGCATAGCCATCTACGCGGGGGCGGGGCGTCCGGATTCAGTTCAGGCAAAAAAAAGCCACCGCAACGGTGGCTGGGGCGCGCGCCATCAGGGCGGCGTCTTGCCGGCTGGTTTTGGCGTGGCAATGGCGATCGGGTCGCTGGCCGGGAAGCTTTCCTTCAGCGCTTCATCGAGCGCTTCCTCGGCATGGCTTTCGCTGGCCGGCGTGGGCGAATCGCGTTCCGGTGGCGGGGCAGGTGCGGTGGCGGCGTTGGTGCTCGAATGCATGGTGATCCCCTCGCGGTAGTGCGCCAGGCGGCCGGAATGGGCATGGCGCGTGCTGATGCTTCCAGCCTAGCACATCGCGCAGCGTCCCGCTGCGCCTGCCGAAGGGGATGAGGACGAGGTCTGCTACACTGCGCTCCACTTTTATCGATGGAACCGCCATGACTGCCATATCCCTGCCATACCGGGCCACCGCCCTTGACGCCTGTGCCTGGCTGGCTGAACAGACGGGCACGCCGTGGACCCTGGCGCGCTTGCTGGAGCAGGGCGGCTTGCCCTACGTCTGGCTCGATTACAGCGAGGCATGGGCCGAGCTGTTCCATGACGGCGTGACGCGCTATGCGGCGCCCGTCGTGTTTATCGGGGACAAGCAGCACCTGGCCTCGGGCGCGGACGACGTGTGGCTGCGTTTTACGCGCGACTCGGGCAATATCGCCATCGAACTGAAGGCGCCGGGCTTGCGCGCGCCGCTGGACGGCTTGCACTTCCAGGAGCGCGATCTGTTGCGTTTGCTCAAGGAGTTGCAGCATCCGCAGCCGGATGTCGCAGAGGTGGACAAGGGCCCCGTGGTCTTGCCCAGCGCCTTGAAGGGCCTGGGGCGCGAGCAGATTCTGCTGGCCTTCGCCGGCGTGGGCAAGGTCGACCTGGACAAGGGGCTGGCCAGCGGCGTGGGCATCTTCGGCGACGATGGCGCGCGCGTGCGCAAGAATTCGCGCGGCGGCAAGAACAGCCATCTGTGGCATCCGGTGACGTTGGCGTTCGGCTTGCACGACGTGCACCGCGTGCCGATGGCGCACCTGAAGAAGGCGTTCGCCACGCAACCGTTGCTGCGCGAATGGAAGGCGGACTGGCTGGAATCGCTGCGCCTGCTGGGCGAGTAAGCAGCTGTCTGCCGCGCGTCGTTCATCGCGCCTTGCGCTTGCCACGCGGCATCCTGTTCGATGGCATCAGGCTTTCCGCGTTTATTCGCTTTCCTCGATCCTGCCGCCGCATTGCGTATAGCAGCTTCGGTAATCCGCCTCGCATTGCCACGTTGCAGAGTTGTTTGAGGAGCAATATTGGCGTTTCTTCGAGCACAGTTCCCGGTCCGCATCTGTTTTCGCCACGGCCAGGCAGAGGGAAACGGTACTGACGTTGCGCATCTCGCAAGCTTGCGCCTGGGCCGCGGCAACTTGTTCCTTGCCGGCAATGCATATTTGCCGATTGGTCCCGCAACTCGTCACGCATTGACGCCCCGCATCGGAGTCCGGGGGAATAAAGCGATAGCTTGTGCAGCCCGCCAAGGTGATGGCGAAACAAATCGCGGCGGCAAGGCGGAACAGGAAGGAATTGTGGAATTGCAAGGTACGCATGGTCGAAAAGGGCTTTCCCGTGTAAATGAATTGGCTTGAATATCGTGAATATTGATATTCTGACAGGCGATCATTTCAAGAACAACGGGCTGCAATAATTGTTACATCTTGGTGCGAAGTAGTTTTACAGTTCGATGGGCGCCACGTCGGTGCCGATATCGGGCGCCGCGTAATGCATGCTGAAATACACGAAGGCGCCGATATTGAGGGCGACCGTGATCCAGAACAGGATGCGGAACGAGCGCTTGCTGGACTTGTGGCGCAGCCATTGCTGGGCCAGCACGGCGCCCGGCCAGCCGCACAGCAGCCCCAGCAGCAGCAGGGTGCGTTCCGAGGTGCGCCAGCGGCCCCCTTTGGCGGCGGACTTGTCGATCGCATAGGCAACGAAACAGCTCAGGCTCAGCACGCCATACACGAGGGCGACCAGGGCGGGGATGTGGAAAAAGAACGTGGCCAGCAAATACAGGACGACAAAGAACAGGATGACAAGGTAGGGCATAGGGTGTGTTTGCTTGAACGGAGGGCGTGAGTATCCCACAAGGGGAGCGATGCCGCGGCTAAAACAAGCAGCCTTGCGCCGTATCGATGGGTACGGCGCGGCGGCGGGCGTGGCCCGTTTTCAGCGCTTCGCGGTCGCTGGACAGGGCGATGCCTTCCAGCGCCAGCAGGGTTTCCTTGGCATGCAGGCCGCCCGCAAAGCCCGTCAACTCGCCCGTGGCGCCGATGACCCTGTGGCAGGGGGCGATGATGGAAATGGGATTCTTGCCGTTGGCGGCGCCCACGGCGCGCACGGCGGCGGGACGGCCGATCTGGCGCGCGATCTCGCCATAGCTGCGCGTCTGGCCATACGGTATCGTCAGCAGTGCGCGCCATACTTCCTGCTGGAAGGCGGTGCCGGCGAAATCGAGCGGCACGTCAAAACACTGGCGCGTGCCGGCGAAATATTCCGCCAGCTGGCGCGCCGTTTGCTGCAGCACGGCGCAACCGTCATCGACGCGCATCGCGCCCAGGCGCACGCGGTTGGGCTTGTCGTTTTCCCACAGGATGGCGGCCAGGGCCGTCCCGCGCGCCACCAGCGTCAGCTCGCCCACGGGCGAGGGCACCACGATGCAATCGTATTCCATGTTGGTTCCTTGATCAGAGAGCGCCAGTGTAGCAGGATGGCGGCAGGCCGCGTATCGCGTGTAGGATAGTGCTTTTCGGCAAGGAGCACTGGCTGTGACAGACATTTCCACCTATGACGCTATCCGCGCGATCGCCGTGCGGCTGGTGCGTGAACGCTATCCCACGGCCGTGGCGGCCATCATCGGCGGTTCGTTCGCCACGGGCCGGCAGACGCCCACTTCCGACATCGACTTGCTGCTGCTGTTCGACCACGTCGATTGCGCCTGGCGCGACACCCTCGTGGCCGAAGGGCGCACGGTGGAACTGTTCGCGCACGACATGGCCACGTTCACGTATTTTTGCAAGGAAATCGATGCGCCGGGCGGCAAGGTGCCGCTGGTGATGATGGTGGTGGAAGGGGAAAACATTCTCGCGCCCGGAGCGCAGCACGCGCAGCTGCTGGCGCTGGCGCAAGCCATCGCCGCAGCCGGGCCGCCCTTGCTCGACGTGGAAAACCTGCAGCGCCGCCGCTACGCCATCACCACGGCGCTGGAAGACCTGGTCGACAGCGTGCATCCGGGCGAGGCGCTGGCCGTGGCTTGCCAGCTGTACGAAGCGCTGGCCGACCTGCACTTGCGCGCGGCGGGCGTATGGAGCGGCGGCGGCAAGCATCTGTTCCGCCGCCTGCAGGCGTTCGACGCCGCCGTCGCCGGGCAGCTGGACGGCGCGCTGCGCCTGGTCGCCAGCGACTTGCCGGCCGGCCAGCATGCGTTCGGGCAGGTGGCCGCCGCCGTGCTGGCGCCCGTGGGCGGCCCCTTGCTCGAAGGCTTCACTTTGCCCGCGCCCGCGCACTGGCGCAGCGCGCCGGCAGCCTGATGCACTGCGTCCCGCTTAAAACGCCGTGCGCACGGCCAGGCTGATGTTGCGCGGTTCGCCCCAGAACACGCCATCGAAGAAGCCCACGTTGCGGTAGTACTTTTTGTCGAGCAAGTTATTCACGTTCAGCTGCACGCTGGCATGGCGGTTGATGGCATAGCTGGCCATGGCGTTGACCAGCGCATAACCGGCTTGCGGGATGTTCGTCATCTCGCTTGACGGCGGACGGCCGTACCACGATTCGCTGTAGGTGGCGCTTTGCGCCGTCAGGCTGGCGCCCGCTTTCAGCCCTGCCAGGCGGCCGTCGAAGCGGTAGCTGGTGGCCAGGCGCAGCAAATGGCGCGGCTGGGTGGTGGCGGCGCGGCGGCCATCGGCCTCGGCCGCGTGCAGATAGGTATAGCCGCCGCTCGCTTCCCAGGCGGGTGTTAACTGGCCGGAAACGTCGAATTCGACGCCCTTGGCCGTCACGCCGGCGCCGTTGGCCACCATGGCCTGGCCGCCGTCGGGCAGCAAAAAGCCGGGCGGCACGGAACGGTCGAGTTCCGCCAGGTTCTTTTTCTTCGTGTGGAACAGGGCGGCCGACGCATTCAGCTTGCCTTCATAGAATTCCCCCTTGACGCCCAGCTCGGCATTGTCGCCCGTTTCCGGCGCCAGGAACTGGTTGTTGCGGTCCTTGCTCGTTTGCGGGTTGAACAGCTGCGTGAAGCTGGCGTAGGCGGAATATTGCTTGTTGATATCGAACACGGCGCCCACGTACGGCGTGATTTCATTGCGCGTTTCCACAAAGTCGCTGCTGCCCGTGTACACGCCTTGCGTGTTGTAGCTGCGCGTGTCCGTGCGATAGGTGCTGCTGCGCGCGCCGATGATCACGTGCAGCGGGTCGGCCAGGCTCAAACGCGTGGCCACATAGCCGCCCGCCAGGCGCGTCACGCTTTCCGTGTGCGAGCCATCCGGGGTGAACACGGGGCGGGGGACGTTGCCCGTCCAGCTGCGGTAATCGGGGATGAATTTCGAGTAATCGATTTTTTCCTTGCCGCCGATGGAGCGATCCTGGCTGTTGTCGCCATTCCAGCCGATGATGGCCGTGTGCTTGCGTCCCAGCAAGGTAAACGGCCCGCTGGCGTAGACGTCGAAATTGTCGCTGTAATTTTTGCCCGCGCCCCAGGCGCCCGTCCACAGTTCCATGCCTTTGCCCGTGGCGGGATCGGGATAACCTTTGCCCGCATACAGAACGGTGGTGCGGTTCGTGCTTTCCGTGCGCGCATAGCCGAGGTGCAGATTCCAGTTGCCCGGCAGGCGCTGGTCCACCGAGGTAAACACCGTGTGCTGTTTTTTGGCCCAGGTGCTCCATGGCGCCGTCCAGCTGGTGTTGCGCGGCAAATTGGCCAGGCTGCCGTCCGCGTTCCAGTAGGGCACGGCGCCCCAGGTGGCGCCCGTGGGCTCGTTGTCCTGGAAGTCGACGCCCGCCGTCAGCCGGGTGCCGGGACGCAGGTCCGCCTCGACGATGAGCATGCCGACCGTCTTGCGTTCGTGATACATGTCCAGGTAGGAATCGCGTTTTTGCCAGGCCAGGGCCGTGCGCGCACGCACGCTGCCCTGCGCGTTCAGCGGCGTGGACAGGTCGGCCTCGACGCGCTGGTCATCCCAGCGGCCCATGATGAGGCCGGCGCTGGCCTGGAATTCCTTCGTCGGGCGCTTGCGTATCATGTTGATGGTGGCCGACGGGTCGCCCTTGCCGCCCATCAAGCCGGTGGCGCCGCGCACGACCTCGATGCGGTCGTACAAAATCGTGTCTTGCAGCGGCGCTTGGCCGCCGCGCGCCATGCCGTCGATCTGGATATTGTTGATGCCGAAGCCGCGCGCATAAAAGGTCGTGCGCTCCGTGTCATTCTGGCCAACCTGGATGCCCGTCGTCTGCGCCAGCGCCTGGTCCAGCCGCACGGCGCCCAGGTCGTCGAGCAACTGGCGCGTGATGACGCTGACCGATTGCGGCGTTTCGCGCAGGGACAGGTCCATGCGCGTGGCGCTGCGCGCTTCGCCTGTCGTGTACGACTGCGTGCCTTCCGTGCCGGCCATCGACTGGCCCAGCACGGTGACGGCCGGCATGGTGACGTCGGCCGCGGCGGCGTCGGCGGCCTGGGCCGGCAAGACGGTGCCGGCGGCTAGGCTCAGCAGGGCGACGTGTAACAGGCGGGGGAGGGGGCGCAAGGCGGGCTGGCGCGAAGGAGGGAAGACTGTCGTCGATTGCATCATTTTCCTGGCATATTGTAGTTGTGTGTTTTCCTATCTCGTCTGGCGAGGTGCGCAGTAGCTGGGGGATGGCGTGACGCTGGCCCGTGGTCTGGCTTGGATAGCAGTTCCACCGCAAGGCCCGGCGCGTGCGGGCAGTGGAAAAGAAGGGCGCGCGATTCCCTTCACTTGTGTGAATAAGAATCATTATCAATATAAGTGGTATTTGTTAAATAATCAAGCGTGCGCACCAAAAGAGTGCGGGCAGGAGTGGAGGCAGACCAGGGGCGGCGCATGGGCTGGCCTTCTGCGATAATGCAGGCGCTGATAAAATATTTTCCTCATTGAAAGAAATGCATGCGTACATGGATCGCTTGTGCCGGATGGTTGTGTGTCGTGTCGCTGGGCCAGGCCCAGGAGCACGCGCCGCCGGCTATCCCCGCGCCGCTGCAGAGCGCCAGCGTGCCGCCCGCCGCCGTGCCACCGCCGCTTGTGCCGCCACCGCTCGTGCCGGCACTCCCTGCGCCAGCCACGCCCGTGGCGCCAGCGGCGCCGGCGGGCGCGGAGGAAACCTTGCCATCGCAAACGGTGACGGTCACCGCCAGCAGCGACGCCAAGGCGCCGCGCGTGCGTTTCACGGCTTACCGCGACAGTTATCTGACGGCCCGGAAAGTGTGGCAAGTGTCGAGCGGCAGCGTGGTCATGGCCCTGCGCCTGATTCCGGCCAAGCTGAGCGCCACCATCGACGACGTGCGCGTGGCCTTGCAAGGCAATGGCGCTCCCATGCCGATCAAGGTGTCCGATGGCGGCGTGTTCGTCGTGCCGCTCAACGAAGATATCGCCGCGCAGGACGGTACTTTCCTGGTGAATAAGAGCAGGGGCGAGTTGACGGCGAATATCGTGCTTCAGCCGTCCGTGGCGCGCGATGCCTGGAACGTCAAGCGCGTGGGGCAGGTCTTGCAGGACGCCCGGCGCGCCGTGCGGGCCATCACGCCGTGGTACAAGCGGCCGTTCGCCAGCGACGTGCAATCGCTGGCGTTTTGCGCTGCCGAGCGGGGCAGCGCGCTGCAACTGGTCGAAGGCGAGCAGCTGATCGCCACCCTGCCCATGAACGAGGCCGCCGTCAACGACATCAACCAGCCCGTGTTTTGCAAGATTTTCGATGGCGAAGACAAATACCCGGGCCACTACCGCGTCGTCTTGCCCGAGCAAGCCACGGTGCTGCTGCTGTAGAAGCTAGCTAGGCTGGCGCTGCACCAGCTCCAGCGCCGCCGCCAGGGCCAGGTCCATCGTGGCCTGGTGAAAGATCAGCCATTGCGGCAACAGCGACAGTGCATGGCGCCCCTGTTCCAGGTCGCCTTCATCGACGGCGGCCCAGGCATGGTGCAGGCCGCTGAGCACGCGCGCATGCTGTTCGCGGTGGTTGGCCAGCGAGGGAAAGGCGATTTGCTCCATCAAATCCTCTTCCTCGCGGAAATCGCGTTCGACGGCCGCGATCAGCTCGCGAAACGCCATGCTGAAATGCTGGTCGCCCAACTGCTGCAGCCGCGCCAGTTCCTGAAACAGCGCTTCATGCGCCTCGTCGATGACGGGAACGCCCAGCGCCATCTCATCCTTCCAATCCGATTTACCCATGCTGATGCTCCAGGTTAAGTCCGTCACGGTGCGAAGCGGACTGTTCCAGTTTGGGCGCAGCAAAGGTGGAAATCCATGATCTGGATCAAAAGTACGGCGAAGAGGGGGAGCAAATCAAGGTAAAAATAAATGGGAGGAGAGAACAAATCCCCATCCGCAAAACAAAGCGGTTTTAACGATGCAATCCACTACCGAGCGCCGCTGAAAAACGCCGCTGGCAAGGCGTCTTTGACGCAGACAGTACGCGAGTACGGCAAGTCAAAGCAACGCAGTCAGCGGTGTTTTCTCAGCCGCGCGTATTGCTATTGCTTGGGCCAGTGGGCCCACATGCCTTGCGCATCGACATTCGGCACCTGCAACTGCTGCCCGGCGGACGTCTGCATCGCGTCGCGCAGCACGAGGGGTACGAGCAGCAAGGCCGACAGGGCAAGGCAAGCCAGCACTTTGAGCGTCAACATGGTCGTCTCCCGGTGTCCCGGCGGCGGCGCGGGGATGCGGTGCCTGCCGGTCACTTCCTTATGTACTACCATGCTTGCAGTTTAGTTCATCTGATTGAAACTTCAATTTATTGCTGTGATGCACCGCACCAGTTCGCCCGTTGCCAGGGGCTTATTTCGCCTTGCGGCTGCGCCGCGGCTTGCCTGTCGGGGGCAGGAAGGAATCGAACCACACTTGCGTCAATTGCCGCGTATTTTTCGCCGCTTCGCGCTTGACGGCGGCCGTCGCATGGCCGCGCGCCGTGTTGGCGATGCGGTTGGCGGCGCTCAGGTACATGCTCATCCAGGGGTTTTTCATGGGAAGCCTCGCAGACAGTGGGTGGGGCGGCGCGGGTTTGTCGCCCTGCCGCCATGCCCCCACTGTAGTCCGATGGCTGGCGCCGACCGTGCGCCGGCCCACATAGCCGGGCGGCGCCGGCGATGGCTTGAGCCAGGTCAATACACGTCGCGGCGGTAGCGTCCGGCCGCCAGCAGGGCGTCGAGACCCTCCTGGCCCAGCAATTCTTGCAGTACAGCATCGATTCCTGCCGCCATGCCTTGCAGGCTGCCGCACACGTAGACGATGGCCCCCTGCGCCAGCCAGTCGCGCAGCGTTCCGGCGTTGGCGCGCAGGCGGTCTTGCACGTATTCACGCTTGCCGGCATCGGCGCCATCGCGCGAAAAGACGCGGTCCAGGCGCGCCAGGTGGCCAGCGTCCAGCCAGCCTTGCAACTCTGTGCCGCAGACGCTGTCAAAAGCTTGCTGGCGCTCGCCGAACAGCAGCCAGTTGCGGGCCAGTCCCGCCCGCTGGCGCGCGCGCAAGTGCGAGCGCAGGCCGGCCAGGCCGGAACCGTTGCCGATATAAATGCAGGGCACGTCGACCAGGGCAGGGGCGAAGGCCGGATTGGCTTGCAGGCGCAGGCGGACGGTGGCGTTCAGCGGGGCGAAGCGCGTCAGCCAGCCGGAGCCGAGGCCATGGCCCTGATTTTCCTCGCCCGCATGGCGTTCCTGGCGCACCAGCAACTGCAGTTCGCCATCGGACGGCAGCGAGGCGATCGAGTAGCTGCGCGGCGCGTGATGGGCATTGCCGGCATCGCCATCGCTGCCGTCCGCATTGCAGGGAATGATTTCCGCCAGTGCGCCCGCTTCCCAGCTGGCGCCGGCCGGGCCCGTCAAGGTGATTTCATGCAGTTCGCCGCCCTGGCTGCCCGGGTTGAGCAGCACGCGGCGCGCCAGGCGCCACTCGGCATACGACGCTTCTTCCTGCACGCCGATGGCGTCGATGGCGCTGCCGCTGCAGCGGGCCAGCGCTGTGGACCAGTCGGCGAGGGCGGCGGAGTCGTGCTTGTCCACTTCGATCAGGGGGAACAGGGGTGTGGCGCCCAGCGCCTGCAATTGTTGTGCTAGCGCATGGCCGAAGCCGCAGAAGGCGCTGTAATGGCGGTCGCCCAGGGCCAGCATGCCGAATTCCAGGCCCGCCAGCGGCGTGCCGGAGGTTTGCTGCAGCAGGCGCGCGAAGCGGCGCGTGGCATCCGGCGCCTCGCCTTCGCCAAAGGTGCTGGCGACGATCAGGGCCCGTTCGTACTGGCGCAATTGCGCGGGATCGAACTGGTCCAGCGATTGCACGTCGACGGCCACGCCCACCTGTTGCAGGGCGCGCGCGCTTTCCAGGGCCAGGCGCTCGGCCTGGCCCGACTGGCTGGCGTAGGCCACCAGGGTGGGCAAGCCCGTGTTCGCCTGGCCCGGCGCGCCGGCGCCCAGCATGGCGCGCTGCGCCTGCACGGCGCGTTTCGCCTTGCGGCGGCCCAGGTACAGCATCCAGCCCGTGATGGCGAACAAGGGCAGGCCCAGGCTGGCCAGGGTGACGATGATGCGGCCCGGCAAACCAAAATACGTGCCCATGTGCAACGGATAAATGATGTTGACGAGGCGTGCGCCCAGCGCTTGCTGGCTGTACGGTTCGTTTTCCGTTACCACGCCGTCGGCCGCTGCAATGCTCATGCGGCTGCGCGCCCGCTCGTGCGGCGCGTCGCTGGCCAGCCACGTGAATTGCACGGCTTCGCCGGCGCGTGTCGGCAGGCGCACGCTGGCCAGGGTCCAGCCGGCCGCGTGTTGCTGGAAGCTGCTCCAGGCCGGACCGAGGTCGACGGCCGGCGCTTCTTTCTTTTCCCTGGACTGGCCTTGCTTGCCCGGCGTTTGCGCCACGCGGGGCGGCTTGCCGGCCCAGGCGTCGATATTGTCGCGCACCACGTCATAGCTCCAGTAAATGCCCGTCAGGGTCAGCGCCACGTAGACCACCAGGCACCAGGTGCCGGCCACGGCGTGCAGGTTCCACAGGAAGGAGCGGCCTTTTAATGCTGGGTCGAAGGTCAGCCAGGTGCGCCAGTCCAGCGGACGGCGGGGCCAGCGCAGATACAGGCCGGACAGGGCCAGTCCCAGCAGGCACAGAGCCAGCGCGCCCGCCACTTGCCGGCCCGGATCGCGCGGCAGCAGCAGCCAGCGGTGCAGCGATTCCGTCCACTCGAAAAAGCCCGCGCCCGCCAGCGCCGGCTGGGTGGCGCCCGTGTAAGGGTGGACATAAATGGACTCGCCGCGCCGCTGGCCATTCTTCGGCGCGAAGAAGACGCGTGGCGCCGCGCCCGCCTCGGCGTACATGGTGATGGAAGCGACGCGCTGGCCGTGTTCGGCAGCGGCAATGTTGCTCAACTGGCCAGGCGTCAGCGGCGCGCGCGTTTCCACGGCGACATGGCGCACGCCGGGATTCATGACATCGAGCAATTCATCCTTGAATGCCAGGGTGGCGCCGCTCAGGCCGATGATCACCAGCACCGTGCCGGCCGTGATGCCGATAAACCAGTGCAATTGAAACCACACCTGTTTCCAGCTCCAGTGCCAGCGCCGTTGTGGCGGGTTGGCGGCAGGCTGGCGTTGCTGTTGGCGGGTCTCCGGCGCCTCGTCGGCGCTGGCGCGCAACTGGGGTTGTGGAAGGGAGGAGGTCGTCATGGCGGCTTTCGATGGCGCCGCCATGCGGGGGTGTCAGGCATGGCGGGGAAGAAGGAAGGCTGACATTTTAACGCAAACGAGAATCATTCGCAAATGATGGCGCGGTGGCACTGTTGCGCAAAATGCCCGCGCCAGGCTGGGATGATGCTTTTGATAATTTACATCGTCGTGAAATTGTGTGAAAATGAAAATCATTCTCATTCGTGATGCAGTGCTGACCCACTTGACCGGCAAGTATGGCAGCCCCTTTGTTTGTTTGCCCGTGTCCACCATTTCTCCCTCCCTCGATACCTTTAGCGACCTGTACGCCAGCCACCATGGCTGGCTGTATAACTGGCTGTGGCGCAAGCTCGGTTGCCGCGACGGTGCGGCCGACCTGGCGCAGGACACCTTCGTGCGCATGCTGGCGACGCAATCGGCGGACAGCCTGCGCGAGCCGCGCGCCTACCTGAGCACGGTGGCCAATGGCTTGCTGGTCAACCACTGGCGCCGCCTGACCCTGGAACGCACGTTCCTGGCGGCCCTGGCTAGCCATCCCGAAATGACGGCGCCGTCGCCGGAAGAGCGGGCCCTCGTGGTCGAAGCCCTGTGCCGCATCGATGCCATGCTCGATACCCTGTCGCCGCGCGCGCGCCAGGCTTTCCTGCTGGCGCAGCTCGACGGCCTGACGTATGCGCAGATCGCCGGCCAGCTGGACGTATCCGAACGCATGGTGAAAAAATACATGGCGCAAGCCATGCTGCAATGCATGCTGTGCATGGATGATGCCGCCTAAGCCAGGCGCCGCCATGCCGCCGGCCGACTACGCCATCCTGCAGGAAGCGGCCGAATGGTTCGCCGTGCTGCGCGGGGACGATGCCGGCCCTGCCGACCAGCAAGCCTGGGAGCGCTGGCATGCCAGTTCGCCCGCCCACCGCGCCGCCTGGCGCAGGGTGGAAGCCGTCAGCGCCGAATTTCGCCAGGTGCCGGCGGAACCGGCGCGCCAGGCGCTCGACGCCGCAGGCCCGCGCCAGAGCGACGCCGCGCGCCGCAGCCTGGTCAAGGGCTTGCTGGCGCTGTGCCTGACGGCCGGCACGGGTGGCGCCGCGCTGCTGCGGCGCGATACGCGCAGCTGGGTTGCCAGCCTGCATGCGGGCGAAAAAACGCCGGTCGGCACCATCCGCCAGCTGGCGCTGGCCGACGGTTCGCAACTGTGGCTGAACACGGCAACGTCCCTCGACATCGATTACAGCGACCATCTGCGCCGCATCGCCCTGCATGGCGGCGAAATCTATCTTTCCTCCGCGCGCGACAGCCGCCAGCCGGCGCGCCCGCTCGTGGTCGACACCGTGCACGGCCGCCTGCGCGCGCTGGGCACGCGTTTCAGCGTGCAGCCGCAGGGCGATGCCACCTTGCTGGCCGTCTACGAGGGCAGCGTCGAGGTGGCGCCCCGCGATGGCGGCGTGCCGCGCATCGTGCCGGCCGGCCGGCAAGTGCGCTTCGGCGACGGTCTCATCGGCGAGCCATACGCCGCCGACCCGAACGGGGCCGCCTGGATCGAGTACCGCCTGCAGCCGGAACAGATGCGGCTCGATGATTTCCTCGCGCAACTGTCGCGCTACCGGCGCGGCCACCTGGGCTGCGCGCCCGAAGTGGCCCACCTGCGCCTGGTGGGCAGCTACCCGCTGGCCGATACGGACCGCATCCTGGCGGCGCTGGAAGCGACCTTGCCCGTGAGAATACATCGCCTGCATGACTGGTGGGTGACGGTGGAAGCCCAGCTGCCGCAGTCAAAATAGTAAATGAGAATATTTCTCAAAAAGTGGTTCCCTTTTTGAAAAGTTGTTTGGCAAGGTAGAAGTAAGCTGCTCAACATCAATAAGGAATGCCGTGCCGCCGTACCCTGTCTCCCTGCCGTTTGCCCGCCGTCTGCTGCCGCTGTCCCTGGCCGCGGCGTTGCTGGCCGTGCCTGTCATGCATGCGATGGCAGCGGCGGCGGAAGAGACCGTGCACAGCTTCCGCATCGCCGCCGCGCCCCTGGGCCAGGCCCTGCGCCAGTTCGCGGGCCAGGCGGGAATCTTGCTGTCGGCCGAAGGCGGCTTGACGCAGGGCAAACGCAGCGCCGGCTTGAACGCCACCGTGGCCACGGGCCAGGGCTTGCAGCAATTGCTGGCAGGCACGGGCCTCGTGGCCGTGCAGTTGCCGGACGGAAGTTACATCGTGCGCCTGGCGCCCACGCCCCTGAGCGCCGACCTGGACGGGGAGGGCGCCGGCTTGCAAGTGCTGGCGCCCGTCACCGTGCAGGGCAGCGGCGACGATGGCTACCGCCGTACCAGTTCTTCCGCCGCCAGCCGCAACGACACGGCCCTGCATGACACGCCGCAGGCCGTCAGCGTGGTGAGCCGTGAATTGATACGCGACCAGGACATGCGCACCCTGGCCGACGCCATGCGCTACATGCCGGGCGTGGGCACGGCCGCAGGCGAGGGCAACCGCGATACGGCCGTGCTGCGCGGCAACAGCTCGACCTCGGATTTCTATCTGGACGGCATGCGCGACGACGTGCAGTACTACCGCGATTTCTACAATATCGAAGCGGTCGAGGCCATCAAGGGGCCGAACGCCCTCGTCTTCGGCCATGGCGGTGGCGGTGGCGTGATCAACCGGGCCACCAAGCAGCCGCAGTGGGTCGATGACGGCGAAGCAACGCTGAGCCTGGGCGCCTGGCGCAACGGGCGCGCCGCCATCGATCTGCAACAGGTCGTGAAAGGCGACGTGGCCGTGCGCGTCAACGCCATGGCGGAAAACAGCGGCTCGTTTCGCCAGGGCGTGAAGGTGCGCCGCAGCGCCGTCAACCCCGTCGTGGCCTGGCGTTTGTCGCCGCGCACCACCGTGCAAGCCAGCTATGAACATTTTCGCGACGACCGCGTGACGGACCGGGGCGTGCCGTCGTACCGGGGCCGGCCGTTCGACACGGACCCGTCCACGTTTTTCGGCATCGCCGGCAGCAGCCCGTCGTGGGCTTACATCGACGCGCTGGGCGTGACCATCGAGCATGCGTTCGCCGGCGGTGCGGTCTTGCGCAACCGCACGCGCCTGGCCGATTACGACAAGCTGTACCAGAATGCCTTTCCCGGCCCCGTCAGCGCGGATGGGGCCAGCGTGACGGTGCTGGCGTACAACAGCGCCACCTTGCGGCGCAACCTGTTCAACCAGACGGACGTGGAGTGGACGGTCAGCAGCGGCGCCGTGCGGCACCGCCTGACGGCGGGCGGGGAACTGGGTCGCCAGACGACGGACAATCTGCGCAACACCGGCTATTTCACGACCCTGGGCGAGGGCGTCACGCACATCAGCCTGCCCACTTCGCACCCCGTGACGGACTTGCCCGTGACCTTCCGTCCCAGCGCCACGGATGCCGACAACCACGGCGTGGCCGACACGGCCGCCCTGTACCTGCAGGACCAGGTCCGCTTCAGCCCGCAATGGCAGGCGATTGCCGGCCTGCGCTACGAGCGCTTCGCCGTCGATTTCGTCAACCGCCGCAATGGCGCGCGCATCGCCCGCACGGATGCGCCGTGGTCGCCGCGCGCGGCCCTGATCTATCAGCCCGTGCCGGCGCTGTCGCTGTATGCCAGCGTCAGCCAATCGTTCTTGCCGCGCGCGGGCGAACAGCTGGCGTCATTGACGCCCAGCAACGCCGTGTTTGAACCTGAACGTTTTCGCAATGTGGAAGCGGGCGTGAAATGGGAAGCCACCGCGGACCTGTCGGCCAGCGCGGCCTTGTACCGTTTGACGCGCAGCAAGGTCGCCGTCACCGACCCGAATGACGCCACGCGGGCCATGCTGGTCGATGGCCAGCGCAGCGAGGGGCTGGAACTGGAAGTCAAGGGCAAGGTCCGACCCGGGTGGAGCATCGCGGGCGGCTATGCCTGGCAGCGGGCCGTGCTGACGGCCACGCAATCGGCCACGGCATTCGAGGGGGCCACGGTGGCCCATGTGCCCCGGCACAGCCTGTCGCTGTGGAACCGCTACGATTTTTCGCCGGCCTGGGGCGCGGCGCTGGGCATCATTGCCCGCAGCGCCGTGTATGCGTCCGTGTCGAATACGGTGGCGCTGCCGGGATTTGCCCGCGTCGACGGCGCCGTCTACTTCAAGCTGCAAGGAAATTTTCAGCTGCAGCTGAATGTGGAAAACCTGTTCAACAGAAAATATTTTGCCTCCGCCCACAGCAACGACAACATCGCGCCTGGCTCGCCCCGGGCGTTGCGTATGACGGCGCTGTGGCGGTTCTAGTTTTGTCGTACCCAAGCAATCAACGAGCCAGCCAGGCGCCACGGCGCAGTAGCCAGCCATAATTTAATCCATCCGATAGAGTGAAAGATAGCGATGACATTGAAAGACCAAGCGGGCGCCGCCAAGCCGGCAGCCCTCATCCGCAGCCGCAAGCACCACACCACTTCCGCGCCACGCATGCATGGCACGGCCCTGGCCGCGTTTGCCACCCTGGCCATGCCGCTGGCGCTGCACGCGCAAACGGTGGACAAGCCGCAGCAGTTGCAGGAAGTCAAGGTCGTGGGCACGGCTGACCGCCTGATCCAGGCGCCCGTCAAATCGGCCAACGACAAGCTGACGGCACCGCTGCTGGACACGCCGAAATCCGTCACCGTGATTCCTGCCGAAATCATTTCGCAAACGGGCGCCGTCTCGCTGACGGATGCGCTGCGCACCGTGCCGGGCATCACCATCGGCGCCGGCGAAGGCGGCAACCCTGTGGGCGACAACCTGTTCATCCGCGGCTACAACGCGCAAACGGATACGTATATCGACGGCATCCGCGACACGGGTTCGCAATCGCGTGAAATCTTTGCGCTGGAACAAATCGAAGTCGTCAAGGGCCCGAACTCGGCCTACGGTGGACGTTCGTCCGCGGGCGGCGGCGTCAACCTGATCAGCAAGACGCCGAAAGTCGACAATTTCACCAACGCCACCGTGGGCCTGGGCAGCGCCAAGTACCGCCGCGCCACGGCCGACGTGAACCGCGTCATCAGCGACGACGTGGCCGTGCGCCTGAACGTGATGGCGCATGACGCCCACGTGGCCGGCCGCGACTACATCAATGGCGACCGCTGGGGCATCGCGCCATCGATCACCTTCGGCCTGAAATCGGCCACGCAGGCGACCCTCAGCTACTACCACATGCAGTCGAGCGAATTGCCGGACACCGGCTTGCCGTTCAACAACCCGTTCTCGTCGGGCGCGAATGTATCGAAAAACGGCAACGGCACCCCCGTCAACGTGCCGCGCGAGACCTTCTATGGCCTGGTCAACCGCGATTTCCGCGACACGCAAAGCGATATCGGCACCATCGACGTGCGCCACGACTTCGGCAACAAGTTGATTTTGCGCAACGTGACCCGTTACGGCAAGACCAGCAATGACTACGTGTGGACCCAGCCCGACGATTCCAAGGGCAACACCATGCTGTACGGCACCGTCTGGCGCCGCGCCAACACGCGCACGACCGATACGGACGCGCTGGCCAATGCGACCAGTCTGGGCGGCGAATTCCTGGCCGGCGGCGTGAAGCACACCTACACGGTGGGCCTGGAAATCGGCCGCGAAGAAACGGATCGCAGCTCCTATATGTTCAGCCCGGGGACGAACAACCCGCTGGAAAAAGTCGGTTCCAACTGCCCGACCTATGGCGCGGCCACCCTGTACAACTGCGCACCGTTGCTCAACCCGAACGCCAACGACCCATGGGTCTACACGCGCACGGTGTCGCCGGCACGCACGAACATCGTCACCAACACGCGTTCCGTGTACGGCTTCGACACCATCGAGTTCACGCCGCAATGGCTGCTCAACGTGGGCATCCGCTGGGATGACTACAAGAGTTCGCTGAACACGCCGCAATACACGCTCGACGGCAAGACCACCGCCGCCACCAGCGCCAAGGTGCACGCCACCTTCGCCAGCTACCAGGCCGGTCTGGTGTACAAGCCATCGACCAACAGCAGCGTGTATGTTTCCTACGGCACCTCGTCCACGCCACCGGGCAATGACGGCGGCGACGGCATCGACGGCTTGACGGTCGCCATCCAGAACCTGAAGCCGCAGGAGAGCAAGAGCTTCGAGCTGGGCACGAAATGGGAAGTGCTGCCGGGTGGCCGCCTGTCCGTGAGCGGCGCCTATTTCCAAAGCGACATGAGCAATGCGCGCGTGACGGCACCGGACGGCACCACGCAAAACGTGGGCGACAAGCAAGTCAAGGGTATCGAGCTGGGCGTGAGCGGCAATATCACCAAGGAATGGTCGGTCTTCGGCGGCTATACGCACCTGAACGCCATCGTGGAAAACAATGGCTACGTCAATACGGGCACGACGGCGGTACCCGTGTATGCACCGTCGCCATACAACGGCAACCAGTTCCCCACGACGCCGAAAAACAGCGCCTCGCTGTGGACCTCCTACCTGGTCACGCCCGCCATCACGGTGGGCGGCGGCGTGAACTACGTCGACAAGGTCTACGCGAACGTGGCCAACAACAAGTTTGCCCCGGCCTACACGCGCTTCGACGCCATGGCCAGCTATGTGGTCAACCGCAACGTGACCCTGCAGCTGAATATCCAGAACCTGACGAACAAGCTGTACTTCGACAAGGTTTCCTCGCCGCATTACGCTGGCGTGGCACCGGGCCGCTCGGCAACCCTGACGGCCAACATGAAGTTCTGATGTTTGCCGGTTTGAGGTAGCGCAAGGCGCCGTTCCAGTAGTCGGGAACGGCGCTTTTTTTCATTTCCCGGTTCCCTTTTGCGCTTCTCGCTTGGCAATGTCAGTAGAGCAGAACGCACAAGCGGAGAATCCCATGCAAGACATTCAATACCAGGGCGATGGCCGCGTGTTCGAGCGCTTGCGCGCCGTGCGCCTGCGCCCGACCAGCGCGCGCATCTGCATCTTGCAAGTGCTGGCCGGCACGCAGCGGCAAGCGATGAATGCGGAAAGCATTTATCAGCAACTGCTGCACATCGGCATTGCCGTCAGCCTGGGCACGATTTACCGCGTGCTCAAGGAAATGGAACTGGCCGGCTTGCTGCTGCGCGAGCGCGAGGCTAGCGCCAGCGGCAACAAGGCGCGCTACCTGATCAAGCCCGACCAGGTGGAAACGGACAGTTGCTACCTCGTGTGCCGCGTCTGCGAACGCAGCGTGCTGGTGCAGGATGCGCCGCTGGTGGAGCAGCTGCGCCAGGCGGCGCTGGCGCATGGCATGGACATCGGCGCCAACGTGATTTCCGTGCAGATGCGCTGCAGCCAGTGCGCCGGGGAAGCGCAAGCGGGGCGGGGCAAGCCCTTGCGGGCCGCCTGACGGCGCCGCCTTTTGATGCGGCGCAACATTGCTGCAAGGCCATCCGCCGCCTCGCCGCGCGCATTAGGCGCTACAATAGGGAATCTCTTTATTCTCCCTGACTCGTCTTCTGCTGCCATGACCACTTCCACACCGAATCTCGTCGTCACCCCATCCGCCCACCCCCTGTCCGACGCCGAACGCGCCGCGCGCATGGTCAATCCCGCCTTCGGCCGCATCTTTACCGACCACATGGTGGTGATTCCTTATCGCGACGGCAAATGGCAGCAGGGCGAACTGAAGGCTTACGGCCCGCTGATGCTGGACCCGTCCGCGTCGTCGCTGCACTACGGCCAGGCCATCTTCGAAGGCTATAAGGCGTTCGCGCAGCCCGATGGCAGCATCAAGACTTTCCGTCCGGAACAAAACGCGGAACGCTTCAACCGCAGCGCCGCGCGCCTGGCCATGCCGGCCATCCCTGTCGAGCTGTTCCTGGAAGCGGGCGACGCGCTGATCGCGCAAGACCGCAACTGGGTGCCGAAGAACACGGGCGAGAGCCTGTACATGCGTCCGCTGATGATCGCCACCGACCCTTACCTGGGCGTGCGTCCATCGGAAGAATACCTGTTCGTACTGTTCGCCTCGCCGGCCGGCGCCTATTTCCCGAAAGGCGTGAAACCCGTCACCGTGTGGATCAGCGAAGACTTCGTGCGCGCCGCGCCGGGCGGCACGGGTGAAGCCAAGTGCGCGGGCAACTACGCGGCCAGCCTGATGGCCCAGTCGCAAGCGCAAGAGAAGGGCTGCGACCAGGTCGTCTGGCTGGACGCCGTGCACCGCGAGTTCATCGAAGAAATGGGCGGCATGAACTTGTTCTTTGTCTACCAGGATGGCGAGAAAGTCACCGTCGTGACGCCGGAATTGACGGGCACCTTGCTGCCAGGCATCACCCGCCGCAGCCTGCTGGAAATGGCGAAAGACCTCGGCTATGCGACGGAAGAGCGTAAATTGTCCGTCCAGCAATGGCGCGACGATATCGCCTCGGGCCGCATGACCGAAGTGTTCGCCTGCGGCACGGCCGCCGTCATCACCCCGGTGGGCGTGGCCAAGGCCAATGGCTTTGAAATGACCATCAACAACAATGAAAACGGCGCCGTTACGTTGGCCCTGCGCGAAGCGCTGCTGGGCTTGCAGCATGGCACGGCACCGGACACGCATGGCTGGATGCACAAGGTTTGCTGATCAACTTGTTTGATTGATACCGCGCCGGCACTCAGTTGCCGGCGTTTTTATATCTTGAAGGAAACTCGATGAAAATCCGCTCTGTCTTGCCCGCGCTGGCCGCCGTGTTCATCAGCCTGTCTGCCGGCGCCGTCCACGCGGCCGACGCCAGCTGCGCCATTCCCCGCAACGTCAGCTACTACGATTACGACGTCAAGCCGTCGGACGAGAAAAACACGTGCTACAAGCAAAGCACCAACGTGCCCACCGATTACTTCATGCTGGCGCTGTCGTGGTCGCCAGGCTTTTGCGACAGCCAGCGCCGCCGTGGCGCCGTGTCGAAGAAGGCCGCCTTCCAGTGCGCCGATAGCAACCACTTCGGCTGGATCGTGCATGGCCTGTGGGCGCAGTCGAACAACCCGGCCAGCTGCGACGACATTTCCGTGACGCCGCCGCGCAAGACGGAGTTGCATCCGCGTTACTGCAAGGGCAATTTGCCGAAGCTGGCGCCGTCCGAGATCCTGCCCTACATGTGCATGCAGCCGGGCGAAGCCTTGCTGCAGGGCGAATGGGAAAAGCATGGCGCCTGCGATTTCGATACGGCTAAGCAGTATTTCGAGAAGGAACGCGAACTGTTCCAGGCCTTGAAGTTGCCGGACTCCAGCATGCCCAAGAATGAGTTGTTCCAGTGGATGAAGCAGCATAATCCGCAATTGAAGGGCCGCTGGCTCGGCTATGAAAAGCATTCGGGCGAGTTGCGCATCTGCTATTCGAAAGATTTCAAGGTCATCGATTGCCAGAAGTAAGCTGGCCTGTCCTGCAGATTTCTTACATACATGTTAGTGTATTGGCCGGATCAGCAAGATGAACAGGTAGTGTATGCAGCAGTCTATGCGGCAGCAAACGCAAGCCGTGATGGTGGGCGAGGACGGCTTGCCGCCCGGCGCCCGTGTATGGGCCATGCTGGCGCTGGCCATCGGCGTGGGCATGGCTTCGCTCGATACGGCGATCGCCAACACGGCCTTGCCGGCCATCGCCGGCGAGCTGCACACGACGCCGGCCGCTTCCGTCTGGATCATCAACGTGTATCAGCTGGCCATGGTGGCGACCCTGCTGCCGTTTTCCGCGCTGGGCGAAATCGCCGGCTACCGGCGCGTGTTTATCTCCGGCATGTTCCTGTTTACGTTGGCCTCGCTCGCGTGCGCGCTGGCCTGGTCCTTGCCGTCGCTGGTGGTGGCGCGCCTGTTCCAGGGTGTCGGCGCCAGCGCCATGATGAGCGTCAATACGGCGCTGCTGCGCGCCCTGTACCCTAAACACTTGCTGGGCCGCGCGTTCGGCAACAACGCGCTGGTGGTGGCCGTCGCGTTCGCCATCGGGCCCACGGCCGCCTCCTTGATCCTGGCGACGGCGTCGTGGCCATGGTTGTTCGCCATCAATGTACCCCTGGGCGTGGCCGGCTTCTTCCTCGCCAGCCGCATGCTGCCGGCCACCAAGTTGTCCGGGCATACCCTCGATGCGCGCACGGCGCTGTACAACGTGGGCGCCTTCGGCCTGCTGATTTTATTGTTTGGCGACGCGGCCCACCACGCGGCGCTGTCGACCTTGCTGCCGGAACTGGTGGCCGTGGTGGTGTTCTTTGTCTTGCTGCTGCGGCGCCAGGCGGGGCACGCGGCGCCGATGCTGCCGATCGACCTGTTCCGCCGTCCCCTGTTCTTGCTGTCGTCGCTGACGGCCATCTGCACGTTTGCCGCGCAGGGGCTGGCCTTCGTCTCGCTGCCGTTTTATTTTGAAGTCACCTTGGGCCGTTCGCCCGTCGAGACGGGCTTTTTGATGACGCCGTGGGCCGTGCTGGTGGCCGTCATGGCGCCCGTCGCCGGGCGCCTCAGCGACCGCTATTCGCCGGGCGTGCTGGGCGGCATCGGCCTGGCGGCGCTGGCCGGCGGCTTGCTGACCCTGGTGTGGATACCTGCCCACCCCAGCGTGTTCGACATCGGCTGGCGCATGGCCCTGTGCGGCATCGGTTTCGGTTTCTTCCAGGCGCCCAATCTGAAAGCCATCATGGGCAGCGCGCCGCCCGAGCGGGCCGGCGGCGCCAGCGGCGTGGTGGCCACGTCGCGCCTGATCGGGCAAGCGACGGGCGCGGCGCTGGTCGCGTATTGCTTCACGGTTTCCGCCAGCCGGGGCACGACGTATGCGTTGTGCCTGGCGGCAGGCTTCGCCGCCGTGGCCAGCATCGCCAGTTTCTCGCGCCTGGTGGTGGCGCAGCCGGCGTGGCTGACAGGCAAGGGCGGCTAAGCCTAGACGTCGATGGCCTTGTCCGACTGCATGCGCTTGCGCAATTCGAACTTCTGGATCTTGCCCGTCGACGTGCGGGGCAGGGGACCGAAATAAATGGCTTTCGGCACCTTGAAACCGGCCAGGTTGTTCTTGCAGAAAGCGATCAATTCCGCTTCCGTCACCGTGCCGCCTTCGCGCAGCTCGACAAACGCGCACGGCGTCTCGCCCCATTTTTCGTCCGGCTGGGCGATGACGGCGGCGGCCAGCACTTGCGGGTGGTGGTACAGCGCGTCTTCCACTTCCACGCTGGAAATGTTTTCTCCGCCGGAAATGATGATGTCCTTGCTGCGGTCCTTCAGCTTGATGTAGCCGTCCGGATACATGACACCCAGATCGCCCGTGTGGAACCAGCCGCCCGCAAACGCTTCCTGCGTCGCCTTTTCATTCTTTAAATAACCCTTCATGCAGATGTTGCCGCGGAACATGATCTCGCCGATCTGTTCGCCGTCGGTCGCCACGTGCTGCATGGTTTCCGGGTCGATCACGGCCACGGCGCTTTGCAAGTGGTAGCGCACGCCCTGGCGCGATTTGAGTACGGCGCGTTCTTCCTGCGACAGGGCCGCCCACTCGTCCTGCTCGGCGCAGATGGCGGCCGGACCGTACACTTCCGTCAAGCCATACGAGTGGATCAAGTCGAAACCCATGGCTTCGATCTTCGCCACCATGGCCGCCGGCGGCGGCGCGCCGGCCACCATGCCGCGCACGGTCCAATCGATGCCATCGCGCCAGTTGGCGGGCGCGTTGGCCAGCGCCGCGTGCACGATGGGCGCGGCGCAATAGTGGGTAATGCGCAATTCGCGCATCAGGTCGAACACGAGCTTCGGCTCGAACTTGCGCAGGCATACGTTGACGCCGGCGCGGGCGGCCACCGTCCACGGGAAGCACCAGCCGTTGCAGTGGAACATCGGTAATGTCCATAAATACACGGCATGCTTGGGCATGTCCCACTCTAATATGTTCGACAGGGCGTTCAGGGCCGCGCCCCGGTGGTGGTAGACGACGCCTTTCGGGTCGCCCGTGGTGCCGGACGTGTAGTTCAGGGCGATGGCGTCCCACTCGTCGGCGGGCGGCTGCCAGTCGTAGTCGGGGTCGCCGCTGGCCAGCAAGCTTTCGTAGTCGAGGTCGGAAAAGGCGTCCACTTCCGGTCCCAGCACGTCGTTGACCTGGATCACGCGCAAGCCGGGAATCTGCGCCGCCATCTGGCGCGCCAGCTCGGCGAATTCCGTGTCGGCCAGCAAGACTTTCGCCTGGCCATGGCGCAGCATGAAGGTCAGCGAGGCCAGGTCGAGGCGGATGTTCAGGGCGTTGAGGACGGCGCCGGCCATCGGGACGCCGAAGCTCGCTTCCACCATGGCGGGCGTGTTCGGCAACATCACGGCGACCGTGTCGCCCGTGCCCACGCCCAGTTTGATGAGACCGGATGCCAGGCGGCGCGTGCGCGCATACGTTTCACGCCACGTCTGGCGCACGGCGCCATGTGCAATTGCCAGGCGATTGCCATATACTGCCGCTGCCCTGGCGATATAGTCGAGCGGGGTGAGGGCGGCGTAGTTGGCGCTGTTTTTGCCGAGGCCGGTATTGAAATCAGGTGTCATGCTTGTCTCCTGGTAAATAAAATTCTATAGCTCCCTGTTTCGGGATTGATACCGGTTAGCATAGCACCGGTGCTGGAAAATCACTGTCATCTTAGTGACAACTGAAGGGTGGAATGGATAGCAACGATAGTGTAGGCCTTGCCGTGCCAGAACTCGACAGCCATGACTGGTTCACGGCCCTCGACGCGCGGCATCAGACCCTGTTGCGCGCCGACAGCGTGCTGCGGCATTACGAGGCGGGCGCCTTCATCACGCGGCGCGGCGAACCGTCGGCGCACTGGATCGGCGTGCACACGGGCTTGATCAAGCTGGCCGTCTACAACGCCGATGGGCGCGGCGCCACGTTTTCCGGCGTGCCGGCCGGCGGCTGGTGCGGCGAGGGCAGCGTGCTCAAGCGCGAACTGCGCCGCTACGACGTGGTGGCCGTGCGCGCATCGAGCATCCTCCTCGTGCCGGTGGACCTGTTTCACCTGCTGCTGGCCGAGAGCCTGTCCTTCAATGCCTTCGTCATCCGCCAACTGAACGAGCGCATGGGCCAATTCATCGCCACCATCCAGAACCAGCGCCTGCTGGCCGTCGACGCGCAAGTGGCGCAAGCCATCGCGCAACTGTTCCACCCCATGTTATATCCGCGCACGTCCAGCGTGCTTGAGCTGTCGCAGGAAGAAATCGGCTTGTTGACGGGCATTTCCCGCCAGCGCGTGAACCAGGCGCTGGGCCATCTGGCCGAACTGAACCTGATCAGCATCGCCTACCAATCCATCCGCGTCGTCGACCTCGACGGCTTGCGCCGCTACGGCGTGGCGTCGCTGTGATGACAGACCCGGCGCGCGATGTGTGGCATGCTGGCGGCTCGTTCACCACCTTGACCTGACGCATGGCCCTCGTTTCCGACCATCCCTTGCACTTGCTGGGCTTGCGCTTTCCGCTCCGGCTGCGCGTTACCGTGCGCCAGGGTTTTGTGACTTTGCACAATGAAATCGCCACCAAGAAACTGGCCAGCGGCGACAGTTTCGTCGTGCCCGCCTTCTTGCGCTTCGCCTGCGACGTGATGCCGGGGCGGGGCAAGCCGGCCGTGTTCACCCTGGCGCTGGAAGGCGACGAGGCGGAGGGCGGCCACGGCGGCGGCAAGCGCTGGAGCCAGGCGCTGGCGCAGCACATCTTTGATACGCCGCAAGGCAAGTGGACGGCGGCCCGCCTGGCGGCCCTGTGGCAAGTGACGCCGCACAAGGCCAGGGCGCGCCTGTTTGCCGAGGGCGAGGCACTGCTCAGTCTGGTGCGCGAACAGCGCCTGGCGCACGCGCTGCACACGGCGGCGCAAGCGGATGCCGACGACGAAGACGGCGAACGCGACCTGGCGCAAGTGGCGGCCGGTTCCGGCTTTGCCTCGATCCCCGCGTTTTGCGACGCCTGCGTGGACGTGGCGGGCGTGCGTCCCAGCCTGTTCCTGCGCGGCCAGGCGCCCGGATAGCCAGACTCCGTTATAATCGGGGCCATGGGATCATTATTGAAGCGCAAACAGTGGCATATGTGGTTCGCCTGCCTGGCGATACTGCTCAATGCGCTGTCGCCATCCCTGTCGTATGCGTTTGCCTCGCTGCACGCCAACGCGAACAATGCCGCCGTCGAGATCTGCTCGGCCAGCGGCGCCGTCTACACGCAAGCGGACCTGGCGCCGGCCGCCAAGTCCACCACCGATTCCGTGCTGCACCACATCGAACATTGCCCGTTCTGCATGAGCCATGCGGGCAGCGTGGGCTTGCCGCCGCCGTCGTCATCGACGCTGCCCGTCATCACGGGCCACGACCTGTATCCGCCCCTGTTTTACCAGGCGCCGCGGGCCCCGTTCGCGTGGCTGGCCGCCAGCCCGCGCGGCCCCCCTGCGGCTGCCTGAACGCAGCCGTCACGCTTTCCACGTCTTAACTGTATCCACTACGCCCATCGGGCCAGAATGCCATGAAACGTCGTCTTTTCCTTCTCGCCGGCACGGCGGGATTGCTCACGCTTGCCGCTTGCGAACAAGCGCCCAAACCCCATTACAACGGCCTCGACTTGACGGGAGGCGATTACAAGCCCGACTTCAAATTGAGCGGCCCCGACGGCAAGGTCTACACCCTGGCCGACTTCAAGGGCAAGTATGTAATGGTTTTCTTTGGCTTTACGCAATGTCCGGACGTTTGCCCGACGGCCCTGTCGCGCGCGCTGGAAATCCGCCAGAAGCTGGGCGCCGATGCCGACAAGCTGCAAGTGATCTTCATCAGCATCGACCCCGAGCGCGATACGCCCGAGTTGCTGGGCGAATACATGCGCGCCTTCGACCCCAGCTTCCTCGGCTTGCGCACGGACCCGCAGGCGACGGCGCAGACGGCCTTCAATTACAAGGTCTTCTACCGCCGCGTGCCCAGCGGCAGCTCGTACACGATGGACCACACGGCCATCAGCTATGTGCTCGATAACGAGGGGCGCATGCGCCTGGGCTTGAAGCACCAGTTGACGGGCGACGAGTGCGTGCAGGACATCAAGACCTTGATGAAATCGAAATACACCTTGTAACTATCACGAAAGGAATAATCATGACCCATGTCAAAACCCTGCTGGCCGCGGCCCTGACCGTGCTGTCCTTCTCCGCCGTTGCCCAGACTGCCGTGCAAATCACCGACCCGTGGGTGCGCGCCACCGTGCCGCAGCAAAAAGCCACGGGCGCCTTCATGCAGATCACGGCGCCGAAAGCCATGCGCCTGCTGGAAGTGCGCTCGCCCGTGGCGGGCGTGGCGGAAATCCACGAAATGAGCATGACGGACAATATGATGCGCATGCGCCAGGTCAAGGAAATCGCCTTGCCAGCCGGCAAAGCCGTCGAATTGAAGCCGGGCGGCTACCACGTCATGCTGCTGGAACTCAAAGGACAGGTGAAGGCGGGCGACAAGATTCCGCTGACCCTCGTCGTCGAAGGCGAGGACAAGCGCCGCGAAACCATCGAAGTCAATGCCGTGGCACGTCCGCTGGGCGCCGCCTCGGCCCCGATGCCGGCCATGAAGCATTAAGCTGCCGATACACCCTTGAAAAGCCCGGCTCGCCGGGCTTTTTTACGTCCGCCTGAAAGTTAAACGGCTGTTTGATATAATGCCATCCAATATTAAACAGCTGTTTAAACGATGGGAATGGCATGACGGAAGAAAAGAGAAGCGAGCAGGAAACGGAACCGGCCCGCGCGCGCATCCTGCAAGCGGCGGTCCAGCTGTTTGCCGAGGAAGGCTACCGGCTCGCGTCCGTGCGCCGGATTTGCGAAGCGGCCCACGTGAACGTGGCGATGGTCAATTATTACTTTCATGGCAAGGAAGAGCTGTACCTGGCCGCCTTCGACCATGCGCGCGCGCTGGCGCGTGCCTCGGCCGCTGCCGCGCCGGACGCCGGCACTGCGGCGGCCGTGGCGCCCGTGGAACAGTTGCGCCTGGCGATACAATCGATGGTATTCGACATGCTGCGTCCGGGACCGGCTTCGCTGTTCAGCCGCCTGGTGGCGCGCGAACTGATCGAGCCGACGGCCGCCATCCACATGCTGGCAGACCGCGATGTGCGCGCGCACCATGCGCTGTTTACGGGCTTGATCCGTGGCGTGGTGGGGCAGGCCATGCCGGCGGACGTGGTGCAGAAATGCGTGTTCAGCGTGATCGGCCAGGCCGTGTTCTACGCCCGTTCGCGCATCGTGCATGAACTGGTGGCGCCGGAAATCACCTATGACGAGGCAGGCACCGCCAGCATCGCGCAGCATGTCGCCGCGTTTTCGCTGGCCGCCCTCGATGGCTTGCGCCGTCAGCATGCCGCGCAGGCGCTCGCATGAAGGCGCGCAACCTGACCCTGTTGCTGGCGGGGCTGGCCATGCTGGGCCCGTTCGCCACGGATACCTTCCTGCCGTCGTTTCCCGCGATCGGCACGCATTTCGACGTCAGCAGCGTGCTGGTGCAGCAGACCCTGAGCGTCTACTTGGCCGCGTATGCCTTCATGACCTTGTTCTATGGCACTTTGTCCGACTCCTTCGGCCGCCGTCCCGTGATCCTCGCTTCGCTGCTGATCTTTGCCGTCGGCTCCATCGGCGCCGCCTTCGCGCCCAGTTTTGGCTGGCTGCTGTTCTTCCGCGGCATGCAGGGCGCCTCGGCGGGGGCGGGCAGGGTGATCGGACAAGCCATCGTGCGCGACAGTTTGTCGGGCGCGGCCGCGCAAAAGATGTTGGCCAATATCATGATGGTGTTTGGCATCGCGCCCGCCATCGCCCCCATCATCGGCGGCTGGCTGCACGTGGCGTATGGCTGGCAATCGACGTTCGTCTTCACGTTTTCCGTCACCGTGCTGCTGGCGCTTGCCTGCCTGAAAGGCTTGCCGGAAAGTTTAGCCGTCGAGCAACGCCAACTCTTCCACCCAGGCAACATCGCGCGCAATTACTGGCTGGCCTTGCGCCACCGGGCATTCTTGCTGCGTTCGCTGGCCGTGGCCTTCGCCTTTGGCGGCTTTGCCCTGTACATCGCGTCCGCGCCGCATTTCATCCTGGAACTGCTGCGCTTGCCGGAAACGGCGTTCGGCTGGATGTTCATCCCCATGGTGGCGGGCCTGGTGGGCGGCTCGGCGCTGTCGGGCAAGCTCGCCCATGCGGTGAAAAGCACCGTGCTGGTGCGCTGGGGCTTGCTGGCCATGGCGGCCACGGGCGCGCTCAATATTGCATATAACCACTGGTTCGCGGCCAGCATCCCGTTCGCCGTCGTGCCCGTGATGCTGTACGCGTTCGGCATGTCGCTGGCCTTGCCGGGCATGACCATGTCGACGCTCGACATCTTCCCGCAGATGCGGGGCCTGGCCGCCTCGTTGCAAAACTTCGTGCAAATGCTGGTGTTTGCGCTGGTGTCCGGTTTTGTCGCACCGCTGCTGTTCGACAGCGCATTGAAATTGGCGCTGGGACAGGCTTCGGCCGTGGCACTGGCCGCGTTTTTCTGGTGGCTGGGCACGCGCCAGGACGCGGCGCAGGGCGCGCTGGGAGTTGTTAAAACAGCATGAGAGGCCTTGGAAAAGGATGGCATGCTTTCTGCTTTGTTACACTGTGACAATCAGACCCGCGCGGGTCTAAGCAGTTTTGCAACTTTACCTTTGGCTATCATGCACTTGATTAACTCCAGTTTGAACCACGCCTTGCGCGTGCCGCTGGCTGCGGAAATCCACTCGCGGCCATTCTTGCAGCTCGACGCCCCCGAGCTGATCACCCATCTGGCCGTATATAAAGATGACAGCGCGGCGCCCGGTGCGTCGAATATGGCGGCCCAGCACGCCACCCTGGCGGCCCTGTGCACGCATTTCGGCGTCACGCCGCCAAGCACCGAAGCCAAGTATTTTTATTACGACTTCGGCCGCTTCCGCCTGAAATGGGAATGCCACACGGAATTTGCCACCTTCACCTTCGCCGAGCATCCCGGTAGCGCCTTGCCCCTGGAGCAGGCGTTCGAGCGCATGCCGCTGGCGCAATTGCCGCAGCAATGGCTGGCGGGCTTGAAGGGCAAGCTGATGGTGGCGGCGCACGTGGTGCTGGAGCAAGCGACCGAGCCGGCCGAGATCTTCATGCAGGGTTTGTCGCGCGTGTTCGAAGGCAATACCTTGGCCGGCAGCAAGGTATTGCAGGGCGGCGAATTGTGGACGGATTTCACCATCCAGTCCGATGGCTTCAGCCGCTTCGTCATCCGCGATGCGGGCATGCGTTCGCAGCAGTCGGGCCGATTGGTGCAGCGCGTGCTGGAAATCGAAACCTACCGCATGATGGCCTTGTTGGGCTTGCCTTACGCCATGCAGGCGGCGCCTTCCTTGAATGCCATCGAGAATGAACTGGCGACCCTGGCGGCCGCCATGGTGGACACGGACGACGCCCCTGGCCTGGTCAAGGCCGACGAGGGCGTGGCCGAACAAACCTTGCTCGACCGCATCACGCGCCTGGCCGCCCGCATTGAAAAGCTGTCGCTCGACAATAGCTACCGTTTTTCCGCCTCGAAAGCCTACATGGGCCTCGTCAAGGCGCGCATCGACGAGTTGCGCGAAGTGCGCATCGAAGGCATCCCCACGGTCGAGGAATTCATGGACCGCCGTTTGACACCCGCCATGAATACGTGCGCAGCGATGGCCAGCCGCCAGGAAGCGATGGCGCAGCGCATCGCCAACACGAATGACTTGCTGCGCACGCGCGTGGGCATCGTGCAGGAATTGCAGAACCGGCAAATCCTGCAATCGATGAACGCCCGCGCGGCGCAGCAGCTGCGCCTGCAACAGGCGGTGGAAGGCTTGTCCGTGGCCGCCATTTCGTATTACGTGATCGGCCTGTTCAGCTACACGGGCAAGGCGGCCAAGGTGCTGGGCTTGCCCGTGAATCCGGAAATCCTCGTCGGCGCCCTGGTGCCGTTCGTGGCGGCCGCCGTGTGGCTGGGACTGCGCCGCATGCACCACAAGCTGCACGCGGACTGAACAGGACGACATCGCGCTGTCATTTTTGCTATCTTTCAACATTCGACCGTCAGGTGTTTTGAAAAGGAAGTTGCGTGCTAGCGAATGTTGGAGATGTTTACAGTGTGTTTTCGCCCGAGCTGCAGCAGTATGTGGCTTGCCAGGTCACCCGCATCAAGGATGCATCCTCGTCCAGGCCGGTAGCTGCCGTGCTGGAGCTGGACTGGACCGGCGACGCCTTGCCCGATGCGGCGGCCGTGCAAGCCATGCGGCCGCTGCTGTGCGATTATTTCTTTTGGAACAATCGCCACGATCACTGCTATGCCACGGCGAACGTGCCGCCTGGCTATACGCTCGTTGGCAATGTCGCGCCGCTGGTGGATGTGGAAGTGAACAGCTACCGCAGCGCCTGGTACGTGGGCGACAGCGTGCTGCGCCAGCGCAACTGGGAGCGCATCGATCCGGCGCGGCGCCAGCAGTTCAAGGCCGCGTCGGACAAGCGTGAAGTGACCTTGGGCGGCCAGGTCTTCCGGCAAGACGCGACGAAAATCAATGACAGCGTCTTGCAGGCGCTGGGCGACGTGTCCGAGCTGGAGCAACTGCCTTGCCTGATGTCGATCGAGACGGGCAATGGCACGCAAGCCTTGATGGAGTTTATCCAGGGCAATCCCTTCATCAATGAGCTGGACTGGCAATCATCGACGGTGCATGCGCTCGATTTCAGCGGCAGCGGCCTGGAACGCCTGATCCTGCAGCCCGATGGCGTCGCCAGCCTCGTCTTGAACGAAGGCTTGAACCTTCTCGCGCTGGGCAGCGCGCCATCGCCGGCGCTGCGCATCGAAGATGGCGCCGATGGCCGCCACCTGACACTGCAGTGCAAGCACGCTCTGCCGCCGTTCCACGGCCTCGGCCAGCTGGGCGGCCTGTCGCTGATCGGCATGAGGGAAGTTGATCTGGCGCAAGTGGCGCGGCGTTTTCCCCATCTGACCTCCTTGCGCATCTGGGGTAAACCGGGGATGGCGTCGCAGATGGCCAGCCTTGCGCAGCTGGCCCGGCTGCGGACGTTCACCGCCTATGACCTGTTCGGCTTCACGGCGGAGGAGTTCCCATCGGCCGCGCAATTGCCGCAGCTGTCGGCCTTGTGGCTGACCAGCTTGCCAGCCGATGTCGCCAAGGCCATCAAGGCCGGCTACAAGAAAGCGGCGGCGCAGGGGCTGGACTTGTCGGTCACCAAGGCGCGCAAGCCGGAATGGCTGGCTGAAAACCTGCTCAACCCGTTCCGCGACTGGGATGGCCGCGAGCAAATTCCCCCTGCGTATGCGAAAAAGGCGGCGCTGGCCTACAAGAACATGCTGGCCGTGACGCGCAGCCTCGATGCGGCCATGGAGGCGACGGCCGCTGCCGCCGCGCTGGAAGCGATGGTCGCCGCCTATGTGGAGGCATTCAACAAGATCGAGCGGCGCGCCAGCATCATCGAGACGGTCGAGCGCGAGGAAATCTACACGGTGCTGGCGGAATTGCTGGCCCAGCTGCGGCAGCAATTGCAGCAAGCGGGCGGGCAGGGGGCTGGGCTCGTCGACGAGGCGGCCTTGCTGGACTTGTTCGACCGCTTGCGCGAATTCTAGGCTTGCCGGCAATCTAGAAAAAAAGTTCTAGACAAGGCGTTCTAGACTGGGTATTCTAGCGTCATGCTAAAAAATACCTCCACTCCCCATCCCACGGCCGCCGAACTGGACCTGCTGCGCATCCTGTGGCAGCGCGGTCCGTCCGACGCCCGCGCCGTGTACGACGCCCTGGCCGCGGAGCGCGCCGACGCCAGTTACGCCACCGTGCTGCGCCAGTTGCAATTGATGCATGGCAAGGGCTTGCTGAGCCGCGACGAAAGCCAGCGGCCGCAGCTGTATGCCGCCGTCGAAGCGCAGGAAAAGCTGCAGACCAGCTTGCTCAAGGACTTGATCGGCAAGGTGTTTTCCGGTTCCGGCAAGGCGCTCGTGCTGACGGCGCTGCGCGAGCACGTGAGCGACGCGGAACGCCTGGAAATTGAAAAAATTCTGAGCAGCAAGGATGGCAAGGCGCCATGAACGTGGACATGCACCTCGGCATCGATGTGGGCAACCTTGTCCCCGCGCTGGGCTGGGTCTTGCTGTATTTCGTTTGGCAGGGCTTGATCGTCGGCGCCGTATCTGCCGTATTGCTTTGGCTGCTGCGCCACGCCAGCGCGCGCTGGCGCTATGCCGTCTGCGCGCTGGCGTTGCTGCTGTGCCTGTGTATTCCCTTTGTGCACCTGCTGTCTCTGCTGTCGGGCGTCTCGCCGGCCCGGCTGCCGGTGGATGCGCCGCCCGCCTGGCGCGCGGCGCTGCAAGCCTGGATGCCGGCCCTAGTGCTGGCCTGGAGCGCGGGCGTTGGCCTGATGAGCTTGCGCCTGTGCCTGGGCTTGGCCTGGGTCGGCAAGCTGCGCCGCCAGGCGGTGGCTGCGCCGGCCATCTGGCAGGGCCGCCTCGATGCGCTGGCGCAGCGCATGGGCTTGCGCCGCAGTGGCCCGATTCCGCTGAAGCTGCACGCGGGCCTGGCCAGCCCCGTCACCGTTGGCTTCTGGCGCCCCGTCATCCTGCTGCCGGCCGCCTTGCTGAGCGGCATGCCCGTCGCCTTGCTGGAAGCGCTGCTGGCGCATGAACTGGCCCACGTGCGGCGCTGGGATTACCTGGTCAACCTGTTGCAAAGCGTGGCCGAGGCATTGCTGTTTTTTCACCCCGTCGTCTGGTGGCTATCGGCGCGCATGCGAGCCGAACGGGAGCAGGTGGCCGACGCCCTGGCGGCGCAAGCGCTGCAAGACCCGCAGCAGCTGGCCACGGCGCTGCATGCGCTGTCCCTGCACGCTGCCGCGCCGCAACATTCCGGCCTGCTGATGTCGGCACGGGGCGGGGCCTTGCTGACGCGCATAGAACGCCTGATGGCGCCCGGCCCGGACACGGCGGGCTGGAAACTGGCCGTGCCCGCCTTGCTGCTGGCTTGCGCCACCCTGCTGCTGCAGGTGCAGGGCAAGCCCGCCGTCAACGGGGCGATCCTGGCCGAGGCCGCCTCCGGCATGCTGGCCTTGCCCGTCAGCGCGAAACACATGCTGGTGTTCGATGACGCCAGCGGCAAGGTGCTGATGGCGAAGGATGCGGACACCGTCGTGCCCATCGCCTCGATCACCAAGCTGATGACGGCCATGGTGGTGCTCGATGCGGGCCTCGACCCGGAGGAACAGCTGCGCATCGTGCGCGCCGATGGCGACGCTTCCATGCAGCGCCACAGCCTGCTGGCCGAGGGCGTGGCCGTGTCGCGCGGCGCGCTGTTGCAACTGGCGCTGCTGCCATCCGAAAACCGCGCCGCCGCCGCGCTGGCGCGCACCTATCCGGGCGGCAGCGCGGCGTTTCACCTCGCCTTGCAAGCGAAGATACGCCAGCTGGGTTTGCGCCGCACCACCTTGACGGACCCGGTCGGCAGTTCGCCCGCGAATACGTCCACGGCCAGCGAAGTGGCGAAGATCGTCGCGGCGGCCGCGCGCTATCCGGACATCGCGCGCATCACCAGCCACCCGCAGGCCAGCGTGGCCGTCAATGGCAGGACGCGCACCTTGCACAACACGAATCCGCTGGTGGGCGGCAAGGGCTGGGACATTTTGCTGTCCAAGACGGGCAGCAGCAACGCGGCGGGCAGCTGCCTGACGATGCGCATGCGCAGCGGCGGCAAGCACGTCACCGTGGTGCTGCTGGACGCCGCCGGCGCGCAGCGGCGCTCGCTCGACGCCGGACACATCCGCGACACCCTGGCCGACAGGACCGGCCGCATGCATTGATACCCCCCCCGGGCGCGCCAGTGCGGGCGCCCTTCTTTTTGACACTCTGGAGATGAAGATGACACTATTGGCGAAGTTGATGCTGGCTACGGTTGCGACCATGGCGGCTGGCGCAGTGCAGGCGAAGACGCCCGCACCGGTGCAGGATAAACCTGTTAATTGTGATAGTTGCAAGGAATGGAACGCGCCCGTCAAGCCGTTCAATGTCTTTGGCAATACCTGGTATGTGGGCACGGCCGGCCTGTCCGCCGTGCTGGTGACGAGTCCGCAGGGCCATATCCTGCTCGACGGCGCGCTGCCGCAATCGGCGTCCCTGATCATCGCGAATATCCAGGCGCTGGGTTTTCGCATCGAGGACGTGAAAGTCATCCTCAATTCGCATGCCCATTGGGACCATGCGGGCGGCATTGCCGCGTTGCAAAGGGCCAGCGGCGCCACCGTGATGGCCAGCGCCTCGGGCGCCCTTGGCCTGCAAAGCGGCACGAATGGCAAGGACGATCCGCAGTACCAGGCCAATCCCGTCGTGCACGTCGCCAAGGTGCGCAAGGTCAGCCTGGTGGGCGAGGGCGATACCGTCAAGGTCGGACCGTTGACCTTGACGGCCCACATGACGCCAGGCCACACGCCGGGCGGCACGACGTGGACGTGGACCTCGTGCGAAGGCGACCGCTGCCTGGACGTCGTGTATGCGGACAGCCTGAACCCGTATGCGAGCGGCGATTTCCGCTATACGGGCAAGGGCGCGGGCAAGGGTGGCACGCCTGACATCTCAGCCTCGTTCGAAGCGAGCATCGCCAAGGTGGCGGCCTTGCCATGCGACATCATCATCCCCGTGCATCCGGGCACGACGGACGTGCTGGGCAAGGCCTCCAGGCGTAGCGGCACGGACAATCCCCTGATCGACGCCAGCGCCTGCCACGCCTATGCGGCCGAAGCGGGCGGCTTGCTGGCCAAGCGCCTGGCGAAGGAGCGGGGCGAGGCGCTGCCTCTTGACGCGAAGGGCGCGGCGCACGCGCACTAAGCCGTTTTTACTGTGCCGCCTGCTGCTGTTTTTGCAGGCGTTTCAGGAACACCGTCATTTCCTTGACGGCTTGCAAGTCGCCTTGCTGTTGGGCCACCGTCATACCGGTGGTCCAGGCGGCTTGCGCGTCATCCAGCCGGCCCAGCTGGTGCAAGGCCTTGCCCAGCAGCTTCCAGGCGGCGGAATAGCCCGGTTGCTGCACGGTGGCTTGCGCCAGGTGCAGGGCCGCTTGCTGTGCGTCATGCTCTTTCAGGTAAGCATCTCCCAGGCCAAAGCGCAGCAGGGCGTTGTCGCGCCCCTGCGCCAGCAGTTTTTCCAGTTTTTCACGCATGCCCGGCCTCATCTTGATATGCAAGTATATCCTTGCATATTAACGCTTCCACCTGCCAGTAACAAGCCGGCGTTCAGCCGGCCACATCCACCACCAGCTTGCCGCGCGCTGCCAGACACCGTTACGCCGATGTGAACGGTCGTCACGCCCACGGCCAAGGTGCAGGTGTCCGTGGAGTTCTTGGCGCAGATTTTCCATGAAATCTTTAATGAGAATTGATTATCAATTATAATGCAAGCCTATTGCATTGAATTGCCCATTGTCAGGAATCCCATGTCCGTGTTTTACCGCCGCCCCGTGGCGCTTTTGCTTGCCGCCGCCTCTCCCCTGGTGCTGGCGGCTGACCCTGCCGCCGACAAGCCCGCTGCGCTGGATGTCGTCACCGTCAGCGCGGAGCGCCAGCACTACCGCAGCCTGTCGGCCACGGGCGCCACCAAGACGGATGCCTTGCTGATGGACTTGCCGCAAAGCGTGCGCGTGCTGACCGGCGACTTGCTGCGCGACGCGGGCGTGACGACCCTGGCTGGCGCGCTGGACCTGGCCAGCGGCATTGCGAAGCAAAGCCCGCTGGGCGGCCTGTGGGACAGCTATGCCATGCGCGGCTTCACGGGCGACCCGAATTTCGGTTCCGACTACATGGTCAACGGTTTCAGTTCCAGCCGCGGCTACAACGGCATGCGCGACGGCGGTAATACGCAGGCGGTGGAGGTGCTGAAAGGCCCCGCTTCGGCCCTGTACGGCCGGGGCGAGCCGGGCGGCACGGTGAACATCACGACGAAAAAGCCGAAATTCACGCCCGAATATGGCGTGGATTTTTCACTTGGCAGTTTCCAGACGCGCCGCGCCGCCGCCGACTTGACGGGGCCGTTGAGCGGCACTATCGCCTACCGCCTCAATGCGGCGCATGAAGAGGGGCACAGCTTCCGCGATACCTTGAAGGTCGAACGCAGCCTGTTTTCGCCTTCGTTCCTCTGGCTGCTGGGCGAACACACGACCGTGTCGTATGAAATCGAAGCCGTGCGGCAGCGCGCGCCGTTCGACCGGGGCGTGGTGGCCGTGCATGGCCAGCTGGGACTTGTCCCCGTCTCGCGCTTCCTGGGCGAACCGGGCGACGGTCCCATGACGGTCAAGTCGCTGGGGCAGCAGCTGTTCCTCCACCACGCGCTGTCCGACGACTGGACGGTGCAGGCGGGCGTTTCTTACCGCGACAGCGAACTGACCGGCTATTCGACCGAGGCGAACAAGCTGCTGGCCGATGGCCGCACCCTGAACCGCCAGCGCCGCCACCGCGATTTTTCGGCCACCGACGCGTCGGCCCGCGTCGAGTTGCTGGGCAAGTTCAGGACGGGGGGCCTGGCGCACGAAGTGCTGGCCGGTGTCGACGCCTATCATTTCGACGACCACCGGGTGCAGCTGCGGCGCAATCCCTCGGCAGCAAATGCCTATGCCATCGATATCTTCCATCCCGCGTATGGCGGCAAGGCCGATCCGCTGGCCCTGTCCATCGATACGCAGGAAGGGCAACGGGCGCGCGGCCTGTATGCGCAGGATCAGGTCGACCTGGGTGCGCAGTGGAAGGCGCTGGTCGGCGTGCGCCACGATAGCTACACGCAGGACGTGACGAACAGGCGCCTGAATGTCAGCAACCGCCAGTCGCTGTCGGCCACCAGCCCCCGCGCGGGACTCGTCTACCAGCCGTCGAAAATGTGGTCCTTGTATGCGAGCGCGGCGAAGGGCTTCCGGCCCAACAGCGGCATCAGCATCGCCAACCAGGCTTTCCCGGCCGAGCGCAGCCGCTCGTATGAGCTGGGTGCGAAGCTGGAAACGGGCAAGCTGACAGGCACCGTGGCCGTGTACGACATCCGCAAGCGCAATGTGCTGACGACAAATCCCGCCAACACGGACTTCGCCATCGCGGCGGGCGAGGTGGGCAGCCGTGGCCTTGAGCTCGACGTGTCCGGCGAAGTGGCGCGCGGCTTGCGCGTTTCGGGCGCCTATGCTTATACGGACGCCAGCGTCACGCGCGGCGACAATACGATCGTGACGGGCAGCCGCTTCGCCAACGTGCCGCGCCACAGCGCCAATGTCCTCGCCACGCAGCAGTTCGCGCTGGGTACGGGCACGGCCAGCGTGGGCGGCGGCGTGCAGTACGTGGGCGAGCGCCTGGGCGACGTCGCCGTCAGCAGCAGTTTTACCTTGCCGGCCTACACGACGGCCAAATTGCTGGCCTCGTATTCGCCCAACGCCAAACTGCGCCTGGCCTTGAACGTGGAAAACCTCTTCAACCGCAGCTACTATGCGAGTTCCTATAGTCAGCTGTGGGTGGCGCCGGGGGCCGAGCGCACGCTGACCCTGAATGCGCATTACCGTTTTTAAGCTATCACCATGACATCGACTTCTTCTGCTACCCTGCGCGTCCGCATCGCCGTCATCGACGTCATGCGCGGCCTCGTCATGCTGATCATGCTGTTCGACCATGTGCGCGAAACGGTCTTCCTGCACCACCAGGTGAGCGACCCGATGGAGGCGGCCAGCGTCGATCCGGCCCTGTTCTTCACGCGCCTGGCGGCCCACGTGTGCGCGCCCATGTTCGTCTTTCTGACGGGTCTGTCCGCCTGGCTGTACGCGCATCCGGCGGCCGGGCCCCGCAGCGCCAGCGGTTTTTTGTTCAAGCGGGGCTTGCTGCTGGTGCTGCTGGAACTGGTGTTCGTCAACTTCGCCTGGAGCGGGGCGTTTCCGCCGGCCGTGCTGTATTTGCAGGTGATCTGGGTCATCGGCCTGGCCATGATGGCGCTGGCCGTGCTGCACCGGCTGCCATTGAAGGTGCTGGCGCTGCTGGGCGTGGCGATCATCGCGGGCCAGCATCTGTTGACCGGCTTGCGCGCGGAAGAGGGCAGCTTTGCCTATTACGCGCTGACGGTGCTGCTGCAACGGGGTTACCTGGTGGCGGACGGCGCCATGAAGATCAAGGTCAGCTATCCGCTGCTGCCATGGATAGGCGTGATCGTGCTCGGCTATGCGGCCGGACCTCTGTATGCGCGCGGCCGGTCTGTCGAAGGACGGCGCCGCCTGTTGCTGGCGCTGGGTGCCGGCAGCTTGCTGCTCTTGGGCCTGCTGCGCGGTTTGAATATCTACGGCGAAACCTTGCCGTGGGTGGCGGGCGACACGGCCTTGCGCACGGCCATGAGCGTGCTGAACTTCACCAAGTATCCGCCGTCGCTGGATTTCCTGCTGTTCACCCTGGGCCTGGGCTTGCTGGGCCTGGCCTGGCTGGAAAGCGTCGACAACTGGTTCACGCGGGCGTGCGCCACCTTTGGCGGCGCGCCCATGTTTTACTATCTGCTGCATTTATACCTGCTGCTGGCCATCGGTCTCGCCTTGACAGCCGTGCTGGGCGCCAACCACGGTGCCCGGTATGGCGTCGAGCACATCTGGCAAGTGTGGCTGATCGCGCTGGCCCTGATGCCCGTGCTGTACTTTCCCTGCCGCGCGTTCGCCCATTACAAGCGCACGTCGCGGCAGGCGTGGGTACGTTATTTCTGAATGACGCTTGCTTGCCAACGCCTACTTGCAGTACAGCCTGTCGATGCTGTGGCTGGACGCCAGGTAATGCCGCGTCTGCCACGAAATCGCCACGCGGTAGGCGCACGGAGGATCGAGCGCCACGTTGACGGGGAAGCCGCCATTGTTGCCCGATAAATGCGGTCCGCCCGCTCCGCCGCGGAACAGATAGTTGCTCGGTGGCGGCGGTGGGGTAAAGCTGGCGGCCGGCAGCGGTGGCGGCGGATGCTGGATGCCGTTGTTGTTGGATATCGTGATATTGAAGAAGCGCAAATGCGGATGGTCGATCGTGTACAGGATATGCACGAGGCCGCCCGCGATGGGGTTGCAGGCATTGCTGCGCAGCTCTTCCAGGTCCAGCGCCACGATGACGGGCGAGTTGTCGAAGACGATGGAGTCGAGTCCGTCCGTCGCCACCTGCGCCAGGCTGATGCCGTCGCGCACCTCGAAGCCCAGGCGGTAGCGGCGTATCGGTTCGCTTTCGGCCGCCGTCAGGCTGCGGCCTGCATCGAGGATGGGCAAGCCGCCCGGCAGCTTGGCCGGATGCAGGCTGGTGATGGCCGGCGTGTTCACCGTCAGCAAATCAAACGTGCGCAGGAAGATGTTGGGCGCTACGTTGACGATGGCCGTCGTGCCGTCGCGCATGTCCACCGTGACGGGCTTGCCGTCCACCCGTATCCAGCCGCCCGCTTGCAGATCGCCCGCATCGACGATGACGGGCGCCGAATCGGCGAGGCCCAGTCCATTCGTATAAAACACATAACCGACATGCGTGCCCAGCACTTGCGTCAACGGCGCCAGGCTGGCCGGCGCCACCGTGGGCAGCGCCGTGGGGTCGTCCGTGCCGCCGGGCCAGGACCATTCGCCGATCAGGAAGCGGTATTCGAGCGGGTTGGCGGGGATGGCGCTGTTGCGCAGCGGACAATTGCCCTTCAGGGTGACGCCGCCGGCGAAGACATACGAGGCGCCCGCGCCGCCCGCATAGCCTTGCGGGGAAAAGCCCGCCAGCGAGGGAAACGGGTGGATGTCGAAGATTTCCACCTGCTGCCAGTGCGGCACGCCTTCCACGTCGGGCGGCAAGACTTCTTTCGAGCACAATTCCACGCAGAAACAGTGGCCCACGTTTTCCCGGCCCGGCTGGCGGCCGTTGGCCTGCGTTTCCGCCAGGATGGTCACGCTGCCCAGCTGCGCCGTGAAATACACGTCGGGGCCGCTGGCGAACTCCACATTGATGAAGGGCGAGAAGGGCGTCAAGGTGAAGTCGGACGTCAGGTAATCGATGCGGAAGCGTCCACCGGCATCGGTGATCGCCTGGCCCAGCGCGTCGTCCTGCAGCCAGTCGGCGTCGAACGCCCGCACGGTGGCGCCGGAGATCGGCGCATGCGGCGCATCGCAGGTGCGCAGCCGGCCGCAGATGGTCCAGGCGCCGAAGCGGGCGCGCACCAGGCACCAGAAGCGTTGCGGCAGGCAATAGTCCCAGACGGCGAGGAAATCATTGTCGGCCTGGCGCCAGCGCGGCTGGAGCGTGGTGATGGAAAACTGCAGCGGCACGGGGTCTTTCGGCCCCGGCTTCAGATGCGGCACGGTAGGGCACAGGATATCGACTTCGACAGCCTCGCCCTGGTAATCGCCCGCCAGGGTAAAACTGTAGTTGCCATCGTCATCCGTGCGCGTTTCGGCCAGCAGGAAGGGGGCCTTCGCCTGCACTTCTTCATCGGTGAGGATGGCGAAGGTTTCCTTGGCGCTGGCCACGGCCAGCGCCGTGACGTTTTGCGACGCGCGCGGCCGGTACAGGCGCACGATGACGTGGGATAAGGCTTCAGGACACTCGGCGCAGATCAAGCCGCACAGCTTGCCTCGCAGGATATAGGCCATGATGGTTCCCTTGCTGAGATGGACGGCACGCCGCTCGCAATGGCGGCGCTGTTACCAAGCTAGCAAATGGGCCGCCGAAGGGCTTGATCTGGCTTAAACCTCGCGTATTATTTAATCAGCGCCAGCACTTCGCGGAAACGCGGATGCTTGCAGTCGCGCAACCATTCGAAGGCCAGCATCTCGACAGTCACCAGGTGGGCGCCCAGCTTGTCCAGGCGGGCCAGTGCCGCGTCGCGGCTGGCGGCCTGGCGCGAACCGACGGCGTCGATGGCGATGATGACCTCATAGCCGCCTTCCAGCAGGCCGATGGCCGTCTGCAGCATGCACACATGCGCTTCGCAACCGGTGACGACGATCTGTCCGCGCCCGGCGGGTAGCATGTCCTGCAAGCCATCAGAACAGGCGCCGAAATGCGTCTTGTGCAAGGTCCGTTCGCACAGGGCGGCGATCTCTTCCACGTTCGGCCCCAGCCCCTGGCGGTTCTGTTCCGTGCCCAGCACGGGCACGTCGAGCAGGCGGGCGATCTTCGCCAGGCGCAGGTTTTGCGCCAGCACGAGGCCGGCATCGTGGATGGCCGGCATCAAGCGGCCTTGCAGGTCGACAATAACCAAAACGGCCTGGTTTGCATCCATCAGCATGGCATCCTCCTTTAATTAGTCTGTGGCGACAGTGTAGCGCGCAGTCAGCTTGGCCAGCTGGGCGTGGCCGTTTCGCCCATCAGGTAGGCGTGATTGAGGTCGATGGCTGTGCGCAGGTAGTTCCACAGGGCACTGACCCGGGCGATGTTGCGCCGCTCGCTCGGCGAGATCATCCAGAAGGCGCGCAGCAGGTCGATCTCGCCATCGAGCACGGGCACCAGTTCATTCGACTGCTGCGCCACGAAGCAGGGCAGGATCGCCAGCGCCTGGCCCGCGCGCGCCGCGTGGTACTGGGCAATGACGCTGGTGCTGCGAAACGCGCGCAGGGAATCGGGCGCCACGTTGTCCATGTAGCGCAGCTCCGCGCTGAAGACCAGGTCGTCCACGTAGCCGATGATCGGGTGCTGCGCCAGCTGCGCCACGCTGGTGATCGGCGCGTGGCGCGCCAGGTAGGCTGGCGTGGCGTACAGTTTCAGGCGGTAGTCGGACAGCTTGGTCACGACATACGGCCCGGACAGGGGGCGCTCGATGGAAATGGCCACGTCCGCTTCGCGCTTGGACAGGCTGACGAAACGGGGCACGGCGATCAGGTCCACGCTGATGTGCGGGTAGCGGCTGCAAAACTGCGCCAGGTGGGGCGCCAGCACGATGGCGCCGAAGCCCTCGGTAGCGCCCAGGCGCACCTGGCCCGACAGCAGGCGATTGTGTTCGCCCAGTTCCTCGGTGGCGGCAAACACCGTGCTTTCCATGGCTTCCGCGTATTCCATCAGGCGGTGGCCTTCGGGCGTCAGCTGGTAACCCACGTAGTTGCGGTCGAACAGCTGCGTGCCCACTTGCTCCTCGAACTTGCGCATGCGCCGCGACACGGTGGAATGGTCGATGCCCAGCTTTTTCGCCGCATCGACGAGGCCGGCGCTGCGCGTTAGTTCCAGGAAGACCCGTACATTGTCCCAATCGAGCACTTTGTTCTCCTTGTGCATTTATGCAAAGGAATTATGCATTAATTTCACTTGAGTGCATATTTTTACACATGCAGAATGCAGATATACATATAAGAAAAACCCTCACCCCTCAGGAGACACGCATGAAAAAAACCGTTCTGGCCATGGGCGCGCTGGCGCTTTCCCTGTCTTTCACCGGCGCGCACGCGCAAATTTCCGATGGCGTCGTCAAGGTGGGCATCCTGACCGACATGTCCGGGCCGTATTCGGCCATGGGCGGGCGCGGCTCCGTCGTCGCCAGCCAGATGGCCGTCGAGGATTGCCTGAAAGCGGAATGCAAGGGTATGAAGATTGAAATCCTGTCGGCCGACCATTTGAACAAGGCCGACATCGCCGCCTCCAAGGCGCGCGAATGGATAGACCGCGACAAGGTCGACGCCATCGCCGATCTGACCAATTCCTCGGTGGCCCTGTCCGTGCAAAAGCTCATGAAAGAAAAGGGCGGCATCGCCATGTTCAGCGGCCCGGCCACGGGACGCCTGACCAATGAAGACTGCTCGCCGAACGGCTTCCACTGGATGTTCGACACGTATTCGCAGGCGGCCGGCACGGCAGCGGCGCTGACAAAACTGGGGCAGAAATCGTGGTACTTCGTCACCGTCGACTATGCCTTCGGCCATTCGCTGGAAAAGGATGCCAGCGAAGTCGTCAAGCGTAACGGCGGCACGGTGCTGGGCGCCGTGCGCCATCCGCTGAACGCATCGGATTTCTCGTCCTTCCTGGTGCAGGCGCAAGGGTCAAAAGCGCAGGTGATCGGCCTGGCCAACGGCGGCGCCGACACGGTATCGGCCATCAAGCAGGCGCGCGAATTCCGCATCGGCAGCGGCAAGGACCAGCGCCTGGCCGCCTTGCTGGTGTTCCTCTCCGACGTGCATGCACTGGGGCTGGAAACGGCCCAGGGCCTCGTCTACGCGGACGGCTTTTACTGGGATTACGATGACCGCAGCCGCGCGTTTGCGAAACGCTTTGAAGCGCTCAACAAGGGCGCCAAGCCGACCATGGTGCAGGCGGGCGTGTATTCCAGCGTCTACCACTACCTGAAATCGGTGGCGGCGGCGAAAAGCGACGATTCGAAGGTCGTCGCCCAGAAGATGCGCGAGCTGCCCATCAAGGATGCCGTCATGAACAACGCTTCCATCCGCCCCGACGGCCGCGTGATCCACGACATGTACCTGGTGCAGGTCAAAACCCCGGCCGAATCCAAAGGCGCGTGGGATTACCTGAAAGTGCTGTCGACCATCCCCGCCGACCAGGCCTTCAAGCCGATGGATGCGGCAGCGTGCAACCTGGTCAAGAAATAATTTTCGGCGGATCAGCAGAGTGCCGGGGTCAGACCCGCCGGGTCTGACCCCAGATTTCCGCTGCTGTGACGCGACTTTCGCGTATCGAATTAATGGAGCCTCAAATGAACCAAGCCCTCACTCACGCAGTCACCCCGGTCCCCGCCATCCCCCTGCACATCGGCGGCAAGCACCACGCCTCGACCAGCAGCGAATGGCGCGACGTCGTCAACCCGGCGACGCAGGAAATCGTCGCCAAGGTGCCGTTTTCCACGCCCGACGAAGTCAATCTGGCCGTCGCCACGGCTAAGGAAGCCTTTAAAACCTGGCGCAATACCCCGCTGGCGGCGCGCATGCGCATCATGCTCAAGTACCAGCACCTGATCCGCGAAAACATAGTCGCCCTGGCCGAACTGATCACGCGCGAGCATGGCAAGACCTTGCCCGACGCGGAAGGGGAGGTCATGCGCGGCCTGGAAGTGGTGGAACACGCGTGCTCGATCGCCACCCTGCAGCTGGGCGAAATCGCGGAAAACGCGGCCACGGGTGTCGATGTCTACAATATCTACCAGCCGCTGGGCGTGGGCGCCGGCATCACGGCCTTCAACTTCCCCGTCATGCTGCCGTGTTTCATGTTCCCGATTGCCATCGCCTGCGGCAATACGTTTGTCTTGAAACCGTCCGAGCAGGACCCGTCCTCGACCATGTATCTGGTCGAACTGATGTACCAGGCGGGCTTGCCGGCCGGCGTGCTGAACGTCGTGCATGGCGGCGCCGACGTCGTCAACATGATGTGCGACCATCCCGACATCAAGGCCGTCTCCTTCATCGGTTCCACCCACGTGGGCACGCATGTGTACCGCCGCGCCAGCGAATCGGGCAAGCGCGCGCAATCGATGATGGGCGCGAAAAACCATTGTGTCGTGCTGGCCGACGCCAACAAGGAACAGGCGATCAATAACCTGATCGGCGCCGCCTTCGGCGCGGCCGGCCAGCGCTGCATGGCCAATTCCGTCGTCGTGCTGGTGGGCGAGGCGCGCTCCTGGCTGCCGGAAATCGTCGCCCGCTCGCAGGCCCTGAAAGTGGGGCCGGGCAGCGACCGCGATGCCGACCTGGGGCCGATGGTGTCGAAAGCAGCCATGCAGCGGGCGGAAAAGCTGATCCAGGCGGGCGTGGACGAAGGCGCGCAGCTGCTGCTCGACGGCCGCGGCCACAAGGTGGCCGGCTACGAAGGCGGCAATTTCATGGGACCGACGATTTTCTCGAAGGTGGCAGCGTCGAATTCCGTCTACACGCAGGAAATCTTCGGCCCCGCCATGTGCGTGGTGGAGACGGACACCCTGGACCAGGCCATCGCCTTCATCAACGCCAACCCGAACGGCAACGGCACCTCGATCTTCACTTCGTCCGGCTGGGCGGGGCGCAAGTTCCAGAACGAAATCGACGTAGGGCAGGTGGGCATCAACGTGGCCATTCCCGTGCCCGTCGCCTACTTCAGCTTCACGGGGTCGCGCGCGTCGAAGCTGGGCGATCTGGGGCCGAACGGCAAGCAAGCCTTGTACTTCTGGACGCAGACCAAGACCGTCACGGCGCGCTGGTTCGCCCCGGACGACGGCGGCAGCGGCGTCAATACCACCATTTCGATGAAGTAAGGAGGCGGCGATGAGCACCAATATCGTTTTCATCGGCCTGGGCAACATGGGCTTGCCCATGGCGCAGAACCTCGTGCGGGCCGGCCATGCGGTGACGGGTTTCGACTTGCTGCCGGCCAGCGTGCGGCAATTCGCCGACGGCGGCGGCCTGGTCTCCGATGACCAGGCGGCGGCGATCGGCCAGGCCGACATCGTCATCACGATGCTGCCGGCCAGCCGCCACGTGCTGGGAGCCTACCTTGGGGACGCGGGTATTTTGGCGCAGGCGCGGCCCGGCACCCTGCTGATCGACTGTTCGACGATTTCCACCGAAGCGGCGCGCCAGGTGGGCCGCGCGGCGCAGGACAAGGGCATGCCGATGCTGGACGCGCCCGTGTCGGGCGGCACGGCGGGCGCCACCAACGGCACCCTGACCTTCATGGTGGGCGGTGAAGAAGCCGCGCTGGCGGCGGCGCGGCCTTACCTGGACGTCATGGGCAAGGCGATTTTTCACGCGGGCGGCTCAGGTTGCGGCCAGACGGTCAAGATCTGTAACAACATGCTGCTGGGGATACTCATGATCGGCACCAGCGAAGCGATACGCCTGGGCGTGGCCAATGGTCTGGACCCGAAGGTGGTGTCGGACGTGATGGCGAAAAGCTCGGGCCGCAACTGGACCCTGGAGGTGTACAACCCATGTCCGGGCGTGGCCGAGAACGTGCCCGCGTCGCGCGGCTACACGGGCGGCTTCGGCGTCGATTTGATGCTGAAAGACCTGGGGCTGGCCGTGGAAAGCGCGCTGGCCAGCGGAGCGAGCGTGCCGCTGGGCGCCTTGTCGCGCAACCTATATAGTTTGCACAGCAAGGCAGGGGCGGGCGCGCTGGATTTTTCCAGCATTTATCAACTGCTGGGCGAGAAGGCTTAAGGCTGTTGCGCCTGCAGGGCCGCCAACTCGGCCCTGGCTTTTTCCAGCTTGCCTTCCAGCTTGGCGATCTTCTTCGGCTCCTTGTTCGCTTCCTGGGCCAGGCGCAGCGAACGCTCCGTCTGGTTCACCTTCGCTTGCGCCTTGACGATTTTCTTGTTGTGGCGCTCGATCAGGGTACTGTCGCGGCAGTGGGCGTTGACTTCGTCGAGCGCGCGCGTCAGGCCCGCGACCTTGTCGGACAGGCCCTGTTCCTGCGCCTGGTGCAATTCGCTGCGGATGCTTTCGCGCTTGGCGGCGCAGCCGGCCAGCTGGGTGTCGGCGGCGCTGGCGCCCACGGAGGCTGCGGCGAGCAGCAGGGTCAAGGCGGTTGTGGCGAGGCGGTTCATGGCATTCCTGTGTAAGTGGTGGGCTCGTGCAATGTAAGCCTGCCGGCTTGCCCTGTCAAACTTCTTGTGCAGTGCGCGCCTGTCTGGCATGGCATCGGCTACCATGCGTGTTTTCTTCTTCCCGACACCTTCGCATGCCCAAGAAACTCCTCTTGCTGATTCCTTTCCTGCTGCCGTTGCCGCTCCTGGCCCAGACCCCTCCTACCTTGCTCGACCTGCAGCTGCTCGCCATCAAGGTCAGGGCGGATGCGGCTAGCCATAGCCCGGAAAGCATCGCCGAATTTGAGCAGGCACGGCGCGCGGCCGAAGCGGGCGACGTGGAGGCGCAGCTGGACCTGGCGCGCATGCTGCAGCTGGGCGTCGGCACGCCGCAAGATACGTCACAGTCGATGGCCTGGATACGCAAGTCGGCCGAAGGCGGCTATGCGCCGGCGCAGGCGGCCATGGGGGTGGCCTACACCTTGGGCGGCAAGGTGCCCATCGACCGCGTGCAGGGCGAATACTGGCTGCGCCGGGGCGTGGCGCAGGGCGATGCAGAGGCGCAAACCATCCTGGCGATGGAATACATCGATGGCGACAGCAGTGCTGAAGAGCAGGCGCTGGCCATCACCTGGCTGAAGGCGGCGGCGAACGAGCAGCACTTTGTGCCCGCCTACAATGCGCTGGGCGAGCACCTGATGCGCGCAGCCGTCGATGAACAAGATCGCGGCGAGGCTTTCCACTGGTATTACAGATCGGCGCGTGAAAAGGAGCCGGCTGGCATGCGCAACCTGGCCCGCGCACATGAACTGGGCTTGGGCGTGGCGCAGTCGGACAAGTGGGCCCTGGTCTGGTACGAGCGGGCCGGATGGAGCGGCGACGTGCCCGCCATGCGGCGCATGATCGAGGTGTACGTCAAAGGCGAACTGGGAGAACAGGCGAATGCCGAAGACGCGGCCGAATGGCGCGGCAAGCTGGCAGAGAAGGAAAACAAATGAAGACCATCCTGTTGGTATTGAGCTTGGCCCTGGCGCAGAGCGTGCTGGCGCAGCCAGCGTCCACCAACGCACCGCGCCAGCATCCGGCGCTGGTCGAATTCGATATGTCCGGCCTCGATGACATGCGCGCAAGGGTGCGGGCCGTGGTCGACCGTCCTGCCGACCTGTCGCCGGACAAGGTCGCCGCCTTCGGGAAGGCGCGCCTGGCCGCGGAAGGGGGAGATGCGGCTGCCCAGCTGGAGCTGGCGCAGATGCTGCACGGCGGCGAAGGCACGCCGCGCGACGTCGACGCCGGCCTGGCGTGGATGCGGAAATCGGCCGCAGGCGGCTATGGCCCGGCGCAGGCTTTCCTGGGCGTGGCCTACACGCTGGGGCAGGGCATGGCCGTCGACCGCAAGCTGGGCGAATACTGGTCGCGCAAGGGTGCCGCGCAAGGCGTGGAACTGGCCAACTTCACGCTGGCCATGCACTATGAAAATATCCGCAGCAACCCGGAAGAACAGGCGCACGCGCTGCACTGGCTGAAGTTCTATGCGGAAAACGGCTTCATCCCCGCCTACAATGAAATCGGCTACCGCCTGATGATGACGGCGCAGGACGAGGCGCAGCGCAAGCAGGCATTCACCTGGTACATGCGGGCGGCCAAGGCGCTCGATCCCTCCGGTTTGAACAATGTGGCGTACTCGTATGAAGTGGGGCAGGGCGCGCCGCAGAGCGACGAGGCGGCCCTGGGCTGGTATGAAATGGCCGCCATCGCCAAAAGTCCGCCCGGCCAGACGGGTTTCGCGCGGCTGCTGGAGCAGGGCCGGGGCGGCCCGACCCGGCAAGGGCCGGCGCCCAAGCCCTTCGCGCTGTACCTGCTGGCGGCGAAGCAGGGCGACCTGGAAGCCATCGAACGGCTGGTCAAGGTGTACGATAGGGGCGAGCTGGAACAGGCGGCCGACCCCGCGCAGGCGGCCCTGTGGCGCGAAAAACTCAGGCTGGCCAAGACTCCCTGAGCGGGCATGACGGCGCGGGGACGGCATGCTATCATCATTGTTATCGATAACAATATCATGAGAGACCCATGAATCCCGATTTCCGCTCCAGGGACATGCTCGAAAAGCATATCCAGCACACGATGCACTTTTATCACCCGCGCGCGTTTGACCCGAGCGGCGGCTTTTATCACTTCTTCCTCGATGACGGCACGGTGTACGACGCCAGTACGCGTCACCTGGTCAGCAGCACGCGCTTCATCTTCAATTACGCCATGGCGTACCGCCACTTCGGCGATGACGCTTACCAGGCGGCCCTGCGCCACGGCGTGGCCTTCCTGCGCGACGTGCACCGCGACCCGGCCACGGGCGGCTACGCCTGGCAACTGTCCTGGAAAGACGGCGTCAAGACGGTGGAAGACGGCGCCAATCACTGCTACGGCCTGGCTTTCGTGCTGCTGGCCTATGCGCATGCCTTGCAAGCTGGCGTGACGGAAGCGCGCGCGTATCTGGACGAGACCTTCGAATTGATGGAGCAGCGCTTCTGGCTGCCCGGACACGGCCTGTATGCGGACGTGGCCAGTGCCGACTGGTCCACTCTGGACGGCTACCGGGGTCAGAACGCCAATATGCACGCTTGCGAAGCCATGCTGGCCGCGTTCGAGGCGACGGGCGAAGCGAGATATCTGCACCGCGCCGAAACCCTGGCGCACAACATCACGGTCCGTCAGGCGGGTCTGGCGAACAGCATGATCTGGGAGCACTACAAGCCCGACTGGTCGATCGACTGGGACTATAACCTGCACGACAAGAGCAATATCTTCCGTCCGTGGGGCTACCAGCCCGGCCATTTCACGGAATGGGCCAAGCTGCTGTTGATCATGGAGCGCCACAGCCGGTTCATGGCCGGCCCATCGGACTGGCTGCTGCCGCGTGCGCGCGCCCTGTACGACACGGCGCTGGCCAAGGCCTGGGATGGCGAACATGGCGGCATCCACTACGGTTTCGGCCCGCAGGACGAGATCTGCGACGGCGACAAATACTTCTGGGTGCAGGCGGAAAGCTTCGCGGCGGCCGCCGTGCTGGCCGTGCGCACGGGCGACGAGGCTTACTGGCATAGCTACGACAAGATCTGGGACTACAGCTGGACGCACTTCGTCGACCATGAACACGGCGCCTGGTACCGCATCCTGACGCCTGAAAATCAAAAAATCAGCAACGAGAAAAGCCCGGCCGGCAAGACCGATTACCACACCATGGGCGCTTGCTATGAAGTGCTGAACGTGATCGGCGGTGCAGTATGAGCGCCGCCAATTTCCCACGCTTTGTGTCGGCCGGCGAAGCGCTGACGGACATGCTGCGCACGGGCGCCGACTCCTGGAACAGCCAGGTGGGCGGTTCGACCTGGAACGTGGCGCGCGTGATGGCGCGCCTGGGCGTGCCCAGCGCCTTTGCGGGCGGCGTCAGCCTGGACGTCTTCGGCGACGCTCTGGCGCAGGCGACCGGGGCGGCGGGCCTGGACATGCGCTTCCTGCAGCGCCATGCGAAGTCGCCGCTGCTGGCCATCGTGCATGAACTGCATCCGCCTACCTATTACTTCATCGGCGACGACAGCGCCGACCTGCATTTCGACGCGTCGCTCCTGCCGGCCGGCTGGATGCAGGGGGCGCAGTGGGTGCATTTCGGCGGCATCAGCCTGGCGCGCGAACCGCTGGCGGGCAAGCTGGTGGCGCTGGCTCAGGAATTGAAGGCGGCTGGCGTGAAGATCAGCTACGACCCGAATTTCCGCATCATGATGGATGAACGCTACGACGCCACCTTGCGCCGCATGACGCAGCTGGCCGACGTGATCAAGGTGTCGGACGAAGACCTGGCGGGCCTGTTCCGCCATGATGACATCGATGGCGCGTTTGCCATGCTGCGCAGCTGGAATCCGCAAGCCACGTATTTGTATACGCGCGGCGCGCAAGGCGCGGCGCTGTACCGGGGCGAGCAGACATGGCAGGCGGCGCCGCCCGTCATCGAGGTGGTCGATTCGGTGGGGGCGGGTGACGCCAGCATCGGCGGCTTGCTGTACAGCCTGATGTACCGGCCCGAGGCCGATGGCGGCCAGCATTTGCGCTTTGCCGTCGCGGCGGGCGCGGGCGCCTGCCTGGCGGCCGGCGGCGCTCCCCCTTCGGTGGAACTGGTGGAGTCGCTGGTGCAGCGCACGGTGGTGCGCTAAGGGGCGCTCGACGGGTTGGTGGGGGCAGTCACTTTGCGACCGGAATGTGCCCGACCGGAGCACATTCCCCCGTCGACGCCCGCGCCATCAAGGTAAACGCCATCAAATGATGCGTGGCGGGCACCGTCTCTCCGGCGCGGCGCTGGCGGATTTCGTCGATGACGAGATTGACGGCGGCGCGGGCCATGTCGGCGATGGGCTGGTGGATGGTGCTCAGCTCGGGCCAGACCGTGGTGGCGACGGGCGTGTCGTCGAAGCCGCACACGCTCAATTGCGCCGGTACCTGCAAGCCCATGCCGTGCGCCACGGCCAGGGTGGCGGCGGCCATGTCGTCGTTGCTGGCGAAGATGGCGCTGGGGTGCGGTGCTTGCGCCAGCAGCTGGCGCGCCGCGTCGAGACCCGAACGATACGTAAAGTAACCTTGCACCACTCTGTGCGGCGCTACCCGCAAACCCGCTTCCCGCATGGCGTCCTCGAAAGCCTGGCGGCGCAGCAGGGCGGGCGTGTGCGCCGGATCGCCCTCGATGAAGCCGATGTCGCGGTGGCCCAGCGCGAGCAAATGGCGCGTCATGGCTAGCGCGCCCTCGTAATCGTCGATGCGTACGGCCGAAACGCCGGGCGAGGGGCGCGCCGTGGCCACGGCGATGGCGGGGATGCCCATCCGGTTCAGCTGCGCCAGCACTTCCGGCGAATCGCACAGGGGCGGCGGCACGAGGATGCCGTCCACGCCGGCCGCCACCAGGCAATCGATGCCGGCGCGCTGGCTGTCCAGGTCTTCGCAGCGTTCCAGCAGCAGCTGGCCGCCGCCCTGGCGGCATTGATCCATGGCGCCAACTAAAAATTCGCTGAGGAAGGCCGCGCTCGGATTGCTGTACAACAGGCCGATGCGCAGGGTGCCCGTGCGCGCCGCCCTGGCCGCAAGGTTGGGCTGGTAGTGCAGGCTGGCGATCGCCGCCTCGACCTTGTCGCGCGTGGCCGCGCTGACGCTGGCGCGCCCGTTGATCACGCGCGACACCGTCATGGCCGACACGCCGGCCACGCGCGCCACGTCGTGCACGGTGGCACCGCTGGCGGCGTCGGAGGAGGTGGGGGCGGCGTGCGCCGCCTTATTCGAGGTGGCCACCGAATTTCAGCTTGCCGCTGATGCGCATGCCGTGCAATTGCCCCTCTTCCAGTTCGGCGGCGCTGGTGCGCTGCGCCGTGTCGCGCCGCGCCAGTCCGACGGACAAAATATCGAGCATCATCAGCTGCAGCAGGCGCACGATCATGGGCACGAAATTGAGGTTGCCTTCCGGGTGGTTCAAGGTCAGCAGCACGTCGGCCAGCTTGGCCAGCGGCGAACCGCTGGCCGTAATCGCCAGCACGCGCGCGCCGCAGCCCTGCGCCACCTTGACGGTGCGCAGCAGGTCGGGCAGGGCGCCGGAACGGGAAATGACCAGCGCCACGTCGCCTGGTTTCAGCATGGCGGCGCTCATTTCCTGCGCCTGCGGGTCGGCAAAGAAGCTGCTGACGATGCCCAGGTTGAGCAATTTGTGCTGCATGTCGTCGGCCACCACGCGGGCGCTGCCCACGGCCAGCAATTCCACGCGCTGCGCGCCGCGCAGCAGTTCGATGGCGGCCGTCAGCGCTTTGACGTCGAGCATGTCGCGCAGGGCCAGCGCGGCCGAGGCGTTATTGCCCAGCACCTTGCGCGCCAGTTCGGCGTCGGAATCCGATATCTCCACGTGGCAGTGGGCCACCGTGATGGCGCCGCCCGTCAGGCCGGACGCCAGCTTCAATTTGAAGTCGGCCAGGCCCTGCACGCCGATCGAGCGGCAAAAGCGCATCACGGTCGGCTGGCTCACGCCGACGCGCTGGGCGATTTCGGCAATCGGCAGGGTCAGCATGGCGTTCGGCTCCTTCAACACCCAGTCGGCCACCTTGCATTCCGAGGGGCTCATCCTGCCGCGCGCCTGGCGCACGGATTCGAGCACGGGCGCGCCGGAGTGGGCGCGCTTGAGCTTTTGCGCGAGGATGGCGGCGATGCCGAGGAAAGTCGGCAGTTCGGCCGTGATCAGAAAGGTGGGAATCTGCGCGAGGTATTCGTTCAGGCGGCCCTTTTGCTCGAAGCGGGCGCGGAACTGCGACTGTTCAAACAGGGGCCCCAGGCGCGGCACGATGCCCCCGCCTATATAGATGCCGCCCAGCGCGCCCAGGGTCATGGCCACATTGCCGGCGATGGAGCCGAGGATGGCGCAGAAGCAGTCCACCGCTTCGAGGCACACGTCGCATTCATTGTTCAGGGCGCGGCTGGTGATTTCGGCGGCCAGCAGCGGCAGCGCATCGGGCTTGCCGGCGCGCTCGGACAGGGCGCGGTAGATCAGTTCCAGGCCGCGCCCGGAAGCGAGGCGTTCGGCCGAGACGTGCGACAGTTCGCGCCAGGCGAAGGACAGCACGTCCATCTCGCGCTGGTCGCAGGGCGCGAAGCTGACGTGGCCCCCTTCGCTGCCCAGCGCGATCCAGCGGTCTTCGGCGGGGATCATGCCCGACACGCCCAGGCCCGTGCCCGAACCGAGCAGGCCGATGACGCTGTCGGCACGCGCCATGCCGCCGCCGATCTGCAGGCGCTGGTCGGGCCGCAGATAGGGCAGGGCCATGGCCAGCGCCGTGAAGTCATTCACCACCAGCAGGGTGTCGAGGCCCAGCGTAGCGCGCATGGCCTCGATCGAGAAGAACCAGTGATGGTTCATCATGCGGATATTGTCGTCGTCGATGGGATTGGCGATGGCGATGGCCGCATGGCGCACGCGCGCCGAACCGGCGGCGCGCGCCTCGCTGCTATCCATATAGGCGGTGATGGCGTCGAGCAGCGAAGCGTAGTCGTCGCAGGGCAGTACGGCGACCGCTTCCAGGTGGCCCTGGCGCGTTTCGAGCACGAAGCGGGCGTTGGTGCCGCCAATGTCGGCCAGCAAGCGCGGCCCTTCACTGAAACGCTCCGCCGGATCGCTGCCTGCTACTTCCATTTTTTCATCTATTTTCATGGCGGTGCCTAGTCTCGTCTGCGTGCGCTGTCTTGGCGGCGCACTGTCGTTATGGCAAAAACCAAGGATTTTAATTCGTATACGTGCCGCGTGCCGAAAAATGCGGGACGCCTGCGTAAATGCTTGTCCGCCGTGCCGGAAACGGGCGGCGCTAGCGGAAAAAACAGGGCAGTCAACGCGCCTGTCGGTACGCAAATAAAGTGTCGCAGAGTAGTCGTAGGATTACAACATAATATGTTGATATTTGTTCGTAGTATAGTTACTATGTCCCTGCTGGAAAGAATTCTGGCCAGTACATTCGGCCACGAATGACTAGATAAAAAATAAATTACTGAGGAGACTTACCATGCTGCATCGCACCATGTTGAAGGCCGTGTTGAAAACGCTGCCAGCTGCCATCGTCTTAGCCATCGCCAGCGGTTCCGCTGCCGCCGACCCGATGTACCCATCCGACTCCGAAGGCTTCCACGGCTACCTGCGCGCTGGCGCCGGCAGCAATACGTCGGGCGACGGCGGTTCGCAAGGCTGCTTCGGCCTGGGTGGCAATACCATGAAATACCGTCTGGGCAATGAGTGCGACGCCTACACGGAATTCGGCTACACCAAGTCCATCGCCAAGTCCGGCGGCGTGAACTACCTGGCCACCATCTGGGTCAACGCTTATGCGCCAAACTCGGATTTCGGCGACAACAAGCTGGGCATCGTCAAGGCCTACGTCGAAGCGCAGGGACTCGACTTCCTGAACGGCGGCACGGCCTGGATCGGTAAACGCTTCTACTACCGTCCTGACATCCACATGTTGGACTTGCAATACATCAATATGAACGGCACGGGTGCCGGCCTGGACCGCATTCCTGCTGGTCCCGGTAAATTCTCGTATGCCTTCTTCAAGGACAACGATTTCAACAAGTTCGATGACAGCCTCGGCACGATCAGCGGCAAGCCGGGCGCCTTGCTCGGCACCCGTTCGGCCGTGCGCCAGAACTTCATCTACGGCGAGATTCCCGTCAATGAAAACGGCACGCTGGACCTGGCCGCGACCTACATCATCGGTGAAGGCAAGGACAACGACTTGTACGGCAAGAAACACAATGGCTGGCAGCTGTCGGCCTTCCACCGCCAAGGTAAAGTGTTTGGCGGTGGCAATACCTTCGGCGTGCAGTACGGCGTCGGTCCCGGCACGGGCAAGGGCGCGCAGTTCGGCGCTTCGGGCGACACCAGTTTCGGTTCGGACGTGAAACGCACGCGTATCTTCAATGACATGGCGATCCAGCCGATGGCCAACTTCGGCATGGAATTCGTTGCCCTGTGGCAAAAAGACGAGTCGAACGCCAACGGTTCCTCGACCTGGACCTCGGTTGGCGTGCGCCCTGTGTACGCATTCACCGACAACTTCAAGCTGGTGGGCGAACTGGGCACGGACCGCGTGACGCAAGCGGGCGGCCTGCCGGCCAAGCGCCTGACCAAGCTGACCATCGCGCCGACGATCTCGGCTGGTCCTGGCCTGTGGTCGCGTCCTGAACTGCGCGCTTTCGTGACCTACGGCAAATGGAACGATGCGGCCACCGCCTCGGTCAATGCGTCGAACAACGGTGGCCCGATCTACAACAACAATACCAGCGGCACGTCCTATGGTTTCCAGGTAGAAACCTGGTTCTAAACACCGAACCAAACCTGCTGCGCGGCGCGCTTTGCGGCCTGCGATGCTCACCGTGCTCTAGCACGGTTGCGCTTCTTAGCCACAAATCACTGCCGCTCGCGACGGTTTTGTTCAGTGTTGATGTTTGTAATGCAGATCAACCTGGCGCATCCTTCGCGGATGCGTTTTTGGCGCCGTCCCGTGATATAAATGCAATGTAGTCGTTTCATGGATCACGGCGCCGTCTTTTCACTGAAGATGATGCCCGTTTGCAAGCGGGTCTGAGCACAAGAGCGCCGGTACAGGCGCAGATTTCACCTTTTTCGGCCCCCGTATGCCGAAGCCCCCTAAAAGCTTGATCAAAAAAGGAATGTGGAGATGAAACTGAAATTCAAGATTACCCAACTGGCCGCGTTGACCACCCTGGCATTTGCCGGCAGCGCCTTTGCGACCGACGTGGAAGTGTTGCACTACTGGACCTCCGGCGGCGAAGCGAAATCCGTGGGCCAGTTGCAGCAAATCGTGAAGGAAAGCGGCTTCGGCTGGAAAGACTTCGCCGTGGCCGGTGGCGCTGGCGAAAACGCCGCGACCGCGCTGAAAACCCGCGTCATTTCCGGCAACCCGCCAACGGCCGCCCAGATCAAGGGCCCGTCGATCCAGGAGTGGGGCGCGGAAGGCGTGCTGGCCAATATCGATGATGCCGCCATTCCAGGCAAATGGGATGCCGTGCTGCCGAAAGTCGTCGCCGACATCATGAAATACAAGGGCCACTACGTTGCCGCCCCTGTCAACGTCCACCGCGTCAACTGGATGTGGGTCAACCCGGAAGTGCTGAAAAAAGCCGGCGTGGCCACCACCCCGACCACCTGGGATGCGTTCTTCGACGCGGCCGAGAAAATCAAGAAATCGGGCGGCATCGCGATCGCCCACGGCGGCCAGCCATGGCAGGACGCTACCGTGTTTGAATCCGTCGCGCTGGGCGTGGGCGGCACGGAATTCTACAAGAAGGCCATCCTCAAGCTGGACCAGAAGGAATTGACCGGCCCGACCATGCTCAAGGTGTTCGACACCCTGGGCAAGGTGAAGACCTACATCGACAAGGATGCGGCAGGCCGCGACTGGAACCTGGCGACCGCCATGGTCATCAACAACAAGGCCGGCTTCCAGTTCATGGGCGACTGGGCCAAGGGCGAGTTCACGGCTGCAGGCAAGGTGCCGGGCAAGGATTACCTGTGCGTGGCCGCTCCTGGCACGGACAAGGCCTACACCTTCAACATCGATTCGTTTGCCATGTTCACGCAAAAGGATGCGAATGCGAAGAAAGGGCAGATCGCCCTGGCCAACGCCATCATGAATCCGAAATTCCAGTCGATCTTCAACCTGAACAAGGGTTCCATCCCCGTGCGTTCCGGCGTTTCCAAGGACAAGTTTGACGCTTGCGCCCTGAAATCGATGGAAGACATGGACGCCACCAACAAGAACGGCGGGCTGGTGCCATCGTTCGCCCACGGCATGGCGCTGCCATCGGCCACGCAAGGCGCCGTGACCGACGTCATCGCCAAGTTCATGAACACCAACATGAGTTCGAAAGACGCGGTTGCAGCCCTGGCCAAAGCGGCAAAAGTGAAGTAATCACGACGGCGCCGGCACTCCCGCCGGCGCCCGCTGCATCGCATGCATCGCAGGCGCCCGCCCTGGCGTTCGTCCAGGCCGGCGCCACACGCAGTTCTACTTCTACGGCTGTCCTATGTCCATACGCAAGCAATTCGACCGATGGATACCGCAGATGGTGCTGGGCCCCACGCTCATCGCCAGCTTGGTATTCGTCTATGGTTTTATCTTTTTGACCGGTTGGCTGTCGCTGACCGAATCGCGGCTGATGCCGAACTACGAGTTCGCCGGCCTGGTGCAATACGTCGAGCTGTTCGACAACGAGCGCTGGTGGACCTCGCTCAAGAACCTCGGCATCTTCGGTGTCCTGTTCATCGGTTGCAGCATCGCCATCGGCCTGTTCCTGGCCATCCTGCTGGACCAGAAAATCCGCGCCGAAGGCGCGCTGCGCGCCATCTACCTGTATCCGATGGCGCTGTCCTTCATCGTCACCGGCACGGCGTGGAAATGGATGCTCAATCCCAGCCTGGGCCTGGAAAAAGTCATGCACGACTGGGGCTGGACCTCGTTTACCTTCGACTGGCTGGTCAATTCCGACATGGCCATCTACACGGTGGTGATCGCCGGCGTGTGGCAATCGTCGGGCTTCGTCATGGCGCTGTTCCTGGCGGGCCTGCGCGGCATCGATGATGAAATCATCAAGGCGGCGCAAGTCGATGGCGCATCCCTGCCGACGATCTACTGGCGCATCGTGATTCCCGCCATGCGTCCCGTGTTCTTCAGCGTGCTGCTGATCCTCGCGCATATCGCCATCAAGAGCTTCGACCTGGTCATCGCACTGACGGCTGGCGGACCTGGCAATTCGTCGTCCGTGCCGGCCATCTTCATGTACCAGTTTTCCTTCACCCGCGGCCAGCTGGGCCTGGGCTCGGCATCGGCAATGATGATGCTGGCCACCATCGTGGCCGTGCTCGTGCCGCTGATGTACCTGGAAACGCGCAGCGCAAAGGCGATGAGATGACACCTACACGCAATAATCGCCTCACCCTCGGACGGGTGGTTGTATATCTGCTGCTGATCCTGTTTGCGGTGTACTACATCGTGCCCCTGTACGTGACCCTGTCGACGTCGTTCAAGTCGCTCGACGAGATCCGCAGCGGCAACCTGCTGGCACTGCCGCACGTGTGGCAGTTCGATTCCTGGTCCAAGGCCTGGTCCTCGGCCTGCACGGGCGTCACCTGCGACGGCATGCAGCCGTTCTTCTGGAACTCGATCAAGATGGTGATTCCCGCCGTGCTGATCTCGACCTTCCTGGGCGCCTTCAACGGCTACGTGTTCGCGCACTGGCGCTTCCGCGGTTCGGAAATCCTGTTTGCCGCCTTGCTGGTGGGCTGCTTCATTCCGTTCCAGGTGGTGATCCTGCCGATGGCGCGCCTGCTGGGCGAATTCGGCCTGGCCAATACGACTACCGGCCTGGTCTTCGTGCACGTGGTGTATGGCACGGCGTTCACGACCCTGTTCTTCCGTAACTACTATATCGGCGTGCCGGAAGAATTGATCAAGGCGGCCCGCATCGACGGCGCCGGCTTCTTCTTGATCTTCCGCAAGATCGTGCTGCCGATTTCGGGTCCGATTTTCGTCGTCTGCATCATCTGGCAATTCACGCAGATCTGGAACGACTTCCTGTTCGGTATCGTCTTCGCCAGCGGCGATTCGCAGCCGATCACGGTGGGCTTGAACAACCTGGTCAACACGTCCACGGGCGTGAAGGAATACAACGTCAACATGGCGGCCGCGGTGATTGCCGCGCTGCCGACCCTGCTGGTCTATCTGGTCGCAGGCCGTTATTTTGTGCGCGGTCTGACCGCAGGCGCAGTCAAAGGTTAAGGAAAGAATATGTCCAGTTTATCGATACGCAGCATCCGCAAGGTGTACACGAATGGCGTCGAAGTCCTCAAGGGCATCGACATCGAGATCAAGGATGGCCAGTTCCTGATCCTCGTCGGCGGCTCCGGCTCCGGCAAGTCGACCTTGCTCAACATGGTGGCCGGCCTGGAAAGCGTCACTTCCGGCGAAATCCTCATCGACGGCAAGGTGGTCAACGACCTGCCGCCGAAGGACCGCGACATCGCCATGGTGTTCCAGTCGTATGCGCTGTACCCGTCGATGACGGTGCGCGAAAACATCGCGTTCGGCTTGAACGTGAAAAAAGTGCCGAAGGCGGAGCAGGAAGAAATCGTCGCCCGCGTCGCCGAAACCCTGCAGATCACGCATTTGCTGGACCGCCGCCCGGCGCAGCTGTCCGGTGGCCAGCGCCAACGGGTCGCCATGGGCCGCGCCATTTCGCGCAAGCCGTCGCTGTTCCTGTTCGACGAACCGCTGTCGAACCTGGACGCCAAGCTGCGCGTGGAAATGCGCGCCGAGATCAAGCTGCTGCACCAGCGCCTGAAGGCCACCATCGTCTACGTCACGCATGACCAGATCGAAGCGATGACCATGGGCGATTTGATCGCCGTCATGAAGGATGGAGTGGTGCAGCAACTGGGCACGCCGCAGGAAATCTACGACAATCCGGCGAATCTGTTCGTGGCCGGCTTTATCGGCTCGCCATCGATGAACTTCATCACCGTCAAGCCCGTCGTCGAAGGCAATGAGGTGTTTGTCGCCATCGAGAACGCAGGCAAGAGCATGCGCCTGGCCCTGCCGTTCGCCACCGACAAGCTGCGCAGCTATGCGGGCCGCGACGTGATCCTGGGCGTGCGCCCGGAGCAGATCACGGACATGAGCAGCGCGCACGGCGACGTGGGCCAGGAACTGGGTTGCCTGATCGACCTGGTTGAGCCGACCGGCCCGGATACCCTGCTGACGACGCGCCTGAACGGCGCCGCCGTGACTTGCCGCACGCATCCGCGCGAAGCCGTGCTGCCAGGACAGACGATGCAGCTGTCGTTCAACCTGTCGAAAGCGGCCCTGTTCGATCCGGAGAATGGTGAACGCATCGCGTAAGCGACGTTGTCCATAAAAACGGCCCGCCTGTCAGCTGACAGGCGGGCCGTTGTCGTTTGCGCCGCGCTTACTTGGCCAGCGATTTTTTATACGCGACGGCATAGCTCAGCTTGCCCGTCGGCGTGACCAGGTCGTCCAGCGCGGCCTGGCTGAAGACGCCCGTCCAGCCCAGGGTTTGCGCCGTCACGCCGCGGCTGACGATATCGTTCGCCTTCAGGCCCGCCATCGCCGTCGATGCGCTCTTGATGGTGGCCATGTAGCTGGCAACGTCGCGCGTGTCGGTCTTGGTCAGGTCGATGCCGGGCTGCGTGCGCAGCCAGTCGGCCCAGTAGAATTCGAGGAATTCCGTGGCCGTCGATGGCACCACGTAGCCGGCGTCGCGCGTGAAGTAGACGAGCGAGCGGTACGGGTCGTTGCCCAGCGACTTCAAACCGATGGACGCGGGCAGCTGGCTGGTGGCGATGGCCTTGTTGCCGCCATCCTTCAGCCAGACCTTGTTGACCTTCTTCATCTGCGCCCAGAAATCGTATTCACTGAGCTTGCTGAAATTGTCCGTCACCTTGACCCACACTTTCAACTGCAGGTTCTGGCCATTGTCGGCATCCCGGAAGGCGCTGAACGTGTGGTGGCCGTCCGTCAGGTACAGCGTGCCGTTCGGGCCGATGACGACGGTCTTCATGTCGCCCGGCTTGGTGCCCACGGCGGACTTGCACTGGAACGTGGCCGGTGGATTGCTCAGGGTGGCGCCGGCCACGTTGGCCGTCTTGCTCACCACGTCGTCCTGGCCGTTGGCTTCGCACAGTTCGGCGAATTTCTTCGGCTTGTTGGTCTTGGCCATGACCAGGTCTTCCGCGCCGTAGCGGCCCAGCTTGTAGTAGATCTGGTCGTAGCCGACGGCTGGCTGCGTGGGATGCAGTTCGTCGAGCGACACTTGCAGGAAGACGGGCGCCGCATCGGTGCCGGCAACCGTGGCGGCCAGCACTTGCTGGCGCGCGCTGAGCACGGGCGGCGTTTCCAGCACACTCTTGCCGGTGGCGAGCGGCGCGCCGCCATCGATGATTTGCGCGACGATGCTGCCGCTGGCATTGACGATGTCGATATCCGTGCCGCTCTGTTTTACCTGCAGGTTGTCGAGCAGGACGTCGGCCGGGTCCTTGCTGTTCGGCGTCAGGGCGCCATTGACGAAGTCGTAGTTGGCCGCCATGCCCAGGGTTTGCAGGGGCGCCGCCAGGGCCGTGCCCAGCTGCGTCTGCGCCGTTTGCAGCCTGGCCGCATCGATGGCGGCCAGGCTGGCGGGAGACGCGCTCGAGGGGATGCTGCCCAGCAGCTGCATGGCGATGACGGAGGTGAGCGGCGTCAGGTTGACGGCGCTTTCCTTCAGCGACAGCGCGTACAGGGTGGTGCCGCCTGCCGGCGTGACGGAGACGAGGAAGGGCGCCTTCGCCGCGGCAGCCAGGGTGATGGCCACTTTGCCTGTCGCGTCCGTGGTGCCGCTGCCGACGACATTCTTGCCGGCGTCGAGCACGGAGACGGAAGCATTCGCCACGGCCTTGCCGGTGGCCGCTACCACGTTCAGGATGCGTGCCGGGGTGACGGGGTCCACCGGGACGACGGGCGCCGTGGTGCCGCGATAGTCTGTGCCGCCACAGGCGGCCAGGCTGGCGCCCAGTGCGAGGGCGATGGCAATCGATATGGTGCTGCGGCGGATGCTGTGCTTGTACATGGTGTCCCGTGATGTCGGCCTGAAAAGTGCCGACATGCTAGCGGGCGCAGATGTCAGGATGATGACACGCCTGGATGTTACTGACGCAGCAGCGACTTGCGGTAGTCGATGGCGTAGCCCAGCTTGCCCTTGTCTTCGGTCAGTTCGTCGAACGCTGCATGGTCGATTTCGCGCAGCGCGCCAAGGTCCGCCGCGCGCTTGCCGCCGCTGACGGGCTCCGCCGGTTGCAGCGCCACCATCGCCTGCGCCGCCAGCAGGATGGTGCTGGCATACGCGGCGGGATCAAGCAAGTCGACACGCGCCAGGTCCAGCGCCGGTTTGCGGCGCAGCCAGTCGGCCCAGTAGAATTCGAGAAATTCCGTGGCCTGGCCGGGCGGCTTGTAGCCGATCTCGCGCGTAAAGTACACGAGCGAGCGGTAGGGATCGTCGCCCAGGGATGCGAGGCCGATGGCGGACGGCAACTGCTGCGGCGTGATGGCCTGGTTCCGGCCGTTTTTCAGCCATACCTTGTTTTCCGCGCGCATGCGGGCCCAGAAGGCCGTTTCGCCCAGCGCGCTGAAATTATCGCTGACCTTGACCCACACCTTGAGTTGGTGGTTGCGCCCGCCATCGGCATCCCAGAAATTGGAAAACGTGTGGTGGCCATCGGTCAGGTACAAGGTGCCGCGCGGGCCGATGACGACAGTCTTCATGTCGTCGGGACGGCTGCCCACGGCCGCCTTGCAGCGGTAGCCGGGCGGTGGCGTGGCCAGCGTGGCGCCGGCCACATTGGCCGTGCCGGGCAAGACGTCGCCCTGGCCATTGGCTTCGCACAGGTCGGCGAATTTCTTCGGTTTGGCGATGTCGGCGATATGTTTTTCTTCGGCCGCATAGCGTCCCAGCTTGTAGTACACCTGGTCGTAGCCGATGGCCGGCTGGGTCGGATGCAGTTCATCGAGGCGCACCTGCAGGATGCGCGGATGGGCGGCGCTGCCGGTGACGGTCGCCATCAGCGCCTGCTGGCGCGCACTGAGGGCGGGCGCGACGGCAGCATCGCGGGCCAGTGCCGGCGGCAGGAAGGCTGCAAGGCAGGCCAGGGCCAGCAGCAGGGCGGGGATGCGGGAAAGAATCCGGTTCATTGCCTGTGTCTCCAATCGATACAGTATGGATGACGCCAGGCGCCGTGGCTTGATGCCGCGCAGGAGTGGTTCACATCGCTGGGCGCCGTCAGCGGCCCAGCATGCGCAGGCAGGCGTCGGCCACGTCGGCGGCGAAGGCGCTGCTGTCCTGTAACTGCGCGGCGATGGCGTCGTCCGTCACGCCATGCACGGCCGAGTAAATCATCAGCGCCGCCAGGCGCGGCTGCGGCAAAGGCCAGGTGCCGGCCGCCGCGCCGCCCGCCAGGATGGCGCCCAGCTGGGCCAGGATGGCATTCTTGTCGGGATTGTCCGCAGAATCGATGCCGATGCTGCGCCGGTGGCTCGTGTAGACGATGTCGTGCAATTGCCAGGTGCGCAGGTAAGTGGCCACATTCGCCTGCACCCACGCGCGCAGCCGGCCTTCCCAGTCGCCGGGCATGCACAGGTCGACGGCCGTTTCCAGACTGGCCAGGAAGTGCTGCGTATAGCGTCCGGCCAGCGCCGCCAGCATCTCGTGCTTGGACGGAAAATAGTGATAGAACGTGCCTTTCGCCACGCCGGCCAGGGTGGTGATGTCGCTGACGGTGGTCGCTTCCACACCCTTGTCGAGAAACAGGCGCTCGGCGGCGGCCATCAATTCATCGAGGCGCACTTCGGCAGGCTTGGTGCGCGGGCGAACGGGGGCCGGCGCGGCGGCGGCATCGGGCAGGGCGAGGTTGGCGTGTCGTGTCGTGGTCATGCACCCAGTATAAGTGAAGCGCGGGCGTCGCCCAAGCACCCGCCATGCAAGGCTATAGTTTTAATTGACTGACGGTCAGTCGATAGTTATGATGAAGGCGAACTCATGAATTGGAGACACGCCATGCAGCGCTATCGCCGCGCGGCCCTGGTGGCCGCCGCCTACCTGGGCACTTTTCTCGCCTCGCTCGACATCAGCATCGTCAACGTGGCTTTGCCCACCCTGCAAACGGCGCTGGCGACGGATATGGCGGGTTTGCAGTGGGTGATCAACGCGTATGCGCTGTGCCTGTCGGCCTGCATGCTTTCGGCCGGTCCGCTGGGCGACCGGCATGGGCACAAGCGCATCTGGCTGCTGGGCGTGGCCCTGTTTACGGCCGGTTCGCTGCTGTGCGCGCTGGCCGCCAGCCTGCCGCTGCTGCTGGCCGGGCGTGCCGTGCAGGGCGTGGCGGGAGCCTTGCTGATTCCAGGCGCCATGCCAATACTCAGCCATGCGTTTCCCGACCCGCGCGAACGGGCGCACGTGATCGGCGGCTGGTCGGCCTTCAGCGCGCTGGCGCTGATCCTGGGGCCGCTGCTGGGCGGCATGCTGCTGGAGGTCACGGGCTGGCAAAGCATCTTCCTGATCAACCTGCCGCTGGGAGTGCTGGCCATGCTGCTGGGCGCCTGGGGCATCGCGGAACGCCGCTACCGTGACCAGGCGGCGCTGGACCGTGCCGGGCAGGTGCTCAGCATCGTCTGGCTGGGCGCGCTCACGTATGGCTTGATTGCCCTGGGTGAGCAGGGCGGCATGCAGGCCTGGCCGTCGCTGGCCGTGGCACTGCTGGCCTTCATCGCCTTTCTTGCCGTCGAAGCGCGCGCGCCGCGTCCCTTGTTGCCGCTGCGGCTGTTTCGCGAACGCACTTTTGCTCTGGTCAACCTGGCGTCGCTGGTGCTGGGCTTTGCCTGCTACAGCAGCCTGTTCTTCTTTTCGCTATACCTGCAGCAGATCCAGGGCTGGCCGGCGGCGGCCAGCGGCTGGCGCATGTTGCCGCAGTTCGCGGCCATGGGCGTCGTTTCCCTCTGCTTCGGCCGCCTCAGCCGCCACTTGTCGCTGCGGCGAATGATGCTGGGCGGCTATGTGCTGGCGGGCCTGGTGCTGCTGGCGACGGCGACCTTGGCGCCGCGGACGCCCTACGCCATCGTCGGCAGCCTGTTCGGCCTGCTGGGCCTGGCGATGGGCCTGGCCGTGCCGGCCACCGGTTTGCTGGTGATGGCATCCGTGCGCGGCGAGCAAGCCGGCATGGCTTCGGCCATCATGAATGCCTTGCGCCAGGCGGGCATGACCCTGGGCGTGGCCGTGCTGGGCAGCGTGATGAGCTTGCGCGCCGCCGCTTTGCTGGAGCGGGCGGGGCAGGTTGCCGCCCTGGCAGCCGGTTTTCAGCTGGCCATGCTGCTGGCGGGGCTGGCGTGCCTGGCCGTGGCCTTGCCGCTGTACTGGCTGCCGCCGAAGTAAGGCTTATGCCTGCAAATGGCTGGGCACGCGCGGCGACGACATCAGGTCGCGGAAGGCGGCCCAGTGCTCGGCGCGCGTCGCGCCCTGGCGTTCCACATACGCTTTCGCCATGTCCTGGCCCAGGTTGTAATTGATGACGTACGCGCCCATGGCATCGTAGAACTGCAGGCGCTGCGCGGATTTTTCGGCCGGGTACAGGCGCACGTTGACCAGCCATTCCAGCGCTTCTTCGCGGGTCAGGCTGCCTTCGAGATACTGGCGCGCGATGTCGTTGTCGGCGTAGCCTAGCTTGGCCAGCAACTGGTTCAGCTGTGCGTAGCGGGGCGCCAGCGCCGGATCGAGGCCGGCCAGCGGGTACAGCACCTGCTGTTCGAATGCCAGCCGTTCTGCATCGGTAAAACTCAGTTCGATGCCGTAATTGGCCGTGCCTTCGGCGATCAAGGATTGCGGAGAGTACAGCGGATAGACGCAGTATTCCATCCAGCCCTTGCCGCGTACCAGGTCGCGTTCGAGCAGCACGTTGTAGACGTGGTGACCGGGATACGCTTCGTGGCAGCCGAGATCGACCGCGCGGTCGATATACACGGGCAAGTCGGTATTGATCTGGATCACGCTCTGGTAGTTACCCTTGTACCAGTTGTAGCCGCTCCACGGCTTGTCGGTGACGAATTCCAGCACGAAATCCTCGCCTTCGGGCAGGGCAATGTACTGCAAGGTGCGTTCGCGGCCCGCGCGGATGGCCGCGTCCATGACGGCGCGCAGCTTGTCGGCGGGAATGACGAGTTGCGCGCGCAAGGCGTTCACGCGTTCGCTGACCGTGCCGTCGCCAGGCAGCAGGGCGTCGATCTGCGCCACCAGTTCTGCGTAATATGCGCGGCTGTGGTGGGGCGAAACGGCGTCGTACAGGCGCGCGCTTTCCGTGTCGAAATCCAGGCGTGTGCCTTGCAGCATGTCCGCCTTGGCCAGCACGGCTTGCAACTGCTTGCGCAGGTTGAGGGCGCGCAGGCAAGAGGCGTCGGCCAGCAGGGTCAGCGCCGCATTTGCGCCATCCTTGATATCGCTCAAACTCTGCGGCTGTTTGACCGCTGCTGCCTGCCACGCGGGCGGGCCGTAATACGCGTCGACATACGAGGCATCGTGCTGGCCCATGGCCAGGACCAGCTTGACGTAGCGTTCGGCCACGTCGGCGAGGGAAGGGGAGTTACTGTCGTTGTTGCTCATGGAGGCAGGGTTCTTCACGGTTGGACAGCGCTTATTGTATAGCGCAATCAGCCAGGCGTGAGGCACGGTCGGGCGACATCATTTCCCTATAACAATGAGCGAAAGGCATCTTGATGTAGCTCAGTGAACCTGGCATTCGTGGCCTGTGTGAGCGGGTTTGGTAGCAAGATGGCGTGGTCTTCTTTTTTACATGTACACGTGATTTTCTCCTTGACCTTTCTTCGTTTATGGACGAATATGATGTATGAGATCCGGCACTACCTGACGTCATCGGGCAGGGATTTATATACGGAATGGCTGAAGCGCCAGCGCGACAACACGGCCAGGGTGGCCATCGTGCGCCGCGTGCTGCGTATGATTCTTGGCAATTTTGGCGACCACAAGTTTTGCCACGACGGCGTGTGGGAGTTGCGCATCGATGTGGGGGCCGGCTACCGCGTGTATTACGCCATCGCCGACGGGCAGATCATTTTATTGCTGTGCGGTGGCGACAAGCGCACGCAACCGAAAGATATCGAGTACGCCTGTGCCTGCTGGCACGACTGGAAGGAGAGGGGACATGAGAGAGAACATGAACGAGGACATCCGCAAACCACCAAGAGACCGCTCGCATGACGAAGCGATGGCTGAGCTGTACCGCGACGATCCCGCCTTCGCCCTGGAATTGATCAACAATATCCTCGTCGATGGCGACCATGGCGAACTGCTGGCCGTGCTGCGCCAGCTGACGCGTGCCTTTGGCGGCGTGCCCGCTGTGGCGCAGGCTGCCAAGCTCAACCCTACCCAGCTGTACCGCACCCTGTCGCCCGAAGGCAATCCCTCGCTGAGCACCTTGACGGCCATCCTCGATGCCATGGGCTTGCGGCTGGCCGTGGAACCCAAGCAACCGTTTCCTGCGCCGGCTGCCTGAGTCCACCGGCAGCTTAAAACTCGACGGGCCGCGCTTCGCGCATCGCTTGCGTCATGGCCAGGCCGATGCGCGTCGCTTCCGTCGCGTCGTGCAAGGTCAAGGACAAGGTGCGCCGGCCCAGCGCCGCATCCGTAAACTCCTGCGCCTCGATCAAAAAGGCGTCGGCGAAGCGGGCATAGAAGTCCGGTGTGCATTCATTGCGTACGCCATGCGCATCCGAAATTTCCACCCTGTTCAGGCGCGGATTGCTGCCCACGGCCAGGCGGCCGCCCGTGCCGAACACTTCCGTCAGGGTTTCATGGCCATGCGCCATGGTGCGCGACGCCATGAAGCTGGCCATGCTGCCATCGGAAAATTCGACCGTTGCCAGGCCATTGTCGACGTCGCCGAACGCTTGCAAGCCCGTGTGGATGGCGTTGGTGCCGCTCGCGTACACGCGTTTGGGCACGGGATTGCCCAGCAGCCAGCGCGCCAGGTCGATATCGTGCACGCTGCAATCGAGGAAGATGCCGCCGCTGGTGGGGGCGAAGCGCATGAAGGCGCCGCTGGGGTCGTTCTGGTCGCAGGTTTGCGAACGCACCAGATAGGGCTTGCCGATCAGCCCCTGGGCGATCTTTTGCTGCGCGTCATGGTAGCTGGCGTCGAAGCGGCGCACGAAGCCGATCATGATGGTCAGCTGCGGGTGGCGCGCCGCTTCCGCTTCCACCTTCAGGCAATCGGCCAGGTCCAGCGACAGCGGTTTTTCGCAAAACACGTGCTTGCCGGCGCGCAGGGCGGCGATGATCTGATCCGCGTGCAGCGAGGTGGGTGTGACGAGGAAGACGGCGTCCAGGCCAGGGTGGGCCAGCAGGGCATCGTAGTCGGCATAGCCGGTGGTGATGCCGAGCGTGCTGGCGGCCCAGTCCAGTTCCGCTTGCACGGGGCTGCAGGCGGCCACGACTTCGGCATTCGGCACGCGCTGTGCCAGGTTGATGGCGTGGCGCTGGCCCAGCCGGCCCAGGCCGACGATGCCGACTTTTAATGTTGGGGATGACATGGTGTCTCCAGATTTTTTATTGTTGTTTATAAAGTTACGACGCCAGGATCACGACACGACCCTCGCGCCACGACAAGGTGGCCGCCTCGGCCAGTTCCAGTGCCTTCAAGCCATCGTGGACGGTGGTGCGCAGCGGCGTGCCGTGGGTGAGGGAGTCAAAGAAGTGCGCCATTTCCTGCGCGTAGGCCACGCGATAACGTTCCAGGAAAAAATCTTCCGGCCTGTCCACGCTGACGTTCACGGAACCATAGGCCGTCACTTCCGTCGGCTTGTGGTTGCCTGCCTGCAGCATGCCGGCGCTGCCCAGCACTTCGAAGCGCTGGTCGTAGCCGTAGGCGGCGCGGCGAGAGGCATTGATCTGGCACAAACGTCCTTTCGCCGTGCGGATGGTGACGACGGCCGTGTCCAGGTCGCCAGCCTCGCCGATGGCGGGGTCGACGAGGCAGCTGCCCGTGGCGTGCACGCTGACGGCTTCATCGTCGAGTATCCAGCGGAAAATGTCGAAATCGTGGATCAGCATATCCTTGAAGATGCCGCCCGAGACCTTGATGTAGCTCACGGGCGGCGGGCCGGGATCGCGGCTGGTGACCACCAGCAACTCCGGCGTGCCGATCTCGCCCGCTTCGATGCGTGTCTTGACGGCATTGAAAGTCGGGTCGTAGCGGCGCTGGAAGCCCAGCATGCACAGTACCTTGGCTTCCTTGACGGCGGCGGCGCAGGCGCGCGCGCGGTCGATGGTCAGGTCGACGGGTTTTTCGCAAAAGATGGCCTTGCCGGCGGCGGCCGAGCGCAGGATCAGGTCCGCGTGCGTATCCGTGCTGGAAGCGATGACGACGGCCTTGATGGCCGGGTCGGCCAGCGCCGCTTCCACAGTTGCGCTGCTGCCGCCGTGCAAGCCGGCAAGGGCGGCGGCCGCTTCCTGGTTGACGTCGACCACGTACTTGAACTGCACGCCGGGTTGGGCAGCCAGGTTGGCCGCGTGGATTTTGCCGATGCGTCCGGCGCCGAACAACGCTACTTCAATCATCATGTTCTCCTGGGGTGTGGATTTCTTCGATGTCGAGCTCTAATTTGTATGCCAGCGCGATGAACAGCGCCTGGCACAGGCAGATGGTGCTGGTCAGCGAACGGAAGGCGAAGGCGCTGCCCTCGGTGACGGTGAGCAGCGCGTCGGTGGCCCGTGCGAGCGGGGCCAGCTTGCTGTCGGTAATCACCAGGACCTTGGCGCCCTTGTCTTGCGCCGCCTTGATGCACTGCTGGGTTTCCTTGCCGTAAGGCGAGAAACTGATGGCGATCGCCACATCGCGTTCGCGCACGCTGCGCATCTGTTCGCGGTGCATGCCGCCCAGTCCGCTAATCAGGTGCACGCGCTTGTCCGTGTGTTCCAGCGCGTAGGCGATGTAGGAGGCGATCGGAAAGGACCGGCGCACGCCGATCACATAGATGTTTTCCGCTTTCAACAGCAGGTTGACGGCCGCTTCCAGCTGCGCGTCGTCGAGGCCGGCCGCCAGGTCGTCGAGGCCGGCGCGGCTGGCGCCGACGAATTCGCGCGTCAGGTCGCCTGCGCTGAGGGCGGCGTCGCGCGTGGAAATGAGCTTGCGGATGCGCTGCTGGTAGTCGGGCGTGGCGCCGGCCTGGTCCGTGTACGCCTGGCGGAACACGTCCTGCATTTCCGAAAAGCCCGTATAGCCGAAGCGCTGCGCGAAGCGCACGATGGCGGACGGCTGCACGTCGCAGGCGGCCGCGATGTCGCTGATGCGTTCGAGCATCAGGCTGGCACGGTGCTTTTCAATGTATTGCGCGATGACTTTCAGCTGGCGCGACAGATTGTCGTACTCGGCGGCAATGTGCTGCATCAGCTGTTCGATGGGGGCGGTGGCTGCCATGGTGTTTTCCTCGGTTGCTTGCTGGGCCGCGCAACAGGATTGCGGCGGCTGGTTCTGGCGAGAATTATAGGAGTGAATCCAGAAAATAGAAATGATTTTCTATTTAAATTTATTTTGAAAATTTTATTGCATTTGTCTTTTTTGTGGCCTAAGCTGTGCGCAGTGCATCGGGTCTTGCCGGTTTTCCGGCTCCCCGCTGACACGCGACAAAAGCTGGCAACTATAAAAATTAATCCTTCAAGGAGACATTCATGCAAAGCAATAAGCGTAAGGGATTTCTGAAGCACCTAGCCGTGCTGGGCCTCGGCCTGGGACTGGGTCTGGGCATGAGCGCCAGCCACGCGGCAGGCGAGAAATTCGTGCTGATCAGCCATGCGCCCGATTCCGATTCCTGGTGGAATACGATTAAAAATTCCGTCAAGCAAGCAGGCGAAGACTTCAATGTCACCGTCGACTACCGCAATCCACCGAACGGCGACCTGGCCGACATGGCGCGCCTGGTCGAGCAATCGGCTGCCCGCAACTACGACGGCGTGATCGTCAGCATCGCCGACTTCAGCGTGCTGCAAAAACCGCTGGGCCTTGTTGCTGCCAAGAAGATTCCGTTTGTCACGATCAATTCGGGCACCCTGGCGCAAAGCGAGCAGCTGGGCGCCGTGATGCACGTGGGCCAGCCTGAATACGAGGCAGGCAAGGGCGCCGGCGAAAAAGCCAAGGCGGCCGGCATCAAGTCCTTCGTTTGCGTCAACCATTACGCGACGAATCCGTCGTCATTCGAGCGCTGCCGCGGCTTTGCCGAAGCCATCGGCGTCGATTTCAAGGCCGCCACCCTGGATGCGGGCGAAGATCCGACCACCATCGAAAGCAAGTTGAGCGCCTACCTGCGCAACAACCCGAAAACCCAGGCCGTGCTGGCGCTGGGCCCCACCTCGGCCCACGCTTCGCTGAAGGCCCTGGAAAAAATGGGTTTGAAGGGCAAGATGTGGTTCGCCACGTTCGACCTGTCCGATGAAATCTCGAAGGGCATCAAGGATGGCAGCATCCAGTTCGCCATCGACCAGCAACCTTACCTGCAAGGCTATATCCCCGTTGCCGTGCTGGCCATCATGAAGCAGGACAAGACCACGGACCTAGCCAAGGTGCGCGAAAAGCTGATCAATAACGCCAAATTCAAGGCGCGCCTGGCCGAGTACGGCCTGGCACCATCGTATGGCCCGCGCCATATCGGTTCCGGTCCTGGTTATGTCACCAAGGACAATATCGGCAAGGTAGAGAAATACGCCGGCCAGTTCCGTTAAGCACCCGCTTTTCAGTTCAATCAAGACCTTAGTCGTTGTCCCCGCGCGCAGGCCATGCTTGCCGGCGCGCGGGTCCTGCCGCCCTGGAATTGCTGTCGAGGCTGGTAGGTTGCTATAAAACAAGGGAGACATAGCATGAGTACCGTGAAATTAAGCGTGGAGCAGGGTGGCATGGCCGCCTCGGGCACGCCGCCGCAAAAGCAGGGCTTTGATGAGCGCGTGGGGCAGGTCAGCTGGCTCAAGCGGCTGTTCAGCCGCCCGGAATTCGCCTCGATCTCGGGCGCCATCCTGGTGTTCGCCTTCTTTATCCTGACGGCCGGCGACTCCGGCATGTTCAACCTCGACGGCGTGATCAACTGGGCGCAAGTGGCCGCCTACCTGGGCATCATCGCCATCGGCGCCTGCGTATTGATGATCGCCGGCGAATTCGACCTGTCGATCGGCTCCATGATCGGCTTTGCCGGCATGATGATCGCCATCCCTTCCGTCTACTTCCACTGGCCCGTGTGGGCCGCCATCCTGTTCGCCTTTGCCGGTTCGATGGCGCTGGGCTGGCTCAACGGCTACCTGGTCATCAAGACGCGCTTGCCTTCGTTTATCGTCACCCTGGCCTTCCTGTTCATCCTGCGCGGCCTGACCCTGGCCCTGTCCATCATGTTTGCCAACCGCACCATCGTCAGCGGCATCGGCGCGCTGGCCGCCGACGACTGGCTGGCCATGACCCTGTTCCATGGCGAAGTGGGCACGTCGCTGTTCGCCTGGATGGCCAAGGCAGGCTGGATCACGGCGCTCGACAATGGCGCGCCGCTGGTCAAGGGCATCCCCAAGGTCATCGTCTGGTGGGCCGGCCTGGCGCTGGTGTCCGGCTTCGTCCTGGCCCGCACCCGCATCGGCAACTGGATCTTCGCTGTCGGCGGCGACGCCAACGCGGCCAAGAACGTGGGCGTGCCCGTGAAAACCATCAAGGTATCGCTGTTTGTCTTCACGGCGTTCTGCGCTTGCCTGTTTGCCACGCTGCAAGTATTTGACGTGGGTTCGGCCGCCGCCGACCGCGGCATGCAAAAGGAATTCGAAGCCATCATCGCGGCCGTCATCGGCGGCGCCTTGCTGACGGGCGGCTACGGTTCCGTCGTCGGCGCCTGCTTCGGCGCGCTGATCTTCGGGGTGGTGCAGATCGGCATTACTTATACCAATATCAATTCGGACTGGTTCCGCGTCTTCCTCGGCGTCATGCTGTTGATCGCGGTACTGTTCAACAACTTTGTCCGTGCCCGTGTCACGGAAGCGAGATAAGCCATGAGCGAATACATCCTTGCGCTGGAAAACATCAGCAAACGTTTCGGCTCCGTCATCGCCCTGCAAAACGTCACCCTGCGCCTGAAACCGGGCGAAGTGCATTGCTTGCTCGGTGATAACGGTGCCGGCAAGTCGACCCTGATCAAGACCTTGGCCGGCGTGCACCGGCCCACCAGCGGCGAGTATCTGGTTGACGGCAAGCCCGTCAGCTTCAATTCGCCGAAGGAAGCGCTCGACCTGGGCGTGGCCACCGTCTACCAGGACCTGGCGCTGGTGCCATTGCTGTCCGTGGCGCGCAATTTCTTCATGGGCCGCGAACCGATCCGTAAAATGTTCGGCGTGCTGCCCGTGATGGATATGGAGTACGCAGCTACCACGGCGCGCGACAAGCTGGCCGAAATGGGCATCATGGTGCGCGACCCGCACCAGGCCGTGGGTACCATGTCGGGCGGCGAGCGGCAATGCCTGGCCATTGCCCGCGCCATCCACTTCGGCGCGCGCGTGCTGATCCTCGATGAGCCGACGGCGGCCTTGGGCGTGAAACAGTCGTTCAATGTGTTGAAACTGATCTACAAGGCGCGCGAACGGGGCTTGTCCGTGATCTTTATTACCCACAATGTGCACCATGCCTACCCCGTGGGCGACTCGTTCACCCTCTTGAACCGGGGCAAATCGCTGGGCACTTACACCAAGGAAACTGTTTCCAAGGATGAAGTACTCGACATGATGGCGGGCGGTGCGGAAATGCAAACGCTGATGAGTGAACTCGACGGTGTCACGATTTAAGGATAACCATGAATAACCCGACACAATTTGCCCAGGGCCGCGCGCTGGACGTCATCTGCCTGGGCCGCCTGGCGGTGGACCTGTACGCGCAGCAGATCGGCAGCACCCTGGAAGACGCGACCAGTTTCGCCAAATACCTGGGCGGCTCGTCGGCGAATATCGCCTTCGGCACGGCCCGCCTGGGCTTGAAGTCCGCCATGCTGTCGAAGGTGGGCGACGACCACATGGGGCGTTTCTTGACGGACACGTTATCGAAAGAGGGTTGCGACGTCAGCCATGTCGGCATCGACCGCGACCGCCTGACGGCCCTCGTCATGCTGGGCATCAAGGATAAAAACACGTTTCCCCTGATTTTCTACCGTGAAAACTGCGCCGACATGGCCATCGAGCCATCCGCCGTCGACGCCGCCTTTATTGCATCGAGCAAGGCGCTGTTGATCACCGGCACGCATTTTTCGACGGCTGCCATGCACGCCGTCAGCACGCAGGCCCTGAAATTGGCGCGCGCCAACAACGTGCGCACCGTGCTCGACATCGATTACCGGCCCGTGCTGTGGGGACTTTCCGGCAAGGCGGACGGCGAAACGCGCTTCGTTTCCAACGATGGTGTCACGCGGCACTTGCAGGCGATCCTGCCGCAGTTCGACCTGATCGTCGGCACGGAAGAGGAATTCATGATCGCCGGCGGCGGTGCCGACATCATGGCCTCCTTGCGCGCCGTGCGGGCCGCCACCCTGGCCACCCTCGTCGTCAAGCGGGGCCCGCTGGGCAGCGCCGTCATCGACAGCGTGGTACCGCACAGCCTGGACGATGCGTATAACTACCGCGGCGTGCGCGTGGAAGTGCTGAACGTGCTGGGCGCGGGCGACGCGTTTCTCTCGGGCTTTTTGAAAGGCTGGCTGCGCGGCGAGGATTACGGGGCGTGCTGCCGTTACGCGAACGGTTGCGGCGCCCTCGTCGTGTCGCGCCACGGCTGCGCACCGGCCATGCCGTCGCCCATCGAGCTCGACTATTTCCTGGCCAATGCGGAAAAACTGACGCAACCGGACCAGGACGCCACCTTGTCCCGCCTGCACCGCACGACGGTGGCGCGCCCGCAGTGGGATGAACTGTGCGTGTTTGCCTTCGACCACCGTACGCAATTCTTTGAGCTGGCGCAACAGACGGGCGCGCCCGAATCGGCTATTTGCGCCCTGAAGCAACTGATGGTGCAAGCCGTGGCGCAGACGGAAGCGGCCTTGCAACTGGCTGGCAAGACGGGCGTGCTGATCGATGGACGCTATGGCGTCGACGCGCTCAACGACGCGACGGGGCGCGGCTGGTGGATAGGCCGTCCCGTGGAATTGCCCGGTTCCAATCCGCTGCAATTCGACTGGGGCCGCTCCATCGGTTCGCACCTGCTCAGCTGGCCGAAGGAACACGTGATCAAGTGCCTGGTGCAGTTGCACCCGGACGATACCGTGGAAAACCGATTGGAACAGGAAGCGCAAATCAAGGCCCTGTATGACGCGGCGCAAGTGAGCGGTCACGAACTGTTGTTGGAAGTCATACCGTCGGATGCCTTGCCGCACGGCGACGACACGGTCTTGCGCGCCGTCAAGCGCCTGTACAACCTGGGCATTTACCCGGAATGGTGGAAGCTGGAAAGCATGTCAGCCCAGCAATGGCAAGCCATCGATGCCCTCGTGCACGAGCGCGATCCGTATTGCCGTGGCGTCGTCCTGCTGGGCTTGAACGCGCCGATTGCCGCCCTGGCCGCCAGTTTTGAACAAGCCAGTGCCAGCACGACGTGCCGCGGCTTCATGGTGGGACGCACCATCTTCCAGGAACCGAGCCGTCGCTGGCTGGCCGGAGAGCTGGACGATGCGGGCTTGATCGCCGCAGTGCGCGCCAACTTCGAGCAGCTCATTGCCCTGTGGCAGCGTACGCGCAACCGCCTGGAGCGTGCAGCATGAGCGCCACCCTACACAACACCATCCGCTTGACCATGGCGCAGGCGCTGGTGCGCTACCTGGCCGCCCTGCGCACGGAAGAGGGCGATGGTTCCTTGACCCCCCTGTTCGGCGGCGCCTTTGCCATCTTTGGCCACGGCAATGTGGCGGGCCTGGGCGAGGCGCTGTACCAATACAAGGAGGTGTTTCCCACCTACCGCGCCCACAACGAGCAGGCGATGGCGCACTCGGCCATTGCGTATGCGAAAGCCCACATGCGCCGGCGCATGCTGGCCGTCACCAGTTCCATCGGCCCCGGCGCCACCAATTTGTTGACGGCCGCCGCGCTGGCCCACGTGAATCGCTTGCCGGTATTGCTGTTGCCCGGCGACGTGTTCGTCTCGCGCGCGCCGGACCCCGTGTTGCAGCAGCTGGAAGACGCCGGCGACGGCAGCGTCTCCGTCAACGATGCCTTCAAGCCGCTGTCGCGTTACTTCGACCGCATCGTGTATCCGGAGCAATTGCTGACGGCCTTGCCGCGCGCCATTGCCGCCTTGACGGACCCGGCCGCCTGCGGTCCCGTCACGTTATCTCTGCCGCAAGACGTGCAGACGATGGCGTATGACTATCCGGCCGATTTCTTTACGCCGCGCACCGTGCGTTTCCGCGCCGTGCCGCCCGTCGAGCAGGAACTGGAAGAAGCGGCCGCCTTGCTGAAGTCTGCCAGGCAGCCGCTGATCGTGGCCGGCGGCGGCGTGCTGTACGGCAAGGCCAGCGCCGCCTTGCAGGCGTTTGCCGAGCGCCACGGCATCCCCGTGGCGGAAACCCAGGCCGGTAAAAGTTCCCTGCCGTGGGATCATGCGCTGCAGCTGGGCGCCATCGGCGTGACCGGTTCGCCTGCCGCGAATGCCCTGGCGGCGCAGGCGGATGTGGTGCTGGCCGTGGGCACGCGCTTGCAGGATTTCACGACGGGCTCGAATTCGTTGTTTGCGCAAGCGCAACTGGTCAGCCTGAACGTCAACGCTTTCGATGCGCTGAAACGCCGTGGCCTGGGCGTGCAGGCGGACGCGACACTGGGCTTGCAGGGCTTGTCGCGGCACTTGTCTAATTGGAACAGCGCGGGCCACTGGCTGGACCGCGCACAGCAGGCTGGGAACGCATGGCGCGATACCGTGCTGGCTATTACCGGCCAGCGCGAGGTGGCCGGCTTGCCGTATGACGGCGAAGTCATCGGCGCCGTGCAGCGCTCTTCACCGGACTCGACCAGCAACGACATCGTCGTCTGCGCGGCAGGCACCTTGCCGGCCGAACTGCACAAACTGTGGCGCACCAGCACGCCCGGCGGCTACCACATGGAATACGGCTATTCGTGCATGGGCTATGAAATCGCCGGCGGCCTGGGCGTCAAGATGGCCAAGCCCGAGAGCGAAGTCATCGTCATGGTGGGCGACGGCAGTTATTTGATGATGAATTCGGAAATCGCCACCTCCGTGATGCTGGACAAAAAACTCATCATCGTCGTGCTCGACAACCGGGGTTACGGCTGCATCAACCGCCTGCAGCAGGCGTGCGGCAACGCGTCATTCAACAATATGTTGCCCGACAGCGCACCCGCCATCGACTTCGCCCTGCATGCGCAAGCGCTGGGCGCGCTGTCCGAACACGTGGCCAACATTGCCG
>NZ_JAZARC010000008.1:0-284862 GCF_036231865.1 Janthinobacterium sp. P210005
ATGCCTGATGACCATAGCAAGTTGGTCCCACCCCTTCCCATCCCGAACAGGACCGTGAAACAACTTTGCGCCGATGATAGTGCTGCAACCAGTGTGAAAGTAGGTTATCGTCAGGCTTGTTATATAAAAAAACCCCGCTAGGTGCGGGGTTTTTTTTCGTCTGCAGCATTCATCGGATCAGATGCCCCAGGTGATGCTTTCACCCTCCGCCTTGGCCGAGCGCAGCATTTCCATCAAGGGATAGGCGCGCTGTGAAAAATGCACTTTTTGTGCGCGCGCATGGGCGCCTGTTTCGCCGTCTTCCAGCGTTTCCGGCGTATGCGCATCGTGTTCGATGTCATTTTCCGGATGCAGTTTGCTTTCCGCGACTTCTTTTTCCAGCAGGGCCAGGGCATCGCCCGCTTCCGCTGGCGTGATGACGCCGCGCGTGGGGTTCTTGTGCAGGATGTCGAGGATGCGCTGGGCATGCTCCTGGTACATCAGCACTTCTGGGGAGGATTTGGATTTGAATGAGATCAACATAAGCGCTTTCTGAAACTTGTTGTTAGTGTCGAAACAATATCACGACTTGAAATGTCGCACAGGCCGTCCGATTGCCCGGATTGCACATTTGCAAGCCGGATAGGGCCATCTGTTGGACAACGCACGTATTTACAAGAGCGTGTTTACCGTGAAAACATCCGTTTAAGCGATCGTTAAGTCTCAATCCAGTTTCACCGAGTCCATGAACGTGTCGATGGTGTCACGCGACAGCTTGCTTTCTTCACCGAGTATGATGATCTGGAAGATGTGTTTGTCCTGCGCCACAAAACGGCCGACCAGCAGGACGGGCTTGCCCTGCTGCGTCCCCGTCGCTTCGACGCTCAGCGCGCTGCGTTGATGGCTGCCGGCCGCCGTGCTGCTGGCCGTCGACGCGGATTTCTCGCTGCGCACGACACCATTGATATTTTTCAACAGGGCTGTCTGCATGGCGGGCAGGGCCGTTTGTGCCTGTTCCGCACTGTCGAGCATGGCGCTGCCGATGGCGAAGGTATTGCCATCGACTTCGCTGGCCGTCATGGTCAGGCTGACTTTCTTGCCGTCGAGATCGATCTCGCGCGTCAGCACGGCCGGCTTGCCCGGAAACAGGGCCGTAAACTGGGCGTCGGGGCTGCGATAGTCGCGCCAGTCGAATTTCGGACTGCAGGCGGACAGGATGCTGGCGGCCGCGAGCGTAGCCAGAAAGAGGGCAAGTGATGTTTTTTTCATCAGCAGATGGTAGCAGCGCTGCCAATCACGCGCAATCGTGCACGTGTAGGGTTCACCGCTTGCCTTATATCTCGCGCAGTACGCGCCGGTACTGGATCGCTTCGGCAACATGCGGTTGCGTGATGGCGGGGCTGCCCGCCAAGTCCGCGATACTGCGCGACACGCGCAGCACCCGGTGGTAGGTGCGCGCCGACCAGTGCAGGCGCGTCATGGCGCCATGTAACAACTGTTCGCCATGTGGTTCCAGGCGACAATGTTGTTCGATTTCCGTGTTGCTCAGCTGCTGGTTCGCCTTTCCCTGGCGTACCAGCTGCAAGGCATAGGCTGCCGCTACCCGCGCGGCGATCGCTTGCGTACTTTCGCCGGCGCCTGCACGTCGCCCCAGCGCCGCGGGCGGCATGGCGGCCACTTCAATCTGCAGGTCGATACGGTCGAGCAGCGGGCCCGACAGACGATTGTGATAGCGCAATACGGCGTCTGGCGTGCAGCGGCAACGGCCGGAAGCGTGCCCCAGATAGCCGCACGGGCAGGGATTCATGGCGGCAATCAATTGAAAACGGGCAGGAAACTCGGCCTGGCGTGCCGCGCGTGAAATGCTGATCACGCCCGATTCCATGGGCTGGCGCAGCACGTCGAGCACCCGGCGGTGGAATTCGGCAATTTCATCGAGAAACAGCACGCCGCAGTGGGCCAGCGAGATTTCTCCCGGGCGCGGCACGTTGCCGCTGTCAATTCTATCTAAATTCACGACTGAAATTATCTTGACGTACTCTATAGTTCTACGGCACCATACAACAAAAAACACGACTGACAACATTTAAATATACGACTAGATATGAAAACCGGCTTAAATGCGCGACTGGATTGTTTGGCTCCAGTTCGGCCTCTCAGAATGAGTCGTCGGGCCCTCACGGGTCGGATCACTGTCGACGGTACTGAACGCGCAGGATTTGAATCGTCCTTAGAGAGAGACTGGTTGATCTGTCTTGATTTTGATCCTGCTGTAACGTTGATACGAGAGCAGCCTTTTTCTATTCTGTACGACGCGAATGGACGTGAACTGCGCTATACCCCTGACATACTTGCCCAGTACCTTTACCCAGGGCGTGACCCAATCGTCATTGTTTATGAAGTAAAGCCGATCGAGAACCTTGCGCAGGATTTTCTAACGTTTCGGCCCAGATTCAAGCAGGCAGTTGCAGCATGCCGGGATGTTGGATGGCGTTTCAAGATCGTGACTGAAAAGCATATTCGTACACCATTCTTGAAAAATGCCAAATTCTTGCGAAAGTACCGTGGGATGGCAGTGCAGCAACTTTACCAGGATCAGCTTTTATACAGTTTACGCATACTCGGTCCAACAACGCCTCAAGCTCTGCTTGCAATGGCGTATACGGACGATGAGAGACGCATGGCTGCATTAACTGAGCTGTGGCGGATGGTTGCTAATCGGGAGATTGCTACCCAGCTTGAGTTGCCGCTGAATATGCAGTCGCGGATCTGGATTGGTACTGACGATGAATAAAATACCTAAAGGCTTCTTCGAGATGGTTCCTGGACAGCTAGTTCGCTCAGCTGGCAAAAAGTATCGTATTACACACTTGGTGACAGTTGATACCGTTTTCGCACAAGATGAGGAAACGCTTGAGAGTACTCGACTGCGCATCGACACACTCGAAGCTTTCGTTGAAGATGACTCAAAAGACATCCCACTCACGAAGGACCTTAGCCTCTACAGTGAAAAGGAATGGGCCATAGCTCAGCGGCGATTTCAGGCTATCAAACCTTTATTGGACAATCCAATTCGTACGCGCCTTGACGCCGAAGCGATCGCTACTGCACAGGGAGTACACGCGGCAACTCTTTATAAATGGCTCAGCGCCTACCAAAAAGCTGGCAATGTCTCTGCACTAGTGCCAACAAAGCGTGGGCGCGCGACTGGCACTCGCATGCTCAATGCTGAGCAAGAGAAGCTTATTGCCAGTGTGATCAATGAAGACTATTTGACCAAGCAGCGAAAGAAAAAGCAGGATGTGATTGATGAAGTTCAGCGCCGTGCGCGTTTAGCCAAGATTTCTGCCCCTCATGGCAACACGATTAGAAGTCGTATCAGTATGCTGCCTGTTGCCGAGACATTGCGCCGCCGCGGCCAAAGGGAGCAGGCTCGCAATCTGTATGAACCGTTGCAGGGGAAGTTTCCAGGAGCAGACTTTCCATTCGCAGTTGTGCAAATCGACCATACGCCAGCTGACATCATTCTTGTCGATGAGATCTATCGTCAGCCTATCGGTCGCCCCTGGTTAACCGTAGCCATTGATGTCAATACTCGCATGGTAGCTGGGTTGTACGTGACGTTCGATAAACCAAATTCCACAGCTGTAGCGATGTGCTTATCCCATGCCATATGTCCAAAGCGCGAGTATATGGCTGGACTTGGTGTCAGTGGCGACTGGCCAGTATGGGGAGTCATGAACGTGGTTCATAGCGATAACGGTAAGGAGTTTCGTGGTGCCGCGTTAGAGCGTGGGTGCGACGAGTACGCCATCGACCTTCAGTGGCGTCCTCCACTTCGTCCACACTATGGCGGTCACATTGAGCGCTACATGGGAACATTGGCGAACCAAATTCATAAGTTGCCAGGTACGACGTTTTCCAATCCTCGGCACCGCGCTAAATACGACTCAGAGGCGGAGTCCGCGTTGACGTTGAAGGAGTTTGAATATCATCTCGTTGAGTTCATCGTCAATGTCTACCATCAGCGCAATCATTCTGAACTAGGCATGCCGCCACGGAAGAAATGGGAGCTAGGTATCTTGGGCAACGCGACGAGCCCTGGTATTGGCATACTGCCAGTGCCTACTGATCCGGTGAAGCTGTTGCTCGACTTTTTACCGTTCTTTGAACGGTCTGTACAGCAATACGGCATCCAAATTGATCTCATCAATTACTACGATCCAGTCTTAGACCCATACATTAATTCTGTCGATCCCAACAATCCTAACGCCCGAAGGCAGTTTCTTGTGCGCAGAGACCCACGCGACATCAGCAAGATTTTTTTCTTTGATCCTATTGCGAAGGCCTACTTCCCGATACCGTATGCAAATGTTGGCCACCCCCCGATCAGCGCATGGGAGCTAAAGGAAGTACGCCGAACGCTCAAGGAGCAAGGTAAACATGATGTTGATGAAGATGTGATCTTTGAGGCGCTTGGACGTCTACGCGAGGCGGTGGAAAAATCATTGCACAAGACAAAGTCGGCACGCCGGCATGCCGCGCGTTCCCCGTTGAAAAAGCAGGCGGAAGCTGTAGAAGAAACTAAGACTCCACGGCTGTCACCGCCTTTGAAGTCATTGTTTGACAATGAGGAAGACCCATTTGCGCACCCAGTTAACCCTTTTGACGATGTATCGCTTACCCGATGAGATCTATGGATCACTTAGAGCCTGAAACGGCTGCCATGCTGGAGCTTCCTACTGACGAGCGTGTCATGCTTTGTAAGACCGATCGATGGGTCGGCTACACACGTGCGACACAGATCATGAACAGGCTTGATCAGTTACTGGTATATCCCAAGTCACTACGTATGCCCAGCGTTCTCATTGTGGGAAGAAGCGGAAACGGCAAAAGCTCCATCGTGGAGCGCTTTTGTTCACGATATCCGGTTCAAATGACAGCGACGGGCAATGCAATCTCACCGGTATTACAGATATCCATGCCGGAGACGCCCAGCGAATCGGAATTTTGGTCGGAGATTCTGTGGGCTATGGGTATTTCGCATGGCGATAAAGACTCCATTTTGCTTAAGAAAAAGCAGGCAAAATCTATACTCATCCAAGTGGGTATACGGGTGTTAGTCATTGACGAGTTCAATAACCTCACTACAGCTGGAAAAGGAGCGGGTGACTTGCTCGCGGCGATCAAGGGTATTAGCAATGTACTAAAAATTTCGATCATTGCCGCTGGAACCCAGGCGGCTATCAACGCATTGAATTTGGAGCCGCAGATGAAGTCGCGCTTTGATCCAGCAGCGCTCGATCGCTGGAAGCTGAACGTTGAGTATCTGCGGTTCCTTACCAGTTATCAGCGGCTCCTGCCTTTGGCCGAGCCGTCCGATCTTGCCTCGCGTGAGCTTGCGCCTATTATTTATAGTATGGCTGGCGAGACCATCGGTTCTACGGTTAATCTACTAAAGGCTGCGGCTAGTCACGCATTGCTGAGCGGTAAGGAGCGAATCGATAGAGATGTGTTGAAGGATGTGGTATGGACCGCACAAGACGAATGGGACGACATCGCGCGACGAGTATAGAAGTGGTGCCTTGGTATGCTCATGTTGTACCAGGTAGGGATGAGTTGATCAGCTCATTTCTCGTACGCTCGGCGCACCGGCATGGGTTGAGCCCATATCGATTTACAGCAGTGACCTTTCCCGAAAATGTTATCTGGACGCGTGACATCGATTCTTCGCTCAGCGACCAAGCACTTTCCTTGATTGCCCATTATTATGGCTTAACTATTGACGACGTCGTGGCGATGACCCTATTTGGTTTCATGGGTTGTGCCAGTAGCTCTGATCCGCAATGGCCAGCTTGTCAGCGGTGGATCAACGTGATTGGTATTTATCACCGACTTCGTTTGAGATTCGGATTGCAGTTTTGCCCGCTGTGCCTCAAAGACGAACCCGTGTTTCAACGTGCATGGCGCCTATCGTTCGTATTTGCTTGCCCGAAGCATGGAATCTTTCTGCGCGATTGTTGTCCTTCGTGTGAGATGGCTGTGATGCCGCATCGGTGTAAGCATGAGCCAACACGTTGCTGGCAGTGCGGTACCGTATTGCACTCATTTGATGGCAAGGATAAGGGCAGCGCAGATACTGCCTTGGCAGTACAGTATCGAATGTTGCGATGTCTTGATGGCCATGGATATTGCCTCGGACCGGAGTTGTTGTCGACACCAGAATTTATTCACGGCGCCTCCATTATGATGCGTCTCATCAAACAGCAATTGCAAAGTCATCCGGATTTGCGACCGATCCATATTTGCACGGTCGATATACGAGAAGAGACTAGGCGTCTTCGCACCCATTCACGCGAAGCACTGTTTTCGGTACTTAATGAGTTGCTTGAAGATTGGCCAGTGAATTTTCTGCATTTTGCCCACGCTGCTGGTATGACTCAGCTTGCGTTTCGCACTTGTGGAGAGTTGCCTAACTGGCTTACGGCTGCGGTTGCCCTGCTTCCTGAGCGATTACGCACCAGGCCGAGAAATAACGATAAATGGCTGATCGACCACGTGTGTCGCCTAGAGCATGTTGGTGGTGCAGTATCTTGGGCATTGCGCGCCCAGGCGCTAATGCGAGCGGCAAAAGGAATCTATGAGTGTTGATAAAAAAGGGGCACGCTACTGCGATGAGTGCGGTCGTGGCATCGTTAAAGTGCACAAGGTATATAAGGGCAATGATTACTGCGGGAGCTGCTACGCGAGAGTGTTCCCGTCAGTGCCTTGCTCTCGTTGTAGCAAAAGCGCGCGCCCTCATTGCAATGACATCGGGGATCCAGTATGTAGAGCATGCCTGATGTCAGAACGCCTTTGCGTACGTTGTGAAAAGAGCGTGCCTCGCGCCGCTCTTATTGTCGACGGCAAAGCTGTTTGCTCATCTTGTTCCCCATATTTTCGCAGCGAGCAGCAATGCCCTGGGTGCAATCGCGTGACCTCACGCTTATCTGCGGCACCAGCGTACGGAGTGGTAGACAAAGTATGTGATTCCTGCCGTAATCAGCTAACACATGCGACATGCACAATATGTCGGAAGCACAGGAGGGTCGCAACTTTTGTTGATGGCCAAGGAGCTCGATGTACTAGTTGCGCTGATGATCCTTCTGTCGCCCATGCTTGCCCAGATTGTGGTGATCGCGTTTTGGGGCGCGGTAATTCGCGCTGCCGGCCGTGCGCTAATAAGCTTGCCTTGGATCGTGAAGTTACACTTACCTCTGCGATCTTTCGCCATGAATGGGCCGCCACTCTATGGGGGCGTTTTTCCCTATGGCTGTATTCCAGCCATAGAGCAAATCCAAACCTCTTGGGCCTTATCCGTAGCCATCAGATCTATTTTGAGCGCATCGATGCGGCGTTTTCATCTGTTCTGGACCTGACCGACCAATCCTTGCTACGTCTTTTTGGCGTAACAGTTCTACGAACCCATCTGCTTCCAACCCGCTTCATGAATGAACAGCTTGGTATTGAAATATCGGACGAAGACAAACTTGATGCAGTGGAGCGCTCAAGAATTGAGGAGGTCATCCTTGCCAGCAAACGTGAATCTTGGGGGTGGATTGTTCAAGCCTATCTTGCTGAGCTCGATAAGAAGGGGCTTTCACTACGCAGTATACGAATGTATATCTCGACAGCCAACCAGTTTGCCAAAAGCGTCAGACTTGAAAGACAAGCATGGACTACGGGGCAAATCGAGAGGTTTTTAGCATCTTGGCCTGCGCGTCGCAATAATCTATCAGGCTTCGTATCGTTTTGTCGGCAGTCCCAAAAATGGGATGTCACATTGCCTGCAAAGGGAGCGGTGATCGCTCCTGTGCGAAATCCGCTAGCAGTAGTATCAAAGCTCACTAAGCTGATCGCGAAGGTTGATGTGATGGGCATAGAGCAGGCGGATAAAAAGGTACTTGAGAAAATTCTTGCTGCAGCTCTTGGTATCCCTGTGCGAATGGTAAAAGCGATGTCAATCGATCAAATCAATATCGAAGAGACCGGAATAGTCTTTTCGCTTGCAGAGAAGGAAGTTCTTTTGCCGCCTGAATTGGAACCCTATGGGCGGCGATTGGCGAGTTATCTTGCTTAGGGATTGGAGTAACTTAGTCACCTTGCTTTTGTGTGGTTAGAATTAAGGTTTCCTTCTTATCATAATTAACCGCATTCTTTATTCGCCTTTTAATGTTTCCGTCAACGTTGCTAACTTTGCCTTGTATCATTAAGTTTTTAAGGGCGAGTTGTAATTCAAAAGGGAAGCAATTACTTTTGCAAATTAGCTCAGCAAACACAGCTTCAGTGACGATCAGAGGCTGATTTCCAATTCTTTCTAGCCAAAGTAAGCTAAGCTTTTCCAGTCGATCGCCATCGTCCTCAATGCTCGATTCGACCTGGCTCGCATCAATTCCGAAGAGGTCACCTGTGCTATCTTCACGATTTTTCTTATTGAACTTGGCGGCAGTTCGCACTGCGTCTTGCACGCCCGCAAGTCTCTCTGACTGGGTCATGAACTCAATGATCCCTTTTGGGTGACGAGTGAGGTAAAGAAGATGATATTTGGTGCGATCTGCCGTGGGATCTAGGATTGACACGAAACCTGACAAAGCACGCGCGTTACCTTGACTAGCCCGCGTTACTAGCGTATCTCGATACCTGCCCAGCAAAAACTGCTCACGATGCGCAGGGTTCGCAGGTACCTCTTCCATGTCGAAAGCGCCGCCTAATAGCGCTGCAATGTTCTCCTGCAGAGCTGACATGGAAGCGGCGCGGTTGACAAAGTCGTACATAAAATTGATGAGAAATTCACTGCGCGGACGTGCCAGTAATGGTTGCAAAATCTCCGGCTTGACGGCCGCCCACCCTTTCGGGTCGATGAAAAAGAATACAAAACTTTTGGCAGGACAGTGCGCCAAGATCTCTGGTACACATTGCGTAAAATCGCCGTTAATTGCTCCACTGACGACGTTAGGAGGTGTGTGACTTGAGAGATAGCTGTTTAGACGGCTAAACGCTCGAACATTCTTTTCCACGTACAGAGCGCGGAACTTCACTGGCCGGCCAGCTTTTTTAAGCGTGTATTGGACCTTTGACAGCAGTTCCATCGATATCGCAATAGATGTCGATTTTAGATCATCGCTATCGTCTTTCCAGGGGCCTGCAAAACAGTCAACGAAAACGATCTCTTCATGGCCCAATTGTGTCGCACTCCACCCGACAATGTAGAGCAACCGTTCAAGGTAGCCCTCAAGCAGCAGATGCTTGATATAGGCCTGTTCTCTCCCGACATAAGCTTTAGGAATAATTTCGTGAGGATTGAATTTCATCAACGATAACCCATGAAAATCGATTTTTGGCGACTGGGAAGGAGTATATCTGTGCCGCGAATCGACGTTCCTTTTGCTCGCTGGCCGCCTCCCTCGATCAAGGCTTGTAACTCTTTAGTTGCGACCGCCTCGTTGAGAGACTCTTTGATGATTTTTTCAGTAGCGTTCGTTTTATTGGCTATTTGATAAATCAGATCGTTAAATGTGACGCCATCATGCTGCTCGTGAATGAGGCGAGGCAGTTCGTCACGTAGCGTTACGATGCTGCGAGTGCGTAAAGTCTCATCGAATGCACTCGCCTCCATAAAGTTCATCTCTGTCTGGAGTGTGACGTCCATGTCCTTGTTTGCTTCGTAACCTATTTGAAAGAGGCCCGCTTCTAGGCTATGGCCAAAGCTATTTCCATGATCCCAGTGAACACTCTTCATGACATCATTGGCCCTGTAAGCATTTGACAGATGCACTAACCAGTAGGACCAAGGGCTATTGCCTTGCGGCGTGACAAAAAAAAGCGTCATGAAACGTGCACCGCTCGCCTTCCATATGCCATGCGAGATCTGACGCTGGATGATTTGGCGCCATTGCGAGCCAGCTTTCAGACGAGCAATGTCGCGCCAATTGATGTACGGCTCCAGGCCAATCCTGCGCGTGATGGTATGGAACTGCTTGCTGTCGTTTAGAAAGGTAAGGAGAGAGTCAACGTTGAAAGTAAGTATGACCTCGGCACCCTGCAGGTTTTGAAATATGTTCGCCACTGTCGGCATGACAATATCGTCGTAGGCATATTGGTCAAGAAGAAAAATAGCACGTTGACCAGCCTTGCGTGAGGCAGCCGCAGCGATAATATCGGCGCACACCGTTTCGAACTTATTGTTGTAGAGCGCAATCTTCGTGCCGATATCACGACCATATCCTTCCGCATTGAGTGTGTGCTTGAGGTATTCGTATGAACTTGGATTGACTTCAACAAAATGATACTGTGCATCAACCTCACGAGGTGTTTGAATGCGCGAGGTATTAAGATATGCCTCAGCCTCTGCGGCCGTCTTTAGCATGATTAAAGGAGAGCCAGGTGCAGTGCCCTGGCCATCCGAATACAAACCACCACCTGCAAAACCATCGACAAGCGTGAGGCGTAGCCGCGGCATCTTCGCGTTGGCCATTAATACACCGATATATTTGTAAAGATAATCCCTGACCAGCTGATGTTTTACTTTTGAGTGAGGATCAAGTGGAGGTGGTGCATCTCCGACTATCCATTGCCATTTATCGCCAGTTTTAGTCAATTAATCTTCCCGCTATCGTATCAAGCCCCCCTCAAAGAGAGGAACCTGGTCCCACGTTGTTCCGCCTAGCTCACGGCCACCTTTTGTTTTTCCCACCTTGGCCAAGCGAATAATTGCACCGTTACGACCGATGACATCTATGCGTTGCGTACGAGCGGAAATCCCCTCTGCAATAAGTTCCTCTGGCGCCCAATGGCCCCACTGTTTAAAGTGGAATGGTACGCCTGCCTCATTGCACTGGTCGCGCAAGTCCTCTGGCCAAGCCGGATTCATCGATCGTGAGTCAGGTCCGCTTTCCCCTCCAGCGATAACCCAATTAATGCCGGCAATATCTGAACCAGGTGCGCGCAGCCATGGTCGCAGATCAAGAGGTCCTAAAAGTGGTTCTGCCGAAACGAAGCGTACCACTACATTGTGTTCAAGCAAATGGTCTATTCTTTTTTCTAACCAATGTTGATTCTCTGTACTAGTTCCAAGCCAAATATTTTCTGGCCATTTCCCGGACCAAGGAGCCAGTTTTTTAACGTGACGAATTCGCTTTGTGAGCAGGAGCCAATCGAGGTTAGGCGTCGCTTCAATGAGCGCCCAAAGCCTTTCCCTGGTTGCATTGAGGTCAGGGCGATCTTCAAAAACATCGGCCATCGATGCACAAAATACACGACGACGCTCGCCTGCTGCGGCAGCGTCCCTATCCCACTTAAGCGGCTCACGCCAATGCGCATCGGTAAAGAAGCGCCGCGGAGCTTCTTTGCCCCAAAGGTCGTTCATGCCAACGCGTTTGGCCCAAGTTTCTGCATAGCAGTGCTTACAAGCAGGCGATATGCGCAAGCATCCCCACCAAGGATTAAAAGTGTGATGGGTCCACTCGATCTTACTGTTGACGCCCATGATGCCCTCCCATAAATAACGATCAACTGTACATATGCTCAGTTGTAAATTTACCACTGTGTTACGCCTGATTGCTAATCAAGTCTGATTTCATCTTTGCCTAGAGCTTTCATGCATTGCAAAAAAAATACGAAGGTAAATCGTCCTCGCGTGATTTTCGTCGCGACTCCCTTATAGGTTTCTTCTATGCCAAGGTCTGCCAAGCGAGAAACTAATTCACCGTAGCTGACACCCGATAGCTTTAGCTCGGCTTTAAGTTTGTTGGCGGCTCTTCTGGACCATTCGTCGGAGTACACGTAAAGAGATTTTAGGAAAAATAATGTGGATATTATTCCTCATATTTGAGGAATAATCAATATAAATAAGTATTTTTCCTCATAATATTTAACCTAAAATGTTCTGATCTGAGTGTCAATAGTCGGGTTCTTCGGCTAAAAATCATGTTTGATGATCGTCTGATATTTAGAGGAACTGATTGAAGACGCTGGTTTTAAATGAGTGGGTTTAATGACCCACTCCGCGCGCTTCCGCTAATCCGGTCGTTGATATCAAAGGTGGATTAGCTATCATCGTTTGTCGTTTTATCCGCCTACCTAGGGCGTTGCGGATGCCCCAGCGGTTGTCGTGTAATATCTGAGAGCTAGCTTTCGCTGGGTAGCGTACCGTGGTAGCCATCGCTGATGGCCCGTATGAAGGAGCTGGAGGACGAAAAACGGCGCTTGAAGAAGATGTATGCCGAAGAACACTTGAAGGCCAGGAGCGTCGCGAAGGCTCTGACAAAAAGCGATAACGCCATCTCACCGGCGGGAGATGACACGATGGGTCGTTGCCAAGCGCTTTGCCACAATAAGACAGGCTTGCCAGGCGTTTGGCATCAGTCAAACTTAGTATCGTTATCATGCCAAGCTCGACGCGGAAAACGCTATCGTGGCCGACTGGCTCATACGTTTGACTAACAACTAGCGTAACCGGGGCTTCGGCCAGTGCTTCCTGTATTTGCGCAACGTGATTGGATTTAAATGGAGCCACAAGCTGTATCAAGAGTCGGAGCTGACCCTGCGGATCAAACCGCGTCACTGTTTGGTGCGAGATAAACCTCTTCTGCCGCTGGCGGTGCCCGCGCAAATCAACCAGACCTGGTCAATGGACTTCATGCACGATCAGCTAGCCGATGGCAGAAGCATCCGCTTATTCAACGTGATCGATGACTACAACCGTGAAGGACTCGGCATTGAGGTTGACTTCTCATTGCCGTTCGAACGCGTCATCCGTTCCCTCGACAGGATCATCGAATGGAATGGCAAATCTCGAGTCATCCGCTGTGATAACGGCCCCGATTACATCGGCGCCGCAACGTTGGCTTGGGCGGCCAAGTGCGGCTCACATTGCGTTTATTCAGCCTTGCAAGCCGCGACAGAATGCCTATGTTGATCACTATAATCGAACGGTGCGCTACGACTGGCTTGCCCATCGCCTGTTTGAAACGCTCGATGATATCTAGGATTTTGCAACCCACTGGCTGTGGATTTACAATCACGACCGACCCAACATGGCACTTGGCGATAACACACCAAAACAGAAGCTTGCCCGTGCTACTTAACCTCTACTTTTAGCGCGATCTAAAAATTGGGGGAGGGGGGTTGCCGCAGGAGTGCAGTCTTAAGCAAACCCCAGCCGCTGATGACTATTGGCGAACTTAGTTGCCTACCTGTACCGGCGCTTCTACTTTAAAGGTAGGGATCTCAATTAGCGGTAGTAGTCCCTCAGGAAGTCCGACTTTACTCGTTAACGAATAGACCTGTTCTCGTATGTATGGATACAAAACGATTGGCGCATTATGGTCCGCCCAATGGGAGATTTGATCGATTGGAAACCTCGTCTCGTCGACTTTGAATCGACCATGGAGTTCAACCTTCAAACTAAGAACGTCGTCTTCGCCCTCACCCGCGACAATTCGCATTCTGACTTGGATTTGCTGCGTTTCAGGATCATAGTTTGAGCGACCGGTTTCGATAGTGAACTCCGGGAGCTCCGAATCGCGAGGTGCTTCTAGATTGACCTTGATGCTAAGCTCCGCCACACGCAACTCAATAATTTGAATTGCGTGAAGCTTGTATTCCTTTTTCTTCGATGCTTCCATTATGCGGCCAATGCGTAACTATTATCGTTCGCTGCCGACAGGGCTACTTCTTCGAACAATTGAACTGACGAGCGAAGTACATTTTCGAAGTCCAAGTTGTCTTGCATAGCCATGTGCTCACGAAACAATGCAATGTATGTGCTGTGCGATACACCGAAGCTTGCGAAAAACTCACTAGCTTCACGCATTGCAACAGCAAATGCTCCATTACTATGCTTTTTTAAGTCTGCACGTAGCTCATCGGCAGAAAGTGCATCCATTTCATCCAATACTTCTGCCAGAGCCTCTTCTAGAGACATCTTGCTCATTTTTTACTCCTCAGTTTCAACGATCTTTAATTCCAATTTAACAGACTCATCCCTTACGACAAGCACTGATGGATGAGGAATAACCTGTTTTTCCAAAAAAAACATTTTAGGAGGTGGCGATACTATTGCCTTTGCAAGCAAAAAACGCTTGCCTCGCTTGACCTCAATTTTGGTGATAATCGATTCGTACGCGTCGCCAATGTCATCATCTGTCCTCTCAGAAAGCTTTCTTAGCATAATTCCTACGCGCTCTTGCATCCGGCCGGTGCAATCAACAGTGTCGTCTGTACACACCTCAAACGATGCATCAATAACGGCACAAATCGAATCCTTTTCTTTATATACCCCACGTTTTTTTTGACTTTGATACCAAGCAATGGCGTATTCATTAGCGAACAGTGGGTCATCAAAGTACTCCCAGAAATACAGCCCCTTGCCTACACGGCCTGCCGCAGCGCGTCCAAAGTCAAAGCCATTTGACAAGATGCTCTTCGCACTTAGCATTGTTGTGCCGTGAGTTCCCTTATGTTTTTGCATCAAGCAGAAATTCACTCCGTTGTGATAGCACTTACGTCACTATCGTTGTCTACTCAAAGGTACCACAGCACTACTTATCGTGCACTCATTGTCGCAAGACAACTAGGGTCTCTAAGAGATCTCTAAGTCATTGAAATGTAAGGATTTTTCTTGTTTTTGCAAAGGATAACCCTCTATTATCGGTGTGAAAGTGGGTGAATGCAAGAAAAAGAAATTTATCAGATCAATAGCTTTTAGGAAATTTTAACGGTTTAAGTAGACTTCAAATCTATCGAATTACCACATGCGAACCAGTTTTCTTCCACTGTTTTACAATGGAGGAACGCCTCAGACCGACAACGTTCTCGTCTCTACCGTCCAATCCCTCAGTCACGCAATGCTTTGCAGAAAGGTGAACGAGACGACCGCTTCCGTACCTATGAGTATGCTCATCAAACCGGACACTCATTCTCATCTCAATCTGGACAGCCAATAGTACTTGAAGGTTGATACCTGTTGGCATCGCAAACCGGATAGTGATTCAAGCTTCCTGACTGGATAGCATTTACCTTGTAGGAGATCGTACTGTAGAACTGTGAATCGAAGGTGTGGAGCCGGTCGAGTGCGAGGTTATAATACGGCCCAACATCATTCCACGAGCTCCCGAAGAGGCGGCAGTTGAGGCTCTTGAACAATTCAGGCGGTCCAGGCGGAGGACGCCCGAATAGCCGCTAGAGAGCTTCCAACGCTACCAAATCTATAGAGAGCCTGATATGCGAGTCAATCATTTTACCCGTCCCACTATAGCAGCAGCAGTCGCCATGCTCGACGGCTCTCTTAGTCAGGCAAAATTCGACCAAATGGTCTTCAAGTTGGGCCTGGAGGCTAGCATTCCGTTTGATAGCAGCCTGAGCGTGTCAAAGAAGGCGGCGCTACTTGCGCGCGAGGTGGCGAGAGCGGGCGAGACGGTTGTTCCCACAATCGACGGTCGAGTGACTTTGGCTGAGGCAGTTGTCCGTGAGGCAGTAGCCCTTACTTCGTCCAGCCCTTATTCACAGCAGGAACAGCAAAACCGTCTGCTGCGCGCGTTGGCTCTGGACGGCTTTGTGATTCAGTGGAATCAAAACTCAAGCATTGGAGAACTCCCCTGCCTTCGAGCCGCACTTCCTGCCGAGATTGACCTTCCCGTGGCAGATGATGAGGTACATCAGCTGCTGAATCACTTTGACTTTACGGTTAGCAAGGGACACCTCGACCAAGCCATTGAGGCACACACGCGCGGTGACTGGGCTGCCGCGAACAGCCAGACTCGTACCTTCATGGAGAGCCTGTTCGACGGGATAGCCAGCCACATTAACGAGGCCCAAGCTGCAGCCACGACCAGTTCCGAGAACAGACGTGCAATGCTGGCAAATATTGGATTCCTGTCGGTTCAGCGTAACGAGTGGACTTTAGATGGCAAGAATTATATCAATGGACTGTTCAAGATGCTGCATACGGAAGGGTCGCATCCAGGCCTCTCCGATGACGATAGGAGCACTTTCCGCCTGCATTTGGCATTGGTAACAGCGCGCACCTTTCTCCGCAGGCTTAAGAACCAAGGATAATTTCAAGGATGCCCAGAGTACAGATCCCTTAATACAAGGACGGATGGATGATCGATTTGCTACCGATATTGATGAGTGCGACAACCACAATGCAGCAGCGCATGAAGAATTGGTTTGCTGCTTATCCCGCCGGGATGCCGTGGACGATCGTATCGGACTACTGTCTTGGTGATGAGGGTAAAAAGAACGATGTCTTCTCGTTTGTGGTCATCGCCAATCACGACAAGACAGAGAACATCAGTGAATATATTTCGGGAGTCGCACCGCGGGACATCAAGAACATCAGACAAGTACCTCTCGGGTTGATGCAGTATTTAACTTCCCCACAGCCCGTGACGTTCAGCGTATCGTTTGTTATCAACCGAGATTCAGCGCTCTTACGTGACTACCTGCGCGTCGAAGACATGGCAAGCTTTATTCCTGATGCTTGCGAACTTGTGAGAGCTTTGCGTAAGAACTCGCCGGCTAGTTCCTCGGTCAACCCTAGTTACTTTGACGAGGTGCTGAAGCGACTCGGCATTTTTGAGAAGGACTTGGGTCGAAAGCAGATGAACGAGAAGCTGTCGCGCCAGATTCATCTCGCATCGGGATTCGCTGCTACGCTGTTCTATTTGGTAACGAATGCGACCGGAGCGGGCTATCTACGGTGGATTTCGGACCGTGACAAGCTCATTGAGCACAACGATACGATCGTCTACGATCTTGCTTACCTCTATTTCATTCTTATGTCGTCTAGCCGGTCGGGACTCATCCGCAATGAGCAGGGTAATTTCATACTTGACCTGCCCAAGACCCTTTTTGAGCTGCCCGAGAAGACTGGTCAGCACAGATTCGATGCTCTCATCCGATTGCCAGATTACCTGGCAGGGACCCTTGCTGACATTGGTCCAGACATGTCGTACTCGAAAGAGAAGTTTCGCGAAATGTTGCACGGCGTCTTTGTTGACTCGCCAAATAACTGGCTCGTGCATTTGACTTCAAATGGCGAGCGTATCTCTGCGCGTTCCGTCCAATACCGCTCCTGACGCGGGTTCCGTAGGTTTTACCAAAGTTGCAGCATGAAGAAGCTAACTCCAGCGACCAGCGTTAGAAAACGTAATCCGGTGCTAATGCAAGAGGCGCCGGAATGGCTTTGTTGCACAAATCCCCACCAGCAGCCCCTGAATCGAGGCTCAGGTAAACTGGCGCCATGAGTGCACCTGCCAAACCGAAGTATCGAATAGCCAACTGGAACGAGTACAATGCGGCGCTGAAGGCGCGGGGTTCGCTGCTGATCTGACTGCCTGCCATCCACAATGCTGATGAAATGCTTGTCAGGAGCAAAATAATCAATCAACCAGGAGCAGGTTGTGGATGGTCGAGCGCGCCGGTGCCGGATGAACAAAGCTGCGCTGCAAGATGGCTATACCCTAAGGTGAGAGCACCAGAATGAAGTCGGGATGCCGACTCAGAAATTGATAACGATGCACGAATTTTCTGAAAAATGTTACGTTCCGCAGCATGTGTACGCCACCAGAATGTCGCCGCATGTGTATTCTAGACTCGTGCAGATTCAGTAGGTGGTAACTGGAATAAGCGATGGCACTGCCAAAGTGTAGCTATCATCTCTAGGTTTCGCCATAGAAGCTCCGGAGGTAAGCCACTCTGTTGCGCAGCTTGATCCACAGCCATCACAACATTTTGTACCGGCGCCTCTTGAAGGAAATGTACGATATTGGAAATATTTTCTTCAGGTACATCACCGGTCGTCAGAATATTAAGCAAAGTTTCTGGTGTGAGTATTTTTCGGTAACTTACGCTACATGTCTGTGCTGCCATCCATAGCCATTTTCGGGGCTTCAAGGGGACCATGGTAACTGCGTTTAGACCAAGCACATGTGGAAGATCTAATGGGCCAAAGCCTTCCCCTGCGTGGGCCATGAAGTGGGCCTGCGAAATCGTCAAGCCTAAAGTCGAGCAACGTTCTGCAATAGTCTTGAAATCAGCTTTTTTCATCGTTCAAGTATGACATACCAAAAGGGAAGTTCAGAACTTCAAAGATCTCACAGCTACACTAAGCGCCAAGACAAGTTTCCGATTATGAAATTGGGATTTCAGTGATCTAAAACTGGGTCTTGGCGCTCAGCCGTGACTCAGAACAGCCCAAGCTGCTTGTTCTTTGAACGAATAGGCATAGTGGCGTCGAACCAGGTTTGGTCAAAGCGCAACAGCCACCGAAGCGAAGTAGGTGTACCCCACAGGCGCAAACTGTTCCGCCACTAGCACATACACCGACAGCGGCTAGAGATTGAGACTGGTGATTTTTATCAAGGTAGAGAAGCCTGGGATAAATGCCTCTCAAAATAATTACACTTAAGTACGCGACTGACGTACACTAAGGCAATGTTCCCTTGCAGTAACTATGCCTAACTATCAAGAATTTCTTGCTCCGCTTCCGCTTGACGGCCGACTTTGGCTTGTGAAGTACATTGACCAGTTTCATCAAAAGGAACGTGGTAGTGGAACTGTCTCAGTCAATGTTTTGTTGCAGTGTCTGTCTATCACAACTGCTGATCAAATTAGTGAGTTAGAGCCCGATGAAATCAAAAGCATCCTCGGCTTTCGAGCAGGCAGAGACGCTCAGCAAGAGTATGCCTTTGCGCGTATCTTTGCTAGTAGCCTGGTCACCATCAGCATCGGCGATGTCTATTGCGACGGCGTACGTGTTGCGCAGTTACCGGCTCATACTGCGCTGCTATCGCTCTTGCCTGGGCAAAGCGACTCGTTAGAATTCACGATCGGCCAGCCAATTTCCGCCCCTTATGGCTGGCAGGGCGGCAACTATCAGATACTTAACGCTTTCGAGTTTTCGGGCCTGTATCATCATCAGCGAGACAACGTCAATCTGAAGGATTCTCGGGTAGTCGTTCTGCATATGCGTACAACCAAGGGTGTCGACACCTATGTGATACCGCGCACGACTATCTTTAAAGCGTTCTATGCATGCCACAGTGATATCGCCAATGCCTTTCTATCAGGCCCTTGGAGTGACAAGCTAGAAAACGTGATAATGCTCAATGAGACTTCAGGTCTCCTGCAAACCGGTATAGATGATGTAACAGGGGGATGGAACGTCGTCTTAAGACGCGATATCGGACGCCAGTTTGCCGGCCTCCTAGCGGTTTTGTACTTTGATCCGTACGGTCGCGCGCAGGCAAATGCGATTCACACTCAAAGCATCATTGATAGGAAGCGCAAAGAGTTGGAACCGTGGTATGCAAGTGCACGGATCCCTTACCAGGCACTACGCGAGCCGCTTAAGCTTAGAATCAAATGTCTGCCGCTGCGTAGTTGGTACTACAAAGATGAGGAAGAGCAGAATCGTGAAGACAAAAAATATTTCGTAACAGAAATAACTGGTACGTCTTGGCCGTCGCACTATCCGGTGATTGGCCGACATAGTGAGAATGACTCGGAACCTGGTAAGAGCATCGAAAATGTCGATTCGCCACCGCCATTTTCAAGAAGCCAGGCAGTGAAGTTGAGTGACCAGCACACTGTCATACGTTCGGATATAGATGCTAGTGACGATACGTCAAAAACGAAGATTTCAGGCGTCTCAAGTGATTGGCTGGATGGCGGTCCTACCTACGTCAATTTACTCAAGGAATACAGCAAACGGCACGCCGGACGACCTGCTGGTCCGTTTAGTGAAGAGGATGGGCGCGAAGTGTCAACCGGCGTGCGCAACAGGTCTAAGAAATCTGGACCGCGCGGTGAAGCCTCCGCTGTCATGCGGCAGGAGAATGATCGCCTGAAGACTATGCTAGATAGCCTGCTCAGGCTAAAGGATTCTTACTTTTTAACGTCAGTCTCACTTGTCAAACCTCGACGTGATGGGCAAGCAGAAACCCGTAACGGACATCAGTGTTGGCGCTTTATTGACGACGCATCTCTTAAAGCAGGGAAATTGCGTCCTAGAGGTGGCTGGCCCACTATATATGATCGTCCTCGGGATCGACATACCGCTCATTACCGCACAGCATTGGTTCTGAAGCTGGAGTTTAAAGAAGAGTTTTACCACTGGATTGAGATTGAGGCACGGACCAGCGATACCTATAAATCTGTGCTGATAAAAGCGCCTTCATCCGGACGTATTGCCGCCATTGAAAAAGCCTTGTCAGCAATTGCCTTGGCAGAAGGTAGGCGGCTCGACGAAAGACTACCACCAGCTTTTGACGGTGATGATATCGGTTTTCAGACATATGAGCATGAGAAGGAAAAAGGCTCTCCCCTGCTTTCAGAGTCCAAGTTGAAGGATTTTTTCCTTAAGAGTGCCATTCGATTAAGACATGTGGCAAATTAGACGTGGCACTTCGACGCATCATTCTGGGGACTGGATGTACTTCGCAGCCGTCGTTACCGGCATAGCGATCTTCTGCTCGATTATCGGCAACGGCTTCTGGAATTACGTCAGCCGCGTCTTGCCGCTCACGCTGATCGGGCAAATGATCGTGTTCGAGACCCTGTTCGCCGCCTTCTATGGTTTTTTGTGAGAACAGCGTTGGCCAACAGGTGCCGAAAGTGCAGCGATGGCGTTGCTTGTGGCAGGTGTTGCCGCGTGCGGTTTGGCGCATCGTCCGAAGACAGCACCGCAGCCCGATGCCTGCGAGATAAAGACTTCTTCGTACAGAGAGCCTGTAATGCGGCATGAGACTTGATGTCTGCTATGGTGCGGACCTGTTCACTTGCCGTGCAGCTGTTCAAAGCATTGGGCTTTGCGCTGACGCGCCGCAAACAACTATGTCGGCAGAAAATGGTGCCGTTTAGTAGTCGCCGAGCCCAGTCGTTCTTTTACTTGTTATATTCGCGTTTTTAAATGTAATTGACAGCCGCCGCCCACCAGGGCTACGCCGGACGCCGTCTGGTGCGGGGCGCGGTAGGGCCGCCGTTTCCAATGCTCCACCTTGAAGTGGCTGCCCAGCGAATGCACGGCCGCCGATTCCAGCGCCTCTTCATCGCTCATGGGCGGCAGCACGCCAGGGAAGCGGCTGGCCAGCATGGTCTTGCCTGCGCCCGGTGGTCCCACCATCAGGATGTTGTGACCGCCCGCTGCCGCCACTTCCAGTGCGCGTCGTGCCTGCAGCTGCCCTTGCACGTCGGCAAAGTCGGGATAGGGAAAAGCGTGCGGTGCCAGCACGGGCTGGTGGCGTTGCAGGGCAGTCTGGCTGGCGTGCCTGGCAAAATGCGCACAGACCTCGAGCAGGCTGTGGGCGGGATAGATGCAGGCATCGCTGACGAGAGCCGCCTCGTCCGCGTTCGCCTGCGGCAGGATGAAGGCGCGTGGCGTGCCCGACTGGCTGCGCTGCATGGCAAAGGTCATGGCCAGGGCGCCGCGGATGGGACGCAACTGGCCAGACAGCGACAGTTCGCCCGCGAATTCATAGTGCTGTAATTGGTCGCCCGGCAACTGGCCGGAGGCAGCCAGGATGCCCAGTGCGATGGGCAAGTCGAAGCGGCCCGATTCCTTGGGCAAGTCTGCCGGCGCCAGATTGGCCGTGATGCGCCGCGCCGGCATCTCGAAGCCGCAGTTTTGCAACGCGGCACGCACACGGTCGCGCGACTCCTTCACTTCCGTATCCGGCAGGCCGACAATCGTAAACGAAGGCAAGCCATTGGCAAGGTGGACTTCGACACTTACCTCGGGCGCCTCCATGCCGGCCAGGGCGCGGCTTTTCAGGACGGCCAGGCTCATCAGACTCCCCTGTAGCGCGGACGCGGGCAGGATCAGTCTAGCGCTTGAAAAGGTGTGAGGCTTGAGGTATGCCAGCAAGGTCGCCGATTACGGCGCCCTGCGTGCAGCAGCGGTTCAGGCTTTTGGATCGTTCAGGCGCGTTTCCAGTTCGATCAGACGCAATTCCAGTGCATCCAGTTTGGCACGGGTCTTGGCCAGCACTTGCGCCTGGATATCGAATTCCTCGCGCGTGACGAGATCGAGGCGGGCGAAGCCCTGGGTCATCATCGATTTCACATTTTTCTCGATATCCTTGGCCGGCGAGTTTTCGATGGCTTGATGGATCTTGCCCTGCAAGTCGTTAAAGAAGGTATTCATGTCCATGGTCAGTCCTTTTATGGTGCGGCCTGTGCATCGCACCATTGCGGTGCACAGCAGCGTTAATCTGGTGCGAAACTGGGCGCTTCATTGTGCTTCAGCAGTCCGTTGCCGCATTCCTGGCCGTGTGCAGGGTATGTATGGACGGAAATGCACCTGTCAAGGTGGCAATAGAGCTGGCACGTATTCTGCTAAAGAAGGTATGAACGCTTTGTGATCTCCAGCCAAGATTTTAAACCTCAACCGCTTTAAAAGTTCAATAAAAGGGAATCGCCATGAAGAATCTGTCCAAGAACATGACTTTAGCTGCAGCGTTGACGCTGGCCATGACCGCCTTGTGCGGTAGCGCCATGGCCCAGGATGCAGTGGCGGCGCCTGCTGTGGCCGAAGCGGTACCTGATAACGTGGTGAGCTACAACGTGGCGCTGACCAGCGATTACCGTTACCGCGGCATCTCGCAAAGCCGCTTGAACCCGGCCATCAGCGGCGGTGCCGACTATACCCATAACCCGACGGGCCTGTATGTGGGCACCTGGCTGTCGAGCATCAAATGGATCAAGGACGGCGGCGGCGATACCAATCTGGAATGGGATATCTACGGCGGCAAGCGGGGCGAGATCAGCAAGGATTTTACCTATGACGTGGGCGGCCTGTACTACTTCTACCCATCGAATGGACTGAGCACCAATGCCAACACCTTCGAGCTGTACGGCCAGCTGGGTTATGGCCCCGCGTACATCAAGTACTCGCATTCGACCACCAATCTGTTCGGCGTGGCCGACAGCAAGAACAGCGGCTACCTCGACGTGGGCGCCAACGTCGAGGTGCACGACGGTTACATCTTGAATCTGCACGCCGGGCGCCAGAAGGTAGAACACAACGATTCCCTCAGCTACAGCGATTACAAGATCGGCGTGACCAAGGACTTCGGCATGGCGACCGTTGCCCTGGCGGTCGTCAAGGCCAATATCGTATCGCTGGCACCGAATGGCAAGAATCTGGCGAAATCCGGTCTCGTGCTGACCGTATCGAAAACCTTTTAAGCGAGACAGCCATGAAAATGATTACTGCAATCATTAAACCGTTCAAACTGGACGAAGTACGCGAAGCTTTGTCGGCTATCAATGTGCAAGGCATTACCGTCACGGAAGTCAAGGGTTTCGGCCGCCAGAAAGGTCACACGGAACTCTACCGTGGCGCCGAGTATGTCGTTGATTTCTTGCCAAAAACCAAGATTGAAGCGGCCGTCGATGACGCCATTGTCGACCAGGCCATCGAAGCGATCGAAGGCGCCGCGCGTACCGGTAAAATCGGTGATGGCAAGATTTTCGTCTACAACCTGGAACAGGTCATCCGCATCCGTACCGGTGAAACCGGCAACGAAGCGCTCTAAGGGGAATATTGATGCATAAAAATATAACAAAATTGCTAGCCGGGATAGCCTGTCTGTGTGCGTTTGGCGTCGCCACGCCGAGCTTTGCCGATGCGCCCGCCAAGACGGAGGCGGCCACGACCGCGGCCGTTGCCGCCCCGGCCGTGACGCCCGTGCCTGACGCAGCCGCACCGGCTGCCGCCGCTCCGGCCCCGGCCGTTGCCGCGCCAGCCGCCGCGCCCGTTGCCAACAAGGGCGACACCAGTTTCATGATGATCAGCACCTTGCTGGTGATCTTGATGACGATCCCCGGCCTGGCCCTGTTCTACGGCGGCCTGGTGCGTTCGAAAAACATGCTGTCGGTGCTGATGCAGGTGTTCATGGTGTTCGCGCTGGTCATCGTCCTGTGGTGCATCTACGGCTACTCGATTGCCTTCACGGAAAAAACCGCCTTCTTCGGTGGCTTCGACCGCCTGTTCCTGAACGGCATCTGGGATCCGGCCAAGGGCACGTTTGCCGCCGCCGCCACCTTCAGCAAGGGCGTCGTCATTCCCGAGTTCGTCTTCGTCGCTTTCCAGGGCACGTTTGCCGCCATCACATGCGCGCTGATCGTCGGCGCCTTTGCCGAGCGCGCCAAGTTTGCCGCCGTGCTGGCCTTCGTCGTGCTGTGGTTCACGTTTGCCTACCTGCCAGCGGCCCACATGGTGTGGTTCTGGACCGGTCCTGACCTGATCACCAATGCCGCCACCTCGGCCAGCGAAGCCTTGAAGGCGGGTTGGATCTGGCAAAAAGGCGCGCTGGACTTCGCCGGCGGCACCGTGGTGCACATCAACGCCGCTGTCGCCGGCCTGGTGGGGGCCATCATGATCGGCAAGCGCGTCGGTTACGGCCGCGAATCGATGGCGCCGCACTCGCTGACGATGACCATGATCGGCGCTTCGCTGCTGTGGGTGGGCTGGTTCGGTTTCAATGCCGGTTCCTCGCTGGAAGCAGGCGACGTGGCGGCTTTGGCCTTCGTCAATACCTTGCTGGCAACGGCTGCCGCCACCCTGTCGTGGGTATTTGGCGAGTGGATTTCCAAGGGCAAGCCTTCCATGCTCGGTGGCGCGTCCGGCGCCGTGGCCGGCCTGGTGGCGATCACCCCGGCGGCCGGCTTTGTCGGCCCGATGGGCGGCCTGGTCATCGGCTTGCTGGCCGGTGTCGTCTGCCTGTGGGGCGTGAATGGCCTGAAACGCCTGATCGGCGCCGACGATTCGCTCGACGTATTCGGCGTGCATGGCGTGGGCGGTATCCTGGGCGCCTTGCTGACGGGTGTGTTTGCTGCACCACAACTGGGCGGCCAGGGCATCTTCGACTATGTCACCAACAAGATGTCGGCGGATCCGTACTCGATCGGCCACCAGGTGTGGGTGCAGGCGCAAGCGGTCGGCACCACCATCGTCTGGTCGGCCCTGGTTTCCCTCGTTGCCTATAAACTGGTCGACATCGTCATCGGCCTGCGCGTACCGGAAGAGGAAGAGCGCGAAGGCCTCGATATCACCAGCCACGGCGAGCAAGCGTATCATGGCTAAATAGCAATTGTCTGGCATGCCAGCGCCCCGGCGCGGCATGTCCTGCTGGAAAAGGCGCCTCATTGAGGCGCCTTTTTTTCGTTATGGGAATGGAAAAGGTCTTTAAAACAAGGCTTTTGCCCCGATTTGGGGTACTTACACGGTAATATAGTCGGCAGTTCTGTGTGCTTTTTTGAATACTGCACATAATTTAAGGATGTAACTATGGTTCCCCATCTCGTCACGGCCCTGACCGGACCGCTGCTCGACCTCGAAAAAAAGATTCTGGCCGCGACGCCGGCCATTGAGCGCTGGTTTCGCATGGAGTGGCAAGAGCACACGCCGCCCTTCTATTGCTCGGTAGACTTGCGTAATGCGGGCTACAAGCTGGCGCCCGTCGATACCAATCTGTTCCCTGGCGGTTTCCACAACCTGGCGACGGAAATGCTGCCCTTGTCCGTGCAGGCGGCCATGGCCGCCATCGACAAGTATTGCCCGGATGCCCGCAACCTGCTGATCGTGCCGGAATTGCACAACACCACGCCGCAATACCTGCAGAACGTGGCGCGCCTGATGCAGATATTCCGCCAGACGGGGCTGCACGTGCGCTTCGGCTCGTGGTCGCCCGACATCACCCAGCCGACACCGTTGGCGTTGCCAGATGGCAACATGCTCGTCATCGAGCCCCTCGTGCGCCTGAACAATGGCCGCCGCCTGGGCTTGAAGGATTTCGACCCGTGCACGATTCTGCTGAATAACGACTTGTCGGACGGCATTCCCGATATCTTGCAAAATATTCATGAGCAAAGCCTGCTGCCGCCCTTGCATGCGGGCTGGGCCTTGCGCCGCAAGAGCAACCACTACACGGCCTACGATGAAGTGGTGAAAAAATTCGGCAAGATGATCGATGTCGACCCGTGGATGCTCAACCCCTTCCACGCCAAGTGCAGCGACGTGAACTTCCAGGAAGGCGAGGGCGAAGATGCGCTGGCCGCCAGCGTCGACGTGCTGCTGGCCAAGATCCGCAAGAAATACAAGGAATACGGCATCAAGGAAAAGCCCTTCGTCATCGTCAAGCCCGATGCGGGCACGTATGGCACGGGCATCATGACGGTGCGCGACGCCAGCGAAGTGCGCGACCTGTCGCGCAAGCAGCGCGACAAGATGTCCATCGTCAAGGACGGCAAGGTTGTCACCGACGTCATCATCCAGGAAGGCGTGCCCACGTTTGAAAGCATCAAGGATGCCGTGGCCGAGCCTGTCGTCTACATGATCGACCGCTACGTGGTGGGCGGCTTCTACCGCGTGCACGCGGAAAAGGGCGTGGACCAGAACCTGAACGCGCCCGGCTCGCAGTACGTGCCGCTGGCATTTGCCCAGCAGCATGCCGTGCCGGACTTGAAGGCCAAGCCGGGCACGGCCGCGCCGAACCGCTTCTATGTGTATGGCGTGGTGGCGCGCCTGGCCTTGCTGGCCGCGTCGCTGGAAATGGAGCGCACGGACCCGAATCCCGAGGTGTATTGATCCATCCCTGCGGCTTGCCAGGCGCGGTGACTACCGCGCCTGGCGATCTCGGCTAGAATCAAGCATTCCTTATCCAGGCTCCCCGATTGGACGCACCATGAAAATTGCATTCCTTGCCGACCCGCTGGCAGGCTTCAAGACTTACAAAGATTCCACCTTCGCCATGATGCGCGAGGCGGCCAAACGCGGCCACGCCGTGTACGCCTTCGAACAGAAGGACATGGCGCTGGAAGAGGGCATCGTCACGGCGCGGGTACAGCATATCGAGCTGACGGGCGACGAGCACGACTGGTACAAGGTCGTTTCCACCGAAGAAGTGCGCCTGTCGACCCTGGACGCCATCATCGAGCGCAAGGACCCGCCGTTCGACATGGAGTACGTGTACGGCACGTATCTGCTGGAACTGGCGGAAAAGCAGGGCGCGCACGTCTTCAACAAGCCGTCCGCCATCCGCGACAACAATGAAAAGCTGGCCATTGCCCAGTTTTCCGAATTCACTTCGCCGACCCTGGTGACGTCGAACGAAGCGCGCCTGCGCGCCTTCCACGCCAAGCACCAGGACGTCATCTTCAAGCCGCTTGACGGCATGGGCGGCACGGGCATCTTCCGTGTCAAGGCCGACGGCCTGAACCTGGGCGCCATCATCGAGACCCTGAGCGAGAATGGCGCGCAGACCATCATGGCGCAGCGGTTTATCCCCGACATCGTCAAGGGCGACAAGCGCATCCTCGTCATCGGCGGCAAGCCGGTGCCGTTTTCGCTGGCGCGCATCCCGCAGGCGGGCGAAGTCCGGGGCAACCTGGCCGCCGGCGGCACGGGCGTGGCGCAACCCTTGACGGCGCGCGACCTGGAAATCGCGGAAAAGCTGGGCCCGATCCTGGCCGCGCGTGGCCTGATGCTGGTAGGATTGGACGTGATCGGCGACTATCTGACGGAAGTCAATGTCACCAGCCCGACTTGCTTCCAGGAAATCATGCAGCAGACGGGCTTTGACGTGGCGGCCATGTTTGTCGACGCCGTCGAGCATGGCGTTGCGCAAGCGCAGCAGCGCTAGAAGGTGAAATGACTATGGTAGGGATTTTGCTCATGACACATGCACCGCTGGGACAGGCCTTCATCGCCGCCTGCGCGCATGTGTTTCGCGGGCCAACGGAACGGTTTGAAGCCATCGACGTCGTCGCCGACCAGGACCTGGCGGAAGTGCAAAAGCTGGCGTCGGACGCCATCTGCCGCCTCGACGACGGCTCCGGCGTGCTGGTGATTACCGACGTGAAGGGCGGCACGCCGTCGAACTGCTGCAACAAGCTGGCCGATGCGGGGCGGGTGGAAGTCATCGCCGGCATCAGCCTGCCGATGCTGCTGCGCGCCATCACGTATCGCCGCGACACGCTCGACGTGGTGGTGGAGATGGCGCTGGCCGGTGCGCAAAGCGGCGCCGTGCGCGTCGATAACCGCATCCGCGTGGGAGAATAAGGAAGTGCATGGCCGCCGCCCTGAAGGCGGCGGTTTTTATAGGCCAAGATTGTCATCAGCGTAGTGCATTCAGGGATAGAGACCATACAAAAATGATTCAAAGAGAACTCGAAATCATCAACAAGCTGGGATTGCACGCACGCGCCTCCGCCAAATTTACCCAGCTCGCCGCCAAGTTCAAGAGCGACGTCTGGCTGACCCGCAACGCGCGCCGCATCAACGCCAAGTCCATCATGGGCGTGATGATGCTGGCCGCCGGCAAGGGCGCAAAAGTGACCCTGGAAGCCGAGGGCGATGATGAGCAGGCATGTGTCGATGCGCTCACCGCCCTGATTAATGACAGGTTTGGCGAAGGCGAGTAATGCCCGCCGAACGCAGCCGCAGCCGCATTCCGACAGGTCACCCCATGGCATCTTTCACGCTCCACGGCATCCCGGTCTCCCGCGGCATCGCCATTGGCCGCGCGCATCTGCTGGCGCCGGCCGCCCTTGACGTCAAACACTACCTGGTCGCCCAGGAACAGATCGAAGCGGAAGTCCAGCGTTTGCAAAACGCCATCGCCGCCGTCCACAAGGAGCTGCAAACCCTGTGGAACGAGCTGCCGAAGGACGCCCCCACGGAACTGGGCGCGTTCATCGACGTGCATGCGCTGATCCTGTCGGACCCGATGATCGCCGAAGCGCCGCTCGACATCATCCGTTCGCGCCACTACAACGCCGAATGGGCGCTGTTGACGCAAATTGATGAATTGTCGGCGCAGTTCGACGAAATCGAAGACCCGTATTTGCGCGAACGCAAGGCCGACATCCAGCAAGTGGCCGAACGCGTGCTGAAGGTCTTGCTGGGCACGGAACAGCTGCTGCCGAAAGCGGCCGCCGACGATGAATTGCTGGCGCAGATGATCGTCGTCGCCCACGATATCTCGCCGGCCGACATGCTGCAGTTCCGCGACCGCTCCTTCATTGGCTTCATCACCGACGTGGGCGGTCAGAACTCGCACACGGCCATCGTCGCGCGCAGCCTGGATATCCCGGCGGCCGTCGGCATGTCGCAGGCGTCGATGCTGATCGAGCAGGACGACTGGCTGATTATCGACGGCGACGCGGGCGTGGTGATCGCCAACCCCAGTCCCCTGGTGCTGGAGCAGTACCGCGAGCGCCAGGTGGCCATGCAGCGCGCGCGCAAGAAGCTGGGCAAGCTGAAAAAGACGCCGGCCGTCACCAAGTGCGGCACCCCGATTACCCTGCTGGCGAATATCGAACTGCCCGAGGATTGCCCGTTCGCGCTGGAATCGGGCGCCAGCGGCGTGGGCCTGTTCCGCTCCGAATTCCTGTTCATGGGCCGCGCGCACAAGATTCCCACCGAGGACGAGCAGTTCGAGGCTTACCGCAACACGGTGCAATCGATGAAAGGGCGCGTGGTGACCATCCGCACGCTCGACATCGGCGCCGACAAGCCGCTCGACCAGTCCGACCATACGGCCTTGAATCCCGCCCTGGGCTTGCGCGCCATCCGCTACTGCCTGGCCGAGCCGCAGCTGTTCCTGACGCAGCTGCGCGCCATTTTGCGCGCCTCCGCCTTCGGCAAGGTGCGCATCCTGATTCCCATGCTGGCGCATGCGTTCGAGATCGACCAGTCGCTGGCCATGATCGCGCAAGCGAAGGCCAGCCTGCGCGAGGACGGCGTCAAGTTCGACGACGAGGTCGAAGTGGGCGCCATGATCGAGATTCCCGCCGCCGCGCTGGCCCTGCCCATGTTCGTCAAGCGCATGGATTTCCTGTCGATCGGCACGAATGACCTGATCCAGTACACGCTGGCCATCGACCGCGTCGACTATGAAGTGGCGCATTTGTACAATCCGCTGCACCCGGCCGTGCTGCAACTGATCTCCATGACGATCGCCGCCGGCCACAAGGCGGGCATCGACGTGGCAGTCTGCGGCGAGATGGCGGGCGACGTGAAGCTCACGCGCTTGCTGCTGGGCATGGGCTTGCGCGAGTTTTCCATGCATCCGGCGCAGCTGTTGGCGGTCAAGCAAGAGATCCTCAACAGCGATCTTGGCCTGATTGCGCCACAAATGCGAAAAATTATGCGTTCCATGGAACCAAATGTGATCGCGGAAGCTGTCCAGCAACTGCAGCTCATGTAAACTGTCACCTTATCAGCATCAGGACACCTCGCGCGCGGCAAGAGGTGTCCTGATGCTAAAGTTGCAGCACCTATCATCGCGGTGCTGCATCGACCATGGCCCGTGGGGCCGCCCCCCTTTTATAAACCGACACACATGTCATCCATTGGAATTGTTTCGCCGCAAACCATGTATTTTGCGCAACCCTTGCAGCTGCAAAGCGGAGCATCGCTGCAAGACTATATGTTGATGTATGAAACCTACGGCACCCTGAACGCCGACAAATCGAATGCGGTGCTGGTCTGCCACGCCCTGAACGCCTCGCACCACGTGGCCGGCGTCTACGCCGACGAGCCGAAAAGCACGGGCTGGTGGGACAATATGGTGGGACCGGGCAAGCCGCTCGACACCAACAAATTCTTCGTCATCGGCGTCAACAACCTGGGTTCCTGCTTCGGTTCGACGGGCCCCATGCACACCAATCCCGCCACCGGCAAGCCGTATGGCGCCTCCTTCCCCGTCGTCACGGTGGAAGACTGGGTCAGCGCGCAGGCGCGCCTGGCCGATGAACTGGGCATCACGCAGTTCGCCGCCGTGATGGGCGGCTCGCTGGGCGGCATGCAGGCGCTGGCGTGGAGCATCATGTTCCCCGAGCGCCTGCGCCACTGCGTGGTGATCGCCTCGACGGCCAAGCTGTCGGCGCAAAACATCGCTTTCAACGATGTGGCACGCCAGGCCATCCTGTCCGACCCCGATTACCATGGTGGCGACTTCTATGCCCACGGCGTGGTGCCGAAGAACGGCTTGCGCGTGGCGCGCATGGTGGGCCATATCACCTATCTGTCGAATGACGACATGGCCGAGAAATTCGGCCGCAAGCTGCGCGATGCGGCGCAGACGGGCGATTACAAGTTCGGCTTCGGCATCGACTTCGAGATCGAATCGTATTTGCGCTACCAGGGCGACAAATTCTCCGAATACTTCGACGCCAACACGTATCTGTTGATCACCAAGGCGCTCGATTATTTCGACCCGGCGCGCGCGCACGGCGGCGACCTGGCCAAGGCCCTGTCGGGCACCAAGGCCAAGTTCTTCCTCGCCTCGTTTTCCACCGACTGGCGCTTCTCGCCCGAGCGCAGCCGCGAAATCGTCGAAGCGCTCGTCTGCAACCGCCGCCAGGTCACGTATGCGGAAATCGACGCGCCGCACGGCCACGACGCCTTCCTGCTGGAAGATGCGCGCTACATGAACATGGTGCGCGCCTACTATGGCCAGGTATGGAACGACATCGGGGCGGGCTTGCCCGCTCCTGCACAGCACACCGCCGTCCGCCAGGGCGCGAAGGAGACCGCATGACTTTTGACGAATTGAGCGCGCTGCGCCCCGACCTGGCCTTCATCGCCCACTGGGTGCCGGACAACGCGCATGTGCTGGACGTGGGCTGCGGCGACGGCGTGATGCTGCAGTACCTGCAAAGCGACAAGGAGTGCAGCGGTTACGGCATCGAGATCGCCGACGACAAGGTATTGGCCAGTACTTTGCGCGGCGTCAATGTGATCCAGCAGGACATGGAAAAGGGCCTGGCCGTCTTTGGCGACAACAGCTTCGATACGGTGCTGTGCCTGTCGTCCCTGCAGATGATGAAGCAGGTCGAGCCGCTGCTGCGCGACATCGTGCGCGTGGGCGCCGAAGCCATCGTCTCGTTCCCCAACTTCGCCTACTGGCCGCACCGCGTGGCATTGCTGAAAGGGCGCATGCCCGTGTCGAAATCGTTGCCCTACCAGTGGTACGACACGCCCAACGTGCGCTGCGCAACGATCAACGACTTCCGCGAACTGGCCGAGGAATGCGGCCTGGAAGTGATCGAATGCGTGGCCCTGGCCGAAGGCAAGATGGTTTCCGTGCTGCCGAACCTGCGCGGCGACCTGGCCGTCTTCCGCCTGCGTAAAAAAGCGGTGCATTGATGACCACAATCCCGGCGCCAGGCTGGCGTTCCTATGCCAATGGCCGCATGCTGGCCGTGCTGGTGCTGGGCTTCAGTTCCGGCCTGCCCCTGTTCATCCTGCTGTATCTGCTGCAGGCATGGCTGGCCAAGTCGGGATTGAACGTCAAGGCGCTGGGGCTGTTCGCCCTGGTGCAGTTCCCGTATATCTGGAAATTCCTGTGGGCGCCCCTGATGGACCGCTACCGCATCCTGGGCCTGGGACGCCGGCGCGGCTGGATGGCCCTGACGCAGGTGGCGCTGTTCTTTTCCATCGGCGGCATGGGCATGCTCGATCCGCTCACGCAGATCGGGCTGATCGCGGCCGCTGCCGGCGGCGTGGCCTTTCTGTCTGCCAGCCAGGATATCGTCATCGACGCCTACCGGCGCGAAATCCTCAGCGATAACGAGCAGGGCCTGGGCGCCGCCGTCATCGTCAACGCGTACAAGGTGGCGGGCATGGTGCCGGGCGCGCTGTCGCTGATCCTGGCCGACCGCATGCCGTGGCAGCCCGTGTTCTGGATCACGGCCGCCTTCATGCTGCCTGGCCTCGTGTGCACCCTGCTGATCAGGGAGCCGACCGTGTATGGCTCGCCGCCGAAGACCATGCGCGAAGCGATCATCTTGCCATTCCAGGAATTCATCGCGGGTGATGGTTGGCGTAACGCAATGTGGATTCTCGCTTTCGTATTACTCTATAAAATCGGCGACAGCATGGCGACGGCGCTGGCGACGAAGTTTTATCTGGACCTGGGCTTTTCCATGACGCAGATCGGCCTGGCCGCCAACACCACGGGTTTCTGGGCCAGCCTGGCCGGCGGCGTGGTGGGCGGCGTGTGGATGCTCAAGCTGGGTATCAACCGGGGCCTGTGGGTGTTTGGCGCGCTGCAGGCGATCGCGATTCTGGGATTCGCCTGGCTGGCGCAGGTGGGGCCGAACACCATGCTATTGAGCGCCGTGATCGGTTTTGAAGCTTTCGCCAGCCTGGGCCTGGGCGCGGCCGCCTTTGTCGCGTTCCTGTCGCGCACCACGGACCCGCGCTACACGGCCACGCAATATGCGCTGTTTTCCAGCCTGAGCGCCGTGCCGCGCACCCTGATCAATGCCTCGGTGGGCTTCCTGGTCGCCGAGCTGGGCTGGTTCTCGTTTTTCATCGTGTGCTTCTTCCTGGCCTTCCCGGCCATGATGATGCTGCCTAAAATCGCTCCATGGAGGTCTGCCAATGGCACCAATATCCCTTAAACGTTACACCGCCCTGGCCAGCCTGTGCGCGGTCACGGCGCTGGCGCCCCTGTCCGTCCACGCCCAGCAGGCGACGGTACAGGATGGCATCAAGGTGCGTCCCTTGTCGACGTCGCGCATCTTTGCCGGCGGCACCGATTTCAATGCGGAATCGAAGCAGCAATATACGCAGCTGGTCAACGAAGCGAAGGAAAAAAATGCGCTGGTGCCGGACAGCGATCCGCAAGTGAAACGCCTGCGCGCCATCGCCCAGCGCATCATCCCGTTTGCCACGCGCTGGAACGACGCGGCGGCCAACTGGAACTGGCAGATCAATCTGCTCAACTCGGACGAGGTCAACGCCTTTTGCATGCCGGGCGGGCAAATCGCTTTTTACAGCGGGATCATCACCAAACTGAACCTGACCGACGATGAAGTGGCCGTCGTCATGGGCCATGAAATTTCGCACGCCTTGCGCGAACACTCGCAAGCGCAGGCTGGCAAGGGCAACCTGGCCGCCGTCGGCTCGAAGCTGGTGGGCGCCGGCCTGTCGGCCTGGCTCGGCGTCGACCCGAATCTGACCAGCACCGCCACGAACATGGCGGCCAAGGGCGTGATGCTGAAGTTCTCGCGCGACGATGAACGTGAAGCGGACCTGATCGGCATGGACCTGGCCGCGCGCGCCGGTTTCGATCCGCGCGCCGGCGTCGTGCTGTGGCAGAAGATGGCTGCCGTGAGCGCGGGCGCGCCGCCGGAATTCCTCTCGACTCACCCGTCGGGCAAGGACCGCATCTCGCAGATGAACAGCCACATGGCGCAAGTGCTGCCGCTGTATGCGCGCAGCAAGGGCGTCAGCGTGGACGCCTTGCCGCCATACCGCAGCAACGCCATCGCGCAGCGCTAGGATGTCTGTACGCAGTCCCGGCAACAAGCCGGCAGCGGCGCCGTTGCCCATGCGCGACGGTGTGGCGCCCAGCTACCTGTGGCTGCCGGAAGGGCAATGGCCCGACATGCTGTCGTTTCTGCTGGAGCGCTATCCGCAGATCAGCGCCGCGCAATGGCGGGACCGCATGGCGCGCGGCGAAGTGGTCAACGGCGACGGCGCCGTGCTGGCACCCGGCAGCGCCTACAAGCGCGGCATGCGCATTTTTTACTACCGCGAGCTGGAGCGGGAAACGCCTATCCCCTTCCAGGAAGAGATCCTGTTCCAGGACGAACACCTGGTGGTGGTCGACAAGCCGCACTTCCTGCCCATGACGCCGGCCGGACGCTTCGTGCAGGAGACCCTGCTGACGCGCCTGAAGAAAACCCTGGACTGCGCCGACCTGACGCCGATCCACCGCCTCGACCGCGAGACGGCTGGCGTGGTGATTTTTTCGCGCCAGGTGGCCAGTCGCGGCGCCTATCAATCGCTGTTCCAGCGCCGCGAAGTGCGCAAGACGTACGAGGCGCTGGCGCCGCGCCTCGATGGCCGCGATTTTCCATTTACCTATCGCAGCCGCATGGTCGAGGGTGAGCAGTTTTTCCTCATGCGCGAGGAAGCGGGCGAGCCGAACTCGGAAACCGTCATCGACGTGATCGAGCGGCGTGGCGAGTTGAATCTGTACCGGCTGCAGCCGCACACGGGCCGCAAGCACCAACTGCGCGTGCACCTGGCGTCGCTGGGCATCCCCATCGTCAACGATGCGTTTTACCCGGTGGCCCTGCCGTGCAAGGACGACGATATGTCGCAGCCCTTGCAGTTGCTGGCGCGCGCGATCGATTTCACGGACCCGTTGAGCGGCGCGCCGCGCCATTTTGAAAGCCGGCGCAGCCTGTAGCGGCGCTTACGCCTTGAGCGTGTAGTCGATGATCAGCGGCGCGTGGTCGGAGAAGCGCTCGTCCTTGTAGACGCTGACCGTATGCGCCTGGGCCGCGATGCCGGGCGTGGCGACGTGGTAGTCGATGCGCCAGCCCACGTTTTTCGCGTAGGCTTGTCCGCGGTTGCTCCACCACGTGTACTGGTCTTCGCGCTTGTCCAGGCCGCGGTGTACGTCGACAAAGCCCACTTCGTCGAAGACGCGCGTCAGCCAGGCGCGTTCTTCCGGCAGGAAGCCGGAATTTTTCTTGTTACCCTTCCAGTTCTTCAGGTCGATTTCGTGGTGGGCGATGTTCCAGTCGCCGCAGATGACGACTTCGCGTCCCAGCGCCTTCAATTCCAGCAGGTGCGGCAGGAACAGTTCCATGAAGCGGAACTTGGCTTCCTGGCGCTCCGGGCCGGACGAACCGGACGGGCAGTACACGGAAATGACGGAAAGGTTGCCAAAATCACAGCGCACGTAGCGGCCTTCGGCGTCGAATTCAGGGCTGCCGAAGCCGATATGCACGGCGTCCGGTTCGACCTTGCTGTACACGCCCGTGCCGGAATAGCCCTTTTTCTCGGCATAGTGGAAATGGCCATGATAGCCGTGCGGGTTGAGGAATTCCGGCGTCATGTCGGGCAGTTGCGCCTTCAATTCCTGCACGCAGATGAAATCGGCCGTCTGCGCGCCCATCCAGTTGAAAAAGCCTTTTTTGGCGGCGGAACGGATGCCGTTCAGGTTGGCGGAGATAATTTTTGGCATAGGTCTAGAGTGAAAGGGCGCTGGACGGGGCCGGCGGGCGCGGCATGGCGATTGTCTCGCCGGTGCGCGCGGATTAAAATACAGGCACTTTTAAAAAATGAGGCTAATGTGAATAATTTACGCCAGCAGTTTATCGCGTTTTCAGTATCCAAGGGAGTCTTGCGGTTTGGCGAGTTCACCACCAAGGCCGGACGCCAGTCGCCATACTTCTTCAATGCGGGCCTGTTCCATGACGGCGCCACCTTGGCCGAGCTGGCGCAGTTCTACGCGCAGACCCTGCTCGACTCGGGCGTGGAATTCGACATGCTGTTCGGTCCCGCCTACAAGGGCATCACCCTGGCCTCGGCCACCGCCGTGGCGCTGGCTGGCAAGGGCCGCAACACTTCGTTCGCCTTCAATCGCAAGGAAGCCAAGGACCATGGCGAAGGCGGCACCATTGTCGGCGCCAAATTGCATGGCAAAGTCGTCATCATTGACGATGTGATCTCGGCCGGCACCTCGGTGCGCGAATCGGTGGACATGATCCGCGCCGCCGGCGCCGAGCCATGCGCCGTGCTGATCGCCCTGGACCGCATGGAGCGCTCGGGCCCGGATGGCCAGCTGTCGCCAAGTTCGGCGGTGCAGGAAGTGTCGAAACAGTATGGCATCCCCGTCATCTCGATCGGCAACCTGGACGACTTGTTCGGCTACCTGAATGGCGCGGGCGCCGATCCGGAACTGTTGAAACATAAAGAGGCTGTTTCGGCATACCGCACCCGCTATGGCATTTAAGTAGTCTTGTCCAGCAGGGCCCGCAGCCGCGGGTCGCTGCAGGCGGCGCTGGCCTGCGGATGGCATTGCAATAACCGCCGCAGCAGTGCGCCGCCGATGCCGCGCCGGCGGAACGGCGGTTTCACGAACAGCATGTTCACCGTCACTTCGTTCGCGCACTTGCTGATGTCGAGCATGGCCACCTGCTGGCCGTCGATCCACGCGCACAGCGCGCTGTCCCCTTGCCAGTCTATCTGCATCATCACGCCAGCCATGGTTTGAGCGCCGCATGCAAACCCAGGGCGAACAGGCCGATAAAAAAGCATCGCTTGAATACCGGCTGCGCGATGCGTCCGCGCAGCCATTGACCGGCCAGCATGCCGGCCAGCGCCGGCAGCAGCGCATACGCCGACGCGCCGGCCGCACCGAGACTGAAGTCGCCGTGAAGGGCCAGGCTGGCCGCCAGCGCCACGGTCGACGCCGTAAACGCCAGGCCCAGCGCCTGCACCAGCGCATCGCGCGCCAGCCCCAGTCCCTGCAGATACGGCACGGCGGGGATGACGAAGACACCCGTGGCGGCCGTCACCAGTCCCGTCACCGCACCTGCCACGGGCCCCAGCCACGCTTCGTGCCGCGCCGGCACGCGCAGCTGCAGCGAAAACAGTCCCGCTAGCGCATACAGCATCAGTGCCACGCCCAGCGCGACGACGGCCCAGGTGCCGCTATCCTTTGGCAGCAGGGTGCCGCCCGCCAGGGTGCCCGCCATGACGCTGGCCAGCAGGGGCCACAGGCGCCGCAGCAGGGCGCGCAGGCCCGGGCCTGCGGCCAACTGCCATACGTTCGTCACCATCGACGGCACGATCAGCAGGGCGGCCGCCTGCACGGGCGGCATGACGAGGCTGAGCGTGCCCATGGCCACCGTCGGCAGCCCCAGGCCGACTACGCCCTTGACGAAGCCAGCGACGAGGAAGCTGGCGCCGACGGCCAGCAGAAATGACGTCTCCATCTTTTTCATCCCACAGTGATTTTGCGTGGATTCTGCGCGCGCTTGCGGATTTCACCAAGGTGGATTATTTTGAGTCAGCCTCTGTAAAATACGAAGGCTGATAAGATGGCGAAAAGGAGAGCCGCCATGCGCTTTGATCTGGTCGATTTGCAGCTGTTTGTCAACGTGGTGGAGGCGGGCAGCCTGACGGCGGGCGCCGCGCGCAGTCACCTGGCGCTGGCCTCAAGCAGTGCGCGCGTGCGCGGCATGGAAGAGATGCTGGGCATGCCCTTGCTGCTGCGCGGGCGGCGCGGCGTGGAGCCGACCCCCGTGGGCCAGACCTTGCTGCATCACGCGCGCCTCGTTTTACTGCAAATGGAGAAAATGCGCGGCGAGCTTGGTGAGTTTGCGCGCGGCTTGAAAGGGCAGTTGCGGCTGCTGTGCAATACGGCGGCGCTCAGCGAATTTTTGCCCGAGGCGCTGGGCGCTTTTCTCGACCGTCATCCGAACCTCACCATCGACCTGGAAGAGCGCCTCAGTTACGATATCGTCAAGGCCGTCTCGGAAGGGCTGGCCGACATGGGCATCGTTTCCGACTCGGTTGACATGCGCGGCTTGCAGACGTTTTTGTTTCGCCCCGACCGCCTGGTGGTCATCGCGGCGGCCGACGGCGTGCACCACCGCGCGCTGGGCCAGGATGGTGTCGTCGCGTTTTCCACGCTGCTGGATCACGATTTCATCGGCCTGGCCGATGACAGCGCGATGCAGCAGTATCTGGGCATGCATGCGGCGCGCCTGGGGCGCCCATTGAAGGTGCGCGTGCGCCTGCGCAGCTTCGATGCCGTGTGCCGCATGGTGGCCAGCGGCGTGGGCATCAGCGTGGTGCCGCTGGCGGCTGCCAGCCGCTGCCAGCAGACGATGGCGCTGCGCTGCCTGGAATTATCCGATCCCTGGTCGGTACGCAATCTGACGATTTGCGTGCGCCAGTTCAGCGAATTACCCCTGTATGCGCGTCAGTTGATCGATCACCTGAAGGCGTGACAGGGCATGACAGGAGCAGCGATGCGTTTTTCAGAAGACAAGATGGCCAGCCTGCGGTGCAGCGACCAGGTCGAGCGGCCCATCCACATCTGGCAGCCGCCAGGGCCACAACAGCCACGTGCCGTGATCCTGGCGATCCACGGCGGCATGGCGCATGCGGGCGACTACGTCACGCCGGCGCTGTACTTCCGCCAGCACGGCATCGCCACCGTCAGCTTCGACATGGTGGGCCACGATGGCCAGCGCAAGGTCGATATCCCATCGTTCGAGGCTTTTCTCGACGACGAAGAGCTGTTCCTCGCCTGGGTCAAGCAGGCGTATCCAGGCGTGCCGATTTTCGTCATGGGCCACTCCATGGGCGGTTTGATCGCCACGCATCTGGGGCTGCGGCGCTTTGCGGGCGACCCGGCCATCAAGGGTTTTGTCATCTCATCGCCGTATTACGTGAATGCGATTCCCGTGCCGAAGGTGCTGCAGATGCTGTCGGGCTGGCTGGCGCAGCGCTTCCCCACGATGAAGGTACCGCTGGGGAATCTGACCATGCTGCTCACGCACGACCAGACCATCACCGCGCGCCATTTCCAGGATGAGCGCGACGGCATCCGCGCCAGTGCCGCCTCGGTGCGCTTCGCCCATGCCTTGACGTCGGCGCAAAAGGAATTGGCGGGTGGCTTGTCGGGCTGGCGTTTCCCCCTGTTTGCCGTGGTGGCCGGTGACGACAAGCTGGCCGACAGCCGCGCCACGGAGAGCATGCTGCGCAGCCTGCCCGATGGCTTGCTCGACTATCACTACTATCCGGCCAATTATCACGAGAATTTCAATGAACTGAACCGCGAGGAGATCTTCGCCGCCATCCTGGCATGGATGGAAAAACAACTGGCACCCGCGCGGCGTGAGGCGCAGGTATCGTTATAATCAGGTCAATGGATTTTACCGCCGCATGCCGGCCCGGTCCCCGCGGCGCAGGGGAATACTGAAGGAACGAACGATGCGCTTGCTGATTGCCCTGATATTCCCGTGGCTGACCTTTTTCACGATCGGCCGTCCGATCGCCGGCATCATTTGCCTGATCCTGCAAATCACCTTGATCGGCTGGCTGCCAGCGACGATCTGGGCCGTATATGCGCTGAGCCAGTTCAAGACGGACCAGAAGATCGCCGAGGCCATGCGCCGGCGTTGATGGTTTCCTAAGTCCTGCCTAAGCTGCGCTTCCTATCTTGATTCAACCGACACGAGGAGAGTGAGATGGCATCAAACAGACGCGGTACCCTGGGCCTGGCGGCGGCAATGCTGGCCGCCGGGCTGTTGCTGGGAAGTGCGGCGCAGGCGCAAACGGATAACGCACTGCCGCCCGTGCAGAAGAGCGGGGCGGTGGAGTACCTGAGCGGCGGCATCGGCCTCGACGAGTCGACGGCCATCAAGAGCGCCAGCCGGCATTGGCCCCTGAGCCTGGTGTTTTCCGTGCAGGCGGCAGGCAAGGCGGAATTTGCCTCCGACGTGAAGCTGCAGATCAGCGACGCCAAGGGTGCGCAGGTGCTGGAAACGACGGCCAGCGGGCCATTCCTGCTGGCGAAACTGCCGCCGGGCAGCTACAGCCTGCGCGCCACCCTGGCCGGCAAGACCTTGGAACGCAAGGTGCAGGTCAAGGCGGGCAGGTCCACGCGCGTGGAGCTGGTCTGGCCGGCGGGAACGAACCAGGGCCGGACCTGATGCCGGGCGACGGCAAGGCGCCCGAACGGGGCGTGCCGGCGCGCGGTTTGTCTGCCCATATCTTGCCCACGTCGGCGACGATGGTGGGCGTATGCATGACGGTGCTGTCGATCGGCCACCTGGCGCCGCGCGGCGAGGTGCGCGTGGCGATCGACAAGCTGCTGGCCGTCGATGCCATCGTCTTTCTCGTCAGCGCCGTGCTTTCGTTCATGTCGCTGCGCCCCGGCCAATCGCGCTTGCGCTACGAATGGTGGGGCGAACTGCTGTTCATTTGCGGCCTGGCTCTGCTGGCGCTGGGCGCCGTGGTGCTGGCCTTCGTCATCAACTGACCTTGAGTACGCGCCCTTCGGTGGCGCTTTGCAGCGCCAGTTCGATCAGGCGTATCGTCGCCGCCGCATCTTCGGCTGCCACGGGCGCCGGTGCGCCGTGGCGGATGGCGTCGGCCATGCCCTGGTAAAAGTCCTGGTAGCGGCCCGCTTGCATCTCGAGGTGTTCGAAATGGCCGTCCGGCTGCGTGCCCAGGTGCAGGGCGCCGCGCACGGGATCCACTCCCCAGCCGGGTTGGCCCGGCCTGCCGCCTGCCTTCAGGGCGTCTTCCTGCGGGTCGAGGCCAAACTTCACAAAACTGCCTTTGTCGCCATGCACGGCGAAGCGCGCCGTCGGCGCCTTTACCAGGCAACCCGCTTGCAGCACCACGCGCAGCCGGTCGTAGTACAGCACAAGGTGCATATAATCTACAGCCTGCGCGCCGTCGCGCTGCAGGGCGATATCGGCGTACAGTTTTTCCGGCTGACCGAACAGCTGCATGGCCTGGTCCAGCATGTGCGGACCCAGGTCGTACAGCAAGCCGCCGCCCGGTGCGCCAGACTCGCGCCAGCGCTGGCGGATCTCGGGACGGAAGCGGTCGAAATGCGACTCGACGCTGGCGATGCGCCCCAGGGTGCCCTGCGCCAGCAGCGTTTTGAGGGTCAGGAAGTCGCCATCCCAGCGCCGGTTGTGATACACGCTGAGCACCAGTTTGCGCTCTTTGGCCAGCGCGATCAGGCTCTGTGCTTCAAAGCTGGAAATGGTAAAGGGCTTGTCGACCACCACGTGCTTGCCCGCCTGCAGGGCCGCTTGCGCCAGGCTGAAATGTGCTTCATTGGGCGCGGCGATGACGACCAGCTCGATGGACGGATCGGCAAACAGCTGCGCGGGCTCGGCATACACGGTCGCGTGCGGCCAATCCTTGTGCACGAGCTCCGGTTTGCTGGAAGCGACGGCCGCCAGCTCCAGGGCCTCGATGGCGGACAGCACGGGAGCGTGAAAGGTGGAGCCGGCAAAGCCGTAGCCGACCAGGCCGGTTTTGATCTTGTTCATGGCGTATTCACAGGTGCGTGGAAGAATCCATGATCATACCCGCAAGCGGGCGGCGCATAAAAAAAGGACGCCGCAGCGTCCTTTTGCATGCCTCTCGCGAAGATTACCCCGCCAGTTTGGCCTTCAGCAGTTCCGTCAGCTGGGCCGGGCTGGCCTTGCCCTTGGACGCTTTCATGGCCTGGCCGATCAGCGCGTTAATCGCCGCTTCCTTGCCGGCGCGGTACTGTTCCACCGACTTGGCGTTCGCCGCCAGCACTTCATCGACGATGGCTTCCAGGGCGCCCGAGTCCGAGATCTGCTTCAGGCCCTTAGCGTCGATGATGGTGTCGACCAGATTTTCGTCGTCCGACTTCGCTTCCCACATGCCGGCAAAGACTTCCTTTGCCGCCTTGTTCGAGATCGTGCCGTCGGCGATGCGCTTGAGCATGGCGGCCAGCTGCGCGGCGGAGACGGGGGCGTCGTCCAGGTCCACGCCTTCGCGGTTCAGGGTCGACGACACGTCGCCCATCAGCCAGTTGGCGGCGGCCTTGGCGTTTTCCTTGCCAGCCTTGTCGACCACGGCGACGAAGTAGGTGGCCATGGCTTTCGATTGCGTCAGCACCAGCGCGTCGTATTCCGGTAGCGCGTATTCGCTGATGAAGCGGGCGCGCATGGCGGCCGGCAGTTCCGGCATCGAGGCCTTGACCGTGTCGATCCACGCTTGCGAGATGACCAGCGGCGGCAGGTCAGGGTCAGGGAAGTAGCGGTAATCCTGCGCGTCTTCCTTGCTGCGCATTTCGCGCGTTTCCTTGCGGTCCGGATCGTACAAACGCGTCGCTTGCACGACCTTGCCGCCTTCTTCGATCAGTTCGATCTGGCGGCGCACTTCCACGTGCACGGCTTCCTCGATGAAGCGGAAGGAGTTCAGGTTCTTGATTTCGCAGCGGGTACCGAATTCCTTCTGGCCGACGGGGCGCACGGAGACGTTGACGTCGCAGCGGAACGAGCCTTCCTGCATGTTGCCGTCGCAAACGCCCAGCCACATGACCAGCGAGTGCAGGGCCTTGGCGTAGGCCACGGCTTCGGCGGCGCTGCGGATTTCCGGTTCCGAGACGATTTCCAGCAGCGGCGTGCCGGCGCGGTTCAAGTCGATGCCGCTCATGCCCGCGTAATCTTCGTGCAGCGATTTGCCCGCGTCTTCTTCCAAGTGGGCGCGCGTCAGGTTGACCGTCTTGGTGACGAATTCGCCATCCTTTTCATAGCCGAAGGTCAGGGCGCCACCGATGACGACGGGGTCTTCGAATTGGCTGATCTGGTAACCCTTGGGCGAATCGGGATAAAAATAGTTTTTGCGCGCGAAGACCGAGTGCGGCGCGACGGTGGCGCCGACGGCCAGGCCGAAGCGGATGGCGCGGTCGACGGCTTGCTTGTTCATGACCGGCAGCACGCCTGGCAGCGCCAGGTCGACGGGACTGGCTTGCGTGTTGGCTTCGGCGCCGTACTTGATCGGCGAACCGCTGAAAATTTTGGATTCGGTCGTGAGCTGAACGTGGTTCTCAAGACCGATGACGACTTCCCATTGCATAGTGTTCTCGCTTATTTTTTGGTGGCGCCGCCTGGGCGGCGCGAATTATTTCTTAAATGCCTGCCGGGCTGCGCGTATGCCAGTCCGTCACTTGCTGGAACTGGTGGGCGATATTGAGCAGCCTGGCTTCGCCAAAGTAATTGCCGATGATTTGCAGGCCGACGGGGCGCTTGGCGTTCTTTTCGCCCTCGCCGAAACCGCACGGGATCGACATGCCGGGCAGGCCGGCCAGGCTGGTCGACAGGGTGTAGATGTCGGCCAGGTAGTTCGCCACCGGGTCGTCCGTCTTGTCGCCCAGGTCCCAGGCGACGGTCGGCGCGACGGGGCCCATGATGACGTCGCAGACGGCGTTCGGGCCATTGAGCACGGCGTCGAAATCCTGCGCGATCAGGCGGCGGATCTTTTGCGCCTTCAGGTAGTAGGCGTCGTAGTAGCCGTGGCACAGCACATAGGTGCCGACCATGATGCGGCGTTGTACTTCGGGTCCGAAGCCCTGCGCGCGCGACTTCTTGTACATGTCCTGCAAGTCCTTGTACTCGGTAGCGCGGTGGCCGTAGCGCACGCCGTCGTAGCGCGACAGGTTCGACGACGCTTCGGCCGGCGCGATCATGTAATAGGCGGGAATTGACAGGGCGGTGTTAGGCAGCGAGATGTCGACCAGGGTGGCGCCCAGCTTTTCATACTGCGCCAGAGCGCCGCGCACGGCCGCTTCCACGTCCTTGGCCAGGCCTTCGCCGAAGTACTCGCGCGGCACGCCGATGCGCAAGCCCGTCAGCGGCTGGCCCAGTTCACGCGAAAAATCTTCCGCCACGCCGCCCTGTTCCGGCGACAGGCTGGTCGAGTCGCGTTCGTCGAAGCCGGCCATGGCGCTTAAGAGCAGGGCGCAGTCTTCGGCCGAGCGGGCCATCGGGCCGCCCTGGTCCAGCGACGAGGCAAAGGCGATCATGCCGAAGCGCGAGACGCGGCCATACGTCGGCTTGATGCCGGTGATGCCGCAAAACGCGGCTGGCTGGCGGATCGAGCCGCCCGTGTCGGTGCCGGTGGCGGCCGGCGTCAGGCCAGCCGCCACGGCGGCGGCCGAGCCGCCGGACGAGCCGCCCGGTACGGCCGTCTTGTCCCACGGGTTTTGCACGGCGCCGAAGGCCGAGTTCTCGTTGCCGGAGCCCATGGCGAATTCATCGCAATTGACCTTGCCCAGGGTGACCATGCCGGCGGCCTGGAATTTCTCCACCACGGTGGCGTCAAACGGGCTGGCGTAGTCGGCCAGCATTTTCGAGCCGGCCGTCGTGCGCCAGCCTTTCGTGACGAACAAATCCTTGTGCGCGATCGGCACGCCCGTCAAGGGCGTGGCCGTGCCCGCGGCGATGCGCGCGTCGGCCTCGGCAGCTTGCGCCAGGGTCAGGGCACGGTCGACGTGCAGGAAGGCGTTCGAGGTGTCCGCTTCGATGCGGTCGAGGAAATGCGTCGCCAGTGCAACGGCGGAAATTTCCTTGTTCTGCAAAAGCGTGGACAGCTGTTTGATGGATTTTGTATGCATGGCGTTTCTATTTTGATATTCGGCAAAAAGGCGGGAACAGCGCTACGGCGTGTTTACTCGATGACCTTGGGCACGAGGTACAGGCCATCCTGTACCTTCGGCGCCACGGCCTGGTAGGCATCGCGGCGGTTCTGTTCCGTGGCGATATCGTCGCGCAGGCGCAGGGCGATATTGTCCATGTGGGCGGCCAGCGGGTGGCTCAGGGGCGCCACGCCATCGGTATTGACGGCTTGCATTTGTTCCGCGAGTGCAAAAATCTTGTTCAATTGGGCCAAAGACGTGACGGCCTGGTCGTCGGCCATTTCAAGTTGGGCCAGGTGGGCGATGCGTTTTACGTCGGAGAGTGTCAGGGACATGGCGAATGGCGCGGAGTGCCGCGCATTAGTATTAAGTTGGCGTTTTGATAAAACGCGGGTATTTACTGCTATTTTGCTCACAAAAATCGAGGAATGCCGCGTAACTCGCGGCTGCAAGAGTCGCACTTTTCCATGGTTTTTGAGCAAATCGCATTCAAATTATAAGGTAGAATGGCGGGTTAATGCGTTGCCGGCGCTGATGGACTGCTGCCGCAGCATAGAAAAGATTGCGCAAGCGCCAAGCGAAACCCGGAAAAATCGCCTTTTGGATTTTCAGGGTGCCTGAAAGCGCCCGCTTTGAAACTCCCCATAAACAGCTTTTGCGCAGCTCGATGCGCTACAGGACACTCATGTTTGGTTTTTTACGCAGGTATATCTCCACCGATCTGGCCATTGACTTGGGCACGGCCAACACCCTTATTTATGTACGCGGCCTCGGTATCGTCCTGGACGAGCCATCCGTCGTCGCCATCCGCCAGGAAGGCGGTCCGAATGGCAAGAAGACCATTCAGGCAGTCGGCAAGGAAGCCAAGCAGATGCTGGGCAAGGTGCCGGGCAATATCGAAGCGATTCGTCCGATGAAAGATGGCGTGATCGCCGACTTCACCGTGACCGAACAGATGCTCAAGCAATTCATCCGCATGGTGCACGACTCGAAATTCTTCCGTCCATCGCCGCGCATCATCATTTGCGTGCCGTGCGGTTCGACCCAGGTCGAACGCCGCGCCATCCGTGAATCGGCCCTGGGTGCCGGCGCCTCGCAGGTGTACCTGATCGAAGAACCGATGGCAGCGGCCATCGGCGCGGGCTTGCCCGTGTCCGAAGCGACTGGCTCGATGGTGGTTGACATCGGCGGCGGCACCACCGAAGTAGGCATCATCTCGCTGGGCGGCATGGTCTACAAGGGTTCCGTGCGCGTCGGCGGCGACAAGTTCGATGAAGCCATCGTCAACTACATCCGCCGCAACTACGGTATGCTGATCGGCGAACAGACGGCTGAAGCCATCAAGAAGGCCATCGGTTCGGCCTTCCCTGGCTCGGAAGTGAAGGAAATGGAAGTCAAGGGCCGCAACCTGTCCGAAGGCATCCCGCGCTCGTTCACTATTTCCAGCAACGAGATCCTCGAAGCGCTGACCGACCCGCTGAACAACATCGTCTCGGCCGTGAAAAACGCGCTGGAACAGACGCCGCCGGAACTGGGCGCCGACATCGCCGAAAAAGGCATGATGCTGACGGGCGGCGGCGCACTGCTGCGCGACCTGGACCGCCTGCTGATGGAGGAAACCGGCCTGCCGGTGCTGGTGGCCGAGGACCCGCTCACCTGCGTGGTGCGCGGTTCCGGGATGGCTCTGGAACGTATGGACAAGCTCGGCTCGATCTTCTCCTACGAATAATCTGACAGAAGGGCCGGAAACCAACTCCGGCCTTTTTTTGGTTTTGGCGCCGGCGTCTGACCGGGGCCTGCACGTTGGCGCACTGCGCCTGGCCTGATTATTGGAAGTCATGGAATACAGTCCTCCGCCACTTTTCAAACAAGGCGCCTCCGCCCGCGTCAAGATGATGGTGTTCGCCGGCATTTCAATCGCCCTGCTGCTGGTCGATTCGCGCATGCACGCGCTGACGGCCGTGCGCCAGGCCGTCGGCACCGTGCTGTATCCGGTGCAGATGGCGGCCCTGGTGCCGCGCGATGTGGCGCTTGGCGTCGGCAATTACTTTTCTTCGCTGTCCGCCCTGGAAAAACAGGTGCGCGACCTGAAACACGAGCAAATCGCCTCGGCGCAGATCCTGCAGCAGGCGCAGCTCAATATCGTTGAAAACAACCACTTGCGCAAATTGATGGAAGCGCGCGAGCGCGTTCCCGTCAAGACCATGATGGCCGAAGTCCTGTATGACACGCGCGATTCGGCCACGCGCAAGATCGTGCTCGATCGCGGTATCCAGCATGGCGTGGAACTGGGCCGCCCCGTGATCGACAATCTCGGCGTGGTGGGGCAAGTCACGCGCGTGTTCCCGTTCACTTCCGAAGTGACCCTGCTGACCGATGAAGAGCAAGCCATTCCCGTGCAGCTGCTGCGCAATGGCGTGCGCAGCGTGGCCATCGGCCGTGGCAAGTCCGGCACCATGGAGCTGCGCTTCACGGCCCCCAGCGCCGACATCCAGATCGGCGACATCGTCATTACCTCGGGCCTCGACGGCCTGTACCCGGCGGGCCTGGCCGTGGCGCGCGTGACCCTGGTCGAGCGCAATGCGCATGGTCCGTTCGGCCGCGTCGTGTGCCAGCCGCTGGCCGGTATCGAACGCAACACCCAGCTGCTCATCTTGATGACGTCGCCGGACATTCCACCGCGTCCGCCCGCCGAAGAAGTCAAGACGGGCCGCAAGATCGCCGGCAAGATGGCGCCGATCAAGGACCCTGCCAAGGAGCCTGCGGCTGCCGCTGCGACACCACCTGCCGCCAATACGGCCACCGCACCAGCGGCGAAACCGCCTGCCGGCCCGGCGCCGAAACCGGCGGCGCCTGCAGGACCTGTACCAACGCCTGTACCAACACCTGCCGCCGTGCCACCGAAGGAAGCGACACGATGAACCGCCCGCATTACATCCTGCTGCCGGTCAGCCCCCTGTTCATCGGTTTTTCCCTGCTGTGTGCTTTTTTGCTGAACCTGCTGCCGTGGGGGCAGTTCGTCGGCGTTCCCGATTTCGTCGCCCTGGTGCTGGTCTTCTGGGGCATCCACCAGCCGCGCAAGGTCGGCATCGGCGTGGCGTTCTTCATGGGCCTGATGATGGACGTGCACGATTCGACCCTGCTGGGCGAGAATGCGCTGGCCTACACCTTGCTCTCGTATTTCGCCATCATGATGCACCGCCGCGTGCTGTGGTTCCCCATCCTGACGCAGGCGCTGCACGTGCTGCCGCTGCTGTTGCTGACGCAGGCGCTGCAATTGCTGACGCGGCTGATCGTCTCGGGCCGCTTCCCCGGCTGGCTCAATTTCATCGAGAGCTTCGTCGCTGTGGCCTTGTGGCCCTTCGTCACGTGGATCTTGCTGGCGCCGCAGCGCCGCGCCGTGGACCGTGACCATAACCGGCCGATTTGACGGGCGCCTGCCATGACTGAACTGAAAAACACCGAGCGCGAACTGCATTTTTTCCGCATGCGCCTGACCATCCTGGGCGGGCTCGTCTTCGTCTGCTTTTCGCTGCTGCTGGCGCGCTTCATCTGGCTGCAGGTGATCAAGCACGAGGATTATGCGACCAAGGCCGAAGACAACCGCATCGCCGTGGTGCCCATCGTGCCCACGCGCGGCCTGATCCTCGACCGCAATGGCGTGGTATTGGCGCGCAATTACTCGGCCTATACGCTGGAAATCACGCCATCGAAATTGAGCGCCAGCCTCGATTCCGTGATCGATGAGCTGTCGACCCTGGTGCAGATCGACATCAAGGACCGCCGCCGCTTCAAGAAGCTGCTGGAAGAATCGAAGAACTTCGTCAGCGTGCCGCTGCGCACGCGCCTGACGGACGAGGAAGTGGCGCGCTTCACGGCGCAGCGCTTCCGCTTCCCTGGCGTCGAGGTGCAGGCGCGCCTGTTCCGCCAGTATCCGATGGGCGAAATCGCCTCGCACGTGGTGGGTTTTATCGGCCGCATCAACCGCAATGAAGCGAAGGCGCTGGAAGAGGGCGAGGACGCGGCCAACTACAACGGCACCGACCATATCGGCAAGGAAGGCCTGGAAAAAAGCTACGAGAAGCAGCTGCATGGCACCACCGGCTACGAGGAGGTGGAAGTGTCGGCCGGCGGGCGCGCCATGCGCACCCTGTCGCGCACGGCGGCCACCCCGGGCAACAATTTGATTCTCTCGATCGACATCGAACTGCAAAAAGTGGTCGAGGAAGCGTTCGGCGAATGGCGTGGCGCGGCCGTGGCCATCGATCCGGCCACGGGCGACATCCTCGCCTACGTCTCCAAGCCAGGTTATGACCCCAACCTGTTCGTCGACGGCATCGACCAGCAAAGCTGGAATGAGCTCAATACCTCGCTGGACCGGCCGATGGTCAACCGCCCCCTGTCCGGCACCTACGCGCCCGGCTCGACCTTCAAGCCCTTCATGGCGCTGGCCGCGCTGGAATTGGGCAAACGCACGCCGAGCCAGTCGATTTCCGATCCCGGTTTCTTCATTCTCGGCGGGCATACCTTCCGCGACGATAAGGTGGGCGGCCATGGCACGGTGGACATGCACAAGTCCATCGTCGTCTCGTGCAACACCTATTACTATCAGCTGGGCCGCGACATGGGCATCGACGCCATCCACGACTTCATGAAGCCTTTCGGGTTCGGCCAGTTGACGGGTATCGACCTGAATAACGAAAAGACGGGCGTGCTGCCATCGACGGAATGGAAGCGCAATCGCTTCAAGACGCCGCAGCAGAAAAAATGGGTGGGCGGCGACACGATTTCGGTGAGTAACGGCTCCGGCTACAACTCGTATACGCCGCTGCAGATCGCCCACGCGACGGCCAACCTGGCCAATAACGGTGTGGTGATGAAACCGCATCTGGTGAAGATCATCGAAGACGCCGCCACGCGCGCGCGCACCCTGACGGTGCCGAAGGAAAGCTACCGCATCGCGCTCAAGCAGGAAAACATCGACATCATCAAGCGCGCCATGGTGGGCGTGACCAGCGAGCAAGGCGGCACGGCCGCACGCATCTTCACCGGCGTGCAGTACACGGTGGGCGGCAAGACGGGTACGGCGCAGGTGGTGGGCATCAAGAAAAATGAGAAGTACAATGCCAAGCTGCTGGCCGAACGCCTGCGTGACAACGCCTTGTTTACGGCCTTCGCGCCGGCCGACAAGCCGCGCATCGCGATTGCCATCGTGGTGGAAAACGCGGGCTTCGGCGCCGGCGTGGCCGCGCCGATCGCGCGCAAGGCGCTCGACTACTACCTGCTGGGCAAGCGCCCGAGCGACAAGGAAAAGGACACCACCAAGGTGCCCAAGGAAGATGTCGACGAAGTGCGCACCCTGGAAGAAATCACGGACGAGCAAGCAGCCCCGACGGCACCTGCCAGACAATAAGGAAGCACATGCCCATTAACGAGAGGCGCTCGCTGTGGCGGCGCGCCAAACCCTATCTGGCGGTGTTCGATCCGCCGCTGATGATCATCATCCTGATGCTGCTCAGCACCAGCCTGCTGACCCTGTATTCGGCCAGCATCGGCATCCCCGGCAAGATCGAAGACCATTTGCGCAATATTCTGCTGTGCTTTTTCGTCATGTGGGTGGCGGCCAACGTCACGCCGCAGATGATGATGCGCATCGCCGTACCCGCCTATACGGTGTCGGTGATCTTGCTGGTGGCCGTGGCGCTGTTCGGCACCATCAAGCTCGGTGCGCGGCGCTGGCTGCATATCGGCGTGATCGACATCCAGCCGTCCGAGTTCCTGAAGATCGCCACGCCGCTGATGCTGGCCTGGTTCTTCCAGCACAATGCGGGCGCCCTGCGCTGGAAATCGTTCGTGATGGCGGCCGTGCTGTTGCTGGCGCCCGTCTACCTGATCGCGCGCCAGCCCGACCTGGGCACGGCGCTGCTGGTGGTGGCGGCCGGCTTTACCGTCATCTTCCTGGCAGGTTTGTCGTGGAAGGTGCTGGCCGGCTTGCTGATCACCTTTGTTTCCTGCCTGCCGATCGCCTGGTCGCACCTGCATGATTACCAGCGCGACCGCGTGATGATGCTGATCGACCCGACCAAGGACCCGCTGGGCAAGGGCTTCCATATTATCCAGTCCATCATCGCCATCGGTTCCGGCGGCATGACGGGCAAGGGCTGGACACACGGCACGCAAGCCCACCTGGAGTTTGTTCCGGAACGCACGACCGATTTTATTTTTGCCGTATATTCCGAGGAATTCGGCCTGGTCGGTAACTTGATCCTGATGCTGATGTATTTGCTGCTGGTGGGACGGGGGCTGATGATCGCCGCCAACGCCCCCAGTTTTTTCACTCGCCTGCTGGCAGGAGCGATCACTATGATTTTCTTTACTTACGCCTTCGTCAACATGGGCATGGTCAGCGGCATCGTGCCGGTGGTCGGCGTCCCCTTGCCATTCCTTAGCTATGGCGGCACCGCGCTGCTGACCCTGGGCGTGGCCACCGGTATCCTGATGAGCATTCAGCGCCACCGCAAGCTGGTGCAGACCTGATGCGCGCGCCTTTCGATACCTTTGTCATGCGCGGGCCGAATGTTGCCACACTGCTGGCGGTCTTGCTGACCCTGGCCGCCTGCGGCACGACGCCGCAAAAGCCCGCATCGAATAACGTGCCGCTGCCATCCGGCGGCAAGGTCAAGTCCCCTGTGCGCCAGGATCCCACCTTGCCTGCGCTGCCGGCGGCCGGCTCCGGGCGTGGCGGCTACTACAAGGATGACGGCCCGGGCGACAATCCGCCGGCCAACCTGCGCGACGTGCCCGATGCGGAAGTGCGCAACGAGCCGTATTCCACGCGCTCGAACCGCCCGTATGTCGTCTTCGGCAAGACCTACACGCCGATCACCGATAACGAACCGTTCAAGCAGAAAGGCACGGGTACCTGGTATGGCAAGAAATTCCATGGCCAGCGCACCTCGTCCGGTGAAATCTACGATATGTACAAGATGACGGCGGCCCATCCGACCTTGCCGATTCCATCGTATGCGCGCGTGACGAGCATCGACAGCGGCGAGCAGGTGATCGTGCGCATCAACGACCGTGGGCCGTTCCACGCCACGCGCGTGATCGACGTGTCCTACACGGCGGCGCTGAAACTGGGCTTCCTCGGCAAGGGTAGCCACCAGGTGGTCGTCGAACGGCTGCTGCCAGCCGATATCGACGCCATCCTTGCGGCCCGTGCGGCGCCCAAGCCGGTGCCGTCCGTGGTGGCCATCTCCATCGACACGCCCGTGGAAACGGGCGCCGTGGTGCAGCCGGAAGTGTCGACGCAGATGTTGCCCGTCGATGCGACGGTGGCCATGCCGGCGCCGGCGGCGCTGGCCAGCGGGTTCTACTTGCAGCTGGGCGCCTACTCGCGCGCCGACAATGCGGAATCGGGACGTTCGCGCCTGGCGCCATACGCGGCAGCCCTCGGTACCCTGGGCGTGGTGCAGGCCGGTAACCTGTTCCGCCTGTACGGCGGACCGTTCTCCAGCCGCGCCGAAGCGGCCCGCGCGGCGGCGAACTTGCCGGAATCGACAGGCATCAAGCCTATCGTCATCCAGCGATAGGCTCGCCTGACGGTGCAAAGCACCTGATAAAACCGTAGCGAGCGGCAGCGATTTGTGGCTAAGAAGCGCAGCTGTGCTGGAGCACAGCGAGCATCGCAGGCCGCAATGCGCGACGCGCAGTAGGTTTAGTCAGGTGCTTATTTGCAGTTGCGCAGTTCCTGGTCAGGGAACTGCGCCTTGATCTTTTCCAGACGCGCGCGCGTGGCGGCGTCGAGGTCGCGGAACTGGTAAGCCATTTGCTTGCTGGCGCTGTAGCGCGGTGCGACGCGGGCGCTGTGCACGCCCTGTTTGTTGAGCGACGCCAGCTGGCTTTGCGCGCTGGTTTCCGACTTGAACACACCCAGTGAAATGCCCCAGCGTAGCGGGCTGCTTTCATTCATGATGAAGTAATTCGTCACGCCCAGCTGTTTCAATTCGCCTGCCTTGCGGTCGGCGCCTTCCTTGCTGCCCTGCGGCGGGATGTACACCATGTAGCTGGAAATCTCCTGGCCGGCCACGTTGCGGCGCGACTGGCGGTCGCCCAGGTCCAGCGACGCCACTTGCGCTTCGAAGCGGCGCCCGTCAGCCAGCACGAAATTGCCCACTTCCGTACAGGCATACGATAGCGGTGGCGCCGGTGCGGCCGCCGCCGGCGTCACTGCTTCTTCCGCGGCAGGCGGCGCAGCGGGCGCCATGGCCTGCTCCTGCGTCAGCAAGGTGAGCTTGGTCGCCTGCAGCTGGTTTTTCAGGCGCGCCGGTTCGCGCGTCTCCGTGCGAAAACTGCCCAGATAACCCTGGCCGATGGCCAGCACCAGCAGGTTGACGCCGGCCAGCAGCCAGAAGACGAATTTCAGCATGGGTGGTCTCCTTGTGTTCCTGCAGCCCCGGCGCGCGCGGCCGCCTGCAGGCCGAGCATGACGATATTGTCGACCAGGTGCAGCGGCACCGCCAGCGCCAGGGCCGGTGCGATGCGCGATGCGGCGCCGCCCGACAGCAGGCAAGCGCTGGCGCCGTGCATGCGCACGGCCCGTTCGATGGCGCCCGCCTGGGCCGCCAGGCAGCCGGAGAGGATGGCGTCATCCGTGTTGTCGGCAAAGCCGGCCGGCAGCAGGGCGTCGCTGGCGATTTGCGGCAACTGCGCCGTGTTGCGCGCCAGCGAGCTGGCCATCAGTCCCAGTCCCGGCAAGATCATCCCGCCGAGGAAAACGCCATCGGCCGTGATGGCGTCGATGGTGGTGGCAGTGCCGCAATTGGCGACGATGACGGCCTGGCCAGGCGCCAGCGCGTGCGCGCCGATGACGGCGGCAAAGCGGTCGCAGCCCAGCTGCGACGGCACGCGATAGCCATTCGTCAGTCCCGCCAGCTGCGGCAGCGAGACAAAGTCGCGGGCAACGACCGGCAGCATGGCGCGCAGGCGCGTGCCGATGACGGCGCCTGCCACGTTCGACAGCAGTGCCTCGCTGATGGCGAGTGACGCCCACTGCGCGGCCAGGGTGTCGATCTGCGCATGCGTGACGGCGCCGCTGGCCAGCCAGCCGCCGGCGGCGCTGTCGGCGGCCACGAGCGCCCATTTGATGCGCGTATTGCCGGCGTCGATCAGCAGCAGCATGCGCTTACTCCCCCGTCAGGCGCAGGGACACGTCGCCGGACATGATGTGCTGCAAGCCATCTTCGCCGCGCAGCAGCAGCCGGCCCAGTTCATCTACGCCGGCCGCCACGCCTTGCTGCAGCAACTGGCCATTGTCGAGGATTTTTACGTGCTGGCCTTGCCAGGCATGCAGTGCGTTCCAGCGTTCCGTGAAGGGCGCAAAGCCCGTGTCGTCGAATTCGGCCAGCACGCCGGCCAGGCGGCTGAGCAGGGCCGCGACCAGGGTGTTGCGCTCCATCTGCGCCAGCCAAGGCACGGCCGAGACGCTGCGGCCGATCTGCCGTTCCAGCGCGTCGGGCATCAGCAGATTGATGCCGCAGCCGATGACGGCCCACACGCCACCGTCTGGCGTCTGCTGCGTCTCGACGAGGATACCGGCCAGTTTATGTCCATCCTTGAGCAGGTCGTTTGGCCACTTCAGCTGCACGGGCACGCCCAGCGCCGTCATGGTTTCGGCCAGCGCCACGCCGACGGCCAGCGGCAGGCCGACCAGCCGGTGCAGCGGTCCCTTGAAGCGCCAGGCCAGCGAGAACATCAGACTGGCGTCCGGTTGCGACACCCAGGGCCGCCCGGCCCGTCCCCGTCCGGCCGTCTGCTGGCCGGCGATGCGCAGGGTGGGGCCGGCCAGGGTGGCGCAGCGCGCCAGCAGGTCGGCGTTGGTCGATCCCGTTTCGTCGACCACTTCGATGGCCACGTGGGAGGCGCCTGTGGCGCAATGGGCGGCGATGGCCGCGCTGTTCAGGTCTGAGTGCTTCGTCATGGTGGTCAGTTCAGTTGCGCGCCTTGTGCGGCGCATTCGCGAAGGCCCGGTCGTAGACGGCATTGGGCAGCGCGCGCAGCAGCTTGGCGACGACGCCCATCTGCCACGGGATCACGCGGTAGCTGTCGCCGTCGGCGATGGCGCGCGCGGCGCGCACGGCGAATTTTTCGGCCGGCATCAGGAAGGGCATGCGGTAGGCGTTATGGCGCGTCATCGGCGTGTCGATGTAGCCGGGCGTGATGGTGACGACCTTGATGCCTGCCGGTTTGAGTTCGAGGCGCAGCGATTCGCAGTAGCTGATCACGGCCGCCTTCGAAGCGCTGTAGGCTTCCGCGCCGGGCAGGCCGCGGATGCCGGCCACGCTGCCGATGCCCACCAGGCGTCCGCTACCCTGGCTTTTCATGGTGGCGATGAAGGGGGCGAAGGTGGCGACGGTGGCCGTGACGTTGATGGCCATCAAACGGGCGAAGGCGTCGAGGTCTTCCGCATGTTCGGTCAAGGTGCCGTACGACACGCCAGCGCTGGCGATGACGACGTCGATGCCGCCGGCATGGGCGATGAAGTCGCCGGCCGCGCTTTTCAGGGCGGCGTGGTCGCACACATCGACGGCGTAGGCGCGGTGGCATTCAGGGTGGGGCAGGGAGGCGATCAGTTGCTGCAGGGTGTCGCCGCGGCGGGCCAGCAAGCCCAGATGGGCACCCTGGCGCGCGTACTGCAGCGCCAGGGCGGCACCCAGTCCGCTCGACGCGCCCGTGATGAAAACGCGATGCATCAGGCGATGCCCGGGCGCGCCAGGGAAGTGGCCATGCTTATTTCTTTTCCGCTTTGGCTTTCGCGACCAGCACGTCCATCACGCTGAGCGCCTGGGCGTTCAGCTGCTCTTCGTTCTTGGCCGACTTGCTGCCCTGGTCGGCCTGCGAAGGGGAGGTGATGTAGCGGCCATCGATGGCGATCATGGGCCAGAACGTCACGTTATAACCCTGCATCATGGCGTCCGCGCGGCGCACGCGGGCCGAGACACCCATCGAACGGTAGGTGTCGATAAACTTCTGGCGGTCCACGCCCTGCTTGGCGACGAAGTCGAAGACGGCGTCGTCGGTGTTCAGGCGGTTGCGTTCCACGTGCATGGCGTGGAAGACGCCGGTGTGCAGCTTGTCGACCAGGCCCATGGCTTGCAGGGTGAAGAACAAGCGCTGCTGCGGCGCCACGCTGTCATCGCGCGACACGTGCACGCGCTTGAAGACGATGTTGTCGCCCTGTTTCTTGACCCAGGCTGCCAGCTGCGGTTCGAGCACATTGCAATGCGGGCAGTAATAGGCGAAGAATTCCGTCACTTCGATTTTCTTGCCCGATTCCGTCGCCTGCGGCGTGGGCAGGGTTTCGTACTCGACGCCGTTCTTCGGCTCGGCCGGCGAGGCCGACGCCCCCATGGCGGCGGTGAACAGGGCGGCGGCGATCAGGATTTTCTTCAGAAAACGCATGCTGGTTCCTTATTTTTGGTTGCGGACGACGGCGACATCGATGCCGTTTTCAGACAGTTTGGTGCGTGCGCGGTTCATCGCCTCGAGCTGGTTGAACGGCCCGACCCGTACGCGGTGCAGCACGCCCGCATCGGTGCTGCGGTCGCTGATGGCCGCTTCGAAGCCGAGCAGCGCCAGTTTTCCGCGCGTGCTTTCGGCGTCCGACATGTCATGGAAGGCGCCGGCCTGCAGATAATAAATCCATTTGTCGCTGGCTGCATCGGCCTTGGCCTCTTTCGCGTCTGCCTTGGCTTGCGGCGCGGGCGCTGCTGGTGCCGCCGTTGGCGTTTTCGGCGCCGGCTTGTCCTTCAATGTACCGATCAATTCCTGCAGCGCGTCCGGCGGCGGCGCCTTCGGCTGCTGCGCGGTGGCGGGCGCGGGCGCCGGTGCGGCAGGCTGCGTCGGCGTGGTGATCTCGCGTGGCTCCTTGGAGAAGTCGCGCGCCGCTTCCTTGGCCGCTTCCTTGTTGCCGTACATCGGCTTGTTCGGGTCGGCGATCTGACCGGCCGTCGGCTCGGCCGATTTGCCGGCCTTGCCCGACTTGTCGGTGAAGGGCGAGGCGCCCTTGGTGATCACCAGGGCGACCACCACGGCGATGCCCAGGCCGATGACCAGGCCGATGATGATGCCGACCAGGGTATTGCCCTGCTGGCGCCGGGACGAAGAGAAGCGGGAAGCGTGATTCATTGACGGTTTGACCTTCGCGATTACATTTTGTTTGGCGCGGACACGCCGATCAGTGCCAGGCCGTTGCGCAGTACCTGGCGCGCGGCGATGACGAGGGCCAGGCGGGCCATCTTGACGGCTTCGTCCTCGACCAGCACTTTTTCGGCGAAGTAGAAGCTGTGCAGGTTGGCGGCCAGGTCGCGCAGGTAGAAGGCGACCTGGTGCGGTCCCAGTTCGGCTTGCGCGCGCGCCAGCATTTCAGGGTAGGCGGCCAGGGTCGCCAGCAGGGTCGCTTCGGTTGGCGCCGTCAGCGGGGAAAGGTCGACGCTGGCGACCGTGCTGGCATCGCCGCCCCAGTTTTCCAGGATGCGGCAGATGCGCGCATGCGCGTATTGCACGTAATAGACCGGGTTTTCATCGGTGGTTTTCAGCGCCACGTCGACGTCGAAGACGAATTCCGTGTCCGCCTTGCGCGAGATCAGGAAGAAGCGCACGGCGTCGCGGCCCTTGGCGATGTCGCCGCCGCCCGACCATTCGATCAGGTCGCGCACGGTCACGTAGGAGCCGGCGCGCTTCGAAATCTTGACTTCTTCGCCATCCTTCATGACGGTGACCATCTTGTGCAGCACGTAGTCGGGGTAGCCTTGCGGGATGCCCATGTCGACCGCCTGCAGGCCAGCGCGCACGCGCGCGATGGTGCCGTGGTGGTCGCTGCCCTGGATATTGATGGCTTGCACGAAGCCGCGCTGCCATTTCACCAGGTGATACGCGACGTCCGGCACAAAATACGTGTAGGTGCCGTCCGTCTTGCGCATGACGCGGTCCTTGTCGTCGCCGAAGTCGGTGGTGCGCAGCCACAGCGCGCCATCCTGCTCATACGTGTGGCCCGCCTGGATCAGGGTTTCCACGGCGCTGTTGACCTTGCCGTCCGCATACAGCGACGATTCCAGGTAGTAATTGTCGAACTTCACGCCAAACGCCTGCAAGTCGATGTCTTGCTCGTTGCGCAGGTAGGTGACGGCGAACGGGCGGATCGAATCGATGTCTTCCACGTTGCCATTGGCCGTGGCAGGCTGGCCATCGCTGGCCGAAACCGTCTTGCCGGCCTTGAAGTCGTTGGCGATATCGGCGATGTAGTCGCCGTTGTAGGCGGACTCAGGCCATTCGGCGTCGCCCGGCTTGAAGCCGCGCGCGCGCGCCTGCACGGAATTGGCCAGGGTCTGGATCTGCACGCCCGCGTCGTTGTAGTAGAACTCGCGCGTCACTTTGTAGCCTTGCGCGTCGAACAGCGAGGACAGGGCGTCGCCCAGGGCTGCCTGGCGGCCATGGCCCACGTGCAGCGGACCGGTCGGGTTGGCCGAGACGAATTCCAGGATGACTTGCTTGCCGGCGCCTGCCGTGCTGCGGCCATAGCTGTCGGCCTCGCTCAAGATGGTTTTCACCACGGCTTGCTTGGCGGCGGCGGAGACGCGCACGTTGATGAAGCCGGGACCGGCGATTTCCACTGCCTCGACCAGGCCCTTGCCGGCCGGATTGGCCAGCACGGCCGTCACGATGGTTTGCGCCAGTTCGCGGGGATTCTGTTTCAGCTGCTTGGCCAGTTGCATGGCGATATTGCAGGCGATGTCGCCATGCGATGCATCGCGTGGTCGCTCGAGCACTACGCTAGGCGCAAGCGAGGTGCCGGCCAGGACGGGAGCGAGGGCGGCCTGGAACAGGGCGATGATTTCTTGTTTCTGTTGGGCGAGCATGAGCAGGATGGCGGTGGAACCGCGTTAAGAATGAATAGAATGAATCAAAAAGCAAAACGGACGGCCAGTACCCAAGCCGCCCAGACTGCGTTAATTATACTGGTTTGCTGCCGGGAACAATACGCCAGCCGGCAGTGTGCCCGTGCCGGCACTTTTCACGATATTATCAGGACAGCATGCCTATGTTGGTGCATGAAAACATCAGCATGGCGCATTCTGCTTGTATATATGCAGTTTTTTGCCGCAATTTACATGTATCGCTGCAATCGCTTGGGCCAGAGGGCGCCACAAACGCTACAATCGACCCTTTATTGATGACGCGCGGCCGCGACTTTGCCACCATGCAGCCCGCCGCGCGCAGCCACACCGGATAACTATGAACAAGCGCCCCACGCTGAAATTGAAAACCAAGCCGGCGCCAGGCCAGGCTCCTGCCGCACCGAAATTGCGTCCCAGCTACCATCCCGACCTGAAACCGGTCTTGCAGCCAGGCTTCCAACCCGATTTGCGCGCCGACTCGCTGGCGTTTTGCCTGCTCGGTGCGGCCAATGCCGTGGCGCAAGTGCGCACGGGCACGGCCCTGCCGCAGGCGCTGGCCAAGGTGTTTACGCAATCGAACGCCAGCCCGCAGGCGCGCGGCGCCATCCAGGATATTTCCTACCGTACCATGCGCCAGCTGGGCCGCAGCGAAACCCTGGTCGGCCTGATGACGTCGAAGGCGCCCGAGCCGCCGATGCTGGCCGCCCTGCTGTGCTGCGCGCTGTCGCTGATGTCGGCCGAGCCGGGCGAGCAGCCGTACGAAGAGTTTACCGTTGTCGACCAGGCTGTCACAGTGGCCACTTCGCACCCTGATCTGGCGCATGCCAAGGGCATGGTGAATGCCGTCTTGCGTCGCTTCTTGCGCGAACGCAAATCCTTGCTGGAAGCGGCCCTGCAGCAACCTCTGGCGCAATGGAATTATCCGCAGTGGTGGATCGACTCGCTGCGCCTGGCTTACCCGCGTGATTGGCAAGCCATTCTGACGGCCGGCAATGCCGTGCCGCCCTTGACCTTGCGCGTGAATCGCCGCAAGAGCACGGTCGAAGCGTATCTGGCCGTGCTGGCGGAGGCGGGCATTGCCGCGCGCCAGGTGGGACCGTTCGCCGTGCGCCTGGACAAACCGATCGGCGTGGCGCTGATCCCCGGCTTCGAGCAGGGTGTCGTTTCCGTGCAAGATGCCGGTGCGCAATTGGCCGCGCCGCTGCTGGACTTGCAAGATGGCATGCGCGTGCTGGACGCCTGCGCGGCGCCGGGCGGCAAGACGTGCCACATCCTGGAACTGGCCGACGTGCAAGTGACGGCCATCGATGCGGACGCCAAGCGCCTGCCGCGCATCGCGGAAAACCTCGAGCGCCTGGGCCTGGACGCCACCCTGAAGGCGCAGGATGCGCAATCGAGCGCGTGGTGGGACGGCCAGCAGTACGACCGCATCCTGGCTGACGTGCCGTGCACGGCCTCGGGCATCGTGCGCCGCCATCCCGACATTCGCTGGTTGCGCCGCAAGGGTGATGCGTTCCAACTTGCAACACTTTCCTCCAAAATTCTGGACAACCTGTGGCAGATGCTGCGCCCCGATGGTAAATTGCTGTTCGTGACATGTTCATTGTGGCCGCAGGAGTCCGAGGCACAGGCGGCGGCATTTGCGGTACGCAATAATGCGACCCGATTGACAGCGCCTGGCCAGCTGTTGCCGACTGGCAGCGCGGAGCAGGACCACGACGGTTTGTTCTATGCGCTATTCCAAAAAAATGCGGCTTGAGCGATTCGTCGAACCTTATCTTACGGACACTACCGGCACACTTGTGACAACACGACTCTTCCGACTCCTGGCCCTGCTGCTGATGCTGACATGTACCATGCCACGCGCGCATGCCGCCGACATGGTCGAGATCACCCGTGCCTATATCGAGTCGAGCGAAGAGGGCTACAAGCTGGCCGCCACGTATTCCTTCGAGCTCAATCACGACCTCGATGATGCGGTACAGCATGGCGTGCCGTTGTATTTCACGACAGAAATCGAACTGACCCGGCCCCGCTGGTACTGGTTCGATGAAAAAGCCATCGTGGCGCGCCAGACCAGCAAGCTGTCCTATAACGTGCTGACGCGCCAGTATCATGTGTCGGGCGGCGGCTTGCAGCAAAGCTTTCCCACCCTCGACGATGCGCTCTTCCTGATCCGCCGTCCCAGCCGCTGGCTGGTGGCGCGGCGCGGCGAGCTGAAAGTGGGGCAGACGTACAACGTCACCTTGCGCATGGGCATGGACCGCGACTACCTGCCCAAGCCGATACAGGTCAATGCCTTCAATAACAGCGACTGGCGCCTGGCTTCGAATAAAAAAACCTTCTTGTATACGGCGGAGTAGTGAGTCAAGCATTGCGCTATTTGCTGGTGGTGGGCGGCGGCATTGTCAGTATCCTGCTGTTCCTGCTGGCGTCGGCTTCCGACAATTCCGGCTTTTTCGACCGCTATTACACCTGGCTGCTGGGCCTGAACGCGGCCGTCGCCGTGTCCCTGCTGGCGCTGGTGGGCATTTCCCTGGCGCGCCTGTACGCGCGCTACAAGAGCGGCAAGTTCGGCTCCAAGCTGATGACGCGCCTGGTGATGCTGTTCGCCGCCGTCGGCATCCTGCCGGGCCTGGTGATTTTCCTTGTCTCCGTGCAATTCGTCTCCCACTCCATCGAATCCTGGTTCAACGTCAAGATCGAAGCGGCGCTGGAATCGGGGATTGAGTTGGGCCGTGCCGGCCTCGATGCGGCCCTGGTCGAGCTTGACCACCGGGGCCACAAGGCCGTCGAAGAACTGGGCGCCGACCCGGTGGCCGGTCCGGCCGTGCTGACCAGCCTGCTGCGCGAAGAGGGCATGCAAAATGTCATGCTCGTCAGCGGCGACGGCGTGCTGCTGGCCAGCGCCGGGCCGCACAGCGCGGCCGACTTGCCGACGCCGCCCATGCTGGTGCAGGCAGCCTTGCCGGCCGGCTATGCCTCCGCCGAGGGCGGACTGGAGTTGCACGACGATGGCACGGAATCGGGCGGCGGCGGTTTCCGCTCGGGCTTGCCAGCGTCGCTGGAAACGGCGGCCAGCCTGCGCCTGCGCGTGCTGGTGGCCGTGCCGGGGCCTTCCGTCTCGCCCCGCTATTTGCAACTGCTGCAATCGGTGCCGCCCAAGCTGGCGACGAATGGCGAAGTGCTGCGCGCCGCCTACAGCGAATACAAGGAACGTTTCGTCGCGCGCGTGGGACTGCGCAAGATGTACATGGAAATCCTCACCCTGACCTTGCTGCTGGCTATTTTCGGCGCCATCGGCAGCGCTTTCCTGATCGCCGGTAATTTGGCCCAGCCCCTGCTGCTGCTGGCCGAAGGCACGCGCGCCGTGGCCGAGGGCGACCTGTCGCCGCGCCCCATCGTCGCCACCAAGGATGAACTGGGCACCCTGACGCAGTCGTTCAACATCATGACGCGCCAGTTGCTCGATGCGCGCACGGCCGTGGAAAGCAACCGCGCCGCCTTGCAAAACGCCAAGGCCCACCTGGAATCGGTGCTGGCGAACATGTCGGCCGGCGTGATGGTGCTCGACGGCGACTTTAAACTGGTGACCTGCAATGAATCGGTCGAGCGCATCCTGCAGCATTCGGGCATGAGCATGGTGGGCCAGCCGCTGGCGAATATTGCTGGAATGGAAGAGTTTGGCGGCGCCATCATCAGCGCCTTCACGGCGCAAAGCGCGCAATCGGCGTCGGGCCGCAACCAGCAGCGCCTGCACTGGCAGCGCCAGATCGAGATTCCGCGCCGCCTGGGCAGCAGTGCCGACGAGCATGACATTACCTTGCTGGCGCGCGGTTCGCGCCTGCCGCTGGAGTCCGGCAGCGGCTACATCGTCGTCTTCGACGATATTTCCGACGTAATTTCCGCGCAGCGCTCGATCGCCTGGGGCGAGGTGGCGCGCCGCCTGGCGCATGAAATCAAGAATCCGCTCACGCCCATCCAGCTGTCGGCCGAGCGCCTGCAGATGAAGCTCGAAGGCAAGTTGGAGCAGCCCGATGCCGACTTGCTCAGCCGCGCCACCACCACCATCGTCAAGCAGGTCGATGCGATGAAGCGCATGGTTGACGACTTCCGCGACTATGCGCGCACGCCGCCGGCCGTGCTCACGCCGCTGCGCCTGAACGAGCTGATCGAAGAGATACTGAACCTGTACCTGCGCGGCGACGATGGCGACATCATCCACCCGCTGCTGGCGCCGAACCTGCCGATGGTGATGGGCGATCCGACCCAGTTGCGCCAGGTGATACACAACTTGCTGCAGAACGCGCAGGACGCCATGGCCGACCTGCCGCCGGACTCGCCGCATCCGCGGATTGACGTAAGGACGGAAGCAATTCATTATCGCAGTGCGGACGGCGGCGTGAATATCGCCGTGCGGCTGGCCATCAGCGACAATGGCCCTGGTTTCGCGCCAAAAATCCTGGCGCGGGCCTTCGAGCCGTATGTGACCTCGAAGGCGCGCGGCACGGGATTGGGCCTGGCGATGGTCAAGAAAATTATCGATGAACACGGCGGACGCATCGATATCGAGAACCGGGTCGACGGCAATGGCGCTTCGGTGGTCATTTTGCTGTTAAAGTTAGCTCCCGACACTCCTGCCCAGGAATTCCTGGCGTGAGGGTCTGGTTTAGTATTTAAAACACTAATAAAATCATAGTTGTCCGCCGTGTGCATCTTGTGCGCGACGGCCGGCGAAATGAGGAAGGCAAGACACGAATGGCAAACATACTCGTAGTGGATGATGAAATGGGTATCCGTGAGTTGCTCTCGGAAATTTTGGGCGACGAAGGACATGCTATCCAGCTGGCCGAAAATGCGCAGCAGGCGCGCGAAGCGCGTGCCGCCGGTGCGCCGGATCTGGTATTGCTGGATATCTGGATGCCCGACACCGATGGCGTCACCCTGCTCAAGGAATGGCAGCGCGACGGCTTGCTGACCATGCCGGTGATCATGATGTCGGGCCACGCCACCATCGATACGGCGGTCGAGGCGACGCGCATCGGCGCCATGAACTTCCTGGAGAAACCGATTGCCCTGCAAAAACTGCTGAAGGCAGTCCAGCAAGGCTTGACGCGGGCACAGGAAACCGTGCGCGCGCCGAGCGTGGCGCCGCGCCCCGTGGCACCCGTGGTGGCCGAGGAAAGCAGCCATCCCGTACCGAGCTTTGGCGGCAGCGCGCCGCAACAGCTGATGGTGCGCCCAGGCATCGCCGTACCGGCGGTGGCCGAAGGCCATGGCTACAACCTGTCGTTCGACTTGCCGCTGCGCGAGGCACGCGACGCGTTCGAGCGCATGTATTTCGAACATCACCTGGGACGCGAAGGCGGCAGCATGACCCGCGTGGCGGAAAAAACGGGCCTCGAGCGCACCCATTTGTACCGCAAGCTGAAACAGCTGGGCGTCGAACCGGGCAAGCTGGCCAAGAAAAGCCTGTGACGGCAACCGTGCGGCGTCCGACGCCGCTGACTCTGGTCAGCGGTGGACGCGCCGCCGGGCGCGAAGCGGCCATCGCGCAAGCCTTGCCGCCTGGCCAGCCGGCCGCTGTGATCCTGGAAGGATTGGCTGACGGCAACGCCATCCTGGCCGACCTGGCCGGGCAAGTTTCTCCTCCTCCATCATTTCCATTGCAACTGTTGCGCATCGCGCCAGGTTGCCTGTGCTGCAGCGGCAATCTCGTATTGCGTGTAACATTGAATCGTCTGCTGCGCCATCCACCCGCACACTTGTTCATCAGCCTGGCCGACGCCACGCACATCGAACAATTGCGCACCTGGCTCACCGCCAGTCCCTACGATGCCCTGCTGGCGCTGCAAGCAGACATGGTGGTTTCCTGACGATTTCTTGATCGCCTTACCGCAGTCGTAGTTTGCATCTCGTTACAACTCTGTAGCCCGCAGGGTGGCATGGCCGCTTGAAATGGCGCCGTGTGAACCCCACCTCTGTTCTGACACCGCAGGAGCTTCTCCTGCTTGAGCGAAGGATGCAAAATGAACCTGATCTATAACAGCGAACAATACAGCGTCGTGGAATTCGGCGTCGACGGCGACCTCGAAGCCCTGCGCTTTGGCGGCTATGAAATCGTCGACAAGGGGGGCAAGCGGGAAACGTTTATCGCCGGCATCCTTGCGCAACACTTCCGCCGCGACGTCACGGAGCTGATCGCCAGCGAACCCAGCATGGAAGAGATCGATGAATTTTTGGGCAGCTATGATTCCCTCATGAGCCAGCCCGTCCTGTTGCACTGACCGGATGGCTATCGCCACCATACCAATCCGTCTGACGGCATGGTATGGTGGTTGTGTTATTCAGCTGCAAACAGACCATGTGCCAACTTCTCGGAATGAATTGCAATGTCCCCACGGACATTGTCTTTAGTTTTACCGGCTTCGCCATGCGCGGCGGCCATACCGATACCCACCATGACGGCTGGGGTATCGCCTTTTTCGAAGGCGCCGGCGTGCGCCATTTCGTCGACCACCAGGCGGCCATCGCCTCGCCCGTGGCCGAACTGATCAAACGCTACCCGATCAAGTCGCGCAATGTCATCGCGCATATCCGCAAGGCGACGCAAGGCCAGGTGGCGCTGGAAAATTGCCACCCGTTCGTGCGCGAACTGTGGGGCCGCTACTGGGTCTTTGCCCACAATGGCGATTTGAAGGATTTCAACCCCGTGCTGACGGGCAGTTACCGCCCCGTCGGCTGCACGGACAGCGAACGGGCTTTCTGCTACCTGCTGCAGGAACTGCACGCGCGCTTTGGCGATGCCCCGCCGGGATTGCCGCAACTGCATGCGGCCCTGGCGGAGTTGCTGCCCAGCATCGCGGCCCACGGCACTTTCAACATGATGCTGTCGAGCGGCGAGGCGCTGTTTGCCCATTGCTCGACCAGCTTGCACTATCTGGTGCGACAACATCCGTTTCCAACTGCTAAACTCTCCGATGAAGACCTGAGCGTGGACTTTTCCCAGGTGACGACACCCCAGGACCGCGTGGCCGTGATTGTTACCCAGCCGCTGACGACAAATGAGCAATGGACGGCGTTTGCGCCGGGCGAATTGAAATTATTTGTCGACGGGATGGTGCAAGACACGCCAGTCGCCTAATTTGTTGACGACAATAAACTGGATTGCTGCCAAAATACCCACAGCGCGGGCGGAATTCAGCTAAAGTATTGTCAATAGTGAACCTTGATGCGGGCGCGGCGCGGCCGGTGTCACTCGACGTGATTGATGAAGAGTTAATGATCGATATTTCCAGCAACGACATCACCCCGAAACCCTTGCGCGTGCGCGAGTTCTATCTGGGGCGACAACCTATCCTTGACCGTAATCAAGCCCTGTTTGGCTATGAGTTGCTATTCCGCAACGCTCCGGTCGGTCCCGCCAACATTACCAGCGATCTGTCCGCCACGGCCTCCGTCATCGCCCACGCTTCCCAGCTGGGCATGGAAAAGGTCATCGGCGACGCGCTCGGTTTCGTCAACGTCGATGCCGACGTGATCATGAGCGACATCTTCGTGTTCCTGCCGCGTGAAAAAGTGGTGCTGGAAATCGTCGAATCGATGCCCGTCACGCCGGAAGTGCGCGCGCGCATCAGCGAACTGGTGGGTCATGGCTTCACCTTCGCGCTGGAAAACGTCGTCTCCGACACGGCGCAAGTGCAGGAACTGTTGCCGCTGGTGCAATACGTCAAGATGGACATGAGCACGGTCGACCCGAAAGTGCTGGCAGCCCTGGCGCCCCGTTTCAAGCAGGAAAACAAGAAACTGGTGGCGGAAAAGGTCGAGACGCGCGAAGAATTCAAGTCGGGCCTGGACCTGGGCTTCGATTACTTCCAGGGTTATTACTTTGCCAAGCCCGCCATCATGACGGGCAAGAAACTGTCGCCGTCGCAACTGGCCGTCATGGAACTGATGACCCTGGTGACGTCGGATGCCGACAACATGGACATCGAGCGCGCCATCAAGCGCGACGTGTCGCTGGCCCTGAACCTGCTGCGCCTGGTCAATACGCCGGCCGTGGGCGCGCGCCAGCGCATCGATTCGCTGAGCCAGGCCGTGACCGTGCTGGGCCGCCGCCAATTGCAGCGCTGGCTGCAAATCATGCTGTATGCGGAACCAAGCAAGCGCGGCCATAGCATGACGCCGCTGCTGATGCTGGCCACCACGCGCGGCCGTTTGCTGGAATTGCTCGCGCATAAACTGCGCCCGAACCACGCCCATTCGGCCGATATCGCCTTTACGGTCGGCATCATGTCGCTGATGGATACCTTGTTCGGCGTGCCGATGTCGGAAATCCTCGGCCAGATCGAAGTGATCGACGAAGTGGCCGAAGCGCTGCTGTCGCGCGAAGGCTTCTACGGCGACCTGCTGCGCCTGGCCGAGTGCATCGAGCGCATCGAAGACATGGAAGGCGAGATCGTGCCAACCTTGCGCGACCTGGCCATGTCGCCGGACGACCTGGTGGAGCTGGAAATGGCCGCCTACGAATGGAGCGATAACGTTGTCAGATACGCCCTGTAATTGGCATAGCTAGCCATATCAAGAACCCCGCCCGGCAGTGCCCGGCGGGGTTTTTTTACGCCGGTAGCTGCACTACGCCGCGGCGCCGGGCCAGTGCTTGTGCAGCTCGGGGTCGGTGCGCAGTTCCCACAGGGCCAGCACGACGACGGCGATACCGACGATGAGCTCGTTCCACAGGACGACGCGCTGTTCGGCCAGCCGCAGTATCCACGGCGAGGCGGCGACCCAGACGCCCACCAGCAGGTTGACGACGACGGCCCAGAAATATGTCTTGTACAGGTCGAAGGCGGCCAGGATGGCGATCACGAGGCCCGAGACAAAGGCGTTGATCATCTGCGGCGAGCCTTCGGGATAGGAAAACGCCCAGGGCGAGACGACGAGCCACAGGCCCAGCAACAGGATCACCTGATCCTGCCAGCGTTTCAGTTTGAAATTGGTTGCCATATATCCTCCTTGCCGGTTGGGAACGGGCCGGAGCGGGCATGCAGCATGCCGGCCGGCATACTGCGTTAGTGCGCTTCGGCGCGCGATAAGTTCCGCGCGCCTTGTGCTTATATTATGGCATTACGACAGGTTCGGCGCCAGCCAGCGTTCCACGTCCTCGATGCTGACGCCACGGCGCTTGGCCATGTCTTCCACCTGGTCCATGCCGATCTTGCCGACGACGAAGTATTTCGACTCCGGGTGGGCAAAATAGAAGCCGGACACGGCCGCGCCGGGGAACATGGCATACGATTCCGTCAGCTGCATGCCGATTTCCTCGGCCTGCATGACCTCGAACATCTCTTTCTTGACGGTATGTTCGGGGCAGGCCGGGTAGCCTGGCGCGGGGCGGATGCCGACATATTTTTCGGCGATCATGTCGTCGTTGCTCAAGTGTTCGTCCGGCACGTAGCCCCACAAATCCTTGCGCACGCGCTCGTGCAGGTATTCGGCGAACGCTTCGGCCAGGCGGTCGGCCAGGGATTTGAGCATGATGGACGAGTAATCGTCGTGCGCATCCTCGAAGCGTTTTTCGTATTTCTCGATGCCGAGGCCGGACGTCACGGCGAACATGCCGATGTAATCCTTCACGCCCGATGCCTTCGGCGCGATGAAGTCGGCCAGGCACTGGTTCGGACGCTGCACGCCGTCGACCACGGGTTTCACGCCCTGCTGGCGCATGCCGTAATACGTGAACGCCACGCTATTGCGCGTATCGTCGGTGTACACCTCGATATCGTCGTCATTGACGCTGTTGGCCGGCAGCAAGGACACGACGCCGTTGGCCGTCAGCCAGCGTCCGTCGATGAGTTTTTTCAGCAAGGCCTGGCCTTCCGCGTAGACCTTGGTGGCCGCGTCGCCCACCACTTCATCCGTCAGGATGGCGGGGAAGGGGCCAGCCAGGTCCCAGGTCTGGAAGAACGGGCCCCAGTCGATGTAGTTGGCCAGGGTGGCCAGGTCGACGTTTTTAAAGACGCGGCGGCCGATGAACTTCGGTTTCACGGGTGTGCAGGCGCCGTCGAACGGCACGACCATCTTGTTGGCGCGCGCCTGCGCCAGCGGCAAAATCGGCAGCGCCTTCTTGTTGGCGTGCTGCTCGCGGATGCGCGCGTAGTCGAGTTCGATGTCTTCCACGTACTTGTCGCGCTGTTCCGGCGTCAGCAAGGATTGCGCCACGGACACGGAACGCGAGGCGTCCGGCACGTAGATCACGGGACCTTCATAGTTGTGGGCGATTTTCACGGCCGTGTGGGCGCGGCTGGTGGTGGCGCCGCCGATCAGCAGGGGAATCTTCAGCATGCGGAAGTGCTCGTCGCGCTGCATTTCCTTGGCGACATAGGCCATTTCTTCCAGCGATGGCGTGATCAGGCCCGACAGGCCGATGATGTCGGCGTTTTCCACCTTGGCGCGGGCGAGGATTTCCGAGCACGGCACCATCACGCCCATGTTGACCACTTCGAAGTTATTGCATTGCAGAACGACGGTGACGATGTTCTTGCCGATGTCATGCACGTCGCCTTTCACGGTCGCCATGATGATCTTGCCCTTCGGCTTGGCGACGATGCCCGTGCGCTTTTCTTCCAGCAGCTTTTCTTCCTCGATAAATGGAATCAGATGGGCCACGGCCTGTTTCATGACGCGCGCGGATTTGACCACTTGCGGCAGGAACATCTTGCCCTGGCCAAACAGGTCGCCGACCACGTCCATGCCGGCCATCAGCGGGCCCTCGATCACGTGGATGGGGCGTCCGCCATTGTGCAGCAGCTCCTGGCGCGCTTCTTCCGTGTCTTCCACGATGAATTGCGTGATGCCGTGCACCAGCGCGTGCGACAGGCGTTCCTGCACCGTGCCTTCGCGCCAGGCCAGGGTTTGCGCCTCGGCCTTGCCGCCCGCCTTCAGGGTGCCGGCAAATTCGATCATGCGCTCGGTCGAGTCGTCGCGGCGGTTCAGCACCACGTCTTCCACGCGCTCGCGCAATTCCGGGTCCAGGTTGTCGTACACGCCCACCATGCCGGCGTTGACGATGCCCATGGTCATGCCGGCCTTGATGGCGTGGTACAGGAATACGGTATGGATGGCTTCGCGGGCTGGATCGTTGCCGCGGAAACTGAATGACACGTTCGACACGCCGCCCGAAATCTTCGCGTACGGCAGGTTTTCCTTGATCCAGCGCGTGGCGTTGATGAAGTCGACGGCGTAATTATTGTGCTCTTCGATGCCGGTGGCGACGGCAAAGATGTTCGGATCGAAAATGATGTCTTCCGGCGGGAAGTCCAGCGCATCGATCAATAAATGGTATGCGCGCGCGCAAATTTCGATCTTGCGCTCGAAGGTGTCGGCCTGGCCCTTCTCATCGAAGGCCATGACGATGACGGCCGCGCCGTAGCGGCGGCACAGCTTTGCCTGGCGCAGGAATTCCTCTTCGCCTTCCTTCATGGAAATCGAGTTGACGATGGCCTTGCCCTGCACGCATTTCAGGCCCGCTTCGATGACCGACCATTTCGACGAGTCGACCATGATGGGCACGCGCGAAATGTCGGGTTCCGAGGCGATCAGGTTCAGGAAGCGCGTCATGGCCGCCAGCGAGTCGAGCATCGCTTCATCCATATTGATATCGATCACTTGCGCGCCGTTTTCCACTTGCTGGCGGGCCACGGATAGCGCCTCGTCATATTGCTCGTTGAGAATCATGCGCGCGAACGCCTTCGAGCCCGTGACGTTGGTGCGCTCGCCCACGTTGACGAACAGCGACTCGTCATTGACGACGAACGGTTCCAGGCCCGCCAGGCGCAAGTCGTGCGATGGGGCCGGCACGGTGCGCGGGGTGTTTTTTGACAGCAACTCGCCGATGGCGGCGATGTGCTCGGGCGTGGTGCCGCAGCAGCCGCCCGCCATGTTCAGGAAGCCCGCGTCGGCAAATTCGCGCAGCAGGGCGGACGTGTCGGCTGGCAACTCGTCGAAACCCGTGTCGCTCATGGGGTTGGGCAAGCCCGCGTTCGGGTAGATGCACACGAAGGTGTCTGCGATCTTGGCCAGCTCTTCCGCGTACGGGCGCATCAGGGCGGCGCCCAGCGCGCAGTTCAGGCCGATGGTCAGCGGTTTCGCGTGGCGCACGGAATTCCAGAAGGCGGGCACGGTCTGGCCCGACAAGATGCGGCCCGACGCGTCCGTGACGGTGCCCGAAATCATCAGCGGCAGGCGCACGACATCCGGGTTTTGCTCGTAGAACAGGTCGATGGCGAACAGGGCCGCCTTGCAGTTCAAGGTATCGAAGATGGTTTCCACCAGCAATACGTCGGCGCCGCCTTCCACCAGACCCTGCGTCTGCTGCAGGTAGGCGGCCACCAGTTGGTCGAAGGTGACGTTGCGCGCGGCCGGGTCGTTCACGTCTGGCGAGATCGACGCCGTCTTCGGCGTGGGCCCGAGGGCGCCGGCGACGAAGCGCGGCTTGTCCGGCGTGGAATATTTATCGCAGGCGGTGCGCGCCAGCTTGGCCGCCTGGACGTTCATTTCATAGGCCAGGTGGGCCATGTGGTAATCGTCTTGCGCGATCGTCGTGGCGCCGAAGGTATTCGTTTCGATCAGGTCGGCGCCGGCCGCCAGGTAGCGCTCGTGGATTTCCTGGATGATGTGCGGCTGCGTCAGGGTCAGCAACTCATTATTGCCCTTGACGAACAGTTCGCGCGCGCCACTGTCGGCCGGCGCGGCGAAATCGATGAAGCGGCCGGCGGGGCCGCCGCGGTACGCTTCTTCGTCGAGCTTGTATTGCTGGATGATCGTGCCCATGGCGCCGTCGAGAATCATGATCCGCTGCGCCAGAATGGCGCGCAAGGTGGCTTCGGTCGGGGACATGGCGGGGATCACGGTATCGTTCATTTCATGCTTTCAATAGGCAAACGGGCGGCGGCGCGGCGACAAGACGTTACGAGGCGGATGCGGGTCAGCAGGATCAGCTGACGGAGAGTTGCCGGCCGGGTAGGGCAGGCAGAAGGTGGCAATCGCCTGATTTCACCGGGTCTAAAATTATACGGCATCAGGCTGCTTTGGTTTTAAGCAAAAGCGGCCGTTCGCCCCACGGCAGGCCTTCTTGCAACACATCGCCTGCCGCCACGCCTGCTTCTGAAAATTACATTCCTGAAAATCTTACTCAAAACGTTAATTCTTCCAGCAAAGTTGGCAGAACAATATGGCGTCTAGGCTGTGGAAAAATTTCCACATTATTTGCGCCGCATCAGCATATTTTTAATGAGTCGAATGGCAATAGCTGCAAAGGAAAGTAATTTTGATTTTAGCCAATACAGAGTGAGGGAAATAATGCTCAGAGTAAAGTTTGCCAAGCAGATATTTTAATTATTATCAAAACCAATTGAATCAAAAGCATTAATAGTTGTCTTTGGGAATCGAACTAAACCATAATATTGGTTCTTCGAAATTAAATTCTCACCAAAAGTCACCAATATGTCACATTTATCTCGTGTCCTCCCCGGCATCGCGCTGCATCAACATGGTTGCCAGCCATGAAAAACCATCTGCTTGTCGCATTGTTTGTCATGCTGGGCCTGTCCGCCTGCGGCGGTGGTGGCGGTGGGGGCGGCGACACGGTGGTGGCGACCACGTCGGGCACGCCCGTGCTGCTGCCTGCCGTGACGGCCGTTTCGGCGGCGAATGTCGCCGTCGGTGGCAGCCTGGTGCTTACAGGCACGAATCTGAGCCGCGTGACGGCTTTCCAGGTTGGCGGCGTGACCGTTGCCACCAGCGCCGCCAGCGATACCAGCATCACCCTGACCATGCCGGGCGTGCCCGTATCGGGCGCCTTGAGCCTCGTCAGCGCCAGCGGCACGGCGTCCACCAGCTATAACGTCAATGTGTACCTGCCATTGAGCGTGGGCAGCGTCGCACCGGCGACGGGCGGCGTCGGTTCCAGCGTGACGATCACGGGCGGCGGCATGGGCGCCGTGACGGCGGTGCAGTTTGGCAATGGCGCGGCGGCAACGCCGCAAAGCCAGACGGCCGGCAGCGTGACGGTGCTGGTGCCTGCGGGCGCAGCGACAGGCGCGCTGACGGTGCGCGGTCCCTACAACGATGTGCTCAGCGGCGACACGTACACGGTGCTGGCCAGCGTGACGGTGACGTCGATCACCTCGGCCGTCAACAACGGACGCTTGTCCGTGACGGTGCAGGGCAGCAATCTCGACCAGGTCACTTCGGCGTCGGTGGGTAATACGCCGGCCGTCATCGTCAGCGCCACTGCCAGCCAGCTGCTGCTGTCCGCGCCGGCCGCGGCAACGGGCAACGTGATGCTGGCGGCTGCGTCGCGCATCGCCGTGAATGCGGGCACGGTGTCGGCCTTTACCCTGGGCAGCATTGATTTCGCGCAAGTACTGAATTTGAATGCCAGCAATACGGCCTTGCGCCTGACGCGCGGCAAGCCGGCCGCCGTGCGCGTGTCCGTGCTGGCCGGGCAGGCGGGCCAGTCCAGCCCGGCGGTCACCTTGAATGCGACCGCCGCCAATGGCAGCAACCTGGGCAGTATCGCGATGACGGGGCCGGCGCTCTTGCCGACGACGAAGAACGATGACAGTTTCAACGGCAATTTCAGTGCCGTCCTGCCTGCAGGCTGGATCTTGCCCGGCGTGCGCGTGCGCGTGACGGCCGTCGGCAATGACGGCGTGCAAGTGAGCCAGGAAGCGGCGCCCGTGGTGGCCAGCCTGGCCAAAATTCGTCTGGTGCTCGTGCCCTTGAGCACCGATGATGGCGTGGCGCAACTGCCTGACGCTGAGGTGATCCGCGCCGCGCTGCTGCGCGTGTATCCGTATGCGACGGAAAATATCAGCATCACGACGCGCGCCGCACTGAGCATGCCGGGCAGCAGCACGGCCGACAGCTGGTGGAGCGATGCCCTGGGCAAGCTGGAAAACCGGCGCGCGCTGGAAGACAGCGGCGCCTACTATTATGGTTTCGTGCCGAAGATGTCCGTCACCAACGCCGCCGGCCTGGCCTACATCAACCAGCGCAGCAGCGGCAACGACTTTACGTCGGCCATCGGCCTCGATGCCCAGTCCAATAGCATCGCGGCGGTCGACCCATTCTCCAATCAATGGCCTCTGTGGCTGACTACGCTCGTGCATGAGCTGGGCCATAATCACTCGCTGCAGCACGTTCCCTGCGGCGGTCCGGCTGGCGCTGCTGTCGACTACCCATATGCGAATGGCAATCTGGGCCCGCAACCGCTGTACAACAGCAACTATGCAGGCAGCATCGGCCAGCTGAGCAAGGCAGTCTATGGCAACACGCCGATGAAGGACGTGATGAGCTATTGCAGCGGCGCCTGGTTCTCCGACTACAGCTATGCGCGGGTGCAGCAATTCCTGGAAAAACGCAGCACGCAGATTACGGGCAGCAATGTGCTGGCCGCCAGCATGGCCGTGGCCGAGAACGGCTACCTGACCATTTCCGGCCGCATTACGCCTGGCGGCGTGGCCCTGCGCCCGGCCGTTGCCTCGTCGGCGCGCATCGGCGCCGCTGCCAGCGGCAGCGGCCATGCTTATACCTTGCGCGTGTTGACGGCGTCCGGACAGACTATCGACTTGCCCTTCGATGGCGTCTCCGTGGCCGACCATGGCGGCAACGCCATGAGCCACTTCCGCGTCAGCTTCGCCAATCCGGGCGAAATCAGCGATGTGCAAGTGTTGGCAAATGGCAAGGCTTTAGCCAAGCTGGAACGCCCGGCGCGCCGCAGCAAGGCTGCCGCCAACGATGCCACGTTTGATGCGACGCAAAGCGGCGGCCAACTGGTGCTGGTCTGGAATGCCGAGGCGGAACCGTATGCCGCCGTCATGCACGTGGCTGCCGATGGCCGCAAGACGGTGGTCGCCAGTGACTTGACGGGTGGCAAAGCCAATGTCGACGTGAGCGCCTTGCCGGCCGGCGGCCGTTTCGAGGTCAGCCTGTCGTCGTCTCTGGGCGCACGCCTGATGAAGGTGCAGCGCCGCTAAGCTCGCGGGGCGGATGCAAAAAAGGCTTGCCGCGGCAAGCCTTTTTTTATGGCCATCGGGATGATGGCGCGGTGCAATCCGGTGAAGTCAGGCGAAGCGCTTGCCTTCGAGGGGGAAGCCCTTGATGAATTCGGCCGCAGGCAGGCGCTTGCCGCCCGGTTTTTGCAGTTCCGTCAGGCGCAGCGAGCCATTGCCGCAGGCCACGACGATGCCGTGCTGGGCGTCGGCCGCCAGCACCTGGCCCGGCGCTTCCTTGCTGTCCGCTTCGAGCACGTCGGCGGCCCAGATCTTGATGGTGGTGCCATCGACCTGGCCGCAGGCGCCGGGAAACGGATTGAAGGCGCGGATTTTCAGGCCCAGTTCCAGCGCCGGCAGGCTGAAATCGAGCGCCGCTTCTTCCTTGGCGATCTTTGCCGCATAGGTGACGCCCGCTTCCGGCTGCGGCACGGCTTCCAGCGCTTGCAGCTGCATCTTGCGCAGGGTCTCGACGATCATCTTGCCGCCCAGGGTGGCCAGCTTGTCGTGCAGGCTGGCGGTGGAATCGCCCGCTTCGATGGGCGTGCGCTCGATGGCCAGCATGGGGCCCGTATCGAGGCCTTCTTCCATCTGCATGATGGTCACGCCCGTTTCATCGTCGCCGGCTTCGATGGCGCGGTGGATGGGCGCGGCGCCGCGCCAGCGCGGCAGCAGGGAACCGTGGATATTGATGCAGGGTTTGATGTCGAGGGTGCTGCGCGGCAAGATCAAGCCGTAGGCCGCCACCACCATCACATCGTAGTCGGTGGTCAGCAGGCGCTCGTGCGCTGCTTTTGCCTCGGCGGCGCGCTGCGGGTCCTTGCTGTCCATGCGCAGCGACAAGGGCTGCAGCACGTCGATGCCGTGCTGCAGTGCATATTGCTTGACGGCCGAGGCATGCAATTGCATGCCGCGTCCGGCAGGGCGGTCGGGCTGGGTCAGCACCAGCGGAATCTCGAATCCCGCTTCGTGCAAGTCTTTCAGGGCCGTGGCGGCAAATTCAGGCGTGCCTGCGAAGATCACTTTCATATGGTTCCTTGACGTGAGGTGCGCAGGCCCGCGCCGGAGGCGCCAGGCTGGCGTGGTGTTACGGTCAGTCTTTGCGGTCAGTCTATCAGCACAGCTGCAAAAGCGGCTTAGAAGCGGCGGTTCTGTGCGCGCAGGCTCGCTTCGCGCTCGAGACCACGGATTTCCTTGATCATCTTGGTCTTGATGCGGTTGCGCTTGAGCGGCGACAGGTATTCGACGAATACCTTGCCCAGCAAGTGATCCATCTCATGCTGGATGCAGACGGCCAGCAAGCCATCGGCTTCCAGTTCGAACTGCTTGCCGTGGCGGTCCAGGGCGCGCACCTTGATGCGGGCCGGGCGCTCGACGCCGTCGTAGACGCCAGGCACGGACAAACAGCCTTCGTCGTAGACCTGCTTTTCCTCGCTGGCCCAGGTGATTTCCGGGTTGATGAACACTTGCAGCTGGTTTTTTTCTTCGGTGATGTCGATCACCATCATCTGGATATGCGCGTCCACTTGCGACGCGGCCAGGCCGACGCCCGGGGCGTCGTACATGGTTTCAGCCATGTCGTCGATCAGGGTTTGCAGGCGCGCGTCAAATTCGGTGACGGGCTTGGCGATCGTGTGCAGGCGAGGATCGGGGTAACGCAGGATATTTAATATGGACATACGGATTCGACTGGTTAAGGTGGGCGCCGGTGCGCCGGATTATTCATGCCTGGGCCATGCGAACGATGGCAGGGCTATTTTCTGTTGGGTACGCCATGCTTGGGCGCGTATGGCACAACGGCGCGGCAGATGCGTTTGCCAGTGCGCTAATCGTTTGCTGCAAAGGGAAATTTTATCACAGACGCCCATGCTCCTGTGGATGGGGGGCCGTTTTGCACGCGCATTGCACGCATCCTTGCGCGCGTCGGTATCGCGTGCGCGCCATGGCGCTAGCATGGGAGGGCACAGTACACAGCGAGGTGGTCATGCATGCACTTGCAACGACGGCAGACACGGCCACGGAACTGGCGGGCTGGCTGCGCCTGCAGCATCTGCCCGGCGTGGGGCCGGTGGCGGCGCGCGCCTTGCTGGCCCGCTTCGGCTTGCCGCCGGAGATCTTCGCCACGTCCTTCGAGGCCTTGCGCGAAGCGGTGCCGGCCAGCGTGGCGCGCGCCATCGTGCAGCCGCCCAAGCCCGTGGCCAACAGCCAGCTGGAACTCACCCTGCAGTGGCTGCAGCGGCCCGGCAACGCCGTGCTGACCCTGGCCGACGCCGCGTATCCGCCCCTGCTGCTGGAAATCGCCGATCCGCCGCTGTTGTTATATGTACGGGGGCGGGCGGAACTGCTATCGCGTCCCGGCGTGGCCATCATCGGCAGCCGCAATGCCAGCGCGCAAGGCATGCAGAATGCGGCCGCTTTCGCGCAAGCGCTGAGCATGGCGGGCCTGACCATCATTTCCGGGCTGGCGCTGGGCATCGATACGCACGCGCACGAGGGCGGCTTGCGCGGCGCGGGTGGCACGGTGGCCGTGATCGGCACGGGCGCCGACCTGGTGTATCCGCGACGTAACCTTGATCTAGCGCAAAGAATTGCCGAACAGGGTTGCATCGTCAGCGAGTACGCGCTGGGCTTGCCCGCCATGCCAGCTAACTTTCCGCGCCGCAACCGCCTGATCAGCGGCCTGGCGCGCGGCGTGCTGGTGATCGAGGCGGCCGCGCAATCGGGTTCATTGATCACGGCGCGCCTGGCCGGCGAGCAGGGGCGCGATGTGTATGCCTTGCCCGGTTCCATCCATGCGACCCTGGCCAAGGGCTGTCATGCATTGATCAAGCAGGGCGCCAAGCTGGTCGAGTCGGCCGATGACGTGCTGCAAGAGTTGCAATGGCTGGGCGGCGTGCCCCAGGTGCCGCCAGCGGTGGAAGACGAAGCGCCGCTGCTGGCCGCGCTGGGTCACGATCCCCTCGATGCGGATACCCTGGCCGAGCGTAGCGGCCTGGCCATGGGCGTGCTGATGGGGGAATTGCTGGCGCTGGAGCTGGCGGGCCGGGTGGAACGCTTGCCGGGAGGACTGTTTCAACGCTGTAAATGACAGCTTGTCACTTGTGTGGCGGCCTTGCCGCACGGGGGCGCTTTGTCGGCGCGCACCCTTGTGTCGCAGCGAACTTAGCTGATAGAGTAGAGCCATGTTCGATATCCTGGTGTACCTCTACGAGACTTACTATCGCCCCGATGCCTGCCCCGAGCCGGCAGTCCTGGCGCGCAAACTGTCGGCCGTCGGTTTCGACGACGTGGAGATTTCCGAAGCGCTCGTCTGGCTGACGGACTTGAACGCCATGGCCGGCGTCGAACAAACCCTGACGGCCAGCTCCACGGGCACGCGCTTCTATGTGCAGCAGGAAAGCGACGTGCTGGGCACGGCCGCCATCGGCTTCATCCAGTTCCTGGAAAGCGCCAAGGTGCTGTCGCCGCTGCAGCGCGAAATCGTCATCGAACGGGCGCTGGCGCTCGACGAGGCGCCCGTTTCGCTGGGCAAGCTGAAAGTCATCGTGCTGATGCTGCTGTGGAGCCAGGGCAAGGAACCGGACGCCCTGATGTTCGACGATCTGTTTGTCGACGACGAAGACCTCCCGCCGCGCTTATTGCACTAATATATAGACGTCGCTGGCGGCCGCTGTCGCTGCCTGCCTGACCCTGGCGCCGCTGCCGCGCCATCCCCATTACCATGTGCTGCACCAGCGCGCCCGCCAGCCTGTTGTGTTTGCGCTTGCGCATTCTTGCTTGCAGATAACTTGCCGAATTCTTCAATAGGCGCTTATCATTGGCCGCTTGACAAGACCACAAGTCACAAGGCCTTGCGCAGACAAAAGCGTCGGCGCCTGGCAATGCACTGTATGATGCGCATGCTGAAACTATCCTAGAGCATTTTTCGAGACTAAAAAATATGACAAAAACCCTCATCATCGCCGAGAAGCCTTCTGTCGCGAACGATATCGCGAAGACGCTTGGCGGCTTTACCAAGCACGATGAGTACTTTGAATCGGATGAATACGTCCTGTCGTCGGCGGTCGGCCACTTGCTGGAGATCGCCGTGCCGGAAGAATTCGACGTGAAGCGCGGCAAATGGAGTTTCGCGCACTTGCCGATGATTCCACCGTATTTCGCGCTGAACCCGATCGCCAAGACGGAAGCGCGCCTCAAAGTATTAAACAAGCTGATCAAACGCAAAGACGTCACCACCCTCATCAACGCATGCGATGCGGGGCGCGAAGGCGAGCTGATTTTCCGCCTGATCGCGCAAAACGCGAAAGCCAAGCAACCGGTCAAGCGCCTGTGGCTGCAGTCGATGACGCCGGGCGCCATCCGCGACGGTTTCTCGCACCTGCGCAGCGACGAAGAAATGCTGCCGCTGGCCGATGCGGCCCGCTGCCGTTCGGAAGCCGATTGGTTGATCGGTATCAATGGCACGCGCGCCATGACGGCGTTTAATTCGAAGGAAGGCGGTTTTTATCTGACCACCGTGGGCCGCGTGCAAACGCCGACCCTGTCCATCGTGGTCGAACGCGAAGACAAGATCAAGAAATTCGTGCCGCGCGACTTCTGGGAAGTGCGCGCCGAATTCGTTTGCGCGGCCGGTATCTATGAAGGCCGCTGGCTCGACACGAAGTTCAAGAAGGACGAGAACGACCCCGAGAAGCGCGCCGAGCGCCTGTGGAGCAAGACGGCTGCCGATTCGATCGCCACCGCCTGCCGCGGCCGCCAAGGCAATGTCACGGAAGAATCGAAACCGACCACCTCGATGGCACCGGGCCTGTTCGACCTGACCAGCCTGCAGCGCGAAGCGAACTCGCGTTTCGGCTTCTCGGCCAAGAACACGCTGGGCCTGGCCCAGGCGCTGTATGAAAAGCACAAGGTGCTGACGTATCCGCGTACCGATTCGCGCCACCTGCCGGAAGACTACATGCCGACCGTGCTGCAGGCGCTGGAAACGGTCAAGGACAACAGCAACTACCACCAGTTCGCCAAGCAGATCATCGACAAGGGCTGGGTCAAGCCGAACAAGCGCATCTTCGACAACACCAAGATCTCGGATCACTTCGCGATCATCCCGACGACGATCGCGCCGAAAAACCTGTCCGAGCCGGAACAGAAGCTGTATGACCTCGTCACGCGCCGCTTCATGGCCGTGTTCTTCCCGCCTGCGGAATTCCAGGTCACCACGCGCTACACGGAAGTGTCCGGCCATCAGTTCAAGACTGAAGGCAAGGTCATGACCAATCCGGGCTGGCTGGCCATCTACGGCAAGGAAGCGTCGACGGACGCCGACAAGGAAAGCAATGGCAACGGCAACCTGGTGCCAGTGGCCAAGGGCGAGAAAGTGCAGACGGAAAGCGTCAACGCCAACGGCCTGGTGACGAAGCCGCCTGCGCGCTTCACGGAGGCGACCTTGCTGTCGGCCATGGAAGGCGCCGGCAAGCTGATCGACGACGACGAGCTGCGCGATGCGATGGCCGGCAAGGGTCTCGGTACCCCGGCGACGCGCGCGGCCACCATCGAGGGCTTGCTGACGGAACGTTACCTGATCCGCGAAGGCCGCGAATTGATTCCGACGGCCAAGGCATCGCAGCTGATGACTTTGCTCAAAGGCCTGGGCGTCAATGAATTGACGGCGCCGGAGCTGACGGGCGAGTGGGAATACAAGCTGTCGCAGATGGAAAAGGGCAAGATTTCGCGCGAAGAATTCATGCGCGAAATCGCGCAGATGACGCAGATCATCGTCAAGCGCGCCAAGGAATACGATAATGACACCATTCCGGGCGACTATGCGACCCTGGAAACGCCATGCCCCAACTGCAGCGGCGTGGTGAAGGAAAACTACCGTCGTTTCGCCTGCACCAAGTGCGAATTCTCGATGAGCAAGACACCGGGTTCGCGCCAGTTCGAAATTGCCGAAGTGGAACAATTGCTGAAGGACCGCACCATCGGCCCGCTGCAAGGCTTCCGCTCGAAGATGGGCCGTCCGTTCGCCGCCATCCTGCGCATCGTGCGCGATGAAGAGATCAAGAATTTCAAGCTGGAATTCGATTTCGGCCAGAACGACGAGAGCGAAGATGGCGAAGGCGTCGATTTCACGGGCCAGACGCCCGTGGGACCGTGCCCCAAGTGCAACGCCGGCGTGTACGAAATGGGCCTGGCCTATGTGTGCGAACACAGCGTGGCCAAGCCGAAGACGTGCGACTTCCGCAGCGGCCGTATCATCTTGCAGCAGGAAATCTTGCCGGAACAAATGGCAAAGCTGCTCAACGATGGCAAGACGGACTTGCTGCCGGGCTTTGTTTCGCAGCGTACCCGCCGTCCGTTCAAGGCATTCCTCGTGCGCGGCAAGGATGGCAAGGTGAGCTTCGAGTTTGAAGAGCGCAAGGCCAAGCCGGGCGCGAAGACGAAGGCGGCAGCGGCCGAGGCCGAAGGCGAAGAAGGCGCGGCGCCAGCAAAGAAAACGGCCGTCAAGAAAGCGGCAGCCGTCAAAAAAGCGCCGGCCAAGAAAGCTGCGGCCGTGAAAAAGCCGGCCGCCAAGAAGGCGCCGGCGAAGAAGGCGGCAGCGGCGGAGTAATCCGGCGCCCGCCAGTCAGGCAAACAAAAGCCAGGGATTTCCCTGGCTTTTTTTACGTCCCGAGGCTGGCTAAGGGCCTGTCCCAGTAGATGAATACATCCCCCGCTGGCGCGCCTCAGAAGCGGGGGACTGCGTTGATCGTCGTCGCGTGGCTCGCCACGCGTCCTCCTCACGCCTTGTCCGCGCTCCTGATGTGCTGCCAGCAGAAGACGCTCCCTACTGGGATAGGCTCTTAGTCCAGGTAGTCCGAATACTCGCGCTGCGCGTAGTTCTGCAAGTTGGCCCACGGCTGCGCCTTGCTGACGGTCGGTTGCAGCTTGACGTCGACCCGGCGATAGAAGGTATTCGCGCGGTCGCCGCTTTCGATGATCAGCGGAATCTGTTTTTGCTCATCCCACAGGATGCGCTGGAACACACCATTCTTTTCCACTTCGCGCCAGCGCGCGCCCGTCACGTTTGACGCCTGTTTCGACAGCGGCATGGCGGCCACCAGTTTCGGGTCCAGCAGATAAAAACTGTTTTCCCAGGAACCGTCGAAATTGACGTTTTCGTACTCGGCCTTGGGGATGGCGACGACGATCTTGTCATGCGCATCGATGTATTCCACGCGCACGGTGTTCTTTTCCAGCATCACGTGGCGCGGTATCAGCACGGGATTGAAGTGCTTGTGCTCATGCTGCGTGGCCGCGGTCGACGTTTTCAATGCCACTTTCTTGTTTTCACCGTGGCTGTGGCCCGCATGCGCATCGGTCGACGGCGCCAGCACGCGCTCGACCCACACGTGGCCGGGGCGGCGCAGCATCTTTTCTTCGTAGCGGCTTTCGCGCGTCACGCCTTCCGGCGTCAGGACGCGGCTGTAATAGGTGATGCCCAGGTCTAGGTCGGCAGGCGTGGCAGGAGCGGCTTGCGCGCTGGCTGCAAAGCCGGCGGCGAGGAGGACGGCGATCAGGGACGATTTCATGGTGTTGCCTTTACGTGCAGAGGGGCGGAGGGCATACGCCATCCGCCCCGGTGGGGTTACCGTGTTGATGTGGATCAGAAGCCGAAGGCCGCCTTCAGCAGGTCAAACACCTTGGTGTTGTCCAGGGTGCCCTTGAAGGCCTTCGCGCCGGCGCCCGTGGCGAGCAGCTTGACGTCGCCGCCGCCGTGGGTTTCGCTGGCCAGGCGCACGCCTGTTTCTTGCAGGTAGTTGTCTTTCAGGGCCGTGGCGCTGTCGACGTTGCTGCGCAGGGCAGGGCGGTTCGGGCCGTTGCCGAACACCAGGGTGGTGTAGGTATTGCCATCGGCATCCTTGCTCGGCTGGTTATCCTTGTAGCCGCGGTTGATGTCGAGGATGTGGTTGCCGCGCTTGCCGTAGCCGTTGAAGGCCAGGGTGTGGTCATGGTCGGCCGTGACGACGATCAGGGTATTTTCCAGCTTCGGATCGGTTTCCTTGATCTTGGCGATGGCCGCCTTGATGGCGTCGTCGAAGGCGATGGTGTCCGTCAGCGCGCGCTTGGCGTTGATGCCGTGCAAGGCGTGGTCGATACGGCCGCCTTCGACCATCAGGAAGTAGCCGTTCGCGTTTTTCGACAGCAAGTCGATGGCTTTCAGCGTCATTTCCGACAGGCTAGGCTGGGTCGCGCCTTCGCCCAGCGGCGGCGTGGCGGTGCGGTCCAGTTCATATTCCAGGTGGCTGCGGGTGCTGTACAGGCCAATGAATTTCTTGCCGCTCTGCGCCGCAGCCATTTCCGCCTTGTTGGCGGCCACGGTGTAGCCCTTGGCGGCAAATTCCGTCAACAGGTTGCGGCCATCGGCGCGGCCATACTTGTTGCTGGCCGACCAAGGCGTAAAGTGGTTGCGGCCGCCACCCATCAGCACGTCGACGCCGTCGCCCAGGGCCGTGTTGTAGCCCGCGCCGCCCGGCACCGTTTGTGCAGCGATCGCGTATTGCGCATTGCGGTTGCAGATGTGCGAGAAAGTCGTCGCCGGCGTGGCGTGCGTCAGTTCCGTGGTGGTGATGGCGCCCACGGCCTTGCCCTTGGCTTTCGCCAGTTCCAGGATGGTCGGCGCGCTCTTGCCGCCGGCCGGGCAGTTATCCACGCCCAGGTTGCCATTGACGTCGCGGCTCGGTTCCTTGGCGATGGTGTCCTGCGCCATCGAGATGACTTCATTGTTCATCTTGACGCCGGTCATGTAGGCGGCCATCGAGGGCGCGCTGTCCGTCGTTTGCGCATCGTTCGAGAACGTCTTGATGCGCGCCGTGCGCTCCAGCGTGTCCATCGTCAGGTTGCCGTCTTCCTGGTACTGGTAGATGCGCGCTGCCGTCACGACGGACGGGCCCATGCCGTCGCCGAGGAAGAAGATGACGTTCTTGGCGTCGGCGGCGTAGGCGCTGGCGACGCTGGCGGCCACGAGCGTGGTCAGCAAGGAGAGTTTCAGGGCCGATTTCAGTGCGGCGGGTGTCGATGCAAGTTTCATGTGCTTGTCCAATTCTTGTCTCTTGGGGATTACAGACCGCCGGCGGTCTTGACCAGGCCGAATACTTTGGTGTTTTCGATGGTGCCAAGGAAGGTTTCCGATCCCTTGCCGATGGCGCCCAGGAAGACGTCGGTGCCGCCGTGGGTTTCATTGCCGACCGCGGTGCGGATCACTGCTTCCTGGTGGTAATTATTGGCGCTGGTGACGGTTTCATCGAGGCTGGCCATGGCGGCGCGGCTCGATTGCGTGCGGTTTTCGCCATTGCCGAAGCCGATGATCGAATACGGTGCGCCATCCAGGTCTTTCTCGACCGCGCCGGTCACGTAGTTCTTCACCACGCCCAGCACGCCAGGGTTGCCGGCAGCCGTCTTGCCCGTGCGCTTGGCATAGCCGTTCAGCACCAGCGTGTGGTCATGGTCGGCCGTGACGACGATCAGGGTATTGGCCAGGGTCGGATCGGTCAGCTTGGCTTTTTCGATGGCGGCCTTGATGGCGTTGTCGAACGCGACGGTGTCTTGCAGCGCTTTCTTGGCAGTCGTTTCGTGCAGCGCATGGTCGATGCGGCCGCCTTCGACCATCAGGAAGTAACCCTTCTTGTTCTTGGCCAGCACGTCCATGGCCTTGGTGGTCATTTCCGCCAGGCTAGGTTCCTTCGCTGCGTCGCGGTCCAGGTCGTAGCTCATGTGGCTGGACGTGAACACGCCGAACAAACGGTCCGTCTTGGCCGCATCGACGGCCTTGAAGTCGGTGGCGTTGTTGGCGACCGTGTAGCTTTTGGCTTTCAATTCGGCGATCAGGTCGCGGCCGTCGGAACGCTTGCCGCCATCCTTGAATTGCGTGAAGAATTGCGCGCCGCCACCGAGGACCACTTCCAGGCCGGTGGTGCCCAGGGCGCTGTTGTAGCCCGTGCCGCCCGGCACCAAGGCCGCGGCGATATCGTTTTCCAGGTCGCGGTGGCAGATGTGCGAGTAGGTTGCGGCCGGCGTGGCGTGCGTCACGCGCGCCGTGCTGACGACGCCGGCGGCGAAGCCCTTGGCCTTGGCCAGTTCCAGCAAGGTGGTGGCGGGCGTGCCGTTGCCGGTGCCGCATTTGTTGACCAGCTTGTTGTTATTCGCATCCGTGCCCGGATCGATGGCGACCGTGTTGGCCGACATGGAAATGACTTCATTGTTCATCTTGACGCCGGTCATGTAGGCGGCCATCGATGGCGCGCTGTCCGTCACTTGCGCGTCGTTCGAGTACGTTTTCACGAAGGCCGTTTCCGGCAGGGTGTCCATGGTCAGCGCACCCTCTTCGCCCACGGAATAGATGCGCGCGGCCGTCATGGTGGTCAGGCCCATGCCATCGCCAAGGAAGAAGATGACGTTTTTCGGCGGCGCTTCAGCCACTGTCTCTTCTTTTTTTGCGTCGCTGCCGCAGGCGGCCAGCATCAGGGTGATGGCGACGCTGCAGCCAGCGACGGAAATTTTTCTGCGTGTCATGTGGTTCATCCGGCTAGGTTTGAAAGAGCTAGCAAGATAACAATCCAATGTGACACCCTCATGACGCTGTGACACATTTTGCGACGGCACTACGCCGCCGCAGTGGCGTGGCTTTGGCGCGCGCCGTCGTTGGAAAAATACGCCGTAGCGTGTTCGTCATCGCATGATTGCATCGATATAAGCAACAAACTATTGCGCTTTACCTAGTTTTTCTACCGCTTTGAGCAACGTAAGATGCAGTCATCCCAATCATCTTGTGAAGGCGCATCATGTTCTCCAAATCCATCAGCAGCGTTCTTGTCTCCACCCTGTTTGCCGCCGGCGCCGCCTCGGCCGCCGCCAGCGCACCCCTGACCCTGGAAGTCTTCAACCCGGGCGAAGCGGCCATCTTTCCCGTCGCTTCCGTGCTGGTCGCGGGCAAGCATGACGCCGTGCTGATCGATGCGCAATTCTCGCGCGCCGAAGCGCAAAAACTGGTGGAAAAGATCCGCGCCAGCGGCAAGAAACTGACGACCGTGTACATCAGCCACAGCGATCCCGATTTTTACTTTGGCCTCGACGTGATCAAGGCTGCGTTCCCGCAGGCGAAAATCGTTGCCACGCCAGAAACCGTCGCGGAAATCCGCCGCAAGGCCGACGCCAAGGTCGCCTACTGGGGCCCGATCCTGAAAGACAACGCGCCGCACGGCATCGTCATCCCCGACGCGCTGATGGACAAGCGCATCAGCCTGGAAGGCCAGTCGCTGGACATCGCCGGCCCGACGCCAGCGCGCACCTATGTGTGGATTCCATCGATCAAGGCCGTCGTCGGCGGCGTGGTGCTGTTTGGCAACTTGCATGTGTGGACGGCCGATACGCAAAGCCTGCAATCGCGCCAGGACTGGCTCAAGACGCTGGACGGCATCGCCGCGCTGAAACCCGTCACCGTCGTGCCGGGCCACTTCAAGGTCGGTTCGCCCCTGACGCCGGACAGCATCGGTTTTACGCGCGACTACCTGGTGACGTTTGAAGCGGAAACGGCCAAGGCCGCCAATTCGGCTGCCCTGATCGAGGCGATGAAACAGCATTATCCGAAGCTGGGCCTCGATGGCGCCCTGGAGACCAGCGCGAAGGTCGCCAAAGGCGAAATGAAATGGTAAAAACCTACTGCGCGACGCGATTTCCGGCCTGCGATGCTCACTGCCTCGGCGGCCCCGTGCCTAGCACAGTTGCGCTTCTCAGCCAGAACTAGCGCCGCTCGCTACGGTTTTTCAAGTCATCTGTTTTAGTTTTATAAAGGATAGGGTCATGCCCACACTGCACTATATTTTCGATCCCCTGTGCGGCTGGTGCTACGGCGCCGCGCCGCTGGTCGAGGCGGCACGCGCCGTGCCCGGACTGACGCTGGCTTTCCACGCCGGCGGCATGATGACGGGCAGCAATCGCCGCCAGATCACGCCCGCCTGGCGCGGCTATGTGCTGCCGCACGACCGGCGCATCGAGCAATTGTCTGGCCAGCCCTTCGGCGACGCCTATATTAACGGCTTGCTGAACGACACCACGGCCATGATGGATTCCGAGCCGCCGATCACGGCCATCCTGGCGGCGGAATCGCTGGCCGGCAAGGGCCTGGACATGCTGCAACGCGTGCAGCGCGCCCATTACGTGGACGGCTTGCGCATCGCCGACCTGCCCGTGCTGGTGGCGCTGGCGCAAGAACTGGGCATGGACGGCGCCGCCTTCGAGGCCGCGTATGCGCGGCAAGCGGGCGCCGCCACGCAACGGCATATCGACGCCAGCCGCGCCTTGCTGGCGCAGGTGGGCGGCCAGGGCTTTCCCACGTTCGTGCTCGACGATGGCAGCGGCAAGCTGTCCGTGATCGATATCGGCGGTTTCCTGGGCCAGCCGGCAAAGCTGCAGGCGCAACTGGGCGGCGTGTGCGACGCCCATGGCTGTGCATTGTAAATATCTATCGATCCGATAAAATCAATTAGCTTTTCCTTTGTTGTTGACCTCGTTACACTAGTTCTATTAGTCAACAACGAAGGAAAAGCAGCCATGAGCCAACAGCCGCCATTCAGTACCGCCTCGGGCATCCCCGTCGCCGATAACCAGAATTCCCTCAGCGCCGGCCCCCGTGGCCCCTTGCTGCTGCAAGACTTCCACCTGATCGAAAAACTCCAGCATTTCAACCGCGAGCGCATTCCCGAGCGCGTGGTGCACGCGAAAGGGTCGGGCGCCTACGGCACCTTTACCGTCACGCACGACATTTCGCGCCATACCAAGGCCAAGCTGTTCAGTGAAGTGGGCAAGCAGACGGCCACCTTCGCGCGCTTTTCCACCGTCGGTGGCGAACGCGGCAGCGCCGACACGGAACGCGACCCGCGCGGTTTTGCCGTGCGCTTCTATACGGAAGAGGGCAACTGGGACCTCGTTGGCAACAACACGCCCATGTTCTTCATCAAGGACCCGATCAAGTTCCCCGACTTTGTCCACACGCAAAAGCGCGATCCGCAAAGCAACTTGAAATCGGCGGAAATGATGTTCGATTTCTGGAGCCATGCGCCGGAAAGCTTGCACCAGGTCACCATGCTGTTCTCGGACCGCGGCACGCCGGACGGCTACCGCCACATGGATGGCTTCGGCAGCCACACGTATAGCCTGATCAATGCCGACGGCCAGCGCGTGTACGTGAAATGGCACTTCAAGACGCGCCAGGGCATCAAGAACCTGCCTGCCGCGGAAGCGGGCCGCCTGGCCGGTGCCGACCCCGACTACGCCCAGCGCGACTTGTTCGGCGCCATCGAACGCGGCGATTTCCCCCAGTGGGAAGTCAAGTTGCAGGTGGCGACGCAGGAGCAGCTCGATGCATGGGAGCAGCGCACGGGCTGGAACCCGTTCGATTTGACGAAAGTGTGGCCGCATGCGGACTTCCCGCTGTTGCCAGTCGGTATTTTCGAGCTGAATCGCAACCCTGACAATTACCACGCGGAAGTCGAGCAAGCGGCATTTTCACCGGCCAATGCCGTGCCCGGCATGGGATATTCACCGGACAAGATGCTGCAAGGCCGCTTGTTCGCCTACCACGACGCCCAGCTGTACCGGGTCGGCACCAACCACCAGCACTTGCCCGTGAATGCGGCCCGCTGCCCCTTCCACAACCAGCAGCGCGATGGCGGCATGGCGATCAACAATGGCGGTGCGGCGCGCAACTATGCGAACGTGGCGGCGGCAGGCACGCAGCCGCAAGGGCTGGGCCACGGCGAGCCGGCGCTGGACCTGGCCGGCGGCGCGGCGCGCTACGATGGCCGCGGCGTGGAAGATGATTACACGCAAGCCGGCAATCTGTTCCGCTTGATGTCGGTGCAGGCGAAGCAAAACCTGTTCGACAACCTGGCCGGTCCTTTGAGCCAGGTGCGGCCGGAAACCCTGCAGCGTCAGCTGGGCCACTTCGACCGTGCCGATGCCGCGTATGGCGCCGGCGTGCGGGCCGCCTTGCAGGCGCGTGGCGTGGTGCTGTAATTATGTGTTGCAGGCGGAACAAGCTTGTTCCGCCTGTTGTTGATACAGCACAAATTAGAGGGAGATACCAAATATTGCCGTATGGACATATTTGCCGCCCATGCGTAGACTTGTCGGTCTGATGATCGCGCGGCCTTCCTGGCAGCGTCCTGACTAGAAAGTCTTGTAATATGAATATGGCGAAGCTGTCGGTGCATGGGGACGACCCCACGCTCAAATCCATCCTCGAAGTCTTGCCCACGGATCCCGAACGGCAATGGCGCAAGGGCGAGGCGAAGGGCGCGGGCCGCGTACATCTCGATTCCGGCTTCGAGGTGCTGATCGCGCAGGCATCCAAATCGCAAGTATTGCCCTCGCGCATACGCAGCTACCTGGCCGAATGCCGCTCGCGCGGCGTCAGCTTCACCATGCCGCGTATCGTTGCCGAGTTGCAACTGGAGCTGAATGGCGACGACACGGTCGACTCTCCGCTGGATCTGACCCTGGCCGACATGCAGCACCTGACGGAAATGGGCATCAGCCTGAGCCTGGTGACGCGTTGCGCCGAGGCTTGAGCAGCGCCTGAGAATAAAAAAAATGGCCACCTTTTCAGGGTGGCCATTTTTTGTCATGGTTCGGCGATGTCGACGGTGACCATATTGTCATCGGGCTTGCGGTCGATCAGCTTGTTGTCCGGATCGATGCCCGCCTTGCCGGGACGGCTGCCCACGATGACGGTATAGCTCGCTTCGCGCGCCGTCATGCGCAGGCGTTCGCGCAGCAGCGGATGGCCATTCGCGTCGTCGACGCCGATCTCGATCCAGTCGTGCAGGGGCGCGTCGTGCTCCTCGCCCTGTTCGCCGGCCGTCAACTTGCTCGCCTGCACTTTCACGGTGACGGCGTACTTGCCGTCGCTGCGTTTCGTGGCCGTGGCCGACAGGGCACGGTTGTCGAACAGCACGATTTTCTCGAACAGGTCGTCGATCAGGTAAGCCTGCTCGGGCGGCGTGACCTGGCGCAAGCCGGCAATCAGTGCCGTCACGCTGGCATACGGCGGGCCTTTCTGGCCATGCGTCTTCAGCAACTCGCGCAGCACGCCGTTGACCTTGTCTTCGCCGATGATGTCTTGCAGCAAATACATGGCCAGGCTGCCCTTGTTGTAGTGGATGTAGGGCTGGTTTTCATTCTCGGCCAGCGGCAATTCCTTCTTGCGCTCTTCGCTGCGTCCCATCAGGTATTGATTCAGGTCATAGCGCAGGAAGCGGCGCATCTTGGCCGGCCCCACGGTTTTCTTCATCACCATCAGGGCCGAATATTCAGCCAGGGTTTCGCTGAGCACGGTGGCGCCCCGTGTATTGCCGCCCACCAATTGATGCGCCCACCACTGGTGCGCCACTTCATGCGCCGTCACGTAGAACGGATAATCGATATCCTTGGGATTCTTGTCATCGACCCTGGCGATGAAGCCCAGCCCTTCCGAGTACGGTATCGTGTTCGGGAACGATTGCGCAAACGTGGCGTAGCGGGGGAATTCGACGATGCGCAGGACCTTGTGCTGGTAGGGGCCGAAGTTCTTCGTGTAGTACTCGAGCGCTTCCTTGCTGCCGCGCACGAAGCGATCGAGGTTGTATTCATGGCCAGGGTGGTAATACACGTCGATGGCCACGTCTTGCCAGCGCTCGTGCTTGACGGCGTAGCGGGCCGACTGGAACGCGTAAAAATTCAGGATCGGCTGTTCCATCGTGTAATGGAAGTAATGGCGGCCCTTGGCGATCCAGTCGTTGTCCAGCATGCCCGGCGCGATGGCCGTCTGGCCGTCGACGGTACTGACGGTGGCGTCGAAGTTGATGCGGTCGGCGTCGTTGCTGATGTAATTGTCGGCCAGCCCCCGTGCATCGTCGCGCGGCAAGGCCCGTTCGCGCGCCGGCAAGCCGTGTTTCTTGCGGTCGCGCGGGTCCGTCAATTCCTGCTGCGGCTGGTAGCCGATGTGGGGCAGCACGGCATTCGTGAAGAAGGTGCCGTTGGCCACCACGGGCGTGTCCTGGCCCAGGCCGAAGATGCCGCGCGGCGCAAAGCGGACGTCGAAATCGAGGCCCAGGGTGGCGCCCGGCGCCAGCGGCGCGGCCAGGCGGTAGCTGTAAAAGCCCAGCTTGCCGTCATCGAGGCCGGGATGCACGCGCGCGTCAAAACGCAGGCGCATGGTGGAGCTCGGATCTTGCTGCACAAAAATATGGCTGATCGGCAGGCTGGTCTTGTTTTGCAGCACATAGCGGCCCGTGACGGCCAGGGTGCGCTGCGCCGGGTAGATGGCCACGTCGAGTTTCACGTCGGTGATTCTCGGCTGCGGCGTGGCGGCAAACTTGCGGTACTGGCGCTCGACTGTGGCGCGGTCCGCATCGCGCGCGAATTCGGACTTGTAATCGTTGGCCACGTGGTAGACGTAGAACAGCACCGCGCCGGCGCCGACGAAGATCAGGGCGCCGCCGGCAAAGCTGGCCAGCACGCCCTGCGTCAGGCCGTGGCGCGCCAGGCGCAGGCGGATGCGCCAGCTGTCCTGCGCGCCGCGGGGCCAGAACAGCAGCGACAGCACCGTCAGCATGACGGCCGCGCCGCTCCAGTACAGCAAGTACCAGCGTTCGCGCAACAGATAGTGGCCGGCGCCGTTCATGGCCGAATACACGAAGTCCGGCGTGTTGCCGTACAGCAGCAGCGGATCGCCCAGGCCCAGCGAGGAAAAGCTGATGCTGGCGATGTGGTACAGGATCATGGCGAAATACGCCAAATACTTGTGATTGATCAATACCTGCAAAAAGATGGCCAGCACGGCGATCAGCGCGTAGGACGGCAGGTGCGACAGGAACAGCGATTCCAGGTACAGGCCGGGGTCGAGGCGGTAATAACCCTTGAAAACCTGGATCGACATGCCGCACAGCATGATTACCAGGCTCAGCAAGGCCTGCAGGCCGATCAGCGCAAACAGCTTCGACAGCAGGGGCAGCCAGTTCGGCACGGGCAGGGCGTCGAGCATCAAGTGCGTGCCCGCCTCGCGTTCGCGCCACACCAGTTCGCCCGCATAGAAAGTGGTAATGATCAGCATGAACAGGGCGAACGAGGCACTGACCATGTCCAGCACCCTTTCCGTCACGGGATAGGTATTCGTGCCATAGATGGAACCCATGTCGAGCGCGCCGCCATACATGGTCAGCACGCCGGCCAGCACAATGACGACAAAATAGATGTTCTTGATGGTTTCGCGCAGATTCAGCCAGCTCATCTTGAGGAGCAGGGCGGCCAGGTTGCGCTGCGCGAAGTCCGGTGTTTCCTGCGTGGACAGTGAAGCGTTCGACAGGCGCAGCGGGACGTCGCCCTCGCTGCGGCGCTTGCCGGCGCCCGCGTCCATCGTGGCGTGGAACTGGAAGCGCCAGTAGCCGAGCAGCAATGCCACCAGGGCGAAGCCGGACCAGATGGCGCGGTTCAGCAAATACACGCCTTCCAGGGTCACCAGGCGCGTGTTGCGCTCCGCGTTCGGCCAGTATTCCGTCAGGCGTATCAGCGCCGTGGTGCCGAAGGGGTCGATCAGGGCGGCCAGGGTCTTGTAGTCGAGGTCGCGCGCCAGGGACGGGGCCACCAGGTAGCCGATCAGCATGACCACCGAGCTGATGTACACGGGCAGCATGCGCCGCGTCAGGGCCGCGATGACGAAGAAGATGGCGCCAAAGATGAACAGGTTCGGCAGCAGGGTAAACACATACGGCATCAGGTAGGCCAGCGCCCGTTGCGGCCCCAGCCGTTCCGGGTCGATGCCGGGCAGCCAGGCGCCCAGCCAGGCACCGATGACGATGCTGGAAAACACGACGGCCAGCACCAGCCAGGCGCCGAGGAAGCGGCCGAACACGTACTGGTATTTCCGGATCGGCGCGCTGAAGAAGAAATGCTGCATGCCGTATTCGAAATCCTGCTGCACCGAGCGGCCCATCATGGCGGCCACCACGACGGCGCCGAAACAGCCCAGCAGGCTGCACGTGAATGCCAGCGAGCGGGGCGCGTTGATCAGGAACTTGCCGCCGAAACTGATGCTCGCTTCCTTGAAGACGCCGCCGGCGGCGGCCATCCACAGCATGGCCAGCGCCAGGAACATGGCGAAATACACCCAGGTGGACAGCAGCTTGAGCCGCTGTCGCGCTTCAAAGCGGGCGATGGCAAACATGGCGCGCCCCTCAGTCGCACTGCGGGGCGACGCGGTGGCGCCCGGCAATGGTGGCGAAATACAGGTCTTCCAGGTCGCCGATGGCTTCCTCGAAGCCGTCGCCCGGGTCGTCGTCGCTGTAGACGTGGATCAAGGTACGGCCCGACAGCAAGCGCGTGGAAATGACGGCGTGGCGCTGCTGGAAGCTGGCCAGCTCTTTCTTCTCGACGAAGCGCGCCCAGATCTTGCAGCTGACTTCGTCGATCAGTTCCTGGGTCTTGCCGCACAGCAGCAAATGGCCCTTGTTGATGATGGCCATGTTGGCGCACAGGTCGGCCACGTCGGACACGATGTGGGTCGACAGGATCACCGTCTTGTCTTCGCCGATGTCGGACAGCAAGTTATGGAAGCGGACTCTTTCCTGCGGGTCGAGGCCGGCCGTCGGCTCGTCGACGATGATCAGTTTCGGGTCGCCCAGCAGGGCTTGCGCGATGCCGAAGCGCTGGCGCATGCCGCCGGAAAAGCTGCCCAGGCGCTGGTGGCGCACGTCGAACAGGTTGGTTTGCTGCAACAGGCCATCGACGACCTCGCGCCGGCGCGCCCGCTGCGACAGGCCTTTCAAGGTGGCGAAGTGGTCGAGCAGCTCATACGCCGTCACTTTCGGGTACAGGCCGAAGTCTTGCGGCAGGTAGCCGAGCATGCGGCGGATCTCGTCCTTGTCGTCGAGCACGTCGTAGTCGCCGAAGAAAACGGAGCCGGAATCGCATTCCTGCAAGGTGGCCAGGGTGCGCATCAGGGTCGACTTGCCGGCGCCATTCGGGCCCAGCAAGCCAAACATCCCGGGCGGTATCGTCAGCGACACGTTATCCAGCGCCACCACGCCATTCGCGTAGGTCTTCGACAATTTGCGAATCTGCAATTCCATACAACTCCTAACTCATGCGTTGCAGCCCGATGGTGCAGGGCTTCTGTATGCTGGCATTGTATTGAATTTAAGACGTACTGGGCAGTTGCATGCGATACACGGCATTTTCGCGTGACCAGAGTGCAATTGGGCGGGGTGGACGGCGCGCCCGTGTGGGGCTTCCGTGGGGGCCTGTTTCGCCCCGCTGGCGCGCCGCGTGACTATCAATTACGGAATAGCACCGATTCACGGTTAAACCACCAGCGGCACAGCATCAGCAGGGCGCCTGCGATCACCGTGGTCGAGGCGAGGATCACGCCGAACATGCGGTAATCCATGGTGCCCTTGACCAATTCCTTCATGGCCAGCGACACGTTGGTCAGCGGCACCATGGCCCACATCCAGTTCAGCTCGACGCCGGGCAGCATGGCCGCTACCGTGGGCAGGATGACGAACAGCATCAATGGCGTGATCATGCCGGCCGCTTCCTTGTAGCTTTTCGCGTAGATCGAGATCGACAGCAGCAGCGAGGCAAAGATGGCGGCCGTGGGCACCAGCATCAGGGTCACCATGGCCAGGTCGGGCAAGCCGATGCTGCGCACCATCACGGCCATGTTGCCTTCCAGCGAACTGCCGAAGATGGCCAGCAGGGCGCCCATGCTGCCCACCATCAGCACGGCCGAGGTCATGCCCACCGTAAACAGCACGAGGAACTTGGCCAGCACGATGGCGCTGCGCGGCACGGGTGCCAGCAGCAGGGTTTCCAGGGTGCCACGCTCCTTTTCGCCGGCGCCCAGGTCGATGGCCGGATACATGGCCGCCGTCAGGCACACCATCAGCAGCAGATAGGGCAGCATGCCGCCGACGATGGCGCCCATCTGCTCGCGCTCGTTGGCCGTCGACTGTTTGTCGAGCACGATGGGGTGCAGGGCAAAGGCCAGCTGGGCCGGACTCAGGTTCAGGGCCGACAGCGCGCTTTCGCGCAGGCTGGCGTTGTACGCCTCGACGATCTCGCGCACCCGCTGCTGGGTCACGTCGACCGTGCTGGCGCTGTTGTAGTGCAGCACTACCTTCGTTTGCTGCTGTTGCTGCAGCAATGCTTCAAAATGCGGCGGAATGACGACGGCGAACTTGATGGTGTCGTCGCCGATGGCGCGGCGGATGTCGCCCTCGCTGGCCAGCGGCACTTCGCGCAGGTTGTGCTGCTGGGCAAAACGCCCGCTCAAGCCGGGCGAATGGTCCTTGCCGAACAGGGCGTAGCGCATTTCCGCCGTTTTCGCGTTCTTGAACATATTGCTTGAAACATAAGCGAAGCCGCCAAAGATCAGCGGCATGGCAAAGATGGGGATGAGGATGGTGAAGATCAGCGTCTTGCGGTCGCGCGTGAGTTCCAGCAACTCTTTCACATAAATGGTCCACATGGCTCAGGCTCCCTGGTTGATGACGCTGACAAAGGCGTCGTACAGATCGGCACTGCCGCCCAGGTGGCGCAGTTCGCTGACCGTGCCATTGAAGGCGGTGGTGCCGCGGTTGATGATGCAGACGCGGTCGCACAGCTTTTCCACCTCGTGCAGGTGGTGCGTGGAAAAGATCAGCGGCACGCGCAGCGCCTTGTAGCTGGCGATGAAGTCGAGCAAGATCTTCGCCGACATCACGTCCAGGCCCGTCGTCGGCTCGTCGAGGATCACCACCTGCGGTTCGTGCACGACGGTGCGGGCGATCGCGCACTTCTGTTTCATGCCCGTCGACAATTGATCGGCCCGCTTACTGCCGTATTCCTCCATTTGCAGCAGGGAAAACAGTTCGTCGCAGCGGCGTTTCAGCTTGTCGGCCGGCATGCCATGCAGGCGGCCGAAATATTCCACGTTCTCGCGCGCCGTCAGGCGGCCATACAAGCCTGTCGAGCCGGACAGGAAGCCGATGCTCTGGCGCGCCACCAGCGGCTGGCGCAGCACGTCGACGCCGTTGACGAGGGCGCTGCCCGCGTCCGCCTGCAAGGCCGTCGACAGCAGGCGCAGGGTGGTGGTCTTGCCGGCGCCATTCGGGCCCAGCAGGCCCAGCACTTCGCCGGGGGCGCAGCTGAAACTGACGTCGCGCACGGCGTGAAACCAGCCCTCGTGTTCGCGCGGATCGCTGACGTGCGCGGCCTTGCCCTTGTGGGGCGGCATGCGGAAACGTTTTGCCAGGTGCTTGACCTCAATCATGTGCTTCATCCATTTAACGGTGAAGAATGAGAGTAGCATGCAAAAAATGTAACTTGCAAGGTGGAAATATCGTTTGGTCTATTGAAAAAAACAGCATCTTCATGCAAGCTGGCCCGGTGGGCGCCGGCGGACGGCGCGGGAGAGCGCAATGCAAACGATCGATCAGGTGATGCAGGACAAGGTACTGGCCGTGGCGCGCGCCGGCATGACCAGTGCCGAAGCCATCGGTTTCTTCCGCGTCAGCCTCGGGCTGTACTACCTGGCGGGCCTGATGACGGAGGAAACCCTCGATTTCAAGCAGATCGACGCGAAGTACAACCGTTTTATCTACCACTCGATCGGTGGCGGGCACAGCATCGCCAGCGTGCTGCAATTCATGAGCGGCGAGAAAGTCTTGCGCGTGCTGCAAGCGGAGCGTTTTCGCGCCGCGTTTGCCGAACATTGCCCGGACATCCCCGTCGACAGCATTTCCTTCCTGATTTCACTGAACCTGGGCGTGGCGAAAAGCCTGTCCGGCCTGGACGCCGTCGGCCCCGTGGTGGACTGGATCGAGCGGGAAAAAGCGCGCACAAGTCAATAAAGCCCCGTTCACCCTGCGCGCGGCGTGGGTACGGCTGGCCCTGATCGTCCTATAATCCATGTTTTCCCTTACATGAATAGCCACGATGACCGCGAACCGCCACTTTGACCCCCTGGATCGTTTGATTGTTGGCGCCGACAAGGCCTTGCGCGTCATGGCGGGCGTGGCCTCGGCCTCGCGCCCCACGCCGGCCGCGCATGCGCCCGATGCGGAACTGAGCCCGGCCGAGCAGCGCCACAGCGCCGGCTTGATGCGCGTCAACCATGTGGGCGAAGTGTGTGCGCAAGCCCTGTACAACTCGCAGGCGCGCTATGCGCACAGCCCGGCCATCCGCGCCCAGTTCGACGAAGCGGGACGCGAAGAGGAAGACCATCTGGCCTGGACGGCGCAGCGCTTGACGGAGCTGGGCTCGCGTCTGAGCCTGCTTAATCCCCTGTGGTATGCGGGTTCGTTTGCGCTGGGCACCATCGCCGCGCGCATGGGCGACGGCCGCAGCCTGGGTTTCGTGGTGGAAACGGAACGCCAGGTGGAAGCGCACCTGGCCAGCCACTTGCAGGAATTGCCGCCGCAGGACGCCAAGTCGCGCGCCATTGTGAAACAGATGGCCATCGACGAAGTGGAACACGGCGCCGCCGCCCAGCGACTGGGCGCCATCGACACCCCGGCGCCCGTGAAGGCGCTGATGGGCATCATGGGAAAAGTGATGACGAAAACCGCGTATTACATTTAAAACAAAGGCGCTCTGAAGAGCGCCTTTTTTATCCATATCTGAGCCGTGAAACGCCTGACAAAACCGTAGCGAGCGGAAGGGAGAGGTGGTCGAGAAGCGCAACCGTGCTGGAGCACGGTGAGCATCGCAGGCCGCCTGTACCGACGCGCAGTAGGTTTGGTCAGGCGCTTTCTTCGATGATCTCGAAGGAATGGGTGATTTCCGCCGTCTTGGCCAGCATGATCGACGCCGAGCAATATTTGTCATGCGACAAGGCTACGGCCCGTTCGACTGCCGTGGGTTTCAGGGCCTTGCCGCGCACGGTGAAGTGGAAGTGGATCTTGGTAAATACTTTCGGATCGGTGTCGGCGCGGTCGGCCTTCAGGGTCACTTCGCAGCCGCTGACGGCTTCGCGGCCCCGTTTCAGGATCAGCACCACGTCATAGGCGGTGCAGCCGCCCGTGCCCAGCAAGACCATTTCCATGGGGCGCGGCGCCAGGTTGTGGCCGCCGCCGTCGGGCGCGCCATCCATGGTCACCAGGTGGCCGGAACCCGTTTCTGCCCGAAAACTCATGCCCGACGGGCCATTCCAGCTGACTTTGCATTCCATCGTACTCTCCGAAAATTGTAAGCGTTTTGTATTGTAATAGAGGAATGCCCATCCATGTGCCGCCCGCCGGGCCGCAGCCGGCCTCGATTGCGGCTTGACGCGGCAAGGCAAAGCCGCTTATACTTGTCGGCTTTCCGTTCGCTCAGGAAAAGTAAATAAGGCAGAGTCCGCATAGCAGCATCGGCGGAACCACCATTTGAGCGTGTAATCTATTAGGAAGTCAACATGAAAACATTTTCCGCTAAAGGACATGAAGTCCAGCGCGATTGGTTCGTGGTTGACGCGACGGACAAAGTCCTCGGACGTGTTGCCAGCGAAGTGGCACTCCGACTGCGCGGCAAACACAAACCAGAATTTACTCCTCACGTCGATACCGGCGACTTCATCGTCGTCATCAACGCAGGCAAACTGCGTGTGACCGGTACCAAAGCTACTGAGAAAATTTACTACCGTCACTCTGGCTATCCAGGCGGCATCTACGAAACCAACTTCCAGAAAATGCAACAGCGTTTTCCAGGTCGCGCGCTTGAGAAAGCGGTCAAAGGCATGCTGCCTAAAGGCCCACTCGGCTACGCAATGATCAAGAAGCTGAAAGTGTACGCGGAAGGTTCCCATCCGCACGCTGCTCAGCAACCTAAAGCACTTGTTCTCTAAGGAACTGACATGATCGGTAATTACAATTATGGAACCGGCCGTCGCAAAAGTGCAGTGGCTCGGGTTTTTATTAAAGTTGGCACAGGCTTGATCGTTGTTAACGGCAAACCAGCAAACGAATACTTTTCGCGCGAAACGGGTCTGATGGTCATCCGTCAACCACTGGAACTGACCGGCAATGTCGAGCGTTTCGACATCAAAGTCAACGTCCATGGCGGCGGTGAGTCGGGCCAGGCTGGTGCAGTTCGTCACGGCATCACCCGCGCTCTGATCGACTACGATGCAGCGTTAAAACCGGAACTGGCGAAAGCCGGCTTCGTGACCCGCGATGCACGTGAAGTCGAGCGTAAAAAAGTTGGTCTGCGCAAAGCACGTCGCGCAAAGCAATTCTCGAAGCGTTAATTTCTACGCTACAGCACCTTCCGGGGTGCTGGTCGAAAAGCCGCTGGACTTCGGTCCCGCGGCTTTTTTGCATTTCAGCGTGACTCGGCGTTGCGCTGTAAAATACGCGGAAAACCCCCATGGGGGCATTTCCCTTCATCTTTATGCACTCTATACACAAGGAAAGAACATGATCAAAGTTGGCATCGTCGGCGGCACTGGATACACGGGCGTGGAATTGCTGCGCTTGCTCGCTACCCATCCAGATGTCGAGTTGACGGCGATTACTTCGCGCAAGGAAGATGGCTTGCCCGTTGCTGACATGTATCCTTCCTTGCGTGGCCACGTGAAACTGGCGTTTTCCTCGCCCGACAAAGCCAATCTGGAGCAGTGCGACGTGGTCTTCTTTGCCACCCCGCACGGTGTTGCGATGGCGCAAGCTCCAGCGTTGCTGGCCGCCGGCGTGAAAGTCATCGACCTGGCCGCCGACTTCCGCCTGAAAGACCAGGCCAAGTTCGAGCAGTGGTACAAGATTCCCCACACGGCGCCTGAACTGATCGAACAGGCCGTGTACGGCTTGCCGGAACTGAACCGCGAAGACATCAAGCAAGCGAAGCTGATCGCCAACCCCGGTTGCTACCCGACCACCATGCAGCTGGGCTTTTACCCGCTGCTCAAGGCAGGCCTGGTCAACGCGGGCGGCTTGATCGCCGACTGCAAGTCGGGCGTGTCCGGCGCCGGCCGCAAGGCGGAAATCGGCATCCTGTTCTCGGAGGCAAGCGACAGCTTCAAGGCCTACGGCGTGGCCGGCCACCGCCACTTGCCGGAAACGACGGCGCAATTGCAGCGTTTCACGGACGAGAAAGTGGCGCTGACCTTCACGCCGCACCTGGTGCCGATGATCCGCGGCATGCATTCGACCCTGTACGCGCAGCTGAACAAGGAAGTCAGCAATGAAGAATTGCAATCCTTGTTCGAAGAGCAATACAAGGATGAGCCTTTCGTCGACGTGATGCCGTTCGGCTCGCACCCGGAAACCCGTTCCACGCGCGGCTCGAACATGTTGCGCCTGGCCTTGCACCGTCCCGAAGGCGGCAATACCGTCGTCGTGCTGGTGGTGCAGGACAACCTGGTCAAGGGTGCAGCGGGCCAGGCCGTGCAATGCATGAACTTGATGTTTGGCCTGAAAGAAACGGCTGGTTTGCAACATATCGCCGTGATGCCTTAAATATAGGCACAGGCGTTTGCGCAGGTCCGGCGCCTTTTTGCCGGACCTGTGATAAATTGGACTGCCACGTACCCCGACAGGATGACGTTCATGTTCGAGCGCAACGCGAAAAACCCCATCGATACCCTGATCGGCGCTTCCACGCGGATCGAGGGCGACTTGCTGTTTTGCGGCGGTCTGCGCATCGACGGCCATGTGCGCGGCAACGTCACGGGCGAGCCGGGCGACCCCACCTATGTGGTGCTGGGCGAGGCGGGCCGCATCGATGGCGAGGTGCGCTGCTCGAGCCTGGTCGTCAGCGGCGAGATCAACGGCCCCGTGTATGTGTCCGAAATGCTTGAAATCCAGCCAAAAGCCCGCATTGTAGGAGAGGTCTATTACAAGGTGCTGGAAATGCACAGCGGCGCGCAAGTCCAGGGCAAGCTCAGCCGCCACGACAGCGCCGACCCCGTGCTGCACCTGGCCGTGTCGGAAATGTGAGCAGGAACAACACCCGCCAGCCGCGCCAGCGGCGGCCGCAGCGTGACTTGCGCCAACAGTCTATAATGAGGCTATGTTTTCTGAGGAGTCTGAAATGAATGCAGTCGCTGAAATGCAAGATGTGATCCCTTCGCCTATCATCTTTACCGATAGCGCCGCCGAAAAAGTCGCGCAGCTGATCGAGGAAGAAGGCAATCCCGACCTGAAATTGCGCGTGTTCGTGCAGGGTGGCGGCTGTTCCGGCTTCCAGTACGGCTTCACCTTCGACGAAATCGTCAACGAAGATGACACCACCATGGTCAAGAACGGCGTCCAGCTGTTGATCGATTCCATGAGCTACCAGTACCTGGTCGGCGCGGAAATCGACTACAAGGATGACCTGGAAGGCGCGCAGTTCGTGATTAAAAACCCTACCGCGACGTCCACCTGCGGTTGCGGTTCGTCTTTCTCGGTATAAGCACACCCGAGAAAACGCCCATGGCGGCGTTGCATTGCCTCGCCGTACTATCCGTACTGTCTTCGGCAATGCGCCTTGCCTTGGACGTTTTTCAGGCGCGCCGGTTTACAGGCGCAGCGTAAAAATAGCGGATCGATGATCCGCTATTTGTGTTTCTGGAACACTTGTTATTGATCAACGCGGGTATAGCGCGCCCAGTACCCGCAATCCCTGCGCGCCCGTCACTGCCGGCAAGTTGCCCGGCTTGCGCTGCGTAAAGCGCCAGGCCAGCCACGCAAAGGCCAGCGCCTCGACCTGGCTGGGCGCCACGCCCAATGCTTGCGTGGACTCCACCGCCATGCCCGGCAATTCGACGGCCAGCGCCGCCATCAGGCTGGCGTTCTGCGCCCCGCCGCCGCACACATACACGGTTTCCGCCTGCGCCCCGTCGCGCAGGATGGCGCGCGCCAGGCTGGCAGCCGTCAGTTGGGTCAGCGTCGCCTGCACGTCGGCGGGCAGGGCGGCCGGGTAATCGGCCAGCTTGGCGCTCAGCCAGTCGGCATGGAACAGATCGCGGCCCGTGCTTTTCGGCGCCGGCAAGTCAAAATAGGGCTCGTCGAGCAAATCCGCCAGCAGGGCGGGGATGACCTGGCCCGTGGCGGCCCAGGCGCCGTTGGCGTCGTAGGGCTGGCCCAGGTGCCGCAAGACCCAGCCATCCATCAGCGCATTGCCGGGACCCGTGTCGTAGCCCGTCACCGTGCCATCCGCATGCAGCACGCTGATATTGCTGATGCCGCCGATATTGGCCAGCACGCGCGTGTGGCCCGGCAGATTGAAGATGGCCTGGTGAAAGGCCGGCACCAGCGGCGCACCCTGGCCGCCGGCCGCCACGTCGCGGCTGCGCAAGTCCGCGATGACGTCGATGCCCGTCAATTCGGCCAGCAGGGCCGGGTTGTTCAATTGGCGCGTAAAGCCCAGTTCCGGGCGGTGGCGGATGGTCTGGCCATGCGCGCCGATGGCGGCGATGGCGTCCGCGACGATGCCCGCGTTGCTTAAAAGCATGGCGACGCACTCGGCGTAGTGGCGCACGAGTTGATTGGCCGCCAGCGCTTCGCGTTCGATTTCATTCTGGCCGGCACTTTGCAAGGCCATCAGGTCGGCGCGCAGGCTGGCGGGGAAGGGAATGTACGCATCGCCCAGGCTGCGCGTGCCCTCGTCGGAAAAGTCGACCAGCGCGCCGTCGACGCCATCGAGGCTGGTGCCCGACATTAAACCGATATACAGCATGGGGTTTTCCTTGAATACGTAAGTGGTGAGGTGCATTGTGCCGCATTTGTGCCGCACGCAAAAGCGCGCAGGAAAAACAAAAGCGCGCGGGAAAAAACAAAGGCACCGGCCATCTGCATGGGCGGTGCCTTTATGTGTTGCCCGAAGGCAGTGTTGCTTAACGCGACGCCAGGGCCGTGTCGTTCGGACGCAGCAAGGTGAAGCGGTGCATCATGTCGGCCGACACCATGCGGAAGCGGCTCAGCTCGGCGGCCGTCAATGGGGCCTGGGCTTGCACATTCAGCTTGCTTGGGTCTTGCGCCACGCCGCCAACGCGGAATTCATAGTGCAAATGGGCGCCCGTGGACCAGCCGGTGGTGCCGACGTAGCCGATCACATCGCCCTGGCTCACTTTTTGACCTTTTTTCAGGCCCGAAGCGAAGCGGCTCATGTGCGCATAGGCGGTCGTGTAGTTGGCCCAATGTTTCAGGACAACAACATTGCCGTAGCCGTTTTGGCTGCCGACGGAATCGACCACGCCGTCGCCCGAAGCACGGATAGGGGTGCCCGTTGCTGCAGCGAAATCGATGCCCTTGTGCGCTTTCCAGTTGCCGGAAATCGGGTGCACGCGCATGGAGAAGCCGGACGAGATGCGGGAGAATTCGAGGGGGGATTTCAGGAAGGCTTTTTTGAGGGACTTGCCGTCGAAACTGTAGTAACCGCCGCCTTGCTTGCTGGCTGGGTCTTCGAACCAAACGGACTGGTAAGTCGTGCCGCGGTTGGTGAATTCACCGGCCAGGATGCGGCCCGCTCGGACAAATTCGCCATCTTGCCAGAATGTTTCGTAGACAACATTGAACGAGTCGCCGCGTTTCAGGTCGGAGCGGAAGTCGATATTGGTGGAGAACATTTCCACGATTTGCGCGGAAATCGAGTCTGGCAGGCGGGTGCCGTCCAGGCTGGAGTCGGTGGCGGCGAACAGGGTGGAGGTAATCTTGCGCGCGTGCATTTCAACGCGGCGTTCCAGCTGGGCTGCCACTTCCGTGGCCACGAACTTGTCGCCCTTGCGGGTGATCAGGATATTCTTGACCGATTTGTCCGTGCCGTCGACGAGGGTGGCGCGCATCCAGTTGAGGTCGCCATTTTCGGACGTTTGCGCTTGCACGCGCTTGCCCGATTTCAGCAACATCACGCCGCGCGCGATCTTGTCGGTTTTGATGAAATTGGCGGCCACCGGATCATCCACGCCGAGACGGGTCAGCAGGGTGGCGAGGGTATCGCCGGCGCGGACTTTTTCTTCGTGGGTGAAATTCTGGTCTACCTGTTCCATCGCGGAAATTTGCGAGGCGAGATCAGGCATTTCCAGGTTTTGGGCGATGGACGTCACCGGCAGATCGGATGCGTCGGGCGCCATGGGCGACACAGCGACCGCGCCGAAGGCGGCCACGGCGAGCAGCACTGCGGAGGCACCGATAATGCGTGCCTTGCGTGTCGTCGTCAGCTGTGTGTACAAGCGTGAGCCTGTGATTTTATGTATAGGGTTCATGCAATCAGTTAAAATTTGCCCTTGAACGATTCGTGAACTAGTGCTCTTTGTTATTGTTATTTTGGTTCGTTTTCATACGGCAAGATTGATGGGATCGAGCATTATAGCAAACTCCGCAAACCTACTACCATTTTGAGATCTACAGTCAAATTTTATGGAAATCAACACCACCGCATCGCCTACAAAGGCTAACGCCGCTCAGACCGCGCTTCCGCTGTCGGACAGAGTACAAGAAGCCCTCGCGATTACCAAGCGTGGCGTCGACGAACTCTTGATCGAAAGCGAATTTGCGCAAAAATTAGCACGCTCCGAGAAAACCGGTGTTCCACTGCGCATCAAACTGGGCCTGGACCCGACCGCACCCGACTTGCATCTGGGTCATACTGTCGTCCTGAACAAGATGCGCCAGCTGCAAAACCTCGGCCATCAAGTCATTTTCCTCATTGGCGACTTCACGTCCATGATCGGCGACCCGTCGGGCCGCAACGTCACGCGTCCGCCCCTGACCAAGGAACAGATCGAGATTAACGCGATGACGTATTTCGCGCAAGCATCTTTAGTGTTGGACGCCAGCAAGACCGAAATCCGCTATAACTCCGAGTGGTGCGATCCGCTGGGCGCGCGCGGCATCATCCAGCTCGCTTCCCACTACACGGTGGCGCGCATGATCGAGCGCGACGACTTCACCAAGCGCTTCCAGGGCGGCATTCCTATTTCCGTACACGAATTCCTGTACCCGCTGATGCAGGGCTACGACTCGGTGGCCCTGAAGTCGGACCTGGAACTGGGCGGCACGGACCAGAAGTTCAACCTGCTGGTGGGCCGCGAACTGCAAAAGCAGTACGGACAGGAGCAGCAGTGTATTTTGACCATGCCTCTGCTGGAAGGTTTGGACGGCGTGGAAAAAATGTCCAAGTCGAAGAATAACTACATCGGCATCACGGAACCGGGCAATACCATGTTCGCCAAGCTGATGAGCATTTCCGACGTCATGATGTGGCGCTACTACGAGCTGCTGTCGTGGCGCTCGATCGCCGAACTGGCGCAGCTGAAGCGCGAAGTCGAGGAAGGCCGCAATCCGCGCGATGCCAAGGTTGCGCTAGCGCAAGAGATCGTCGCCCGCTTCCACTCGCAGCAGGCGGCGGAAGATGCGCTGGCCGACTTCGTCAACCGCTCGAAGGGCGGCATCCCCGACGATATCCCGGAAGTGACCTTGGCCGGCGCGCCGCTGGGCATTCCGCAACTGCTGAAACAGGCGGGCCTGTGTCCGTCCACGTCGGAAGCCATGCGCAAGATCGACCAGGGCGGCGTGCGCATCGACGGCACCGTCATCAGCGACAAGGGCTTGCAAGTGGCAGCCGGTCAGTTCGTGTTGCAAGTTGGCAAGCGCAGCTTTGCGCGCGTCACCTTGACGGCATGATCGCGCTGCTGCAGCGCGTCACGCAGGCAAAGGTCGACGTGGCCGGCGCCACCATCGGCGCCATCGACGCCGGCCTGATGGTGCTCGTGTGCGCGGAGCGGGGCGATACGGAGAAGGAAGCGGACGCCCTGCTGGCCAAGTTGCTCGGCTATCGCGTGTTTGCCGACGAGGCGGGCAAGATGAACCGCAGCGTGACGGACGTGGCCGGCGGCTTGCTGCTGGTGCCGCAGTTCACCCTGGCGGCCGACACCAAGTCCGGCACGCGCCCGTCGTTTACGCCGGCCGCCGCGCCGCAGGACGGCTTGCGCCTGTTCACGCATTTCGTGGACCAGGCGCGCAGCCGCCATGCGACCGTGCAGACGGGGCAGTTTGGCGCCGACATGCAGGTGTCGCTCACCAATGACGGCCCCGTCACGTTCTGGCTGCAAGTGAACGCCAAACAATAACTAAGAGAGGAGCAAGCGATGAAATTGTGGAGCGAGACGTTTCGTGATGGCGGCCTGATGCCGGCCGATCATGCCTTTGCCGAGATCGATCCGGCCAGCCGCGTGCGCCTCGCCGGCAACCGCAATCCCCATCTGGCCTGGGACGAGGTGCCGAACGGCACCGAGTCGCTGGCCCTGTTCTGCATCGACCCCGATGCGCCGCAAGACGCCAGCCTGGTCAATGTTGAAGGCCAGACCCTGCCGCTGACGGCGCCGCGCGGCGACTTTTATCACTGGAGCTTGCTCGACTTGCCGCCTGCCATGCGGGTTATTGCCGCCGGAGAATTTTCCAGCGGCATCACGCCGCGCGGCAAGCCTGCCGGTATTGGGCTGCGCCAGGGCCTGAACGACTACACGGGCTGGTTTGCCGCCGACCCGGACATGGCCGGCGACTATTACGGCTACGATGGCCCGTGCCCGCCGTGGAATGACGAGCGCATCCACCACTACATTTTCCGCCTGTATGCCCTCGACGTGCCGCAGCTGACCTTGCCCGAGCGTTTTACTGGGCAGCAAGCCCACGCCGCCCTGTACGGCCACATCCTCGACGAAGCCCAGCTCGTCGTTGCCTATTCGCTTCACCCCGAGTTGGCACTTACCCTGAAGAAATAACGCATGAGCACCACGATTTTACTGATACGCCATGGCGAAACGGCCTGGAATGCGGGCCGCCGCCTGCAGGGCCATATCGACATCGCCCTGAACGAGGCGGGCCTGGCGCAAGCGGGGGCGCTGGGGCAGGCGCTGGCGGACGAACCGCTGGCCGCCATCATCGCCAGCGACTTGCAACGCGCGCAGCAGACGGCGCAAGCCGTTGCCGACGTGAAAGATTTACCCGTGCAAACGGATTCCTTGCTGCGCGAGCGCTGCTACGGCGCTTTCGAAGGCTTGCTGTATGCGGACATCGCCGCGCGCTATCCGCACGAGTATGCACAATGGCAATCGCGCCAGATCGACGCCGTGATGCCGTCGGGCGAACGCCAGGCCGAAAGCTTCCGCCAGTTCTATGCGCGCGCAAATGGCGCCATCGCCCGCTGGGCCGGGCAATATGACGGCCAGACGATCGCCATCGTGGCCCATGGCGGCGTGCTCGAGTGCGCCTACCGCGAGGCGGTCGGCATGACGCTCGACAGTCCGCGCGACTTCCAGGTCAAAAATGCCAGCGTCAACCGTTTTTCTTACGCCGACGGCAAGCTGCATTTGGTGCACTGGGGAAATATCGAACACTTGAGCGCGCCCGCGATGGACGAGCTGGGCTAAGCGGCCCCTCTTCACTCTGACGCACTGAGCAAAAAAATAGTGCTTATTAATTAGGCAGGGAATCGGTTAAAATAGCAGGTTCCTCCGTCCATTCCAGGTTCTTCAGTGCAAATCGGCCCTCACATTCTGCGCAACAACGTTTTCGTCGCTCCCATGGCGGGCGTGACGGATCGGCCTTTCCGCCAGTTGTGCAAGCAGTTGGGTGCCGGTTACGCCGTGTCGGAGATGGCGGCGTCGAATCCGCGCCTGTGGGCGACGGAAAAAAGCTCGCGCCGCACGGACCATGCAGGCGAAATGGAGCCAAAGGCCGTGCAGATCGCCGGCGCCGATCCGCAAGACCTGGCCGACTGCGCCAAGTTCAACGTGGACCGGGGCGCGCAGATCATCGACATCAACATGGGTTGCCCCGTCAAAAAGGTGTGCAACAGCTGGTGCGGTTCGGCCTTGCTGCAAAACGAAAGCCTGGTCGAAAAGATCTTGCACGCCGTCGTCAACGCCGTCGACGTGCCCGTCACCCTGAAATTTCGCACGGGCTGGAACCGCGAAAACAAGAATGCCCTGAAAATCGCCCGCATCGCCGAGCAAGCCGGCATCCAGATGCTGACCCTGCACGGCCGCACGCGCGCCGATGGCTACAAGGGCGATGCCGAATATGAAACTATTGCCGCCGTGAAAGCATCGGTGGGCATTCCCGTGGTGGCCAACGGCGACATTACCAGTCCTGAGAAGGCCCGCTTTGTGCTGGATCAAACGGGCGCCGATGCCGTCATGATCGGCCGCGCGGCGCAGGGCCGGCCGTGGATTTGCCGCGAGATCGACCACTTCCTGCGCACCGGCACCTTGTTGCCGGCGCCTTACGTGGATGAAGTCCGCACCCTGATGGATGAGCATTTGCGCGCCCATTACGCGTTTTATGGGGAATTTCTCGGCGTGCGCACGGCGCGCAAGCACATCGGCTGGTATGTCAAGGATCTGGAAGGCGGCGAAGCGTTCCGACAGCAAATGAACTTGCTGGAGTCGACGGAAGCGCAGTTGCTGGCCGTCGATCAATTTTTTGAGTCGCAATGGAAATTTGGCGAACGGTTACAATACCGCCTCTCCGAATCCAGTGAAAGTGGCCTGATCGATGTGATCGAACCTGCGGCCACGGCAGCATGAGCAGATAGCAGCAAGCAGCATAAATCAGTGACCAGCAGTACAAGGGCGAGCGCCTATATACAGAGCGTCATGCAATATTAATTACAACACCGAGGCAAGAGGGCAGCACGCGGACCGCATGAGCGACGCGGCACCGGATAGCCAGGTGTTCAGCCGGTTGAAGCATACAAATGAGCAAAGAAAGCATTCAGGAAGTCGTACAGAAAAGTCTAGAAGATTACTTCAATGACCTGGGCGAACAGCAAGCATCGAATATCTATGACATGGTCGTGCTGACCGTGGAAAAGCCCATCCTGGAAGTCGTGATGACACGCGCCGATGGCAACCAGTCGCACGCCGCGCAGATGCTGGGCATCAACCGCAATACCCTGCGCAAGAAATTGCAGGAGCACGGTTTGCTGTAATGCCGGCATGCAAGTGACGCCAAGATTTGAATCCGCCGCCGCCTCAGCCAGACGACTGAGCGGCGCCATTCGCCAAGAACACTTAACCACCTAGCCACAGCCATGATCAAACAAGCTCTCCTCTCCGTTTCCGACAAGACCGGCGTTCTCGAATTCGCCCGCGCCCTGTCCGCCCTCGGCGTCAACCTCCTGTCCACGGGCGGTACCGCAAAATTGCTGGCAGACAACGGTGTTCCCGTCACGGAAGTTGCCGATTACACGGGTTTCCCGGAGATGCTCGATGGCCGTGTGAAGACCCTGCACCCGAAAGTGCACGGCGGTATCCTGGCGCGCCGCGATTTCCCTGAGCACATGTCGAAACTGGTCGAGCACGACATGCCGACCATCGACATGGTGGTGGTCAACCTGTACCCGTTCCAGGGCACGGTCGCCAAGGCCGATTGCACCCTGGAAGACGCGATCGAAAACATCGATATCGGCGGCCCGACCATGCTGCGTTCGGCGGCCAAGAACCACAAGGACGTGGTCGTCATCTGCGACCCGAGCGACTACGACGCCGTGCTGGCGGAAATGCGCTCGGCCGACGGCAAGGCCGGCGACGTCAGCTACGACACCAAATTCATGCTGGCGAAAAAAGTCTTTGCGCACACGGCGCAATACGATGGCGCCATCACCAACTACCTGACCAGCCTGGGCCCGACGAAAGTGCACGCCGAGCGCGGCGCCTATCCGCAAATCCTCAACGTTGCATTTGAGAAAGTGCAAGACATGCGCTACGGTGAAAACCCGCACCAGAGCGCCGCCTTCTACCGCGACCTGGTCACCACCGATGGCGCCTTGGCCAACTACCGCCAGCTGCAAGGCAAGGAATTGTCGTACAACAACATCGCCGATGCGGATGCGGCCTGGGAATGCGTGAAGAGCATGGGCGGCTTCGAGCAAAGCGCCGCCTGTGTCATCGTCAAGCATGCGAACCCATGCGGCGTAGCGCTGGGCAAGAATGCGGCGGAAGCGTATGCGCGCGCCCTGCAGACGGACCCGACCTCGGCATTCGGCGGCATCATCGCCTTCAACACGGAACTGGACGGCGCCACCGCCGGCGAAATCGCCAAGCTGTTCGTCGAAGTGCTGATCGCCCCATCGTTCTCCGCCGAAGCGAAACAGATTCTGTCGAGCAAGCAAAACGTGCGCATGCTGGAAATCCCGCTGGGCGGCGGCGTGCACGCCATGGACTTCAAACGCGTCGGTGGCGGCTTGCTGGTGCAATCGCCGGACGCGAAAAACGTCGGTATCGGCGACTTGCGCGTGGTCAGCAAGCTGCAGCCAACGCCGCAACAACTGGCCGACCTGATGTTCGCCTGGAAAGTGGCGAAATTCGTCAAGTCGAACGCCATCGTCTTCTGCGGCAATAACATGACCCTGGGCGTGGGCGCAGGCCAGATGAGCCGTATCGACTCGGCCCGCATCGCTTCCATCAAGGCGCAAAACGCCGGCCTGTCGCTGACGGGCTCCGTGGTGGCGTCGGACGCCTTCTTCCCGTTCCGTGACGGCCTCGACGTCGTCGTCGACGCGGGCGCGACCTGCGTCATCCACCCGGGCGGCTCCATGCGCGACCAGGAAGTGATCGATGCGGCGGACGAGCGCGGCGTTGTCATGTTGTATACCGGAACCCGTCACTTCCGTCATTGATCTGGAACAGGCCGGGATTCAATACCCCGGCTGGCAGTAACTCAGCGGCAGGCACCGGTTATTCACCGGTGCCTGCCGTATTCATTATAGAATCTGGCGATGATTATTCTTGGCATCGATCCTGGCCTGCGCACGACCGGCTTTGGGGTCATTGAAAAACACGGCAACAAGCTGCGCTATATCGCGTCGGGTACCGTCAAGACAGGTTCCGAAGGGGAATTGCCGCCGCGCCTGAAGGTCATCCTGCAAGGCGTGGGCGAAATCGTCGGCACCTACCAGCCCGATTGCGCGGCCATCGAAAAAGTGTTTGTCAACGTCAATCCCCAATCGACCCTGCTGCTGGGCCAGGCGCGTGGCGCGGCCATCTGCGCGCTCGTCAACGCCGACCTGTCGGTGGCCGAATACACGGCGCTGCAAGTGAAACAGGCCGTCACGGGCCACGGCAAGGCGGCCAAGGAACAGGTGCAGGACATGGTGTCGCGCCTGCTGTCCTTGCCCGGCTTGCCCGGCACGGATGCGGCCGATGCCCTGGGCGTGGCCATTTGCCACGCCAACAGCATCGATGCGCTGGCCATGCTCGGCGCGCTGGCGCCCCAGCTGCAGGGGCTGCGCATGAAGCGCGGCCGTTTAGTGGGATAGCTGCATGGCCCTCATATATATACACAACATTAGGAACACGCGATGATAGGCCGTCTCTCCGGTATTTTGCTTGAAAAGAATCCGCCACAATTGCTGGTCGATTGCCAGGGCGTCGGCTATGAAGTCGACGTGCCGATGAGCACTTTTTATAACTTGCCCCACGTGGGTGAAAAAGTCGTGCTGTTCACGCACCAGGCCATCCGCGAAGATGCGCACCTGCTGTTTGGTTTCGGCAATGCGGCCGAGCGTGCCGTGTTCCGCCAGTTGATCAAGATCACGGGCGTGGGCGCGCGCATGGCCCTGTCGATACTGTCCGGCATGACGATCGCCGACCTGGCGCAGGCGATTACCCTGCAGGATTCCGGCCGCCTCGTGAAAGTACCGGGCATCGGCAAGAAGACGGCCGAACGTTTATTACTGGAATTGAAGGGCAAGATCGGTGCCGATCTTGGCCCGCTGGGCGCGCATGCGGCGCCGGACGCCCAATCGGACATTTTGAACGCACTGGTGGCGCTCGGCTACTCGGACAAGGAAGCGCTGGCGGCCGTGAAAAACGTGCCGGCTGGCAGCGGTGTGTCGGATGGCATCAAACTGGCGCTGAAAGCGCTGTCGAAAGGCTGATAGGGCATGAGCATCCAGACCGACAGCTTCACGGAACAGCGCATCATCGACGCGGCGCCCATTTCGCACAACGAAGAGGCCATCGAACGGGCCTTGCGCCCGAAGCAGCTCGACGAGTATGTGGGGCAGGAAAAGATCCGCGACCAGCTGGAAATTTTCATCACGGCCGCGCGCCAGCGCAAGGAAGCGCTCGACCACACTTTATTGTTCGGCCCGCCGGGCCTGGGCAAGACGACCCTGGCGCACATCATCGCGCGCGAAATGGGCGTCAATCTGCGCCAGACCTCCGGCCCCGTGCTGGAGCGTCCGGGCGACCTGGCGGCGATCCTGACGAACCTGGAAGCGAACGACGTCCTGTTCATCGATGAAATCCACCGCCTGTCGCCTGTCGTGGAAGAGATTTTGTATCCGGCGCTTGAAGATTATCAAATAGACATCATGATCGGCGAAGGCCCGGCCGCCCGTTCCGTGAAACTCGATCTGCAACCGTTTACATTAGTGGGCGCTACCACGCGCGCCGGCATGCTGACCAATCCGCTGCGCGACCGCTTCGGCATCGTCGCGCGGCTGGAGTTCTACAACACGGGCGAATTGACGAAGATCGTCACGCGCAGCGCCGCCTTGCTGAAGGCGCCCATCGACCCGGAAGGCGCACATGAAATCGCCCAGCGCGCCCGCGGCACGCCCCGCATCGCCAACCGCCTGCTGCGCCGCGTGCGCGATTTCGCGGAAGTCAAAAGCAATGGCGAGATCACCAAGGTGGTGGCCGACCGCGCGCTGGCCATGCTCGACGTCGATTCCGCCGGCTTTGACGTGATGGACCGCAAGCTGCTCGAAGCCGTGCTGTTCAAGTTCGGCGGCGGCCCCGTCGGCATCGGCAACCTGGCGGCGGCCATCGGCGAAGCGGCCGATACCATCGAAGACGTGCTGGAACCGTACCTGATACAGCAAGGTTTCCTGCAGCGCACGCCCCGTGGCCGTGTCGCCACGCCGGCCGCCTACCTGCACTTCGGCGTCAGCGCCCCGCGCATGGGGCCCGGCGGCGACGCGTGGGAATTGTGATGGCGGAAGGCAGCCAGCAGACCGCGCCGGGCATGCAGATCTGGATCGACGCCGACGCCTGTCCCGTCGTCATCAAGGAAATCCTGTACCGCGTGGCCGACCGCCTGGAGTTGCCGCTCACCCTGGTGGCCAACCAGGGCTTGCGCGTGCCGCCCTCGCGTTTCATCCGTACCGTGCAAGTGCCGTCCGGCGCCGACGTGGCCGACCAGGAAATCGTGCGGCTGTTGAATCCCGGCGACCTCGTCATCACGGGCGATATCCCGCTGGCCGCCGACGTGCTGACGAAGGGCGGCTTTGCGCTGAACCCCCGTGGCGAGTTTTACACGAAAGACAATATCGCCCAGCAACTGACGATGCGCGCCTTCATGGAAGAATTGCGCAGCGGCGGCGTCGACACGGGCGGCCCGGCCGCCTTCAGCCAGTCGGATCGACAACAGTTCGCCAATAGCCTGGACCGGCATCTGAGCAAGCATCACCGCAAGCCGGCGTAAAGCAGCAGGCGAAAAAAAACCGGCGCAAGCCGGTTTTTTACATGTGCGTGAAACCTAGCGTGAAACTTTTCGCGTGCCCACCACTTCCACCGTCACGCGGCGGTTCTTGGCGCGCCCGGCGGCGCTCGTGTTGTCGGCCACGGGCTGCGTTTCTCCCTTGCCTTCCGTGTAGACGCGGTTCGTTTCCACGCCTTGCGCCACCAGGTAAGCCTTGACGGCTTCGGCGCGGCGTTGCGACAGTTTCTGGTTGTAGGCATCCGGACCGACGGCATCCGTATGGCCCACCGTGACGATGACTTCCAGGTCCATGCCATTCAACTGGCCCAGCAACTGGTCCAGCGCCGCCTTGCCTTGCGGCTTGAGCGTCGATTGATCGAAATCAAACAATGCCTCCGAAGCAAACGACACTTTTTCCGCTACCGGTGTTGGCGCCGGCGCGGCCACGATGACAGGCGCCGGCATGGCGACGACAGGGGCGACGTCGGGCGCCGGCTGGTAGGCGGGCGTGGCGCTGGCCGGGCGGCCCAGTTTATACGCGAGGCTGACGGAATACAGGTCCGCATCGCCGCGGTTGCCGACGGCGTCGTTCAAGCGATAGCGCTCGACTTCGCCGCGCAGGGCCAGCGCTTCGCTGAACTTGTATTCCAGGCCCAGGCCCAGCTTGGCGTTGAGCTTGCGCTCGCTGGCATGCGTGTTGGCCGAACCCAGCAGGCGGTTGCCGCTGAACTCTGTATTCGTCTTGGTGTAGTGCATGCCGACCCGGCCCAGCAGGGACAGGCGCTGCGAAAGCGGCAACTGGCCCAGCAAGTCCAGGTTCACGCCGCGAAAGCCCGCTTGCCCGTTCAGCACGCCGTTGCCGCTGGTGGTCGACTGGAAATCGAACTTGCCCAGGTCAAAGTAGCCCGCTTCCACGGCGACATACTGGTTCAGTTGCCGGCCGACAAACAATTTATAGCCCGTGTCGCGCTGGTCCTTGGCAAAACCGGTGACGGTTTCGCCATTCGCGGCCAGGCTGGCGCGCAGGCGCGGTTCGTCGATGGTGGCGCGCGACTGGCCCACGCCCGCGCCGAGGTACCAGGCGCTGTTGGCCCAGTCCGGGTTGATGAAAGTGTTGTCCTGCGCCTGCGCCGAGTGGGCCGCCAGCAAGGCGCCGGCCATCACGCTCAGGGCGCCCAGTGTGTGTGCGATAGTCATGGTCATGTCCCGGTTATTTGGTGATCTGGTTGTTGCGCAGGGTAACGGCGGCAGCCGTCAGCACGCGGCCGTTGAGCAGGGTCGTGTTGTCGCCCACCGTGATGGCGGCCGACTGGCCCAGGATATTGCCCTTGAAGACGCTGTTCGCGGCCAGGGTGGTGGGGCCGACGGGCAGCCAGCTGACGTTGTCGGCCGTGGCGCCATTGTTCAGGGCAACCACCGAGTTGACGGTCGAATTCAAGGTCAGCGCCGTGCGGAAGATGTACACGCCGGGACCGTTCAGGGTCAAGGTACCCGTGATGCTGATGGCGCCCGCATAGCAATACACGCCGGGGCCGAAGGTCTGGCCGCCGAGGTCGATGCCGCCGGCAAAGCTGACGTCGCAAGTGCGGCTATTGCCGTCCGTGATCGCCGCTTGCAAATCCGTCATGGCGCCGGCCAGGATGGCGCCCGATTTGTAGTTGGTAAAACCGGCCGCCTGGGTCGGGTCGACCGTTTGCGACGGCGCACCGACGTCGCCCGTGATCAGGGTGGTGCCGCCCGAATTGTTCGTGATCGAGGTGCCGGCCAGCACGCCGAATGGCGCCGCGCGACCCAGGATGATCGGGTTCAGGACGGGCGGGATGGCGACGGCGGTGACGGTCAGCAGCGCGCTGCCCGACTGGCCGCCGGCCGTGGCCGTGATATTGCTGGTGCCGGCGGCGATGCCTGTGGCGACGCCCGTGTTCAATACCGTGGCATTGGCGACCGTAGCCGACGTCCAGACGGCGCTATTGGTGATGATGGCGTTCGAGCTGTCCGAATACGTTGCCGTGGCAACGAATTGCTGCGTGGCGCCGACAGCGATGCTGGCGGTGGCCGGCGTGACGGCGATGCTGGCCAGGGTGAGGGCAGGGACGGTGACGGTGGTGCTGGCCGTCTTGCCGTTGAAGCTGGCATTCATGACGCTGCTACCAAAGGCAACGCCAGTGACGAGGCCATTGCTGGCGACGCTGGCGAAAGCGGGCGTGGCGGCAACGAAGCTGCTGCCGGCCGTGACGTCGGCGGTGCTGCCATCCGAATACGTGGCAAGGACGGCCAGCTGGCGCGTCGCGGCGACGGGGATGATGGGGTTTTGCGGCGTGACGGCAATAGCCAGCAAGGTCGCTGGCGTGACGGTCAACATGCTGCTGGCGCTCTTGCCGCCAAATGCGGCAGCGATAGCCGAAGTGCCGGCAGCAATGCCGGTGCTCAAGCCCGTGGCGCCATTGACGGTGGCATTGGCCGGCGTGGCCGACGTCCAGGCCGCCTTGGCGCTGACGTCTTGCGCCGAGCCGTCGCTGTACGTGGCGATGGCCGTGAATTGCTGGCCCGCGCCGATGGCGACGGTGGCCGTGGCGGGCGTGACTGCCAGGCTGGACAGGGTGGCGCCCGGCAAGCCGAGGATGGGATCGCGCCCCTGGTCACCGCCGCCGCAGCCGGCGAGGGCGGTCATGGCCAACAAACCTGCCGAGGCGAGCAGCGGGGTCAGATATCGCTTGAAGAGATTCATATAGTTCCTTTGTGCATGGCAGTCATTGCCGGGCATCCGCGGATGAGGTCATCCGGCAGAGCCATGCCGCCTTTCGCTACAGGGCGATGGCGTCACAGGCATGCACTATTTCATTTAGGAAACTTCAAGTATGTTCGGTGGCGCGCATAGCTTGCCCGCACGTGGAAATACGCGGGAATGCGAGCAATTCGGACTGGAAAACAACAGGTTTGCCGCAGGGGGAGGGCACAAAAAAGCCGGCGCAGGGCCGGCTTCATCAGGGCAGGGCGTGCGTTGATTACTCTTCGCGCACCCACGTTTGCGAGCGGCCAAACATCGGCACGCCGACATAGCCGCGCACTTGCAGCTTGGTGCCGCCTTCGATCAGCTCGGCCTTGCTCTTGTAGACCTTGCCGCTGGCCGGATCCGTGATTTCGCCGCCCGTCCATTCCTTGCCGTCATATTTCAGGCCGGACAGGATCACCAGGCCGATGATGGGCTGGTCCTTGTTGGCGCCCGTGCACTTGTCGCACTTGGGATTTTGCTCTTCATTCGGGCCGCGGAACAGCTTTTCGATCTTGCCTTGCAAGACGCCGTTGCTTTCCGTGATGACGACGAGGGATTTCGGCTTGCCGCTGGCGTCGTCGATGGTTTTCCACGTGCCGACGGGGGTGTAGTTGCCGTCGCGCGCGGCGGCGCTGCCGGCGATGGCCAGGGCGGCCATCATGATGCTTGCTGTGACGCTTGCTTTGAAAATTTTATGCATTGCTAGTCTCCAATGGTTTTTTTGATCGGGTCACGAACAGTGTATATACCAAGGCAAGACCAGCCATCCTGCGCGGCGTCACGGATGACGCCGCGCAATCCTTCCAAACTTGCCTTATGCGCTGGCTAGTTTAGCAAACTGTTCGCGCAGTTTTTCAATTGTCGCCGAAAAACTGAGCAAACGCTCGTTTTCTTGCGCAACGATGGCGGCAGGGGCGCGCGCGACGAAACTTTCATTGCCCAACTTGCTGTTGACCTTGGCAATTTCCGCTTCGATGCGGGCGATTTCCTTGCCCAGGCGCTCGCGTTCGGCGGCCACGTCGATTTCCACTTTCAGCATCAGCTTGGTGGTGCCGACGATGGCGACGGCCGCAGGCGAGTCCGGCAATGCATCGACGATCTGCACTTCGGCCAGCTTGCCCAGCGACTGGATGTACGGTGCGTACGACGCCAGCGCTTCTTTCTCGCTGGCATTGCCTGCCTCGACGATCAGCGGCACGCGCACGGATGGCGAGATCTGCATTTCGCCGCGCAGGTTGCGCGTCGCGTCCGTCAAGGCTTTCAGCTGCTGCATCCACGCTTCGGCCGATTCATCGATCTTGTCGGTGTTGGCGATCGGATACGGCTGCATCATGATCGAATCGCCCTCCGGCTTGAGCGTCTTGCCGGCCAGTGGCGCCACTGTCTGCCACAGGGCTTCCGTGACGAAGGGGATGATCGGATGGGCCAGGCGCAGCACCACTTCCAGCACGCGCAGCAGGGTGTGGCGGGTGGCGCGCTGCTGGCCTTCCGTACCTTGCTGTACTTGCACCTTGGCGACTTCCAGGTACCAGTCACAATACTCGTCCCACACGAATTTGTAGATCGATGCGGCGATATTGTCGAAACGGAAGTCTTCGAAGCCCTTGGCCACGTCCAGTTCCGCTTTTTGCAGCAGGGAAATAATCCACTTGTCCGCTTGCGACAGATCAACATCATTTGCCGTGCAATCCTTGCCTTCCGTGTTCATCATGACGAAACGGGTGGCGTTCCACATCTTGTTGCAGAAGTTGCGGTAGCCTTCGCAGCGGCCCAGGTCGAAATTGATGTTGCGGCCCAGCGATGCATAGCTGGCCATGGTGAAGCGCACGGCGTCCGTGCCGTAGGCCGAAATGCCTTCCGGGAATTCCTTGCGCGTGGCCTTGGTGATCTTTTCCGCGTCGCGCGGGTTCATCAGGCCCGTGGTGCGCTTGACGATCAAGCCTTCCAGGTCGATGCCGTCGATCAAGTCGATCGGGTCCAGCGTGTTGCCCTTCGACTTGGACATCTTTTGCCCCGTCGAATCGCGCACGAGGCCGTGCACGTAGACGGTTTCAAACGGCACCTTGCCCGTGAAGTGCGCCGTCATCATGACCATGCGCGCGACCCAGAAGAAGATGATGTCGAAACCCGTCACCAGCACGGACGACGGCAGGAAGGCCTTCATGTCCGGGGTTTCTTCAGGCCAACCCATGGTCGAGAACGGCACCAGCGCCGACGAGAACCACGTGTCGAGCACGTCGTCGTCGCGCTTCAAGGGGCCCGTGCTGCCGGCGGCCAGCGCCTTGGCTTCCGCTTCGGCTTGCGTTTTCGCAACAAAGATATTGCCGGCGTCGTCGTACCACGCCGGGATTTGATGGCCCCACCACAGCTGGCGCGAGATGCACCAGTCCTGGATGTTGTTGAGCCACTGGTTGTAGGTGGTGCTCCAGTTTTCCGGCACGAACTTGATTTCGCCGTTGGCGACCTTGTCCAGCGCCGTTTCCGCGATCGACTTGCCTGGGAAGAAAGTGCCTTCCGGGGCCGGCTTGCTCATGGCGACAAACCACTGGTCCGTCAGCATCGGCTCGATGACGACGCCCGTGCGGTCGCCGCGCGGCACCATCAGCTTGTGGGGCTTGACCTGTTCCAGCAAGCCTTGCGCGTCCAGGTCGGCGACGATCTGCTTGCGCGCGGCGAAGCGGTCCATGCCGCGGTACGCTGCTGGCGCGTCGTCCGTGATCTTCGCATCCAGGGTCAGGATGACGATTTGCGCCAGCTTGTGGCGTTGGCCCACGGCGTAATCGTTCATGTCGTGCGCAGGCGTAATCTTCACGCAGCCCGTGCCGAATTCCTTGTCGACGTATTCGTCGGCGATGATGGGGATTTCGCGGTCCGTCAGCGGCAGTTTCAGCATCTTGCCCACCAGCGCCGTGTAGCGCTCGTCCGTCGGATCGACGGCCACGGCCACGTCGCCCAGCATGGTTTCAGGACGGGTGGTGGCCACCGTCAGGAAACCGCTGCCGTCGGCCAGCGGGTACTTGATGTACCACATGGAACCGTCTTCTTCCTCGGACACTACTTCCAGGTCGGACACAGCCGTGCCCAGCACGGGGTCCCAGTTGACGAGGCGCTTGCCGCGGTAGATCAAGCCTTGTTCGAACAGGCGCACGAAGACGTCGGTGACGACTTTCGAGCGCGGTTCATCCATCGTGAAGTATTCGCGCTGCCAGTCGGCCGAGGCGCCCAGACGGCGCATCTGTCCGGTGATGATGGAACCGGATTTTTCTTTCCATTCCCACACTTTTTCCACGAATTTCTCGCGGCCCAGGTCATGGCGCGAAATCTTTTGCGCGTCCAGTTGGCGTTGCACGACGATTTGCGTGGCGATGCCCGCGTGGTCGGTGCCGGGAATCCAGGCCGTGTTGTGGCCCAGCATGCGGTGGTAGCGGGTCAGGCCATCCATGATGGTCTGGTTGAACGCATGGCCCATGTGCAGGGTGCCGGTGACGTTCGGCGGCGGCAACTGGATGCTGAAGGAAGGTTTTCCGGCATCGAGGGTGGCGGTGAAGTAACCGCGCTGTTCCCACTCGGTGCGCCAGAATTGTTCAATGTCGGCGGGCTCGAAAGACTTGGCTAATTCCATGATTTGGCGTGTGATTGGCAAAAGGAACCATTATAAGGGGTGCATAAAGCATGCGCAGCAAATAGCGGCCTTGGATGACCCGAAAAGCCGCGCACGATTGAGCAATATTGCTTCATTGTATTTTTTCTAAGCTATCATCTTTGCAACATTATTTGAAAGTCCAGAAGATCATGAAGAAATTGTGGCAATTGGCCGTGCTCGGCGCCGGGTTGGCTGCCGGGGAAGCATGCGCCGGCGTACCTGAGGGAATGGCGGCTTTCCAGCGCGGGCGTTGCATCGATGCCGTGGCGCAATTGCGGGGACCGGCACTGGGCGGCAATATCAAGGCGCAAAAGGTTCTCGGCGATATCTACCTGGGCGAGGAGCGATGTGCGGACGTGGCGCGCAGCGATGCCGAAGCCGGGCGCTGGTATCTGCTGGCGGCCAAGGGCGGCGATCGCGTTGCGCAGGAGGCACTGGTTTCCCTGTATACGAGCTGGTCGGGCAGCCTGCGCAATCCGGCGCGCGCGCTGCCCTGGCTGCGCAGTCTGGCGTCGCAGGGCGCTGGCGAACCGATGGCGCAACTGGCGCAAATGTATGAACGGGGCGAAGGCGTGCCGGCCGACAAGGTGGTGTCGTATGCGCTCAGACTGCTGGCGCTGCAAGACAAGAAATGGAAGGGCGCGGCCGAGCTGGAGACGTATCTGCCGGCGCGCCGCCGCGCGATGTCGCCGGACCAGGTCGACGAGGCCGTGCGCCTGGCCGGCCGCTGGAAGCGCGGCGCGTCCCTGCCGGCGACGTCGCAGACGGGACGGCGCTCGCCGCAGGACTGGTACCGCCGCGCCGCCGAGGGCGGCGACATGGACGCCGCCTACCAGCTGGGTATGCTGTGCTGCAACGGGGCAGACGGCCTGGATGAAAAGGAGGCCGCCCGCTGGCTGCGCAAGGCGGCCGAAAGCGGCAACGCCAAGGCCCAGCTGCAGCTGGCCACGGTGTACGGCCTGGATCGGGGCGTGCCGCAGGACTATGTGCTCGCTTCCATGCTGAGCCAGCTGGCGGCGGCGGGCGGGGAAGCGGGGGCCGCCGCCGCCGTGGCCGGCTGGGCAAAGGCGATGAACGCGGCGCAAAACGCCGAGGCGGACCAGCTGGCGCGGGCGTGGAAGGTGGGCATGCCGCTGCCGCAGCTTACCGTGCACGGCATGGAACGGGTGATCCATTATGTGCGCGAGGCGCGCGACAAGCTGCCGCCGACGCCCGAGGTGCGAGCGCTGTTCGACGCCGCCAGCGAGGGCGATGAAGCCGCTTTCGGCAAGCTGCTGGCCGGCGTCGCCTCGCCGGGTGCCTACCGGAGCGGCGAGAATACCTTGCTGCACGTCTTGATCTTGCCCGCGTACAGCCTGGTCGAAGCGGAACAGGCGTGGCAGAAGGCGCAACCGCGTCTGGACGATGAGTTGCTGCAACAGATGCAGCGGCGGGCGCACCGCGAGGCGCAACGCGAGCGGCACGCCGCGCTGCTGCCGGCCAGGTTGCGCATGATGACGCTGCTGTTGCAGCGCGGCGTGCCGGTCGATGAAGGCACTGGGGGCAGGAGCGTCGCGCCCCTGCATCTGGCGGCCATGTATGGCAATGCCGCGATGGTGCGCCTGTTGCTGGCCCATGGCGCCGACGTCCGGCACTATGGCGCCGGAAACGACACGCTGGCGCCGCTGGAATACGCACTGCAGCAGGAAGCTGCGGACACTCTGCCGGAATTGCTCGACGCGGATGAGCGTACGGCGAACATGATCGCCTTGCTGGACGCGGGTTCCGGCCTGCCGTATCTGGTGGGCGACCAGCGCATGGCAGAGCTGCGCCAGGCACAGAAGACGAAAGACGGCGCGGCGCGGCCTGCCGAACGGCCGCAGGCCGATGACGTGCTATGGAGCCGCTTGCTGGGCCTGACGCGCGGCACCGAAGTGCTCGATAAAATGCTGGCCACCGGCACCACGCCCGAGATCGACGACAAGGGCAAGTCGCTGTACGCCTACGCCGCCGAAGCGGGCAACGCCGGCGCGCTGGACTGGCTCAAGCAGCGCGTGCCCCGGCATGATGCAAAAGGCAATGACCGCTGGCTCGATGCCGCGATGCGCGCCATGTACCAGCACCAACCGGCGTCCGAGGACGTGCTGCGCCAGTTGGTGATGCCCGGCATGCCGTGGGTGCAAGTCGGCCCCGCAGCCGAAGGGTTGCACATGAGAAAACTGACGACGCTCGATACGCTGCACCTGGAAACGGAGACGCTGCTGTGGCATGCCGTGCGTAGCCAGCGGCCCGACTGGGTCGCCCGCCTGGCCGCGATGGGCGCGCCCGTCGTCAGCGACGGCTATCGTCCCCCCTTGCTCGCGGCCGTCGAAAATGGCGATGCGGCAATGGTCAAGCTGCTGCTGGACCTGGGCGCCGATCCGCTGGGCGGGGAATTCCCCGTCTTGAGGACGGCGCTGAAACTGAAGCCGACGCCGGAAAGCAATTCGGTGCTGACCTTGTTGCTGGCCGCTGTCGCGGCGCGCCAGCCGCCAGCAGACCTCAAGTGGTCGCCGCTGGACGAGGCGCTGCGTTCCGTGCGCGATGCGGCCGGCGTCGAACGGGTACGCCTGATGCTGGCGGCAGGCTTGCCGGCCAGCCAGTTGAGCAATAACGCCGCCATGCTCGCCGTGGCCTCGCCGCAGCGCGCACTGGCGCCACTGTTGCTGGAGCACGGCATGTTGCGGCGCGCCGACGGCGTGCGGCGCGCGCCGGGCGATGCGGCGGTGCTGCGCCAGGCGCTGCGGGCGCGGCGCGGCGATCTGCTGCCGCCTCTGCTGGACCTGGGACTGGACCCGAACTGGCGCGGCGCCAATCAGAAGAGTGCGCTGGAGCAAGCCATCGTCAGCGGCGAGACCGAGGCCATGCGCCTGTTCATCGCGCGCGGCGCGCGGATCGATGACAGCACGGGGCACGCATGGGGCGGCGCGCTGGACCTGGCTGCCGCCAGCCTCGACGCCGATATGCTGGCCCTCGTCACGCGCGGCTCGACGCTGCCGCTGGACAAGGTGTGCCTGCCGGACACGTCGAACCTGGTCAACATCGTCATGAACGCATCCGACGCGTACTGGAACTTGCTGCTCCAGCAGGGTTTTGCCACCGCGCCGCAACAGTGCGAGCACGCCATGGCGCCGCGCCTGATCACCGCCTTTGCCGACGAGCCGGGGGGCATACTGGCCGGCTGGCTGGGCCAGCGCTTTGCCGCGCGCCTGCCGCGCCTGGCCGGCGGCCTGCGGCAACTCTCGCCGCAGGACTGGAGCGCGCTGCGCGCCGCAGGGCGCGACGACATGCTGGCCATCCTGGCGGCCGGCGGCTGGCGGGTGCCGCCGGCCGCGGTTGCGGCCGCGCCCGTACACAAGGACAAGGCTGCCGACCTGGCGCTGCAACGGCGTTTGCCGGGGCGCTATGCGCTGGGGCGCAAGACCGAGGTCGCGTCGCAGATCGTCCTGCGCGCCGACGGGCGTTTCAGCTACGGGATGGTGTATGGCGTCGATGAGCAAGCTGCGCAGGGGCGCTGGTCGGTGCTGGACGGCGAGTTGCTGCTGCAGGGCGATGGGGCATCGCCCGATGCGCCATTTGCGTTGTTGCCGCCGCGCCCGGGCGACGCCACCACCGGCCCGGCCCGCATCATCGTCGAGTATCGCGACGAGGCCGTAGCCGATATCGGCCTGGCGGCGCTGGGCGACGCGCCCGCGTTTGCCAAAGGCGTCAGCGGCAAGCAGCCGTGGCAGGTGCCGTTTGGCGGGCCGCTACGGCATCTGGTGCTGTCCCATCCGGAAGCGGGCATCGCCACGGTGGCGCTGCCGGCCCGGCAAGGTCTGTTGCGTTTTGCGCTGTATCCGCCGCGCCCGGGCATGCGCGATTTCCACGCCGTCATCGGCATAGAGGAGGGCCAGCTGGCCTGGAATCGCGACGGGCAAATGCTGTCGTACGACAAGGTGAAGTAAGCGCGGCCGTCGCCTGGGCAGGGCGACCGTCCCGGCATCGGGAGGGGGCCGTAAGCCCGTGTTTTGGCGGCCTGGCGAGTCGTTTTACTGCAACAGAACGGGGATCAAGGCGCTGCCGATGCTATAATGCCGGCCTCGGCGCCTCCTGCCTCATCCTTGCGGACGGCGCCAGCAGACGCGGTTGTATCAACGTTTCATATCCAACACGCGCCCGCGTCTCAAGGCCAGCGCATCCGCGATGCCAGCCACCTTCAGCGCGTCCCCTTCGGGCCGGGCGCCTGAGCCACGCGCACCGCCAGCGGTGCACCATTCACGGCGGAATACCGTGCGCCATCGTCTTTATCGGCCGCGCCGCCACAGCTTAGCCAGGAATGTTGTTATCTGGCCCGTCGTCTTTCGATACGGCATGTAACTACGGCGCGCCTTGACGCCTGTGGCCGCGCCATGGCCGCGCGCTTTCCCGGTTTTGCCTTTACAAGGAAACCAGCATGAAAAAACTCTCGATCAGTGTCGGCCTCGTTTCGACCATCGCCACCCTGGGCGCCTTGCCTGCCGCCCACGCCCAGTCGTCCGCCGGCCCGTCGTCAGTCACCCCGTCGTCAGTCACCATGTATGGCTTGATGGATGCGGGCCTGGTGCAGGAAGGCGGCGTCAGCAAGCTCACCAGCGGCGTATCGGCCGGCTCGCGCCTGGGCGTGCGCGGCACGGAATCCCTGGGCAATGGCTTGCACGCCGTGTTCACCCTGGAAGCGGGCGTCCTGAGCGACTCGGGCCGCTCCGACCAGGCGGGGCAATTGTTCGGCCGCCAGGCGTTTGTCGGCATCGACAGCCCGCTGGGCATGCTGACCGTGGGCCGCCAGTACAACCTGCAAAGCCAGGCGCTGACCGACGTGGCCGATCCGTTCGAGGGCGGCCTGGCCGGCGCGGCGACCAACCTGGCCGGCTATTCGGCCACGCGCATCGACAATACCGTGCGCTACACCTCGCCGGAATGGCGCGGCGTGACGGGCACCGTCATGTATGGTGCCGGCGAGCACACGGGGATTGCGGCAGATCAACGTTCGCTGGGCCTGGCATTGGGTTATGTCAACGGTCCCCTGACCTTGCGCCTGGCGCGCCAGAGCCGTGCCGGCGAGCCGGGCAAGGCCGACGTGAATAACACCATTCTGGCCGGCAATTACAACTTTGGCGTGGCCACGGCGTTTGCCGGCTATGGCCGCAACACGGGCGATGGCAGCAGCATGTTCTTTGCGGAAAATCCGTACGGCGCGGCGCAGGCGCCGGCCCAGTCCACCGACAGCCGCGACGCCATCGTCGGCGTCTCCGTGCCGCTCGGTGCGACGACCCTGCTGGCCTCGTATGTGCGCAAGGATGACCGCGATGCGGCCAACCGCGACGCGCAGCAGCTGGCCATCGGCGCCACGTATGCCTTGTCCAAGCGCAGCAAGGTGTATGTTGCCTACGCGCATATCCGCAACCGCAACGACGCTGCCTACATGGTGGGCAATGCAACGGAAGTGGGCAGCGGCAACCGCGCCTTCAACATCGGCTTGCGCCACGCGTTTTAAGCGGGCAGCATGTTGCCTTCGAGCAGCAATGTCTCGAAAGCGGCGGCGGCCAGGGGGCGGCTGAACAAATAGCCCTGCATCTGGTCGCAGCCGTGCTGGCGCAGGAAGTCCAGCTGCTGCGCCGTTTCCACGCCTTCGGCGATCACTTTCAGGCGCAGGCTGTGCGCCAGCGAAATGATGGCGCGCACGATGGCCGCGTCGTCCATGCTGTGCGTGATGTCGCTGACGAAGGTTTTGTCGATTTTCAATACGTCGATGGGGAAGTGGCGCAGATAGGCCAGGCTGGAATAGCCGGTGCCGAAGTCATCGATAGACAGTTGCACGCCCAGTCCCTTCAGCTTGGCCATGATGACCGTGGCTTGATCCACGTCATGCATGACCATGCTTTCCGTCAATTCCAGTTCCAGATGGGCCGCGGCGAGTCCCGTGTCCGCCAGCGCTTGCGCCACCGCGTGCAGCAGATTCTTTTGCTTGAATTGCCTCGCCGACAGGTTGACGGCCAGGCGCAGCGGGCCATGGCCGGCCAGCTGCCAGGCGCGCGCCTGGGCGCATGCCGTGCGCAGCACCCAGTCGCCGATGGGCGTGATCAAGCCCATTTCCTCGGCCAGGCCGATGAAGCTGGCCGGCGGAATCCGTCCCAGCTGCGGGTGGGTCCAGCGCAGCAGCGCTTCCATGCCCACCACCGTGCCGCTGGCCAGGTCCAGCTGGGGCTGGTATTCGAGGTGGAATTGCCCCCGCTCCAGGGCGTGGCGCAACTCGCTCTCCAGTCCCAGCCGTTCCAGGGTGCCCGTATTCATGCTCGCGGCATAGAATTGCCAGTGGCCCCGTCCCTGTTCCTTCGCGCGGTACATGGCGATGTCGGCGTGCTTGATCAGCGTGTCGGCATCGTCGCCATCGTCGGGATACACGGCCACGCCCATGCAGCAGCTGAGGAAAAATTCATATTCGCCCAGTTGCAGCGGTTGCGTCACGGCGTCCTGGATGCGCTGCAGGATGGCCACGCCCGGTTCGCCATTGCCATGCTGGGGCAACAGCAGCACGAATTCGTCGCCGCCCAGGCGCGCCACGGTGTCGACTTCGCGCGTCGCGTCGCGCAGGCGCTCGGCCACGCTTTTCAGCACCAGGTCGCCCGCATCGTGGCCCAGGGTATCGTTGACGAATTTAAAACGGTCGAGGTCGATGAAAACCACCCACAGGGGCAGGCCGCTGCGCCGCGTCACGGCCATCGCCTGCTCCAGCCTTTCGCGCAGCAGGGCCCGGTTGGCCAGGCCCGTCAGGATATCGTGCCTGGCCTGAAATTCCAGTTCCTGTTCGAAACGCATGACGGTGCTGATGTCGTATTGCGCTACGACAAAGTGGCTGACGGGGCCATCGCCATCGTCGCGCACGGGAGCGACGAACAGCTCGCTCCAGTAGCAGCTGCCATCCTTGCGGAAATTGCGCACGATGGCCTTGCCTTCGCGCTGTTCGCGCAGGGCCGCCGTAATGGCGTGCATGTCTTGCCGCCCTTGCTCGGGACCTTGCAAGTCTTCCAGACGCTGGCCGATGACTTCGCCGGCCGCATAGCCGGTGATGCGTTCGAAGGCGGGGTTGACGTATTCGATCAGGTAGCCGGGCGCGTCGGCGCTGCACAGGATGATGGCATTGGCCGATACTTCGATGATGCGTTCGCGCAGCCGCAGCGACTTTTCATTGTGCATGCGCGCGGCGATGTCTTCGGACAGGCGCAAATTGGCAAACTGCAGCGCCGCCGTGCGTTCGCCCGTGATGCGGGCAATCACGGAATTGCGCGACACCAACTGATACACATACGCGGCCGCCAGCAGGCTCGACAGCAGACCGCCCAGCAGCACATACAGCGAGCCGCGGTGGTTGGCGTCCAGACCCATGCCTTTGGCCGGCAGCAGGGCGGCGCCCAAGGTGTGCGCGCTGGCGTGGTACTGCAGCAGCAGCCGGGTGCTTTCCGACTCGATCTGGCGCGCCGAGGCGTAGCACAGGGCCGTCAGACACAGTCCGAACGCCAGGGTGAGCAGGGCCGAAGTGGAAACGGAAATGGAGATGCGCTTGAAGAATGATTGCATGGTGACGTCCCGTGGCAGCGCCGGTGCCGATCCATGATCAGGCAGGCCGGGCAGTGACTGACTGTAGGGCGGGCGGCGAAATACCGTCCGTTCGCTACCGAACGGACGGCCATGCCGGCAAGAAATATAGTCGGGGCACCGTGCCAGCGCTGTGTTACGCTGCACCACATGGCGGCCCTCGTTCGGACGCCTTTCATCGATCCCCTAGCTGACGACTGGAAACCAGGAAACCTGCCCATGTCGAGTCCGCATGCCCAGCTGCACAACCCGAATCAAAACCATTTGCTCGCCGCCATGCTCGACGCCGATTTCGCGCGCCTGGCCCCGTACCTGGAGCAAGTGTCGATGCTGCTCGGCGACGTGATCTACGATTCGGGCGACAAGCTGCAGCATGTGTATTTTCCCACCACGGCCATCGTTTCCATTCATTACCTGCTGGAAAACGGCGGTTCGTCGGAAATTGCCGGTGTCGGCAATGAAGGCGTCGTGGGCGTGTCGCTGTTTATGGGTGGCAACTCGACACCGAGCCGCGCCGTCGTGCAGACGGGCGGCGTCGGCTACCGGCTGAAGGCGCATTTGCTGATGGAAGAGTTCGACCGCGCGGGGCCCGTCATGCGTTTGCTGCTGCGCTATACGCAGGCGCTGATCACGCAAATGTCGCAGACGGCCGTGTGCAACCGCCACCATACGGTGGAGCAGCAGCTGTGCCGCTGGCTGCTGCTGACCATGGACCGCTTGCCGAACCGCGAGCTGACCATGACGCAGGAGTTGATTGCCAACATGCTGGGCGTGCGCCGCGAAGGCGTGACGGAAGCGGCCGGGCGCCTGCAGCAGCGCGGCTTCATCAGCTACCGGCGCGGCCATATTTCCGTGCTGGACCGCGCCGGCCTCGAAGGCCATGTGTGCGAATGCTATGGCGTGGTCAAAAAGGAATTTGCGCGCCTGCTGTCGGACGTGCGCCAGCGCCAGGCTTCCTGAAGACCGCACTGCCTCGTATTCTTATCGTTGTCATAGCCCGGGCTACCTCATGCAATCTGTCGAAAACATTCCCCCGCGCGCACCGTCGCGCTGGCCCATGGCGCTGGCGTTTTCCTTCAGCGCCGTCGCGCTGCTGGCCGTCGGCGTGCTGGCCTGGCGCGCGCCGTTCGAGACGGCTTGCGTCATCGACGCGTTGGTCTTCTTGCTGCTGATGCTGCTCGTGGCGCTGTACCGGCGCACGGTGGCGGCCAGCCTGCCGCGCCAGCTGCTCAAGGCGGGCGCCTTGCAGGATGCGATCTTCAACAGCGCCAATTTCTCGTGCATCGCCACCGATGCGCAGGGCGTGATCCAGATTTTCAATGTGGGCGCCGAACGCATGCTCGGTTATGCGGCGAGCGACGTGGTCGACAAGCTGACGCCGGCCGGCATTTCCGATGCGCAAGAAATCGTCGCGCGCGCGGCCGCCCTCAGCGCCGAACTCGACACCGTCATCACGCCGGGCGTGGAAGCGCTCGTCTTCAAGGCCACGCGCGGCATCGAAGACATCTATGAACTGACCTACATCCGCAACGATGGCAGCCGCTTCCCCGCCATCGTTTCCGTGACGGCCTTGCGCGATGCGCAGAGCAAGGTCATCGGCTACTTGCTGATCGGCACCGACAATACGGCACGCAAGCAGGTCGAGGCGGAACAGGCGCTGCTGGACCAGCGCCTGCGCGAACAGCAGGCGTACACGCGCTCGCTCGTCGAGACCAATAATGCCGAATTGAAGAAGGCGCGCCTGGTGGCGGAAAAGGCCAACCGCGCCAAGTCCGAATTCTTGTCGAGCATGAGCCACGAATTGCGCACGCCCCTGAATGCCGTGCTGGGCTTTGCGCAGCTGATGGCGTCCGACGTGCCACCGCCCACCGTGCCGCAGCAGCGCTCGATCGAACAGATCCTCAAGGGCGGCTGGTATCTCTTGCGCTTGATCAATGAAATCCTCGACCTGGCCATGATCGAATCGGGCAAGGTGACGTTGTCGCAGGAAGCGATGTCCCTGCTCGACGTGCTGCAGGATTGCCAGGCGATGATCGCGCCGCAGGCGGAAAAACGCGGCATCAGCCTGCATTTCCCCCGCTGCGGCGAAGCCTACTTCGTGCATGCGGACCGCACGCGCGTAAAACAGGTGATGATCAACCTGTTGTCGAACGCCATCAAATACAACCAGGGCGGCGGTTCCGTCACCGTCGACTGCAGCCAGCGCGGCGCCAAGGTGCGCGTCAGCGTGCGCGACAGCGGCGCCGGCCTCGATGCGGGGCAGGTGGCGCAGTTGTTCCAGCCTTTCAACCGCCTGGGACAGGAAAACAGCACGGAAGAGGGCACGGGCATCGGCCTCGTCGTCACCAAGCAGCTGATTGAATTGATGGGCGGCACCATCGGCGTCGACAGCACGGTCGGCGTGGGCACCACCTTCTGGTTCGAGCTGGCCGCCAGCAGCGCGCCGGCACTGATGCTGGGCGACGGCGACGCGCTGCCGCAGGCGCAGGAGGCGCAGGAAAGCCAGCGCACCTTGCTGTACGTGGAAGACAATCCCGCCAACCTGGCGCTGGTCGAGCAATTGATCGCCCGCCGCAGCGACTTGAAGCTGCTGACGGCCATCGATGCGCACCTGGGCATCGACCTGGCGCGCACGTATCAACCGGACGTGATCTTGATGGATATCAACCTGCCCGGCATCAGCGGCTATGGCGCTCTGCATATCCTGCACGACGATCCGCTCACGAAACATATTCCCGTGATGGCCCTGTCGGCCAACGCCGTGCCGCGCGACATCGAAAAAGGCCTGGAAGCGGGCTTCTTCCGTTACCTGACCAAGCCGATCAAGGTCGTCGAATTCATGGATGCGCTCGACGTGGCCCTGCACCACGCGGCCGCGCACGGCCTGGCCGACGACACTCATGCAGTACGCTAATTCAGCATTTATTTTTAGGAATACCGCCATGCTTCAAGCCACCGAGATCCTGAACGCCAGCATCCTCATCGTCGATGACCAGGAGGCCAACGTCATGCTGCTGGAACAGGTGCTGCGCAATGCCGGCTATACGCGCATCACCTCCACCATGGACCCGCAAGCCGTGCGCGCGCTGCACCAGCAGCACCGCTACGACCTGATCCTGCTCGACTTGCAGATGCCGGAAATGGATGGTTTTGAAGTCATGGAAGGCTTGCGCGACCTCGAGGCGGGCAGCTATCTGCCCGTGCTGGTCATCACGGCCCAGCCGGGCCACAAGCTGCGCGCGCTGCAGGCGGGCGCCAAGGATTTCGTCAGCAAGCCCTTCGACCTGGTGGAAGTCAAGACGCGCATCCACAACATGCTGGAAGTGCGATTGCTGTACCAAAAGCTGGCCGAATACAACAAGTCGCTGGAACAGATGGTGGAAGTGCGCACGGCGGAGCTGCGCGAAAGCGAAGCGCGCTTCCAGCGCTTCACGGAACTGTCGTCCGACTGGTACTGGGAGCAGGATGCGCAGGGCAACTTGACGCGCTTTTCCGGTCCCGTGGCTGAAATGCTGGGCATCGGCAGCGAGGAAGAGCCGCAGCGCTGGAACGCGGCCGAACGCGCCTTGCTCGACGCCAAGATTGCCGCAAGGGAACCGTTTCTCGACTTTATCTACAGCCGCGCCAACCTCGACGGCAGCACGCAGTATCTGCAGGTGAGCGGCGAACCGATGTTCGACACGGGCAGCCGCTTCATCGGCTACCGCGGCATCGGCCTCGATGTCACGGAGCGCCATCGCAGTGCCTGATTTATACTGGGCGCCATCGATACAGACGAGGAAAAATCATGACTGACAAATCTCCCTCCTACTGGTTCCCCGCCAAGACCTATGGCTGGGGCTGGGGCTTGCCCATCACCTGGCAGGGCTGGCTGGTGTTCCTGGCCGCGCTGGCACTGTTCGCCTGCGGCGCCTTCCTGTTCCCCCCGCAAACCATGCTGGTCGGCTACATCGTCTATGAAGTGGCCATCGTTGCCGTGCTCATTTTCATCTGCCAGCTGAAGGGCGAACCGACCAGCTGGCGCTGGGGCAAGAAGAAATAAGCGCGCTGCCGTCTGTTGCAATGCAGCAGATGCGCAAAGACGACACCTGCAAGAAATCATCTGGCCACGCGGCGCGAACCGCGTATAATTGGCTCGCTGCCGCAAGGCGGCAAACGCTAGGGGTCCTGCCTTTCGCTGTGGAAACACGGTGCAAGCGCGGGTGAGAAATACCCTCCGAACCTGATCTGGATAATGCCAGCGAAGGGAAGCTTTAGGATGACTGCACCCCGCTTTTCCGCGTGCGCAATTCCGAACCTCCTTAGCTGGCTCCAGGCTTAAAAATAGTCTAGCCAAGGAGCCAAAATGAACGCCAACCCGAAATTCCTCTCCGCCACCGCCACGGTCGACGAAGCCGCCATCGCGCCGCTGCCCAATTCGCGCAAGATTTACGTGCAAGGCAGCCGTCCCGACATCCGCGTGCCTATGCGCGAGATCAGCCAGTCCGACACGGAAGCGTCGTTCGGCGGCGAAAAGAATCCGCCGATCTACGTCTACGACACGTCCGGCCCGTACACGGACCCGGACGTGAACATTGACATCCGCTCCGGCCTCGATACGCCGCGCCTGCCATGGATCGTGGAGCGCGCCGACACGGAAGAATTGCCCGGCCCCACCTCCGACTACGGCATCGCCCGCCTGGCGGACCCGAAACTGGCCGAGCTGCGTTTCAATTTGCACCGCAAGCCGCGCCGCGCCATTGCCGGCAAGAACGTGACGCAGATGCATTACGCGCGCCAGGGCATCATCACGCCGGAAATGGAATTCGTCGCCATCCGCGAAAACATGCGCCGCCAGGAGTATTTGCGCGAGCTCAAGGCTTCCGGCCCCATGGGCGAGCGCCTGGCCGACCTGATGGGCCGCCAGCATCCGGGCCAGTCCTTCGGCGCCAGCATCCCGGCAGAAATCACGCCGGAATTCGTGCGCGAGGAAATCGCCCGCGGCCGCGCCATCATCCCCGCCAACATCAATCACCCGGAAGTGGAACCGATGATTATCGGCCGCAATTTCTTGGTGAAAATCAATGCGAATATCGGCAATTCTGCCGTGACGTCTTCCATCGGCGAGGAAGTGGAAAAGATGACCTGGGCCATCCGCTGGGGCGGCGATAACGTGATGGACTTGTCGACCGGCAAGCACATCCACGAGACGCGCGAATGGATCGTGCGCAACAGCCCCGTGCCCATCGGCACCGTGCCCATCTACCAGGCGCTGGAAAAGGTCAATGGCAAGGCGGAAGATCTGACTTGGGAAATCTTCCGCGACACCCTGATCGAGCAGGCCGAGCAGGGCGTCGATTATTTCACCATCCACGCGGGCGTGCTGCTGCGCTATGTGCCGATGACAGCCAAGCGCCTGACGGGCATCGTTTCGCGCGGCGGCTCCATCATGGCGAAATGGTGTCTGGCGCACCACCAGGAATCGTTCCTCTACACGCATTTCGAAGAAATTTGCGAAATCATGAAGGCGTATGACGTGTCGTTCTCGCTGGGTGACGGCTTGCGCCCCGGCTCCATCTACGACGCCAACGACGAAGCGCAGCTGGGCGAACTGAAAACCCTGGGCGAGCTGACGCAAGTTGCCTGGAAGCACGACGTGCAAGTGATGATCGAAGGTCCGGGCCACGTGCCCATGCAATTGATCAAGGAAAACATGGACTTGCAGTTGGAACAGTGCGGCGAGGCGCCGTTCTACACCTTGGGGCCGCTGACGACGGATATCGCGCCCGGCTACGATCACATCACCTCGGGCATCGGCGCGGCCATGATCGGCTGGTATGGCACGGCCATGCTGTGCTACGTGACGCCGAAGGAACACCTGGGCTTGCCCAACAAGGCGGACGTCAAGGACGGCATCATCACGTACAAGATCGCGGCGCACGCGGCCGACCTGGCGAAAGGCCATCCGGGCGCGCAAATCCGCGACAACGCCCTGTCGAAAGCCCGCTTCGAATTCCGCTGGGATGACCAGTTCAACATCGGCCTGGACCCGGACAAGGCGCGCGAATTCCACGATGAAACCTTGCCCAAGGATTCGGCCAAGGTGGCGCATTTCTGCTCCATGTGCGGCCCCCATTTCTGCTCGATGAAGATCACGCAGGAAGTGCGCGAATACGCGGCCGGCATGGGTATCGCGGAAGACAAGGCGCTCCAGCAGGGGATGGAGGTGAAAGCCATCGAATTCATCAAGAACGGCGCCGAGCTGTACCGCAAGGTCTGAAGGAGGGCGTGATGACTGCATTGATCGACATCACGCTCAACGGCGCGCCGCACCAGGTGCCGCCGGGGCAAACCCTGAACCAACTGATCGCCGCGCTGTCGCTGGAAAACCAGGCGCTGGCGCTGGCCGTCAACCGCAGCGTCGTGCCGCGCAAGGCGTGGCACGACCGGGTCCTGGAAATTCAAGACCAGGTGGAAATCGTACGCGCCATTGGCGGCGGTTAAGTTGAGAATAGACAAGGAAACGCACATGAATACCGCAACAAACAACGACCTGCTGACCATCGCAGGCAAACAGTATCGATCGCGCCTGCTGGTGGGCAGCGGCAAGTACAAGGATTTGCCGCAGACGCGCGAAGCGACGGACGCGGCGGAAGCGCAGATCATCACGGTGGCGATCCGCAGGGTGAATATCGGGCAAGATCCGAACGCGCCCAGCCTGCTGGACTTCGTGCCGCCCGACCAGTACACGATCTTGCCGAACACGGCCGGCTGCTACAACGCCAAGGATGCCGTGTACACCCTGCAACTGGCGCGCGAACTCCTGGGCGGGCGCAATCTGGTGAAACTGGAAGTGCTGGGCGATGAAAAGACGCTGTTTCCGCACATGCCGGAAACCCTGGTCGCGGCCGAAGCGCTGGTCAAGGATGGCTTCGACGTGATGGTCTACTGCAGCGACGACCCCATCCAGGCGAAGATTCTGGAAGACATCGGCTGCGTGGCCGTCATGCCGCTGGCGTCACTGATCGGTTCGGGCATGGGCATCTTGAACCCGTGGAACTTGTCCTTGATCATCGACCAGGCGAAAGTGCCCGTACTCGTCGATGCGGGCGTGGGCACGGCGTCGGACGCGGCCATCGCCATGGAACTCGGTTGCGATGGCGTGCTGATGAATACGGCGATTGCCGGCGCGCGCGACCCCGTGCGCATGGCGCATGCGATGAAACTGGCCGTGCGGGCCGGGCGCGAAGCGTTTTTGGCGGGGCGCATGCCGCGCAAGTTCGCCGCCTCGCCTTCGTCGCCGATGGCGGGCCGGCTGGCGTGATGGCGCTGCAACGTCGCACCGTGCTCGTGTTTGCCGGCGCCGACCCGTCGGGCGGCGCCGGCATCGCCGCCGATATTCTAGCGATTGCGGCGCAGGGCGCGCATGCCTTGCCCGTGATCACGGCGCTGACGGTGCAGGACAACGACCGCGTGTTTGCTGTCGAGCCCGTGGCGCCGGAATTGCTGCGCCGCCAGGCGCAGGCGTTGATCGCCAAGGTCGCCATCGATGCCGTGAAAATCGGCATCCCCGGCAGCGCGGCGAATGCGGCCGTCATCGCGCAACTGATCGCCCAATTGCGGTTGTCCCGCCCAAGCTTGCCCGTCGTGCTCGATCCCGTGCTGGCCAGCGGCCATGGCGACGTGCTCAGCCGGGACGACGCCGTGCTGGCGCTGGCGCCCTTGCTGCCCGTGACGACCGTCATCGTACCGAACGGGCCGGAAGCGCTGGCCCTCGGCGGCGCAGGCAACTTGCGCGCGCAAGGCTGTGGACACGTGCTGGTGACGGGCGGCCACGGCGACGGCGAGGAGATCGTCAACCGCTGGCTGGACGGTGACGGGCGCGCGCGCGAGTGGCGCTGGCCGCGCCTGCCCGGCGAATTCCACGGCAGCGGCTGCACGTTGGCGTCCGCCATCGCGGCGCGCCTGGCGCTGGGCCAGGCATTGCCCGAAGCGCTTGATGGCGCGCAAAGCTATTGCCATGCGGCCTTGGCCGGCGCGTATGCGATTGCGCCAGGTCAACTCATGCCGCAACGATTCATTGAATAAGGAAAACATCATGCGTGGACTGTATCTGGTCACCCCGAACTGGGATGACACCGACCGCCTGCTCGATATCACGGAGCAGGCTTTGCATGGCGGTGTGGCCCTGCTGCAATACCGCCACAAGAGCGCCGACGCGGAGCAGCGGCGCGAACAGGCGGGCGCCTTGCTGGCCCTGGCCCGCAAGTATGGCGTGCCTTTCATCATCAATGATTTTTTCGAGCTGTGCGAAGAGCTGGACGCGGATGGCGTGCACGTGGGCGGCACGGACGCGTCCGTGGCGCAGGTACGCGCGCGCCTGGGCAAGGACAAGCTCGTCGGCGCTTCCTGCTATGGCGACATGGCCCTGGCGCGCACGGCAGCAGAGGGCGGCGCCAGCTACGTGGCCTTCGGCGGCTTTTATCCATCGCTGGTGAAAAAGTATCCGGTGACGACGCCCCTGGATATCGTGCTGCAGGCTAAACGCGAGATCGCCTTGCCCTGCGTGGTGATCGGCGGCATGACGTGGGAGAACGCGGCGCCGCTGGTGGCGCGTGGCGCCGACATGGTGGCGGCGATCAGCAGCGTATTTGCCAAGGGATCTCAGGCGGACGATGTGGATATTGCAGTGCAGCAATTCAATCTGCTGTTTGCGCAGGCAGGGGAGGCGTGAGGGGGCGGATTTGGCGAATAATCGGCATATAATAAGGGCATCATTCATTACCGAGGTCCCTTTACCCATGAGTCAGCCAGCCGCCGCGAAACGCCTTATCCTGATCGTTGACGATGACCAGCTCCTGTTGGAATTCCTTGGCGAAGTCCTGCGCCATGCCGGCTACGAGACGGCCCTGGCCCATTCGGCCGAAGTGGCGCTGCAGCTGATCGCCCAGCGCGAGCCTGACCTGGCCTTGCTCGACATCCACATGCCGGGCATGTCCGGCCTGGAACTGGCCAAGCGCCTGCACGGCGAAACGGCCGTGCCATTCATGTTCCTGTCCGGCAGCGGCGACAGCGAATCGGGCAAGCAGGCGGCCGCCTACGGCGCCGTCGGCTATGTCGTCAAACCCGTCGACGAAGGCCGCTTGATGCCGGCGTTCGAAGCGGGCCTGGCGCGCGCCGATGAAATCCGCCAGCTGCGCCGCACCGAGCTGAACCTGAACGCGGCCCTGGCCGCCGGCCGCGAAACGAGCCTGGCCGTCGGTTTGCTGATGGGCAAGTTCCAGACGGACCGCAACACGGCGTTCGAAGTGTTGCGCGACCACGCCCGCTCCAGCCGCCGCAAGATCAATGAAATCGCCAGCCAGCTGCTGCTGGCCGAGGAAACCCTGAACGGCTTGCACGGCGCGTTTTTGAATCGCGCGAAAACCAAGTAAGAGTTTCAAGTAAGTGTTTCAAGTAAGCGTTGCACCGGCGCCGGCGTGGCACGTCGACGCCTGCCTTGTTATTATGTGACGATACGGCGCGCTGGCGCGCCTGGTTCAACCATACACAGGACACACATGAAAACCAAAGCAGCGATTGCATGGAAGGCGGGCGCGCCTTTGACCATCGAGGAAGTCGACCTGGCCGGCCCGCGCGAGGGCGAAGTCCTGGTCGAGATCAAGGCCACCGGCATTTGCCACACCGATTACTACACCCTGTCGGGCGCCGATCCGGAAGGCATCTTCCCATCCATCCTCGGCCATGAAGGCGCGGGCATCGTCGTCGACGTGGGTCCTGGCGTGAAAAGCCTGAAGAAGGATGACCACGTCATCCCCCTGTACACGCCGGAATGCCGCCAGTGCAAATTCTGCCTGTCGCAAAAGACCAACCTGTGCCAGTCGATCCGCTCGACCCAGGGCCGCGGCCTGATGCCGGACGCGACGTCGCGCTTTTCCATCGACGGCAAGCCCATCTTCCACTACATGGGCACGTCCACCTTCTCGAACTACATCGTCGTGCCGGAAATCGCCCTGGCGAAGATCCGCGAAGACGCGCCCTTCGACAAGGTCTGCTACATCGGCTGCGGCGTGACGACGGGCGTGGGCGCCGTGTTGTTTACGGCCAAGGTGGAAGCGGGCGCCAACGTGGTCGTGTTCGGCCTGGGCGGCATCGGCTTGAACGTGATCCAGGCGGCGAAGATGGTGGGCGCCGACAAAATCATCGGCGTGGACATCAACCCGGCGCGCCAGGCCATCGCGCGCAAGTTCGGCATGACGCATTTCGTCAACGCCAACGAGGTGGAAAACGTTGTCGATACCATCGTGCAGCTGACGGACGGCGGCGCCGACTATTCGTTCGAATGCATCGGCAACACCACCACGATGCGCCAGTCGCTCGAGTGCTGCCACAAGGGCTGGGGCCAGTCCATCATCATCGGCGTGGCGGCGGCCGGCCAGGAAATTTCCACCCGTCCGTTCCAGCTGGTGACGGGGCGCGTGTGGAAAGGTTCCGCTTTCGGCGGCGCGCGCGGCCGCACGGACGTGCCGAAGATCGTCGACTGGTACATGGAAGGCAAGCTCAATATCGATGATTTGATCACACACAGGCTGAAGCTCGATGATATCAATCAAGGTTTCGACTTGATGAAGAGCGGTGAATCGATCCGTTCCGTCGTGCTGTACTAATGAATTGAAATTTAATTGAAATACGCCGTACCACGGCGTTTTTGCGGAGGCTGCGGCCTCCGTTTTTTTTTGCCCGGCATGCCATCCATCGCCGGTGTTTGCCATCCAGGCAGGTCTTTTTGCAGCCTGTCGCACGGCGCTGGAGGCCAGGTCCGCTTGCCGCTACAGTCAACGCTCCACTACTTTTGCGACGAGGCAGCCATGACCACTTCCCATCGTTTGATCCTCAGCCTGGCCGGTATCCTGCTTGGCGGCAGCGCGCTGGCCGTGCAGCCGCCGCAACCGCCTGCGCCACCGGCCCCGCCGGCCGCACCCAGCGTGCAGGTCAGCCGTTCGCTCGACAAGGGCGAAAGCTATGCGCTGGTCGATGGCACCAGGGATAGCGAGGGCGTCATCGTCGTCGACAGCGATATTCACTCGGAGCAGGTGGAAAAACTCAAGCGCTCGATCAAGGGGCCGTTCCTGTGGTTCCGCGACCAGGGGCAGGCCTATGTGCTGCAGGATGCTGCCTTGCTGGGCAAGGTGCGCACGGCATGGGAACCCTCGAAACAGCTGGGCAAGGAGATGAGCGCGCTTGGCGATCAAATGGGCGCGCATGGCAAGGCCATGGGTGAAATGGGCCGCAAGATGGGCGCCCGCAGCCTGGAAAAGGGCAGCGCGCGCGAGTCGGAACAGCTGCGCTTGCTGGGCCGCCAGCAGCAGGAGCTGGGCCGCAAGCTCGGCGACGCTTCGCGCCGCCAGGCGCTGGCGACGAGCGACACGGCGCGGCGCGCGGCCGAGCGCGACGTGGAAAGCCTGCAACAGCAGATGGAAGATGCGCAGGACAAAATGGAAGAGATCAACGACCGCATCGCCGACGTACACGAGCGCGAGGCCGAGAAAATGGAGCAGATGTCGCGCCAGATGGAGCAGCGCGGCAAGCCGATGGAAGCGCTGGGCAAGCAAATGGGCGACCTGGGCCGCCAGCAGGAAAAAGTCGTCAAGATCGCGGACAAGACCACGCGCCAGGTGATCGCCCAGGCGCTCAGCGAGGGCAAGGCCAAGCTGGTGCGCTGAAGGATGTGCTCAATTAGCAGGCCAGTGGCTTGCGCATCAGGCAGCGAAGCGCCGGATCGTGTCCGTCCTGCGCTTCGCGCGCCAGCTTGAGCGCGTGGCCTGCGCCCAGCGCCGCGGCCCCGATTTCGCTGAAACCATGGCGCGCATAGTAGGGTGCGTTCCATGGCAGGTGGCGATACGTGCTGAGCGTCAGGCAGGCGCAGCCCAGCGCCCGGGCATGGGCCGCTGCCGCGTCGAGCAAGCGGGCGCCCACGCCCTGCCGTTGATGCGGCAGGGCAACGGACAATTCCACGATGAACAGTTGCCCGTCGAGCGGTTCGGCGGCCAGGAAGCCTGCCGGCGCAGCGTGCCCATCGGCGGCCACCCATACGCCGCCCTCGCGCTGCAGCGCCTGTAAGGTGCTCAATGGTAAGGATTCTCCCTGCGCCAGCCACGCCAGTCCGGGGCCGGCCTGCGCAAACAGGGCCGCGGCGCTGCGCTCGACCTGGGCCAGCAGGGGCAGGTCGGCGCTGCTGGCTGTGCGGATGGCGTACTTCACGGTGTATGCCACGCGGCAGCCACGGCGCGGTATTGCGCCGGCAACTGCCTGGCGTCGTCCTCGCTGGCATATGCGTCATCCTGCACCGTGTCCCAGCGCGCGTCGCAGCTGAAACGGTAGACTTGCGCTTCGTCCCCGTAGCGGCATACGGCCAGGCCGTGGATGGCGATGGGGGCGGCGCCATCTTCAGCGGCAACATGGCCGAAAGGCAAGTCGGACCAGGCCCAGGCCAGTACGCGGGCGCCGTCGAGGTGGCTGGGAGGTGTCATGGGCGTTGTTTCCATCGGCTGTGCAGTGATGCCGATTGTAGCGCGCACGCGGCGAATCCGGCGCGACCGCTGGACAAATGCACAGTATTTTTAGCCATGCCGGTATAATCACGGCATGCAAAATCTTCTTCACAACCTCAATCCCGAACAATTGGCTGCCGTCACCTTGCCGGCGCAGCATGCGCTGATCCTGGCAGGCGCCGGTTCGGGCAAGACCCGCGTGCTGACCACCCGCATCGCGTGGCTGATCCAGACCCAGCAGGTATCGCCGCCCGGCATCCTGGCCGTGACGTTTACCAACAAAGCCGCCAAGGAAATGCTCACGCGCCTGTCGGCCATGCTGCCGATTAACACGCGCGGCATGTGGATCGGCACCTTCCACGGCCTGTGCAACCGCTTGCTGCGCACGCACTACCGCGACGCGGCCTTGCCGCAAACGTTCCAGATCCTCGATTCGCAGGATCAATTGTCGGTGATCAAGCGCTTGTTGAAGGCGAACAATATCGATGATGAAAAATTCCCGCCGAAGACGGTGATGTATTTCATCAACAACGCCAAGGACCAGGGCTTGCGCGCCACGGACGTGGAAGCGTACGACGCGCACGAGCGCAAGATGGTCGAGCTGTACCAGCTGTACGACGACCAGTGTCAGCGCGAAGGCGTCGTCGATTTTGCCGAATTGCTGCTGCGCACGTATGAATTGCTGAGCCGCAACCAGCCCTTGCGCGAACACTACCAGGCGCGCTTCCGCCATATTTTGGTGGACGAGTTCCAGGATACGAACAACCTGCAATACAACTGGCTCAAATTGCTGGCCGGCCACGGCAGCCGCGATGGCGGCGCCCTGTTTGCCGTCGGCGACGATGACCAGAGCATCTATGCGTTCCGCGGCGCCAACGTGGGCAACATGAGTGCCTTCGAGCATGAGTTCCAAGTGAAGAACTTGATCAAGCTGGAGCAGAACTACCGCTCGCACGGCCACATCCTCGACAGCGCCAACGTATTGATCGCGAACAATAGCAAGCGCCTGGGCAAGAATCTGCGCACGGACGCGGGCCATGGCGAGCAGGTGCGCGTGTATGAAGCCAGTTCCGACTTGCAGGAAGCGCAATGGATCATCGAAGAGGCGAAAAGCCTGATCGCCGATGGCGCGTCGCGCAGTGAAATCGCCATCTTGTACCGCTCGAATGCGCAGTCGCGCGTGATCGAACACGCGCTGTTCTCGGCCGCCATTCCCTACCACGTGTATGGCGGCCAGCGCTACTTCCAGCGCGCCGAGGTCAAGCACGCAATTGCTTATTTGCAATTGATGGACAATCCGCACAACGATTCGGCCTTCTTGCGCGTGGTCAATTTCCCCACGCGGGGCATCGGCATGCGCTCGATCGAGCAATTGCAGGCCGCGTCGGAACAGTACGGCATTTCGCTGTATGCGGCCGTGCCGTACGTGGCCGGCAAGGCGGGCAGCGTGCTGGCCGGCTTCGTCAAGCTGATCGAAGGCGTGCGTTTCGAAACGCAGCAATTGTCCTTGCCGGAAATGGTCAGAGTGGTGCTGGAAGCGAGTACCTTGCTGCAACATTATCAGAATGAAAAGGAAGGCGCCGACCGCATCGAGAACTTGGAGCAGATGGTCAGCGCGGCCAGCCAGTTCATTTCCGAAGAAGGTTTTGGCCAGGGCGCGCCCGCGCATTTGGGGCCAGCCGCCCAGGCGCAGTCGGGCGCGCCCGTCGTCAACCAGGATGGCATCGAAATCCTGGACGCGGACGCGCCGCTGCCGGCCGTGATGTCGCCGCTCTCCGCCTTCCTGTCGCACGCGTCGCTGGAAGCAGGCGATAACCAGGCGCAGGCGGGCCAGGATGCGCTGCAGATGATGACGGTGCACTCGGCCAAGGGCCTGGAATTCGACAACGTGTTCATTACCGGCCTGGAAGAGGGCCTGTTCCCGCACGAAAGCAGCTCGAAGGAAGACAACGGCGTGGAAGAGGAACGCCGGCTGATGTACGTGGCCATCACGCGCGCGCGCAAACGCTTATATATGAGCTTTTCGCAGACGCGCATGCTGCACGGCCAGACGCGCTACAACATGAAGTCGCGCTTCTTCGACGAATTGCCGGAAGAATCGCTGAAATGGCTGTCGCCGAAGGTGCAGGCGAACTGGTTCGGCAACCGCAAGTCGGCCTGGGACGAGGCGCCGAAGCTGGCCAGCCTGGGTTCGGACAATGCGATTGCGCAAAAGATCGCGCAAAAAGCCACGGGTGGCGGCTGGCGCATCGGCGAATCCGTGGCGCACGCCAAGTTCGGCGAAGGCGTGATCGTCAATATCGAAGGCGGCGGCGGCAATGCGCGCGCGCAAATCAACTTCGGCCAGCACGGCATGAAGGTGCTCGACCTGGGTATCGCCAAGCTGGAGCGATTAGGGCGTTGAGACACGAGCGGCCATAAAAAAGGGCAGCCTGCGCAGGCTGCCCTTTTTTCATGCGGCGTGAAAATCAGTCGTTGGGCTTGTCCAGCGACACCGTCTTGCTCTCATCGACGGGCAAGCCGAAGATCTGGCGGTAGGCGGCGTAGAACGAGCAATGCATGATGATGGTCAAGATCATCGACAGCGGCATCATCAGTTGCATCATCAGCGGCGTGCGGCCAAAGATGACGGCCAGCAACTGGCTGGTGACGACGCTGATGGCGAACCAGGTGGCGGCGAAGACGATGAAGGCCGACAGCGAACGCCAGACGGCGAAAAAGCTGAAGAACAGCGCCTTGCCCAGCCCGGTTTGTTTCCAGTAGATCAGCGGTGCGGCAAAGCAGAAGGCCATGGCGGCCGGCACGTACAGCACGATGGCCAGCAGGATGCCGAGGCCCAGGCGCGATTCGGGGATGGCGGTGCGCGCCGCTTCTTCCGTCAATTGCCCCGTGACCAGTTGCCACAGCAAGCCGTCGTCCACCAAAGTCGAGGCGCCGATGGCCACGATGGCCATCAGGATGTACAGCACGCCCAGGCCGAACAGGGAAGGAAAGGCCGGCTTGCGGAAGCCCGAGATCAACAGGCTGGGCAAGACGCGCTTGCCCTGGTCGATGTTCAGGCAGCCTTGCACGAAGGCGACGGAAAAGACGGGGACGAGGATGACGGGCAGCATCTGGCCGAGCACGGGCACGATGCTGACGGCCAGCATGCAGAACATATAGCCGAGAAACAGCATCGACATGCCGCCAGGTTGCTTGCGAAACAGGGCGAAGCCTTGTTTCACCCATTGCCAACCTGTACTTGCAGGTAATTTTTCCATGTTTAAAACAGTTCCGGAGCAGGTGTGGCGATACGTTCGCGCAGAATGCGTTCGAAATGCGTGGGATCGTGCGGGGTCAGCATTTCCGCTTCCCGCGGCTGGTAATAATCGTACAGGCGCGACAGCCAGAAGCGCAGCGCGGCGGCGCGCAGCATCGGTTGCCATGCCGTCTGTTCTTCATGCGTAAACGGACGCACGGCCTGGTAGGCGTCGAGCAGGGCCCGCACTCTTGCCGTGTCGAGCACGCCCGTGGCCAGGTCCACGCACCAGTCGTTGACGGTGACGGCCACGTCGAACAGCCAGGTGTCGCAGCCGGCAAAGTAAAAGTCGAAAAAGCCCGTCAGTTGTTCGCCGTCAAACATGACGTTGTTACGGAACAAGTCGGCATGCACGGGACCGCGCGGGATAGCTTTATACGTATCGCAGGCAGCAAAGGCGTCCTGGAAGTGGATTTCCGCGCGCAGCAAATGGGCTTTGGCATCGTCGAGGTGGTGCAGGACGAGCGGCGTGGTGGTGTTCCACCAGTCCAGGCCCCGCAGATTCGGCTGTTGCAGGGGGAAATCCTGCGCCGCCAGGTGCATCTTCGCCAGCATGGCGCCCACGGCCGCGCAATGCACGGCTTGCGGCGCCATCTGCGAGCTGCCGTCGAGTTTGCTGACGATGGCGGCCGGCTTGCCTTGCAAGGCCGTCACCAGTTCGCCGTCCGCATTGGCGATCGGCGCCGGCACCAGTACGCCCCGGTCCGCCAAATGGCGCATCAGTTGCAGATAAAACGGCAATTGCTCGAAGCTGAGGTTTTCAAAGATCGTCAGCACATACTCGCCGCGCTCCGTGCTCAGGAAGAAATTGCTGTTCTCGATGCCGGACGCGATGCCCTTGAGCGCCAGAGGTTTGCCGAGTGGAAATTGCGTGATCCACTGGCCGATATCGTCCAGGTGTAGCGCGGTAAAAACTGCCATGGGAAAGAGAGGAATGGTCTAAAAGGTCAAAAAAAGCCGGCTGCCCCGCAGGTGGCCGGGGCAGGGCAGAAGAGAGTGGCTGCTTACTTCGCTGGTGCGGGCGGCGCTGGCGCGTCCGCGGCCTCTTCGTCGCGTTGTTTCTGTTTCTTCTTGCCCAGATCAAATTCCAGTACTTTCCATTGCGGGCCGCGCAGGGCGCCGCTGTGGGCCTGGTCGCCGCCGGCGGCCGGCTTCATGTAATAGGTGCTGCCGCCGCTCGTCACTTTCACTTCGGACGTCACGCCCGCTTCGCGTTTTTCGGTAATCTGCTGCTTGGCCGCGGCCGGCGCCACGGTGATGGGCGCTTCGCCCATTTCCTCGATGCGTTCCAGTTGTGGCGGCGCGTCGCTCGGTTTGGCCGGCGTCTGGGCGCTGGCGATGGCCGAACATGCCAGCAGGGGCAGGGCGAGGAATGTCCAGAGTGTCGATGTACGCATCATGATGGGTTCGCTTCCATGTGAGGGACTGCAGCGCGTGCAGTAGTGTAATGCCGTCAATTTATCTATAAGGCATTGTAACAAACTGGTAGGCAATGCTGTTTAATACGGCTGATTAATGTGCCTAAATGGCCGGCAGCGGCGGCCCGCGCGCCCGCACGGGGCCGTCAGGGTGGCAAAAACGCCGGAAACGGCAGGCGTTGCGGCCGGTGGCGCGGCCCTAAACTCTGCGATAATTGGGCGATATTCCGCCCTCCCGCCGCTGTTTCTTCCCGGCTGGCGCGGCTCACCTTATTTTATTGGCATTATGCAAAACACCCTGCTGTTAGTCGACGGTTCCAGTTACCTCTATCGTGCCTTCCATGCGCTGCCCGACCTGCGCAGCCCGGACGGCTATCCCACGGGCGCCATGCACGGCATGGTCAACATGCTGCGCCGCCTGCGCGCCGACTACCCGGCCGCCTATATCGCCTGCGTTTTCGATGCCAAAGGCAAAACTTTCCGTGATGACATGTATCCGGAATACAAGGCCACGCGCGCCTCGATGCCGGACGACCTGCGCCTGCAGATCGAACCGATCCACGAAGCCGTGCGCGCCATGGGTTGGCCGATATTGATGGTCGACGGCGTGGAAGCGGACGACGTGATCGGCACCCTGGCCGTGCAGGCGGCCGCCGCCGGCATGGACGTGGTGGTGTCGACGGGCGACAAGGATCTGGCGCAGCTGGTCAACAGCCAGGTGACCCTGATCAATACCATGAGCAATGAAAAGCTCGATGAAGCGGCCGTGCTGGTCAAGTTCGGCGTGCCGCCGAACCGCATCATCGATTATCTGTCGCTGATCGGCGATACGGTCGACAACGTGCCGGGCGTATCGAAATGCGGCCCGAAGACGGCCGTCAAATGGCTGACCTTGTACGACAGCCTGGAAGGCGTGATGGAAAACGCGGCCAAGGTGGGCGGCGCCGTGGGTGAAAACCTGCGCACGGCCCTGCCATGGCTGCCGCAGGCGCGCGCCTTGATCACCGTCAAGACCGATTGCGACTTGTCCGAACACATGACGACCATCGCCGACTCGCTGGTGGCGAAACACGAAGACAAGGAAGCGCTGCTGGCCTTCTTCCAGCGCTACGGCTTCAAGGCCCTGCTGCGCGAACTGGGCGCCACGCCGCCGCCGATGTCCCCCGTTGGCGCACCGGCAACTGGCGGCGCTGCCGCCAACACGACGGGCGACATGTTTGCCGATGCCGCCCCGGCCGTGGAAGCCGTGTATGAAACCGTGCTGACGGACGAGCAGCTGGACAAATGGATTACCCTGATCGATGCGGCGGCCTTGACGGCCGTCGATACGGAAACCACCTCGCTGGAACCGATGACGGCGCAAATGGTCGGCATTTCCCTCTCCGTGGCAGAGCACGCTGCCTGCTACATCCCGCTGGCCCACGATTACGCGGGCGCGCCGGAACAGTTGACGCGCGAACACGTGCTGGCGAAGCTGCGCCCATGGCTGGAAGATGCGAACAAGCCCAAGCTGGGGCAGAACCTCAAGTATGACAGCCACATCTTCGCCAATCACGGCGTGATTCTGCGCGGCATCGCCCACGATACCCTGCTCGAATCGTATGTGTTCGAATCGCACAAGAAGCACGACATGGACAGCCTGGCCCTGCGCCACCTGAATTACACGACCATCCCGTTCGAGGACGTGTGCGGCAAGGGCGCCAAGCAGATCACGTTCAACCAGGTGGAAGTGGAGCAGGCGGCGAAATACGCGGCCGAGGATGCGGACGTCACCTTGCGTTTGCACAATGCCATGTGGGGCAATGTGGCGAATGATGAGAAGCTGACCTTCATCTATGAAAAGATCGAGATGCCGACGGCCGTGGTCTTGCAAAAGATCGAGCGCAACGGTGTGCTGATCGACGACGAGCTGCTCAACATCCAGTCGGCCGAGCTGGCCGTCAAGATTCTGGAACTGGAAAAGAAGGCGTATGAGCTGGCCGAGCAGCCATTCAACCTGGGTTCGCCGAAGCAGATCGGCGAAATCTTCTTTGACAAGCTGAAACTGCCGGTGGTCAAGAAAACCCCGACGGGCGCGCCGTCGACGGATGAGGAAGTGCTGCAAAAGCTGGCCGAGGATTATCCGCTGCCCAAAGTGCTGCTCGAATACCGCGGCATGGCCAAGCTGAAGTCGACGTATACCGATAAATTGCCGAAGATGATCAACGTCACGACGGGGCGCGTGCACACGAACTATGCGCAAGCCGTGGCCGTCACGGGCCGCCTGGCGTCGAACGACCCGAACCTGCAGAATATTCCCATCCGCAGCGCGGAAGGCCGCCGCATCCGCGAAGCCTTCATTGCGCCGCCGGGCAGCCATATCGTCTCGGCCGACTATTCGCAGATCGAATTGCGCATCATGGCGCACATCTCGGGCGATGAAGCCATGCTGCGCGCGTTTGCCGACGGCATCGACATTCACCGCGCCACGGCCGCCGAAATCTTTGGCGTGCCGGCCGCGGAAGTGCAGAGCGAACAGCGCCGCTACGCCAAGGTCATCAACTTTGGTTTGATCTACGGCATGAGCGCATTCGGCCTGGCCGGTAATCTGGGCGTGGACCGCACGGCCGCGCAAAGCTATATCGACCGCTACTTTGCCCGTTTTTCCGGCGTGAAACAGTACATGGAAGACACGCGCCAGCAAGCGAAGGCGCGCGGCTACGTGGAAACCGTGTTCGGCCGCCGTTTGTGGCTGCCGGAAATCAATTCGCCGAATGGCCCCCGCCGCCAGGGCGCGGAACGGGCGGCGATCAACGCGCCCATGCAAGGCACGGCGGCCGACCTGATCAAGCTGGCCATGATCGCCGTGCAAGGCTGGCTGGAAGCGGACAACTTGCAGACGAAGATGATCATGCAGGTGCACGATGAACTGGTGCTGGAAGTGCCGGACGCCGAGCTGGAACTGGTCAAGCGCAAGCTGCCGGAACTGATGGCGGGCGTGGCTGCGCTGAAAGTGCCGCTGACGGCCGAGGTGGGAATTGGTAAAAACTGGGACGAAGCGCATTAATTAAACACAACATTTTCAGGAGAAACGCATGAGCGACATGATCACCGATTGTGAAAGTTTGCTGGGCCAGAGCAGCTTGTCCGGGCCGGACGGCCGGCGTGGTTTCCTGAAGGCGGCGCTGGGCACGGGTTTTGCCGTGGCCGTGCTGCCCGTGGCGGCGCAAAACGTCGTCAAGACGGATTCCGCCGGACTCGTCACGGGCAGCATGTCGGTGATGGTCGATGGCCAGGCCGTGCCCGTGTATGCGGCGCAGCCGGAAGGCAAGACGGGTTTGCCCGTGGTATTGGTCATTTCGGAAATCTTTGGCGTGCATGAACATATCGCCGACATGGCGCGCCGCTTCGCCAAGCAGGGCTATCTGGCGCTGGCGCCCGACCTGTTCGTGCGCCAGGGCGATGCCACCAAGGTGGCCAGCATTGCCGATTTAATGAAGGGCATCATCGCCAAGACGCCGGACGCGCAAGTGATGGCGGACCTCGATGCTGTTGTTGCATGGGCGAAACAGAATGGCGGCGACACGAGCCGTCTGGGCATCACGGGCTTTTGCTGGGGCGGGCGCATCACCTGGCTGTACGCGGCGCACAATCCGGCCGTCAAGGCGGGCGTAGCCTGGTATGGCCGCCTCGTTGGCGAACCGACTGCCTTGCAGCCGAGCAATCCCATCGATATCGCCGCCAGCCTGAAAGTCCCCGTGCTGGGCTTGTATGGCGGCAAGGATACGGGCATCAGCCAGGAATCGATCGGCAAGATGAAGGATGCGCTGGCCAAGGGCGGCAACCAATCCGAGTTTGTCGTGTATCCCGATGCGGGCCACGCCTTCAATGCCGATTACCGCCCCAGCTATGTGGCGGCCGATGCGAAAGACGGTTATGCGCGTTGCCTGGCCTGGTTCAAAAAGCATGGCGTGGCGTAATGCCACAACAGAAAAATACCGCATTTTCCAGAAATTGACGCGCAAGCTGCACCGGGCTGTAAAATGCCCGGTGCGCGCCAATGCAGTACAATTGCATCTTCATCGCGCGACGCTGCCGCCAAACGCGCAAAAAATTAAACAATAGATAACAACGCATTCATCAGGCCAGACGCCAGCATCGCGGGCGCCAGTGACCCGGCGCCATTTTGAGGTAAGAAAATCATCGATCCCGTCCTTATATCCATTTTGCTCGCGACCACGATCGCGGGCGTGTTCAGCATTACCGCGGCGGCGATCTTTTCGTTTGCATTCCTCTCCAAAGTGGTCGAGCGCATGGTCAGCTTGTCCGTCGGCATCATGTTGTCGACGTCCCTGCTGCACGCCTTGCCCGAAGCGTTCGAATCGCAGGCGGACCCGCGCAGTCTGTTCGCCACCCTGCTGGCGGGCTTGCTGGCCTTTTTCATGCTGGAAAAATTCGCGATTTTGCGCCATTCGCACCACCACGAAGGCGACGGCCACCACCATGCGCACGGCCACGACAAGCACGAAGCGGGCAAGTCCGGCTGGATGATTCTAGTGGGCGACGGCATGCACAACTTTACGGACGGCATTTTGATCGCCGCCGCCTTCCTGGCCGACCCGAAGCTGGGCCTGGTGACGGGCCTGGCCATCATCGCGCATGAAATTCCGCAGGAAATCGGCGACTTCATCGTGCTGCTCAACGCGGGTTTCTCGCGCCTGCGCGCCTACATCTTCAATCTGCTGTGCAGCCTGATGGCGGTGGCGGGCGGCTTGCTCGGCTATTTCACCCTGGACCGCGCCAGCAACCTGATTCCTTACGTGCTCGTGTTTGCCTCGTCCGGCTTCATCTACATCGCCTTGAGCGACCTGATGCCGCAGATGCAGCGCCGCGCCACCTTGCGCGAAACCATCCCGCAAGTGCTGCTGATCGGGCTGGGCGTGTGCATCGTGCTGTTCCTGACGCATAAGCGCCACGGCGGTTGATGTCCGGCACTGCCGGCGCAGTGCTACCTATGCTATATTGCCTTTCTGACTAACTTGCACAGAAAGGAGGAAAATATCATGGAAGAAAACTTGTTGCTCGCCGTATGGCGCGCACGCTCTTTAAGCGCATTTGCCAGCTCTTGCCCACGTTCTATCGCGCTGCGATAACCTGGCCAGAGCAAAGTCACCCTCCCAGACGAGTCCTTTCCTGGTACTCCGTTGTCGTTAGCGCTCCTGTTAACGCGGATGCTTGCATCCCGAACAAAGACAAGAGCCATGACTACCCTGATCTCGACACAAGCTTTACAACTGGACACCCACGACGGTTTCCTCTTCCATGAACTCGCCTTTACCTTGCGCCAGGGCGACCGCATCGGCCTGATCGGCCACAATGGCTGCGGCAAATCCACCTTGCTGGGATTGCTCAGCGGCACGCGTGCAGCCACGTCCGGCACCATCCATTATTCCCGTGCCTGCCGCTTGCAGCATGTGGAGCAGCACTTGCCGCCTGAACTTGCCAGCCTGAGTCTGTACGACGCCTTGCTGGCGCCCGTGCTGGAGCAGCCGGAACTGCATTGGAGGGTTGACAGCCTGCTGGCCGAACTGGGTTTTGATGTTGATACGGCGCAAGTGCCCGTGCACTCGCTGTCCGGCGGCCAGCACACGCGACTGCTGCTGGGGCGTGCCCTGCTGCAAGAACCGAACGTGCTGCTGCTCGACGAGCCGAGCAATCACCTGGACTTGCCGTCGCTGCTGTGGCTGGAGCAATTCCTGCTGGCCTGGCGCGGCGCCTTCATCCTCGTCTCGCACGACCAGCGCTTGCTCGACAACGTGGCCACGCGCAGCTGGATCTTGCGCGACCGCCGGCTCTACGATTTCGACCTGCCGTGCGGCCCCGCGCTGGCGGCGCTGGCCGAGGCCGATATTGCCGCCGCCGCCCGCCATGCGGCCGAACAGAAGGAAATCGACCGCCTGTCTGCCAGCAGCGCCCGCCTGGCCTTGTGGGGCCGCACCTATGACAATGAAGACCTGGCGCGCAAGGCCAAGACCATGCAGCGGCGCATCGACAAGTTGAAGGATGAGCAGTCGTTCGTCAGCGATGGCGCGCCGTGGCGCTTGAGTCTGCGCGGCAAGGCGCTGGCGGCCGACCAGCTGCTGGCGCTCGATGGCCTGGACGTGCGCGCCGTGCCTACGTCTCCCGTGCTGTTCCAGGTCGGCCAGCTGTGGCTGAAACCGGGCGACCGTATCGCCTTGCTGGGCGCCAACGGCAGCGGCAAGTCGTCGCTGCTGCGCCTGTGCTGGCAAGCGATCCAGGCGCAGGAGGAACGTGCGGACTTGCGCTACCACAAGGCGGCAAACATCGGCTATTACGACCAGTCGCTCAAGCAACTGGCCGATACGGCCGACCTGTCCGACGCCCTGTACCCGTTCGCCGTGCAAAACGAGGCTGCGCGCAGCCAGGTGGCGCGCAAGCAGGCGTTGATAGCGGCCGGTTTCCCGTATGCGCGCCATGGCCAGACGGTGGCCACCCTGAGTGGCGGCGAGCGGGCGCGGCTGCTGTTCCTGGGACTGTCGCTGGCCAGTTATCACTTGCTGCTGCTCGACGAGCCCAGCAACCACCTGGACATGCAGGGCAAGGCGGAGCTGGGGCTGGCGCTGCAGGGCTTCGAAGGGGGCTGCCTGCTGGTGTCGCACGACCGCGACCTGATCGAGACGGCGTGCAACCGCTACTGGGTGGTGGCCGATGGCGGGCTGGAAGAGTGGCCCGATGCATCCAGCGCGTATGCACGGCTGAGTCTTGAGGATGGGCAAGCGCCGGCGTCCGCGCCGCGCGTGGAAACGGCTGCGCTTGCGCCAGCGCAAACCGACGTCGACGTCCAGCTGGAACGCTTGTGCGAACTGGAACAATTGCTGGCGGAAGACCTGGCGAGAAAACCGCGCCACCAGAAGCCGGCCAGCCAGCAGGCGTGGCAGGCGGAACTGGAGCAGTTGAATCAAGCGCTGGGGATAACGTCGTAGTTACCCACAGAGCATAAAAAAGCGGACCGAGGTCCGCTTTTTTTTAGTTACCCGTCGCCACGGGCCGCGCCGGATCGGCGCACCATTCGCTCCACGAGCCCGGATACAGGGCTGCGCCAGGCAAGCCCGCCACTTCCAGGGCCAGCAAGTTGTGGCAAGCCGTCACGCCGGAGCCGCATTGCAGGATGGCCGCTTGTGGTGCATCAAACAATGCGTTGAAATCGCGCCGCAGTTCCTCGGCGCTTTTGAAACGGCCGTCTGCTTGTAAATTATCCTTGAAGAAACGGTTTTTCGCGCCGGGGATATGGCCGCCCACGGGGTCGATGGTTTCGTTTTCGCCCCGGTAGCGGTCGGGCGCGCGCGCGTCGATCACCGTCAAGGCCCGGGTTTCCAGGTTGGCGATGACGTCTTGCACGGTCACGGTGCGCGTCAGGCTGGCTTTTTCCGTGAGCTTGCCGGCAGGGCGCGGCGCCACGGGCGTAACCAGCGGCAAGCCCTGTGCCTGCCAGGCGGCCAGGCCGCCGTCGAGCACGGCGACGGCCGGGTGGCCGACCCAGCGCAGCAGCCACCACAAACGGGCGGCGAACATGCCGCCTTGCCCGTCATAGGCGACCACTTGCGTGTCGTCATCGATGCCCCAGCTGCGCAGGGTGGCCAGCAGGGCGTTGCGGTCAGGCAAGGGATGGCGGCCCGTGAAGGCCGCGCCGCGCGCCGTCTTGGGGCCGGACAGGGCCGTGTCGATATCGGCGAACTGGGCGTTCTGGATGTGGCCGGCGGCAAACGCGTCGCTGCCGGCCGTCGGGTTGAGCAAGTCGTGGCGGCAATCGAGGATGACCCAGTTGCTGTCATTCAGGTGGCTGGACAAATCATTGCTGTTGATCAAGGTCGTATACAAGGTCATGACTCCTTACACTTCGCTGGCGATGGGATCCGTGCGCGCGATCGCCGCGCCACGGGTCGTGTTGCGGGTATTGTAATAGGTTGCCGCGATGCCGGAAGCGAGAATGATGCCGATGCCGGCCCAGCCATGCCAGTCGAACAGGTCGCCAAAGATCACCACGCCCCAGAAGCTGGAAAAGACGATACCTGTGTATTGCAGATTGGCCACCACGAGGGTCTTGCCCAGGCGGTAGGCGCGCGTCATGGCCATCTGCGCCATGGTGGCGCACAGGCCGATGGCGGCCAGCAAGCCGATGCCGTAGCCGCTCGTGTGCGCATGCCAGACGACGGGGCCGCTGGCGGCGCTGGCCACGTGGCCGATCACGCCGGCGAGGAAATTGACGACCGAGAAATAGAATACGACCCGGTATTCGGGTTCGCCCAGCAAGCCCAGCTTGCGCACTTGCAGGTAGGCGAGGGCCGACAGCATGCCGGAAATCAAGGCCGTGATGGCGCCGGCCGCCTGGTCCGTCTCGAATACGGGTTGCAGCAGCAGGGTCACGCCGACAAAGCTCATGGCGATGGCCGCCACCAGCGGCCACTCGACTTGCTGCGTTGCCTTCCACCAGCCGCCCGCCAGCAGGATCACGGCGATCCAGATGGGCGCCATGTAATTGAGCGTCATGGCCGTGGCCAGCGGCAGGATGGCGATCGCATAAAACCACAGCCACAGGGCGATCACGCCCACCACGCCGCGCCACAGATGCTGGCCCGGCATCGTGGTTTTAAAACTGCCGCCCTGGTACAAAATCGTGCAGCTCATGACGGTCATGCCGATGATGCCGCGATACATGACGATTTCAGACGTCGAATACATGTCCGACGCCAATTTGACGCACACGCCCATGATGGCAAACATGAAACTTGCAAACAGCATCCAAAGAGATTGCATCTGATTCCTGAAAAACGCGGGGATAAAAAAAGGCCGCACGAGGCGGCCCTTGAGGGATTACAGTTCGATATTGTTGCGGTACCACTCGTGGAAATGCTGCATGCCATCTTCCATCGGCGACTGGTAAGGACCCACTTCGCTCACGCCGCGCGCCATCAGGGCCTTGCGGCCCGCATCCATGCGTTGGGCGATTTCATCGTCCTCGACGCAGGTTTCCATGTAGGCAGCCCGTTCCGCTTCGACGAAGTCGCGCTCGAACAACACAATTTCTTCTGGGTAATAAAACTCCACCACGTTGCGCGTCTTTTGCGGGCCGTCGGGCCACAGGGTAGAGACGACCAGCACGTGCGGATACCATTCGACCATGATGTTCGGATACAGGGTCAGCCAGATGGCGCCATACGGCGGCACTTCGCCGCCGCGGAATTGCAGCACCTGCTCTTGCCATTTCTTGTAAGCAGGTGAGCCGGCTTGCTGCAAGCCGCGGTGCACGCCCACCGTCTGCACGCTGTAATCCTTGCCGAATTCCCAGCGCAGGTCGTCGCAGCTGACGAAGCTGCCCAGGCCCGGGTGGAACGGTTCCACGTGATAGTCTTCCAGATAGACTTCGATGAAAGTCTTCCAGTTATAGTCGCACTCGTGGATTTCCACGTGGTCGAACATGTAGCCGGAAAAGTCGAGGTCTTTCGAGACGGACAAATCTTTCAATTTTTCCATCACGTTGTAGCCATTTTGCTCGAACAGCAAGCCATTCCAGCTTTGCAGCGGCGTTTTCGACAGGTTCAGGCACGGCGTCTCGGGGAAATGCGGCGCGCCGATCAGTTCACCCTTGAGGTCGTAGGTCCAGCGGTGCAGCGGGCAGACGATATGGTTCGCATTGCCGCGGCCATTGAACATCAGCGCCTGCCGGTGGCGGCACACGTTGGACAGCACTTCGATGCCATTGGCGTTGCGCACGAGCATGCGCCCTTCGTTCTCAGACGCCAGGGTCGCAAAATCGCCGGTTTCCGGCACCATCAGCTCGTGCCCGACATAGCGCGGGCCGGCTTGGAACAATTGTTGCATTTCACGCTGCAACAGCGTTTCGTCAAAATAGACGTGGACCGGAAGTTGCGCGTTTGAGCGCGCCAGCTTGGCGTGAGTAGCCAGATCGGACATCCCAACCCCCCATAAATGTACAACGGTCAGCAGTGCCCCAGGCCATTCCCTGGGCAACCGCTACAGAGAGAAAGAATCCGCAAAGACCTGAATTCAAATTTGTTGAAACGGTATTTCGGACAGAACCGGCGATTATAGCGCGGATCGGCCTCGGCATTATCAAAACCCCCCGGCAAATAGGCTTTTAATGAGAAACATTGTCATTTGGCGCGCAATTTCCGGCGCAGAGGGGCGATTCGGCTAAAATCTACTGACAAGCTGGCAACGCTATTGACTTTGAGCGCGTCGATTGCGCTTTAGTTTTCACTTAATAGTGTGGTTTGTTCTAAAATAACGCTTCTATGCTGGCCGGGAATCCCCGGCGTCTCCCTACAAGCCCCTCGTGCCACGAAGAGATCTGAGTCTATGTCGAAGAAATTAACTGCCGCTGCCGCAGTGCCGGCCTCGTTTGAAGAGGCAATGGCGGAACTGGCGCAGCTGGTAACGCAAATGGAAGCGGGCCAGTTGCCGCTGGAAGCATCGGTCGCGGCGTATCAGCGCGGCTCGGAACTGGTCAAGTATTGCGCGACCCAGCTCGACAGTGTCGAAGCGCAGGTGAAAGTACTCGAAGGCGACATGTTGAAACCGTTCGTGGATGCCGGCGAGGCCGCCCAATGATGGCCAGCATGCAACAAGACGGCGTTACCTTCGGCGACTGGATGCAAAGCACCCAGTCCGGCGTGGAAGGCCGGCTCGACCAGTTCCTGCCGGCGGCGGACGCCGTGCCGCACAAGCTGCACGCTGCCATGCGCTATGCGCTGCTGGGCGGCGGCAAGCGCGTGCGCCCGCTGCTGGTGATGGCGGCTGGCGAACTGTTTGATGCCGATCAAGATACCCTCGCGCGCGCTGCTTGCGCGCTGGAAATGATTCACGTGTATTCGCTCGTGCATGACGACATGCCCTGCATGGATGACGATGCCTTGCGCCGTGGCAAGCCCACCGTGCACATCGCCTACGACGAGGCGACGGCCCTGCTGGTGGGTGACGCGCTGCAATCGCAGGCGTTCATGCTGCTGGCCGACGGCGCGGCGATTCCTCCCGCGCGGCAAATGGCCATGATCAAGCTGCTGGCGCACGCCTCCGGTTCTGCCGGCATGTGCGGCGGCCAGGCGATCGACCTCGACAGTGTCGGCCTGGCCTTGACCCTGCCGCAGCTGGAACAGATGCATCAACTCAAAACGGGCGCCTTGCTGCGCGCGGCCGTGATTCTCGGCGCGCTGGCCGGCAAGGACTTGACGGCGGACGAGATGACGGCGCTGAACGCGTATGCGCGCGCCGTGGGCTTGGCGTTCCAGGTGGTCGACGACGTGCTCGACGCAACAGCCGATTCGGCCACCCTGGGCAAGACGGCAGGCAAGGATGCGGCCGCCAACAAGCCCACCTACGTATCGATACTGGGGCTGGCACCATCGAAAGCCCTGGCAGAACAATTGCGGTGCGACGCCCATGCGGCGCTGGCGCCATTCGGGGACAAGGCACGCCGTTTGCGCGAGCTGGCGGACCTGGTCGTGCAGCGGAAGGCATAAATGAAACTGTTAGAAACCATCAATGAACCAGCGCAAGTGCGCAAGCTGGCCCGCTCGCAACTGGTGCCGCTGGCCCAGGAATTGCGCAGCTTCCTGCTCGATTCCGTTTCCAAGACGGGCGGCCACCTGTCGTCCAACCTGGGCACGGTCGAGCTGACCGTCGCGCTGCATTACGTCTTCAACACGCCGCACGACCGCATCGTCTGGGACGTGGGCCACCAGACCTATTCGCACAAGATCCTCACGGGCCGCCGCGAGCGCATGCACACCCTGCGCCAGAAAGACGGCATTTCCGGCTTCCCGAAGCGCGACGAGAGCGAATACGACACCTTCGGCACGGCGCACTCGTCGACGTCCATTTCCGCCGCGCTGGGCATGGCGCAAGCGGCCAAGATCAAGGGCGACCCGCTGCACGCAATCGCCGTGATCGGCGACGGTTCGATGACGGCCGGCATGGCTTTCGAAGCGATGAACAATGCGGGCGTGCAGGAAGACGTCAATCTGCTGGTAATTCTGAACGACAACGACATGTCGATCTCGCCGCCCGTGGGCGCGCTGAACCGCCACCTGGCGCGATTGATGTCGGGCCAGTTCTATGCGGCCGCGAAAAACGTCGGCAAGTCCGTCTTGCCCGGCCCCGTGCTGGAACTGGCGAAGCGCTTTGAAGAGCATGCCAAGGGCATGGTCGTGCCCGCCACCATGTTCGAAGAATTCGGTTTCAACTACATCGGTCCCATCGACGGCCACGACCTCGATTCGCTGATCCCGACCTTGCAAAATATCAAGCAATTGAAGGGTCCGCAATTCCTGCACGTGGTGACCAAGAAGGGGCAAGGCTACAAGCTGGCCGAAGCGGAACCGATTCTGTACCACGGCACGGGCAAGTTCAACCCGGCCGAAGGCATCAAGCCGGCCACGGCGCCCGCCAAGATGACGTACACGGAAGTGTTCGGCAACTGGCTGTGCGACATGGCCGCGCACGACAAGCGCCTGGTGGGCATCACGCCGGCCATGCGCGAAGGCTCGGGCATGGTCAAGTTCGAACAGAAATTCCCGACCCGCTACTTCGACGTCGGCATTGCCGAGCAGCATTCCGTGACGTTCGGTGCGGGCCTGGCTTGCGAAGGCTTGAAACCCGTCGTGGCCATCTATTCGACCTTCCTGCAGCGCGCCTACGACCAGCTGATCCACGATGTGGCCCTGCAAAACCTGGACGTGACGTTCGCGCTGGACCGCGCCGGCCTCGTGGGCGCCGACGGCGCCACGCACGCGGGCAACTACGACATGGCGTTCCTGCGCTGCATCCCGAACATGGTCATCATGGCCGCGTCGGATGAAAACGAATGCCGCCAAATGCTGACCACGGGCTACCACTATCCTGGCCCGGCCGCCATCCGCTATCCGCGCGGCGCCGGCGCGGGTGTGGCCATCGTGCCGGAACTGACCAGCATCGAGATCGGCAAGGGCGAGATCAAGCGCCAGGGCCAGCGCATCGCCATCCTGGCCTTCGGTTCGATGGTGGCGACTAGCGTGGCGGCGGGCGAGAAGCTCGACGCGACGGTGGCCAACATGCGCTTCGTCAAGCCGCTCGACGTGGCATTGGTGAAACAGCTGGCTGCCGAGCACGATTACCTGGTGACGGTGGAAGAGGGCTGCATCATGGGCGGCGCCGGCTCGGCCGTGGCCGAGGCCCTGGCGGCGGAGGGCATCGTCAAGCCTATCCTGATGCTGGGCTTGCCCGACACCTTCATCGACCATGGCGACCCCGTGCAGCTGCTGAAAAGCGTGGGCCTGGACGCCAGCGGCATCGCCGCCTCGATCGAACAGCGTTTTGGCGGCACGCAGCCGCCGCGCCTGGCAGCTGTCAGCTAAGCTGGCTTGCATACGGAAAAGCGACACCGCGGTGTCGCTTTTTTTTCGCTCCCGGGGATTTTACGCTGCACTGCAACATTTTTCGCTCGGGAATGCTACGATGACGCTTTGATACCCTTTCAAAGTCCAACTTGTATCTCAGGAAACTTCACCGCCGTTCGCGCGCACTGGCCGGCCGCTGGCTGACGGGCGTGCACGCCTATACCGACACCCTGGCGCAGCGCCGTCCCCTGTGGATGGTCAGCCTGGCCATCGATGAAACGAACCTGTCCGAAGGCTTGCGGGCCGCGTGCGCCTCGAGCGCCATGCTGCTGCTGGGCCTGCTGTTCGACCATCCCGATTTTTCCTGGGCCGCCATCGGCGCCTTCTGGACGTGCCTGGCCGACGCGGCCGGCACGCGGCGCATGCGCTTCGTCTCGATGGTGGGCTTCGGCTTGCTGTCGACCGTGGCCGGCGGCCTGACGGCGCTGGCGGCCGGCCATGGCGTGGCGACGGCCGCCATCGCCGTGCTGCTGTTTTCCTGGGCCGGCGCGCTGGCGCGCATCTGGGGCGCGGCCACGGCGCAGGTGGCCATCCTGGCCGCCACGGCGTGCGTGGTGATGGTCACGCATCCGCTGGCATCGATGACGCAGACGGCGCCTTTCCTGGGCCTGTACATGTTCGGCTGCCTGTTCGCCACCGTGCTCAGTTTTACCGTCTGGCGCATCCACCCATTCGGCCCGAGCCGGCGCGCCATCCGCGCCGCGTATTCGCGCCTGGCCGGCATCGCGCGCGACAATGCGCGCTTCCTCGCACATGATGCGGCGCAGGCGGACGTTGCCGCGCATGGCGCCAGCTACCGTTCGCAGGCGCGCGCCGCGCTGGAAGCGGCGCGCGTGGCGCTGGCCGCCGTACCGCCCGCGCGCGCGGGCCGCAGCGCCCTGTACGACAACCTGCTGCTGGCGCTCAGCGACGCCGAGCGCATCTTCGCCTATCTGATCGCCGTCACGCATACGTGCGAGCGCGAGCAGCAGCGCCTGCGCCAGGACCCGCGCGCGCGGCGCAGCCTGGAAGTGATGGCCGTGCTGCTGCGCCGCCTGGGGCAAGCCGTGCAGCGCCAGCCGGAAACGCCGCCCCTGGAATTGCAGCGCCGCCTGGCTGGCTGCGGACGGCGCCTGGAAGCGGCGCTGGGCGCCTTGCTGCCGCTGCGCCTGAACGTGGACTTCATGGAGCTGGGCTTGCCGCGCGCGGCGCAGCTGCCGTGGCGCGAGGCGGCTTTCCTGGCGCTGGGGCAGGCGTGGCAGACGGCGAAAGTCAACGCCACGCCGCAGTCGCTGAGCTGGCGCCATGCGGCGCGCGTGTCGCTGGCGACGACGGCCGGCTTCCTGCTGGTCGAGGCCTTGCACATTCCGTTCGGCTACTGGGCCACCATGGCGACCTTATTGATACTGCAGCCGTCCGTGTCGACCACCTGGCCGCGCGGCATCGAGCGGGTGGCGGGCAGCGTGCTGGGCGCCGTGCTGGCCGTGCTGATCGGCCTGGTCATTTACACGCCGCTGGGCATCTCGCTCGTGGTGTTTCCCCTGATCGTCGCTACCATGGCCTTGCGCCGTGTCAGCTACAGCCTGCACGTGCTGTTCATGACGCCCGCCTTCGTGCTGGTGGCCGACTATGCGGCGCCGGCCAGCGAGATGGTGTATGCGATGAGTCGCTTGGGCAACAATGTGCTGGGCTGCGTGCTGGCCTTGCTGGCCACGTTTTTCCTGTGGCCCGACCGCGAGGCGGACGACCTGGATCAGCGCCTGGCGAAAGCCGTGTCGGCCAACCTGAAATACCTGCTGGCCGTGCTGGCGGCGGGCGGAAAGTGGGACAGCGCCATCGCGCGCCTGCGCCGCGAGGCGGGCCTGGCCAGCAATAACGCGGAACAGGTCTTGCAGCGCTTGCGCATCGAGCGCCGCCTGGACCGCAGCAGCGGCGTGGGCCTGGCGGCCCTGCGCACCTTGCCGCTGCTGCGCCGCGTGGCGGGCAGCACGGCGCGCATCAGCCTGAGTCCCCAGGCCGAGCCGGCGCCGCCCGCACTGCAGCAGTGGATCGCCGGCGTCAGCGGGGAAATCGATGCCTTGCTGCGCGGCGCCGCCGACGCCAGCGCGCCTGGTCCCTGCGTTGCCGACAGCCTGACGCCGCTGCAGGCCGATGCCGTGGCGCAGGTGCAGTTGCTGCGCGGCTTGCTGCGCGAACATGTGCAGGCGCAGGCGGAGGAAACGCCGGGAAAATTGACGCAGATCGCCGAATAGACAAGCCCTGTCCCCTTTCGCTGTGCTGCTGCCATGTTGCTGGTTATCATTGGTCGAAGCCAGCGTACAAAAGAGGAATGAGCGACGTGTATAGATTTACAACAGGAAAGACCGGATGGGTGGCCGCAGCGCTGCTGGCCATGACAGTGGGATTGCCTGCAGGAGGGGATGCGGCGGCGCGCGAAGCCACTACCACCGTTTGCGCCACGCCGGCGGGCTGGAATGCAGCCTGTCTGCGCCAGGCGTATGCCCGTCCCATTGCCGACTGGCCCCGTCCGCACCTGCCCGTCGGCGTGGCCGCCGCGGAAATGGCACCCGTCTCGGCCATACCTGTGCCGCCCGTGGCGCCGGCCGTCGCGGCGCTGGGGCAGCGTCTGTTCAACGACCCGCGCTTGTCGCGCGCGAACGCGGTGGCCTGCATCAGCTGCCACAGTCCCGACCACAGCTTTGCCGACAGCAAGCGCGTTTCCGTGGGACACGAAGGCCGGCTGGGCCAGCGCAATGCGCCGGGCCTGCTGGGCGTGGCGCAGGTCAGGATGCTGTTCTGGGATGGCCGCGCCGCCACCCTGGAAGAGCAGGCGCTGGGCCCCTTGCAGCATCCGGATGAAATGGCGGCCGTGGCTGCGCAATTGCCCGCCAAGCTGGCCGCACAGGGCGACTACCCGGCGCAGTTCGACGCGGCTTTTGGCCAGGGCGCCGGCGTGACCTTGCCGCGCATCCTGACGGCGCTGGCCGACTACCAGCGCACCCTGCTGCCGCCCGTCACGCGTTTCGATACCTTCCTGGAGGGCGAACGCACGGCCTTGAACGACCGCGAGCTGCTGGGCCTGCACCTGTTCCGCACCAAGGCGCGCTGCATGACTTGCCACAGCGGCGCCTTGCTGACGGACCAGCAATTCCACAACCTCGGGCTGAGCAATTACGGCAGCCGCAAGTATGAAGACCTGGGGCGCTACCTGGTGACGGGCAAGAATGAGGACGTGGGCAAGTTCCGCACGCCGGGGTTGCGCGGCGTGGCGCAATCGGGGCCGTGGATGCACAATGGCGCGTTCGCGCAGATGGTGGGCATGTTGAACATGTATAACGCGGGCATGTCGCGCCCCGTGCCGCAGAACGCACAGCAGGCGGCCGATCCGAAGTTTCCCGTCACGTCGCCCCTGTTGCAGCGCTTGCAGCTGACGTCCGATGAAATCATCGCCTTGAAGAGTTTTCTGGAAGTGCTGTAGCCGCTCGGCCGGCTGCGCCCGCAGCCGGCCTTTACTTGCTTGCGGCGCCGATATTGTATAGACGTTTGGCGCCTCCCAATCTCTCCAAATTCCACATTCAAGAGGCTTTCCCGATATATTTTCTAAATTGGAAATTTATCGAAAGGAAACGTTGACTCTAAAATAAGTGCGGTCTATATTCGATTTTGTACGATATAAATTCTATAAGGTAATAAGCAGCTAAGCGCAAGTGGCATTGTTTTTCCACGTCAATCGAAAGGTAGAAAATGTTTAAGAAGATCGCACTTTTCCTGTTCGCCGTCGGTGTCAGCGCGTCCTATTCGGTGGGAGCAGCCGGCAATGGTTTGAGCGACTGCCAGCGCGAGTGCTATGGCAGCTTTACCGATTGCCTCGATTCTGGCCATTCCAGCAACACGTGCAAGGATTTGTTAAATGCATGCAAGGCCGATTGCGCCTTGAATTAAGAAAACCAGGTGTGCCGGGGCGCAAGCATTGCTCCGGCTTGGAAGTAACGACGTCAAGGTGGCTTCATGATGCAAAAGAAAATTAAAACCATCGCCATGTATTGCGTGATTCTGGCCGCCGGCCTGGGCAGCGGTTATGGCCTGTCTTTATTGCCTGGTTTATTCAAATCGACTTACACGGAAGGCAATTACGCCGCGTATTTCCCGAATGCCCAGGCGAAGGTGGTGTTGTATGGCACGGACTGGTGCGGCTATTGCGCCAAGACGCGCGCGTACTTCAAGGAAAACAAGATCGACTTTGTCGATCTCGATATCGAAAAATCGCCGGAAGCGAAAAAAGCCCATGAAGAACTCGGCGGCGGCGGCGTGCCCGTGGTGTTGATCGGCAACCGCAAGATCCAGGGTTTCAATACGGGCGCGCTGGAAGCGGCGCTGAAGAAAATCTGATTGCCGGATGGCGCGTAAAAGACGGCGCGCCATGGATGTACGTCATCGTCTGTCAATTCAACAGGAGTGCTTATGTTCAAAAAACTGGGTTTCTTTTTGTTTGCCATGGGCGTCAGCGCCTCGTATGCGATCGCCGGCGGCGAGCCGGAATGCTATTCGCAATGCGATGAAGGGCTGGACCAGTGCATGACCGACCATCCAAGGTCGCCAGGCGCCTGCACCAAGATTCATCAGATGTGCTACAACAGCTGCGCGCAAGAGTAGCATTCAATAAAGTTTGCCGGCTGGCCAGTACGCTGGTCAGGCCGGCGTAGGCGGCTTATCCCCGCGTGCGGTCATGTCGCCACAGCACGTCGCTGCCGCCGGCAAAGCGGTTCAGCACGCGCGACAGCACGAACAGCAGGTCCGACAGGCGGTTCACGTACTGGCGCGGATGTTCGTGCAGCGGTTCCGCATTGGCCAGCGCGACGATGCTGCGCTCGGCGCGGCGGCACACGGTGCGGCACACATGCGCCAGCGAGGCGGCGCGCGAACCGGCCGGCAGGATGAATTCGCTCAAGGCCGGCAAGTCCGCATTGTATTTCGCCAGCAAGTCGTCGAGGCGCAGTACGTGCTCTTCCTTGATCAACTGGTAGCCGGGGATGCAGATTTCTCCGCCCAGGTCGAACAGATCGTGCTGGATGGCCACCAGTTCGTCGCGCAGGGCGTCGGGCATGGCTTCGCACAGCAGCAATCCCAGATTCGAATTGAGTTCGTCCACGTCGCCCATGGCGTGGATGCGGACACTGTCCTTGCTGGTGCGGCTGCCGTCGCCCAGGCCGGTGCTGCCATTGTCGCCCGTGCGCGTGGCGATTTTCGAAAGTCGGTTGCCCATGATGTCGATCCTGTAAAGAAGAATGGGGGCAGCATACGACACCGCGCGCCGCCTGGCCCCGGATTTGCCCGCAAATAGGACAAAAAATGCGCTGCGCGCCGCTTTTGTGCTTACAATCGTTGCACGCCCATGCACTTTTGCTCACATCCTATGCTCAATGCCGCCCCTGAATCCGGATTGACCGCCGCGCGCCAGCAAGCCGTCGTCGCGGCCCTGCTGGCCGTGCTGCCGGCCCGTTGCGTGCTGTCCGACGCCGAAGATACGCGCCCGTACGAATGCGATGGCCTGGCCGCCTACCGCCAGCTGCCGATGGTGGTGACGTTGCCGGATACGGAAGAACAGGTCATCGCCATCCTCGGCGTCTGCCGCGCGTTGAAGGTGCCGATCGTGCCGCGCGGCGCGGGCACGGGCCTGTCGGGCGGCGCCTTGCCCATCGCCGACGGCGTGGTGCTGTCGACGGCGCGTTTGAACCGCATCGTGCGCCTTGATGCGTATGCGCGCACGGCCGTGGTGCAGCCGGGCGTGCGCAACCTGGCCATTTCTGAAGCGGCGGCGCAATATGCCTTGTACTACGCGCCCGACCCGTCCTCGCAAATCGCCTGCAGCATCGGCGGCAACGTGGCGGAAAACTCGGGCGGCGTGCATTGCCTGAAATACGGCTTGACCGTGCACAATGTGCTGCGCGTGCGGGTTGTTACCATTGATGGTGACGTGCTGGAACTGGGCGGCGAATGCCTGGACTCGCCCGGCCTCGACTTGCTGGCCGTCTTCATCGGCTCCGAAGGCATGCTGGGCATCGTCACGGAAGTGACGGTCAAGCTGATCCCGAAGCCGGCCACGGCGAGGGTCATCATGGCGTCCTTTGACGACGTCGTCACGGGCGGCAATGCCGTGGCCAACGTGATCGCGGCCGGCATCATCCCGGCCGGCCTGGAAATGATGGACCGGACGTCGTCGCGCATGGTCGAACCGTTCGTCAAGGCCGGCTACGACATCGACGCGGCCGCCATCTTGCTGTGCGAAGCGGACGGCACGCACGAGGAAGTGGAAGAGGAAATCGCCCGCATGACGGCCGTGCTGGAAGGGGCGGGCGCCAGCGCCATCGCCGTGTCGCAGTCGGAAGCGGAGCGCATGAAATTCTGGTCCGGCCGCAAGAACGCCTTTCCCGCGGCGGGGCGCATCTCGCCCGACTACTACTGCATGGACGGCACCATCCCGCGCAAGCGCCTGGCCGAAGTCCTGACGGGCATCGCCGGCATGGAAACGACGCATGGCTTGCGCTGCGCCAACGTGTTCCACGCGGGCGACGGCAATTTGCACCCCCTGATCCTGTTCGACGCCAACATGCCCGGCGAATTCGAACGCGCCGAAGCGTTTGGCGCGGACATCCTGGCCCTGTGCGTGGCCGTGGGCGGCACCATCACGGGCGAACATGGCGTGGGCATGGAAAAGATCAATTCCATGTGCGTGCAATTTACGCGCGCCGAACTCGATGCCTTCTTTGCCGTCAAGCGCGCTTTCGATCCTCACGCCTTGCTGAACCCGGACAAGGCGATTCCCACCTTGAACCGCTGCGCCGAATTCGGCAAGATGCATGTGACGGCGGGACGCCTGCCGTTCGCCAACCTGCCCCGTTTTTAATTTTCCGGAGACCCCCTTGCAAGCGATAGCGGAACAATTCAGGCAGCAGATCCTGGCGGCCAGCGCGGCAGGCCGCCCCTTGCGCCTGCGCGGCGGCGGCACGAAAGACTGGTATGGCCAGCAGCTGGCAGGCGAGGTGCTCGATACGCGCGCGTATGCGGGCATCATCGACTATGAGCCGACGGAGCTGGTGATCACGGCCCGCTGCGGCACGCCGCTTGCCGAGATCGAGGCGGCGCTGGCCGCGCGCAACCAGATGCTGGCCTTCGAACCGCCCCATTTCGGGCCGGGCGCCACGGTGGGCGGCGTCGTCGCCAGCGCCCTGTCCGGCCCGCGCCGCGCCAGCGCGGGAGCCTTGCGCGACTTTGTGCTGGGCGCCGTGCTGATGGATGGCCACGGCCAGCGCCTGGCCTTCGGCGGGCAGGTGATGAAAAACGTGGCCGGCTACGATGTCTCGCGCCTGCTGGCGGGCTCGCTGGGTACCCTGGGCCTGATCCTGGAAGTGTCGCTGAAAGTGCTGCCCTTGCCGCTGCGCGAAGCGACCTTGCGCCTGGAATGCGCTGAAATCGCCGCCTTGCGCATGCTCAATGAATGGGCGGGCAAGCCGCTGCCCATTTCCGCCAGTTGCTGGCATGACGGCGTCTTGAGCGTGCGCCTGTCCGGCGCCGAGGCGGCCGTGTCGGCGGCCCTGACATCCTTGAAAGGCGAGCTGCTGGCAGCCGAAGACGCGGCCGCCTTCTGGCTGTCCGTGCGCGAACAGACGCACGCTTTCTTCGCGGGTGCGGGCAGCCTGTGGCGCCTGTCGCTGCCGCCGCACGCCAGCGCCGTGATTTTAATGGGGCGCCAGCTGATCGAATGGGGCGGGGCGCAGCGCTGGCTCAAGCTCGACGGCGACGCCGATGCGGCAGGCAGCCAGCACATCCGCCAGGCCGTGGCCGCGCTTGGGGGCCACGCCACCCTGTTCCGCGGCGGCGACAAGGCCGTGGGCGTGTTCCACCCGCTGGCGCCGGCCATTGAAAAAATCCACCAGCGCCTGCGGCACGCTTTCGACCCGGCCGGCATCTTCAACCCGCACAGAATGACTTGAGCGCATGCAAACCAATCTCGCCGATTTCATCAAGAATACGCCGGCAGGCGACGAAGCCGAAGCCATCCTGCGCGCCTGCGTGCATTGCGGCTTTTGCACGGCCACCTGTCCCACCTACCAGTTGCTGGGCGATGAACTCGATGGCCCCCGTGGACGCATCTACCTGATCAAGCAAGTGCTCGAAGGCGCACCCGTTACGGTCAAGACGCAGACGCACCTGGACCGCTGTCTGACCTGCCGCAATTGCGAATCGACCTGTCCCTCGGGGGTGCAGTACGGGCGCCTGGTCGACATCGGCCGCAACGTCGTCGAACAGCGCGTGCAGCGCCCCTTGCGCGAACGGGCGCTGCGCTTCGCCCTGAAGGAAGCCTTGCCGCGCCGCTGGCTGTTTACGCCCGTGTACAAGGCGGGGCAGGCGCTGCGGCCGTTGCTGTCGAAAGGTTTGCAGGACAAGCTGCGTCCGGGAGAAAAGGCCGGCGCATGGCCCGCGCGCCGGCATGCGCGCACCATGCTGCTGCTCGACGGCTGCGTGCAGCCGGCCATGTCGCCGAACATCAACGCGGCCACGGCGCGCGTGCTCGATGCCCTGGGCGTGCAGCTGATCGTCGCGCCCAAGGCGGGCTGCTGCGGCGCGTTGCGCCATCACTTGAACGACCAGGAAGCGGCGCTGGACGACATGCGCCGCAATATCGACGCCTGGTGGCCCTACGTAGATTGCGTGGACAGCGCGGAAGCCATCGTCATGACGGCCTCCGGCTGCGGCGCCACGGTGAAGGAATATGGCCATCTGCTGGCGCACGACGCCCGCTATGCGGACAAGGCGCGGCGCATCGCGGCATTGACGCGCGACTTGTCCGAGATCATGCCCGCGTTTGAAGCGGAACTGGTGGCGCTGCTGCAAGGGCGCATCGGCAAGCGAGTGGCGTACCACCCGCCGTGCACCCTGCAGCACGGCCAGCAGGTGCGCGGCAAGGTGGAGCAGGTGCTGCGCGCCGTCGGCGTCGACGTGCGCCTGTGTGCCGACAGCCATCTGTGCTGCGGTTCGGCGGGCACGTATTCGATCCTGCAGCCGGCACTGTCGCAGCAGTTGCGCGACAACAAGGTGGCGAACCTGGAAGCGTGCGAGCCGGAGATGATCGTGTCGGCGAATATCGGCTGCCTGAGCCACCTGCAGTCGGGCACGGAGACGCCCGTGCGGCACTGGATCGAATTGATCGACTCCGCCTTGACCCCGGTCAAATAGGCACTTCGTTGTACTGCGCGATGCGCCATTGCGGCGCCGGGATGAAATTGTTGGCCCATTCCAGCACGGCGTCGGCCGGCATGGGGCGGGCGATGCCGTAGCCTTGCGCCAGGTCGCAGCCCAGCTGGATCAATCGCGCGCCATGCTCGACGCTTTCCACGCCTTCGGCGATCACCGTCAAGCTGAAGGAGCGGGCCAGGCCGATGACGGCGCGCACCAGGTGCAGGTCGTCGCGGTCGTTGAGCATGTTGCGCACGAAGCTCTGGTCGATCTTGACGATGTTCGCCGGCAGGCGTTTCAGGTATGACATCGACGAGTAGCCGGTGCCGAAATCGTCGAGCGCGAAGGTGATGCCCAGCGCCTGGCAGGCGCGGATGATGCGGCGCACGTCTTCGATGTCGTGCAGGGCCGACGATTCGAGGATTTCCAGTTCCAGCATGCTGGCGCGCACGCCGGGAAATTCGCCGAGGATGGTTTCCAGGCGCGAGACGAAGTCCGGTTGCTGGAAGTGGCGCGCCGCGATATTCACGCTGACGACCCAGTGCTTGCCGCAAGCCACCCAGCGCTGCATCTGCCACAGGGCCTGGCGCAGTACCCATTCGCCGATGTCGATGATCAGATCCGTCTGTTCCACCAGCGGCAGGAATTGCGCGGGCGCCAGCACGCCGCGGCGCGGGTGCTGCCAGCGCAGCAGCGCTTCCATGCCTACCACCGTGCCGGCGCGCATGTTCACCTTGGGCTGGTAGTACAGCCGCAGTTCGCCATTGATCAGGGCCTGGCGCACTTCCGTGCGCTGGTTGTGGTGGGTGCGCACTTCTTCATCGAGGTTGGTGTCGAAGAAGTGGTACTGGTTGCGCCCCGTCAGTTTCGCCTGGTAGACGGCGTGGTCGGCGTGGCGCAGCAGGCTTTCCGTATTCAAGTCCTTGCCCGCGTAGACGGCGATGCCGACGCTGGCCGTCACGTGCAGCGCCTGCTGGTCGCCCTGGTAGGGGCGGCTCAGTTCCTGCAGCAATTGCGTGATGTTCTGTTCGATGCTGGCGATGCTGGCCTGGCCGCACAGCAGCAGGACGAATTCATCGCCGCCCAGGCGCGCCGCGTAGTGGATCTGGCCCGTAAAGCCGTGCAGGCGGCCGGCCACCTGCTTGAGGATTTCATCGCCCGCTTCGGCGCCGTAGCGGTCGTTGATGGCCTGGAAATGGTCGAGGTCGAACAGGCAGACGGCCAGCAGGCGCTGGCGTTCGCGCGCCAGGAACAGCTCCTGTTCGAAACGGGCGGCCAGCGCGGCGCGGTTGGGCAAGCCCGTCAGCACGTCATTGTAGTTTTGCCATGACAGCTTTTGCAGCGCCTGCTGCATGTGCACGGTTTCGTTCAACTGCTCGCCCAGCTGGCGCTGGCTGGTCTTCAGCGAGGTCAGCAATTCTTCGATATCGCCGGCCATGCCATTGAACGACTGCGACACGGCTTGCGCTTCGGGCGTGGCGCCGGCCGCCAGGCGCACGGCGAAGTTGCCATCGCGGAAGCGGTCCGTCGCCTGCACGAGCCGCGCCAGCAGCTTGCGGTGCGACGCCAGGATCAAGCCCAGCAGGAGGAAGACGAGGACGATGTTGATGGTGCTGAGGACGGCCTGCCCGCGCACCCGTTGCCACACCTGCGCCAGGGGCAGGCCGGGCGTGTAATGCACGTCGAGGATGCCGTCGCCGCCATCCGGCAGCGCCACCGTCAGGCGGCTGCGGATGGCCGCCATGCCCGCCAGGCGTGCAAACCAGGCCGGCACGCCGTCGGCCAGCGTATCGGTCAGCTTGTTGTCGGCCAGCACTTCGACATGCGCGCCAGCCGTATCCCAGCGCATGGCGGCGAGGCTGCGGTTCAGCGGCAGGGCGCTGCGCAGCACTTGCCGCACGCTGTCGTGCATCGCATGCCGGTCCGTATGCACGGCCAGCGGCAGCACGCTATTGGCCAGGAACAGGTCGAGTTGCCGGGCTTCGCTCTGGTAGCGGGCATTGGCCAGCGCCGTTTCCGTCCCGAGCAGGGCGTGATAGCGAAAGGCGGAAACGGCGAGTATCAGGAAGGTAATAGGGATGAAGAGGCGGGAATAACTGCCCATCCGCATCCATGAAGATAATATTTTCCCAAAGACTGGCATCGTTTTATGATCGATATCTGCGAATAATTATGTAAACATTATCACCGATATTTGCTATTTGAAACACAATATTGATATCAAGCATGAAATAAATACAGTTTTATTGATTTCACATGATTGTTGTCTTAAGTCAAAGTATTGCGCTTCTACTCTTGTAGCAATTGCCGTATGTCGGCCGCCAGGCTGGCCGGCTTGCTGGCCGTCGCATAGCGGCGAAATACGCTGCCATCCTTGCGCACCAGAAACTTGGTGAAATTCCATTTGATCGATTGCGTGCCCAATATGCCGGGCGCCGCCTGTTTTAATTGCGCAAAGACGGGATGGGTATGCGGGCCATTCACGTCGACCTTGGCAAACAGGGGAAAGGTGACGCCGAAGTTTTTTTCGCAAAAGGCGCCAATTTCCGCGTTCGAGCCCGGTTCCTGCTGGCGGAATTGATTGCAGGGAAAACCCAGCACGACCAGGCCCTGGTCGTGGAATTCGCGGTACAGCGTTTCGAGCCCCTGGTATTGCGGCGTGAAGCCGCAGGCGCTGGCCGTATTGACGATCAGCAATACCTTGCCCTTGTAGCGCGCCAGGTCGATCGGCGTGCCGTCCAGTGCCTCGGCCTGGAAATTGTGGATGCTGGTCATGTCAGAGGAGTCCCAGTTTGGTGGCGCCCGCCTGCGGGGCCGGTTCCGGCGCCGTTGCGCCCTTGAGCTTGATCGTCAGGCGCAGGTCGTTGACGGAATCCGCATTGCGCAGCGCGTCTTCATAGCTGATGGCGCCCGTCTCGTGCAGGTCGAACAGGGCCTGGTCGAAAGTCTGCATGCCATGCTCGCGCGATTTTTTCATCAATTCCTTGATCTCGTGCACCTGGCCCTTGAAGATCAGGTCGCTCATCAGCGGCGAATTGAGCAGGATTTCCAGCGCCGCCTGGCGCCCGCCGCCATCCTTGTTGGGGATCAGCCGCTGCGAAATCATGCCCTTCAAATTCAGCGACAGGTCCATCAGCAACTGCTGGCGCCGCTCTTCGGGGAAGAAATTGATGATGCGGTCCAGCGCCTGGTTGGCGTTGTTCGCGTGCAAGGTCGCCAGGCACAGATGGCCCGTCTCGGCAAACGCGATGGCGTGGTCCATGGTGTCGCGGTCGCGGATTTCGCCGATCTGTATCACGTCGGGCGCCTGGCGCAGGGTGTTTTTCAGGGCCGTGGCCCAGTCGTCCGTATCGACGCCCACTTCGCGCTGGGTGACGATACAGTTGCCGTGCGGATGGATGAATTCCACGGGGTCTTCGATGGTGATGATGTGGCCGTGGCTGTGGGCGTTGCGGTGGCCCACCATGGCCGCCAGGGTGGTCGACTTGCCGCAGCCCGTGGCGCCCACCATGATGACGAGGCCGCGCTTGCTCATCACGATGTCTTGCAGGATGGCGGGCAAACCCAGACCAGCGAGGCTGGGGATGGCGGTATTGATCAACCGCAAGACCATGCCTGCCTGGCCCATCTGCACGAAGGCGGACACGCGGAAACGCCCCAGTCCCTCCGGGCTGATGGCGAAATTGGCTTCGCGGCTGGACTCGAACTCGGCCGCCTGGCGCGCGTTCATGACGGCGCGCACGTAGCCGGCCGCCTGTGCCGCGTCAAGCGCGCCGCCAGCCAGCGGCGTCAGCTTGCCGTCGAGCTTGATGGCGGCGGGAAAGCCGGCCGTGATGAACAGGTCGGATCCGCCCCGTGCGCGCATCTGCGCCAGCAGCGCATGCATGGCGCCATAGTGTTCGTGCGTCGTCTGCATGGCTTATCCGGGGAAGTTTTCAGGGGACTTGGCGGCCGAGCGGGCCGTTTCCGCCGAGATCGTGCCGCGCCGCACCAAGTCGGTGAGGCACTGGTCCAGGGTTTGCATGCCCACGTTGCTGCCCGTCTGGATGGCCGAATACATTTGCGCCACTTTCGCTTCGCGGATCAGGTTGCGCACGGCAGGCGTGGCCAGCATGATTTCATGCGCGGCCACGCGGCCCGCGCCGTCCTTGGTTTTCAGCAAGTTTTGCGAGATGACGGCTTGCAAGGATTCGGACAACATGGCGCGCACCATTTCCTTTTCCTCGGCAGGGAAGACGTCGATGATGCGGTCGATCGATTTCGCCGCCGACGAGGTGTGCAGGGTGCCGAACACCAGGTGGCCCGTCTCGGCCGCCGTCAGCGCCAGGCGGATGGTTTCCAGGTCGCGCAATTCGCCCACCAAAATCACGTCCGGGTCTTCGCGCAGGGCCGAGCGCAGCGCATTGCTGAACGAATGCGTGTGGGAACCGACTTCGCGCTGGTTGATCAGGCATTTCTTCGGTTCATGCACGAATTCGATCGGGTCTTCGATGGTCAATATATGGTGGTTCAGGCGCTCGTTGACGTGGTTCACCATCGCCGCCAGGGTGGTCGACTTGCCGGAACCCGTCGGGCCCGTCACCAGCACGAGTCCCCGCGGACGCATGGCCAGCTCGCCGAAGATGCGGGGGGCGTTGAGCTCTTCCAGGGTCAGCACCTTCGACGGAATCGTGCGCAGCACGGCCGACGCACCGCGTTCCTGATTGTAGGCGTTGACGCGGAAGCGCGCCAGGCCGGGGATTTCGAACGAAAAATCGCATTCCAGCGCTTCTTCATACGCCTTGCGCTGGCTGTCGTTCATGATGTCGTAGATCATGCTGTGCACTTCCTTGTGCTCGAGCGGCGCCACGTTCAGACGGCGCACGTCGCCATTGACCCGTATCATCGGCGGCAGGCCGGAAGACAGGTGCAGGTCGGAAGCCTTGTTGCTGACGGAGAAAGCGAGTAGTTCGGAGATGTCCATTTATAATCCCTGTGCCTGCATTGATGGGCTGGCGCACTGTGCCGCCGCCCCTATACACTAGAAAATGATTATGTCCACAATCGAACAGAACTTGCAAGCCGTGCGCGACAGTATTGCGCAGGCCGCCTTGGAGGCGCAGCGCGCCCCTGGTGACGTGACCCTGCTGGCCGTGTCGAAAACCTTCGGCGCGGACGCCGTGCTGGCAGCCATGCACGCGGGCCAGGCGGCGTTTGGCGAAAATTACCTGCAGGAAGCGCTCGACAAGATTAGCGCCGTCAAGCTTGCGCTGCCGCAAGGCGCACCCGTCTGGCATTTCATCGGCCCCATCCAGAGCAACAAGACGCGCCCCATCGCCGAACATTTTGACTGGGTGCATACGGTGGAACGGGAAAAGATCGCCGCCCGCCTGTCCGAGCAGCGCCCGGCCGGCTTGCCGGACTTGAATATCTGCCTGCAAGTCAATATCAGCGGCGAAGCCAGCAAGAGCGGCGTGACGCCGGCTGACTTGCCGGCGCTGGCGCATGCCGTGGCGCAACTGCCCCGTTTGCGCTTGCGCGGCCTGATGGCCATCCCCGAGCCGGAAACGGATGTCGACCTGCAGCGCGCCGCCTTTGCGCAATTGCGCGCGCTGTACGACCAATTGAAGGCGGACGGCCTCGCGCTCGATACCTTGTCGATGGGCATGTCGGCCGACTTGCGCGCCGCCGTGCTGGAAGGCGCCACCATCGTGCGCGTGGGCAGCGCCATCTTTGGTTCCCGCAATTACTCTTAACTGATTGATAGAAAGAATCACCATGACGACAGAATTGAATATCGCCTTTGTGGGCGGCGGCAATATGGCTGCGGCCCTGATCGCCGGCCTGGCGGGTAAATTGACCCTGGGCGGCAACATCCACGTGATCGACCCGCATGCGCCCGCGCTGGAAAAACTGCGGGCGCAATTCGGCGTGACGACGGCTTCCGCCGCCGGCGACGCGCTGCGCGCCGTGGACGTGATCGTACTGGCCGTGAAACCGCAAAGCATGCGCGAGGTGGCGGCGCAGTTGCTGCCCTTCCTCGACGGCGAGCGGGCGCCATTGATCCTGTCGATCGCGGCCGGCATCCGCGCGGCCGACCTGTCGCGCTGGCTCGGCGATTACCGCGCCATCGTGCGCTGCATGCCGAATACGCCAGCCCTGATCGGCATGGGCATCACGGGCATGGTGGCCAGCAGCGGCGTCAGCGATGAGCAAAAGAAGACGGCGGACGCCATCCTGCGCGCCGTCGGTCAGACCGTCTGGCTTGATGATGAAGCGAAGATCGACCCTGTGACGGCCGTGTCCGGCAGCGGTCCCGCCTATGTGTTTTACTTTATCGAAGCGATGCAGCAGGCGGCCGCCGAGCTGGGCCTGACGCCGGAGCAGGGCACGCAGCTGGCGATTGCCACGTTTACGGGCGCGGCGCAGCTGGCGGCGAACTCCAGCGAACCCGTGTCCTTGCTGCGCGAGCGGGTCACGTCGAAGGGCGGCACGACGTATGCGGCGCTCACCAGCATGGAAGAGAGCGGCGTGAAGGCGGCCATCGTCAAGGGCATCAAGGCGGCTGCGCAGCGCGGACGTGAGATGGGAGACGAGCTGGGAAAATAAGTGGTCAAGTAATTACATGACCTTGACGGCGCGGCCGATGTATAAAACCGGCCCCGTCGGCCGGCCCGTGGGCGAGCCCGTTGCCGGTTCCAGGGTGATTTCAAACAGTTGCTCCGGCTGCAGCGGCGGCAGCTTGTCCAATGTCAACTTGAGGCTTTGCCCCGGCTTGACCAGGCCCAGCGACACGGGCGCACCCCAGTCCTTGCCCTTGGTCCAGAATTGCAGGGCCTTTTGCTGCGGCACGCTGGTCGGCCCCAGCGGGATCAGGCTCAGGTCGCGGTTCTTGCCGCCGCGTCCGCCCGCCTGCACGATCCAGCCCGGCGATTTGTCCTGCGGCGCCACCAGCACCACCAGGTAGCCGGGTCCGCTGGGTGCCTGCAGTTGCACGCTGACCAGCACGGCCAGCGCGGCCGTGGCCGCCAAGCCGCCGCCCGCCAGCATTCTCCAGAAGGCCAGGCTGTACCACCACGCTTGCCAGCCGCCCGCCTGCCGCACGGCCGAAGGCGTGAACAGGCTGGCGCTGATGCGCGGCCACAGTTGCGCGGAGGGCGTTTCGGGTGGCGCCAGGGTCGTCAAGGGCAGCAGGCGCCGTTCCCAGGCTTCGACGGCATCGCGCAAGACGGCGTCGCGCGGCAAGCGCTGTTCCACTTCCGCCCGTTCGGCCAGCTCCAGGGTGCCCAGCACGTATTCGCTGGCCAGCCTGTGCAATTCTTCGCCGCCGTTGATCATCCCATGCACTCCCGCAAGGCGGCCAGGCCCCGCTTGACCCAGGCCTTGACGGTCCCCAGCGGCGCTTGCAGGCGCTGCGCGATTTCGCTGTGGGAACAGCCGTCAACGTAGGCGTACAGGATGCTGTTGCGCTTCGATTCATCCAGGTGGCCGAGGCAATCGTGCAGCTTGCCCAGGTTCGCCTGGTCGGCATAGGCCTCGCCCGCATCGTGGCTGTGGCGTTCGTGCAGCAGGGTTTCCACGGTATCCTCGTCGGCCGGTACTTCATGGGCGCGGGCGCGCGCCACGTCCAGTGCCTGGTGCCGCACCACCACATAGATCCAGCCCTTGCCGCTGCCGCGCGTGGCGTCGAAACTGCCGGCGCGGCGCCAGATATTCAGGAAGGCGTCGTGCAGCACGTCTTCGGCCAAGGCCCGCTGGCGCACGATGCGCAGGGCCACGCCCAGCAGGTAGCGGCTTTCCTGCTGGTACAGGCCGTGCAATGCCTGCTGCTCGCCCCTGGCGCAGGCGCGCAGGGCGGCATCGTAATCGAACGGAGTGGCTAGCGTTGGCAAGGTCGGCGCAATCGTCAGGAATAAACGGTTAGCAAGTTTTCAAGGCCGAGTATAGGCCAGAAACCCGCTTGCCAACCGTCAATTTGACGCTGTTATGCGGCTTTCCAAAAAATGTAGTCGGCCTGATAGGGCACCCATTGTTTGGCGCCGATGCTTTCCATGCCGCAGGGGCTGCTTGGCGCCACGCCGCCGCTGGTGGCCACGCGCTGGATGTAGCTGACGCCCTGCATGGCGCCGCTGCCCGTGGCCGGGTTGGCCTTCACCAGCTGGTATGGGATATTGCCCGCGCCGGCCGGCGCCACGGCCACTTGCGTGGCCGTCACTTTCGAGCCGTCCAGGTTGGCCCAGGTGGCCGGTGGACCGACATACGTGCCCACCTGCATACCGCTGCGGTCGTTCAAGGCCGCGTCCGGTCCCACGAAAACCCATTCATGGCCCGTCATGTCTTTCTTGGCCTTGCATTCGTAGGCGATCTTGCCCACGCCCACGGTCTGCATGGCCACCTGGTGGCCATCGGGCACCTTGACGGCGTTCGGTAATTGTTCCTGCGAATAGCGCGCGCTCATGGGGGCGCAAGCGCTCAGCAGCAGGGCGGCGCCCAGCACAGCGAGGGCGGGAACGGCGTGGCGTGGGGCGGTGAAGGCAAGCATGGCGAACTCCTGGTAGTTGGCTCAACCGGCTGGTTGATACTGTTACTACGCATGGGTCTGCCATTTGGATGCAGCCGGGTCAAAATATTTTATGACGGCGTTTCTTTCTTGCTGAAACGCTGCGCCAGCGCCAGCAGGACGGGCATGGCCGTGGTGGCGTGCTTGAGCAGCGCGCCGCTGGCCCGCAGCAGCGGCAGGATGCGGCGCGGACGTACCAATGCCAAGCCCAGCACGGCGCCACCCACCATCAGGGGAATTTTGAAACGCGTGGCCAGGGTGTGGCGCAGATTGCCGCCCGTGAGCGGTTCCAGCAACTGGCGCGTCTGCACGCCCAGGGCCAGGCGCTGCAGCGCGCATTCGGCCAGCAGCGCGTCGCGCCGCTGCGCCAGGCTGGCGGCCGTGTGGACGCTGGACAATTTGGTGGGGTGCGTGGTCATGGCCGCTCCGATCCCCGGCGCGCCAGCAATTGCAGCTCGTCCAGGTCTTTGTTCAGTTCGGAAAGTGTAAAAGAAAGCAGTTTCGGCTTGCTGCGGAAACTGGCGCGCACGCCCAGCAGGGTGGCGATGGCGGCGACGATGAAGACGGCGGCCGTGATGGCGATGGCGGCGATGCGGTGCGTATCCCAGAACAGCACGATGACGAGGAACACGATCAAGACGAGGCCGACAAACAGGCACAACAGTGCCAGCATGGCCAGCGCCAGATAGGACAGGAAGCGCAGCGACTCTTCTTCCATTTCCACGGCCGCCAGGGCCAGACGGGTCTGGACGATGGCGGCGAGGGTCGCTGCGACTTGGGCGACATGGTGCACGATAGCCATATGCTGCCTTTCGCGTCAGGTGACGGCCTGCGCCGTCGGTACCGCGTCGTTACAATCTAGCGGCGCGACGAGGAAAGCAGCAGACCGAACAGCACGCCGACGACGGCGCCCGCGCCCACGGCTTTCCAGGGATTGTCCTGCACGTATTCGTCGGTGGCCTTGGCCGCCTTCTTGGTACGTTCGAGCAAGTCTTCTTCCAGCTTGATCAAGTCTTTCTTGGCCGTTTCCAGGGTGGCGATGAACTTGTCCTTGACGGCTTTGACATTCTCGCCCGTCTGATCCTTGGCGCCATCGAGCCAGCCTTCCGCTTCATCGATGACGGTCTTCAAGTCGCCGACCAGTTTGTCGCGGGCCTTGTCGGCGTCGGCGAGGATGCTGTCGCTGCTGGATTTTCCGGTATGTATCGAGCTCATGTATTACCTCATGGAAGTGAAACTGCACAGTGAAATACCAGTGTAGGCAGCTGCGGCCAGGCTTGTCTTGCGCCGCCTCAAGGGCTGCCGCGGCGCAAGGGTCATTGCTTAACGGAAAGCAAAGTCCAGTACCACGCCCGCAAATACCGCCGCTCCTAGCCAGTTATTATGCCGGAATGCCGCAAAACACGGCATACGCTCGCGTGCGCGGATCAAGGTGTAGTGATAAACGGCGCAGCCGGCCGCCACCAGCAAGCCCGCGACGAACCAGTAACGCAAGCCCAGATACCAGCCGCATGCCAGCCACAGCAGCAGGAAAACGGCATAGCAGGCCATGACGATGGCCACGTCGTAGCGGCCAAAGGTGATGGCCGAGGTCTTGATGCCGATTTTTAAATCGTCGTCGCGGTCGACCATCGCGTATTCCGTATCGTAGGCCACGGCCCAGAAGACATTGCCCAGCAGCAGCAGCCAGGCGACGATGGGCACGGCATCCGTGATGGCGGCAAAGCCCATGGGGATGCCGAAGCCGAAGGCGATGCCGAGATACGCTTGCGGAATCGCAAAGAAACGCTTGAAATAGGGATAGGTGCCGGCGATGATGACGGCCGCCACGGATAGCTGCTTGGTCAGCGCGTTGAGGGGCAGGATCAGGCAAAAGGCCAGCACGGTCAGCACGCCTGCCACGGCCAGCGCTTCCTTGCCGCTGATGCGTCCGCTGGTGATGGGACGCTCGGCCGTGCGCTTGACGAATTTGTCGATATCCTGGTCGGCGTAGTCATTGATGGCGCAGCCTGCCGAGCGCATCAGGAAAGTGCCGAGGGTAAAGATGAGCAGCAGCCGCCAGTCCGGCACGCCCTGCTGCGCCAGCCACAGCGCGCACAGGGTAGGCCACAGCAGCAATACGGTACCGATAGGCTTGTCCAGCCGTATCAGGCGGAAATACAGCGCCAGCTTGTTCATGGAAGACTCGATCTTGTTGAAGAGAAAGGTCGATTATCGCAAATAGTATGTAAATGTACTATTTTGCGCCTGGGGCGCTAGTCTTCGTCCTCGCACAGCGGCGTAATGCCGGGCAAGTTGCAGCTGGCGATGGCCGCGCACAGGGCGTCGATGGCGGCCTTGCGCGTGAAACTCTTGCGCCACAGCATGACCACGCGGCGCGATGGCACGGGGGCGGCGAAGGGCCGGTATTCGAGCATGCCGTCGGTGGCGTGCATATTGGCGACTGAGGCGCGCGGCAAGACCGTCAGGCCGATGCCGCTGGCCACCATGTGGCGGATGGTTTCCAGCGAGGAACCCTCAAACGTGCGCTGCATGCCATTGCCGGGCGAGGAAAAACGCGCCATTTCGGGGCACACTTCCAGCACCTGGTCGCGGAAACAGTGGCCATTGCCCAGCAGCAGCATGGTTTCCGATTTCAAGTCTTGCGCGGCGATTTTCTCGCGCGCCGTCCATGGATGCTGGCGCGGCATGGCGACGACGAACGGTTCGTCATACAGTTCCTGCATGGCCATGCCGTGTTCGGGCAGGGGCAGGGCCATGATGGCCACGTCCAGTTCGCCCTGGCGCAGCAGTTCGAGCAGGCGAACCGTGAAGTTTTCCTGCAAGATCAAGGGCATCTGCGGTACCTGGTCTATCATGGCCTTGACCAAGGGCGGCAGCAGGTAGGGGCCGATCGTGTAGATCACGCCCAGGCGCAGGGGGCCGGCCAGCGGGTCCTTGTTTTGCTTGGCGAGTTCCTTGATGGCGGCCGTCTGTTCCAGCACGCGCTCGGCTTGCGCAATGATCTGCGCGCCCAGGGGCGTGACGGAGATTTCCGCGCCGCCCCGTTCGAACAGGACCACGCCCAATTCGTCTTCGAGTTTCTTGATGGCCACTGACAGGGTGGGCTGGGCAACGAAGCAGGCTTCGGCGGCGTGGCCGAAGTGCTTCGCTCGCGCGACTGCAACGATATATTTCAGTTCAGTCAGTGTCATAGGTTGATTGAAACACAGGAAGTACTTACTTGCAATGAATGAAAGGTGGCGCAAACGTGAAACTGTGGCGCCGATGGCGTATTGTAGCGGATCGCCCCCTATAATGCGGTACCGGGCGTCGAAGGGAGATGGCGATGGAACTGCGGATGCAGGCGCTGGAAGCGGCGATCAATTACTGGCGTGCCAGGCAACCGGCGTGCGGCAACGAATATGCACTGTCGCCGCCCGTCAGCCGCCTGGCCGGCGTGTATGCGCTGATGATTTATTACCGGCAAGATCGCATCGCCGAAGAGACCCTGGAACCGGCCGTCGTGGCCCTGATCGATGCCTGGCGCCGGGATGCCGGCGGCATCCAAGGCGATAGCCACGCCTGAGTGCGACCATGGCGTGACCCCATTTAACCCAACCAGAGATATCCATGCCTGATTTTGAAAACAAACTGTGCGGCCGCGACGAATTGCGCGCCCGCGCCGCGGCCCTGCCGAAACCGGTGGTAGTGACGAACGGCGTGTTCGACATTTTGCACCGCGGCCACGTGACCTACCTGGCGCAGGCGCGCGCGCTGGGCGCCTCGCTGATCGTTGCCGTGAATACCGATGCCTCGGTGAAACGCCTGGGCAAGGGCGACGACCGTCCCCTGAACAGCTGCGAAGACCGCATGGCCGTGCTGGCCGCGCTGGAAGCGGTGAGCCTGGTCGTGCCGTTCTCGGAAGACAGCGCCCTGGAAGTGGTGCAGGATATCGAACCGGAAATCTATGCCAAGGGCGGCGACTATGACATGGCGGCCATTCCCGAAGGCAAGGCCGTGTTGGCGTATGGCGGCCAGGCCGTGGCCATCGATTTCGAGCATGACCGCTCGACCACCAAGCTGTTGACGAAAGTGCGGACGCAGCAAGGCTGAGGAAGCTCGTCAATGTTTCCATACAGATAAAAAGACGTTACTATGAGAACTGCCAGGGCTGCGACTTCGTTTCGTCAGCCCCAGCACGTTACACCGTCTGAATGCATTGCTAGTCATAGAAAATAAATGGATCATAAAACTTCTGGGGATTGGCCACTGCCTTCCGGCGCCTGGCACGTGGATGACGAGGGCGCGTGGACCATGCAGCGCAGCGCGGATGGCCAGAATGTCTCGCCCTTGGTGAGCCATGCCGATATCGGCAAGCTGATGCATGCGCGGCGCCTGCCCGCAGCAGCCGGTGCGCCCGTGCGCCAGTTTCCGCCCGAATTCGCGTTCGACCCCGCCTCGGGCGCGGCCTTGCAAGTGCCGCCCGACACGGCCGCCACGCCGCCCTGGGTGCCGCCCTACGGCGCATCTCCCGTCAGCGACGTGCCGCCAACCGGCCCGGCCGGCTTGCGCCAGGCCAGCGCGCCCCTGAAACTGGCCGACCAGCGCGCGCGCGAAGAGCATGCGCAGGCCGATGTCTCGCTGCCCATGCCGCCGCCCGGCGAATACGAATTCTTTTCCGCCCAGTTCGGCACCAGCGCGCCCGCGCTGCTGGCGCTCGACCCGCGCAAGGCCGTCTTGCACGCCTGGTTGCCCGCCTCGAAACGCTGGCTGGCGCTGGACCCCGACTATGGCAGCTTGCTGGCCGAATCGGACCTGGCCCACGGCGCCTGGCGCGCCGAGCTGGTGCCGGAGTTCAATAGCGTGCTGGTCTTGCCGACCAGCCATGGCCTGGCCTGCATCCGTCCCGACGTGCCGTCGCTGACCTACGTGGTCGAGCATGTGGGCGGCGCACCGTGCGCGGCCGCGCCCGTCTGGTTCCAGAACCGTCTGTGGGCGCCGCTGCGCGACGACGATGGCCGCCTCCGCTTCGTCAACCTTGATGCGCAACAAAAGCCGGGCAGCGACGTGCTGCTCGACGGCCTGTTTGACCTGGGCGCCGTCAGCGCGCCCGTCGCCTACAACCGCATGGCCGTGTGGCCCTGCGCCAACGGCCAGCTGCGCCTGCAATTGCAGCCGGACGGCAACGTGGCCGCCTCGTTCACTCCCTGGCCCGAAGGGCTGGTGCCGCATTTCGAATTCGGCAGCCCGTACGTGTCGCGCGACGGCGGCCTGTGGCAGCTGTGCTTCGAGCGCAGCCGCGGCACCTATGTCTACGTGAAACTGGGCGCGCAGTCCGAACGGGCCGACGCGCTGGCGCCGCGCCTGTGCTCGGGCAGCTTCAATTACCGCTTCGCCACCAAGCTGAAAACGGCGCCGTGGGAAGAGCCGGAACACGGCGACGACGGCGGCAAGAACCAGGCCGTCATGCCGCTGCTGGAATCGAGTGTGGGCAACAGCGTCTTCGGCGTGAAGTTTGCCACCAGCGCCGGCCTGTCGAGCGTGCTGCGCTCGAACGATCGCCTGGCGGCACAGCTGGTGCAGGACGACGAATTGCGCGAAAACGTGTTCCATACCTTTGCCGTCAGCGAACCGTGGCGCGTGCGCCTGTTTGTGCATGAAGGTACGCTGTGGGCTTACCACCCGCTGCTGTCGCGTATCGATGGCTGGGCCTTGCAGGCATGAAAGCGCGCGTCCTGATCGCGGCCGGCGCCGCCTTCCTCGCCTTCGCCAGCGCCAGCGTGCAGGCCGCCGGCATCCAGCAAGCGTTCCTCGTGCAGAATTCGGGCTGGATGGAGCCGTTTTACACGGATGAACACTCGCAGCTGAAAGCCCTGGTGGGCGCCGTGGCGCAGGCTGCCACAAACCCGTCCGATAAAGTGTATACCCTGGCCTTCAGCCAGAGCAGCGGCGCGCACGTGTCGCCGTCGCTGCTGGGACAAGGGCAGGGCGGCGCCGGCGTGGCTGGCCAGCTGGCCAGCCTGGGCCTGGCGCGCAAGGGCGCCGGCGGCGCGCTGGCCGACACGGATTTCCAGGAAGCCGTGACGAAGACCATCACGGGGCCGTTCCAGTCCGCGTCCGGCATCGTGTGGATCTTTACGAATAACAAGAACAGCCCGAACAACGACAGCCAGACGGCCGAGCGCAACCGCGATTTTTACCGCCTGCTGCACCTGGAACCGTCGATCACCAAGACGGTGGTGTTTCCGCTGCGCATGCCCGTGCAGGGCAAGCTGTACAGCGCCAAGGGTTTGATGGTGTATGCGCTCGCGTATGGCCAGCCGGCATCCGAGGCCTTGAACCGCATCCTGGCCGAAGGGCGGCTGTCGCAAGTGCTGACGCGTCCTCCCGCGCGATTGAAACCGGTGGACCAGGATGCCGTGCGCATCGTGCCGCAATCCGTCAAGAACAGCGCCAACGTGCACGCCAGCCTGGGCCGCGACGGGCGCACCATCGTGCTCGACGTCGATGCGGCGAACCTGGTGCCGCAAGTGGTGTTGCAGGCATCCCTGCAAAACATGTTTTTCCCGTACGTGATCGACAGCGCCAGCGTGCACGCCAGCCTGGCGGGCCAGAACGCGCCCCTGCATGTTGCGCCAGATCAAATCCGCCAGCTGCAGCCGGGCGCCAGCCAGTCCGTGCAGGTACAGTTTGCGTTGCCGATGGCGCAGATTCCGTCGCCGTGGTCGGCGCAGGCGATCGCCGCCATGGGCAAGCAGGTGCTGCTGCCCATGCAGGCGCAAGTGGGCCTGTCGGAACAGCGGCTGGCGCTGTCGTCCAGCTTCGGCAAGGATTTGCAGGAATTGTTCCCTGGCGACCCGATTTCCGGCATGTTTACGCCGCCCGACAGCGTGCGCGCGTCGCAGGCGACGATACCGCTGCTGGTGCGCATCCAGTATCCGCTGCTGCCCGTGCTGGTGATACTGGGCGGCGTGCTGGCGCTCGTGCTGGGCTTGCTGGCGCTGGGCCTGGTCAGCACGCGCGCCACGCGCTACAAGGTGATGGCCGACGGCGTGCAGCGGCAAGTGTTATTAAAACCATTTAAAAGCGTGCAGATCCGCGACGATGACGGCCGCGACATTGGCGAACTCAAGCGTGGCCTGGGCAAGCCGGCCGTCGTGCGCGTGGCCGAAGGCCATACCTTGACCCTGGCCTGAACACAGATTCCTTAAAAATTCCTTCCATTCAATAGAGGCATACCATGGCGCAAGACACTCCGAAAGACAACGCAGGTTTCACCTTGCCGGCCCCGGTAACGGCCCCGGCGTCGGCGCCGCCCGCCGCGGACGCTGCCGCTGCGGCCAGCGCCGCCACCGCAACGACCGAAGCTGCGCCCGCGTTTGATGCAGCCGGCACGACCGATACCTCGTCGCGCGACACCCTGGTCGGCGGCGTGGTGCTGTTGCTGCTGTTCATCGCCTTTTTCTTTGCCAAGAATGCCTATGCGAATGGCCTGGTGGCCAAGCGCGTGCCGCCGAACAAGGCCAATGCCTCGGGCTGGTGGCTGTTCATCTTCCTGGCCAGCCTGGCGACGGGCGTCGTGCTGGCTGCCGTGAATGCGCATAAATTCCTTGCGCCACTGTTCATGGGCCCGCTGGTGCTGGTGGGCCTCGTTGCACTGTTGTTGACCTTTACTTCCAGCCGCCGCTAAGAACACGCCGTTGCACGCATCATCGAAGGAATCACCATGGCAGAGAACCTGAACCAAACCATCACCGGCGGCGCCAGCGAGCGCAAGCAGGACAAGATCATCGAACTGCGCCCGACCCTGTTCATCGGCATCGGCGGCACGGGCATGCAAGTGCTGATGCGCGTGCGCCGGCGCATCCTCAACACCCTGTGGGGCGGCGCGGGCAACCGCACGCGCATCGAGGGCTTGGCGGACTTTCCCATCGCGCAATTCATCCATTTCGACCTCGACAATGGCGCCGTGATCGAAAGCGGCGAGTCGCAGGCGAAGGACTTGCAGTTCGACCAGGTGAAGTTCACGGACGATGACAAGGTGGTCGAATCGTTCGACATGGACAAGTACAGCCGTGATGAAGATTCTCTGGAGAAATATCCGCATATCAAGGAATGGCTGCCGCTGACGCCGCAGCGCATCCGCGAATTGCGCTTCGACATGAGCAGCGGCGCCGGCCAGATCCGCGCCGTGTCGCGCCTGTATTTCTTCGACAAGTACGCGAAGATCCGCGACAAGATCCGCTTGAAACTCAAAGCCCTGAAGGCGGGCCTGTCGCACGAGCGCCAGTTGGCCGAACTGGGTCTGCGCATGGAAACGAACCGTTTCCGCATCGTCATCGTCGGCTCCGTTGCGGGCGGCACGGGTTCCGGTTCCTTCCTGGACATGGGCTTGCTGGCGCGCTGGCTGGCGCGCAGCGAAGTGGGCGCGGCCGACGTCGAGCTGATGCTGTTCTTGCCGACCGGCTACACCAAGGCCAACAAGGACCGGGTCGAAGCCAATGGTTACGCGGCGCTGATGGAGCTGGAATCGGCGATGATGGGCAACAAGGGCTATGTGGGCCGCTGGGATGCGTATGACCGCCCGGAATTGACGCGCGAGCCGTACAGCGAGGTGTACCTGATCGATTCGGGCAATCTTGCCCAGCAGCACACCAAGGATGTCAGCGACGTCTACCACATGGTGGCCGATTCGCTGTTCGAGGATTTTGCCTCGGCCGACTTCGCCCGCGCCAAGCGCTCGATCGCCGTCAACCAGGCGCAGCACAAGAATTCGCTGTACAACGCGCCCGTGCCGCAAGACCGCTTCGGCGACATGCGCCTGTATTTCTCGAAGCGCTTTTCCTCGTTCGGCATGGCCGTGCTCGATACGCGCCAGGAAGCGGCGCGCGACGAGCGGGCCCACCGCTGGGCCGGCGCCATGCTGCAAGCGTTCTTTGGCGTGGGCGGCACGGATGCGGGCGCCAACCGGGCCACGGATACGCAACGCGATAATTTCCTCGCCGCCAATATGTTCCTGAAGGGCACGCCGTTCAGCGATTTCCCCGAGTTTTCCGACAAGAGCATCGAACTGAAGCGCTCCAGCGGCGACTTCATCGATTTCCGCGTCGTCGACGAATTGCTGGAAGACCGCCATGGCCACTTGCTGGCCGGCGTGGAAAACCGGGTCAATACGCGCATCAACGATATCCGCACGGGTTTCGACCGCAGCGAATGGCCGGCGCAAGTGCGCGACGCCATGAAGCATTTGGAACGCGACGCCGTGCGCGACCAGGATTCCACGGCCGACACGACGGAAGACCGCATCAGCAAGCGGCGCCGCGAAGTGCTGGAAGACGTCAAGAAAGTCGTGCGCGACCAGCTGTATGGCTATCTTGATAACAAGGAGTTCGGCGGCCTGGAATACGTGCTGTCGCTGGTGGAACAGATCAAGGACCGCATCGAGGCGCCGGGCAGCGGCTTGACGGCGCAGATCGGCAACAATGCCGAGCGTTACCGCGAAATCAAGGAAGCCGTGCGCTCGCGCGAATACGAGCGCCTGTTGAACAACCTGGAACAGACGCGCAGCACCTTCGGTTTCCTCAGCAATGGCGAAAAGCAGGCGGGCGTGGTGATGGACCATTTACGCACGGAAATGGCGAATGCGCTGAAATTCCATTTACGGGCCAAGGCGGCAGACGAGTCCGTCCTCCTGCTGGGCGAGCTGTCGCGCTGGCTGGGCAACCGGGTCGGCGTCGATGCGCAAGGCCGCGCCCAGTGGAATGGCCTGGTGGGCGAGCTGCAATCGGGCCGCGAAGGCGTGCTGGCCATGCTGACGGAGTTGAAAACGGCCAATACCATCCTGCAAAAGGACCTGGACAAGGAACACGCGACCCTGATCGTCATTCCCGTCACGGAAAAAGACATCGCGCTGCCGTCGGCGGCCACCTTGCGCCAGTGGGCCGATGAAGCGTTCAAGGACATGGGCGGCTCGAAAGCGCTGTTCCCCATGTTGGGCGAACCGGCGCAACGGGCCTTGATCCTGGCCAAGGTCACGCGCATGGCGGAAAACATGATCGCTACTGCCGGCCTGGCGGAAGGGGCGACGAGCACGCCCGACCCGCTGTTCGAGGCGCTGGAACAGATGGATGTGTCCGAACGCCTGGACCGCTTCCGCAAGCTGCTGGCCTGCTCCATGCCGTGGATCGACGCCAATATGGCGGGCGACTTCACGGTCGTGTCGGACCAGTTCAAGTGCGTGATCGGCGTGGCCAACGCGGCCGCCTTCAAGGCGAAGTTCGGCGCCGAGCTCGAATCGTGCGTGCCGACCCAGGTGGGCATCACGGTGAGCCAGCTGGAAATCGTCGAAACGGGCATCCGCGGGCGCGCCGTCTGCTATTGCGAACTGGCAGGCGTGCCGATGACGGTGCTGCGCGGCCTGGAAGGCTGGCGCACCAGTTACCGCAAGGAAGGCGACAACGACAAGGCGCCTACCCACACGCACATTGATCCAACGCAATTCACGCACCCGATCGCGCCGAACACGGACGAGATGAAGCGCCTGGCGGAAGACTTCGGCGAATTCCTGCAAGCGATCATGCTGGGCGTGCTGACGCGCCACACGGGCAGAGTCGTGCCGCCGGGCCAGTACCAGTTTGCCGTCGAACCGGGCGACTTGCGCCGCATCGGCAACGAACGGGCCATCCGCCAGAACGGCATGCCCGCTTCGTACGAGAAAAATATCGCCCTGCGCATCGAAGAAAAATTGACGGCGCTTGACGCCGTGCAGACGGCGGCCATGGCGGCGCTGGCAAAATACTACGAGCGGGGCGTGTATGCGCCCAAGCTGGTGGCGCAAGCCGATGGCTCGCAGCTGCCCTACATCGGCTTTGGCAGCGCCATTTCCGCCGAAGTGGGCACGCGCCTGCGCGAGTCGGCGCGCCGCAAGGGCATGGCCAGCGACGAGCTCGACCGCACGGTGCAAGCCTTGCTGGGCCGCCTGAAGGAGTGGGCCAACGTCATCGGCGATTCCGACGGCGATGCCTACGACTGGGAAGTGCGCGAACCGGAAGCGGACGGCCAGCCGCGCCTGAAGTATGCGATCAAGCCGGAAATGCTGGAAGCGGGGCGCCTGGAGCAATTGCTGCGTCCGGCCGGCGCGGCGGCTGCGCCGGCGGCCGCGTTCGGCATGGCGCCGCCACCACTGGGCGGCATGCCGCCGCCGCTGGTGGAATACCAGTACTTCCTGGGCATCAACGGCCAGCAGCAGGGACCGTTCACGGCCCAGCAGATCGTGCAGTACGTGCAGGCGGGACAGGTCGTGCCAGCCACGACCAAGGTGTGGCGCGCCGGTTTGCCGGCCTGGGCCGACCTGGCCCAGTTCCCCGAACTGGCGCCCTTGTTCCTCGGCGCGCCGCCACCGTTGATGCCGCCGCCCTTGTGAACGCTGGAATGACGTTGGAATGAAGGATTAGTTTTGGATATCTGCAACAAATGCAAGACGGGCCTGTGGACCGTTGTCAGCCATTGCCCGTACTGCGGTCACGCCATGGCGGACGCTGCCAAGCCAGCCGCGGCCGTGCTGCCGCCGCTGCCCGTCCCTGCGCCTGCGCCGGTAGCGCCGCCAGTGGCACCCAAGCCGCCGCCCGTGCCGGTGACGCCTGCGCCTGCGCCGAAAGCGCCGCCGAAGCCGGCGCCAGTACCGTCACCCAAGCCGGTGCCGCCGCAAGCGGCGCCGAAGCCCGTGCCCGCGCCTGTGCCTCCACCGGCGCCTGCCCCGGTAACACCGGTACCGCCGCCGCCACCGCCGCGCAAGTGGCTGCGCTGGCTGGGCGTCGCCGCCGTGCTGGCGGCCGTCATCGTCTACATGAATGGCAAGCCGGGCGGCAAGAATGAGTCGGCTTGCAACGACGCCATCGACAGCGGCTTGAAGCTGGTGGCAAATGGCAGCCTGGACGGCGCCCGGCAAAAGCTGGCGACGGCGAAGAATGTGTGCACGGGCAAGTCCAGCGCCAAGGCGGACGATTTGCAGGCGGCGATCGGCAAGGCCGGCGCCGCATCGGGCAGTTGCCAGCGGGGCGTGCGCGCCATCGAACGCCATATTGATGGCCATCAATTGCAAAGCGCGGCCAGGGGCATCGCCACGCTCGACGCCGATTGCGCGGGCGCTGCCAGCGTGGATTCCCTGCGCAAGCAGCTGGCGCGCCAGCAGGCGGCTGCCGCGTCCGTGCTGGTGGGCGTGCGCCAGGCGCTCGACGGCAAGGATGCGACGGCGGCCGGCAATGGCATCGCCAGGCTGGAAGCCATCGACCGCGAAGCGGCGGAATTGCCGCAGTTGAGGGCCGATGTGCAGGCGCTGTCGGCGCCCGCGTCCGTCGCTGCACCGGTCCCGGCGCCGGTGGAAACGGCACCGGCCCGCGTCGTGCCCACGGAACCGGCGCCCGCGCGCGCGGTCGAACGATCAGCGGTGGCCGAACGCCGCCCGCAGGAAACGGCGCCCGTCGACAGCGGCGCGGCCATGCGCAGCGAGATGGCGCAAGCGTTCTTGCGCGATGCCGAGCGTTCTTTGCTGGAAGGTAAGTTCGATGCGGCCAAGACGTATCTGGAAAGCGCGCGCCGCGTCGATCCGGGCAATGCGCGCATCGACAATCTGTCGCGCCGCATCCGCGAGCGCGAACGGCAGGTGTTGCAGACAGAAACAACGATCAATTAGTCATCTGGAGAGTCACCATGCTGAATCACACCACCTTGCGGACGGCCGCTGCGCTGACCATCGCGGCCATGCTGGCCGGCTGCGCCACGGCGCCGATGAGCCCGAACGGCGTGCGGCAGGACAGTTCCTATCCGCAAGGTGGCGCCCAGGCGGCCACGGATGAGGACCCGTGCAGCGTGGGCGCGACGGCCGCTGCCGGCGCGGCCGTGGGGGCATTGCTGGGTGCGCTGGCGGGCGGCAAGAATGGCGCGCTGAAGGGGGCCGCCATCGGCGGCGGCCTGGCGGCGGCCGGTTGCCTGGCCATCAATGTCAATTCGCGCCAGACCAAGACGGCGGCGCAGGCGGACCGCGACTACATCCGCACGCGCGGCGCGCTGCCGCGCGAGCCGCAAGTGGTGTCGTACACGCCGCAGCTGAGCGCGTCGACCGTCAAGCGCGGCCAGCCGTTCAAGGTCAATTCGGTCGTGGAGCTGGTCAACGGCAGCGCGCAAAGCGTCAACGACGTGCGCGAAGAACTGGTGGTGCTCGATCCGCAAGGCCAGCCGTTCAAGTCCGGTTCGAAAGCCTTGGCCAGCAGCAACAAGTCGGGCGGGCGCTTTGAAAACTCGTTCGAGCTGACCTTGCCGGCCGGCGTGTCGCAAGGCGTGTACGGCGTCAAGACGAATCTGTACGTGAACGGCAAGCTGGCCGCCACGCGCGACTTGCGCACGCAGCTGGTGATGCTGGATGACAATAGCGGCGCGGCGCAGCAATTGGCGCAGCGGTAAAGGGAGATTGCAGGAGTCTCAACATCTCATCCAGTCGTAGCGAGCGGCGATGATTTGTGGCCGAGAAGCGCAGCGCTACTTTAGTAGCGCGAGCATCGCCGGCCGCAAAGCGCGCCGCGCAGTAGACTGGGTGAGGTGTCAGCTACGCGCCACCGGCGTATCCGTGCTGGCGCCACGCTTCATACACGACGACGGCCACCGTATTCGACAGATTCAAGCTGCGGTTATCCGGGCGCATCGGCAGGCGGATACGCTGTTCGGCCGGAAAGCCGTCGCGCAGGGCCGGGTCCAGGCCTTTTGTTTCCGAGCCGAACACGAACACGTCGCCGGGCAGGAAGGCCACGTCGCCGAACGGGCGCGAGCCGCGCGTCGTCATGGCGAACATGCGGGCCGGGTCGGGCTGGGTGTCGGCCAGGAACGCTGCCCAGTTCTTGTGCACCTTCATGTTGGCGTAATCGTGGTAATCGAGGCCGGCGCGCCTCATCTTGGAATCGTCGAGCGGAAAGCCCAGCGGTTCGACCAGGTGCAGCTGCGCGCCCGTGTTCGCGCACAGGCGGATGACGTTGCCCGTATTGGGCGGGATTTCAGGTTCTACCAAAACAACGTGAAACAAAATGCTCTCCTCATATATATATAGCGAATCTGATGCGGTTCTAGTGCGGCGGGGTGCGCGCCACGACCAGGATGCTGACCCTGGCCGCGCCAGCGCTCTTGCAGGCGGTGGCCAGCGCGTGAACGGTATGGCCGCTGCTCATCACGTCGTCGACGATGCCCACATGGCATCCTTGCAACAAGGCCCCATGTTCGGGCGCGATGGCAAACGCGTGCGCCAGGTTGGCTTGCCGTTCCTGCGGCGCCACGCCGCTTTGCGCCCGGGTTTCGCGCACGCGCAGCGCCAGGCGCGGCTGTAAAGCCACGTCCAGCAGGCGCGCCAGCGGACGGGCAACTTCCAGCGCCTGGTTAAAACCCCGTTCGGCCAGCCGGGCCGGGCCCAGCGGCACGGGACACAGCAGCTGCGGCGCTTCCCACGCTTGCTGTTGCTGAATGGCAACATACAGCAGTTCTGCCAACAGGGGCGCCAGCGCCAGGCGCGCGCCGAATTTCAGCTGCAGCAGCAACTGGTCGACGGGCGCCGCATAATCAAACGCCGTGACGGTGGCGTCATACGCGGGCCGCTGGCGCAAACAGCGTCCGCACAGCAGCGCCGCATCGTCGAGCGGATTGGCGCACTGACGGCAGCGGGGGCGTCCTTGCGTCAGATATTGGGCGCGGCAGGGCGAACACAGCACTTCCGGGCAGCCCATGCCGCACAGCGCGCATTGCGCCGGCAGCACCGTGGCGCCCAGCCACAGTCGCAGCGCCTGCCAGGCGGCGTCAAGGCGGTGCCCGGTGGCGGTCCGCATCGCGATGGCGTCGTTCCATGTACACTGCCGACATTATCTCACCTCACCCGATTCAACATGCCAGTTCCCACCAGTCCGCCCAAAATGAGTGCGCCCATCGATGCGGTGCAAGTACGTGATTTCTTTTCCCGTCCGGCGCGCGTCGCGCCGTCGGACTTCCTGCGCCGCGAAGTGTCGGCACGCATGCACGAGCGCCTAGAGCTGGTGAAAATCACGCCGCACCGTGTGCTCGACGCGGGCTGCGGTCCCGGCGCGGATTTGGCGCAGTTGCAAAAGGATTATCCCGCAGCGCAGATTATCGGTCTCGATGCAGCGCAAGCGATGATGCAGGCGGCGCGCGCGCCCGCGTCGAAACTGGCCAGCCTGAACCAGTTCCTCAGCAAACTCTTGCCGGCCAAGGCGGGCGTGGATTTATTGTGCGGCGACCTGGGCGATCTGCCGCTGGCGCAGGGCAGCATCGACCTCGTGTGGTCCAATCTGGCGCTGCACTGGCATGCCCAGCCCGACCGCGTGTTTGCCGAATGGCGGCGCGCGCTGCGCCTCGACGGCTTGCTGATGTTTTCCTGTTTCGGCCCCGACACCTTCCGCGAAGTGCGCGACGCCTTCGCCGAAGCGGACTTGTACCCGCACGCCTTGCCCTTCGTCGACATGCACGACTTTGGCGACATGCTCGTCGAGACGGGCTTTTCCACGCCCGTGCTGGACATGGAAATCATCACCGTCACCTACGACACGGCGGAAAAAATGCTGGCGGACGTGCGCGCCTTCGGCGGCAACCCGCTGACCACGCGCCGGCGCGGCCTGATGGGCAAGGCGGCCTGGCAGCGCATGCTCGATGCGCTGGAAAAGAGGCGCCGTCCCGATGGCAAGCTGGGCCTGAGTTTCGAGGTGATCTATGGCCATGCCTTCCGTCCCGCACCGCGCGTGACGCGCAATGGCGAAGCCATCATCCGCTTTGATTTACCGCGCAAGCCTAAATAAAAGCATAAAGAAACCGACACTTGGTCGCCATCCGCGCATGGATGTTGCAGCAACCGTTGCAAAGCGCGCGGCGGCCGGGAGAAGGGTGCGCACAAAGCCGATTATTGCTTGATGGATTCAAGTTTACTTGATTATAATCGTTGATTGTTTGTCAGCTTGTTAAGTAGAAAAAACAAGGGCTGCATACAAAATAAAAAAAACAAAGCAAGACTAATTCGAAGTTACTGCATTAGTATAGTAACCATCTTCCACACGAGGCCATTTCAGTGTGGGGAAGAAAAACAGGGTTCCAGCATGGTTGCGCGCCGCCGTTTTTGCTGCCGCAGCCAGCATGGAATTCGCTGGTGCTTGACGCACATGGCCGCATTCCGGCCGTGTTGCTTTCATGGAGGAGCGGCAGCGGTCCAGTACGGAGAAGTCCGCAGCCGTTTAAAATATCATTATTTTTGGGTGGTTGGGGAAAACATGACACATGCAAAGCGACTTCAATCGTTGCTGCTCGGGCTGTCTTTGACAGCGTTTGGCATCGGGCGATGGGCCACGGCGGCACCGGCTGCCAGCACCTATCCCGGCACCGGCGGTCCCGTGCCGTTCGAAATGAATCTGCAACCGCCGGCGACACAGATCGCCCATGAAATCTACGATTTGCACACCCTGATGATGATCATCTGCCTGGTGATCTTCGTGGCCGTGTTCGGCGTCATGTTTTATTCCATCTTCAAGCACCGCAAGTCCCTGGGCCACAAACCGGCCACTTTCCACGAAAGCACCACCGTCGAGATCGCCTGGACCGTCGTGCCTTTCCTGATCGTCATCGGCATGGCCCTGCCTGCCACGCGCACGGTCGTCGGCATGAAGGACACCTCGAACGCCGACATCACCATCAAGGCCACCGGCATGCAGTGGAAATGGGGCTATGACTACCTGAAAGGCGAGGGCGAAGGCATTTCCTTCCTCTCCAACCTGGCCACGCCGCGTTCGCAAGTGGGTGCGCCGGGCGCGCCGCCGACGGAAAAGCGGGGCGAAAACTACCTGATCGAAGTCGACAACGAAGTCGTCGTGCCGGTCAACAAGAAGATCCGCGTGGTGCTGACGGCCAACGACGTCATCCACGCCTGGTCCGTGCCTGCCTTTGGCGTGAAGCAAGATGCGATTCCCGGTTTCGTGCGCGACACCTGGTTCAAGGCCGACCATATCGGCACCTTCCGCGGCAATTGCGCCGAGCTGTGCGGCAAGGAACACGCGTTCATGCCCATCGTCGTCAAGGTCGTCTCGGCAGATGATTACAAGGCCTGGGTTGATGTAAAACAAAAGGAAATGGCCGCATTGGCTGATGATCCAAGCAAGGTATGGACCATCGACGAATTGAAGGTCAAGGGCGAGAAAGTGTATGCGGCCAACTGCGTGGTCTGCCACCAGGCGACAGGCAAGGGCGTGCCCGGTGCGTTTGCGCCGCTGGATGGCTCGGCCGTGGTAAACGGTCCGAAAGCGGATCAGATCCACGTCTTGCTGAACGGGCAAAAGAGCGGCAAGTATCCCGCTGAAATGCCAGCATGGAAACAGCTGTCCGACACGGAAATTGCCGCAGTGATCACTTACACGCGCAATACCTGGTCGAACAAGGCCGCAGAGAACATCGTTCAACCAGCCGAAGTCGTGGCTGCACGCAAGTAATTAGGAGCCGCAGATGAGTACTAGCACGAGCACGAGTACCTTGGACCACGCCGATCACGACCATGCCCACGATCACCCGACCGGCTACCGCCGCTGGCTGTTTGCCACCAACCACAAGGATATCGGTACCTTGTACCTGTGGTTTTCGTTCATCATGCTGCTGTCGGGCGGCGTGCTGGCCCTGATGATCCGTACGGAACTGTTTCATCCAGGCTTGCAATTTTTCCACCCAGAATTCTTCAATCAACTGACCACCATGCACGGCCTGGTGATGGTGTTTGGCGCCATCATGCCGGCCTTCGTCGGCTACGCCAACTGGATGATCCCGCTGCAAGTGGGTGCATCCGACATGGCGTTTGCCCGCATGAACAACTTCTCGTTCTGGCTGCTGCCGCCGGCCGCGCTGCTGCTGGCCACGTCCTTCCTCGTGCCGGGCGGCGCCACCGCCGCCGGCTGGACCCTGTATGCGCCGCTGTCGACGCAGATGGGCCCTGGCATGGACATGGCCATTTTTGCCATGCATCTGATGGGCGCCTCGTCCATCATGGGTTCGATCAACATCATCGTCACCATCCTGAACATGCGCGCTCCTGGCATGACTCTGATGAAAATGCCGATGTTCTGCTGGACCTGGCTGATTACCGCGTATCTGTTGATCGCCGTCATGCCGGTGCTGGCTGGCGCCATTACCATGACCCTGACGGATCGCCATTTCGGCACGTCCTTCTTTAACGCGGCAGGCGGCGGCGATCCCGTCATGTACCAGCACATCTTCTGGTTCTTCGGCCATCCCGAGGTCTACATCATGATTCTGCCGGCTTTCGGCATCGTCTCGCAGATCCTGCCCGCGTTTGCCCGCAAGCCCCTGTTCGGCTATGCCTCGATGGTGTACGCCACGGCCTCGATCGCCATCCTGTCCTTCATCGTCTGGGCGCACCACATGTTTACTACCGGCATGCCGGTGACGAGCCAGCTGTTCTTCATGTACGCGACCATGCTGATCGCCGTGCCGACGGGCGTGAAAGTGTTCAACTGGATCGCCACGATGTGGAAGGGTTCGATGACGTTCGAGACGCCGATGCTGTTCTCGGTGGGCTTCATCTTCGTGTTTACCATGGGCGGCTTCACGGGCCTGATCCTGGCCGTGACGCCGATCGACATCCAGCTGCAGGATACCTATTATGTGGTGGCGCACTTCCACTACGTGCTGGTGGCCGGTTCGCTGTTTGCCCTGTTCGCCGGCTTCTACTACTGGTCGCCGAAATGGACGGGCCATATGTACAACGAGACGCGCGGCAAGATCCACTTCTGGCTGTCGCTGATCACGTTCAACGTGACCTTCTTCCCGATGCACTTCCTGGGCCTGGCCGGCATGCCGCGCCGCTACGCCGACTATCCGGCGCAGTTCACCGACTTCAACATGATCGCCTCGATCGGCGGCTTCGGTTTTGGCCTGATGCAGGTGTACTTCCTGTTCTTCGTTGTCTTGCCGACCATCCGCGGCGGCAAGGCTGCGCCAGCGAAACCATGGGAAGGCGCGGAAGGCCTGGAATGGACCGTGCCGAGCCCGGCGCCTTTCCACACGTTTGAAACGCCGCCTACCGTCAAGTAGTCATCCGCAAGTAATGCCAGTGTCACGGGCCGGCGCCGCTGCCGGCCCCTTTGAATAGAGTGCCTGCCATGACCGAAGTGAAAACTGAGCGCAAGAAACCGAACAACCTGCGTACGGGACTGATACTGGGGGCCCTGGCGGCCTTCTTCTTCCTGTCCGTCTTCGCCAAGCGGCTGTGGCTGTCGTGACGACGCCCCACCAACAGGAAACACGCGGCCTGAACCGCAAGATGCTGGGCAAGCTGCTCGTCATTGCCGTGCTGATGTTTGGCTTTGGCTATGCCCTGATTCCCGTCTACAAGCAGATTTGCGAAGTGATGGGCATCAACGTGCTGACGCAAAAAGATGGCACGGTAGCCTACGACAACAATACGCAAGTCGACACGACGCGCAGCATCACCGTCGAGTTCGACGGCAATGCGCAGGGGCCATGGCGCTTCCGCCCGACCGTGTCGAGCATGCAAGTGCATCCGGGCGAGCTGGTGACCGTCATGTATGAAGTGGTCAACACGCAAAACCGCGTCGTCAATGCGCAAGCCATCCCCAGTTACGCGCCGCAGAGCGCCACGCCGCATTTCAAGAAGGTCGAGTGCTTCTGCTTCAAGCAGCAGACCTTGAAACCGAAGGAAGCGCGGCAGATGCCGGTGGTGTTCTTCCTCGACCCGGCCCTGCCGAAAGAGGTCAAGACCATCACCCTGTCGTACACGTTTTTCGAGATTGCCGGTCTGAGCCAGGCTCAGACGCCGGCCGTCCAATAGGAGAGTGCCATGGGCGAATCCGCCAAACCGGAAAAAGCGTCGTTCCTGTATTCGCTGCGGGCCGTCGTGTGGTCATTCACGGGCCTGCGCCGCAAGAGCGATTTCGACACGGATTCGGCCAAGCTCAATCCCGTGCACATCGTCATCGCCGGCTTCCTAGTGGTGGCTTGCCTGATCGGCATCTTGATTTCGATTGTTAAATTCGTCGTTTTATAAATTATAAAAAACCACCCTATAAGTTTTTGAGGAGATGATGATGAGTTCCAACCACGCCGCCGTACCCTATTATTTCGTGCCCGGCCCGTCGCGCTGGCCCATGCTGGGCGGCGCCAGCCTGCTGCTGACCATGATCGGCGCCTCGGCCTGGGTCAACGACGTCTCCTGGGGCCCGTACGTGAATTACCTGGGCATCGCCGGCATCCTGCTGGTGCTGTATTTCTGGTTCGGCGACGCCATCAGCGAATCGGAGCAGGGCCTGTACAGCGAGCGCATCGATCACTCCTTCCGCTGGAGCATGAGCTGGTTCATCTTTTCGGAAGTCATGTTCTTCGCCGCCTTCTTCGGCGCCCTGTTCTATGCGCGCAGCATCTCCATGCCGTGGCTGGCCGACCTCGACCACAAGGTGATCTGGCCCGATTTCGCCGCCCACTGGGGCAATACGGGCCCGGCCGGCACGGTGCAGGAATTCACCACCATGACGCCGTTCTGGATTCCAACCATCAACACGGCCTTGCTGCTGACGTCGGGTGTCACGCTGACCATCTCGCACCACGCGCTGCGCGCCGGCCACCGCGCCATGACGGCCCTGTTCCTGTTTGCCACCATCGTGCTGGGCGCCATCTTCATGGGCTTCCAGGTCTACGAATACATCCACGCTTACAGCGAACTGAACTTGAAATTGACGTCGGGCATCTACGGCGCCACCTTCTTCATGCTGACGGGTTTCCACGGCTTCCACGTGACCCTGGGCGCCATCATGCTGTCCGTCATCCTGTACCGCGTATTGAAAGGCCACTTCACGCCCGAGCACCACTTCGGCTTCGAAGGCGCCGCCTGGTACTGGCACTTTGTCGACGTCGTCTGGCTGGGCCTGTACGTGGTCGTGTATTGGTTATAATGGCGGGGCAGGGCGCGCGTGGTTGTTAGGCGCGCCGGCACCATAAAAAAAGCCGTACCGGGACATCCTGGGTACGGCTTTTTTCTTAGTATGAAGAATTTGCCAATCAGGCAATGTCGGGTGTTAATGAATTCCAGTGGGCTGGATGTAGCCAAGCTTGTGCGCCAGCAGGATCAGCAAAAACAGGGTGATCGACAAGCCCACGCGCAAGGCCAGCGCCTGCACGGTGCGGTTGCTCTTGCCCTTGTCGCGCATGAGAAAGAACAGGGCCGAGCCCAGGCTGCCCAGGATCAGGATGAAGGCAATGGCAACGAGGATTTTCATGGATGGTAGCGCCAGGCTAGAGGAGGTTTCATTGTAATGCGTATCCGCTTCCATTTTAGATGGATTCCATTTGTTGTAATGCTGCTACTGGTGGCCCTGGGGATATCCCTGGCGCAATGGCAGCAGCGCCGTGGCGACGAGAAAGTCGCGCGCGCCGCCCGCCTGGAAGCGGGCAACGTGGCCGCGCCGCTGTCCCTGACGGCCGCGCCCCTGTCGCCGGCCGATGCGCAAGCGATCGAATACCGCAGGGTCACCGTCACGGGCCATTTTCTTCCCGCCTGGACGGTGTACCTGGACAACCGCCCCTACAAGGGGCAAGCGGGCTTTCACGTGCTCACGCCCTTCCAGATCGACGGTTCCCCCATGCACGTGCTGGTGGCGCAGGGCTGGTTGCCGCGCAACAATGCCGAGCGCACGCGCATCCCCGACTACGCCACGCCCACGGGCACCGTCACCATTACCGGCATCGCGCGCCTGAACGCGGGCCATGTGATGGAGCTGGGCACGGCGCCGCCCCTGGCGCCGCACGCCATCGTGCAAAATGCCGATATCGCCCAGCTGGCCCAGGCCAGCGGCCTGGCCTTGCAACCTTTTATCCTTGAACAAACAGCTGATCCAGTCGATTCGGCAGCCACGACGCCAGCGTCCAGCCAGCTTCCCGTGCGCGACTGGCCGGCGCCGGACCTGGGCGCCGACAAGCACCGCGGCTATGCATTCCAGTGGTATGCACTGGCACTGATGGCTTTTCTATTTTTTGTCTTTACAGGATTTCGACGTGCAAACAAACAGCCCTGAAGCAACGCAAGACAGCAGCAATAAACAGGTACAAGGACGGTGGAAACTGCTGGCTGTGGTGGCCGTATGCGCCTTTCCCATCATCGCTTCGTATTTCACGTATTACATCATCAAGCCCACGGGCCGCAACAACTACGGCGCCCTGATCGACCCCCGTCTGCATCCGATACCGGAAGCCCAGCTGCAGGTGGCGGAACTGGACGGCAAGGCCGCGCCGCTGGCCCAGTTCAAGGGCAAGTGGGTGCTGCTGCAAACGGGACCGTCCGATTGCCAGGAAACATGCAAGAAGCAATTGTTTGACATGCAACAACTGCGCCTCATGCAGGGCAAGGAGCGCGAACGTCTGGAACGGGTCTGGCTGGTGACGGATGGTCAGCCGCTCGACACCCTCGTGATGCGTGAATTCGACGGCACCAGCATGCTGCGCGTCAATAACGACGCCCTGAAAGCGTGGCTGCCCGTGGAAGCGGGCGGCAAGACGAGCGACCATCTGTATTTGATCGACCCGCTGGGCAATCTGATGATGCGCTTCCCGAAAGACGCGGACCCGAACAAGATCAAGAAAGACATCGCCAAGCTGCTCAAAGCTTCGGCGATCGGTTGAGGGGACCGCATGCCGACGATGCATCTCTCCGCGCTGGCCCAGCTGGGCTTGACCGGTCTGCTGGTGGCGCTGCTGCCGCTGACCATGGTCTGGGTGTCCGCGGACGCCAATAAGTACCGCAAGCTCGTATGGATCGCCGTCTTCCTGACGGTCGACCTGATCATGTTTGGCGGTTTTACGCGCCTGTCCGATTCCGGCCTCGGTTGCCCTGACTGGCCTGGCTGTTATGGTTCTGCTAATCCTTTCCTCGCGCACGAGCACATCGTGGCGGCGGAAACCCTGATGCCGACGGGCCCCGTGACGGTCGTGAAAGCGTGGATCGAAATGACGCACCGCTACCTGGCCATGGCCATTGGCGTGCTGATCGTGGCGATGATGGTGCAGGCGTGGCGCCAGTGGAAGAAAAGCAAGCGGCAGGAATTCGCTCCCGCGCTGCCGACGGCGCTGTTCCTGTTCGTCTGTCTGCAGGGCGCGTTCGGCGCGTGGACCGTCACCTTGAAGCTGCAGCCGGTGATCGTCACCATCCACTTGCTGCTGGGCATGGGCTTGCTGGCCATGCTGACGTGGCTGGGCGGACGCCAGGACCATGCCGTGGCGCCTATCAAGCGGGCCGATGCGGACGCGTCCGTGCTGCGCCCCGTGCGCGCGCTGGCCGTCATGTCGCTCGTGCTGTTGACGGTACAGATCGCGCTGGGCGGCTGGGTGAGCACCAACTACGCCACCCTGGCGTGCACGGATTTCCCCCTGTGCGGCGGCAAGGTGATTCCGGAGATGGATTTCGAGCATGGTTTCCATCTGTGGCGCGAGCTGGGCAAGACGGCCGCCGGCCATTACTTGCCGTTTTCCGCGCTGACGGCCATCCACTGGGTGCACCGCAATTTCGCCTTCATCGTGCTGGCCGGCATCGGCTATACCGTGTTTCGCGCGTGGAAACTGCCGTCCTTGCGCGGCACGGCCCGCTGGGTGGCGCTGGTGCTGGCCCTGCAGGCGGCCACGGGCCTGGCGACCATCTACCTGAGCTGGCCGCTGTCGATTGCCGTCATGCATAACGGCGGTGCGGCGCTGCTCGTGTTATTGCTGACCATGTTAAACTACAAGGCTAAATTCCAACTCGATGTCGCGCGCAATGTTCAGCGCGCTTGCGCCGCCGCGCCAGTGCCCTCGGCACCAGCCAGTCCTTCCCGTACCGCATAAATGACTACTCAGACCATCAGCCGTAAACCCTCCCCCCGCATCGCCCAGTATTGGGCGCTGACCAAGCCCCGCGTGACGCAACTGGCCGTGTTTTGCGCCGTCATCGGCATGTTCCTGGCCAGCGAGGAATTGCCCGACTGGCACGCGGTGGTGTTCGGCACCATCGGCATCTGGCTGCTGGCCGGCGCCGCGTTTGCCGTCAATTGCCTGGCCGAGCGCGAAATCGACGCGCGCATGGCCCGCACGGCGCGCCGCCCCATGGCCATGGGCGACATCACGGTGAAACAGACGGTCGTGTTCGCATTGGTGATCGGCGGCCTGGGCATGGCAATCCTGTACCACCTCGTCAATCCGCTGACCATGTGGCTGACTTTTGTCACCTTTGTCGGCTATGCCTTGATCTATACCATGGTGCTCAAACCCGCCACGCCGCAAAACATCGTCATCGGCGGCCTGTCCGGCGCCATGCCGCCCGCGCTGGGCTGGGCGGCCGTCGCCAACGACGTGCCGATGCAGGCCTGGCTGCTGGTCCTGATCATTTTCGTCTGGACGCCGCCGCATTTCTGGGCGCTGGCCATGTACCGCCGCGACGATTACGCGCGCTCGGGCTTGCCCATGCTGCCCGTCACGCACGGCTTGAAGTTCACGCAATTTCACGTCTGGCTGTACTCGATCGCGCTGGCCGCCACCACCTTGCTGCCGTATGCCGTGCGCATGAGCGGCCTGATCTACCTGGCCTCGGCCGTGGTGCTCAACGCCGGCTTCCTGTATTACGCGTGGAAGATGTACCGCCACTACACGGACTTGATCGCGCGCAAGGCCTTTACGTTTTCCATCATCTACCTGGCCTTGCTGTTCGCGGCTTTGCTGGTCGACCACTACATTCCCCTCGGAACATGAAAAAAACCCTGACACTGTTGCTGGCGGCCGCACTCGTCGCCGTCCTGGCCGGCTGCGGCAAGCCCGCCGCGCCCAAGCTGGCCTTCAAGAACACGGACGTGACGGGCCTCGGCTATGCGCGCGAGTTCGCGCTGACGGACCACACGGGCCACCCGCGCACCCTGGCCGACTACAAGGGCAAGCTGGTGCTGATGTTCTTCGGCTACACGCAATGCCCGGACGTGTGCCCCACCACCATGGCCGACATGGCCCAGGTGATGCAGGAAATGGGTCCGCAGGCGGAGCAGGTGCAAGTGCTGTTCGTCACCGTCGACCCCGAGCGCGACACGCAGCAATTGCTGGCGCAGTACGTGCCCGCCTTCGACAAGCGTTTCGTCGGCCTGTATGGCGATGCGGCCGCGACGGCCAAGGTGGCCAAGGAATTCAAGGTGTATTACGCCAAGGTCGAGGGCGAGACGGACGAAAGCTACACGGTCGACCACACGGCCGGCACCTATGTCTTCGACCGCGAAGGCAAGATCCGCCTGTTCGTGCGCCACGGCGAAAAGCCGGCCGTCATCGCGCACGATCTTAAACTTCTGCTATCCTGACCTGGTCGCGCCCCCGGGCGCCATCTTCAGGATACGCAGTACATGGATAAACGTTTCGAGCCCCACGCCCGTCTGGCAGCCATCATCTTTTTGTTGATCGGCTGCTTTTTCGTCTTGCGGCCCTTCCTCGCCGCCATGCTGTTTGCCGCCTGCGTGGGCATTTCCAGCTGGCCCCTGTATCTGCTCCTGCTCGAACGCCTGAAAGGCCGGCGCAACTGGGCCGCCGCCATCATGACCCTGTCCCTGATCCTGGTCATCGTGCTGCCGCTGGCCCTCGTCACCTACAACCTGGCCGACAATGTGTCGCGCATCTATGAACAGCTGCGCGCGGCGCTGGAATCGGGCGGCCTGCATCCGCCGGCCTGGCTGGCCAGCATTCCCGTGGTGGGCGAAACCATCGACGGCTATGTGCAGCGCCTGCTGGCTGACCGCGAGGAATTATTGAATTTGGGTAAGACCATGCTGGAACCGGCGCGCCACTTCCTCGCTTCCGGCGGCATCCTGCTGGGCACGGGCCTGGCGCAGACCAGCCTGGCCGTGTTCGTCAGCTTCTTCCTCTACCGCGACGGCCAGCAGCTGAGCCGCGCCCTGATGACGGGCGCCGGCCGCATCATCGGCGACAGCGCGCCCGGCGTGGGCCTGACCATCAGCCGCACCGTGCGCGGCGTCATGTACGGCTTGCTGGGCACGGCGCTGGCGCAAGCGCTGGTGGCCGTGGTGGGTTTCCTGATCGCCGGCGTGCCGGCCGTGGCGCTGCTGGGCGTGGCCACCTTCATCTTTTCGCTGATCCCGGTGGGCCCGCCCCTGATCTGGGGCGGCGCCGCCATCTGGCTGTTTACCGACGGGCAGACGGGCTGGGGCATCTTCATGCTGGTGTGGGGCGCGCTGCTGATCAGCGGCGTGGACAACGTGGTCAAACCCATGCTGATCAGCCGCGGCAGCAGCTTGCCGTTCCTGCTGGTGCTGCTGGGCGTGCTGGGCGGCGTGCTGGCCTTCGGCTTCGTCGGCATCTTTATCGGCCCGACCCTGCTGGCGGTACTGTACAGCTTGCTGCAAACGTGGACGGTGGGCGAAACCACCGTGCCGCAGGGCAAAGATACGCTTACCTTGAAAAAAGATTAATCGCGCAAGTCCGCATCGAGGTCGCGTTCCTGTTTCGGGATCACCTTGATCAGCACGATGCGGGGCCCGTTCATCTTCTTGACGACGATGTCGAAGTCGACGAAGGTGATGCGCTGGCCCTGCTTTGGAATATCTCCCAGCTTGACCATGATCAAGCCGCCCACCGATTCCACGTCGTCCAGCCCCAGTTCCTCGTTTTCGATATCGATGCCGAGGATGCGTTCGAGCGAAAAGATGGGCAGGCTGGCCTTGCCGATCAGGGTGCCGTCGCTTTGCTTGAGCCAGTCGTTTTCATTGCGGCGGAATTCATCGCGGATTTCGCCGACCATGGCGCCGAGCAAGTTATCCAGGGTGATGAACCCCAGCGGACGCTTGCCCTTTTCGCCGATCAGGGCGAAGTGGGGCGCGCCGTCGCGAAAGCGGCGGAACAGCTCCAGCGCCGGCGTGCGCGCGGAAATGACGTCCACGGGACGCAGGAAGGGCGTGAGCGAGGTGATGGGTTTACCCGCCTGCTGGGCAAAGAACAGGTCCTTTAAGTGCACCACGCCCAGCACGTCGTCTTCATTCGTGTCGAAATACGGGTAGCGGCTGAAGCGGTTGCGCAGCACCGTGTCGAGGTTCTCTTCCAGCGTGTTGGAAGCGTGCAGGGCGATCACTTCATTGATCGGGCGCATCAGGTCCGACACCGTCATTTGTTCGAAATCAAGCGACTGCGCCAGGATGTTGCGTTCGTCGCGCGTAAATTTCTCGCCCGGCTGGCTGGTGCGCAGGATCAGTTTCAGTTCTTCGGACGAATAATGTGCGTCGTGGCCGCCCTTGCCGGACAGGCCCGCCAGGCGCAGCACCCAGTTGGCGCTGGCGTTGAGCAGGTAGATGGCCGGGTACATGGTCCAGTAGAAGCCGTACAGGGGAATCGCGCTCCACAGGCCGACGGCTTCCGGGTTGCGGATGGCCATCGATTTGGGCGCCAGTTCGCCTACGACGATGTGCAGGAAGGAAATTACGCTGAAGGCGACGACGAAGGACACGCCGTGGATCAGCTCTTGCGAGGTGACGCCGATGGCGCCGAACAGGGGCTCGAGCAAGCCGGCAAAGGCCGGTTCGCCGACCCAGCCCAGGCCCAGCGACGCGAGGGTGATGCCCAGCTGGCAGGCGGACAGGTAGGCGTCCAGCTGGCCATGCACCTTGGCCAGGATGCGGCCCCGCAGCCCCTGTGTCTTGGCGATGGCGCGGATGCGCGTGCGCCGCAAGGTGACGATGCCAAACTCGGCGGCAACAAAAAAACCGTTCAGCGCGACCAGGAAGAGGGCGAGCAGGACTAGCAAGACATTGTGCATGGGGGCGCTGAAGATGGGCTGTAAAAACGACATCTTAAACGACGAAGGGCGCCATAGCCTAATTTAGCCGCGCTCGCCGCCCGTGCGGGCGGGCGGGCGCGGCAGGTTTTTCACGCTTGTTCAGTCTTTGGCCGCCGTTTGCGGCCCGCCGCGCATGGCAAACACCATGACGGCCGAGACCACCGCCGGGATGGCGACGACGAGGAAAATCGTGCTGTTGGGCCAGTTCAGGCGGATCAGCTCGCCACCGAGCACGGGGCCGATGATGGAGCCGATGCGGCCCACGCCCAGGCTCCAGCCGATGCCCGTCGAGCGCAGGGTGGTCGGATAGTAGCTGGCCGCCAGGGCGTTGACGGCGGGCTGGCCACCCACCACGCAAAAGCCGGCGATGAAGATCGTGATGAACAGGAAGGCCAGCGACACGTCCGGGCGGCCGATCAGGGCGATGGCGACGGCGGCGACGAGGAAGCACGGCAGCAGGATGCGGCGGAAGCTGGAGCGGTCGATCAACTGGCCCATGACGAGGGTGCCGATGGTGCCGCCCACTTGCAGGGCCGTGCCGGCCAGCACGGCGTTGGCCGTCGACAGTCCCGCTTCCTTGGCAATCGTCGGCAGCCAGTTCGACAGGAAATACAAGTTCAGCAAGTTCATGAAGTTGATGACCCACAACAAAATCGTCATCTTCGCGCGGCCGCCCGTAAACAATTGCAGCACGGGCGCGCCCTTGTGTTCCTTTTCATGCACGACATACTGGGTTTCGGCCGTGATGCTGACCGTCGGGTCGATGCGCTTGAGCCACTTGGCGACTTTATCCAGCTTGCGTTTCTTCAATACCAGGAATTGCATCGATTCCGGCAGCAGGAAGAACATCAGCACGCCGATCACCAGCGGCACCACGCCGCCCACGTAAAACACGGATTGCCAGCCGAACGCGGGAATCAGCGCGGCGGACAATAAACCGCCCAGCACGGCGCCCAGGGTAAAGCCGCACGAGACGAGCATCATCAGGGTGACTTTCTTGCGCAGGGGGCTGTATTCGCCGGCCAGCGCCATGGCGTTCGGCATCACGGCGCCCAGGCCCAGGCCCGTGATGAAGCGGATCAGCTGCAATTGTTCGATGGTGGTGGCCAGCGGCGTGACGAGCATGCACAGCGAAAAGAAGATGGTCGAGCCGATCAGCACGGGACGGCGGCCGAACTTGTCGGCCGTGATGCTGAAGACGAGCGAGCCGACCAGCATGCCCAGCAAGCCCGCGCCGAACACGGGCCCCAGGTTGGCCTTGCTCACGTGCCAGTCGGCAATGATGGCGGGCGCCACATAGCCCATCGCCTGCACGTCGAAGCCATCCATGATGACGCACAGCCCGCACAGGATCAGCATGCCGATCTGGAAGGAACCGATCTTGTTGTTATTGATGAGATCGGGAATATCGATCGTCTTGCCTGCCGTGGACATGGTGCCGCTCCTGTTTTTTATGGTGGTCGCGCCTTTCCGGCGAGGGAGGGGCGCGTGTTTGTCTCAGGCTTCATTACAATCGCTTTTGATTAATTATTCAAACGTTATTTTCGAATGGATTTATCAGATTTCCTTGTGAATCTTCGGGTGCCCCTGGATGGCCGCCAGGATGACGTCGAGGGCAGGATGCATGATCTTGCGCTCGTTGGAAATGACGTAAAACTGCTCGCGCAGGGACGAGGCGTCGCCCACCAGCACGGCGCCGAATTGTTCTTCGATATCGGCCGCCAGGCTGGCGGAGGCGAAGAACAGGCCCAGGCCCTTGCGGCCGAACGCGTTGAGCATGGCGTTGTCCTCGAATTCGCCGACCACGTCGGGACGCACGCCTTGCTGCACCATCCATTCGTCGATGCGCCCGCGCAAGGCGTTGTTGCGCGCGGGTAGTAAAAAGGGGGCGCCGTGCAGGCTGTGCGGGAAATTGTCGCGGTACTGGGCGGCCAGCGCGGGGATGCCGAACAGCTTCATGGCGCTCTCGCCCCACAGGTGGCTGGACACGCGCAGGCTGGCGCCGGCCGGCACGGCGCGGTCCGTCAACACCAGGTCTAGCTTGTGCAAGGCCAGGTCGGCCAGCAAGGATTCGAATTCATCTTCCAGGCACACCAGCTTGACGGGCTTGTCCAGGCTGCGCGTGGCGTCGAGCATGCGGTACGCCATCAGTTTCGGCAAGGAATCGGAAATGCCCACCGTCAGGCGCATCTTTTCCGCGTCGGTGTCGGCCAGCGCTTCCTGCATCTGCTCGCCCAGCAGGAAAATCTGGTCCGCGTAGCCGAGCGCCAGCCGGCCCGCTTCCGTCGGCACCAGGCGCCGCCCCTGCGGCTGCAGCAGCGACTTGCCCAGCTCCTTTTCCAGCAGGGCCAGCTGGGTGCTGATGGTTTGCACGGCCAGTCCCAGCCGTTCAGCCGCGCGCGTCACGCCGCCTTCCTTGGCGACCACCCAAAAGAAGTACAAATGGCGGTAATTGAAACCGGTGGTTTTCATCGCTGCATCCTCTATCTTCTGTTTTTACGAAGTAATACTTCCATTATCTTCTATTTTTAAATGTGTCACACGTCCCTATACTACGTTCCATTGAATTTGGATAAAGGGGAACTATCGATGAAACATTTCAGAGTGTCATTTCTAGTGACATTTATCTGCCTGGGCATTTCCGCCTGGTGGGGTTACACGCACGGCGGCGTGCAGACGATGCTGGCGGCGCTCGGTATCGCGGTGATCCTGGGCGTGATGGAAGTCTCGCTGTCGTTCGACAACGCGGTGGTCAACGCCTCGGTGCTGAAGAACTGGGACAAGTTCTGGCAGGGCTTGTTCCTGGGCGTCGGCATCATCATCGCCGTCTTTGGCATGCGTCTGGTGTTCCCGCTGGTCATCGTGGCGCAAGCGGCGGACCTGGGCTTGATGGAAGTATGGAATCTGGCACTGAGCAATCCTGAACAGTACTCGATGCACCTGACGAATCACCATGCGGAAGTGGCGGCCTTCGGCGGCATCTTCCTGCTGCTGGTGTTCCTGAACTTCCTGCTGGACTCGGAGAAAGAAACGCACTGGCTGGGCCGTATTGAAGAAAAACTGGGCGCGCTGGGCAAGATTTCGTCGATTTCCGTGATGATCGCGCTGGGCACCCTGATGGCGAGCCTGTCGATGATCGAAGAAGGCCAGAAACTGGTGGTGCTGACGGCCGGCCTGTGGGGCATCCTGACCTACGTGGGCGTCGATGTGGTCAGCGGCTTGCTGGAAGGCGATAACGGCGACGGCAACGTGGGCGACATCGTCAAGCGCGGCGGTATTGGCGGCTTCCTGTACCTGGAAGTGCTCGACGCCTCGTTCAGCTTTGACGGCGTGATCGGCGCGTTTGCCATCACCAAGGATGTCGTGATCATCATGCTGGGCCTGGCGATCGGCGCGATGTTTGTGCGTTCGATGACGGTGTTCCTGGTGCGCAAGGGCACGCTCGACGAGTTCGTTTATCTGGAGCACGGCGCGCACTATGCGATCGGTATCCTGGCCGTGATCATGTTGGTCAGCATGAAGTTCCACATTCCCGAGATCTTCACGGGTCTGATCGGCGTGGCCTTCATCCTCGCCTCGCTGTGGTCGTCGATCCGCTACAAGCGCAGGATGGCCCTCGAAGAAGGCCGGACGGAAGCGCTGGAAGCGGTCAAGGCAGTGTAAAGAATGCGCGACAAACGACTACACCCGTTTGTCGGCAAGTTGTAGCAAGCGTCGCCGCCGGCCTGGGGAGTCAGGCCGGTGGAGGACGCCAGGTGTTTGGTCTTACACAACCCACATAGGAGTAATACATCATGGCAATCAGTTTGCAAAAAGGCGGCAACGTCAACCTGAGCAAGGAAGCCCCTGGCATTTCGAAGATGATCATCGGCCTGGGCTGGGATGCCCGCGCCACCGACGGCGCCGCGTTCGACATCGACGGTTCCGTGTTCCTGCTAAAGGCCGACGGCAAGGTTCGCGCCGACGTCGACATGATTTTCTACAACAACCTGAAATCGAGCGACGGCTCCGTCACCCACTCGGGCGACAACACCACCGGCGCCGGCGATGGCGACGATGAAACCGTCGTCGTCGACCTGGCCACGGTGCCAGCGGAGATCGACAAGATCGCCGTCTGCGTCACGATTCACGATGCCGAAGCGCGCAAGCAAAACTTTGGTATGGTATCGAAGGCGTACGTGCGTTGCGTGAATGCCAACGGCAACACGGAAATCGCCCGCTTCGACCTGTCGGAAGACGGTTCGGCGGAAACGGCCATGGTCTTCGGCGAAATCTACCGCAATGGCGGCGATTGGAAATTCAAGGCCATCGGACAGGGTTACAAGGGCGGTTTAGGTCCTCTGGCTGCCTCGTTCGGCGTCGGCGTGTAAGGTAACCACACCAAACCTACTGCGCGGTGCGCTTTGCGGCCGGCGATGCTCACCGTACTAAAGTACGGTTGCGCTTCTCAGCCACAAATCACATCCGCTCGCTACGGTTTTGTGCGGTACCGTTACGCTGCATTAAGGGTGGTTCACTATGTAGACCGCCGCCATCACCATCATCGTTGAGGAAGGAACAGTCAGATGCCAGTTTTTAATATTACCGGGGACGTCGACCCGTTCCTGCATGTGTCGCTTGCCAAGGGCGAGAAGATTTATTGCGAATCCAATGCGATGGTGATGATGGAAACCAATCTTGAGCTGAAAGGCAAGATGACGGGCGGCATAGGCGCCGCGCTGATGCGCACCTTTGCCAACGGGGAATCGTTCTTTCAGCAGCATATCGAGGCCATGCGGGGCGACGGCGATTGTCTGCTGTCGCCCACCTTGCCCGGCGCGATGCGGGTGCTCGAGGTTGGCGCCCAGCAATACATGATCAGCGACGGCGCCTTCGTGGCGGCCACGTCTGGCGTGGAATTGAAGGTGCGCACGCAAAGCCTTGGCAATGCGCTGTTTGCCCAGAGCGGTGGTTTTTTCATCACCGAGACGGCAGGCAGCGGCCAGTTGGCGGTATCCGGTTTTGGCGCGATGTCGATACTCGAAGTGACGCCTGGCAAGGACGTGGTGATCGATAACTCGCATGTCGTGTGCTGGGACAACCGCCTGCAATACGAAATTTCCATGACGACCGGCAGCAGCGGCGGCTTTCTGGGTAACCTGATCAATAGCCAGACCAGCGGCGAGGGCATGGTACTGAAGTTTTCAGGCACGGGAAAAATCCTCGTGTGTTCGCGCAACCGCGCAGCCTTCCTCGCCTGGACCCAAAGCAAGCCGGCGTAATCAAGCAGTAATCAACCAAACAGGAGCTATGCGTATGTCTGTCAATTTGAGCAAGGGCCAGAAGATTTCTCTGGACAAAGAAGCTGGTACCACCCTGACCCGTATCACCATGGGCCTGGGCTGGGATGCGGCCAAGACCAAGGGTTTCCTCGGTTTCGGTTCGAAGACGGAAGCCGTCGACCTGGACGCTTCGTGCGTCATGTTCGACGACAACAAGAGCACGTCCGACATCGTCTGGTTCCGCCAGCTGAAAAGCAAGGACGGCAGCATCGTCCACACGGGCGACAACCGCACGGGCGCGGGCGATGGCGACGACGAACAGATCAATGTCGATCTGTCGAAAGTGCCGGCGCACGTGAAGAGCCTCGTCTTCACCGTCAACAGCTTTACTGGCCAGAACTTCTCGCAGGTGGAAAACGCCTATTGCCGCATCTTGAATGCCAGCAATAACCAGGAAGTCGCGCGTTTCAACCTGTCTGTGCAAGGTTCCCACACGGCACAGATCATGGCCAAGCTGTACCGCCATAACGGCGAATGGAAGATGCACGCCATCGGAGAAAACGGCAACGGTCGCACCTTTGACGACTTAATGCCCCAGATTTCCGTGCATCTATAAAGGTCTGGCCAAATCTGCTGCGCGCCGCGATTTGCGGCCTGTGATGCTCACTGTGCATTCGCACAGCTGCGCTTCTCGGCCGCAACTCGCATTCGCTCGCGACGATTTTGCCAGACTTTATTAAGGAGCAGTACGCAGCGGGCGGGGGACGGACCGGATACCGGCCCTTGTCCGCTGCTCTATATTTAGGAGAGTATGTCGTGATGCGATTGCTGATAGCCTTGCTACTTCCGTGTCTCACGTTTTTCATGCTGGGGCGCCCGCTGGCCGGTGCCGCCGCCTTGATCTTGCAGTGCACTGTGATCGGCTGGGCGCCGGCGGCCCTGTGGGCCCTGTACACGGTGAACCAGCATAAGACGGAGCAGGAACTGGAAGGCGCGTTAAGCCGCAGCTACATGCGCAGGCGTAGTCGGTTGATCTAAATCAACCGGGCGCCAGGTATCCTTGCGCTAAGGCCCGCACGAGCGATCGTGCGGGCTTTTTTGTGCGCGCTCACTTCTTGCAGCGGATCGGCACGTTCACGGAATTGCCGTCCGAACTCAGGTTGCGGTACTGCAAATCTTCGCTTTCGATGGCGAAGCGGGGCACGGCGTGGACATAGCGCTGCTTGCAGACGGTGTCGTCATTGATCAGCTGGCCCGCCAGCATGTAGTCGCACAGGGCGAAGCGCGATTCCTCGTCGTCGAGGATCAGCACGCGCGCGGCGCTGTACAGGGCCGATTGCAACACTTCCGGGCTGCAATTTTCCGGGCCCGTCAGCTTCAGATGGGTTTTCGTCTGCGTGGCCAGCCGTTGCAGCTTGACGAGGGCGGCGCGTTCTTCCTTGCGGGCACTGTCGACGTGCACGTCTTCGCTGGCCAGGCGCAGCGCCAGCGAGGCAATTTGATCGATGGAAATGTGCCAGGCAAAGCCTTCCAGCCGCGTGCGGATCTGGCCCGGCAAGGGATCGGCCGCATCGACTTCGCAGCGGTACTGGCCCAGGTGGGGGCGGCACAGCACGGGGATGGCAAAGGCCGAGGTGCGCTTGCTCTTGACGAATTTCTGGCTCAGGTCGCCAAAGTTTTCATGCGTGATGGTATCGAAGCGGGCTTGGCCAAAGCCCATCTTGACGAGGTTTTCCTTGCGCTGGCGCGAAAACAGGGCGTCGACGGCATCGTAGATATTCTTGTTGAAGATGCGGTCCAGCGGCTGGCGCTCGTCCGACATCTTTTCAAACACGGCGCTGGAATTGGGTGCGTTGGCATCGATGGAAATGAGGATGAAGGGCTTGCTGTTCAGGCGCGGCGGCACGACGGCCATGTCGTTGCCGTACAGTTGCGTCAGGGCCACGTCCCACAGGGTTTCCACGCCCAGGTTGTCGGCCGCGCCGCCATCGAACAGGTGCACGTAGGACGGCGATTCGCGCGACTCGGAACCGAGTTCCGGCACGAAACTGTTTTTCGGACGGAAACGCTCGAAGGTGACGGAATCGAACACGCCGGGAAAGGCGGCCGAGGTGGCCACGGCCGTGGCCAGGCGGATATCCTGGATCGGCGAATGCAGGGTGCTGTAGAAATACTCGTAGGAAAACACCACGCGCTTGCCGCCATCCGTGGCGTCCGTCGCGTTGGCCAGGAAGATGGGGCCGCCGTGCGGCAAGTCCTGGTAGGTTTTCTTGTCGTACAGCACATCATCCAGCACGTCGGACAGGAACGAGGTGCGCGTCTTGTTCGTCAACAACATCGTCGTCAGGTTGGCGGGTTTCAAGATGGTTTGGCCAAAGAAATCCGTTTTCAGCTTGCTGCGCAGCAAGGGCCAGTCCGTCTGCTTGCCATGCAGCGCATAGTAGCCGCCCGCGATGGCGCCGCCCGAGACGCCGGAAATGGCCGAGGCGCCGCTGACGAGGCCGAACTGCTCCAGCTGTTCCAGCGAGGCGGCCGAGAAATTGGCTGCGCGGCTGCCTCCGCCGGACAGGGCGATGCCGATGAAGTGGTCGTTGGGCATGGGATTCTGGATGCGCGCCTTGGGCGCGTCGATGCGCAGGCGCGGGGTTTCCTGCACGGTAAACGTGCGGTTTTCGACGCCGCTGTTGGGGCGCAGGGCGAGTACCGTGCAGCCGCTCAGCAGCGCAACGAGGATAAATGGGGCGAACAAACGTGGATGCATGCGTGATCTGTGCGTAGTCAGGGGTTGGGATACGGACGGAAACGTGTGCGATTCTAGCAAACCCGGCAACAATCAGCTATTCAGCTGATAAGCGGGCAGGGCAGCGCTGCTGCGCGCCCAGGCATGGCCCGTGCGCCAGCACGCCCAGAGCCAGCGGCCACAAGCCATCGTCATTGATCTGCATCAATGGTGGAGCGTCCGCTGGCAGCAGGACCGCCGGAGCGCCTCTTGGTGGCGTAACTTAATGCCGCAACATCACGCCGATGGCGATGCAGGCCACGATCGCCAGGCTCATGGCGAGGCTGTAGGCGACCATCAGCAGCAGCCAGCGGCAGACGGTGGCGAGTTTGCCGCTTGGATACACGCGCCACATGGCCCAGGGCAGGTAGGCCAGCAGCCAGGCGCCGAGCACGAGGCGGACCAGGTCGACGGGGATGAGGAGCATCAGCGCCATCGTGATGAAGGCGAAGGCATTCGTATGCAGGGCGAACAGGAAATGCTCGCCATAGCGCCGTCCGCTGCCCAGGTAGAGGATTTTTAGGAACAGGGCGAACAGCGGCATCAGGCAAAACATGGCGTACGGCGCGTAATGGAAAAAGCTTTCCACCACGAGTTTTTGTTTCTCGGTCGTGGGCAGTTGCTCAAAGTCTTGCCATTGGCGCGGCAGGGTGGGCGTCTGGCCCAAAATGCTGACCTGCATGGTCGATGTCTGGTTTTCCGGAGCTTGGCGGGGGCCATGGGCGCCTACCTGGGCTTGCTGGTCGTGGACGGTGAGGAACACGTCGGGACTGCTGAACTTGAGGATGGCAAAGAACAGGATGCTGAAGGTCAGGTAGACGCGCAGCGGTTCGACGTAGCGCACGCGGCGTCCCGCGAGGTATTCGTTGCTGAGTGCGCCAGGGCGGAACAGCAGCAGGGCCAAGGTACGCCAGAGCTTGCCTTCGAGCGCCACATAATGGGCGACAAATTCATGCAGGAATTCGCGCGCGCTGGGCATGTGCACGGCCGTTGTCTGGCCACAGGCGCTGCAGAAGTTGCCTGGCGCATCGGTATGGCAGTTATGGCAGGTGCTGGCGGGATGCGTGCTGGATGACACTGTTTTCAAGATGGACTCTTTCCATGGCCGAAAGGTAAAGATGATCGCTCAAGGGCGCAGCATATGATGAAGGAAAAAAATGATAAAAGCGCATTTTTTCGCGTTCTAGTTGCTTCCGAGATACAAAATCCTGCGCCGGTCAGGCGCCACGGAAGGCGGCCAGCAGGCGTTGTTCACCGGCCGGCGTGAGGCGCAGGGCGCGGCTGTCGAGTTCGCGCTCGGCCCAGCGCTGGCGCAGGGCCAACTGCAGCAGGGCCGCCCCCAGCGCGCCGCCCAGGTGGGCGCGCCGTTCGCTCCAGTCCAGGCAGGCACAGGCGAAGCGGCGGCGCTGGCGCTGCAATTGCGGCACGTCGATGCCCAAGGCCGCCATGCCAGCCGCGCCCGCTTCCGACAAACGATATTCCCCGCCATCGTCCAGCAGCCAGCCTTGCGTGTGCAGCTGGTCATGCAGGGCGACGGCTACCGTGCCGGCCATGTGGTCGTAGCAGGTGCGTGCATGGCGCAGGCGGTCTGGCGTGGTGGGCGTAAACGGCGTCGCCGCCACGCCGGCCACCACCAGCAGCGCTTCGAGGGCCTGGCCCACCTCCATGCTGGCCAGGCGGTAGTAGCGGTGCTTGCCCTGCGCCAGCATCGACAGCAAGCCATCGTCGCGCAGCCGGCTCAGATGCGCGCTGGCCGTCGAAGCGCCCACCTCGGCCAGCGCCGCCAATTCCGTGGCCGTGCGCGCATGGCCGTCGAGCAGGCTGCACAGCATGCGCGCGCGGGCCGGTTCGGCGATGGCGCCGGCCAGTTGCGCCAGCCCCATGTCGGCCGTGCGGGCTTGATGCTTGTCATCCATGATTCGTTCGTTAGCGAAGTGTTGTGGTGGAAGGGCCAGCATACTCTGCTCCCTACCTCACTGCAATGGAAGCCGCATGCCGCTCACCGATTCTGTTACCGACCCCGTGGACCCTTTCTCTGCCGTCACCCACGCGGCGCCGTACGATTACTATCGCCGCCTGGCGGACGGCCCGCCGCTGCGATTCGATGCGCAGCTCGACTGCTGGCTGGCGACGGGCGCGGACGGCGTGCGCGCCGTGCTGGCGCATCCCGCCTGCCGCGTGCGGCCAGCGGACCTGGGCGTGCCGCACAACCTGGCGGGCACGCCGTGCGGCGCGATCTTTGCCGAACTGGTGCGTATGAACGATGGCGAACGGCATGCCTTGCCGAAACAGGTGCTGGCGCGCGCGCTGGGCCAGGTGGATATGGCGCGCTTGCAGGGGCGGGCGCTGCACCTTGCCGGCGACCGGGTGCCCGGCAGCGCCGTCCAGCTGAACGACGCGGTTTTTGAGCTGCCCCTGTTCGCCATGGCGGACTTGCTGGGCTTTGCGCCAGCGCAATGGCCGGCGCTGGCCGCCTGGACGCGCTCGTTTGTCGCCTGCCTGTCGCCGCTGAGCAATGCCGAGCAACTGGCCGGCGCGCAAGTGGCGGCCGAGGCCTTGCTGCAAAGTTTTGGCCGTCTGCTGCGCGAGGGCGACGTGAGGCCCGGCAGCATGCTGGCCGCCATCGTGGCCGAGGCGGATGCCTTGGGTTGGCAAGCGTCGGGCGGCGTGCTGGCTAACCTCGTGGGCTTGCTGTCGCAGACGTGCGACGCCACGGCCGGCTTGCTGGGCAATGCCATCGTGGCCTTGCGCGCGCAGCCGGAGTTGCCCACGCAATTGAGTGCCGCGCCCGAGCTGTGGCCGGCCATGCTGCGCGAAGTCAGCCTGCGCGATCCCGCCATCCACAACACGCGCCGCTACACGGCGGAAGACGCGGAGTGCAATGGCGTACGCGTGCCGGCCGGGCAGATGATCCTCGTCGTGCTGGCCAGCGCCGGCCAGGCGGAGTCGGGCTTCGGCCATGGCCGCCACGCCTGCCCGGGCCAGGCCATCGCGCTCGCCATCGCCACGGCCTGCCTGCAGGCGTGGGCCGGGGCATTGGAAAGCTTGCCGCTGGCGTGGCGTTATCTGCCGTCGCTGAACGCCCGCATCCCCGTGTTTGCGCAAGGAGAAAACGCATGATTGCCGTGATTTTCGAGGTCTGGCCCAGCGCCGCAGGACGCCAGCAGTACCTGGACCTGGCGGCGTCCCTGCGGCCCCTGCTCGATGAAGTGGACGGTTTCATTTCCATCGAGCGCTTCAGCAGCCTGAGCGAGCCAGGAAAACTGCTCTCGCTATCGTTCTTTCGCGACGAGGCGGCGCTGGCGCAGTGGCGGCAGCTGGAAGCGCACCGCGCGGCGCAATCGGCCGGCCGGCACGGCGTGTTCGACGATTACCGGCTGCGCATTGCCGCCGTCGTGCGCGATTACGGCATGCTGGAGCGGCAGCAGGCGCCCGAAGACAGCCAGCGGCGCCACGATGCCTAGCCATCAGCGGGGCAGCGCGCCCTGGGTGATTTTCACCTTGACCCGGTAGGTGGGCTCGGCCGCATTCAGGGCCGGCGGCGTGGCCGGGTCGACGTCGAGCAAGGTGAACGTCAGGTGGTTGACGGTGACGGAACTGGCGGCGCCGGGCATGGACTCGGACAGGACGATGTCGGTCGCGCCCGCGCTGTTGAGCAGACTGAAACTGTAGCTGACGTAACCTTTCCACACGCACACGGCGCCTTTGCGGCAGCGGCTGTCGTTGACGCGTTCGAGTTTCAGGGTATCGGTGGCCGTGATGGCCACCTGTTCGCCCGGCGAAAGCACATGGGTGACGCTGCGCGGCGTGTTTTCCGCGTCGCCGGCGCTGCCGGCCGCGCCGCAGCCCGCCAGCATGGCCAGGCAGGCGAAGAACAGGGGAAGCAGCACGGTGCGGTAAGAGCGGTTCAGAGTAGACATGTTTTTCCTTTCAGGTGGTGCGTCCCCGGCGTGCTTGTTCACGCGTGGGATAAAATGATAGTAACAAAATGATATTTTTCCGGCGCACTATTGGCGTGCTGCCGATGAATTGAGGCGCGAGCCACGCGGCGCGCCGATTACTGCGTAGAATGGCTGTTTTGAAAATCAGGAAACAACCATGAAAAAAACCGACCTGGCCAAAAGCGATGCCAAGAAACTGATGGGAAAGATGAATGTTCCCGGCGCCGGTGCATTCGGTAAGGAAGCGGTGGTCGTCGACCGCCGCGAACAGCGCAAGCGCGACCAGGCCCTGGGCCTGGTGCCATTCGCCGTCAAGCTGAACAGCGATCTGGTCTTGCAATTGCAGACCCTGGCCAAGGAGCGCGGCGCGGATCTGAATGAAGTCGTTGCTGAATTGATCAGCAAGGGCCTGGCTGCAGCTTAACGGGCTGCCATGTTTATCTGTTGATAAACATCAAGTAGTAAAACTAAAAGGCGCCTTGCGGCGCCTTTTACATTGCGGCATTGCTGGCGATTACACGTAGGCCGCCAGGGCGCCCTTCATTTTTTTCAGCGCCGCCACTTCGATCTGGCGGATGCGCTCGGCCGATACGCCGAACTCTTCCGCCAGCGCGTGCAGGGTGGCGCCGGAACCGTCGTCGTTGGCCAGCCAGCGCGCTTCGATGATGCGGCGCGAACGGGCGTCCAGCTTGGACAGGGCCGTTTCCAGGCCTTCCGATTGCAGGCGCGTCACTTGTTCCGCTTCCAGCACCTTGGTCGGCTCGCTTTGCTCCGACGACAGGTAGGCGATCGGCGAAAACTTGTCGTCTTCATCGTCGGTCGGCGATTCCAGAGCAATGTCGCGGCCGCTCAAACGCGTTTCCATCTCGATCACTTCTTCGCGTTTCACGTCGAGCAGCTTGGCCAGCGCATCGATCTGCTTCGGCGTCATCGCATCCAGGCCCGTCTTGTGGCTGCGCAGGTTGAAGAACAGCTTGCGCTGCGCCTTCGTCGTCGCGACCTTGACCAGGCGCCAGTTTTTCAGGATGTACTCATGCATCTCGGCTTTCACCCAATGCATGGCGTACGACACCAGGCGCACGCCCTGGTCCGGATCGAAACGTTTCACGGCTTTCATCAAGCCGATATTGCCTTCCTGAATCAGGTCGGCGTGCGGCAAGCCATAGCCCAGGTAGCCGCGGGCAATCGAGACCACCAGGCGCAGGTGCGACAGCACCAGTTCTTGCGCGGCGGCCAGGTCATTTTTTTCGCGCAGGCGTGTCGCCAGCGAAATTTCTTCGTCGTGGGTCAACATGGGCAGGCGGTTCACGGCCGAAATATAGGCGTCGATATTGCCCAGATTGCCAGTGAACCCGAGGCCCAGCGCATTACTTTTGGTCGGAACCAATGCGGACGTTGCGGACATCATAGTCATGTTTTCTCCCTCGTAGTCTTGCTTTGTTCCAGTTGGCCACGTCACGCGACGTGGCAGCTTGTATCGTCGTTTTTGCGTATTCGGTCTTGCACTTTGCAGATCGCGGCACCATCTTGATCTGGCGTCCATGGCGGTTCTGCTGTTGGTATGTCCCTATATTAGCACTCTCTGCTTGAGAGTGCCAATCAGCACATTTAATCGATCTGATAGCCTAAATGCTATGGCGAATGAATGCCTGATAAATATGTCTGAATAGCGATCTGAACAGCACTACAGGCCGCTTCACGACAACGTAGCCAGTCTACGGCCTCTGGCTGAAGCGAACCTTAAGAATACTTGCTTAATATCAAGATAACAGCAGTATGGGGAGGGCGCATGGCGGCACCGGAGGCGCCGCCATGGGAAAGAAGATCAGTTCAGGCGCGCCAGGTGGCGCTGCACGCACAGGAAGGCGCCGATCAGGCCCAGGCCGGCGCTGACGGCCAGCAAGCCGGCCATCGGCAGCGGCGCCAGCGGCACCAGCTGGAATTCGGACGCGTACAAACGGGCAAACTCGGCAATCGCCGTATTGAGCGGCTGCAAGGCCAGCGCCACGGCGCCCAAGGCCAGCGCACCGGCGCACAAGCCCAGCAGGGCGCCCGTGTAATAGAAGGGACGGTGGATGAAGGTGTCCGTCGCACCGATCAATTTCGAGATGCTGATTTCATCGCGCTGCTGCATCACTTGCAGGCGGATGGTATTGAAGACGACGGCGATCACGGCCACGCCCAGGGTAATGGCCAGCAGCAACAGCACCAGGCGCAGCACGCCCAGCAGGGCCGCCAGGCGCTTGACCCAGGCCGAATCGACTTGCGCCGATTCCACGCCGGGCAAGTGGCGCAGCTGTTCCGCCACGGCATCGACATCCTGCGCTTCGCTGGCGCTGCTGAAGGCGTCGAGTTTCAGCACATAGCTGTCGGGCAAGGGATTGTCGCCCAGGGTGCTCAGCACATCGGCCAGGCCGTTCTTGTTTTTCAGCGAGTCCAGCGCCTGTTCGCGCGGGATGAAGACGATCTTCGCCTTTTGCTCGCCGACAATCTTGCGCATGGCGCCGGCCAGGCCCACGGCTTGCTCGCGCGGCGTGTCGATCTTCAGGAAGACGCTGATTTCCGGGTCGACCGACATCTGTTCCGACATGGGGCGGACATTGTCGAGCATGGTCAAGCCGGCGAACGGCAGCGACAGGGCGATGGCGACGACGAGCACGTTCAATAGGAAGCCGCCCGGCGACTTGCGCAAGTGAATCAGCGCCGAACCGAGGGCGAAGCGATGTTGACGGAACCAGCCTCTCATGCCTGTTCTCCTTCGCCGTCATCTAAGCCTGGGGCGAAATCGGGATCGGGCGGCGCGAACACGGGCGCCTGCGTGGCCTTGTCGATGGCCACCAGCTGGCCGTTTTTCAGGTGGATCACGCGGGCGGCGGCGTCGAGCATCTGTTCGTCATGGCTGGAAATGAGGCAAGTCACGCCCACGGAGTGGAATGCTTTCAGGGCGTCGAGCACCTTGTTGGCGCTGGCGCGGTCCAGGTTGGCCGTCGGTTCGTCGGCCAGGATGATCTGCGGCCGGTTGACGATGGCGCGCGCGATCGACACGCGCTGCTGCTCTCCGCCCGACAGCGACAGGGGACGCGCCATGGCGCGGTCGAGCAGGCCGACTTTATCGAGCGCGGCGCGCGCGCGCTGTTCGGCGGCCGTCTTGTGGGCGCCGACGACGAGCAGCGGCAGCATGACGTTGGCCAGGATGGAGCGGTCGTTGAGCAATTTTTGCTGCTGGAAGATCAGGCCCATGTTGCGGCGCAGGAAGGGCACGCCGGCCGGCTTGATCTTCGCCATGTCCTGGCCATTGACGATCAGCTTGCCCGACGTGGGGCGTTCCATGGCGGCGATCATTTTCAGCAAGGTGGATTTGCCGGCGCCGGACGGGCCCGCTAAAAACACCAGCTCGCCTTTGGCAATATTGAGGGAAATGTCGCTGAGCGCCACGGCGTCGGCGGAGTATTGCTTGGAGACGTGCTGAAATTCAATCATGTATAGGCTTATCCTAGCAGCGCTTCGACAAATTCGGCAGCCACGAAAGGCTGCAAGTCTTCAATTTTCTCACCGATGCCGATGAAATACACGGGCACGGGACGCACGCGGGCGATCGCCGCCAGCACGCCGCCCTTGGCGGTACCGTCCAGCTTGGTAATCACCAGGCCGCTCAGCTGCAGGGCATCGTCGAAGGCCTTCACTTGCGTGAGGGCATTCTGGCCCGTGTTGCCGTCGATCACGAGCAGGGTTTCATGCGGCGCGCCATCCATGCCCTTGCCGATCACGCGCTTGATTTTCTTCAATTCTTCCATCAGGTGCAACTGTGTCGGCAAACGTCCCGCCGTGTCGACCATCACCACGTCGATGCCGCGCGCCTTCGCCGATTGCACGGAGTCGTAGGCCACGGCGGCCGGATCGCCCGATTCCTGCGAAATCACGGTGACGTTGTTGCGCTCGCCCCAGACCATCAACTGTTCGCGTGCGGCGGCGCGGAAGGTGTCGCCCGCGGCCAGCAGCACGGACTGGTTATTCGACTGCATGTGCTTGGCCAGCTTGCCGATGGTGGTCGTCTTGCCTGCGCCATTCACGCCGGAAATCATCATCACCAGCGGCTTGTGGCGGCCCAGCTCGAAGCGCTTTTCCAGCGGCGAGAGCAGGTCGATCAGCAGCACTTTCAGGGCGGCCTTCACGGCGGCCGCGTCGAGCAGCTTGTCTTCCTTGACCTTTTTCTTCAATTCCGTGAGCAGGAATTCCGTGGCGTCGATGCCGGCGTCCGACATCAGCAGCGCCGCTTCCAGCTCTTCGTACAGGGCGTCGTCGATCTTCGCGCCGACGAACAGCACGGACAGGGTGTTCGAGGTTTTCGACAGGCCGGCCTTCAGGCGCGTCATCCACGATTTTTTCTCGGGTTCGGCTGCCACGATCACGGGCACGAGCTCGGCCGGCGCGCCGCTCAGGGGCGTGGCGGCAGGCTGCGGTGCAGGCGGCGTGGCGGCGGGAAGGACGAGGGGCTCGGCTGGTGCAGCCTCGGGAGCGATGGGTTTTTTCTTGAAGAAACTAAACATGGATGTGTGGTGGCGGGTGCTGACCTAAGGCCCGGCGGCGCCGGACACTGTGTTACGGGCTATTCTACCAGAGCGCGCCCGGCCCTTCATGCTTTACTGTTCGATTGGCAACATTGCGCCGCTATCCACGGAGATCGCCGCAGTTGCCGCGCTTTTCCGCCGGTTCAGTGGGTTTGCAGGGCGAGCGCCTGGTGGCGGCGGCGCCAGTCGGCGATGCTTTCGTCGACTTGCCGCAAGTCCAGCACATGCAAGAAGGGTGGCGGCTGCCTGGTCAGCACGGGACTGCGTCCTCCTGCCCACAATTCCATGCTTGGCGGCAAGCTTGCATGCAGCTGCTGCAGGCTGTCGCGCGTCTGCCGTTGCTTGCTGGCACTGGAAAACGATAGCGCGACGATGTCGGCCCGCTGCGCGCGGGCGGCCGCGACGATGTCCGTCAGCGGCGTTTCCACGCCCAGCGACATGCAATGGGCGCCGGCCGCCGCACACAGCGCTTCGGCCATCAGCAGCCCCAGGCCGTGACGCTCCTGCGGCAAGGTGCTGAGGACGATGCGCGGCGAGCGCATGGACGGGCTGCTTGCTTGCGGCAGGGAAAAGATGGCGTGCCGCATCACCGTTTGCAAGGTTTCGCTATACAGATGCTCTTCGTAAACCGCCAGTTCGCCGCAAGCCCACGCTTCGCCCACCATGCCGGTGAGGGGGGCGATGACGTCGATGGTGAACGCTTTCAAGCCCAGCACGGCCAGCGCCTGGCGCAGGGCGTCGCCCAGTTCCGCCATCTGGTGGCTGCGGCACAGGGCCAGGTAGTGTTCAAGCTGGGGCGCCGGCGCGGGCGGCGGCGTGCTGCCGGCGCTGGCCAGCTGCTGCAGTTGCGCGGTGCTGTGCTGCATGATTTTTCCCGGACGAAATCCGAGGTCCAGCAGGCGTTTGACCATGCGCAACTTTTGCACTTGCTCGGCCGGATAGCTGCGCTCGCCAAAGGCGTCGCGCCGCGGCTGGGGAAAGTCGTAGCGGCGCTCCCACACGCGCAAGGTTTCCTTGGCCAGCCCTGTGTCGCGTTCGACATCGCCGATGCTGAAGGCAGGAGATAGTTGCAGGTCAGTATCCATACCAGTGGGGTTGCTCGCATGCCGAAAAGAACGTTACTGGCATTCTACGCCTTCCGCCGCCCCGTACCAAATAGCTGAATCCGATTGGATATTGCTCGCGTATAAGTTTGTGAACGACAACAGGTGCTCATTGACATAGATCAATATTTGACTGACTATCGATGTAGCTTGTTTTGTCCAGGACAAACATAACACGGGTGCACTCATGAAAATTGCCGTCGTCGGAGCAGGAATCGCAGGATTGTCGTGTGCCTATCGCCTGGCGCAATCGGGCCAGGACGTCACCTTGTACGAGGCGGGCGATTACTTTGGCGGCCACAGCCATACGGTGGATGTCACGCTCGATGGCGTCACGCATGGGGTCGACACGGGTTTTCTCGTGTTTAACCACGCCACCTACCCGCATCTGGTGCAACTGTTTGACGAACTCGGCGTCGAGGCGGCCGACAGCGACATGTCGTTTTCCGTGAAGATGCCGCTGGGCGCTGCGCCCGATGCCCGCGTGCTGGAATGGGCGGGCGCCAACCTGGACACCGTGTTTGCCCAGCGCAGCAATCTGCTGCGCCCCGCCTTCCTGCGCATGTTGCGCGACATTCTGCGCTTCAACCGCCAGGCCAGCGCCCTGGCCACGGCTGCCTTGCCGGCGCCGGCCCTGTCGCTGGGAGAATTCCTCGACCTGCACGGCTACGGCGACGAATTCCGTCACTGGTATCTGTTGCCGATGGCCGCCTGCATCTGGTCGTGTCCGGCGCGCCAGATGCTGGCCTTTCCCTTGGCCACCTTCATCCGTTTCTGCCACAACCATGGCTTGCTGCAAGTGAGCGACCGGCCCCAATGGCGCACGGTGCGGGGCGGCTCGCGCGTGTACGTGGAAAAATTGCTGGCGGGCATACCGCAGCAGCGCCTGGCGTGCCCCGTGCTGGCCGTGCGCCGTCAGGGGCACGGCGGCGCGCGCATGGTCGAGCTGCATACGGCCGCCGGCGTCGAGCATGTCGATCACGTCGTGCTCGCTTGCCACAGCGACCAGTCGCTGGCCCTGCTGGGAGATATCCGCGACGACGAGCGCTCCGTGCTCGAAGCCGTGCGCTACCAGCCGAACCGGGCCGTGCTGCATACGGATGCCTCCTGCCTGCCGCAACGCCGCCGTGCCTGGTCCGCCTGGAATTACCAGGGGCGGCCGGCAGCGGGGGAGGGCGAAGCGCCACAAGTGTGCGTGCATTATTTGCTGAACCAGTTGCAGCCGCTGCCGTTCACCACGCCCGTCATCGTCTCGCTCAATCCGCTCGACGAGCCCGATCCGGCAAGCATCATCGACGCGTTTTCGTATGCCCACCCCGTGTTCGATGGCGCGGCCATTGCCGCCCAGACGCGCCTGGCCGGCTTCCAGGGCGCGCAGCACACGTGGTTCGCGGGCGCCTGGACGGGCTATGGCTTCCATGAAGACGGCTTGAAGTCGGGCCTGGGCGTGGCGCAAGCCCTGAATGGCCTGGCGTTGGCGGAGCTCGGCCATGCCGCGTGATCCCACGCAGCCGCTCCGGCCGCAGCCCCAGCTGTGCCTGGGACAGGTGCGCCATGCGCGGCTGCGTCCGCGCGCGCATGCTTTTGCTTATGGCATGTTTTATCTGCGCCTGCCCCTGCGCAGCCTGGGCGCGCACGATTTTCCTGCCCGTTTGATTTCGCGCAACGGCGCCAATGTGCTGTCCTTCCGCGACAGCGACCATGGCGATGGCACGACACCGCTGCTGGACTGGATCGACGGCTTGCTGCGCCAGCATGGCGTGGTCGACGCGGGCGGCGAAATCTGGCTGCAAACCATGCCGCGCATGTTCGGCTATGTCTTCAATCCCGTCAGTTTCTGGTTTTGTCACGGGCTTGACGGCGCGCTGCGGGCCGTGCTCTGCGATGTACGCAATACCTTTGGCGAGCGCCATCTGTACTTGCTCGAACAGGGCGGCGCCATCGCGTATGGCAGCGAACTGGTCGCCAAGAAAATCTTTCACGTGTCGCCGTTTTGCAAGGTGGAAGGCCAGTACCGCTTCCGTTTCCTGCGCAACAACGACCAGGATGGCGAGCGCCACCTGGCCCGGGTCGATTACGACGACCTCGACGGCCCGCTGCTGCAGACGAGCTTGTCCGGCACGGCGCAGCCGCTGCGCGATGGCGCCATCGCCTGGGCCTTGCTGCGCTATCCCCTGATGACGTTCGGCGTGATGGCGCGCATCCATTGGCAAGCCTTGCGCCTGTGGCTGCGCCGCGTGCCGTTTTTCAGCAAACCCCATCCTCCACAAGAAAAGGTGTCCCGATGAGCTCCGATTCCCTGCCGACCGGCCTGCATGCGCGCAGCAGTTCCACTCCCTTGCATGGGCATGCGCACGTGGACATGCCCGCTGCCGGGCGCATGATCGTGCGCCTGCTGGAAAAATTGCAATACGGCGCGCTGCGCCTGCGCACGCCGGACGGCAGCATCTTGCTGTACGGCGATGGCAGCCATCCCGTCACCCTGGACTTGCACAACTGGCGCCTGTGTGCGGCCGTCCTGCGCTCGGGTGACATCGGCTTTGCGGAAACGTTTATCGCCGGCGACTGGCGCACGGACAATTTGCCGGGCTTGATCGAGTTGATGATACGCAACCGCGCGCACATCGAGTCATTGATCTATGGCAACTGGTGGGGCAACCTGGTGTACAAGGTCCGGCATTTTCTCAACCGCAATTCGCGCGCGGGTAGCAAGAAGAATATTCATGCCCATTACGACATCGGCAACGCCTTCTATCAGCTGTGGCTGGACCCGTCGATGACGTACTCGAGCGCCCTGTTCACCGAAGGCGCCAGCCTGGAGCAGGCGCAAGGGGCGAAATACGCGCGCATCGCGGACCAGTTGCAACTGCAGCCGGGCGCACGCGTGCTGGAAATCGGTTGCGGCTGGGGTGGCTTTGCGGAAACGGCGGCGCGCGACTGCGGCGCGCACGTGACGGGTCTGACCTTGTCGACCGAACAGCTCGCCTATGCGCGCCAGCGCCTGCAGGACGCGGGCCTGGCAGGGCAGGCCGACTTGCAGCTGTGCGATTACCGCGACAGCGCGGGCCAGTATGACGCCATCGCCTCGATCGAGATGTTCGAAGCCGTGGGACAAAGCTACTGGCCCGGCTATTTCGCGTGCGTGGCGCGCAACCTGAAGCCGGGCGGACGCGCCTGCATCCAGACCATCGTCATTGCCGACGACTTGTTCGAGCGCTACAGCAAGAGCACGGATTTTATTCAACAGTACATTTTCCCGGGCGGCATGCTGCCCTCGCCGGCCGAATTCCGCCGCGCCGCCGAGGCGCAGGGCTTGCGCGTGGAAGACGCCTTCAGCTTTGGCCTCGATTACGCGGAAACCTTGCGCCAGTGGCGCGCCAGCTTCCTGGCCCAGCGCACGGCGCTGGAAAAGCAGGGTTTCGACGGCCGTTTCCTGCTCACCTGGGAGTTTTACCTCGCGTATTGCGAGGCCGCCTTCCAGGCGCACAACACGGATGTGATGCAATTTACCCTGATCAAGGAGTGATGATGCGCCAGCTGCTTGCCACTGTCGTGCTGTCGTTGACCATGTTTGGCGCCGCGGCCGCGCCGCCGGCCTTTATCGCGGCCGACGTGCCCGAAGCCCGCCTGGCGGGCGAGGGGGAATACACGTGGTTCGGCATGCGTATTTATCGGGCGCAACTTTGGGTGGGCGCGAACGGTTACCAGGGCGCGGCGTCGGCAACGGCACCCTTCGTGCTGGAATTGCGTTACGCGCGTTCGCTCGACGGCAAGAAGATCGCCGAAGCCAGTTATGAACAGATGCAGAAAATCGGCGCCGGCACGCCGGAGCAGCGCCTGGCGTGGCTGGCCACCATGCAGCGCATCTTTCCTGACGTCAAGGAAGACCAGCGCATCGCGGGCGCCTACCGGGCCGGCATCGCGCCCGGCGTGCGCTTTTATCTCGATGGCAAGGTGCTGGCCGACGTGAACGATGGCGACTTCGCGCGCGCCTTCTTCGCCATCTGGCTGTCGCCGTCGAGCACGGCGCCGAAGCTGCGCGCCGCCTTGCTGCAGAGTGCGGCGCCGCTGCCATGAATGCCGGGGCCTGCGCCTTGAGCCTGCCGGCCTTGTTCAGTTATGGCCTGTTCGGCTTGCCGCTGGCCATGCTGGCGCTGCCCATCTATATATATGTGGCGCCGTTTTATGCGCAGCGCAGCAGCCTTGATCTGGCGCAAATCGGCGCAGTGCTGCTGGCGGCGCGCATTGCCGCCGCCTTCATCGACCCGGCCCTCGGCGCCTGGATGGCGCGAGGCGGGCGCAGCTATGCCGTGCTGGTCGGCGCATCGCTGCCGCTGCTGTTGCTGGGCTTTGGCGCCCTGTTCCATCCGCCGGCCATGCCGCAAGCGGCCACCCTGGCCTGGTTCCTGGCTGCCTTGCTGCTCGTGTACGCCGCCTATGGCCTGGCCGGCATCGCGCATCAGAGCTGGGGCGCGGCCTTGAGCCAGGCGCGCGCGCAGCGGGCGCGGGTGACGGCCGTGCGCGAAGGTTGCGGCTTGCTCGGCGTGATCCTGGCGGCGGGGCTGACTTCCGTGCTCGGCTATGACGGCCTGTCGCTGGCCTTTGCCTGCTGCCTGCTGGCGGCAGGTGCGTTGCTGCTGGCGCGCGCGCCGCGTCCGGTCTTGCGCCAAGGCACGGCGGCGCTGCCCGCTGGCGCCTGGCGCCTGCCATTTCGCCAGCGCGCGTTTCGCTGGCTGTTTGCCATCCTGCTCGTCAATGGCGTGGCTGCCGCCATTCCCGCCACCCTGTTCCTGTTCTTTGCCAGCGACTATTTGCGTCTGGGCCAATACGCGGGACCGTTCCTGATCGTCTACTTTTGCGCGGCGGCCGCTTCCATGCCCGTGTGGGTGGCCCTGGCGCGCCGCTTTGGCGAGGCGCGCGCCTGGGGCGGCGCCATGCTGCTGGCCGCCAGCGTGTTTGTCTGGGCGTATGGCCTGGGCGAGGGCGCCGCCTGGGGTTTTGCCGCCATCTGCCTGCTGTCGGGCCTGGCGTTGGGCGCCGACCTGGCCTTGCCGCCGGCCCTGCTGGCAGGGTTGATCGGCGCGGCTGGCCATGCCGGGCGGCACGAAGCGGCGTATTTCGGCTGGTGGAACTGGGGCGTGCAAATGAGCCTGGCGCTGGCGGCCGGCATCGCGTTGCCCCTGCTGGCCTGGCTCGGCTATGTGCCGGGCAGCGGCAGCGGCGGCTTGCCGGCCCTGTCTGCCGCCTACGCCGTGCTGCCCTGTGTTTTGAAACTGCTGGCGGCGCTCATGCTGTGGCGCGCGCCGCTACAACATATATATAGTGACCATCGGGAGAATCGCGCATGCGCTTCATGACTTATTGCAAACGTTGCCTGCCGCTGGCCGCCTTGCTGCTGGCTCTGGCCGCCTGTTCCACGCCGCCCACGCCGGCCACGTACGCGCAGGAATTGCCCGTACTGGATCTGCAACAGTATTTCAACGGCACGCTCGATGCCCACGGCATCTTCCAGGATCGCTCCGGCAAAGTGGTCAAGCGTTTCACCGTGGTGATGCGGGCCAGCTGGGTGGGCGAGACGGGGACCCTGGACGAGGATTTCACGTATGCGGACGGCAGCCGGCAACGACGCGTGTGGACCTTGCACAAGACGGCGCCCGGGCGCTTCATCGGCACGGCGCCCGACGTGATCGGGGAAGCCATCGGCGAAGTGGCGGGCAATGCGCTGCGCTGGCAATACGTGCTGGCGCTGCCCGTCGATGGCACGCTCTACCACGTCGACTTCGAGGACTGGATGTTCTTGATGGATGACAAGGTCATGCTCAACCGCGCCGCCATGAGCAAGTTCGGCTTCAGCCTGGGCGCCGTCACCTTATCGTTCAGCAAGCGTCCACAGGCGGCCCCATGAATCGCAAGATCCGCAATTGGGCCGGCAAGCGCGTGTGGATCATCGGCGCGTCCAGCGGCATCGGCGCCGCGTGCGCCACCTTGCTGCTGGAGCAGGGCGCGTGCGTGGCCTTGTCTGCCCGCCACCGCGCCAGCCTGGAACAGCTGTGCGAGGGACAGCCGCTGGCACAGGCCTTGCCGCTCGATATCACGCAGCATGCGCAAGTGCGGGCCGTCTGCATGCAATTGCAGCAGCAGTGGACGCATATCGACCTGATACTGGTGGTCGCTGGCGGCTATCAGGCCATGCGCGCCGATAGCTTCGACCTCGAGGCGGCCCAGGGCTTGCTGGCCCTGAACGTAGGTGGCGTCTTCAATTGCCTGGAGCCGGCCTTGCCGTGGCTGTTGCGCCAGGGCAGCGGCGGCATCGGCATCGTCGGCTCGGTGGCCGGCTATGGCGGCTTGCCCAAGGCGCTCGCGTATGGCGCCAGCAAGGCGGCGCTGATCAACCTGACGGAGTCGTTGTATTTGGACTTGCATCCGCGTGGGATTGATGTGTATCAAATCAACCCTGGTTTTGTCGCCACGCCTTTGACGGCGAACAATGATTTCACCATGCCGGCCCTGATGACGGCACAGGACGCGGCCGCCGCCATGCTCGACGGGATCGAACGGGGGCAATTCCACATCCACTTTCCGAAACGCTTTACCAATACCATGCGCCTGGCGCGGCTGTTGCCGTACCGCGCCTATTTTTGGCTGATCCGCAAGGTGACGGGCCTATGAGCGCAACCATGGAAGGTGCGCTGGCGCGCCTGGTGGCGTTTTACGAGCACCTGAGCCTGGAGAGCCTGGCCCAGCTGGGTGCCGTGTACGCGCCAGACGCCCATTTCAAGGACCCGTTCAACGAGGTGGAGGGCCATGCCGCCATCCTGGCCATCTTCGAGCACATGTTCGTGCAAGTCGATGCCCCGCGGTTTGTCGTGCTGGAAAGCCTGGGGCAGGGGGAGCAAGCGTTCCTGACCTGGGAGTTTCGCTTTCGCATGAAACGCCTGCTATCTGGCGAACAATGTATTCGTGGAGCAACACATGTACGTTTCGACGGGCTGGGGCGGGTGGTATTGCACCGCGATTATTGGGATGCGGCGGAAGAATTGTATGAAAAATTGCCGGTGCTGGGCCCTTTCATGCGCATGCTCCGGCGCGCAAGCCGGCGCTAAGCATGTTTCTTGATGCTTTTAAGCAAAAAAAGCGAAAAAGAAAAAGTAAATTGTGTGGAATTGGGTTGGCGAAAACTTGATTTCGATCAATGTGTCGTTTTTATGACACAAATATGTCAAAATATTGAGAAGGCAACATTGTAAGAAATTGTTTCAACTGATGCGAAATTTACAAGCAAGAGTCGTCCTCATCCGTTCCAAGCGGGCACCCGGCGCGCGTGCCGGAAAACATGGAAAACATTTCTATGTGAGCAATTTAAATTACCGGAAAGTCAGTAATTATATTGATACTCTGCCTATTTTCCCCACGCGCGCGCCGACATCGAAAATCGCGCCTACGCCCCTGAATAATGCGGCAACGCACCAAAACAGGGCGTCATATTTCCCATTTGCGGGCATCCGGCAGCAAACATTGGCGATGCCGTGTATGCTTCGTCCCGTTTATCCATTATCGCCTGACAAATTGTGCGCTTTGTCGCGTAAATCATGCAGGGCAAATGGCGGGTAAAGCATGTTGACGTTTTAATCATGCGCCTGATACTGTTGCACTAATACAACGGGTGTCGACAAGGCATGCGTTATGATGGAATGGTCAATCAGGCCAATGCATTGGTTGGCAAGGGGCACTGGCTCTGTCGCGTAGTACGGTTGGCGATGACCGGGATGCCTGAAAACGCACTCGGCCTGGTACCGGAAGTAACATGTTGGAACTTGATGGAATGTGAAACGGTCGTTATAGTGCCGCTTCCGGTGCCCTTTGAGCACCGAACCGGCGCATGAAAATACGGTCGCTCTGCAGCCTTCAAGCTTATCGGTGCAATAGCGTGCCGATACCGATATGAATTGTTCCCCTGACCGGAACAGCAATGTGGCAGGTGGAGACCTTGCCCTCACTCATAAAAAGCGCTCTGTTAGAGCGCAGCTCGAGATGCATAGGCTGTATTACTTTTTGCTTCAAAATTAAAGGAAATCGCAATGAAAAAAACTCTGATCACCCTGGCAGTTCTGGCAGCAGCCACCGGCGTAGCCCAAGCTCAATCGAGCGTTGTTATCTACGGTACCGTTGACGCTGGTTTCGTCAGCGAGCGCGGCGGCAAAGCTGGCTCCGTGAATAAACTGGACAGCGGCGTTGCTTCGGCTTCCCGTCTGGGCTTCAAAGGTACCGAAGATCTGGGCAGCGGCCTGTCGGCTCTGTTCGTTCTGGAAGCTGGTTTCGGCGTGGACAACGGCGCGCAAGGTAAAGACGAAGGCCTGTTCGGTCGTCAATCTTACGTAGGTCTGAGCAGCAAAACGAGCGGTACCCTGACCCTGGGTCGTCAATACACCCCTTGGTACAACACCCTGTCGAAAGTTGCTGATCCATTCGCAGTGGGCTACGCTGGTTCCGCCAAGAACCTGTTCCCAGCGAACACCCGCACCAGCAACACCGTGCTGTACACCTCGCCAAACTTCAACGGCTTTGACGCTGACGTGGCTTACACCTTCGGCGAAAAAGCTGAGTCGAACAAGTACGGCCGTCAAATCGGCGCGTCGGCTGGCTACTCGAACGGTCCTTTGAACGCACGTCTGGCTTACAACAACACCAGCAACGACGACATCGGCGTTCAAGCCGCTAGCGCACGTAACTGGTTGGCTGCAGCTAACTACGACTTCGCAGTTGTTAAAGCTTACGTCGCATACGGCGCAAACAAAGGCCTGAAGAGCGCCCAGTTGAATAACAAAGGTGTTGATGCTAACGGCAACAACTACTACAACTACGCTCCAGCTGCTGCTAGCACCGACAGCAACAACATCCTGGTCGGCGCAACCGTACCTGTTGGCCCAGCTGGCACCGTGATGGCTTCGTTCATCCGCACGAACGACAAAACCGCTGCTAACGCTGATGCTGATCAATGGGCAGTGGGCTACTCGTACGCTCTGTCGAAGCGCACCAGCACCTACGCTTCGTACGCCAAGATCAAGAACAAAAACAACGCTACCTACACTGTTGGTAACAACAGCAACGTTGGTTCGGGCGACAAAGCCTTCAACGTTGGCGTTCGTCACTCGTTCTAATATTCGCGCAAGCGAAGCTTAGTACCGCTGTCAGCATCCCTTCGGGGATGCTGACAAGCAAGGAAACGCGTCTCCAGGCTAGTCCTGGCGGCGCGTTTTTGCATTGGCGGCGCCAGTTATAATGGCGCCGTTACTCAAGTAAAGGAATGCCATGTATTCATCCACTTCGCCGCGCCTGGCTGTCTTGCTGGCCGCGCTGCTGTTCGCTGGCGCCACAGGCGCCTCAGTCGCTGCCGTCAAGGGCAAGAAGCCGGCCGGACTGGAGCGCTATGGCGTGGCCGTCTATTCCGACCTGTGCCTGCAAAAGGATAGCGGCGAAATCGGTGGCCAGCGCGTGACCCTGCATCGCTTCGCCGAGGCCGATTCCGTCATCTATGAATTCACGGCAGGCGCCCTGAGCTGGCCCATCGTGGCCAACGACGTCAACCTGGACGCCGCCACGGGCGCCTTCGACTTCACCATCGCCGGCGCCGACAGCGAAGAGCGCACCATCGTCGGCAAGTTTTCCAAGGACGGCCAGACCCTGACCCTGGAAGGCGATTATTGCGGCGGCAACGTGCGCATGCCCATGAAGCTGAACCGCGTGCGCGATTTCGGCCGCCCTTTGAAAAACTGCACGCCATGCCCGCCGATGCCGCAGGCGCCCGCCGAGGCAGTGCCTGCAGAGGAAAGCGCACCAGCACCCGCTGCCTGAGCGATTGCCGCTGTGAAAAAGAAAAAGGCCCGGTATCGACCGGGCCTTTGCTATTTTCAGCGCAGCAAGGGGCTTACTGGGCCGCTTGCGCTTTTTCCGCATTCGCCCGGATGGTGGCCAGGGTCGCGTTCGGCGTGATCAGGTTGCCGTCGTAGCGCAGCTCGATCAAGGCCGGCAAGTTGTTGGCCTTGGCGTGTGCCAGCGCCCGCCGCAGGGCAGGAGCGAACTCTTCTGTCGTAGCCACCACTTCGCCATGCGCGCCATACGCTTGCGCCAGCGCCGCAAAATCCGGGTTGTGCAGGGTCGTGCCCGACACGCGGCCCGGGTAATCGCGTTCCTGGTGCATGCGGATGGTGCCGAACATCTGGTTATTGAAGACGATGATGACCACGCCCGCCTGGTATTGCACGGCGGTGGCCAATTCCTGGCCATTCATCATGTATTCGCCGTCGCCGGCGAAGGTGATCACGGTGCGCTCGGGGTGCACGATCTTCGCCGCCACGCCGGACGGCACGCCATAGCCCATGGCGCCGTTGGTCGGCGCCAGCTGCGTGCGCATGCCGCCGTAGCGGTAAAAACGATGCGCCCACGAGGCGTAATTGCCGGCGCCGTTCGTCAGGATGGTGTCAGCGGGGGCCTGTGCCATGATCTCTTGCGTCACTTGCCACAGGTCCAGCGGCGCCTGGCCATCCTGGAAGATGGGCGGGCGCTCCTGGTAGGCGGCCAGCTCGGCTTTCGCTTCGGCCGGATTATGTTTCCATGCGGCAGCATCGACAGGGGCCATGGCGGCCAGCATGGCGCACACTTGCGGCATGCCGCTGTTGATCATCAGTTCGGCCTGGTAAACGCTGCCCAGCTCTTCGGCATCCGTATGGATGTGCACCAGGCGCTGGCGCGGCACGGGCGAGTCGAACAGGGTGTAGCCGCCCGTCGTCATTTCGCCCAGGCGCGGGCCGATGGCGATGACCAGGTCGGCATTTTTCACGCGCGCGGCCAGTTTCGGGTTGATGCCGATGCCGACGTCGCCGATGTAGTTCGGGTGGGCATTGTCGAGCAAGTCCTGGAAGCGGAAGGCGCAGGCGACGGGCAGGTGATTGCTTTCCGCGAACTGTTGCAGGTCGGCACACGCTTGCGGCGTCCAGGTGGTGCCGCCCAGCAAGACCAGCGGCTGTTTCGCGGTGGCCAGCATGCTGCGCAGCTGCTGCAGCTGGGCGTCCGATGGCGCTGCCTGCACCGGCTGGTAGGCGCGCGTGTCGGCCACTGTGGCCAGCGAAATGAGCATGTCTTCCGGCAAGGCCAGCACGACGGGGCCGGGACGCCCGCTGGTGGCCACCTGGAAGGCGCGCGCCAGGTATTCGGGGATGCGCTGGGCGCGGTCGATCTGCGCCACCCACTTGGCCATCTGGCCGTACATGCGGCGGTAGTCGATTTCCTGGAACGCTTCGCGGTCGACGAAATCATTGCCCACCTGGCCGATGAACAGGATCATTGGCGTGGAATCCTGGTAGGCCGTGTGCACGCCGATCGAGGCGTTGGTGGCGCCCGGTCCGCGCGTGACGAAGCAGATGCCTGGCTTGCCCGTCAGCTTGCCATAGGCTTCGGCCATGAAGGCGGCGCCGCCTTCCTGGCGGTTGATGATGAAGCGGATGCCCGAGTCGTGCAGGGCGTCGAGCACGTCGAGGTAGCTTTCGCCAGGCACGCCAAAGGCGGTGTCGACACCGTGGATCTGCAGGGCATCGACCAGGATCTGGCCGCCGGTACGGGATTGTTGCGTCATGTTCGGCTCTTTATATTCTAGTGGGTGGCAAAGAAATGGGGCAAGCGGTGCGCATGCGCTTGCATGCAAGCAGCTTGCCTCATTCTATGTGAGCCGATTTGGCCCGGCTTTTGAAATGGCGACACCGAATTACACAATCCCCCGGGGTGACGACGAGGGCGCCCGGCGGGCGGCGCCGCGCCTGTACCGGCCTTTTTGCAGAAACATGCTGCGGCGCGGTACAATGGCGGGTGAAGCAGGCCAGACAGTCGCTGGCCGGCGCAGCAATGCGCTGGCGGGAGGAAGGTCCGGACTCCATAGAGCGGGGTGACGGTTAACGGCCGTCCGTCGAAAGCCGCAAGGTATAAGGCGAGGAATAGGGCCACAGAGACGAGCGTATTAAGTTACGGTGAAACGCGGTAACCTCCACCTGGTGCAATTTCAAATAGGCACGCGATGATGCTGCTCGCGGAGCGTGCGGGTAGAAAGCTTGAGCGCCCGAGTAATCTGGCGCCTAGAGGAATGACTGTCATAGCGCCAACCTGCAAGGGAAGGCGCCGTAACAAAATCCGGCCTACCGGCCTGCTTCACTTGAATTCCGTTCCCTGGCCTGCCAGGGAGCACCTCGGCAGCGGCGGCTTTTCCTGCTGCGCGCCACGCAAAAGCCCCGCAACGGGGCTTTTTTTGTTTCTAAAAGTATAGCACTTAAGATAAAGTTGTATATACAACTAAAAGTGAATAATTGGTTAAAGTTTCTTATCTACAATTAATTGCTGCATTGCAAAAATAGTTTTCCTGCGTCAGGCCAACCCCTGAAAACAGGGCCGATACGCGCCGTGGATGATTATTTTTTGCTTTAAACCAAGTCTTACGTTGCGGCTGATTGCTGTTGTGTCTGGATGACGAAATTATTGTCATGTGTCAACTAACTGTAAAAAATTCAATTTTTCGATTTCGTTTTTTTCGATGTTTACGGTAGGAAAACACATGTGTGCAGATGAGGTAGCACATTCACTATCTTTCATAAGTATCTAATTTATCGATATATTTTTATTTGAGACTCCTTCAACGATATGCGCTAAGTCCTTAATTTCATTAATAAAATTCCTGTTTTGCCAATCGGAAACCGCTTGACCACTATCTTTGCTTCCTCTAAAGTGGGCAACTGTGTGAAAAAGTGTGTTTTTGTGGGAAATTTTCCCTTTTCATCATGATGCGCAAGCGTCGCAACCCAAGCTCAAAAAAGGTCTTCCGTGTTTCAAGGCGCGTCCGCAATCAATCTCGATGCCAAAGGCAGGATGTCTATCCCTGCCAAGCACCGTGACGCGCTGGCGATTCAATGCGAAGGCCGCTTGACCCTGACCAAACACCCCGATGGTTGCCTGCTGTTTTTCCCCCGTCCCGTGTGGGAAAGCCACCGCCAGCAAATCGCCGCCTGGCCCATGTCGGCGCGCGCCTGGCAGCGCATCTTCCTCGGCAACGCCGTCGACGTCGAGCTGGACTCGGCCGGCCGCGTGCTGATCTCGCCTGAATTGCGTAACGCCGTCGGGCTGGCGCGCGAAGTCATGATGATCGGCATGGGCAGCCACTTTGAAATATGGGATGCCGCCAAGTTGGCCGACAAAGAACAGCAGGCGATCGATGCCGGCACCCCCGATGTACTTTCCAATTTTTCTTTCTAAGGCTCCGTAATGACACAACTCACGGTGCCGGAATTTCAGCATCGCACGGTGCTGCTCGATGAAGCGGTCGATGCGCTCGACCTGTCGGGCGACCGCGCGCACGGCGTTTACGTCGACGGCACGTTTGGCCGCGGCGGCCATAGCCGCCTGATTTTGTCGCGCCTGGCCGCCGATGCGCGCCTGATCGGCTTCGACAAGGACTTGCAGGCGATCGCCACGGCCGAACAGATCGGCGACCCCCGCTTTGAAATCGTCCACGACAGCTTTGCCACCATGACGGCCAGCCTGGCCGAACGCGGCGTGCAGCAGGTGGACGGCATCCTGCTCGACCTGGGCATCTCGTCGCCGCAGGTCGACGACGCGGCGCGCGGTTTCAGCTTCCGCAACGACGGACCGCTGGACATGCGCATGGATACCACGCGCGGCATCTCCGCGGCCGAATGGCTGGCGGTGGAAACCGAGCAGAATTTAGAGAAAGTGATACGCGATTATGGGGAAGAACGGTTTGCTTTTCAGATTGCAAAGGCGATTGTTGCTGGCCGGGCAGTCCAGCCAATTTCAAGCACACGACAGCTTGCCGGCATCGTGGCAGGCGCCGTCAAGACCCGCGAGAAGGGTAAGGACCCCGCTACCCGCACCTTTCAGGCCATACGCATTTTCATTAACAAAGAGCTCGAGGATCTCGAGATCGGCCTGAACCAGGCGTATGCCTGCCTGGCGCCCGGCGCGCGCATGGCCGTGATCAGTTTCCATTCGCTGGAAGACCGCATGGTCAAGCGCTTCTTCGCCTCGAAGGCGAACGTGGAGCAGCCTGACCGCCGCCTGCCGATCCGCGCGGTGGACTTGCCGCAGCCGGAAATGAAGCTGATTTCGAAGATGAAGCCGTCCGACGCCGAGATCGAGGGCAACCCCCGTTCGCGTTCGGCCGTGATGCGCGTGGCGCAGCGCCTGCCGCTGGCCGCCCCTGCAAACGGCGGCGCCCGATGACTGGCAAGCTGTGTGTCGTGCTGTCGGCCCTGCTGGTGTGCTGCGGCCTGTCGCTGGTGAACGCGCAATACCAGTCGCGCCACCTGTTGATCGACCTGGAGCGCGCGCAAGCGCTGTCGCGCCAGCTCGACATCGACTGGGCGCAACTGCAGCTGGACCAGTCCACTTTGGGCAAGCATGAACGCATCGAATCGATCGCGCGGCGCGACCTGAGCATGACGCCGCTGACGGCGGCGCGTACGCAATACCTGACGGAGGGCGAATAATGAAGTTGGGCGGTAACAGCAACGGCCGGGTGGCGGCATCGAAAGGCGTGCCATTCTCGAAGAACCCCGTACTGGCGGTGCGCCTGCCCGTCTGGCGTTCGCGCGTCGTGCTGTTCCTGCTGTTCTTCGCTTTCGCCGGCCTGGGCGCGCGCGCGCTGTGGCTGCAGGGCGTCTCGACGCAGTTCCTGCAAAAGCAGGGCAAGGCGCGCTATGAGCGCACGCTGGAATTGCCGGCCACGCGCGGCAAGATCACCGACCGCAATGGCCAGGTGCTCGCCTCGTCCGTCCCCGTGAAAGCCATCTGGGCCATTCCCGACGACGTGCTGCAGGCGTCGCCCGAAAAAATCAATGCGTTGGCCGGCCTGCTGGAAATGAACGTCAACGAATTGCGCAAGAAGCTCGATTCGGACCGCAGCTTCGTTTACCTGAAACGCCAGGTCGAGATGGACGTGGCCGACAAGATTTCCAAGCTGGGCATCGACGGCATCGACGAGCGCAAGGAATACAAGCGCTTTTATCCACAGGGCGAAGTGATGACCCACGTGGTGGGCTTTACCAACGTGGAAGACGTGGGCCAGGAAAGCATGGAGCTGGCGCAGCAGAAGACCCTCGTCGGCACCACCGGCAGCCGCCGCGTGATCAAGGACCGCCTGGGCCACATCGTCGAAGATATCGGCTTCATCCACGAACCGCACGACGGCAAGGACCTGACCCTGTCCGTCGACAGCAAGATCCAGTACATCGCCTTCACGCAGTTGAAGGAAGCGGTGGAAAAATTCAATGCGAAGGCCGGCGGCGCCGTGGTGCTCGACGTGCACACGGGCGAAGTGCTGGCCCTGGCCAATTACCCCAGCTACGACCCGAACGACCGCCGCAAGCTCACGGGCCAGCAGCTGCGCAACCGCGTCATGACCGATACTTTTGAACCTGGTTCGACCCTGAAACCGATTACGGTCTCGCTGGCGCTCGACACGGGCCGCGTCAAGCCGGGCACCCTGATCGACACGGGGCCGGGCCGCTACACCATCGCCGACCGCACGATCACCGACACCAAGCCGCATGGCGTGATCAATGTCTCCGAAATCATCGAAATGTCGTCGAACATCGGCACCTCGAAGATCGCGCTGGGCATGCCGTCGCAGGAAATGTGGGAAATGTTTACCAAGGTGGGCTTCGGCCAGCAGCCGAAATGGGGTTTTCCCGGCGCCGTGGCCGGCCGCGTGCGTCCGTATAAATCGTGGCGCCCTGTGGAACAGGCGACCATGAGCTACGGTAACGGCATTTCCGTCTCGCTGATCCAGCTGGCGCGCTCGTACATGATGTTCGCGCGCGACGGCGACACGATTCCCCTGTCGTTCCAGAAGGTCAATGAACTGCCCGTGGGGCAGCAAGTGATCAAGCCGAAGACGGCCGCCGAAATGCGCGCCATGCTGGAACTGGTGGTCTCCGGCGCGCACGGCTCGGCCAAGCGCGCCCAGGTCGCCGGCTACCGCGTGGGCGGCAAGACGGGTACCGCCTATAAAGTGGAAAACGGCCGCTATGCGATGCCGCGCAAATATATCGGCTCGTTCGTGGGCATGGTGCCGATGTCGGCGCCGCGCTTCATCATTGCCGTGATGATCGATGAACCGACCGGCCCTGCCCACTATGGCGGCCAGGTTGCCGCTCCCGCTTTCGCGGCGATTGCGACCAACGCGCTGCGCGCGATGAACGTACCGCCCGATTCCTCCGTTACCGAAATCGTGGTCCCGGCCAATGCCGGTCCGGAGGCCATGTGAAGTCACTCATGACCATACAAGACATCAGTTTGTGGATCAAAGCGGCTGCCCCGTCCGGGCAGCTGACGTCCGACTCGCGCCGCGTGCAGCGCGGCGACGTGTTTTTCGCCTATGCGGACGCCACCCATTTCATCGACGCCGCCATCGAGCAGGGCGCCGCTGCCATCGTGCATGACGCCGTTGAATGGAACGCCGCATGGAATGTGCCGCATCTGCTGGTCGGCGACCTGAAACGCCTGGCTGGCCCCGTGGCGCATGCTGTTTACGACATGCCCGACAGCGCCATGTTCAGCGCCGGCGTCACGGGCACGAACGGCAAGACCTCGTGCGCGCTGTGGCTGGCGCAAGCTCTGGCACGCCTGGGTGAAACGTCGTCCGTCATCGGCACCCTGGGCGTGGGCCTGTGCAAGCCGCGCGGCGCCATCGAATTCGACGTGACCGGCTACACCACGCCGGACGCCGTGCTGCTGGCGCGCAAACTCGCCGCCATGCGCGACGCCGGCGCCAAGGCCGTCGCCATCGAAGTGTCGTCGATCGGCCTGGACCAGGAACGCGCGGCCGGCATGCATTTCGATGTCGCCATGTTTACCAATTTGACGCGCGACCACCTCGACTACCATGGCGACATGGCAGCCTACGAGGCGGCCAAGGTCAAGCTGTTCGACTGGCCCGGCCTGAAAACGGCCGTCATCAACCTGGACGACCCCATGGGCTTGCGCCTGGTCCGCCACGTGGACGGCAAGCTGGCGGGCGAGTATCCGGTCATCGGCTATACCTTGCAGGATGCCGCCGCCTTGCCCGATTTGCCCGGTGTGCTGATGCTGCGCGCCAGCCAGTTCCGCAGCCGTAATGCCGGCACCGACTTCCATCTGGAATGCGCGCTGGGCGTTGCGCTGATCAAGACGCAGCTGGTGGGCCACTTCAATATCAGCAACGCGCTGGCCGTGCTGGGCGCCTTGCTGGCGCACGGAACCGGTCTGCGCGCCGCCATCGACGGCATCGAATCCCTGCAGCCGGCCCCGGGCCGCATGCAGCAGGTGGGCGGCCAGGAAGCGCCGATGGTCGTCATCGATTACGCGCATACGCCTGACGCGCTGGAAAAAACCCTGGCTGCCTTGCGCCAGGTGGCGCAGGAGCGGGGCGGCCAGCTGTGGTGCGTGTTCGGCTGCGGCGGCGACCGCGATCCGGGCAAGCGTCCGCAGATGGGCGCCATCGCGCAGCTGGCCGATCACGTGCTGGTCACCAGCGACAATCCGCGCAGCGAAGACCCGCACGCCATCATCGCGCAGATCGTCGCCGGCATGCGTGCCGACGGTCCGCAGCCGCAAGCCATCGAAGACCGCGCCGGGGCCATTTTGTCGGCCATCAAGCACGCGGCCAAGCCGGATGTGATCCTGTTGGCGGGCAAGGGCCATGAGCCGTACCAGGAAATCAAGGGCAAGAAACTGCCGTTCTCCGATGCCGACCATGCGCAGCTGGCCCTGTCCGCGCGCCTGACGATGATGAGGACGAATTGATGGATAGCCTGATGCACGCAAGCCTGGCTGAATTGATGCCGTCGCTGGACGGCGCACAGCTGACGGGCGACACCGTTTTTGACGGTGTGTCCACCGACAGCCGCAGCGCCCAAGCCGGTTCGCTGTTCGTGGCCCTGCGCGGCGAGAGTTTCGATGCCCACGATTTCCTCGACCAGGTGGCCGCGCGCGGCGTCGCCGCCGTGGTGGTCGAGCGCCTGCCGGCGGGCTGGGACAGCAGCAAGGTGCCAGCCATCGTGGTCGCCGATACCCTGGCCGCGCTGGGCCGCATCGCCAACCACTGGCGCTGCCGTTTCAATTTACCCGTCATCGGCGTCACCGGCAGCAATGGCAAGACCACCGTCAAGGAGATGATTTCATCCATCCTGGCGGCAGCCTTTGGCGAAGAAGGCCGGCTGGCCACGCGCGGCAACCTGAATAACGAGATCGGCGTGCCTCTGACCCTGTTCCGCCTGAGCGAACAGCATAAGGCAGCCGTCATCGAGATGGGCATGAACCATCCGGGCGAGATCGCCCGCCTGGCGGCGATTGCTGCGCCGACCCTGGCGATGGTCAACAACGCACAGCGCGAGCACCAGGAATTCATGCACACGGTGGTAGCGGTGGCACGCGAGAACGGCGCCGCGCTGGCAGCCCTGGCGCATGACGGCGTGGCCGTCTTCCCGCATGGCGATGAGTTCACGCCAGTGTGGCGCGAGCTGGCCGGCGCGCGCGCCGTCATCACCTTCGGCCTGTCGAAAGAGGCGGATGTCAGCTGCACGCACCGCGCGGCCGAGGATTTTGGCAGCGATCTGTTCGTCAGCGTGCGCGCACAGGACGGCGGCTTGCGCCAGTTCTTCGTGGGCTTGCAGGCGGCAGGCGAACACAATGTGCGCAATGCGCTGGCGGCCGTGGCATGCGCTATCGGCGCAGGCATCGCGCCAGAACATATCAAGCAGGGCCTGGAGGCGTTTTCTCCCGTGAGCGGCCGGCTGCAGAAAAAACGCGCCGCCAATGGCGCCACCATCATCGACGACACGTATAACGCCAATCCGGATTCGGCGCGCGCGGCCATCGATGTGCTGGCGCAGGCAGCGGCACCGCGCATCCTGGTGCTGGGCGAGATGGGCGAAGTCGGCACGCAGGGGCAGCAGTTCCACGAAGAGATCGGCGCCTACGCCGCCGCCAAAGGCATTGAACACGTGCTGGCGACGGGCGGTCTGGCGCGCCATCTGGTCAATCCGGCGCAGGCAGCCGCGAGCCAGGAATCAGGCACGGTCGTGGAGTATTTCGAACAGTTCGACGGTTTGCTGGCGGCGCTCGATGCGCATTTGTCCGGCCGTTCGGATGCAACAGTATTAATCAAGGGCTCCCGTTTCATGAAGATGGAACGGGCCGTGCAGCATTTGATTGGTTCAAACAACAATAACAAGGAAGCTCACTAATCATGCTGCTCTGGCTCGCTCATTATTTCCAGGACGACATTGGCCCATTGCGGGTCTTTAACTTCATCACGTTCCGCGCCGTCTTCGCCACCCTGACGGCGATCTTGATCGGCCTGTGCGCCGGTCCTGCCGTGATCCGCATGCTCACGCGCATGAAGGTTGGCCAGGCCGTGCGTACGGATGGCCCGCAAACGCATCTGAAAAAACACGGCACCCCCACCATGGGCGGTGTGCTGATCCTTATCGCCATCGGCATTTCCACCTTGCTGTGGGCCGACCTGTCGAACCGTTTCATCTGGCCCGTGTTGATCGTCACCTTGGGCTTTGGCGCCGTCGGCTGGGCCGACGACTACCGCAAGGTGGTGCACCAGGATCCGGAAGGCATGCGCTCGCGCGAAAAATACTTCTGGCAGTCGCTGATCGGCATCGCCGCCGCGTTTTACCTGGCGTTTTCCGTCTCCATCTCCGAGCCCAATGCCGGCCAGGTGTGGAATCTGATCTACGCCTGGGTGCAGTCGGGCTTCGCCATGGACTTGCCGCCGAAGGCCGATCTGATCGTCCCGTTCTTCAAGACCATCAGCTATCCGCTGGGTGTGTGGGGCTTCATCGCGCTGACGTATTGCGTCATCGTCGGCACCAGCAACGCCGTCAATTTCACCGATGGACTTGACGGCCTGGCCATCATGCCGACCGTGATGGTGGGCACGGCCCTGGGTCTGTTCGCCTACCTGACGGGTAATGCCACGTATGCGCGCTACCTGTTCATCCCGCATATCCCGGGCGCCGGCGAACTGGTAATCTTCTGCGGCGCGCTGGCCGGTTCCGGCCTGGCCTTCCTTTGGTATAACACCCACCCCGCGAAAGTATTCATGGGCGACGTGGGCGCGCTGGCACTGGGCGGCGCACTGGGTACCATCGCCGTCATCGTGCGCCAGGAAATCGTCCTGTTCATCATGGGCGGCATCTTCGTGGTTGAAACGCTGTCCGTGATTATCCAGGTCGTCTGGTTCAAGTACACCAAGAAGCGCTTTGGCGTTGGCCGCCGCGTCTTCCTGATGGCGCCATTGCATCACCATTTTGAACAAAAAGGCTGGAAGGAGACGCAGGTTGTCGTGCGTTTCTGGATCATCACCATGATGCTGGTGCTGCTCGGCCTGACCACCTTGAAGCTGCGCTGATGATGTACGACGCTAAAACCGCACTGGTACTGGGCCTCGGGGAGTCAGGCCTGGCCATGGCCCTGTGGCTGGCCCGCAGCGGTGCGACCGTGCGCGTGGCCGACACAAGGGAAAGCCCGGAGCGCCTGGCCGCGTTGCAGGCCGCCGTGCCGCAGGCGCAGTTCATCGCCGGCGCCTTCACGGCCGACTTGCTTGACGGCGTGGACTTTGTCACCGTCAGCCCAGGCCTCGCGCCGGGCCGCGAACTGGCGCAGATTGCGCCGGCCGCTACTGAGAAAAACATCCCCGTGTGGGGCGAAATCGAACTGTTCGCACAAGCGCTGGCCGCCTTGAAGGCGGAACGCGGCTATGCTCCGAAAGTCATCGCCATTACGGGAACGAATGGCAAGACGACCGTCACCAGCCTCGTAGGCTTGTTGTGCGAACGCGCCGGCCTTGCCACGCGCGTGGCCGGCAATATCAGCCCGGCCGCGCTGGACGTGCTGCGCGAAGTGCTCGATGCCGAGCCTGCGCCGCAGCCGGTGGATGCGGAGGCTGACGTGGCGGAACCCGCCGCCAGCACCTTGCCGCAAGCGTGGATCCTGGAATTATCCAGCTTCCAGCTGCACACGACATTCAGCCTGCAGGCCGATGCGGCCACGGTCTTGAATCTGTCGCAGGACCATCTGGACTGGCATGGCGACATGGCCGCCTACGCCGCAGACAAGGCGCGCATCTTCGGCGACCAGACCGTGCGCATATTGAACCGCGACGATGCGGCCGTGATGCACATGGCCGACCCGTTGGCCGAAACCATCACCTTCGGCACGGGCGAACCGGCGGAAGTCGACAGCTTTGGCCTGGTCAATGAACGGGGCATCTTCTGGCTGGCGCAAGCCGTACCCAGCGAAGAAGTGATCGAGAAAAAACGCAAGAAGAACGATCCGGCGCCGGAACCGGTGCCGACGATGGCGAAAAAGCTGATGCCGGCCGACGCGCTGAAAATCCGCGGCCAGCACAATGCCTCGAATGCGCTGGCGGCGCTGGCCCTGTGTCGCGCCATCGGCCTGCCATTCGCGCCGCTGCTGCATGGTTTGCGCGAATACCAGGGCGAGCCGCATCGGGTGGAGCTGATCACGGCGGTCAATGAAGTCGAGTACTACGACGACAGCAAGGGTACGAATGTGGGCGCGACCGTGGCGGCCCTGTTCGGCCTGGGCAAGGCGTTTGGCGGCGCGGAACAGCGTCTGGTGCTGATCGCCGGTGGCGATGGCAAGGGACAGGATTTCTCGCCGCTGGCCGAACCTGTATCGCGCTACGTGCGCTCCGTGGTGCTGATCGGACGCGATGCACCGGCCTTGCGCGCGGCCCTCGAGCCGGCCGGCGTGGACATCGTCGACTGCGCCACCTTGCCGGAAGCCGTCAAGCGCGCCAGCAGCCTGGCGCTGGCTGGCGATGCCGTGCTGCTGTCGCCCGCGTGCGCCAGCCTGGACATGTTCAAGAACTATGCGCACCGCGCGCAGGTGTTTGTCGACGCCGTGCGCGATATCGCGCTGGAAAACGGACAGGATATCTGATGGCTTTCCAACTGCCCTTCAGCTTTGGTTCCGGCTCGGCTGCCAAGCCGCTGGATAGCCGCGCGCGGCAATCGAAGATGATGGACTATGACAAGCCGCTGGTATGGGTCGTCCTGCTGCTCATGTTGCTGGGCATGGTGATGGTGTATTCGGCGTCGATCTCGCTGTCGGATGCGCGCAAGTTTGCCGCCTATACGAACAATTATTTTGTCGTGCGCCAGGCGCTGTTCATCGGCGTGTCGATCGTCGTCGGCGCGCTGGTGTTCCGTATCCCCGTCGCGACCTGGCAAAAGATGGCGCCGTGGCTGTTCATCGGCACCCTGGTGCTGCTGGTGATGGTGCTGATACCTGGCCTGGGCGTGTCGGTCAACGGCGGCCGCCGTTGGCTGAACCTGCCGGGCCTGCGGCCGCAGCCGTCCGAGCTGATGAAGGTGGTGATGGTGCTGTACGCGGCCGATTACACGGTGCGCAAGCAGGAATACATGCACAAGCTGACCAAGGGCTTCATGCCGATGGCGCTGGCCGTCAGCTTCGTCGGCCTGCTGCTGCTGATGGAGCCCGATCTGGGCGCCTTCGGCGTGATCGTCTGCATCGCCATGGGCATTTTGTTTTTGGGTGGTGTCAACGCCATCTGGTTCGGCGGCATCGGCGCCATGCTGACGGCGATTTTCGTTACCATCATCGCCCTGTCGAAATTCCGCCGCGAGCGGTTTTTTGCGTATCTTGACCCGTGGCAGGAAGACAATGCCCTGAACAAGGCTTACCAGTTGACACACTCGCTGATCGCCTTCGGGCGCGGCGAACTGTTTGGCGTGGGATTGGGCGGCAGCGTGGAAAAACTGCATTACCTGCCCGAAGCCCACACGGACTTTTTGCTGGCCGTGATCGGCGAGGAGCTGGGCCTGGTGGGCGTGCTGGTCGTGATCGGCATGTTTTACTGGATTATCAAGCGGGCGTTCGACATCGGCCGCCAGGCGATCGCCATCGACCAAACCTTCGCGGGACTGACGGCGAAAGGCATCGCCATCTGGATCGGCGTGCAGACCTTCATCAACATGGGCGTGAACCTGGGCCTGCTGCCGACCAAGGGCCTGACCTTGCCCTTGATGAGTTATGGCGGCACGGGCGTACTGATTAACTGTATCGGCCTGGCGATTTTGCTGCGCATCGATTACGAAAACCGGATCCTCATGCGGGGAGGCCGGCTATGAATAACGCGACGAACTTGAAAACGACGAAAAGACTGATGATCATGGCGGCCGGTACCGGCGGCCATATTTTCCCTGGCTTGGCGATTGCGCAGACGATGCGCGCGCGCGGCTGGGAAGTGAGCTGGCTGGGCACGACTCACGGCATGGAGCAGGAGCTGGTGCCGAAGAGCGGCATTCCCATGGATGCCATCGCATTTTCCGGCATGCGCGGCAAGGGCTTGGCGCATACCATTCAAGGCGGCTTCAAGATGCTGGCCAGCTTTTTTGCCATCCGCCGTTTCATCGCCAGCCGCAAGCCGGACGTGGTGATGGGCATGGGCGGCTACGTCACCGTGCCGGGTGGCCTGATGGCGCGCCTGAAAGGCGTGCCGCTGGTGCTGGTCAATGCCGACGCGGCGCTGCTGTTGTCGAACAAGACCCTGGTGCCGCTGGCGCAGCAAGTGTGCTTCGGCTTTCCCGCCGATTTCGGCAGCGCCGCCGGCAAGGCCGTCGTGACGGGCAATCCCGTGCGCGCGGAAATCCTCGCCATGGAGCCGCCGGCGCCGCGCTTTGCGGGCCGCAGCGGCTCATTGCGCATCCTCGTGGTAGGTGGCAGCCTGGGTGCGAAAGCGCTGAACGACAGCCTGCCTGCCGCGCTGGCGCTGATGCCGGAAGGCGAGCGTCCGCTGGTCACGCACCAGTCGGGCAAGAAGAATATCGACGCCCTGCATGCCGCGTATGCGCAGGCGGGCGTGCAAGCCAATGTGGTCGATTTCATCGACGACATGGCCAAGGCGTATACCGAGGCCGACCTGGTGATTTGCCGCGCTGGCGCCATCACCCTGTCGGAATTGACGGCGGCCGGCGTGGCCAGCGTGCTCGTGCCGCTGGTGGCGTCGACCACCAGCCACCAGCGCGACAACGCGCAATGGATGGCGCAGCAAGGCGCGGCGATTCATCTGCCGCAAACGGAAATGAGTGCCGCGTCGCTGAGCGCGCTGCTGGCGTCGCTGAGCCGCGACACTTGCCAGCAGATGGCGCAGGCAGCACTGGCAGCAGGCAAGCGCGATGCCAATGAGGCGATCGCACACGTATTGGAAAAACTGGCATGAGGTTAGCTCTGTGAAGCATAAAGTAAACAATATCCACTTTGTCGGCATTGGCGGCAGCGGCATGAGCGGCATCGCCGAAGTGCTGGTCAACCTGGGCTACAAGGTGTCGGGCTCCGACCTGGGCAGTAATGCGGCGACGCAGCGTCTGGCGAGCCTGGGCGCGACCGTCATGCTCGGTCACGCGGCAGAAAATATCGGCGACGCCGATGCGGTGGTGACGTCGGGCGCCGTCCCGCAAGACAATCCGGAAGTGGTGGCCGCCCGTGCGCGCAAGATTCCTCTGGTACCGCGCGCCGTGATGCTCGGCGAGTTGATGCGCCTGAAACGCGGCATCGCCATCGCCGGCACGCATGGCAAGACGACGACGACCAGCCTGGTCGCTTCCGTGCTGGCGCAGGGCGGTCTCGATCCGACTTTCGTCATCGGCGGCCGCCTGACCAGCGCAGGCGCGAACGCCAAGTTGGGTTCGGGCGACTACCTGGTGGCCGAAGCCGATGAATCGGATGCCTCGTTCCTGAACCTGACGCCGATGATCGAAGTGATCACGAATATCGACGCCGATCACATGGACACCTACGAGCACGATTTTGAAAAGCTCAAGCAAGCCTTCGTGCAGTTCACGCACCGCTTGCCGTTCTATGGCCGCGCCATGCTGTGCATCGACGATCCGCACGTGCGCGCCATCATCCCGTCCGTCACCAAGCCCGTCACTACCTACGGTTTCGCGGAAGACGCGCAAGTGCGCGCCATCAACGCGCGCGCCGTGGGCCTGGAAATGCATTTCACCGTGCTGCAGGAAGGCTATCCGGACCTGGACGTGGTGCTGAACCAGCCCGGCATGCACAATGTGCAGAATGCCTGCTCGGCGATTGCCATCGCGCGCGAAATCGGCATCGCCGACAGCGCCACGCAGCAGGGCCTGGCCGAGTTTTCCGGCGTGGGCCGGCGCTTCACGCGTTACGGCGACGTGGCGCTGCCGAACGGCGGTACTTTTGCGCTGGTTGACGATTTCGGCCACCATCCGGTGGAAACGGAAGTGACCCTGGCCGCCGCGCGCGCCGCCTATCCCGGCCGCCGCCTGGTGCTGGCGTTCCAGCCGCACCGCTACAGCCGCACGCGCGATCTGTTCGAGGATTTCGTGAAAGTGCTGGGCGCGCCCGATGTGCTGCTGCTGTCCGAAGTGTATGCGGCGGGCGAAGCGCCCATCGTCGCCGCCGACGGCCGCGCACTGGCGCATGCGCTGCGCGCGCGCGGCAAGATCGAACCGATTTTCGTCGAGTCCATGAAGGACATGGCCGACACCATCATGAGCGTGGCGCGCGACGGTGACGTCGTGCTGACCATGGGAGCCGGCTCGATCAGCGGCATCCCGAATCAACTGACAACGTATCAATCTCACACTGTAAAGGCCTGACGTGAACCAAGCTTCAGCTATCGACGTTAAACAATTGGGCAAGGTCGGCGTCCTGTTCGGTGGCCGTTCGGCCGAGCGCGAAGTGTCGCTGATGTCCGGCGCGGGCGTGCTGGCAGCCCTGAAAAGCCATGGCGTGGATGCGCATGGCTTCGATACGGGCGAACGCAGCCTGGCCGAATTGGCCGCTGAGCAATTTGACCGCGTCTTCATCGCGCTGCACGGCCGCTTCGGCGAAGACGGCAGCCTGCAGGGCGCGCTGGAACAACTGGGCATTCCATACACGGGCAGCGGCGTGATGGCCTGCTCGGTGGGCATGGACAAGGTTTATACCAAGATGATCTGGTTGATGCACCAGCTGCCGACGCCAAAGTACGCGGTACTGGACGACAGTTCCGACCTGGCCAAGGTCGCCGCGGAACTGGGCTTGCCGCTGATCGTCAAGCCGCCGCATGAAGGCTCGAGCATCGGCATCACGACTGTCAACGAAGCGTCGGCCTTCCAGGCCGCCTACGACATCGCCGCCGGCCTCGATGATTCGGTACTGGCCGAGGAATTCATCAAGGGCCGCGAATTCACCGTCGCGATCCTGGGCAAGGGCGCCACGGCGCGCGCGTTGCCGCCGATCGAAATCGTCGCGCCGCAAGGCAATTACGACTACCAGAACAAGTACTTCACGGACGACACGCAGTATTTCTGCCCGCCGCAGCTCGATGGCGCGATCATCGCAGAGATGGAACGCATCGCTCTGGCCGCCTACCGCGCCCTGGGCTGCGAAGGCTGGGGACGGGTCGATGTCCTGATGCGCGCGGCAGACAGCGCGTTGTTCCTGCTGGAGGTAAATACCTCGCCCGGCATGACGGGGCACTCGCTCGTGCCGATGGCGGCGCGCGCGGAAGGCACCAGCTATGAAGACCTGTGCCTGGAAATCGTCGCCGGCGCAAGCCTGAAAATGCACAAGGGACAGCGCTGATATGTGGCATGACGCTAAAAGCCTCAATACGACTGCCAACGGCTTGCTGGCCGCGGTTCTGGTCGTGTGCGTGGCCGCCGGCGTCTGGTGGGTGTCGCAGCGTCCCATGTTCGACCTGCGCACGATCAAGGTGGAAAGCGCGGACGACAAGGGCCTGCGCCACGTGAATTACCTGACCCTGCGCAGTGGCACTCTGGGCCGCATCAAGGGCAATTTCTTCACGACCAACCTGGAAAGCGTGCGCGGCGTGTTCGAATCGGTGCCTTGGGTGCGCCGTGCCAGCGTACGGCGCGAGTGGCCGAACCAGCTGATCGTGGCGCTGGAAGAACATGAGGCGCTGGGTACCTGGGGCGAGGACGGGCGCCTGCTGTCGGTCAAGGGCGACGTGTTTACGGCGAACGTGGCCGAGGCGGAAGACGACCATGAATTGCCTGCGTTTGCCGGCCCCGATGGCAGCGAAAAGGAAGTGCTGGCGACCTACGTGCAGCTGGCAAAGTGGTTTGCGCCGCTGAAGATGGTGCCGGAAACCCTGTCGCTGTCGAGCCGCTATGCGTGGACCGTAAAACTGGATAACGGCATGAGCGTGGCGCTGGGGCGCGAACAGAATCATACGACCCTGAAGGCGCGGGTCGACCGGCTGGTGGGCATTTACCCGCAGCTGGCGAGCCGGCTGGAAAATATCGACACGATCGATATGCGTTACCAGAATGGCCTGGCGCTCAGTTCCGCCGGCCTGGTGATACCGGCCGAAGGCAAGGATGGCAGGCCGGCAGCGGCAATCAAGAAGAAAAATGGCAGTCCGATTAAAAAACCGACTTAACCGAATAATCAATTAATTAATTAATAGCCCAAAAAACTAGGCGAAAGAAATGACAAAAGACGCGAAAAACCTGATCGTCGGCCTCGACATCGGCACCTCGAAAGTGGTGGCGGTGGTAGCCGAAGTGATGTCCGACGGGCGCCACGAAGTGATCGGGCTGGGCCAGCACGAATCGAAGGGCCTGAAAAAGGGCGTGGTGGTCAATATCGAGGCCACGGTGGAGTCCATCCAGCGCGCGCTGGAAGAGGCCGAGCTGATGGCCGACTGCAAGATCCGTAATGTGTATGCGGGCATTGCGGGCAGCCATATCCGCAGCTTCAATTCCAGCGGCATGGTGGCCATCAAGGACAAGGAAGTGACGGCGACCGACGTGGCGCGCGTCATCGAGACGGCAAAAGCGGTTAACATTCCGACCGATCAGCAATTGTTGCACACGGTGCCGCAGGAGTTCATCGTCGACAGCCAGGAAGATGTGCGCGAGCCTATCGGCATGAGCGGCATCCGCCTGGAGGTGAAGGTGCATATCGTCACCGGCGCCGTGTCGGCGGTGCAGAACATCGTCAAGTGCGTGCGCCGCTGCGGCCTGGAAGTGTCGGACCTGATCCTGCAGCCGATGGCGTCCGCCGATGCGGTGCTCACGCCCGACGAGAAGGAACTGGGCGTGGTGCTGATCGACATCGGCGGCGGCACGACCGATGTGGCGGTATTCTCCGATGGCGCGATCCGCCATACGGCAGTCATTCCCATCGCCGGCGACCAGATCACCAACGACATCGCCATGGCCTTGCGCACCCCGACCGCGGAAGCGGAAGAAATCAAGATCCGCTATGGCGTGGCCAAGCAGGTCCTGGCCGATCCCGGCGAATCGCTGGAAGTGCCGGGCCTGGGCGACCGCGGCCCGCGCAACCTGTCGCGCCAGGCGCTGGCGGCAGTGATCGAGCCACGTGTCGAAGAGTTGTTCGCGATGGTGCACCAGGTGGTGCGCGAATCCGGTTACGAAGGCGTGCTGTCGTCGGGCATCGTGCTCACGGGCGGTACCTCCATCATGCCCGGCATGGTGGAAATGGCGGAAGACATTTTCCTGAAACCGGCGCGCCTTGGCACGCCCGAGTATCGGGGCCAGCTGGCCGATGTGGTGCGCAGTCCGCGCTATGCCACGGTATTGGGCCTGCTGCTGGAAGCGAAGAAGCAATACCTGCGCGGCCACATCGTGACGCGTCAGGACGGCTCGGTGAAGGCAGTCTGGCAGCGCATGAAGGAATGGTTTTTAGGGAATTTTTAAGGGCTTGATTTACGCCCGGCAGGTCAGGTTTTTTGGCAGCATCGCAGGTACACACACATAACTTTATTTTATATTTAACCGCAGTTTTCAATCTCCAGTTCTCCTACCAATATGAGGCCTGGCGCTTGGAAACCGCATCTGATAGGAGCACATCATGGAGTTCGATATGGTCGATAACACAGCTTTAGGTACCGTCATCAAGGTCGTCGGCGTCGGCGGTGCGGGTGGCAATGCAGTCCAACACATGATCAACAAAGGCATGTCGGGTGTGGAGTTCATTGCCGCCAACACCGACGCACAGGCCCTGTCGACATCGAAGGCCCACAACATCATCCAGATCGGCGATACCGGTCTGGGTGCCGGCATGAAGCCTGCCGTCGGCCGCCAGCTGGCGGAAGAATCGCGCACGCGCATCGCCGATTCGCTGCGCGGCGCGCACATGGTCTTCATCGCTGCCGGCATGGGCGGCGGCACGGGCACGGGCGCCGCTCCTATCGTGGCTGAAGTGGCCAAGGAACTGGGCGCGCTGACGGTGGCCGTGGTTTCCAAGCCATTCTCGTATGAAGGCCAGAAGTGCATGGACATCGCCGACGAAGGCCTGGAGCAGCTGTCCCTGCACGTCGATTCGCTGATCATCATCCTCAACGAAAAACTGGAAGAGATCTACGAAGATGAAAGCATGCTGGAATGGATGCAGCATGCCGATGATGTGCTCAACAACGCAGTGGCTGGCATTGCCGAGATCATCAACGTGCCGGGCCATATCAACGTCGACTTCAACGACGTGAAAACCATCATGGGCGAGCAGGGCAAGGCCATGATGGGCACGGCGACGGCATCCGGCGTCGACCGCGCGCGCATCGCCGCGGAACAGGCTGTCGCTTCGCCGCTGCTGGATGGCATCGACCTGTCCGGCGCGCGCGGCGTGCTGGTCAACGTCACGGCCAGCCGTGGCTTGAAAGGTAAAGAAATCAAGGAAGTCATGGCCGCCGTGCGCGCGTTTGCCGCGCCGGACGCGTCGATCGCGCAAGGTATCGCCTACGACGACGCCATGGGCGACGACATCCGCGTTACCGTGGTGGCCACGGGCCTGGGCCGCGCGAAGAAAAACATCCAACTGGTACCGCAGCAAGTGCTGCGCACCGGCACCCACAACAGCCCGTTGACCCCTTCGGCAGCCATGGGTAGCGCGCAAGCGGCGACGACGACAGTTGGCGTGGCTACGCCGGCTGCCGGTTTCGACGGCATGAAGGCGCCGGCAGTATGGCGTCGCGAATCGGCTTCCGAGCAGGTGCGCGCGATGGAAAAGAATGGTATGGAGACGTACGATATTCCAGCCTTCCTGCGCAAACAGGCCGACTAAGGTGATGTGATGCATGCAACGATGACGGCGGCCTGAGGGCCGCCGTTTTTTTTTGCCGGCTTTTGACTTTTGACTTTGCCTTTTCGGCCGTTTTCTGCACAAATACGGCAAGTCAGGCATACTATCGCGCAGTGTCGGCATCATGCCGGCAGCATCCTCAACCGACAGTACACAAGGAGTCAACATGACCATCAAGATCGGCGACACCCTGCCAGAAGGCACCCTGGCTGAATTCATCGAAAGCGAAACCGAAGGCTGCGCACTGGGTCCGAACACGTTCAACGTGCAAGACCTGGTCAAGGGCAAGAAGATCGCCATCTTCGGCCTGCCAGGCGCTTACACCCCGACCTGCTCCGCACAGCACGTGCCGGGCTACGTCAAGCACGCCGCGGACCTGAAAGCCAAGGGCGTCGATGAAATCTGGTGCATCTCCGTCAACGACGCGTTCGTGATGGGCGCCTGGGGCCGCGACCAGAAAGCTACCGGCGTCGTGCGCATGATGGCTGACGGCAACGCCGCCTACAGCAAGGCCCTGGGCCTGGACGCCGATTTTTCCAAGCACGGCATGGGCACGCGCTCGCAGCGCTACTCGCTGCTGGTCGACAATGGCGTCGTGACGCAATTGAACATCGAGCAAGGCGGCAAGTTTGAAGTGTCGAACGCGGAAACCTTGCTGGGCCAACTGGCTTAAGTCCCTGAGAAAAAGTCCATGGCGGCGTTGCACTGCCTTGGCGTACTACTCGTACTGCCTGCGGCAATGCGCCTTGCCCTGAACATTTTTCAGGGACTTGTCCTTTTTTGACGTAAAAACGGCGCCATCGGCGCCGTTTTTTTATTGTACCGACGGCTTGCTCGCCTCGAACATGGCCGCATCGATGCTGAACGAATAATCGTCCTGCAGTGCGAAATACCGGCGCGCTTCCTCGGGCGCGCCATCGAACAGGTTGCGGATGGCGGCCACTCTTTCGCTTGGCGTGCGCATGCGGGCCACCCACTCGTCGAACTGCATGGTCAGTTTCCACACGCTGCGCAAGCTGTGCGTAAAACCCGCGTTGTCAAACTTGGCGCCCCATTCGCAGCTGCGGTAGTCGCGTACGTGGGACGCGTCGCGCAGCATTTCCACCGCTTGCAGGGTGCTGTCGTACAGGGCCGTCTTGGGCGCGACGATGTCGACGACTAATAAGGTGCCGTTCGGGCGCAGCACGCGCCACGCTTCGGCCAGCGCTCCCGCCACGTCGTTCCAGTGGTGCGCGGAAAAGCGCGTGACGACCATGTCGAAGCTGGCGTCGGCAAACGGCAGGCGGGCCACGTCGCCCTGTTGCGTGCTGATGTTGTGCAAGCCGCGCTGCACCCTGGCGCAGTCGACCACGTCGAGCATGGGCTGCGCCAGGTCATAGGCGACCACCGATTGCGCCACGGGGGCGACGGCGAAGCTGGCGTGCCCGGCGCCGCAGCCCAGGTCCAGGACGATGGGCTTGCCATGGCGGCGCGCGCATTCCTGCATCAGCACCAGGTCGGCGCCTTGCGCGTGTACGGCGCTGCTCAGGTAGGCATTGGCCGTCTTGCCAAACTGTTCGGTAACGACATCGTGCTGCTGCATGGTTTTCTCCTGTGGATGGCTGAGTTCCTGCAGAATAGGGATAAAATTATCCTGTAACAAGACCATAACTTATACTGGTATATCTACTACCATGCTTCCCCGTCATGTCGAACAAACTTGCTGAATTCATCCGCGCCCGGCGCGAAGCCGTCACCCCCGCCATGGCCGGCTTGCCCGGTGGCGGGCGGCGGCGTACGCCAGGCTTGCGGCGCGAAGAGCTGGCACAGCTGTGCGATGTCAGTCCCACCTGGCTGACGTGGCTGGAGCAGGGGCGGCCCGTGTCGGCATCGGCCAGGATGCTGGCCCGCCTGGCGCAGGTGCTGCAGCTGAGCGCGGCCGAGCGCGCCTACCTGTTCGAGGTGGCCGATAAGCATGACCCCAGTCACGGCACGGGCGAGGGCGGGGGACCTGCCGCCGCCGAGTTGGCCGCCATCGTCGCCGCCATCGACGCGCCCGCGTATATCCTGGACCGCGCATGGAATGCCGTGGCGTGGAACGGGGCGGCGTCCACGCTGTTTACGGGCTGGCTGCACGGCGACGGGGACGCGCCGAACCAGTTGCGCTTCATGTTCCTGGAACCTGGTGCGCGCGATCTGGTCGTCGGCTGGCCCGAGCGGGCGCAGCGCCTGGTGGCGGAGTTTCGCGCCGATATCGGCCGGCAGGCGGACCAGGCGCCGCTGGCTGGCCTGATCGCCGAACTGGCCGATGCCAGCCTTGAATTTCGCCAGTGGTGGGGCGCGCAGCAGGTGCAGGGCCGTGATGGCGGCTTGCGCCAGTTCCGGCATGCGCAACAGGGCCTGCTTGCGTTCAATCAAGTGACCCTGCACCTGGCGCGCCAGCACGACTTGAAACTGGTGATGCTGTTGCCTGTGTCATAAGGTAAAACGGCCGCGCTTGTTATAATCGGGCTGACCGCCTGGCCCTGCCTGTCCAGACCATGCTGTCCTGGCTCCGGCCGTCGCCATGATGACGGTCCCGCTCTTTCGCCAGGAGTCTGTCCTGATACCCCGCAATCCCAACCTGCGCAGCATCTATGTGATGCTGGTCGCCGTCGCCATGTTTTCCCTGATGGACACAGCCATGAAGCTGTTGTCCGCCCATTATCCGCCCATGCAGGTGACGGCCTTGCGCGCCCTGTCGTCGTTGCCGCTCGTCTGCCTGTACCTGCTGTACCGCGGCGCCTTCAAGAACGTGCTGAAGGTGCGCTGGCCGCTGCACCTGTTGCGCGGCGTCCTGGGCGTGCTGATGATCACCCTGTTTGCCTACGGCCTGAAGCGCATGTCGCTGGCCGAGACGTATGCGCTGTTCTTCGTCGCCCCCTTGCTGATCACCGTCCTGTCCGTCTTTATCTTGAAGGAGAAGGTTGACTTTGCGCGCTGGTGCGCCATTGCCGTGGGTTTGCTGGGCGTGCTGGTGGCGCTGCGCCCCGACGGTTCGGGATTCTTTTCGCTGGCCGGACTGGCCGTGCTGGGCTCGGCCGCCTGTTACGCCATTTCCGCCGTCACGGGCCGCATCCTCAGCCGCACGGATGCCAGCGAAAGCATGGTCTTCTGGCTGATGGTGATGATGGCCCTCGGCGGCGTGGCCCTGTCGGCGCACGAGTGGGTGAGCATCCGCCGCGAAGACTGGTGGCTGCTGGCGGGCTTGTCGCTGAGTGGCTTCCTGGGGCAGCTGGCGATTACGGAAGCGTTTCGCCATGGCAAGGCGTCCAGCGTGGCGCCGTTCGAATACTCGGCCCTGGCCTGGGGCATGGCCCTGGACTGGATGCTGTGGCGCGCCTTGCCCGACGAATACACCCTGATCGGTGCGGCCATCATCATCGGCAGCGGCATTTACCTCGTGCGCAGGGAGGCTGTCCACGCCGAGAGCGAGCATCCGTGAGTAGCGGTTGTGGTATTTCTGGCGTGGGCCATGCCATGCCGCAACGAAAATCCGGCAAATAGATATAATCGACAGATGTTAAAACAACGCACCATCAAACAACAGGTCCGCACCATCGGTGTCGGTTTGCACTCTGGCACCAAGGTGGAGCTGACTCTGCGTCCTGCCGCGATCGACACGGGCATCGTGTTTCGCCGCATCGACCTTGATCCCATCGTCGAGTTCCCCGCCAGCGCCATGGCCGTGGGCGATACGCGCATGGCTTCCGTGCTGATCAAGGATGGCGCCAGGGTTTCTACAGTGGAACACCTGATGTCGGCCGCGGCCGGCCTGGGCGTCGACAATATGTATATCGACGTGAATGCGGAAGAAATCCCCATCATGGACGGTTCCGCCTCGTCCTTCGTCTACCTGCTGCAGCAGGCTGGCGTGGAAGAGCAGCAAGCGCCAAAGAAATTTATCAAGGTCATCAAGCCTGTGGAAGTGCGTCACGGCAAGGGCGACGCGGAGAAATGGGCGCGCTTGTCGCCGTATGACGGCTTCAAGCTCGATTTCTTTATCGAATTCAATCACCCGGCCGTCGATGGCACGATGCAGCGCGCCTCCGTCGATTTCGGCGACGTGTCGTATGTGCACGACGTGGCGCGTGCGCGCACGTTTGGCTTCATGCAGGACGTGGAAAGCTTGCGCGGCATGGGTCTGGCCCGTGGCGGTTCGCTGGAAAACGCCATCGTGATGGACGAATACCGCATCCTCAACGCCGATGGCTTGCGCTATGAAGACGAGTTCGTGCGCCACAAGATCCTCGACGCGATTGGCGACCTGTACCTGGTGGGCCACCCCTTGCTCGCGTATTACACGGCGCACAAGTCGGGCCATGCGCTGAACAACCAGCTGCTGCTGGCGCTGCTGGAGCAGCCGGAATCGTATGAAATCGTTTCCTTTGATACCAATGAGGCGGCGCCGCAATCGTACCTGCGTCAAATGGAGCGCGAGTGGTCTTTGACCTGAGTTAATCCTTCGGTTCGCGGTGGTGGCGCACCATATTGCGCAGCGCCGCGATCAACTGCTCGTTCTGCTTCGACGCTGGCAGGGCCGTGCTCAGCTCTTCCAGGGCCGACATGGCTTTTTCCGGCAAGACCAGTGCCCGCGTATGCACGATGGGCGCGATGCTCTTGATCACTTGCACTTTCAGCTTGATGCCTGAAATCTGCCAGCCTTTTCTTTCCAGTTCCCCTTGTAACTTTGGCAATTGCTGCTTGAGCTTGGCCGCCAGCGCCGCGTTCGGCGTGGCCAGCACCAGTTGGCCGCTCTCGAACTGCAGGATGTCGCAATGCTCGAACATGGCCGGCAAGGCCTTGGCGCAATCTTTTTGCAGGGCGGCCAGGCGCGTGACGGTGGGCATCAGGGAGGCCATCGTCGCATTGCCGCGCAGAAAATCGGTTGCGCCCGTGACGGCCGGGCCGGAGCGGGCAAAGCCGTAGCCGCGGCGCGGCGCCGGAGAATAAGTGGGAGTTCGCATGGCCGAAACATAGCACACTAGCCCGCGCATGACGAGTGCGGCGGCGGGTGCGGTGCAGGCGGGCGGACCGTATTGCCTTACAGTATGGAAAATGTCCGCAATTTCTGCTATTTGTTTGTCATTAAGCTATTGTTATATGGCGCATTACCCCAACCATGTCGGGAACGCATGATAAAATCATCGTCTTTTGCCATAGTCGAACTCCGTGCGGTGACGCGATTACTACCGCGTTGTTCCCTACCGAGCTTTTTTTAACGGCGTTTTTTCAAGAATTCAAGCATGTCATTACTGACCCAGATTTTCGGTAGCCGCAACCAGCGGCTGCTCAAGCAATACCAAAAAACGGTACGCGAGATCAATGCGCTCGAGCCGGCCATCGAAAAGCTGTCGGATGCCGAGCTGCAAGCGAAGACGCCTGCCTTCAAGGAACGCATCGCCGCCGGCGAATCGCTCGATGCCTTGTTGCCGGAAGCCTTTGCCGTCTGCCGCGAGGCCAGCAAGCGCGTCCTGCGCATGCGCCATTTCGATGTGCAGATGATCGGCGGCATGGTCTTGCATTTCGGCAAGATCGCGGAGATGGGCACGGGCGAGGGCAAGACCCTGATGGCAACGTTGCCAGCCTACCTGAATGCCTTGTCGGGCAAGGGCGTGCATATCGTCACCGTCAATGATTACCTGGCGCAGCGCGATGCCGAGACCATGGGCCGCCTGTATGCATGGCTGGGCCTGTCGACTGGCGTAAACATGTCGCAGATGGAGCACAGCGCCAAGCAGCAGGCGTACAACTCCGACATCACGTATGGCACGAATAACGAATTCGGTTTCGACTTCCTGCGCGACAACATGGTCTACGAAGCGCGCGAGCGCGTGCAGCGCAGCCTGAACTTCGGCATCGTCGATGAAGTCGACTCGATCCTGATCGATGAAGCGCGTACGCCGCTGATCATTTCGGGCCAGGCCGAGAACCATACGGACCTGTATCACAAGATCAATGAAGTGCCTGCGCGCCTGACTTTGCAGATCGGCGAAGAAACGCCGGACGGCAAGGGCAAGGTTGAAGTACCGGGCGACTACACCAAGGATGAAAAAGCGCACCAGGTGCTGCTGACGGAAGCCGGCCACGAAAAGGCCGAAGGCATCCTGATGGAGATGGGCCTGCTGCCGGAAGGCGCCTCGCTGTACGACTCGGCCAACATCACCCTCGTGCATCACCTGTATGCGGCCCTGCGCGCGCATGCGCTGTACTTCAAGGATCAGCACTATGTGGTGCAGAACAATGAAGTGGTGATCGTCGATGAATTCACGGGCCGTCTGATGACGGGCCGCCGCTGGTCCGATGGCTTGCACCAGGCCGTCGAAGCGAAAGAGGGCGTCAAGATCCAGAACGAGAACCAGACCCTGGCCTCGATCACCTTCCAGAACTACTTCCGCATGTACGCCAAGCTGGCCGGCATGACGGGTACGGCCGATACGGAAGCGTACGAATTCCAGGAAATCTACGGCCTGGAAACGGTCGTGATTCCGCAAAACCGTCCGCTGCAGCGCAAGGACCGCCAGGATCAGGTCTATAAATCGTCGGCGGAAAAGTACAACGCGATGTTGAACGACATCCGCGACTGCTACGAGCGCGGCCAGCCCGTGCTGGTGGGTACCACCTCGATCGAGAACTCGGAACTGTTGTCGGGTATCCTGACCAAGGCCGGTTTGCCGCATAACGTGCTGAACGCGAAACAGCATGCGCGCGAAGCGGAAATCATCGCCCAGGCAGGTCGTCCGAAAGCCATCACCATCGCCACCAACATGGCCGGTCGCGGTACGGACATCGTGTTGGGCGGTAACGTCGAGAACCAGATCAAGTTTATCGAAGCCAATGCTGAACTGAGCGACGCCGACAAGGCAGCCCAGTCGCAGACCTTGCGCGATGAATGGCAATCCCTGCACGACCACGTGGTCAATGCGGGCGGCTTGCACATCATCGGCACCGAACGCCACGAATCGCGCCGCGTCGACAATCAGCTGCGCGGCCGTGCCGGCCGCCAGGGTGATCCGGGTTCGTCGCGCTTCTACCTGTCGCTCGACGACGCGCTGCTGCGCATCTTCGCCGGCGACCGCGTGCGCGCCGTGATGGACCGTTTGAAAATGCCGGAAGGCGAGCCGATCGAGGCAGGCATCGTCTCGCGTTCGATCGAATCGGCCCAGCGCAAGGTCGAAGCGCGCAACTTCGACATCCGCAAGCAATTGCTGGAATACGATGACGTCGCCAACGACCAGCGTAAAGTCATCTACCAGCAGCGTAACGAGCTGCTGGAAACGACCGATATTTCCGACATGATCGCTTCCTTGCGTCATGGCGTGTTCACCGACCTGGTGCACGAGTACGTGCCGCATGAATCGGTGGAAGAACAGTGGGATATCAAGGGCCTGGAAAATACCCTGGCGAGCGAATGGCAGCTGGACTTGCCGCTGCATGAAATGCTGGAAGCCGATTCGACCCTGACGGACGAAGAGATCCTGGAAAAAGTGCTGGCCGCGGCCGATGCCGTGTACCAGTCGAAGATCGATATCGTCGGCAAGGAATCGTTCGGCGGCTTCGAACGCAATGTCATGCTGCAAAGCGTGGACAGCCACTGGCGTGAACACCTGGCGGCGCTCGATCACCTGCGCCAGGGTATTCACCTGCGCGGTTATGCGCAGAAGAATCCGAAACAGGAATACAAGCGCGAAGCGTTTGAACTGTTTGGCCAGATGCTCGACATGATCAAGAACGACGTCACGAAACACGTGATGACGGTGCGTATCCAGTCGCGCGAAGAAGTCGATGCGGCCGAACAGGCGATGCAGCAGTCGCACGTGGAAAACGTGCACTACCAGCACGCCGAATTCGACCCGAACGCGGCGCCGGAAGAACTGCTGGCTCCTTCGGCCGGCGGCAACATGGACAACGTCGACGACATGAGCGTGAGCATGGGCGTCAAAGTGGGCCGTAACGACCCATGCCCTTGCGGCAGCGGCAAGAAGTACAAGGCTTGCCACGGCAAGCTGGCGTAAAGCCCGCTGCATGGCCTGAACAAGAACGGAGACCGCGGTCTCCGTTTTTTTATGCCCGGCATGCCTTGCCCGGTCCCGGCTCAGGGAAAGGCCCAGTATTGCGGCGCCTGCGAGGGAATGCCCTTCAAGCCGCCGCGATTTTTTGCCCGTTGCCCCGTCTTGATCATGGTGGCGATATCGGTCAGCAAGACGCGGTTGCTGGCGAAGTAATCGTGCCCCATGAAGTTCATGATGACGGCCGAGGCATCGACGAGCTCCATGCCGGGAATGCCGACGACGGGACCGCGGATGTCGCCTATCCTGTCCCAGTCGGCAAAGTTGTAGGAAGCGCGGATGGCCTTGTCGTTCGCGGACGCGTACAGGGTGGCGGAGAGCTTGAGGCTGGCAAAGCGGGGGGCGATCTGGTCGCGGAAGACATCGGCATTGATGTCCGGCGCCGCCAGCACCACCTGCTTGAACAGGGGCAGCAGGTCGGGGCGCTTTTCCAGCAGGTTGGCCAGGGCCACGGTCATCGGACGGTTGCCCATGCTGTGGGCGATGAGGTAGATATCGGTGGCCGAGGAGTGCTCCGCGAAATCGGCCAGGAACGCCTGCAGGTGCGCCTGCGTCCATTCGGCGGAATTCTGGTCGTATTCGTAGCCGGCCATCGAGCCTTTCGATGGCCAGCTGTAGAACACGGGCAGGGCGCCGATATCGAGGTCGACCGCCATCTGCGCCGTGCGCCGGGCGGCGTCGTCAAAGGAATTGCTGTAGCCGTGGATATAGATGAAGGCGGCGCGGCGTTCCGGTGCGGCTTGAATGCTTGCCTTGACGGTGGCGAGGAAATCCGCGCGCGACAGGCGCGTGGTTCCCTTGATCAGCACATATTTTTGCGCATCGTCGCCGGACAGGATGGCGTACCACGGCGGCAGCGGCAGTTCGCCCGGCGCTCTTTTTTCCGGGATGCTGACGAGGACGCTGCCGTAGCTCAGGTGGGGCGCGGCGCGGTTGGGCTGCCAGCCATAGCTGCGGCTGCTGGCCTGGTATTGCCTGTCGGTGGCGTAGTACACGGTGACGTGCACGGCGCCGGCCGGCGGTGGATCGTTGCCAGGCTTGGCCATGCCGCTGCTGCCCGTGAGCATGCCGCTGCTGCCGGCCAGGTTGCCCAGATTGCCGACCAAGCCGCCGATGCCTAACCATGAGCTGTTCCATGGGAAGGTTGGCGGTGGTCGTCCCACCCCGGTCGCGGGTGGAAATTCTGCGGCTGGCGGCGTTTCAGCGGCCGGCGGCGCTGTGGATGCCAGATCGGTGGCGTGGCCGATGGCATGATCGGCCGGTTCGCCTGGCAGCGTACAGGCCATCAACGAGGCAAGCAGGCAAAGCAGGCAGCATAAACACCATAGACGCAACGGGCGTGACGAGCCTGAATCGCTGCGATGCATGCGGTAGGATTTTCCATGCGCCATAACATTCCCTCCCCGGGCGCTTGTGCGAGACGTGTGATCGTCTGTTCCTATACCTTAGCGCCGCCAGGCGGCGGCGTTCTGATAAATCGCAAGCTTGGTCATGTTGCCGACCCGCTTCGCGACTGCCCTGGCCGGCGCGACTATTCCCTTGCCGCATGTTCACCGGCGCCGCGAAGGCGCTACAATAGCGCTTCCCTTTTCCCTCGCAGAAGAAATCACCATGGCCGTCAATTCCCCCAAGCCCGTCGCCGCCGACTTGAAAGCCGTCGCCGGCATTGAAATCGGTGTTGCCGAAGCCGGCATCAAGAAACCCAACCGCAAGGATTTGCTGGTATTGAAACTGGCGCCGACGGCCACCGTGGCCGGCGTGTTCACCTTGAACCGCTTCTGCGCCGCGCCCGTGCAAATCTCGAAGGCCAACCTGGCCGCCGTGACGGCCGGCGCCGCGCCGATCCGCGCGCTGCTGGTCAATACGGGCAACGCGAATGCGGGCACGGGCGAATCGGGCCTGGCTGACGCGCAGGCCAGCTGTGCCGCGCTGGCTGAGCTGCTGGGCTGCACGCCGCAGCAAATCCTGCCGTTTTCCACCGGCGTGATCCTGGAACCCTTGCCCGTGCAGCGCCTGGTCGCCGGCTTGCCGCAAGCCGTGGCCGCACTGACGCCGGACAACTGGTTTTCGGCCGCCGAAGCCATCATGACCACCGACACGCAGCCGAAAGCCGGCTCGCGCACCGTCACCATCGGCGGTCACGCGGTGACCCTGACGGGCATCAGCAAGGGCGCCGGCATGATCAAGCCGAACATGGCCACGATGCTGGGTTTCCTCGCGTTTGACGCCACCGTGGCGCAACCGGTGCTCGACCAATTGGTGAAGCAGGCGGCCGATAAATCGTTCAACTGCATCACCATCGACGGCGACACCTCCACCAATGACTCGTTCATGCTGGTAGCCACGGGCGCCGGCAGCCTGGTCATCGATTCCATCGATTCGCCGCACTATGCGGAACTGGCCGCTGCCGTGACCGAACTGTCTACTTTTCTCGCGCAAGCCATCGTGCGCGACGGCGAAGGCGCGACGAAATTCATGACCGTGACCGTGGAAGACGGCCGCAACGTGGAAGAGTGCCGCAAGATCGCCTATTCCATCGCCCATTCGCCGCTGGTGAAAACGGCGTTCTTTGCCTCCGACCCGAACCTGGGCCGCATCCTGGCCGCCATCGGCTACGCGGGCGTGGACGACCTTGATGTGGGTCAATTGAACCTGTATCTGGACGACGTGTGGGTGGCCAAGAACGGCGGCCGCAACCCGGACTACCAGGAACAGGATGGCCAGCGCGTGATGCAGCAAAGCGAAATCACCATCCGCGTGAAACTGGCGCGCGGCGATGCCACGGCTACCCTGTGGACGTGCGATTTGTCGCATGACTACGTGTCGATCAACGCCGACTACCGCTCATGACCGGCCTCGATCAATTCCTGATCCGCGCCGAACGGGTACTGGCGCGCCTCGAGTCGATCTTGCCGCCGGCCTTGCCGGCGACGGACTGGAACAGCTTTGCCTTCCGCTGGCGCCGGCGCCAGGGCGCGGCCAGCCATCTGCAGGCCGTGGCCCACGTGTCGTCCATCGCCTTGGATGACTTGCACAATATCGGCACGCAAAAGGCGCAGATCGAGCAAAATACGCGCCAGTTCGTCAGCGGACGTCCCGCCAACAACGTGTTGCTGACGGGCGCGCGTGGCACGGGCAAGTCGTCGCTGATCAAGGCATGCCTGAACCAGTTCGCCGATCAAGGCCTGCGCCTGATCGAAGTGGACAAGGCGGATCTTGCCGACTTGCCCGACATCGTCGACCTGGTGGCAGCGCGCCCCGAGCGCTTCATCATCTTTTGCGACGACCTGTCGTTCGAAGAGGGCGAGAGCGGCTACAAGGCGCTGAAAGTGGCGCTCGACGGCAGCATCGCCGCGCAATCGGACAATGTGCTGATCTACGCCACGTCGAACCGCCGTCACCTGATGCCGGAACGCATGTCCGACAACAGCAGCTACAAGACGGACGATGACGGCGATTTGCATCCGGGCGAGACGGTGGAAGAGAAAATCTCGCTGTCCGAGCGCTTTGGCCTGTGGCTGTCGTTCTACCCGTTCAAGCAGGATGACTACCTCGATATCGCAGCGCACTGGCTCGCTTCGTTCGGCTGCACGCCGGAACAGATCGCGCAGGCGCGCGGCGACGCCCTGCGCTGGGCCTTGCAGCGCGGTTCCCGTTCGGGCCGGGTGGCGTGGCAATTCGCACGCGATTATGCTGGGAAACTACCTGCGGGAAAGTTGCCGCAATGAGTGATATGAAAGTGACACCGGTGGATGTCGCCGTCGGCATTCTGATGAAACCGAATGGCGACGTGTTGCTGGGCCAGCGCCCGGCTGGCAAGCCGTATGACGGCTATTGGGAGTTTCCTGGCGGCAAAGTCGAGCCGGGCGAAGCCATTTTTGACGCCTTGAAGCGCGAGTTTGTCGAGGAACTGGGTTTATATATCGACAGTGCCGAGGCCTGGTGCGGCGTCGAATATGTGTATCCGCACGCCCACGTGCGCCTGCATTTCTATATCAGCCGAGAGTGGCGGGGCGAGCCGCAAAGCCTGGAAGGGCAGGCGTTTGCCTGGCAGGGCACGGTCGGCGTGGAACCCTTGCTGCCGGCCACCATTCCCTTGCTGGAATGGCTCGACGAGGTACGCCGGGAATCGCTGGCGCTTGCCTGATTGACACTTGTGCCAGCGGGCAGCACCATGCTGCGTGCTGGCGCAAGCTTTCCTGTGACTTTCCTTGTATCGCGCGCGCTTTGCGCTACAGTGCTTTCATCTAGCATTGGGAGTTGCGCATGCCGCTGACACTGACCTTTACCGATACCGATGAATTGCTGATTGCCGCCCTGCACAAGCGTGCGCGCGCGCATGGCCGCAGCATCGAAGACGAGCACCGCGACATTCTGCGCAGCGCCTTGCGGCCGCTGTCGAAGCGTCCGCTCGACGATATTTTGCGCGGCATGCCCGACGTGGGGCTTGATGCGGATTTCGAGCGCCGCACTTGACGTGCGATGTCCGCCTACCTGGTCGACACGGATGTGATCGTTGCGGCGCGCAAGGGCAGCGCTGCGCCGGAGGGTGTGCGCACTTTTTTTGAACGGGTGGCGCCGGAAATGCGCTATGTGCCGGTACAGGTGATCGCGCAGTTGCGCGCAGGCATACAGCGCAGCTGGCGGCGCGAAGCGGCGCTGGAAGCACTGGCGCTGGAAGGCTGGCTGGAAGCAGTGCTGGCGGACTATGCGCCGCGGCTGCTGGAATTCGACCTCGATTGCGCCCTCGTGTGCGCCCGCCTGTGTGAGCGGGGCCATGCGCATGGCGTCGATGGGCAGATCGCGGCGATGGGTATCGCCTATGGCTTGACGGTGGTCAGTGGCAGGCTCGACAGTTTCGCGGCGCAGGGGCTGCGCCTGGAAAATCCGTTTCGCTGAGAATTATTGCGGCTTGTTGTCTTCGTCTGCCAGCGGATCTTCGAACGGGTCGGCGGCGGGGATCGTGTATTTCTCTTCGGCCCAGGCACCCAAGTCGATCTGCTTGCAGCGTTCCGAGCAGAAGGGGCGGAATTTGTTGGCTTCAGTCCATTCGACTTTGGCGGCACAGGTAGGGCAATTAACGACGGTCATGATGGGGCAAATAAGTAACAGTTAAAAATTACAGAGCGTGAGCTCGAATGGGACATCTTCTTCCAGCGGCTTGGGCTTCAAGTCGCCGCCCTGGGTAGTGAAGCGTACCCACAGCATGTATTTGTTGGCGGAAATTTCTGGGATGGCGCCGCTGCTTTCGTCCAGGCTCAGGCGCAGCATCTGGTATACCTTGCCTTGCAGCATTTGCTGGTAGCTGCCGCCATTGGCGATCAGTTTAACGGGTCCGCCGGAATCGCGCAGCAGGCGCAATACGAGGGCCAGCGCGTCGAACAGCGGGGCGAGCGGGGCGAACCAGGCGTGGATATCGGTCAAGCGCTGTTCCGAGCTGCGTTTTTGCCAGGCAAAGTAGGACGGCAAGTCGAATTCGCAGGCGCCGCCGGGGATGATGGTGCGGCCGCGGATGCTCATCAGCCATTCATTGTCGCGGATATTCTGGCCCGTCTTGCCTTGCGCCGCCACCAGGGCGCCGCTGACACTGTCGAGTTCGCCAAGGATGGCATCGAGCGTTTCCGGTTCCACATTTGGATTGCTGCGGTAACCGAGCAGGCTTTGGCGCTGGCGCTCGAGTTCTTGCAGCAGGTCGGACTTCAGGTCGGCGCGGCCAGCCACTTCGAGCATATCGAAAATAGTTGCCAAGGCAACATGGTGTTGCATTGCATGCTCTTGCTGGATGAAGAACTTGAATTTGTCGTACAGGTCTTCCAGCCGCAACAAGGTACGTATGCGTTCGTTGAAAGGGTATTCGTAGACAATCAAAATAATTCCCTTAAGTAAGGACCTGCAAACAATCCCGTGATTTTGAACCAAGCGTCGACAAATTACAAACGTTGCGGCCCGATTCCGGCCATTCTTTTTGAAAATGCCAGATATAAATCGTGCAACTGGGCAATCTGCGGCGCCAGGGCGACCAAATCGCCATTATTGTCGATCACATCGTCCGCCGCCGCCAGGCGCATGGCGCGCGTGGCCTGCGTGGCCATGATGGCTTTGACTTGTTCTTCCGATAAGCCATTGCGCGCCATCACGCGCGACACTTGCAGGCTTTCCAGGCAATCGATGACGAGCACCCGGTTGACGCGTTCCACCCATCCGCCGGACTCGACGAGCAGGGGAACGGCAAAGATCACATAGCTGCCCGTCGCTTCGGCGGCGGCCACCAGGGTCGCCTGGCGGATGCGCGGGTGCAGGATGGCTTCCAGTTTTGCCTTGGCGGCGGCGTCGGCGAATACGAGGTTGCGCATTTTTGTGCGGTCGAGGGCACCGCGCGCATCGGTGTAGTCGGGGCCAAATTCCGCCACCAGGGCCGGCATGGCCGCGCCATTGGGTGCCGTCAGGCTGTGCGCGATCTGGTCCGTGTCGACGATGGAGGCGCCCAGCGCGGCGAACTGGTCGGCCACGGTGCTCTTGCCGCAACCGATGCCGCCGGTGAGACCCACGCTGAAATACGGTGCGTTATGAAGTTGCATGTGTTTTTCCATAGGGGCAGTGTTGCGCGGGTCAGCTGGTCAGGCCCAGCGTGAGGCGCGACAGGGGCGTGCCGTACAGCAGCGCGATCAGGCCTGCCGCCGCCAGGTAGGGGCCGAACGGAATCGGTTTGTCGCGCCCCCGCTTGGCAAACACGATCAGGCCGATGCCGACCACGGCGCCCACCAGCGACGACAACAGGATGATCGTCGGCAGCATGGTCCAGCCCAGCCACGCACCGAGCGCCGCCAGCAATTTGAAGTCACCATAGCCCATTCCCTCCTTGCCTGTCGCCAGCTTGAAGGCCCAGTACACGGCCCACAGGGCCAGATAGCCGGCGGCAGCGCCGATGACGGCGTCCTGCAGGGGTACGAAAGTGCCATTGATATTGATCAGCAAGCCCGCCCACAGCAGGGGGAAGGTGAGGTCGTCCGGCAGCATTTGCGTATCGGCGTCGATGAAGGTCATGGCGATCAGCAGCCAGGCAAACACGAGCGTTGCCAGGCCCGTCCAGCCGCTGCCGAAGTGCCAGACCAGGAGGGCCGACAGCGCGCCCGTCAGCAGCTCGACCAGCGGATAGCGTACGGAGATCGGTGCCTTGCAGGCGCTGCATTTGCCGCGCAGCAGCAGATAGCTGATGACGGGAATGTTTTCCATGGCCGTGATGCGGTGGCCGCAAGCGGTGCAGTTCGAATGCGGCAGCATCAGGTTGTAGCGGTCCGTGTGCGGCAAGGGCAAGCCGCTTTCTTCCGCCACATAATTATCGGATTCGCGCTGCATCATTTTCGGCACGCGGTGGATCACCACATTCAGGAAGCTGCCGACGATCAGGCCGAACAGGGCGGCAACGAGGGCGACGGGCAGATTGCCGGGCGCGGCGAACAACAGGGTATCTTGCAGCATGGTGAACTTGTCTGAGGTGATGAATGTTGCCGTGCAAACATTGCCTGGCACTGCCGCAGTGTAAAACATCCGCCGGCACATGGGGACGTTTTAGGCGGGTGAATGGTCAAATCACGGCCCCCAGCTTGAAAATCGGCAAATACAGGGCGATCACGAGGGAACCGACGAGCACGCCAAGCACCACCATCAGCGCCGGTTCCAGCAGCGTGGAAAGGGTGGCCACGGTGGCGTCGATATCGGCCTCGATGATGTCGGCCGCGCGCGACAGCATGGCGTCGAGCGCGCCGGACTCCTCGCCGATCAGGGTCAGCTGCGTCAGCAAGGGAGGGAACACGCCGCTGTGTTCCATGGCCAGGGCCAGGCTGCCGCCGGCGCGGATTTCGCGTTCGATGCGCGTCGTCGCTTCCTGGTACAGCGCGTGGCCGGAGGCGGCGCCCACCAGACCGAGCGAGTCGAGCAGCGGTACGCCGGCGGCGAACATGGCGGCCAGGGTGCGCGTCCAGCGGGCGATCGCCGCTTTGCGCAAGAGGGAGCCGAACACGGGCAGGCGCAGCGCCCGCAGTTGCGTGTTGCGCCGCCACGCGGGAGAGCGGCGCCAGGCCAGGTGCAGCAGCACGCAAGCGAGCACGAGCACCGCCAGCAAGGCCAGCCAGTAGCGGACAACAAAGGCGGACACGCCCATGACGAGCAGGGTGGGCAGCGGCAAGGGCGCGCCGAAGCTGTCGAAGACCTGGCGGAAAGCGGGCACGACCACGCTCATGATGATGGCCGTGACGACGAAGGCGACAAGCACGATGGCCAGCGGATACATCAGCGCGCCGCGCACCTTCCGCCGCAGGGCGATGGCCTTTTCCTGGTGCGTGGCCAGGCGCGCCAACAAATCCTGCACGATGCCGGCCTGTTCGCCTGCCGCCAGCAGGTTGCAATACAGTTCGTCAAACAGCAGCGGGAACTGGCGGAAAGCCTGCTGCAGGCTGCTGCCCGCTTCGATGTCGTGGCGCAAGTCGCGCATCAGCGCCGTGATCGCGGGCTTGGCATGGCCCTTGCCGGCGATGTCGAAGGCGTGCAGCAGCGGCACGCCAGCCGCCATCATGGTCGACAGCTGGCGCGTAAACAGCGCGATATCCTTGCGCGTGATGGCCTTGCCGGGTGCGCTGCGCGCGGCCTGCACCCGGTTGGCCAGGATGCCCTGGCTTCTCAATATTGCTTTGGCAGCGCAGGCGTCGGCGGCGCGCAAGACACCATCGACCGGCTTGCCATGGCGGTCCGTGCCCTTCCACGCAAAGCGCCGCTCGGCCGCCATGTGCACCTCCTGCGATCACGATAGCAGCGTCAGGCAAAAGTACCAGCGGTGCTGGCGGCAAGCTTGATGTGGCTCAGCCTTTCGTGGTTTGCACTTCCGTCTGCACAACGGCCTGGGCCTTGACGTCGGCCGCATCCTCCTCGTCGCTGTCCGTGCCCTTGCTGATGCTTTCGCCATCGTCGCGGCGCAAGGTCCAGAAGGTCAGCGAGGACAGCACCGTCAGGGCGGCCAAGGTGAGGAAGGCGTGATGCAGGGCCGTGCTGAGCATGGCGCGGTCCGACTGCGGCATGTCGCCCAGGTACCAGCCCGTGATCAGCGAACCGAAGGCGAGGCCAAAGCTCATCGACAGTTGCTGCATCGAGCTGGCGATCGTACTGGCCATGCTCGAATCGTTCTTGTCGACGTCGGCATACGCGATGGTATTCATGCTGGAAAACTGCAGCGAATTGAAAAAACCCATGCACAGGCTGATGGCGACGATGACGTATAGGGACGTGCCCGCGCTCACCTGCGAAAACATGGCGATGGTCACGCCGATCAGCACGGTGTTGACGATCAGTACCTGGCGATAGCCGAAGCGGGCCAGCACGCGCGCGGAAATGAATTTCATGCCCATGGCGGCAGCGGCCGACGGCATCATCAGCAAGCCCGATTGCCAGGCGGGCAAGCCCAGGCCCAGCTGGTACAGCAGCGGCAGCAGGAAGGGCAGGCCACCCACGCCCAGGCGCGTGACGAAGCCGCCCACCACGGAAACGCGGAAGGTGCGGATCTTGAACAGGGTCAGGCGCAGCAGCGGGTGCAGCACTTCGCTTGAATGCCAGACATACGCGGCCAGCAGGCTGATGGAGATGAACAGCAGCACGGCAAACGAGGTACCGTCGATGCGGTGTTCGCCGAAAATTTCCAGCAGCCATGACAGCAGCGCGATACCCGTGCCGAACAACACGAGGCCGATCAGGTCCAGCGGACGGGGCTTGTCGCCATAGTAGTCGGGCATGTAGCGGTGCGCCAGATACAGCGCCGCCAGGCCGACAGGCACGTTGACGAAGAAAATCTCGCGCCACGACAGCCAGTGCACGATCAGCCCGCCGACCGTGGGCCCCAGCAGGGGACCGATCAACGCGGGGATGATGACGAAATTCATGGCCGCCAGCAGTTGCGACTTGGGAAAGGTGCGGATGATGGTGAGCCGGCCCACCGGCATCATCATCGCCGCGCCTACCCCTTGCAGCAGGCGCGCGGCCACCAGCATGGGCGCGTTCACGGACAGGCCGCACAGGATGGAGGCGAGGGTAAAGATGGCGACGGCGGCGGAAAACACGCGCCGCGTGCCGAAGCGGTCGGCCATCCAGCCGCTGATGGGAATGCACACGGCCAGGCTCAGGATGTAGCTGGTGACGACGGCTTTCAGGCTCAGCGGCGTAACGTTGAGGCTGGCGGCCATGGCGGGGATGGCGGTGTTGACGATGGTGGAGTCGAGTTGCTCCATGAACAAGGCGGTGGCGACCACCCAGGGAAGGTAGCTTTTAATGGGGGAACTGGTCATGGATGTGAGCCTGAGGAGGAGAAACGGAGCCGACAGTACGATGAATTGTCACATAAATGGCGCCCGCGTGCCGCCCGCGCCCGTCATTCTGGCAGCGTGCCGGGGGCTCAGTCCATGGAACATTTGTTCTATGGCAATAGATTGCGGGCAAGGCTAGCATGTGTTTTCTGACAGCGTCGGCCTCCTCTTTCCCGAAAGTCACACCACATGAAAAATGCACTTACGTTCCTTGTCCTGGGCGCGGCCCTGTCCGCATGCGGTGGAGGCAGCGATGGCGGCACGCCAGCGACGCCGGTGACACCGCCGGCCGTCGTGACGCCTCCCGTCGTTCCCGCCGACAGCGTGACGGTGGCGTCAGTTGCCGTGGCCAGGGACGCCGGCTTGAGCGTCATTGCCGGTGCCAGCGTCGATGAAAGCGTGTATGACGTGGCTGCCGATATCGGCGACACCTGGCGCATCACGTTCGACAGCGTCAAGAAAACCTACACTATCCGCGTGCTGTCGACGCAGTTCGGCTTGAGCGACCGCAGCGGCACGTTTACCGCGTCCACCAGCGGCAATCTCACCACTTATACGGCAACGGATTTCAGCGTCACCGTCGATGCGCGCACGCGTCTTTTGTCTGGCAACGTCAAATTGGGCAACATGGTCTCGACCGTCAGCGGCACCGGCTATGCGGTGGGTGACGTGGCCAAGCTGGCCGGCAACTATATCTTCCTGGGCGGCATGCGCAATGCCTCGAACGGCGGTGACCGTTTCAATCCGAAAGGCAGTCTCAAGATCGCTGCCGACGGGGCGGCCCAACTGTGCAATGGCGGCGTGTTCAATGCGCAAGGCGTGTGCTCGCCAGTATCGCCGCTGCTGGAAGCGGAAAACGCCAGCCTGACCCTGGTCAAGGATGCGAAGAACGGCTTGCTCGTCGCCCGCCAGGGCAGCCAGGACTTCGGCATCGTGCACGTGCATGCGGGGGACCGGGGGCTGGCGCTGTTCATCGACCGCTACAGCCGCAACCAGGAAAACGTCCTGCGCGTGGGCACCATCGTGGCGGCCAGACAGCAGAAAATCGGCATGGAAATCAATGGCAGTTATGCCTGTGCGGCGCAGGGTGGCACGACGGGCAAGATCGACATCGCCAGCAATGTGGCGACCATCACCAATAACGGCACGGGCAAGGTGCACGCGGAAAACGTGACCCTGAACAAGCTGGGCCTGGGTGCGCAAGCCGTCGATGTCGATGGCATCGCCGTGTTCAAGGACCCCGCCGACGTGCCGGCCGACTATTCGATGTTCATGCCCGTGTCATCGAGCATGGCCGTCGAATTTTCGACCGACCGCTCGTACATGGGCATGTGCCTGAAAAAATAATCGTTAGCGATTGATGCGATCCAGGGCCGCCAGCAGCGGGATGGCCGCATCGGCGATGCGCTCCAGGCTGGCCTCGCGCAGGGCGGCGGTATCCACCGTGTGGCCGGAGTCCAGCCCCGCCCAGCGCAGCAGCGCCGCACACGCGGCGGGCGTGTCGAACATGCCGTGCAAATAGCTGCCGAGGATTTGCCCGTCGCCCGATACGGCTCCTTCAGGACGGCCGTCGATGAGGAAGGCCGGCTGCGCCAGCGCGGCGCCATGCGAGACACCCATGTGGATTTCATAGCCTGCCACGGGCGCCTCGGCCGCGCCGGCAAACGCGCAGTAGCCGCGCACCTGTTCCAGCCGCTTGTCGCGCGTCAGCTCCGTCGCCATGTCGAGCATACCCAGTCCCGCCGACTCTCCCGCCGCGCCTTCCACGCCCAGCGGATCGCGTACGGACTGCCCCAGCATCTGGAAGCCGCCGCAAATGCCGAGCACCTTGCCGCCATAGCGCAGGTGTTTTGCCAGGTAGGCGGGCCAGCCTTGCTGCTGCAGCCACGCCAGGTCGCCGCGCGTGTTCTTGCTGCCGGGGAGGATCACCAGGTCGGCCGCTGGAATCGGCTGTCCCTGTTTGATGAATTGCAGGTCGATATCGGGATGGGCGCGCAGCGCGTCGACATCCGTGTGGTTGCTGATGCGCGGCAGTTGCGGCACCACCACCTTGAAGGCGCCGCGTTCGGCCTGCATGGCTTCGACGGCGTCCTCCGCATCGAGGAACAGGCCTTGCAGGTAGGGCAGCACGGCCAGCACGGGTTTGCCCGTCTGCTGTTCCAGCCACTCGATGCCGGGTTGTAGCAGCGAGATATCGCCGCGGAAGCGGTTGATGACGAAGCCAAGGATGCGCGCCCGTTCGCTGTCGGACAAACAGGCCAGGGTGCCGATGATGTGGGCGAAGACACCGCCACGGTCGATGTCGGCCACCAGGATCACGGGACAGTCGACGGCTTCCGCAAAGCCCATGTTGGCGATGTCGCGTGCGCGCAAATTGACTTCGGCGGGGCTGCCCGCGCCTTCGACGACGACGGCGTCGTACTGCTGGCGCAAGCGCGCGTACGAATCCAGCACGGCGCCCATGGCGATGGTTTTATATTGCTGGTAGTCGCGCGCATCCATCTCGGCGCGCACCTTGCCGTGGATGATCACTTGCGCACCCGTGTTCGACGAAGGCTTCAGCAGCACCGGATTCATGTCCGTGTGCGGCGCGATGCCGCAGGCCAGCGCCTGCAGGGCTTGCGCGCGGCCGATCTCGCCGCCGTCGCTCGTCACCGCGCTATTCAAGGCCATGTTTTGCGGCTTGAACGGCGCGACCGTCACGCCACGGCGTTTCAAGAGGCGGCACAGGGCTGCGACGACGGTGCTTTTGCCCGCGTCCGACGTCGTGCCTTGCACCATCAAGGCGGGGAAGGGACTCTTCATGCCTGCCGCTCTTTCTGATTCTCCTGCCACTGCGCGATGATGTCGCTGATCTGGCGCAAGCCTTGCGTGATGGCGGCCGGACCGGGCGAAAGAATGTCGGGCGACTTGATCTCGAACAGCATGTCATTGCGTATGGCGGGAATCGTATCCCAGCCCGGGCGTGCCGTCAGCTGCGCCGGCTGGAACTTCTTGCCGCACCAGGTGGCGATGATGATGTCGGGCGCGCGTCGCACCACTTCTTGCGGATCGGCGATGATGCGCTCTTTCGCGCCCGGCTGCGCGGACAATTCCGGGAAGGCGTCCGTGCCGCCGGCGATGTCGATCAATTCCGCCGCCCAGCCGATGCCGCTCATCAGCGGATCGTTCCACTCTTCAAAGTAAATCACGGGCTTGCGCGTCCAGGCTGCGGCGCGGGCCCGGGCGGCTGCGATGTCGGCGCGCAGACTGGCGACCAGTTCACGTCCCGCTTCCTCGCGCTGCACCAGTGCGGCCAGCACGCCGATCATGCGCAGGATGCCGTCCACCGTGCGCTGGTTGAACTGGTGCACTTCGATACCGGCTTTCACCAGGTCGCGGCAGATATCGGCCTGCATGTCGCAAAAGCCGATCACGAGATCGGGCTGGACGGCCAGGATGCGCTCCAGGCTGGAAGAGGAAAAGCCGCTGATCTTGGTCTTTTCCTCGCGCGCGCGCGGCGGACGCACGGTAAAGCCGGAAATGCCCGCGATGACGTCTTCGGCGCCCAGCGCATACAGCGTCTCCACGGCTTCCGTCGACAGACAGGCGATGCGCTGGTAGTGACTCGCTGCGTGACTCATGGCGCGGCCTTGGCGGCGGGCGTGTTGCGGCGCTGGCGGGCCACTTCCAGCTGTTCGCACATGGCGGCCGTGCCCTCGATCATGCGCGGGCCGGCGCGGTTCAGCAGGTCGCCGTTCAGGCGGAACAGGTTATTCTTGCGCACGGCCGTCATCGACGGGAAGGCGCGCCACATGGCCAGGCCGCCTTCGCTGCGCGGATCGCTTTTTTCGCTGGTGCCGAAGATGACTTCCGGGTCTTCCTGCAGCACGCCTTCCGGCGTGACGACGGGCGCCACCACCTTCATCGCGGCAAAGATATTTTGCGCGCCGCACACGCGCATGGAATCGCTGATGATGCTCGCGCCGCTCAAGGTATATAAAGGTTTGTCCCACACCTGGTAAAACACGCGCACGGGCGGGCGCTGCGTGTATTGCGCCGTCAGGCTGGCCAGTTTGGCGCGCAGCTGGGCCGCCGCCGGTTTGGAGGTTTTTTCCGTTCCCATCAGCTGCCCCAGGCGCTCCATGCTGTCGGGGATGTCGGCCAGCTTGCGCGGTTCGCTGTGATAGATGGGCACCTTCAGCTGGCGCAGCATGGCGATCTGGCGCTCGGCGCTGCCATGCATCCACACGACGATCAGGTCCGGCTTCAGGGCGATGATGCGTTCCATGTCGTACTGGCGGTTGTCACCCACTTGCGTGATCTTCTTTGCAGCTTCCGGGTAGTCGCTGTAGCTGACGACACCGGCGATCCTGTCGCCGCCACCGGCCGCGAACAGCAGTTCCGTCACATGCGGCGCCAGCGCCAGAATGCGCTGCGCCGGTTTTTGCACGGTGACGGTGTTACCGTCGTCGTCGCGCACGGTGATGGCGGCCTGCGCCTGCAGCGAAACCAGTCCGGCCAGTAGCAGTGCTGTTTTCAAGTGATTCATATGTGTTTCCATGTAGTGAGGGCCTGCTGCAGGCGCAGCCAGGAATGTTCGTCGGGGGGCAGGCCCAGGCGGATGCCATGGGCGGCGTGGCGGAACAGGCGCACCCAGATACCCGCTTCCGCCATGTGGCGCCAGAACGCCTCGGCGCGCTCTTCCTGCCACCACTGGAACAGCGCCGTGCCGCTGCTGGCGATGCCGTGCGCTGCCAATAGCTGGCGCAGGCGCTTGCCTTCGCCGCGCAGGCGCTCGCGCATCGCGTCCTGCCAATGCGTGTCGGCGAGGGCAGCCAGCGCCATGTGCTGCGCCGGGCCGCTGACGGTCCACGGGCCCAGCATGTCGGCCAGCTGTGCCAGCAAGGCTGGAGAGGCGGCGACAAAGCCCAGGCGCAGTCCCGCCAGGCCGAAGAATTTGCCGACGGAGCGCAGCATGATGAGTCCCGGCCGGGCAGAGTGGGAGCCCAGGCTGGCGCACGATTCCGTATCGCCAAACGCTTCATCGACCACCAGCCAGCCGCCGCGCGCGGCCAGTTTGTCCGCCCACTCCAGCAGCAGCTCGGGCGCGATGCGCTCGCCCGTGGGATTGTTCGGGTTGCAGACGACCAGCACGTCGCAGCGGTCGACCGCTTTGGCCAGCTGCGCATACGGCACTTGGCGCAACTGGTGGCCGTGCTGGCCCCAGTGGTGCGCATGTTCCGCATACGACGGCGCGGCCACCACCACGCGCGACGGCGCGCGCAGCCGGGGCAGGGCCTGGATGGCGGCCTGCGTGCCGGCCACGGGCAGCATGGCTGGCGCGCCGTAATACGCGCAGGCGGCAGCGGCCAGCGCGGGATCGGCTTCCGGCAGCCGGTGCCAGGCGTTGGCGTTCGGTGCTGGCGCTGCATACCAGTGCGGGTTGATGCCGGTCGACAGGTCGATCCAGTCTTCCAACGGCCTGCCGTATTCGCGCGCGGCGTCGTGCAGGTTGCCGCCATGTTCAAGCAAGGTATTTTCCCTTCAGGTAGAACAGGCCTGCCAGCAGCGCCATCCAGGTCAGCCACAGCACGGCCGTTTCAGCCACCAGGCGCCAGGCGCGGTCGATATCGCGCGCTTCGGCGGGACGGCCACTACCCAGCGGCGGGCGGCGTTCCAGTTCGCCGTCGTAGATGGCGTCGCCGCCGAGGGCCAGGCCCAAGGCGCCGGCGCCGCTGGCCATCACGGGGCCCGCATTCGGGCTGCCCCAGTTGGGTGCCTGGCTGCGCCAGCACTGCCACGCGCGTTTTTTGTCGGCCACGGTCTTGCCCAGCAAGACGTACGACAGGGCCGTCAGGCGCGCCGGCAGATAATTCAACAGGTCGTCGATGCGCGCGGCGCAGCAGCCGAACCAGTTGTAACGTGCGTTGCGGTAGCCCCACATGGCGTCCAGCGTGTTCGCCAGGCGGAACAGCACGGCGCCGGGGCCGCCCGCCACGGCAAACCAAAACAGGGTGCCGAAGACGGCGTCGTTGCCGTTTTCCAGCAGGGATTCGGTGCTGGCCTTGGCCAGGCTGGCCGCGTCGGCATTGGCCGTGTCGCGGCTGACGATGCGCGCCGTCAGCAGGCGCGCGTTGTCCAGGTCATCGATGGCCAGGGCGTCGGCGATCGGCTGATTGTGGTCGCGCAGGCTGCGTAAACCCAGGCATAGATAGAGCAGGAAAACGTGGAGGGCTGCACCGGCGAGGCCGCACAGCCAGTAGGCGGCATAGCTGATGGGCAGCACAACCAGCGACCACGCCAGCGCGCCGCGCAGGAAGCGCCCACGGCCCCGGTTCAGCAGGCACTCCAGCGCGCTGGCGAGGCGGCCAAAGCCCACCAGCGGATGCCAGCGGCGCGTCTCGCCCAGCAGCAGGTCGAGCAGCACGCCGGCCGCCATCAAAGCAGCCAGCATGGGCAGCGACAAGCCGCTCAGCATGGGCCGCCTTTCAGGTGCAGCGGCAGGCCGGCGGCGACAAAGACAGCCTTGTCGCACACGGCCGCCACGGCCTGGTTCAAACGGCCCGCTTCATCGGTAAAGCAGCGCGAGATGGCGCCGTAGGGCACGATGCCCATGCCCACTTCGTTCGACACGAGAACGAGGTCGCAGCCGGTGTCTTCGCTTTCGGCCAGCGCATACAGCAGGTGCGCGCGCTCGCTGTGGAACAGTTCAGGCAGGGCGATGTCGCCTACGTCCGGATAGGTTTCGCCGCTGGAAAACATCAGATTCGTCAACCACAGGGTCAGGCAGTCGACCAGCAGCAGCCGGCCTGGCAGTGCTTCCCGCAGGATGGCGTCGCCCAGGCGCAGCGGTTCTTCCAGGGTTACCCACTCGGCCGGGCGTTGTGCTCGGTGGTGCCTGACGCGCGTGGCCATTTCAGCATCGCCCGCCTGCGCGGTGGCGATGTAGATCACTTCCTTGCCGGACTCGCGGGCCAGCGTTTCCGCATGGGCGCTCTTGCCGGAACGGGCGCCGCCGAAGACCAGGGTGCGCGTCATGGCGCTGTTACCACTCGGTGCCGATTTGCGCGCCGATGCCGGCCGCATAGGCATGCTTGACAACGGCCATTTCCGTGACGGTGTCGGCGATGGCGATCAGTTCGTCCGGAGCGCCGCGGCCCGTGATGACCACGTGTTGCATGGCCGGGCGTTCCAGCAGGTCGGCGATGACTTTATGCACGTCGAGGTAGTTGTACTTGAGGGCGATATTGAGCTCGTCGAACAGCACCAGGCCGTAGCTGGGGTCGGCCAGGAAGGTCTTCGCCTGTTCCCACGCCAGTTCGGCCTTTTCGATGTCGCGTTCGCGGTTTTGCGTTTCCCAGGTATAGCCTTCGCCCATCGCATGAAAACTGATTTCATCGGGGAAGCGGCGCAGGAATTTTTCTTCGCCCGTCGACATGGCGCCCTTGATGAACTGAACCACGCCCACTTTCATGCCGTGACCCATGGCGCGGATGGCCATGCCGAAGCCGCTCGAACTCTTGCCCTTGCCATTGCCCGTGTTGACGATGATGATGCCGATTTCCTTGTCGGCCTTGGCGATGGCCGCGTCGATGATGGCTTTTTTGCGTTCCATGCGTACGCGGTGGCGTTCGTTGATGGCCGCGGTGTCCGCATCGATTGTCTTCTTGTCGCTCATGTCAGTCCTCTTTCGGTATGAATATCTTGCGTTTGCCGTGATCGATGATCTCGATCGGGTGACCCAGGTAGTCGCCCAGGATGGATGCCCGCATTACCTCGGCCACTGGACCGGCCAGCCAGCCGCCGTCGCCCATCAGCAGTAGCGCATGGGTCGAGACGCTGTGCGCCAGGTTCAGGTCATGCCCCACCATCACCACGGTTTTATTCTGTTCGCGGCACAGCTTTGACAGCAGGCCCATGACGCTGACCTGGTGCGCCAGGTCCAGCGCGTTGGCCGGTTCGTCCAGCAGAAGCAAGGGCGTGTCCTGCGCCAGCATTGCAGCGATTGCCACGCGCTGGCGTTCGCCGCCGGACAGGCTGCGCACGTCGCGCTCGGCCAGGTGTTCCACTTCCATCGACGCCAGCGCCGCCAGGGCGATGCGCTGGTCGTCGCTGCCTTCCCAGTAATGGTTGTCGTGATACGGGTGGCGCGCCGACAGTACCGTTTCGATGACGCGGTATGAGAACGCATCGTGGCGCGCCTGCGCCAGGAAGGCCCGTTCACGCGCCAGTTCGTCGAGCGGCCAGTCGACCAGGGCGCGGCCCTGTATGGTCACGTGGCCCGCATCCGGTTCGCGCAAGCCGGCCAGGGTGCGCAGCAAGGTGCTCTTGCCCGCGCCATTGCGGCCGATCACGCTCCAGCATTCGCCATCCTTGATTTGCCAGATGAGGTTTTCCACGAGAGAGCGCGTGCCTGCCTTCAGGCCGAGTTGGTAGGTACGTATCATGTGCGTCGCAACCGGTGCAGTTGGTACAGGAAGACGGGCGCGCCTATCATGGCCGTGACCACGCCGACGGGCAGCTGTAACGGTGCCAGCACGGTGCGCGCAAGCGTGTCGGCCAGTACGAGGAAGGTGCCGCCGGCCAGCGCGGCAGCCGGTATCAACAGGCGATGGTCGGGGCCGCAGGCAAAGCGCAGCGCGTGCGGCACGATCAGGCCGACAAAGCCCACGCTGCCGGCGCTGGTGACGGCGCTGGCCGTGAGCAGGCCGGAACAGAAGAACAGGCCCTTGCGCAGGGCGCCCACGCGCACGCCCAGGGTGCTGGCCGCTTCCGCGTGCAGCGCCATGACGTTCAGCGAGCGCGCGCAGCGCAGTGCGAAGACCAGGGCACCGGCCAGGACCAGCCAGGGCATCAGCCGCGCGGGCGCGCCGGACAGGTCGCCGATCATCCAGAACACCATGCTGCGCAAGCGGCTTTCCGGGGCGATGGAGAGCATCAGGGTGACGATGGCCATGCAGGCCGAGGCCAGGATCACGCCCGTCAGCAGCAAGAGCGAGGCGCCGCCTTCGGCCGCCGTGCCGCCGCGCAGGTCGCGGCGCGCAAAAAAGTACAGCAGCATGGACACCCCGACGGCGCCGGCAAACGCAGCCGCGTCGACGACCCACAGCGCGCACATGAACAGCAGCGCGGCCAGCGCGCCAACGGAAGCGCCGGCGGAAATGCCCAGCACGTACGGATCGGCCAGGGGATTGCGCAGCAGCGCCTGCATCATCAGGCCGGCCAGCGACAGTGCCGCGCCGGTGACAAAAGCGGTCAGCGCGCGGCCAAGGCGCAGGTCGAGCAAGGTGGCGGCGAGGGTATCGGTCTTACCCTGCATGACATGGAACAGGGCGGAAGGCAGGTCGGCGAGCGGAATCGCGATCGAACCGATCATGCCGGAGAAAATCAGGCTGGCAACCGCGCACACGATCAGCACCGTGAGGATCACGGTGGCGCGGTGGCGCATATTGCGGAAAAATGGGTGCATGTACTGCCTTAAAAACGGGGACTGCAGAACTGCATCTGCGGGCGACGGCATGCCATCGCCCGCAGCTTACATCATTACGACGCGGTTACTTCATGCCGTAGCGTACGCCAACGAAGAGGTTCGAGCGTGGCGTCGCATAGAAACGGCCCAGTTCATAGTCTTTGTTGGTGATGTTGTTCCAGCGTGCCAGCACCGACCAGTCGCGTGCGAACTGGTAGGTTGTGTACAGGTTCAGCAAGCCATAGCCACCGAGGGTGGTCTTGTTGGCAGGATCTGCAAAACGTTTGTCCGACAACTGCCATTCCGTACCGGCGGTCAAAGGACCGGTCGTGTAATCGACAGCGAAATTGGCGTGCTTTTTCGCGCGGAGTGTCAGTTGCTTGTCAATGGATTCATTGCGTGGATCTTGCAGGTCGATATTGCCACTGACGTTGAAGGCGCCGAACTTGTGCGCGCCAGCCAGCGTCACGCCTTCGAGCAGGGCTTTGTCGACATTCGTGCTGCAGCCATAGCCTGGTTTCCATCCAATAACTGGGCAAGCCGACACATAGTTGATCATATCGGTAATCTTGTTATGGTAGTAGATCGCGCTCAGTTGCGATTGGCCGTCGTTGTAGTGCAATCCAATTTCAGCATTGCGGCCTTTTTCTGGCTTGTTCGTGGGGGTGCCAAAATCAGGGTAGTAGAGATCGTTGAAGGTCGGTGCGCGGAAACTGGTGCCATAGCTGGCGTTGGCGCGCAAGGCATTGCTGAAACGATAGCCATAGGCGACGCTACCCGTGTTGTGCGTACCAAACGCCGAGCTGTCGTCGCGACGGCCGCTGATGCTGGCCAGGTGGGCGCCGCGTACCAGGTTGTACGATGCCGCGAAAGACTTTGTATTGCGTCCGCCGGACAGGCCTTTGGTCGAGCTCACGACATCTTCGTCACGGTATTCACCCAGTAATTGCAAAGTATCACGGCCAATGAGAATATCGTTTTGCCAGCTGATGTCAGTTTGCTTGGTGTCGAACTGGCTTCTGCCGGAGGAGCCGAGCGCGGAAACTGAGGTAAGTTTGTCCTTCGATTCTGCGTAGCGCAGCTCGCTGGTCCAGTTCGGCAAGAACTGGTTCTTCGTGAAGACAGAGGCGCTTTCCTGCTTATTGTAGTTGCGTGCGTCGAAGTTCAAGCCCGCATCGTATTGTGCATCCAGTTTGCTGTTCAGGAAAACCAGGCCGACGTCATGTCCCTTCGCCATCTGATAACCAAACTGGCCGCTGACGCTTTCTTTGTCGTAGCCGTCTTTATCGCCGTTATAGGAAGAATTACCAGGTTTGGTGGCGGAATAGCCATCTGATTTTTCCTTGCCCGCGGTCAGCGCGTAGCTGAAACTGTTGTTGCCACCGGTAGAGCCGGCAACGCTGGCTTCCACCTGGCGGGTGCTGTCGCGGCCGTAGCCGGCGAAGGCGGAAAAGCGCGTCGCGCCGTCGCCTTTCTTGGTAAAGATCTGGATCACGCCGCCGACAGCATCGGCGCCATACATGGTGCTCAGTGGGCCGTAGACGATTTCAACGTGGTCGATGCTCGACAGCGGCAGGGCGCTCCAGTTGGCAGCGCCCGATGTGGCGGAGCCAATGCGCACGCCGTCGACCAGCACGATATTCTGGTTGCTGTTCGCGCCGCGAATGAATACGCTCGAACTTGTGCCTGGGCCGCCATTGCGATTGACTTCGATGCCGCGCTGCTTTTGCAGCAGGTCGATCAGCGTACCGGCGCCCGAGCGCGCGATGTCTTCGGAGCTGATGGTCTGCGTATCGCTCAATACTTCGCTCAGATGCTGCGGGTAGCGGTTGGCGGTAACGACGATAGGATCGAAGGTGTCTGGCGTGGCTTGGGCGAAAGCGGCAGGCGCGGCAATGGCTAGCGCGAGCGACGTGAGGGCCGCGTGGCGGGAAACAGCATGGGTCATGATAATTTTCAGTAAGTAATATGCAACCAGCCGACGTCCCCGTAGGCCAGATTGAACAGAAGTGGGAACTGAAGATGACGATCGAAGATGGCCATGGGCCATTCGGATCGCGAACATCCCCGTTCGCACACTTCCACCTGTCCTGGCCGGTATCCGGGCTGGCAAGTACGGCTATCTCACCTTCCCATGCTCGATGATTGCAAGCACAGTGGTTGTCAGAGATAGCTTGTCGCCCGCTTCCCGTAGGGAGGGGCGACACTTGCTTACCGTTGCGGGGGCAGCACACGCTCGCCGCGATCGCGGCATCGTGTTTCCCGTTTAACTGCGCTCATGGACATGAACGCGGGCACCAAAACCCCGCCATTATACGTGCAGCAGGCATGGACTGACATGGTCGGCTGGACAATTCAATATCAGAAATCGACGACGACAGTCGCACCGTAGGCGATTTTATGGGCGGAATGGGCGGCCAGCAGGGCTGTTTCCTCCAATGGCAGCCGGGCTTGCAGTGCCGACAGCAGGCGGATGGTGCCCGCATGGCAGATGATGACGACCGTTTCGTGTTGTTCGCGCAACAGATCGCCTAGAAACGCGTCGACGCGGGCAGCCATCGCCAGCACGTTCTCGCCCCCGCCGGGGCGGTACCAGGCCAGGTCGGCAGCCCAGGCATCGATTTCCGCGCGCGCAATCGCGTGCCAGGGCTGCATTTCCCACGCGCCGAAATCCATCTCCGCCAGCCGCGCGTCGAAACGCAGGGCGCTCGCGGGCAAGTCCTGCGCCAAGGTCGTCGCCAGGCCGGCGCAGCGGCGCAGCGGACTGGCATACAGCGGTACATGCGGCGGCAAGGTTGCCTGCAAGCTGGCGCGCACCGTGGCCATTTCATGCGGCGCCACCGCCACGTCGCTGCGGCCATAGCAGGTACCGCTGGCCACCTGCGGCGCGGGGTGGCGGACGAGGATCAGGCGCATGCTTGTTCAGTAGAAGCGCAGTGGAGGCTGAAAGCTGGAGAGGATGGCCAGATAGACCGCCACTTCCGCCACTTGCTGCACGGCGCCCAGGCAGTCGCCCGTGTAGCCTTGCAGGCGGCGCTGGCATTTGCGGCCCAGCCAGAAAGCGGCAGCTGCCGCCACCACGACGGCAAAGACCAGCGTGGCCCAGTCGAATATCCCCAGAGCGCCGCAGGCGATGGCAGGCAGCAGGCCGCAGACGGTGGCGATGATGAATTCACCCGTACGCATTTCCTGCGCCAGGGGCTTGGACTTGCCTTCGTCGCGCGCGTAATCCATGAACCGGATCAGCGAGACGGCGGCCAGGCGGGACAAAGGATGGGCGATGCACAGGGTCGCCACGATGACGACGGGCGGCAGCGAAACCAGCGCCGCGCACTTGATGGCCAGCAGGCAGACGATGCCGATGGCGCCATACGCGCCGATGCGCGAGTCCTTCATGATTTCCAGTACACGCTCGCGCGTCAAGCCGCCGCCAAAGCCGTCGCACATGTCGGCGAAACCATCTTCATGGAAGGCGCCTGTCAGGTAAATGCCGGCGGCGACGGCCAGCAGCACGGCCACCGCAGAAGGCAGCAGCCAGCTGGCCAGCAGATACACGGCGCCACTGATGGCTGCCACCACCACGCCCACCAGGGGAAAGTAGCGCGAGGCGTGCTGCAGCCAGGCCGGCTCGAAACCCACCCAGCGCGGGATGGGCAGGCGCGTGAAGAACTGCAGCGCGATGAAGAATAGACGGCACTGGTGGATTGCGGCGGAAACGGGATTGGCCATGGTCTTAGTCTGGCGTGGACTTTTCGCTGACCTGGGCCGAGGCGAAGGTCGCCATCTCGCGCATGAAGTTGACTGCCGCGTGCAGCAGCGGCAAGGCCAGCGCCGAACCCGTGCCTTCGCCGAGGCGCAAATCGAGGTGCAGCAGCGGGCGCGCGCCAAGGCTGGCCAGCAGCTGGCGGTGACCGTTTTCATCGGAGCAGTGCGAAAACACGCAGTAATCGAGGATGGCTGGTTGCAAACGGGCTGCCACCAGCAGGGCGCCGCTGACGATGAAGCCATCGATCAGCAGAATCATGCGCCGTTCGGCCGCCTTGAGCATGGCGCCGGCCATCATGGCGATTTCGAAACCGCCGAAGGTGGCCAGCACGTCGAGCGGCTCATCGACTGCCGTGTGATGGGCGACGGCCGCTTCGATCACATGCTGTTTATGTAGTACGCCTTCTTTCGACAAGCCCGTGCCGGCGCCCACGCAGTCGGCGACCGGTGTTTGCGTCAGCTTGTGCATCAGTGCTGCCGCAGCGGTGGTGTTGCCGATACCCATTTCGCCAAAGCCCAGCACATTGCCGTCCAGGCTGGCGACCAGGTCCATTCCCGCCTGCATGGCGGCCAGACACTGTTCCTGGCTCATGGCGGACTCTTTGGCAAAGTTGCGGGTGCCGGGGCCTTGTTTTCGGTCAAGCAAGCCGTCGCGCGGGCCGAAATCGTGGTTTACGCCAGCGTCTACTATATATAAGGCGTAATCGTTCTGGCGGGCAAAGACATTGATGGCGGCGCCGTTGCCCAGGAAGTTTTCCACCATCTGCCAGGTCACGCTTTGTGGATAGGCGGAAATGCCTTCGGCGACGACGCCATGGTCGGCCGCGAAAACGATGATGGCGGGCTGGTGTAGCGCCAGTTGCGTACTTTGCTGGATCAGGCCGATCTGGCGGGCCAGGGTTTCCAGCATGCCGAGGCTGCCCAATGGCTTGGTCTTGCTGTTGATGGCATGTTCGAGTGCGCTGGCCAGGGCGGGATTGGCGGTGGGGCTGATGTGTGGGATAGGCATGGGAGTCTATGTGGATGAGGCAGGGTATGGTTGGCGCTACGATATCACACAGCAATATTTGCCCAACTGCAAAATAGCGCTTGCGGGGCGTGGACGGCTTTGCTATAGTTCGCCTCCCCAATGAGGCGCAGTCAAATGCGGCAGTTGAGGATCACCGGAAACGGCGATGCAGTAAAAAGAAGGTGTTGACGGACGTAGCGAAATGCTTCATACTCTTCCTTCTTCGCAGCTGACAAACACAACGCTTTGTCGATAGCGCGAAAGTAGTACCGAATACAGTTCTTTAACAATTAACAGTCGATAAGTGTGAGCATTTGATGTAAGTGCAGCGTCAATCTTCGGATTGGCGTAATACTTAAAATATATCAAATGTTCACAAGAAATAATGAAATAGGATACTTCTTTGGAAGTGGCCTGTCAGTTTTTTGAGTGAGCGACCCATCAGCAATGATGGTGCCGGTAAAACGGCAAAGTAACAGAGATTAAACTGAAGAGTTTGATCCTGGCTCAGATTGAACGCTGGCGGCATGCCTTACACATGCAAGTCGAACGGCAGCACGGAGCTTGCT
>NZ_JAZARC010000009.1:0-238725 GCF_036231865.1 Janthinobacterium sp. P210005
GGCTGGGTGTGGAAGTGCAGTAATGCATTAAGCTAACCAGTACTAATTGCCCGTACGGCTTGTCCCTATAACCTTAGCAGGTACAGAGGATAAGACGGTACAACGTTGCGTGTGTGTTGATACAACTATTCATTACCCAATCTTTGCTTCTTCCAGATTCAGGCTTTGTCGCTCCACAGAGGACAAATGCCAGTACAAGTTATGCCTGATGACCATAGCAAGTTGGTCCCACCCCTTCCCATCCCGAACAGGACCGTGAAACAACTTTGCGCCGATGATAGTGCTGCAACCAGTGTGAAAGTAGGTTATCGTCAGGCTTGTTATTCGCAGTAAGAGAAAAACCCGCTCAGCAATGAGCGGGTTTTTTTTCGTCTGGCGCTTCCTTGCTGTTCCCCCTCCCGCTTTCGCTCACTCACTACGGGTGCATAAAATACAACATCCTTCGATATTTATATAAGTGCTTATATAAATGCTGTTACTATCGCTACATGAAACAAGAAAGCAGCAGCCACTCCCTGACAACCCACGAGGAAAGCGATGATGGACAGCACCCTGAGCATGGCAACGAAGAAATCCCCCCTGGCGCGCCTGATGGCCTATCCCCTGGTGCAGATCGTGCTGGGGATGGTTCTCACCTTTGCCGCTGTACCGCTGGTGATGGGTCTCGCTTCCCAGCTGGTAGAAAAGCCTTACCGCATCCTGTGGCCGCAGTTGCTGGCGGCGGTACTGGTGTGGTTTGGCTACCGCTTCTATGTGAGGCGCATCGAAAAACGCCAGCCGGCTGAACTGGCAATGCCGGGCATGGCGGGGGAACTGGGACGTGGATTGCTGTTCGGCACCGGGCTGGTCGCCCTGACCTTCGGTGTGCTGGCTGCGCTGGGCGTGTATCAGTTTAGCGGCGTCAACGCCCTGAGCGTCTTGTTGCTGCTCCCTCTGGCCGAACTGGTGCTGGTCGGCATGGCCGAGGAGATGATGTTTCGCGGCATCCTGTTCGGCGTGACGGCGCGTGCGCTGGGCAACAAGGCTGCCATCGTGATCTCATCCCTGGTATTTGCCCTGGCCCATTTGCCCAATGCCGGCTTTTCGCTGCTGGCGATCATCGCGCTTGTCGCGTATGGCGTGCTGCAGGCGGCGCTGTATATGAAGACGCGCCGGCTGTGGGTGTGTATCGGCACGCATATCGGCTGGAATTATTGCGTCGGCCAGGTATTCTCCTCGACCGTATCGGGCCATGCGGCCACGGATGGTCTGCTGCGCGGCGAACTGGCTGGCAATACCGTGCTGACCGGCGGCGCCTTCGGCGTGGAAGGTTCGCTGGTGACCGTCTTGCTGATCGGCGCCGTCGCCGCGTACGTGCTGCGCCTGGCTTTTGCCAGTGCACCGGGCACGTCGCGGGACTAGTTCACCTGGCGGCCCTATTGTCCGGCGACTGCCGGCGTGGCGCCGCTCCTGGCGACCCACTCGATCAGCGCATCGACGGCCGCGCGGCCATTGCCGTTACCCACCAGGTCGCTATTGATCATGGCGACCACCACGCATTGCTGGTTGTTGGCGTCGGGCACGTAGCCGGCGATGGCCACGACATTTTTCAAGGTGCCCGTCTTGATGCGGGCCCGCGCGGCGGCCGGGCTGTTCAACAGGCGCTTGCGCATGGTGCCGTCCAGCGCCACGATGGGCAGGCTGGACTGGAACTCGGGCGCCCATGGGCTTTGCTGCATCGCCTGCAAGACGCCGGCCATTTGCGCAGGCGCAATGCGTCCCGTGCGCGACAAGCCGGAACCGTTGTCGACCAGCATGCCCTGGGTATCGATATGGTGCCGCTGGAACCATTCCTGGATGACTTGCCGCGCCCGGCTGGCCGTATCTTCCGGCGCCGCCATGGCGACGGGGCGGCTGCCCAGCCAGCCATCGCTCTGCAAACTGCCCAGGCTCAGGAACAGGGTACGGGCGAGGGTGTTATCGGAGGTCTTGTTGATATCGCGTAAGACCTCCGGCAAGGCGCGCGCCACGTGGTCGGCCAGCATGCGCGTGCCAACCGGTTCGGCCGTCGGCGGCAAGCCCGTGCCCGGTGCTTCGCGCACCGTGCCCGTGATCGTGCCCCCGAGGCGTTTCCAGGTGGCACGGAACAAGCGGTCCGCATAATCGTTGCGATCGAGCACATTGATGCTGGTGGCCTTGTTGCAGTTTTGCGGGAAGGTGCCATGCAGTATCACCTGCAGCTTGCCGCTCGCATCGCGCCGGTATTCGGGCGGGCGCCAGCCATCTTCCCACTTGGCGCAACTGCCCTTGACCAATTTCATGTCGCTCGTGATGCTGACATTCTCGAGCGGCGGCTGCATCTGGAAGCTCAATTGCCGTTCCGTCGCACTGATGTTGATATCGATCAGATTAGTGTTCAGCAATAAGGCATCGGGGATGACGTTGTAGCGGAACTCGGCCGACTCGTCGAAGGGCGCGGCGCCGATGTCGGGCCGGGCCGGCTGGAACAGCTGGCGGTCGAGAATCAGATCGCCCTTGATTTTCATGATGCCCTGGTTGCGCAGGGTTTGCAGCATGTGCGCCAGCACGTCCGCATTGAAATCCGTATCGGCGCCGCCGCGCAGGATCAAATCTCCCTTCAGTACGCCATTGATGACGTCGGCACTGGTGCGCAGCTCCGTGCGGCCGCGGAAGATGGGACCGAGCTGCTCCAGGCCCACGGCCGTCGTCACCAGCTTCATGGTGGACGCGGGCTGCATGCTGCGTTCGGCCCCATGCGACAGCACGGTGGTGTTGCCGCGCAAGACGATGGCGCCCATGGCGTCTTCGGGGATATTCGCGCTGCGCAGCAGCAGGCTGACGGATTCGGGCAATTGCGCATGGGCGCTCGACAGGCCCAGACCCGCCAACAGCGCAGCCATCAGAACAGGACGTAACATGGTGCTCCTTAGTGGAAAAAGACGTAGGCAACGAAGACGGCCGTGATCACGCCAGCCAGATCGGCGATCAGACCGGCCGTGATGGCATATCGCGTCTTGCGGATGCCGACGGAACCGAAATACAGGGCCACGATATAGAAGGTGGTGTCGGCCGAGCCCTGGAAGACGCAGGCCAGGCGGCCGACAAACGAGTCGACGCCATAGGTATTCATGGCATCGATCATCATGGCTTTCGAGCCGGAACCGCTGAGCGGCTTCATCATGGCCGTCGGCAAGGCGGGCACAAAGTCCGTATTGATGCCCAGGTTGGCGAAGAACCAGTTCATGCCGCTCATCAGGAAATTGAACACGCCTGCGTTGCGGATCACGCTGATGGCCACCAGCATGCCGACCAGGTAGGGAATCACGGTGATCGACGTCTGGATGCCGCCTTTCGCCCCTTCGATAAACGCGTCATACACATTCACCTTCTTGCGCAGGGCGCCGATGATGAAGATGGCGATGACGCTGATCAATACCAGGTTGCTGACCACCTTCGAGACCAGCTCGATTTCCTGTTTCGTCAGGTATTGCGTGAAATACCAGATCATGGCGACGATGGCGCTCGTCATGCCGCCCATCCAGCCCAGCACGACCCTGTTGAGCAAGTTGATGCGTTGTTTGATGGACACGGTGATGATGCCGACCATGGTGGCCACATAGGTGGCGATCATGCAGGGGATAAAGATGTCGGACGGGTCGGCCGCGCCGAGGATGGAGCGCTGCGCCATGATGGCCAGCGGAATCAGGGTCAGCCCCGAGGTATGCAGCACCAGGAACATGATTTGCGCATTCGTCGCCTCTTCCTTGTTCGGGTTCAAGGTTTGCAGGCTTTCCATGGCTTTTAAACCGAAGGGCGTGGCCGCATTGTCCAGGCCCAGCAGGTTGGCCGAGAAATTCATCACCATGTGGCCCGTGGCCGGATGGTCTTTCGGAATTTCCGGGAAGATGCGCGAAAAGAAGGGCGCGATCACTTTCGCCAGCCAGCCGACGATACCCGCTTTTTCACCGATGTTCATGATGCCGAGCCACAAGGTCATCACGCCGGCCAGCGGCAGGGCGATATCCATCACACCCATGCGCGCCGTCTCGAAGGTGCCATCGATGATGCGCTTGAAGATATCGGTATCGCCGAGAAACAGCCACTGCAGCACTGCGGCCAGGAAGCCAACGAGGAAAAAGCCGGACCAGATGTAATTAAGTGCCATATGCGATCAGTTCTGTGTGTCGGGAGTGAAAAATGTCTGCAAACAAAGTATAGGGGTAGCCCGATACGAGTTGATGAAAGAATGCAGCAATCGCATGCCAAAAAGTTATAAGCTGGCAGCCTGTTTTCATTGGCGCCCCGTAGCTTGCCCGCGTAGTGTGGGGGATGCCTGTCGCTAATCGCTGTTCGTTACCTTGTCTGCACTGGATCACTGATGATGTTTTTACGCAAAACCGCCTGCGCCGCCGGCCTGGCCCTGTTGACGCTGTTGAATGTACCGGCCCACGCCGCCGATGCTGCGTCCGCCAGCACTGCTCGCGCGAACAAGACCCTGCACTTGTTTTTGAGCACCAGCGAGACGGGCCTGGACCCGGCCGTGGCGTCCGACCTGGCCAGCCTGAATTTGATGGAAAACATCTTCGATCCGCTGCTGCGCTATGACTACCTGGCGCGCCCCGTGCAACTGCAGGGCAATACGGCGCGCGCCATGCCGACGGTGGAAGATGGCGGGCGCACGTACACCTTTCACTTGCAGCCCGGCATCTTCTTTACACAAGATCCCGCTTTCAAGGGCCAGCCGCGCGAAGTGACGGCGCAGGATTATGTCTACAGCCTGACGCGCCTGTATGACCCCAGCCTGAAGTCGCCGTGGCTATTCTTGCTGGAAGACAAGCTGGTGGGCGATGCGGCCCTGAAAACCAAATTCAGCTACGACACGCCGATCGCCGGCTTGCAGGCGATGGACAAATACACCTTGCGCATCCGCCTGAACAGTGTCGATCCGAACTTCCTGTTTTACCTGGCCATGCCGGCGACAGCCGTGGTGGCGCGCGAAGTGGCCGAAGCGTACCCGGCGGCAGGGCAGATCGGCAACCACCCCGTGGGCACGGGGCCGTTTCTCGTGAAGGAGTGGAAGCGCAGCGACAAGATCGTGCTGCAGGCCAACCCGACTTTCCGTGCCACCGTGTTCCATACGGAGGCCAAGGCGCTGGCCGCCTTGCCGGTCGATGCGCGCGCCATCGCCACCGCGCTGGAAGGTCAGCGCTTGCCGCTGGTCGAGCGCATCGAGGTGCGCATCGTTGAGGAATATCAATCGCGCATGCTGGGTTTTTTGAAGGGCGAATTCGATTACCTGGAGCAAGTGCCGGAATCGATGACGGACATGGTGCTGGAAAACGGCGCGCTGAAACCGGCATTGGCCGCCAAGGGCTTGCAGCTGACGCGTTTTCCCGTGCTGCAAACGTATTACATGTGGATGAACATGGACGACCCCGTGCTGGGCGGCATGAGCAAGGGCAAGCTGGCCCTGCGGCGCGCCATCGCCCTCAGCTACAACGGCCGCGAAGACATCGCGCTGCTGAAAAAAGGACTGGCCTTGCCGGCGCAGTCGCCGCTGCCGCCGAATGTGCTCGGTTACGACAAGCAGTACCGCAGCCCCGTCGGCTACGATCCCGCGCTGGCGCGCGCCTTGCTGGACCGCTTCGGCTACAAGGCGGGCGCCGACGGTTTCCGCACGCAGCCGGATGGCACGCCCCTGATCCTGACCATGCATACGGAACCGAGCACGGTGGGACGCTTGCGCGACGAATTGTGGCGCCGCAACCTGAACGCCATCGGCGTGCGCGTGGAGTTTAAAAGCGACAAGAAGACGGAAATCATCAAGGCCTCGCGCCTGGGCAAGGTGCAGATGTTCGAGACCAACTGGATCGCCGACTTCCCCGATGGCGATAACTTTATGCAATTGTTGTACGGTGGCAACGTTGGCCGCGCCAACTATGCCCGCTTCAACTTGCCCGATTACAATAAACGCTATGAGGAGGCGCGCCTGCTATCCGATACGCCGCGCCGACGCAGTCTGTACTTCGACCTGTTTCAGCTGATCCACGCTTATACGCCGTGGGTGTTGCTGACGCATCCCATCTCTGCCGACCTGCAACAACCGTGGCTAAAAAACTACAGGCGCCACCCCGTAGAATTCACGTCCTGGCGCTATCTGGACGTGGATAAAACCAGGGCCAGCCCCGCAGGCAAGTGACCATGTCGCTGAAAAGGGCATTCATTCCAAAAAGTTATGGTTAGGAAAGCATTTTTCATTGGCTGGGCCCGGATGCATCGCGCTACTCTGAAAATGAAAACAAATAAAGTCATGCGCAAATGTCATAAAAAAATGTACTGCGAGACAGACAGTTGCGACGTGAAAAAAACAGCCTGACTTGAGAACTCAAGTTTCGATTGCCCAAATAAAGGAGAGACCCGTGAGATTGAAGAAGCTAGCGCAATTGGTGGCATTGATGGGGGTGGTGGGGCCAGTGATGGCACAGGAAGCGGCGGCGCCAGCAATGCAACGGGTCGAAGTGACGGGCAGCAGCATCAAGCGGGTGGCCAAGGAAGGCGCGCTGCCGGTGCAAGTCATCAGCTTTGAGCAGATGGAAAAACAGGGCATCACGACGGCCGAGCAACTGGTGCGCACCCTGTCGGCGAATGGCACGGGTGCCGAGAACATGACTTCGGGCAATAACGTGTTCGGCGCCGACGCCGACCGTCTTGCCGGTGGCGCCTCGTTCGCCTCGCTGCGCGGGCTGGGACCGGGCGCGACCTTGGTACTGCTGAATGGCCGCCGCGTGGCCACGCATGGTGCAAGTGGCCGTGCCGTCGACTTGAATTCGATTCCACTGGGGGCGATTTCACGCGTGGAAATCCTCAAGGATGGCGCCTCGGCCATCTACGGCACGGACGCCATCGGCGGCGTGATCAATTTCATTCTGAAAACCAATTACAGCGGCGTGGAAGCGTCCGTTTCCACCAACGATACGCAGGCAGGCGGCGGCGCCACGCGCCGCGCTTCGCTGCTGGCCGGCACGGGCTCGCTGGAAGAGGACCGCTACAACATCATGGCCAGCCTGACCGTCGACAAGGCGCAGCGCCTGAATGGCAGCGACCGTTCCTTCGTCAGCGGCTTCCAGCCGGGCCGTGGCCTGTCGCCCGATACCACGGGCACGCCATTCGCCAACCAGATGTCGGGGCCGGGCACGGCACTGCAAATCCCCAATCCTGATCCGAAAAAACCAGGGACGTTTATTGGCGGTTACACCTTGCCTGGCGACCCGACGGTGTATCTGCAAGCCAATCCCCTGAGCTTCCAGGGCAAGTGCGACAGCATCGCCGGCATGTCACAGTACCAGACGCAACTGTGGAAAGACGTGACCTCACCACTCAGCACCACGCATTCCTGTGCGTATGACTACGGCGCCGACTATGTACTGCAATTCCCTGTGGAACGGGTCAATTTCTTGTCGCGTGGAACTGTCCAGCTGGCGCCCGACCACCGCATGTTTGTCGAAGTGCTCGGATCGCGCACCAAGGCCACGGCGATCCTGACGCCGATGCAGGTGCAGACGAGCATCGCCAACAAGGGCGTGTATCCGGTGGGCGGCGCGTATTACCAGGATTTGTCGGCCTATATTCCCACGTTCGACAATACCAAGCCGATTGCCTACAAATGGCGCGCCAATGAGATCGGTAACCGCACGCAGGAAAACACCACCGACAATGCGCGCGTGCTGCTGGGTTTTGAAGGCAACTTCGGCAAGTGGGATTACAAGACCGGCGTGTCCTACGCACAGAGCACCACCAAGACCAAGCTGACGGATGGCTATTCCTACACGGGCAAGTTATATGCGGCCTTGGGGACAGGGATCATCAATCCCTGGGTGGGCGCGGGCCAAAGCCAGACGGAAGCGGCCAAGCAATTGATCGAGTCGACCAAGTTCCGTGGCGCCTTCCAGCATGGCAAGACGACCCTGACGCAGATCGACGGTTCCGTTTCCGGCGAGCTGTTCCAGCTGCCGGCTGGTGCCGTGGCAATGGCGGCCGGCTTTGATTTGCGCCGCGAGGGCTACAGTTTTGAACAGGATGTCGATGCCAACCTGATTCTATTGGCGCCAGGAAATGCCGCCTTGAAGGATGTCAGCCGCAACGTCAAGGCCGTGTATGCCGAGTTGCTGGTGCCGGTCATGAAAGACCTGGAAATGCAGCTGGCCGTGCGTCGTGACGATTACAGCCAGGTGGGCGCCACCACGAATCCCAAGATTGCCTTGCGTTACCAGCCAGCCGACTTCGTCCTGTTCCGCGCCTCGGCCAGCAAGGGATTCCTGGCACCGAGTTTCGACCAGCTCTATTCAGGTGTATTGACGCAGGAATTGCCGAATGGTGTGAAAGATCCGGAAGGCTGTATCAAGCATCCCGGCGTGACCGAATACTGTTCCATTCCCCGCCTCATTTACACGACGGGCGGCAACCTGAACCTGAAGCCGGAGACGTCGAAGCAGGGCAGCGTCGGTATCGTCATCGAACCGGTGAAGGGTTACTCCGCCTCGTTCGATTACTGGGCCATCAATACCCAGGACCAGCTCCTGAAACGCACGCCGCAAGTCGTGCTGGCCAATTACCAGGCGCTGAACCAGTACATCTTCCGCAAACCCGATGGCACCATCGATTACGTGCAGGCGGGCTGGTTCAATGCAGGTGGCAGCCGCGTGCGCGGCCTGGACGTGAGCTTGCGCGGCGAAGGCAAGGTCCAGGACGTGAAATGGACCGCAACCCTGGACGGCACGTATATGGACAGCTTCAAGTTTGCCGAATACAAGGGGCAAGAATACAAGGAGCTGGTTGGCAACTTCTACACGCGTGATTTGTACTTGCGCTGGAAACACAATGCCAGCTTCAGCGTATCGCGCGGCGACTGGAGCGGCTTGCTCGTGCAGAGTTTTGCTTCCGGCTACAAGGACCAGGTGCCGAATGGCGGCAAGGGTACGCCGCCACCGGGCTTCAAATCCGATGTGTCCAGTTACACCACGTACAGCTTGTCGGGCACGTACACGGGCTTCAAAAATACCACCATCACAGTGGGTATCCAGAACTTGTTCGACCGCGATCCGCCATTCACCGCACACAACGTGGATGACGTGGTGGGCGCCGGCTGGGACCCGCGCGTGGCCGACCCGCGCGGCCGTTCGCTGTCGTTCCAGCTGAAGTACAAGTTCATGTAAGGCAACCATGCCGGCGGCGATCCCGCCGGCATGCTAACCTCGTGCGGCGGCGCCTGGCGTCGCCGTTTTTTATTCCAGGAAAGGGCCGCATGTCCAGTCAGACCAATCTCAGCCGGCGCCACTTCGGCGGCTTGCTGGCCGCCACCCTCGGGGCGGCAGGCACACCGGCATGGGCGGCGGCCGCGCAAGGGAAGGGAAAACGCATGCAACAGCAACACGCATTGATCAAACCGGCGCGCCTGCGCGACGGCGACCTGGTCGCCATCATCGCACCGGGCGGCTTTACGGATGAGGAGTCCATCGCCAAGGCCCAGCGCAATATCGAATCGCTGGGACTGCGCGCCAGCCTGGGCGCCAATATCCGTGCCGTGCACGGCAACTATGCGGGCACGGTGCAGCAGCGCCTGGACGACTTGCACGCCGCGTTCCGCGACCCGGACGTCAAGGCGATCTGGGCCATCCGCGGCGGCTCCGGCTGCATTTCGCTGCTGGCGCTGCTCGACTACGGCTTGATCCAGCGCAACCCGAAAGTGCTGATCGGCTATTCCGACATCACGGCCCTGCACCTGGCCATCGGCCGCCAGACGGGCCTGGTAACGTTCCACGGCCCCGTGGCGTCATCGACGTTGTCCGACTACACGGTGACGCAGCTGCGCAATGTGCTGATGACGCCGCAAGACAGTTACACGATCCCCATGGCGCTCGACAACCACCGCCGCGCGCAGACGCAGCCGAATTTCGCCATCCGCACCGTGCACGGCGGCCAGGCGACGGGACGCTTGACGGGCGGCAACCTGTGCATGGTCAGCGCGCTGGCCGGCACGCCGTATGCGGCCGATTTCCGCGAGCACATCCTTTTCCTCGAAGAAATCAATGAAGTACCGTACCGCATCGACCGCATGCTGTGCCAGCTCGACCTGTCCGTGGGCTTCAACAAGGCGGCGGCATTGATGCTGGGCATCTTCGAGCATTGCGAGGCGGCCGAGGGCGACACGGCGCTGACCCTCGATGCCACCCTGGACCAGCATTTGCAGCCCTTGCGCGTGCCGGCTGTCAGCGGCTATTCGTTTGGCCACATCCGCCACCAGTTCACGATACCGATGGGCATCCTCGCCACCCTGGATGCGGATCGGCAAACCTTGACCTTGCTGGAAGCCGCCGTGAGCTAGTCTGTTCGTTCGCGCACGGCACAGTACGGGGATAGCCAGTATGCTAGGGGCATGTGCGGCAAGGCATCGGGCCATGCCGGCATCCTTGAACGGTTTGCTCATGATCAACCGCCGCGCCAGCGCCTACATTTTGAGCCACCCGCTGGCCTTCGTGCTGCAGGTGCTGAAGGGCTTTCGCGCCAACCAGGGCTTGCTGCTGGCGGGCGCCGTCGCGTATTACTCGCTGCTGTCCATCGTGCCTTTGCTGATGCTGGTGGTGGTGGCCCTGTCGCACGTGATCGCGCAGGACGAATTGCTGCAGACAATCGGCCATTACCTGGAATGGCTGGTGCCCGGGCAATCGAAGGCCATCGTGGGCGAGATCGCGCATTTCCTCGACAACCGGGGCGTGATCGGCTGGCTCTTGCTGCTGACCATGTTGTTTTTCAGTTCGCTGGCGTTTACCGTGCTGGAAAATGCCATGAGCGTGATTTTCATTCACCGCGTGGCCATCCGCCGCCGCCATTTCCTCATTTCCGCCGTATTGCCGTACTGCTACATCCTGTGCCTGGGCGTGGGCATCTTGCTGATCACCCTGGTAGCGGGCAGCTTGCAGGTGATGAGCGAGGAAAGCGTGCGCTTTTTGCGCCACGACTGGGGCCTGGAAGGCGTGTCCGGCGTGTTGCTGTATTTGCTGGGGCTGGCGGGTGAAATCCTCGTGCTCAGTTCGATCTACCTGGTCATGCCCGTCGGACGGCTGTCGATCACGCATGCGCTGATCGGCGGCGTGACGGCGGCCCTGCTGTGGGAAATCGCGCGCCATGTGCTGGTCTGGTATTTTTCCACCTTGTCGCAGGTCAATATCGTGTATGGCTCGATGACGACGGCCATCGTCGTCATGTTCAGCCTGGAAATCGGCGCCACCTTGCTGCTGCTGGGCGCGCAAGTGATTTCCGAGTACGAAAGGGTGGCCCGTGGCGGCGAAGAAGACAAGCCGCTGGCGCTAAGGACTTGATTTAAAAAGATTATTGCACTGCACAAAAAGCTGTGCTATACTCCGTTCAGTGATTGAGATTCGCTTGCGAATAGTCTCACTATCCAGGCTCAGCGCGGCGACCGACAGGTGTAATGTCGATGGCGTGACAGTGCGAAAGAGTGGATTTTTGTAATTCCGGATACGTTGGTCGATTTACACTTGGAGTCACCATGCAGATAGCATGGGAGTCCGAAAATCAGGAGGCACTTTGCAGATAGCACTGGCGTCCATGACACGATTAAAGCATTGGTAATACATTGGAACAAAGCCTGCATATGTGCAGGCTTTTTTTTCGTCCATCGTTGGCAGTCGCTCGGGGTCAGACCCGGCGGGGAAATACGCCCCAATGGGGCGTATTTCGATCACGAAGTGACTGACCCCAGCATTTGCCGTGGGGTTTACAAAGCCCGCGCAATCAAAATCTTCTGGATATCGCTGGTCCCCTCATAAATCTGGCACACGCGCACGTCGCGGTAGATGCGCTCGACGGGGAAGTCGGATACATAACCGTAGCCGCCGTGCACCTGGATGGCGTCCGAGCAGACTTTTTCCGCCATTTCCGACGCAAACAGCTTGGCCATGGCCGCTTCTTTCAGGCATGGCAATCCCGCATCCTTCATGGCCGCCGCGTGGCGTATGAGTTGCCGCGCCGCTTCGATTTGCGTCGCCATGTCGGCCAGGCGGAATTGCACGGCCTGGTGTTCATAGATGGGCTTGCCGAAGCTTTCACGGTCGCGCGCATAGCTCAGGGCCGCTTCGTACGCGGCGCGCGCCATGCCCACGGCTTGCGAGGCGATGCCGATGCGTCCGCCTTCCAGGCCGGACAGGGCGATCTTGTAGCCTTGCCCTTCTTCGCCGATCATATTTTCCGCCGGGATGCGGCAATTCTCGAACAGGATTTGCGCCGTGTCCGACGAATGCTGGCCCATCTTTTGTTCCAGTCCCGCCACGATGTAGCCGGGCGTGTTCGTCGGTACCCAGAAGGCGCTGATGCCGCGCTTGCCCGCCGCCTTGTCGGTCACGGCCATGACGATGGCCACGTCCGCATACTTGCCGCTGGTAATGAACTGCTTGGTGCCGTTGATCACGTAGTCATTGCCGTCGCGCGTGGCCGTCGTGCGCAGGGCCGACGCGTCGCTGCCCGTGTGTGGTTCCGTCAGGCAAAACGCACCCAGCATGGTGCCTTGCGCCAGTGGGCGCAGCCATTGTTCCTTTTGCGCATCGTTGGCGTACATCATGGCGATGCTGCACACGGGGCAATTGTTGACGGAAATGATGGTCGAGGTGCCGCCATCGCCGGCGGCGATTTCTTCCAGCACCAGGGCCAAGGACACGTAGTCGAGGCCGGCGCCACCGAGCGCTTCCGGCACGGCCACGCCAAAGGCGCCCAGCGCGGCCAGTTCCTGCAATTCTTCTTTCGGGAAATGATGTTCCTTGTCCCAGCGGGCCGCGTTGGGCGCCAGGCGCTCGCGCGAAAAACTGCGCAGCGCTTCCTGGATCATGGTCTGTTCTTCATTGAGTATCATGGGACGTCGTCTCGTTTGTTTTTATATGGTGTGGTGGAATTACCAGGCTATGGGCTTGCCATCGTAGTTGCGGAACACGGCCTTGTCCGTGGCCGGCAGGCTGGCCAGGGTGGCGCGGATGCCGGCAGCGCTTTCCTCGGGGGAAATATCGGCGCCGGCGCCGCCCATGTCCGTGCGCACCCAGCCCGGGTGAAACGCCACGCAGCTGACGCCTTGCGGGCCATGCACGAGGGCCGTATCGATCAGCACGGAATTCAGGGCCGCCTTGCTGGCGCGGTACAGCGAACCGGTGGCGTTGCCACGTTCGCTCAGGGAACCCATGTGCGAGGACAGCACGGCCAGCTTGCCTTTCGCGTTGGCCACCAGCGGCGCCAGGATCGGCAGCAGCCGCATGGCCGCCAGCACGTTCGTGTGCATGACGAGGTCGAAATCGGCTTGCGCGGGGAAACCGTCGTGGCGGGGGCCGTACACGCCCGCGTTGAGGATGGCCACGTCGAGCTTTTCATCGTCGAGTTTCCAGCCCAGGCCGGCACAGCCTTCCACGTCCGTCACGTCCAGCTGGTGCGCTTCCGCGCCCAGTTGCGCGAGGGCGTCGCAAGCGTCCGGTGTGCGGGCCGTGGCGATGACACGCCAGCCATCGTGACGGTATTGACGGACGATTTCGTGGCCGATGCCGCGCGAGGCGCCGATGATCAATGCGGTAGGCATATGTTTTCTCCCTGAAAATAAAATGAAAGGGCGCGCACCGTGAACTGCGGTGCGCGCCCGGGCTCAGGAAGAGCTTATACCAGTTCGATCGCCATCGCCGTCGCTTCGCCGCCGCCGATGCACAGGGCTGCCACGCCGCGCTTGCCGCCGGTTTTTTTCAGGGCGCCCAGCAGGGTGACGATGATGCGCGCGCCCGAGGCGCCGATCGGATGGCCCAGCGCGCACGCGCCGCCGTGGATGTTGATCTTGCTGTGTGGAATGTCGAGGTCGTGCATGGCGGCCATGGGCACGGCCGCGAACGCTTCATTGATCTCGAACAAGTCCACATTGCTGCTGCTCCAGCCCGTTTTCGCGTACAGTTTTTTCACTGCGCCGATGGGGGCCGTGGTGAATTCGTTCGGCGCTTGCGCATGCGTGGCGTGGCCGTGGATTTTCGCGATGACGGTGCAACCGAGCTTTTTCGCCGTCGATTCGCGCATCAGCACGAGGGCTGCCGCGCCATCGTTGATCGACGAAGACGAGGCGGCCGTGATGGTGCCATCCTTCTTGAACGCTGCCTTCAAGGTGGGGATTTTTTCCAGGCGGGCTTTTTGCGGGCCTTCATCGATGCTGACGATGGTGTCGCCGCCGCGGCCGGAGACGGTCACGGGCACGATTTCCCATTCGAAACTGCCATCCTTGGTGGCCGCTTGCGCGCGTTTCACGGATTCGATGGCGAAGGCATCCTGCGCTTCGCGCGTGAAGTGGTATTGGCTGGCGCACTCTTCGGCAAACGTGCCCATCGAGCGGGCGTTGCCCTTTTCATCGCGGCTGTAGGCGTCTTCCAGGCCATCCATCATCATGTGGTCATAGATCATGCCGTGGCCGATGCGGTAGCCGCCGCGCGCCTTCGGCACCAGGTAAGGGGCGTTGGTCATCGATTCCATGCCGCCCGCCACCACCACGTCGGCGCTGCCGGCGAGCAAGGTGTCATGCGCGAACATGGTCGTCTGCATGGCCGAGCCGCACATTTTCGACAGGGTCACGGCGCCCGTGGAATCGGGTAAGCCAGCCTTGCGCAAGGCTTGGCGCGCGGGCGCCTGGCCCTGGCCCGCCATCAGGCAATTGCCGAAAAACACGTGTTCCACGGCATCCGGCGCCACGCCGGCCCGTTCCACGGCGGCGCGGATGGCCACGGCGCCCAGGTCGCTGGCGGTGACGTTGGCAAAGTCGCCCTGGAAGGCGCCCATGGGGGTGCGCGCGGCACCGACGATTACGACTGGATCATTCATGTTGGATCTCCGGTTAGGGGTGGGGATGATGACTGCATACAAAAACGCAGGTGCTGCGGATAAGGGAAGACGTCCTCGATATGGCCGTCTTCGATGCGCTGTTTGCGCGCCTGCCAATATTGCGCCGTCAGCAGGTCGGCATGGTGCTGCATGAAATAGGTGCGGATACGGGGATTGCCCAGCAGGAAGGTGCCGAATTGTTCGGGAAACACATCGTGCTTGCCGATGGGATACCAAGGTTCGGCCGACATTTCTTCTTCCTCCGTGCGCGCCTGGGGAATGACGCGGAACTGGCAATCGGTGATGTACTCGATTTCATCGTAATCGTAAAAAACGACACGTTGATGACGCGTGACGCCAAAATTTTTATACAGCATGTCGCCCGGAAAGATATTCGCCGCCACCAATTCCTTGATGGCATTGCCGTACTCGACGATGGCGTGTTCGACCAGGTCGTCGCGGCCTTCCTTCTCGGCATTGCTCAGCCACATGTTCAGCGGCACCATGCGCCGCTCGATGTACAGGTGGCGGATGATGATCTGTTCGCGGTCTTCTTCGATCAGCGAGGGGGCGAACTGTTTCAGCTCGGCCAGCAATTCCTCGGCAAAACGGGCGCGGGGAAAGGCCACGTTGGAATACTCGAGCGTGTCGGCCATGCGGCCCACCCGGTCGTGGTGTTTCACCAGCAAATATTTTTGCTGGACTTGCGCGCGCGTGGTTTCCTTGGGCGGCGGGAAAAAATCCTTGATCACCTTGAAGACATACGGAAACGACGGCAGGGCAAACACGAGCATCACCAGGCCGCGGATGCCGGGTGCGCTTTCGAAGTGGTCCGACGAGTGTTTCAAATGCTGCAGGTAGTCGCGGTAAAACAGCGTCTTGCCCTGTTTTTGCAAGCCCAGTATCGTATAAATCTCACTGCGCGGCTTGCGCGGGAGCAAACTTCGGAGAAATTGCACGTAGGCCGACGGCACTTCCATATCGACCAGGAAATACGCGCGCGTAAACGAAAACAGCACGGCGATCTGTTGTTGCTCGAACAGCACGGTGTCGAGCACCAGCTTGCCGTGACGGTTGTGCAGGATGGGCACGACAAACGGGTATTCGCGGTTGCCGTTGATGCCCTTGCCGACCAGATAGGCGCCCTTGTTGCGGTAGAACAAACTGGTCAAGACCTGGATCTGGTGGTTCGGTTCGATCCTGTCGCCGCCGAACAGCTGCTGCAGCCGCGCTTCCACCTGGGCCACGTCACGCTCGAGGTTGGCAAATGCGCAATCCAGCTGGAAGTGCGTCAGCATGCGCGTCAGGGTGTGGCGCAAGCCGTCCTTGCCCGGGTAATACACGCGGTAGGTGGGGACCGGGTCTTGCGTGTCGATGTATTCCGTGGACACGACGGGACGCACGAAAATATAGTCGTTATTGAAATACGTGCGGTGCAGGATGTTGCAGCAGACGGAATTGAAGAAGGTTTCCGCCAGTTCCGGCTGCTTGTGTTCCGTCAGCATGCCGATGTAGTGCAGCTTGAGTTCGCGCCACACTTCATCGCTCAACTCCGACTCTTCGTACTCATCTTCGAGCATCTGCACGCATTCCTGCACGCGCTTGTCATAAAAGTCGATGCGTTCGCGGGCCGCCGTCTGTGCCGCGGCCCAGGCGCCTTGCTCGAAATACTGCTTGGCTTGCTGGCTGGTTTCGCGGAACAGGCGGTAATGCTTGTCGAAGCCGTCGCGGATGGTGCGCGCGATATCGAATGCAATCTGGGAAGAGAGCAATTTGGGGAAGGCAATGTGCGTCATAGCTGTGCTCGCATAAATAGCTCTTCACCCAGTCGATCGCCGCGCGCCCGTGCTTACTTGGTTTCCGCAAACAGTTCGCGGCCTATCAGCATGCGGCGGATTTCGCTGGTCCCGGCGCCGATTTCGTACAGCTTGGCGTCGCGCCACAGGCGGCCGGCCGGGAACTCGTTGATGTAGCCATTGCCGCCCAGGGCCTGGATCGCTTCGCCCGCCATCCACGTCGCCTTCTCTGCACTATACAGAATGGCGCCGGCCGCATCCTTGCGCAACTGGCGCACGGCTTCCGGCGTGGTGGCGCGGTCGCACGCCTGGCCCACGGCATACACGTAGGCCTTGCACGCCATCATGGTCGAATACATATCGGCCAGTTTGCCCTGCATCAATTGGAATTCGCCGATGGGCTGGCCGAATTGCTTGCGGTCATGCACGTAAGGCACGACCAGGTCCATGCACGCCTGCATGATGCCCAGCGGGCCGCCGGACAGCACGGTGCGCTCGAAGTCGAGGCCCGACATCAGCACGTTGACGCCCTTGCCCAGGCCGCCCAGCACGTTTTCGGCCGGCACTTCGCAATCCTGGAACACCAGTTCGCCCGTGTGCGAGCCGCGCATGCCCAGCTTGTCGAGCTTTTGCGCGATGGAAAAGCCCTTGAAATTCTTTTCGATCAGGAACGCCGTCATGCCGCGCGGACCCGCTTCCAGGTCGTTTTTCGCGTACACCACCAGCACGTCCGCGTCGGGGCCGTTGGTGATCCACATCTTGGTGCCGTTCAAGACCCAGCGGTCGCCCTTGAAGTCGGCGCGCAGCTTCATGCTGACGACGTCCGAACCCGCGTTCGGTTCCGACATGGCCAGCGCGCCGATGTGCTCGCCCGTGATCAGCTTCGGCAGGTACTTGGCCTTTTGTTCGGCCGTGCCGTTGCGCTTGATCTGGTTCACGCACAGGTTCGAGTGGGCGCCGTAGGACAGGCCGACGGAGGCCGAGGCGCGCGAAATCTCTTCCATGGCGATGATGTGCGCCAGGTAACCCATGCCGGCGCCGCCGTATTCTTCGCTGACGGTAATGCCGAGCAAGCCCATGTCGCCCATCTTGCGCCACAGATCCATGGGGAACTGGTCGGTGCGGTCGATCTCGGCCGCGCGCGGCGCGATTTCGGCGGCGGCAAATTGTTGGATCGCTTCGCGCAGCGAGGCGATGTCTTCGCCGTGGTCAAAGGTCAAGCCTGGGAGATGGAGCATGTCGTCCTCGTCGTTATAAGTGTGGCGGTCATGGATGCCGGGTCAGTGAAGCTATGATACTCAGTTGTGACGTTTACGTAAACGTAAAGCGATGCGCGCGCGGCCTGCGCCGCCGCATCGCTGCCTAGCTGGTTTGCGCCTTATCCAGGTTCAAGTCCGCCAGCATGTGCGCGCAAGCGTCTTCATGCGCGCTGATTTCCGCCAGTGCCATTTCGATATCGATGCGCTGCTGTTCCAGGGTTTGCCGGTGTTGCGCCAGCACGCCCAGGAAGCGGTCCATCTGCGCGCGCGTGTCCTTCGGCGACTCGTACATGTCGACCAGGCTCTTGATCTCCGACAGCGCCAGGCCCAGGCGCTTGCCGCGCAGGGTCAGTTTCAATCGGGTGCGGTCGCGCGGCGTGTAGACGCGGCTGCGCCCGCCCGCGCCTTCGCGTTTCGGACTGAGCAAGCCCTGGTCTTCATAGAAGCGGATGGCGCGCGCCGTGATGTCGAATTCCCGCGCCAGTTCGGTAATGGTATAGGTCGTCATTGCTGCGGGCGGTGTCGGTTGCATGGGTGGTCGGTCGCTGGATGGGTGCTGCGGGGTAATGGGTGGCAAAGTGCCGTTTACGTCAACGTCAATACTATTGTAGCGTGCCCTGCCCGTGCTGCAACAAAGAAAAAAGAGGACCTGGACAGGGGGATTTGGCGAATAAGGCAACAGTTACTGAAAATAAATTGATTCTTCTGGCGCAAACGCGCTTAAGATCGAGAGTTGGTGGCCAAGATGACACCAAAAAGAGCTTTCCTGGCATAACAGCGACATTCTTTTCGCTGCGATGGCAGTAAAATTTTTCGGGCGCAGATTCTTTCCAGCCGGCACGATCAAAAAACAACGTTTCGCTCTGAGCACGTTGTTCGAATCGTTTCCATGTTGGAAACAAAATGGCCCTTCTGAAAACTTTGTCTACAAGAAATTGTATGACATGGGCATTGCGTACATCGGTAGAGGAGGGCATTATCCGATACCGTACGTTGTAATGCCAAACCGAGGCTTTGAATCGTGCTGCAGTGCGAAAATCAAGGCCAGCCGCGAATTTGACCCGAAGCCACGCAGAATCACAAGAGAAAATTCGGCCCACTTTTCTACCCGGAAAGCCCGGCCGGAGTGTTAATTGTTAATTGATACTCTTTTCAAATGTAACATTCTGTATGGTCATTCAAGAAACTGACTTTCATGTTACAACATGAAATAGTACACCTATGAATTCTTCTAACGAACGCGAAAGCTTCAGCCAGCGACTTCAGTTGGCTCTCAAAAACGCCCATTATTCTCCAGACAGCCCGACCAGACTGGCCCGGGAATTCAATATCCGTTTCGACGGGCGCCCGATTACCGTGCATGCAGCTAGGAAATGGTTAGTAGGTGAAGCAATTCCGACGCAAGAGAAATTGCGCATGATTGCCCAATGGTTGGGCGTTCCGGCGGAATGGTTGCGTTTTGGCGGCCCGGAAAGCGCCACGCCGAATGGCGAAGCGGGCAGCGCTTTGTCGCGGTTTGAGTCCGCCGATGTGAAATTAATTGCCGATTTGCAAAGATTAGATGAACATCATCGTCAAATCGCGCGAGAATTTATTCGCATGCTGGTCAGAGTCAACTACCAAAAGTAAGCATTCAGGCCATCCCCGGCCGGCGCCGTCCGCCTTTCGCTGGCGGCGCTCTTCCTGTCCTTTTATTTGCGCAACGTCATACTGGAGACATGATTTTGTCGCACAATAAGACCTCGCATGTTGCGCTGCAGCGGAATTATTTGACAATAATCCCGCACGCAGCGGCGCAGCGGCCAATACCAGCGCATAATCACATCAGAAGCAGCCAGTTCATCCACTACGGAGCCGAGCATTTGAGCCGTCTTATGAAAAGTAACTACAGCAATACCGCGCAGCTGAAGGACTTGATGACCGTGCCCCCCATGACTGCCGCGCAACATGCGGAAGTGATGCGCAAACGGATCGCCCACCGCAGGATGGTTGAAGAAGCCAGGGATTTGAAGCAGGCAAGTGCCCACCAGTTCGACAAGAGGTGAGGGATGCCTGACCAAAGCTGCTGCGCGTCGGCATAGGTAGTTTGCGATGCTCACCGTACTAAAGTACGGTTGCGCTTCTCGACTACCTCTTCCTTCCGCTCGCTACGCTTTTGTCAGGCATCATGACTTGGTAGGTATTTGCCGCTTATACGCTGGCGGCATGAGTGGTGTCAGCTTTCTGACGCCTTGAGACCATTCCAGCGCGGTGCCAGGCCGTGCTCGATGCCCAGCAGGTCGATGACGCGCGCGACCGTATGGTCGACCATCTCCGCAATGCTGTGCGGGTGGTGATAAAAGCTGGGTAGTGGGGGGAAGATGATGCCGCCCATTTCCGTCACGGCCGTCATATTGCGCAGGTGCGCCAGGTTGAACGGCGTTTCGCGCACCATCAGGATCAGGCGGCGGCGCTCCTTGAGCACCACATCGGCTGCCCGCGTGATCAAATTATCCGACAGGCCATGGGCCACGGCCGCCAGGGTCTTCATCGAGCACGGTGCGACGACCATGCCATCCGATTGAAACGAGCCGCTGGCGATGCTTGCGCCGATGTCGCGCAGCTTGTGCACCACGTGCGCCTGCGCTTCGATGTCCTTGCGCCCCACGCCCGTTTCCTGGTGCAGGGTCAGTACGGCCGCATCCGACAAGACCAGATGCGTTTCGACGCCGGGGATGGCGCCGAGCAATTGCAGCAGCCGCAAGCCATACACGGCGCCCGTGGCGCCCGTGATGGCCACGACGATACGGCGCGGCCGCTGTTGTTGACTATCAGGCATCGAGCAGGGACTTCAGTTCGCCCGATTCAAACATTTCATTCATGATATCGGAACCACCGATGAACTCGCCTTTGACATACAGCTGCGGAATGGTTGGCCAGTTCGAGTAATCCTTGATGCCTTGGCGCACTTCCGGGTCATCCAGCACGTTGACGGTAGCGATGTTTTCCACGCCGCATGCTTTCAGTATCTGGATGGCGCGGCCGGAAAAGCCGCACTGCGGGAACTGGGCCGTGCCCTTCATGAACAGCACGACTGGCGTGTTCGTCACGGTTTCTTTGATCCAGGTTTGTACGTCGCTCATAGCTGCCTCTGATGGGTAAATAAATAGATGCCGTCATTTTATAAGAAAACGCCGGCACGGGTATGCGCTCAAGTCATAAATCGGGCAAGTCAGCCACGCTGGCGCTCGTTGCTATTGATAACTGCTTGCCCAGGCACACCGATTGTGCCGCGCCCACGTATCTGCCCCAGGCAACGACGGGTGCATAGCCGTGTTTGGCATAAAACGCCACCGCGCGGGTATTCGCCACGCGGGTGGACAGGTGCAGCCGCGCATAGCCGAAGCAGCGCGCCTGCGCTTCCACATGGGCCAGCAGGGCCGCGCCCACGCCACCTTGGCCGGGGCGCGCATACATGCGCTTGAGTTCTGCCGTGGCGCTGTCCGGCCCGCCCAGCGGGCGCAGGGCCGCGCAGCCCAGCAGGTCACCGGCGCCATCGCGGGCAAGATAAAAGCCGCCGCGCGGCGTGGCTGCCTCGGCATCGAAGGAAGAGCGGCCGCTGTCGCCATTGATGCGCAGCAATGCTTCCGACAATTCGTCGAGCAGCCGCTGCGCATCCGGGCCGGCCGCGTCCGCCGCCAGGATGACAAGGTCCTGCCCGGCGGCCACGAACTTAACCGCGCAGCTTGGCGAACGCGGCGGCCATGCTGCCGGCCGGTTCCGGCGCGTTGCGCGACTGCGACTGGTGCTGCGCCATGCTGCGGCGGTCGTTGCGGTCGCCACGCTGTTCCGGCTTGCTGCCCGCCTGCGGCGCGCTATCCGTCAAACGCATGGTCAGCGCGATGCGCTTGCGCTTTTCATCGACTTCCAGCACTTTCACGCGCACGACTTGTCCCGCCTTGACCACCGTGTGCGGGTCCTTGACGAAGGTGTTCGACAGGGCCGAGATGTGCACGAGGCCATCCTGGTGCACGCCGATGTCGACGAAGGCGCCAAAGGCGGCCACGTTGGTGACCACGCCCTCAAGGATCATGTCCGGACGCAAGTCGCGGATTTCTTCCACGCCTTCCTTGAAGGTGGCCGTCGTAAATTCCGGACGCGGATCGCGGCCCGGTTTTTCCAGTTCCTTCAAGATGTCGGAAATGGTCGGCACGCCGAAGGTTTCATCCGCATACTTGGCGGGGCTGAGGGTTTTCAGCAGGGCCGTTTCACCGATGACAGCCTTGATATCCTTCTTGATATCGGCCAGGATTTTTTCCACCAGCGGGTACGATTCCGGGTGGACGGCCGAGGCGTCCAGCGGATTTTCGCCGCCCATCACGCGCAAAAAGCCCGCTGCCTGTTCGTAGGTCTTGTCGCCCAGGCGCGGCACGGCTTTCAGCGCCGCGCGCGAGGTGAACGCGCCCTTCATGTCGCGGTAGGTGACGATGCTTTGCGCCACGCTGGCCGACAGGCCGGAGACGCGCGCCAGCAGCGGCGCCGACGCCGTGTTCACGTCCACGCCGACGGCGTTCACGCAATCTTCCACCACGGCATCGAGCGAACGGGCCAGCTGGCTTTGACTCACGTCATGCTGGTACTGGCCCACGCCGATCGATTTCGGGTCGATTTTCACCAGTTCGGCCAGCGGGTCTTGCAGGCGGCGCGCGATGGAGACGGCGCCGCGCAGGGACACATCCATGTCCGGCAACTCTTTTGAGGCGAACTCGGACGCCGAATACACCGACGCGCCCGCTTCCGAAACGACGATCTTCGTCATCTTCGCTTCCGGATGCTGCTTGATCAAATCCTGCGCCAGCTTGTCCGTTTCGCGCGAGGCGGTGCCGTTGCCGATGGAAATCAGGGACACATTGTGCTTGGCGGCAAGACGGCCCAAGGTATGCAAGGAACCATCCCAGTCGTTCTTCGGCTGGTGCGGGTAGATCACGGCCGTGTCGACTACTTTACCGGTGGCATCGACCACGGCGACCTTGACGCCCGTGCGCAAGCCAGGATCCAGGCCCATGGTGGCGCGCTGGCCGGCCGGCGCGGCCAGCAGCAGCGCTTTCAGGTTGGTGGCGAAGACGTTGATGGCGTCGAGTTCCGAGCGTTCGCGCAGCGCGCCCATCAGTTCCGTTTCCAGGTGCATGAAGCTTTTCACGCGCCAGGTCCAGCGCGCCGTATCGGCCAGCCATTTGTCGGCCGGACGGCCCTGTTGCTTGATGCCGAAGCGGGCGGCGATGCGGCCTTCGCACGGGTTGTGCGGCGCATCCCATTTCGGTTTTTCCGCCTCCGTATCCAGGCGCAGGGTGACGTCGAGGATACCTTCACGGCGGCCGCGCAGCAGCGCCAGCGCGCGGTGAGATGGCACTGTGGAAATGGTTTCCGAGTAATCGAAATAATCGGCGAATTTTTCGCCTTCGTCCTGCTTGCCTTCCACCACTTTCGATTCGACGATGCCGTGTTCCTGCACGTATTCGCGCAAGGTTTGCAGCAAGGTTGCATCTTCGGCGAAACGCTCCATCAGGATCTGGCGCGCGCCGTCGAGGGCTGCCTTGGTGTCCGCCACGCCCGGGTTGTTGCCGTCGGAACTCGTAAACGCTTCGCGCAGGAACTTGCCCGCTTCCATTTCCGGCGTCAGTTCGGGATTGTCCAGCAAGCCGTCGGCCAGCGGCATCAAGCCCGCTTCGATGGCGATCTGCGCCTTCGTGCGGCGCTTTTGCTTGTATGGCAGATACAAGTCTTCCAGGCGCGTCTTGTCTTCCGCGTGCATGACGGCGTCCAGCAGCTCGGGCGTCATCTTGTTCTGTTCCGTGATCGAGGCCACGATGGCGGCGCGTCGCTCTTCCAGCTCGCGCAGGTAGCGCAAGCGCTCTTCGAGCAGGCGCAGCTGGATATCGTCGAGGCCGCCGGTCGCTTCCTTGCGGTAACGGGCGATGAAGGGCACGGTGGCGCCTTCGTCGAGCAGTTCGATGGCGGCGGCAACCTGCACGGGTTTGGCGGCAAGTTCAAGGGCAAGACGTTGTTCGATAGTGGGCAGCATGGTTGTTTCCAGAGCGATCAAGCTTGGAATGATACGCAATCGGCGCGATTGCGCAATCTTGACAGCGCAAATGGACTGTGCGTTGACAACAGCGTCAGCGGGCCGGCAGCAGCGGGCTGGCGGGCGTCGGCTGCGGCGGGCGCTGCGGCGTGACGGATTTGCCAAAGGCATTGCCCATGCGGTGTTCGAGGGCGGCGCGGTTGTACAGGCCCAGCTGGTTCGACGGGCGCTGCACGATCGCTTCCGCGCCGGACAGGGCGGGCGGCTGCCGGTTCACGGTGTTGCTATCTGGCAATAATTTTTCATTCAAGCAAGACATCGATTGCGCGCGCTTGCCATTGACTTCCACTTCCACGCAACCCTTCTCCGGCGCGGCCGCCTTCACGACGACGGTGTGCTCGTCCGCCTGTGCGGACAGGGCGGCGCAGGCCAGCAGCAATAGTGATAACAGGCGTGCCATGGCGGCTCCCGGAACGGTGGATCAGACGTTCAGCATAGCAAGATCATATGTCGCGGCGATGACACAGGCCGGCATGCGGGCCGATGCCATGTCATGCAGTTGTCATTTTATGAAGCTACCATCTTGCCATTCTGCAGACAACATTGCAGTCAAGACACTTCATGAGCAGGATTTTTCGTTGATTCCCCTGGAAAATGACACTAAGCCACCGCCGCGCCGCAACGGGCAATGCCCTGTCCGCCTGCTTGCTGATGACATTCATGACATTGATGACATTCGTGCGGCCGGCTGCGGGCGCGGACGGTGCTGACGCCAGCGCGCACGCGACCCTGCGCTTCGACTTGCCCGCCCAGCCGCTCGATGCGGCCCTGGTGGCGTTTGGCGAAGTGACCGGGTATTCCGTGCTCGTCAGCAGCCAGCTGGCGGCCGGTCGCGTGGCAGCGCCCGTGCGCGGCGATTACACGCCGGCCGAAGCGCTGCAGCGCTTGCTGGCAGGCACGCAGCTGGGCGCGCGCTTCAGCGGCAGCAACGCGTTTACCTTGCTGGCGCTGGCCGACGCCCCCGTGGCGCCGGCGCCTGTGCCGGCCGAGGCCGCTCCTGCCGCACCACCGTTGCAAGGCTATGCGGCCATCCTGCAGCGCTCGCTCACGCGCGCCCTGTGCCGCTTGCATCCGGACGCCTTCGGCCGCTACCGCCTGGCTTTCCAGCTGTGGCTTGACGAGCGAGGCAAGGTGCGCGCCGTACACGTGCTGGAACCGAGCGGCGTGGAACAGCGCGACCGCGCCGTGCTGCAGCGTTTGCGCAACCTGCTGATGGATGGCGCGCCACCGGCGGGCTTGCCGCAGCCGCTGACGATTTTATTGACGCCGCGGCCCGATCCGGATGCCGATTGCGCGCCCTACCTGCTGGCCGGGGCGCCCTGACCATGCCGGAATTGCTCAAAACCACCTTGCGCAAGCTGTTCCTGGAACGCTACGGACAGTTTCGCCGCCACTTGCAGCGCCGCCTGGGCTCGGAAGACCTGGCCAACGACGCGCTGCATGAAACGTATCTGCGGGTCGAACGGATGAATGCGCCCGAGGCCATCAGCTACCCGTCCGCGTATTTGATGCGCATCGCCATCAACATTGCGGAAGATCAACGTCGCGACAATGCGCGCCTGCTCAGCTTGCCGGATATCGATGACCTGTACGAGATGGCCGACGAGCTGGCCGACCCGGCCCGCACCTTCAGCGCGCGCGCCGAGCTGGAAGAACTGGAACGGGCCTTGCAGGAGTTGCCGAAACGCCGGCGCGCCATCGTCATCGCCGCCCGCGTCGACCAGTTGCCGCACCGCGATATCGCCGAGCGCTTCGGCATTTCCGCCCGCACGGTAGAGAAGGAATTGCGCGCCGGCCTGGAACATTGCTGCGAGCGCATGGGACGCGATTTCATTCAGCGCTTCGGTCCCGGCGCGGGAAAAACGTCTAAACATCATGACTGAACAAGCGGAAGACGACATGAGTGTCATCCAGAAGGAAGCGCAGGCGTGGGTCGTGCGCCTGGCCTCGGGCCAGGTCAGCGAGCGCGATGCGCAAGTGTTTCGCCATTGGTGCGCGCGCAGCCGCAAGCATGCCAACGCGTTTGCCGAGGCGCGCGCCGTGTGGGGCGCCATGGCGCCGGCCGCGCGCGCCGTCAAGCGGGCGCAGGCCCCCGTCAACACGGCGCGGCGCGCCTGGCTCGGCGGCGCCGTGGCCGCCTCGCTGGGCTTGCTGGTGCTGCGCCCGCCCATGGACCTGTGGCCGGCCGTCGCGGGTCTTGCCGCCGACTACGCCACGGGCACGGGCGAACAGCGCGAAGTGGCGCTCGACGGCGGCGTGCTGGTGCAGATGAATACGCAGACGCGTCTCGACGCGGCGCCCGTGCAGGACGGCGCCGCGGCGCTGGTGCTGCTGGCGGGCGAGGCGGAATTCCAGGCCGGCTTGCGCGGCGCGGCGCGCGTGCGCGTGCAGGCGGGCGACGGCACCGTGTCGGCCGGCAGCGCCCGTTTCAATATCCGCCTGTTCGGCCAGGAAGTGTGCGTGACGTGTTTGGCGGGGCGCCTGCGCGTGGCGCAGGCCGGCAACGATGCGGAACTGGCGGCCGGCCAGCAGCTGCGCTACCGGCCCGAGCATTTCGGCATCGCCCGCGCGGTGGCCAGGGGCGACGTCAGCGCGTGGCGCCAGCGCTTGCTGGTGTTCAAGCAAAGCACCCTGGCCGAGGTGGTGGACGAGGTGAACCGCTACCGTCCCGGCAAGCTGATCCTCAATGGCGACGCCTTGAAACTCACGCGCGTGCAAGCGAGCTTTTCGCTCGACCGTCTCGACGACGTGATCGCCCTGATCCAGGACGCGTATGGCGCGCGCGTGACGCGACTGCCGGGCGGCATCGTGCTGTTTGGCTAGCGATGCATGCCGATGGCATGCCGCCAATTATGACATTTTCATGACCTTTTGCAGTCCCGGACCTTGTTCCCTGTCAATGCTGCTGGAAGCCGCGAATCAGTGCCTGCCGCCCGCCCCCGTGCGTGCCGCGCGCCGCCTCGCGATATCGGTCAGCAACGGAACATGAAAAGGGAATGTCGCCATGCAGCGAAGCAAGTCGGTCACGAAACACGCATCCTCCTCCGCCATGGCGGGCAACCGGACCGGGCGCCCGGTACGCCTGAAACCGCTGGCGCTGGCCATCGCCGTGCTGCTGCAGGCGGGCGGCGCGCAGGCGCAGCAGCCGTTCAGCGGCGCCTGGTTTGCCGGCAAGGGCGCGCAGCAGGGCACGGCCGCGGCCACGGGACGCTTGCCGAATGGCCAGCCAGCCACCTCGCTGAACAATCCTTTGCTGCAGCAGCAGAAGGCGGAAGGCAAGCTGCAGCAATCACTGAATAACCTGTTGCTGGCCGCGCGCGGCATCGCCGCCGAGCAGGCGGTGCAGGCAGCCGCGCGCCAGGCGGCGCTGGCGGCGGGCGGCGCTCCCGATGGCCTGGTCAAGGGCGGCTTGCAGGTCGACAGCAACAGCCTGACGGCCGGCTGGCTCAACGCCCAGGGACCGGTGCAGAGCCAGGCCGACGGCAAGACCGTCGTGAAGGTCGTGCAGACGGACGACAAGGCGATACTGAACTGGGAAAGTTTTAACGTCGGCAAGAACACCACCCTGCAATTCGACCAGAAATCGAACTGGTCCGTATTGAACCGGGTCAATGATCCGCTGGCGCGCCCCAGCCAGATCCAGGGCCAGATCAAGGCCGATGGCACGGTGATGATCGTCAACCGCAACGGCATCGTGTTTACGGGCAGCAGCCAGGTCGATACGCGCAATCTGGCGGCCGCCGCCATGGGCATGAGCGACAGCCAGTTCAAGAGCGGCCTGTACGGCAAGGCGCAGGGCACGGGCGCCGTGCCGACCTTTGCGAATGACTTGTTGCTGGACCAGAATACCTTCAAGCATGGCAAGGCCGAGGCCGATGTCGTCGTCGCCGCCGGCGCGCGCATCGACACGCGCAAGCCGCAGACGGTGACGGAAGGCGGCGGCTATGTGCTGCTGGCCGGCCGCGGCGTCCACAACGCGGGCGCCATCACCACGCCGAACGGCCAGACTACGCTGGCCGCCGGCGACGCCATCGTCGTGCGCCCGGGCCAGGGCACGGACAAGAACCAGTATTCGAGCACGCGCGGCAATGAAGTCGGGATGCTGCGCGCGGCCGGCAGCGACGCCGGCGCCGTCGTCAACAGCGGCTTGATCCAGTCGGCCGGTGGCGACATCACGCTGAGCGGCAACACGCTGCGCCAGGACGGCGTGCTGCTGTCGAGCACCTCCGTCAACGGACGCGGCGCCATCCACCTGGCGGCGGCGGGCGACGACGCCAAGGTCACCATGGGCCGCGGCAGCGTCAGCGCCATTGTTATCGACGATAACGGCGCCACGGCGCTCGATGTGCAGCGCGACACCCTGCTGAAAGACACGGGCAAGGGAACGGACACGCCGCTGGACCGGCGCGACCAGTCGCTGGTGCGCATCGTTTCGGCCGGCAACGTGGAGTTCGAAGGCGATTCGCTGACCCTTGCCACGGGCGGCCAGGTGCTGGTCGACGCGGCCCGCCGCAGCCACGTGGCGCGCGATGCCGCCATCGACGTCTCCGGCGCCGTCGGCGTGAAGGTCGACATGAGCAGCAACAATGTGCTGATCAACGTGCAGGGCAACGAGCAGCGCGACGCGCCCGGCAGCCGCGACGCCAAATACCTGAACAACAGCGATGTGTGGGTCGACCGCCGCGACCTGGTGCTGGTGCCGGCCGGCACGAATGGCTATGCCACGGACCGCTGGTACACGGCCGGCGGCTTGCTGGAAGTGAGCGGCTACCTGAACACCAGCGGCCACGGCATCGGTGAATGGGCGGCCCAGGGCGGCACTGTCGGCTTTGGCGGCGGCGAAGTGGTGACGCAGGCCGGTTCGCGCATCAATATCGCCGGCGGCTCGCTGGACGTGCAGACGGGCATGGTCAAGCAGACGTGGCTGAAGGGCGCCGATGGCGCGATGTACAAGCTCAGCACGGCGCCGGGCGACAATCTGTACACGGGTCTGTACCGCGGCTATGAAAGCACGCATGCGCGCTGGGGCGCGAATACGACGGAAACCTATGCGAATGCCCTGATCGGCCCGCGCGAACGCCTGGAAAACGGCTATACGGTGGGCCGCGATGCGGGCCGCCTGATCGTTTCCACGGGCGCGGCCGTGCTGGAAGGCGATATCGACACGTCCGTGTTCCAGGGCGAGCGCCAGCAGCGCAAGCGCGATGACGGCGTGGATGGCTACAAGCAGGCGCAGACGGCGGCGGCGCGCGCCGGCCAACTGATCGTCGGCAAAATGACACCCGTCTTCGATACCAAGACGGGCCAGATGCGCGACAGCCCGCAAGCCGTGCTGGACAAGGTGCAAATCGGCAAGGTGGCCGGCATCGCCGATGGCCAACTGCTGGACGCCGCCTTGCCGGCCGCGCGCAGCCAGACCTTGCAGCTCGACGCCGACTGGCTCAACGGGCTGGAATTGGGCGTGCTGAATATCTATGCCTACGACAAGCTCGACGTCAATGCCGACGTGCGCGTGGCCGATGGCGGCGACATCGCCCTGCACGCCACCGACGTGGCCCTGAAAGCGAACGTGAGCGCGCGCGGCGGCAGCATCGCCGCCGGCGACATCGTCTCGCGCTACCTGGCGAATGCGGGCGCGGTATGGGCCGATGGCAAGCTCGTGCCGGACAACCGTCCCACGGGCACGGCCGGCGTGCGCGTGGCGCCCGGCGTGCGCCTCGATGCGCGCGGCCTGTGGAGCAACCTAGAACTCGATCCCGGCGCCGGCGCCGGTTTGCCGTATATCAATGGCGGCAAGGTCAGCCTGAAAAGCTCGGGCGGCATCGACCTGACGGGCGGCAGCGTCATCGACGTCTCGTCCGGCGCGGCCCTGATGGGCAATGGCAGCCTGCAGGGCGGGCGCGGCGGCGACATCACCCTGGCGGTCGATCTGCCGACGGAGAAGGCGCCGACGGGCGCCATGCTCAAGCTCGATGGCGAATTGCGCGGCCATGGCGTGAAAGGCGGCGGACGCCTGGTGATCGACAGCGGCGCGGCCGTCAGCATCGGCGGCCAACTGCTCGAAGGCGATGTGTTGCCAGGCGGCAGCAGTTCGCCGTTGGCCCTGCGCCTGGCCGATGAATTGCTGATCGCCAAGGGCGAGACGATTCCCCTGGCTTTCACCTTGACCACCAGCGTGATCAAGCCGGGCCAGGCCTTGAGCAAACCCGTGGTGGTGGATGTGTCGGTGCAAAAACCGCTGGTGCTGGGGGCCGACCTGCTGTTGCCGCCTGGCGCGCACGTCGTCATCAACAACGCGACGTATGTATGGGAGGGTTCCATCGTGCCAGCCGGCAGCGTGCTGACGGTCATCAATGGCCTGAATGCCGGCTTCGTGGTGTCGGCGGCTGCCTTTCCGCAGGGCTTGCCTATCGTACCGGTGACGACGAAGTACGCGGCGGGCAGCATCGCCACCGAAGAATTGCGCGCGCCGCCTGGTCTGGTGCTGCCGGCCGGCATCGTGCTGGGGCGCGACGCGGCCGTCAAGCCGCTGCTGGCGCTGGACGCGAGCCTGTTCCGGAGCGGTTTTGCCGACTACGCCATCACGGGCCGCGATGGCGTCGCGGTGGTCAAGGATGCGCATATTGACGTCACCATGCCCGTGCTGCATTTCAATCCCGCCACGGGCCATACGGTAGCGGGCGGCACCGATCCTGGCGCCGCGCTGGAACTGTGGACGCCGGAGCTGTACCAGGAAGATGCGCGCAAGGCCCGCCTGACGCAGCGCGCCGGCGCCAACCTGTCGCTGACGGCCGGCAGTCCGCACGTGAAGGGCGCCCTGGCGGTGGCCCAGGGCGCCGTCATCCAGGTCGATCCGGGCCGCCAGATCAGCCTGACGGGCAATGACCAGATCACCGTCGATGGGCGGCTCGACGCCTGGGGCGGCAAGATCGCCATCCTGCCAGGCACGTTTGGCACGGGCAATGATGTGGACTTGCCGAACGGCAAGGGACAAACCACGTCGATCTGGATCGGCGACAAGGCCGTGCTCGATGTCGCTGGCCGCGCCACGGTCGCCACCGACATGCGCGGCGGCCGCTATGGCCGTGCGGACCAGGGCGGCAGCATCGAAATCGGCGCCCGCTACAAGGCTGACGCTGCCAGCGTCGACGCAGCCGATGCCTTTGTCGTCGTGCGTCCGGGCGCCCTGCTCGACGCCAGCGGCGCGCAAGCCGCACTGGACTTGCCGAACCAGGGCGCCGTCAACGTGGCTGGCAATGGCGGCTTGATTTCGCTCAGTTCGTACAATGGCATCTTTGCCGACGGCACCCTGCGCGCCGCGGCCGGTGGCGCCGGTGCGGCCGGCGGCACCCTGGCGCTGGCGCTGGACACGCCCAATTATGGCAAGGTCGACCGCTACAACTTGCAAGGCGGCAACGTGGACAACGCGGTGCGCGTGCCGCGCGAAATGCTGCTGGCGCAGGCGCAGGGCGAAAGTGCCTTGCCCGTCGACTTGCGCGCCGGCCAGCAGGATGCGGCGCTGCGCTATGGCAGCGCGCGCCTGGGCGTCGACCGCGTGCAGGCGGGCGGCTTCGACAACCTTGCCCTGCATGTGAATGGCATGCTCAGTTTTGACGGCGACGTCAACCTGTCGCTGGGCCAGAGCCTGCGCCTGAGCGCCACCTCGCTGGGGCTGGCGCAGCAGCCTTTGCCCGATGGCCAGGACAAGGCGGCCAGCCTTGCCAGCCAGGTGCGCTTGGCGGCACCGTACGTGCGCCTGGGCACGGCCGTGCGTGCCCAGAAGGACGATTACATCGTGCCCAATGCCGTGAAAGGCTCGAAAAACCTGGGCAGGGGACGGGGCATGCTGGGCGTGCCGCTGGTGGCCGAGGATTCCCTGCTGCAGATCGATGCGGGCATGCTCGATATCGCGGGCGAGGTCAACATGGGTACGCGCGGCACCATCGCGCAGAGCAGCGGCGCCGACCTGGTGGTCGAACGCGATGCCTTCGAGCAGCTGACCCTCAACAGCCGCGGCGACATGCGCCTGTCGAACAGCGCCGCCCTGTACCAGCCGGGCAATGCCACCCTGGTGGCCGCGCAAATCTACCCGGCCACGGGCGACAGCGGCATGGTCACGGTGGGCCAGAAGAGCGCCATCGACGAATACGGCATTATCCGCGTCACGCTCGATCCGCTGCGCACGCTCGATATCGGGCGCAGCGCCGGCAGCGCCACGCCGAACCAGCCGTTCTCCGTGTTTGGCAGCCTGAGCCTGGTTGCCCCCACCATCAACCAGCATGGCGTGCTGCGCGCGCCGCTGGGCCAGATCAATCTGGGCGCCGAAGGCTATGAAGCCTACACGGGCCATGTCAACCTGTTGCCGGGCAGCCTGACGTCCGTCAGCGCGAAAGGCTTGACGATGCCGTACGGCGGCACGCTCGATGGCCTCAGCTACCTGTATGACGGCAACGACGTCGTGTTCAAGGGCGTGGGCAAGGGTCCCGAGATCGCCTTGACGGGCGCCGCCGTCGACGTGCAAGCCGGCGCCGTGCTCGACCTGTCGGGCGGCGGCACCTTGACGGGCGCGGCCTTCCTGGCCGGACGCGGCGGCTCCACCGACGCGCGCCTCAATCCGCTGGTGCAGATGAAGCCGAACGGCGGCTTCACCCTGCCCGGCCTGAATACCAACCCCGTGTACGCCATCATTCCCGGCGTACAGCCGGACGTGGCGCCTTTGACGGCCGAGCAAGGCGCGGGCAAGCCCGCCGTGGGACGCCAGATCACCATCGGCGCGGGCGTGCCCGGCCTGGCGGCCGGCACCTACACCTTGCTGCCATCGACTTTTGCCCTGCTGCCCGGTGCATTCCGCGTGGAATTGAATGGCCCGGCCGGCGCCGTCGAGACAGGCGGCACGATCGCCATGCGCAATGGCTCGTTTGCCACCGCGGCGCAGACGGGCGTGGCGGGCACGGCGTTCCGCGACGTGGTGGCGCAGCAAGCCATCCTGACGCCGGCCGACGTGCTGCGCAGCTATTCGCAATACAATGAAACGGGCTATGCCGCCTTTGCCGTGGCGCAGGCCACGCGCGACGGCGTGCCGCGCGCCATGCTCGAACGCGACGCCAAGGGCGTGCGGCTGCAACTGATCGCTCCATCCCTGCACAGCGTCGAGAACAACCATACGCCATTGATGATGGATGGCAGCACCCTGTACGCGCCGGCCGAGGGCGGCTTCGGCGGCTCCCTGCTGCTGGGCACGGGCAACCATGCATCGACCCGCTACGAAGTGCTGGCCGACGGCACGGCGCCGCTGGCCGATTTCAATGGCGTCTCCGTGCACGCGTCGCAGATCAATGCCTTCGGCGCCCAGCGCGTGGGCATCGGCGGCTTGCCGCGCGTGACCTACAGCGAATTTGGCACGGGCAGCAACCAGCGCGCCAATATCGCCGCCATCAACGAATCGGCGGGCGGCATCGTGCTGCGCGACGGCGCCGTGCTGAAGGCGGCCGAAGTGTTCCTGGTGACGGCGAGAAAAGACGACGGCATCATCCTCGAGCAGGGTTCCGGCATCAATACGCTGGGCCGCGGCAAGGCGGCCTGGGACTCGCGCGACGGCTATGTGTACCTGCCCATGGGCAGCGTGCTGGCCGTCTCGAACGGCTGGCTGGACATGCTGCCGGCCGCAGCGCCGTCGTCCGAATCGTATGGCCCCGGCATCATCGACATCGGCGCCTGCAGGAAGGCGGACGGCGCCTGTGGCGGCGGCACCTCGCTGTATTCCGAGGGTACCATCGCCGCCGTGACGGAGCGCGCGTTCACCCTGCGCGACAACGTGCGCTATGGCACGCGCAACCTGGTGCTGGCGATGGGGGCGATCAATGTCGGCAGCGAGGCGTCCCTGGCGGACGCCAGCGCCCGCGGCGCTCTGCCGGACGGCCTGGCGCTGAACCAGGGCGTGCTCGACCGCCTGCTGCGCGGCGACACCAGCACGGGTGCGCCGGCGCTGGAAAGCCTGGGCTTGACGGCGCGCAATTCCTTCAACTTCTATGATTCGTCGCAGCTGTCGACCATCGATGCGGCCACGGGCAAGTCGTCGCTGTCGCGCCTGGTGCTCAATACGCCCGCCATCTACGGCTACGGCGGCGCGGACGCGCTGGCGCGCATCCACACGGACACCCTCGTGTGGCAGGGCGCGACGAACGCGCCCGGCGCCGTGGTTGCCAATGGCCCCGGCACGGGCAGCGGCCGTCTGCAGGTCGATGCCAAGCGCATCGAGTTCGGCTTCACGCCGGACAGCCGTCCCGACACCATCCACAAGCTGGACCGCCTGGTGCTGGGCTTCGGCCAGGTGGCGCTCAACGCCAGCGAACAGCTGACGGCCAACAACAAGGGCAGCCTGTCCGTCTACCAGTCGCAAAGCGCGTGGGATACGGCCACCAATGGCTACCGCTACAGCGGCGGCGATTTGCTGATCAACACGCCGCTGCTGACGGGCGCGGCCGGCTCCGTCAACCGTATTACGGCGGGCGGCGACCTGAAGGTGAGCGCACCGGCAGGCGCGGCCGCCGCCACGCCGACGAATGCGGCACTGGCCGGCGCCTTGGGCGCCGAAGTGGCGCTCAGCGGCAACAATGTCAGCGTGGATACGTCGGTGGTCTTGCCGAGCGGAAAATTGACCCTGTCGGCCGAGCGCGATGTGCTGCTGGGCGACAAGGCCAAGCTGGACCTGGCGGGGCGCAAGATCGATTTCTACGACACCAGCAAATACAGCTGGGGCGGCGACGTGATCCTCGACAGCCGCGAAGGCGATGTGCGCCAGGCGGCCGCCTCCGTGATCGACGTGTCGGCCGTGAACAACCGCGCCGGCAAGCTCAGCGCGACAGCCACCGGTGACGCTGCCGGCAGCGTCGATTTGCGCGGCACCTTGCTGGGCGGCGCCAGCGGCAGCTATGACGCGGGCGGCACCCAGGTGCTGTACGCGGCCGGTGGTGCGGAGATCCGCGCCCAGCAGGTCGGCGACTTCGCCGGCCTGAACCAGCGTTTGAACACGGGCAAGGTATTCGGCAGCCGCAGCTTCCAGCTCAAGCAGGGCAATTTGACCATCGGCGACGAGCTCAAGGCGCGCGAAGTGAGCGTCTCCGTCGACGGCGGCAGCCTGACGGTGCATGGCCGCATCGACGCCAGCGGCGAACAGGTGGGCAGCATCCGCCTGGCCGGCCGCGACGGCGTCACCATCCAGTCCGGCGCCGTGCTCGATGCGCACGGCACGGTGCTGCGCACGGACAGCTATGGCCAGGTGATCGAGGCGCCGAACCGCGCCGTGATCGAACTGGCGTCGCCTGGCGGCCGCTTGACCCTGGAAAACGGCGCGCGCTTCGATCTGCGCAGTGGCGAGGCAGGCAAAGGCGGCGGCAACTATGGCAGCATCGACCTGAACGCGCGCCGCCTCGGTGGCGCCACGGGCGACGACATCGACATCGATGCGGCAGGCGCGCTGAACATCGCCGGTGCGCGCACCGTCAACGTCAACGCCTTCTGGCAATACAAGGATGCCCCGGCCGGCACGGGCAAGGACGCGGATGGCCGCAGCTACCAGAGCATCAACCAGGCTTACCTGGACGGGAAGCACGGGGACAGCCAGACCTTCATGGTCAATGCGCTGGCGAACGGCAACTTGATGAACAACAAATTGCGCGGCTTGCGCGGCGATGCGAACGCCTTCCACCTGCGTCCCGGCGTCGAGATCGTCAGCGCCACGCCGGGCGGCGACCTGCATATCGATGGCGACATCGACCTGTCCGGCCACCGCTACGACGGCGTCAATCCGCTGGCGCGCCTGAGCGGCGTGTACGGCTCGGGCGAGGCCGGTGCGCTGGTAGTGCGCGCCGGTGGCAAGCTCAGCGTCTTTGGCAGCATCACCGATGGTTTCGATACCAGCAAGCTGCCCGTCACGGTGGATGACAAGGGCTGGCAGCTGGTGAAAGGCCGGCTGCCGTGGGGCGGCGAGGTCGTCGTGCCGCAAGCGGGCCTGGTGACCCTGGCCGAGGACACGTATTTCAAATCGGGCACGAGCGTCAATTTTGCCGTGCCGATGAAAGCCATGGAGTTGCGCAGCGGCACCTTGCTGGCGGCGCGCGCCACCTTGACGGCGGAGTTGAACTTGCCAGCAGGCAGCGTGCTGGGCGGTGCTGTGCGCAATGCCGACGGCAGCGTGCTGTACGCGGCCGGCACCGTCTTGCCCAAGGCGCTGACCTTATCGAGCGGCATGCAGCTCGATGCCGGCCTGCGCCTGCCTGGCGCGGCCAAGGTGGCGGCCATGGTGTGGCCGGCGAATGTGGCCTTGCCCTTCCCGGAAGGCCAACCGCGCGACACGGGCGATAGCGTCAATTCCATCAATGGCGTGGTGCTGGCCTCCGCGCTGGCGCTGGACAAGGGCAGCGTGCTGCCAGCCGGCACGCTGGTCAAGCTGCCTGGCGACGCGACCATGGTGGCGCTGCGCAGCGAGGATGGCAGCGGCAGCCAGGGCCGCAACCTGGCGCTGGCGCCCATGCTGGCCCAGGGTTCGCAAGCGTGGTCGCTGCGCCTGGTGGGCGGCGCCGATACGGCCGCGGCCGATACGCGCGCGCTGCGGCCGCATGCGAAGGACGCCCATCTGATGCTGGCCGATACGCATTACGGCATGGGGGAAAAGACGTCGGTCAAGCCGGGTACGGGTTTGCCGGGCAAATATATCTTCAGTGAACAAGCCATCAGCGAGGGCATGCCGGAAGGCGAGGTTGATATCGAGACGTGGTTTGGCAGCGAAGAGTTCATGCTGGAGTACTATGCCCATTATGTGATCAAGGTGGCGGACGGCACGCCGCCCGAATATGTGACCAATGTGGAACCGGCGCGCCAGCCCCTGTTCAGTGTGCTGCGCACGGGCACGGGCGACCTCGACTTGCTGGCCGCGGGCGACTTCGACATGCGTTCGCTGTATGGCGTTTACACGGCGGGCACGCAGTCGGCCTCGCCGCTGGTCGATGGCAAGGATCTGTTCAACTTGCCGCGCGGCCTGAACGCCAAGGGCCAGCTGCTCGGCGCCCTGGGCGACAAGCTGACGCGCTTCGTCGATGGCGGCAGCGAGAGCCTGTACCGCGCCTGGTATCCCGAGCACGGCGGCAATCTGCTGCTGCGCGCCCAGGGCGACGTCAAGGGCGATACCCTGGGCACCTCCACGCAACGCCGCGAAGATGCCATCGGCTTCCTCAACGCGCAGCAGGACACCAGCGATATCGGCAGCTGGCTGTGGCGCCAGGGCAGCGGCAGCACGGGCGCGGGCGTGCCGACGGCGTGGTGGATCAATTTCGGCACCTACGTCGCGCGCCCCGAAGGTCCCGACCTGTTTGCCGGTTTGCCGGTGCTGTCGGGCTTTACGGGCATCGGCACCCTGGGCGGCGGCAATGTGCTGCTGCAGGCGGGCGGCGACGCCGGCATGCTGACCTCGCGTGCCGACCCGGCCGGCGAATTCGCGCCGCGCAGCCAGGGCCTGAACGTGGCCGTGGGCAGCACGGGCAGGGTGACGCCGGACGGCAAGCTGCTGCTGACGGGCGGGGGCGACCTCGACATCCGCATCGGCGGCGGCCTCAATCCGGTCGCCGCGGTGCGCAGTTTCGACCGCAACGGAGACTTCGCGAATGTCGATACGCGCTTCGAGCGCCAGTATCCCACGCTCAACAGTACCTTCACCAACCTGCGTGGCGCGCTGCGCATGGAGGCGGGCGCCGTGGGCGGCGTCGAACTGCGTTTCGACCGCGCCGATCCGACGGAATCGCGGCCGTACGAAACCTACACGGCGGGCACGTCCATCGCCAGCGGCGGGCCTATCCTGGTGCCGGGCGACAGCGGCGTGCGCATCGATGCGCGCGGCGACCTGGTGCTGGGCGGCACGGCCGATGCGGGCCGCGTGAAGCAGCTGGGCAACGGTTCGCCGTTCAACTACCAGGGCGTGGCGCGCACCGGCGAAGGCTGGAGCTGGTTCTCGCTGTGGACGCCGGCCACGGCCATCGACCTGTTCAGCGCGGGCGGCAACTTGACGCCCACCTCGTCCTGGATCAATTCGACGATCGGCGACAACCACGCGCCGACGGACGGGCGCTTCGTCATGCCGTCCGTGCTGCGCGCCGTGGCCGCCAGCGGCAGCTTGTACTACGGCAATGCCAGCCTGGGCAGGCTGGGTGGTGATGGCGGCAAGGTGGACATGCCGCAAAACGGCGTGATCCTGGCGCCGTCGCCGGTGGCGCCGCAATTTGTCAGGACGGGCACGGGCCAGCTGGAAATGCTGGCCGCCGACTCCATCCATGCGGCCGGTTATCCGATCACGCCATCGGGCGCCGACCCGCGCATGCTGCCGAATCCGTTCAATCCGGGCTTCGTCGGCGCCCTGGACAAGGTCTGGTTCGGCCTGCTGCCGCTGCATAACGTCAGCGCCGATGCGCTGGCGCCCGGTGCGCTGAAATGGTTCGGCTCGACCCCGAACGGTGCCAGCGATGCCGGGCAACAACTGTATCCGTTGTTCAGCATGACGCCGCCGACGGTGTCCGACTATGTGCCGGCAGGCCAGCTGCCCGCGCACTTCTATGCCAGCAGCGGCGACATCGTCGGTCTGCGCACGGGCGGCATCGTGTACCGGGGCAACCTGAAGGGCGTCAGCGGCGCCCTGGGGCTGTGGTACGAGGGCGGCGGCGCCGTGGCCGTGCGCGCCGGACGCGATATCGTCAACTCGGGCACGCCGCTCGGCAGCGTCGAGGGCGTGCCGGACGGCGCGGCCGGATGGACCAGCCAGGGCTTTGTCGGCCGGCCGGACTATCCGGACAAGCCGGTCGTCACCGGCAGCTCGACGGCGCGCGGCAACCTGTTCGTGCACCGCCATGCCGATGACGTTTCTGTCGTCAGCGCCGGGCGCGATATCCGCTACAGCACCTTCTATGTGGCGGGACCGGGCCAGCTCAATGTGAGCGCCGGACGCGACCTGTATATGGCCGACAAGGGCGAGCTGCGCAGCCTCGGTTCCATCGTCAGCACCGGTCCCGGCGAGCGCGGCAATGGCGCCGGCATCAGCGTGGCCGCCGGCGTGGGCCGCAACGGCCCCGACTACGCGGCCTTCGCGGCGCGCTACCTGGACCCGGCCAAGCTGGCCGACCCGGGCCGTCCGCTGGCCGACCAGGCCGGCAGCGCCGTGTACGTCTACGGCGGCAAGCTGACCCTGGCCGACTGGCTGCGCGGCCAGTTCGGCTACAAAGGCGACGAGGCAGGCGCTGCCGCCTTCCTCAGCACGAAGCAGGCGGAACTGGAAAAGGCCGGCTCGCAAACGGGCGGCGTGCGGCGCGACCTGGCGCGCGAATACGCGCAGGTCAGCCAGCTGCACCTGGTGAACTGGCTGACGACGCGCTTTGGCGGCGACAGCGGCCTGGGTATCCGTTACGACCCGGCCACCGATGCGCGCAGCTTCTTTGCCGCCTTGCCGAAGGAACAGCAGCAGGTGTACCTGAGCAATGTCTACTTTGCCGAACTGAAGGCGGCCGGGCGCGAGTACAACGATCCGGACGGCGTGCGCCGCGGCAGCTACCTGCGCGGCCGCGAAGCCATCGCCACCCTCTTCCCGACGCAGGACAAGGCGGGCAAGAAGATCGAGTACAAGGGCGACCTGACGATGTTCAGCAGCGCTCTGTACACGGTCAACGACTACGCAGGCATCTATACCAAGCGGCCCGTCGCGGGCGTGCGCTACCTGAGTCCGCAGGAGTGGGCCGAGGCGGGGCGTCCGACCGTCAACGTGCCGCACGTGATCGTCAACGATGCCGGCATCCACACGGATTTCGGCGGCGATATCGGCATCGCGGTGCCGGGCGGGCGCGCGCTGATCGGCGTCGACGGCGGCTATGCGCCGGGCGAAGGCTCGGGCGTGCTGACGCAGGGGGCGGGCGAGATCCAGATGTATGCGAAAGACAGCATCCTGCTGGGCCAGAGCCGCATCTTCACCACATTCGGCGGCAACATCCTGGCCTGGTCGGCCACGGGCGACATCAATGCGGGCCGCGGCACCAAGTCCACCGTCGTTTACACGCCGCAGCGCCGCACCTACGACAGCATCGGCCTCGTCAGCCTGTCGCCGAGCACGCCGACGACGGGCGCCGGCATCGCCACCCTGAACCCGATCCCGGAGGTGCCGCCCGGCGACATCGACCTGATCGCCCCGCTGGGCACCATCGACGCGGGCGAGGCGGGCATCCGCGTCTCGGGTAACGTCAACCTGGCGGCCTTGCAGGTGGTCAACGCGGAAAACATCCAGGTGCAGGGCAAGGCCACGGGCATGCCCGTGATCGCCTCGGTGAACGTGGGGGCGCTCAGCAATGCCAGCGCGGCCGCCACGCAAGCTGTGACGGCGGCGCAGGACGTGCTGCAGCGCGAACGGGCTGCCACGCGCCAGGCGCAGCCGTCGCTGTTCACGGTGAAGGTGCTGGGCTTTGGCAACGAGCAGGCGGACGAAGCCGGTGTTGGCAAGCACACGGGCGGCGAACCGCAGGCGTCCAGCTACCAGCCGGCCGGCGTGGTGCAGGTGCTGGGGGCGGGGCCGTTGACGGCGCCGCAGCTGCAGGCGCTCACGCCGAACGAGCGGCGCGGTTTGCAGCCTTGAGCGGAGTTTTATGAACATTTGATGACATTCGGCAGTCGCCGCGCGCGGCGGCTGTCTAGGCATCAGTAGATCAGCATTAGCAACAAAAATACGCCGGCCCAGCGCCGCAACACAGGGCAACCGTTTGATTTTAAGGTGAATGGAAGATGCGTGAAATGACAACCAAGGGCAGGGGCGTGCCGCCAGCGGCGCCTGCAACCGCCTTGACGATGCTGTGCCTGGCCATGCTGGCGCTGCCCGGCATGGCGCGCGCGCAGGACGCGGTCCCGGCGGCCGCTCCTGTGGCCGCGCCGGAACGGCAGGTGACGATCGAGGAATACCTGGTGCGCGGCAATACCGTGCTCAATGCGCGTGCCATCGAAGAGGCGGTGACGCCCTTCCTGGGGCCGGGCCGCACCCTGAAGGACGTGGAAGGGGCGCGCGACGCCCTCGTTGCGGCATATCAAGCCCGCGGCTACCAGTCCGTCTACGTGGACTTGCCGGAGCAGCAGGTGGAGCAGGGCGTGGTGGTGCTGCAGGTGAGCGAAACGAAGGTGGGACGCTTGCGCGTCGTCGGCGCGCAATACAACTCGCCGCTCGACGTGCGCCAGCAAGTGCCGGCCCTGACGGAAGGCAAGGTGCCCGACTTCACGCAGGCGCAAGTGGAGCTGACGGCCCTGAACCGCGGTCCCAAGCGCCAGGTGATGCCGCTGGTCAAGCAGGGCAGCCTGCCCGGCACCATGGACGTGGACTTGAAGGTCGAGGACAGCAGCCCGTGGCGCGCCAGCGTCGGCTTGAACAACGATTACAGCGCCGATACCAAGAAGCTACGCAGCAGCATGTCGGTCGGTCACGACAATCTGTGGCAGATGGGACATAGCGCCACCATCAGCTTTTTCGGCACGCCGGGCGACCTGAGCCAGACCAAGGTGTGGTCCGCCTCGTACGTGGCACCGATCGGCACGCAGGGCTGGAGCGTGGAAGCGACCGGCTACCAGTCGAACAGCAACGTGGCCAGCACGGGCGGCACCAGCGTGCTGGGCAAGGGCCACGCGCTGGGCATGAAAGTCAACTACACGGTGCCCAACAGCGGCATCTGGTGGCACAGCTTTTCTGCCGGCATCGATTTCAAGGATAACCAGGAAGCCTTGAAGCTCAATGGCACGGGCAGCAATATTCCGCTCAAGTACGTGCCCCTGAGCGTGTCGTATAACGGCTTTGCGCAGACGGATGCGGCGACCTACGGCCTGGGCCTGTCGCTGGTGGCCGGCACGCGCGCCGCGTTCGGCTACGGCAGCGACAGCGCCGCCTACGACAACAAGCGCTACAAGGCTTCGCCCAGCTTCCTCGTGCTGAAGGGCGACGCCAACGCCACCTACACCCTGGGCAGCGGCGCGCAGCTGCACGGGCGCATGTCGGGCCAGCTGGCCGACGCGGCGCTCGTGTCGGGCGAGCAGATGGCCGCCGGCGGCGCCAATTCCGTGCGCGGCTATCTGTCGGCCGAAGCGACGGGCGACTATGGCGTCTCGGGCACCGTCGAATGGCGCACGCCCCAGCTGACGTATTTCAGCCGCCTGGAAAACTGGCGCCTGTTTGCCTTTGCCGATGGCGCGCGCCTGCGTCTGCGCGATCCGATGATCGAGCAGAAAGACCTGTTCGGCCTGGCCTCCGTGGGCGTGGGCAGCAGCTTCCAGTTCCTGCGCTACCTGAATGGCCGCATCGATTTCGCTTACCCGCTGCGCGATGGCCCGCGCACGCACAAACACGTGCGCCGCATCAATTTCAACCTGTCGGCCAGCTACTGACGGGCCAGCTCACCAGCACTGCACTTTTTTAGACTTTTCTTCGGAGAATCACTGTCATGCAATGTTTTCGACGTCTCTTATTCCTGCTCACGATCCTGGGCACGCTCGTTCCCGGCCTGGCGCATGCCTGGTGGCAGCCCGACTGGGCTTACCGCAAACCCGTCACCGTCGACGCCGGCCCGAAGGCGGGCGCCGTGGGCGGCGATCCCGGCCGCATTCCCGTGCTGCTGCGCTTGCATTCTGGTAACTTCAACTTCGAAGGCGTCAGCGACAACGGCGCCGACCTGCGCTTCGTGGCGGGCGACGACAAGACGGTGCTGAACCACCAGATCGAACAGTTCAACCCGCTCCTGGGCATCGCCCTGATCTGGGTCGACGTACCGGCCCTGACGGCCGGCACGCCGCAGCAGCTGTGGATGTACTACGGCAATCCGAAGGCGCCCGCTTCCGGCAACGGCCAGCGCACCTTCGACCCCGATTACAGCCTCGTGTACCACTTCACCGAGCCTGGCGTGCCTTCGCGCGACAGCACCGCCTACGGCAACCATGCCCAGACGGCCGTGCCGGCGCTGGACGGTTCCGTCATCGGCGCCGGCGCCCGCCTGGGTACGGCACCGCTGATGCTGCCTGCCTCGCCTTCGCTGGCGCTGGCCGCCGGCGCGCCCTTCACCTTTTCCGCCTGGGTGCGTCCCGACAACCTGGGCCCGCAGCAAGTGCTGTATGCGCGCCGCGATGGCGCCAACGAATTGCTGATCGGCGTCGACCAGGGCGTGCCTTTCGTGCAGGTGAATGGCCAGCGCAGCAAGCCCGGCCAACCGATCCAGGCTGCGCAATGGTCGCACCTGGCTGTGAAAGCCGATAAAGCCAACGTGGCCCTGTACGTGGGCGGCCGTCCGGCCGTGTCGCTGGCCACCGCGCTGCCAGCCTTCACCGGCGCCGCGTCGGTGGGCGCCGATGCGGCGCCGGTCGCTTCCGGCACCGCCACCCTGAACAACTTCACGGGCGCCATCGACGAGCTGCGCCTGTCGCGCACGGCCCGTCCCGACGCCCTGCTGCTGGCCGACGCCGTCTCGCAAGGTTCCGAATCGCGCCTGGCCGTGTTTGGCGCCGACGAACAGCAGGCCGGCAAGAGCCATTTCGGCTTCATCATCGCCGCCATGCCGCTCGACGCGTGGATCGTCGTCGGCGTGCTGGGCCTGATGATGGTCTTGTCGTGGATCATCATGATCGGCAAGGGCCGCAGCTATGGCGCCATCTCGCGCGCCAATGCGCAATTCATGCAGTCGTTCCACGAAGCGGCCGGCGCGCCGCTGGACCACCTGGCGCGCAACGGCAAGCTGAGCACTTCCGTGAAGACGGATTCCTCGCTGTGGCGCCTGTATGACGTGGCCATCGACGAGATGCGCCGCCGCCACGACCGCGGCTACGACTTGAACGCCGTGTCCAACGCGACGATCGGCGCCATCCGCGCCGCCATGGATGGCGTGATGGTGCGCGAAAGCGAGCGCATGTCGAAACGCATGATCTGGCTCTCGACCACCATCGAAGGCGCGCCGTACGTCGGCCTGTTCGGCACCGTGATCGGCATCATGCTGGTGTTCGTCGTGGCGGCCATGGCCGGCGCCGTGGACATCAACTCGGTGGCGCCGGGCATGGCGGCGGCGCTGTTGTGTACGGCTGCGGGCCTGGGCGTGGCGATTCCCGCCCTGTTCGGCTACAACTGGCTGTCGTCGCGTTCTGACGCCATCGTCGCCGATATGGCCGTCTTCGTCGACGAATTCGCCACGCGTCTGGCTGAAGAGCAGGGCGATGGACGCCAGATGCGTCCCGTGCTGCAACAGGCGTGAGGGGCGCATAACCATGGCCACCTCCGCCAAGTTTACCCCCCGCAAGCGTAGCGGCGGCATCAACATCACGCCCTTCGTCGACGTGCTGCTGGTGGTGCTGGTGATCTTCATCCTGACCAGCAATGCCAGCATTCCCGGCATCAAGGTCGACCTGCCCAAGGCCAGTTCGGCCATGGCGCTGGAAAAACCGAAGACCAAGGCCATCACCATCGACAACGCGGGCCAGGTCTTCCTCGACGCCTATCCCGTCACCTTGCCCGAGCTGGAAGAGCGCTTGCGCACGGAAAAGGCCCTGACGCCCGACTTCCCCGTGATCGTGCGCGGTGATGCCGCCGTGCAATACGCGAAAGTGGTCGAAGTGCTGGACTTGCTGCGCCGCATAGACCTGAACCAGGTGGGCCTGGTGACCGGCAAGCCGGCATGAGGAGCGCAAGGTGAAGCGTGACGACATGATGAAGATGGCTGCCTCGGAACCGTCGGGCGCGGCGCAGTGGTGGCGCCGCTGGGGCGGCGTGGCCGGCGGCGCGCTGCTGGCCGGTGCGCTGGCCGCGCTGGTCTGGTATTTGCTGTCGGACACGGCCGCGACCAAGCGCGAAGTGGCGGCCCCGCCGATGCTGATGCTGCCCCCTCCGCCGCCACCGCCGCCGGAACCGGAAAAACTGCCGGAACCGACGCCCGACAAGGTGGTGCCGGAAGTGTCGGAGCCGGAACCGACGCCGGCCGACAAGCCCATGGATGACGCGCCGGAAAGCCCGTCGCCGGACAAGGGCGACCCAGTCACCATCGATGGCGCGGCGCAGGCCGGCAGCGACGCCTTCGGCATCCAGGCCGGACGCGGCGGCGGCATGACGGGCGGTGGCGGTGGCGGCGGACTCGGCGCGGGATCGTATGGCCGCTATGTCGCCAACGCGCTGCAGCTGGCCTTTGCCCGCGATCCGCGCACGCGCCAGCTGGCGTTTGCCGATATCCGCGTCGACCTGTGGCTCGATACGGAAGGCAGGACGACGAAAGTGCAGCTGGTGCAAGGCACGGGCAATGCGCAGACGGATGAGCAAGTGCTGGCCATGGTGCGCGACTTCCGCGCCGACGAGCGGCCGCCGGTGTCCCTGCGTTTCCCGGCCCGCGTTTCCATTAAAGGCCGCCGGCCATAGCGCCCCAATTCATATTAATTTTTTTCGAGAGAAACAATGAATTCCTTATTTTCTTCCCCACAACGCCTGCGCCGCCTTCCGCTGGCGCTCGCTGCCCTGGCCCTGAGCGTGGCAGCGAGCGCCGTGCAAGCGCAAGCACCGGCCGATAGCACCATGGTCAAACTGATCCGCGGCCTGATCCAGAGCGGCGCCCTCAACAAGGATGCCGGCGAAGCGCTGCTGGCGCAGGCGCAAAGCGAAGCGCTGGCCGCCGCGCAAGCGCGTCCTGCTGCCGCGCCGGCGGCCCTGGCGCAGGTGCAGCCGGGTGACGTGCGCGTGCCGTATATTTCGCAAACCGTGCGCGAGCAGATCCGCGACGAAATCAAGGGACAAGTGTTGGCCGAGGCGAAGGCGGGCGGCTGGGCGGCGCCGAATGAGACGCCGGCCTGGACCAAGCGCATCCGCGTGGAAGGCGACGTGCGCGCGCGCTACGAATCGCGCTATTACGACATGGCCAACAGCAATATCGAGATCGACTGGCGCTCGCTCAACAGCGGCGGCGGCTACGACGTCAATTCGAACACCAACCTGGCCTTGCCAGCGTTGCTGAACACGCGCGAAGACCGCAAGCACTTGCTGCGCGCGCGCGCCCGCCTGGGCATCCTGGCCGACATTTCCGACAGCACGCAAGCAGGCATCCGCCTGGCCAGCGGCAACGATGACAGCCCCGTGTCCACCACGCAAACCCTGGGCGGCGGTCTGGGCAAGAAAAACATCTGGCTGGACCAGGCCTGGCTGTCCTACCAGCCCGCTTCCTGGCTGAAACTGACGGCGGGCCGCTTCGACAATCCGTTTGTTTCCAGTGATGAATTGTTTTCCAGCGAACTCAATTTCGACGGCATCGCCGCCAAGGTGCAGCAACCGGTGGGCGACAGCAAGGACGTCACCGTGTTCGGCACCCTGGGCCTGATTCCGCTCGAGTATTCGTCCGACAATGCGCCTAGCCGCAGCCAGACAAAAATGTCCAGCGAAAACAAATGGCTGCTGGGCGCGCAAGTGGGCGCGTCGTGGAAGATCAATAGCGACCACCAATTGCGCGGCGCGCTGGCCTACTACAACTTCCGCAACATCAGCGGCGAGTATTCGCAGCCGTGCGCGCTGTACGCGGGCGCCGATGGCTGCAACACGGACTGGTCGCGTCCATCGAGCATGCAAAAGGGCAACAGTTTGATGCTGTTGCGCAATATCGCCCTGAACCCGCTGGACCCGGCGAACACGCCGCAGCCGCAATTCGTGGGCCTGGCGTCGAAATTCCGCCTGGCCAACCTGAATGCGCGCTGGGATAGCAAGGTGGCCGGCGGCACGGATTTGCGCATCGAAGGCGATTATGTGCGCAACATGGCCTACGACAAGAACGAAATGTGGGCGCGCGCCAAGGGCGGCATCATGAACAATTTCGGCGGCACGGGCGGCGTGTCGCAAGCCGATTTCCGGAGCGGCGGCAATGCCTACATGCTGCAGGCGACCCTGGGCAAGGCGAATCCGGCGGCGCGCGGCGACTGGAACGTTTTGCTGGGCTACAAGCGCATCGAACCGGATGCCTTGCCTGACGCTTACAACGATTCCACCTTCCACCTGGGCGGCACGAATGCGCGCGGCTACTACCTGGGCGGCGCGTATGCGCTCGACAAGAATACCTGGCTGAACGGCCGCTGGACGTCGAGCCGCGAAGTGTTCGGTTCGGCACTGTCGATCGACACCCTGCAAATCGAATTGAACGCGCGTTTTTAAGGAGCCATGATGTTGATATCCAACAAAATGCGCGTGCCGCTACTGTTGCTGAGCTTGCTGGCCGCCGGCACGGCCCAGGCGCAGGGACAGAAGGGCCAGAGCATGGAAGAGCGCCTGCGCGCCGAGTTGCGCAATGTCACGGCGCAACTGCAGCAGACGCGCGGCGAGCTGGAATTGCTGAAAGCCAAGGGCGCACCTGCCGCCAAGGCGGCGCCCGTCGCCGCGCCTGCCAGCGATGGCTTGAAAAAGGAACTGGCGCGCAGCCAGTCGCAACTGGCGCAGGAGCGCGCGCAACGGGAAAAACTGGGCGAGCAGCAACAGCGCAGCGCCGCCGCCGCGCAAGAGGCAAGCGCCAGCCTGGCGCAGTACCGCCAGGCCAGCGAACAGCTGGCCGCCACGGGCAAGCAGCTGGAAGCGGAGCGCGCGCGCCTCGACGGCGAAGTGGCGTCGCAGCGGGGCGCCCTGGCGCGCTGCGAAAGCAAGAATGCCCAGCTGTATGCGGCCGGGCAGGAAATCCTGCAAGCGTATGAAGGGCTCGACGTGCTGGACGTCATGAAGGCACGCCAGCCGTTCGCCGCGCAAAGCCGGGTGAAACTCGAACAGATTGCCCAGCAGTACGGCGACCAGCTGTACCAGGGGCGCTTTGATGCGCGTCAAACCGAAGCGGCAGCAACGCCGGCCGCCCCCGCGCCGGCCCCCCAATAATTTTACTTTTTGAAATGAATGGAATGACGATGGAAAACACGAATAGCTTGCTGACCACCCTGAATGCGGAACAAACGGCCGAGGCCATCAAGGCGGCCGGCTGCGCCGTCACCAGCATCGAACACGACGGTGTCGTGCGCCTGCACAGCGCCAGCCATGGCATCGGCTTTCAAGTGCTGTGGGGCAATGAAGCATCGCCTGGCCAGTATGCGGATCTGACCCTGAGCTGCCCGCTGCGCGTGCAGGGCGGCGACTTGCCGGCCGGCTTGCTGGCCGAATGGCACCGCAGCAAGCGTTTTGCCCGCGTGGCCCAGCATGGCGATTTCGTCGTGCTGGAAATGGATGTGCTGGTCGCCGGCGGCGTCAGCCGCGAGTACCTGAATATCAATCTGCAACTGTGGACGCAGATGATGGGCCAGTTCTTCTTGTTTTTGCGCAACTTTACGCCGGCCGATACGAGCACCGCTCCGCTCGTCGAAGCCGTCAACGTGGCAGAAGAAGAAACTGTGTCGGCCTGATAAGCGGGTCAACGGCGGCAAAAAAGGCCCATGACGGGCCTTTTTTGCCATCTGCGGGTCCCAAGTGTCGTATTAAATACTTATTTTTTAGGCATCGCGCATTAAAACTGCTCAAAGAGCGTGTGTGAATCAAGCCAGCAACGGCTGTATGGCGGATAATATTGCCTGTTGCCGATTTGGATACGACCTTTACACAAAAATGCGCCCCATGGATTTTACCCGCGACGAAACCAGTGAAACCCCAGTTGCCCCGGCCAGCGCGCCGGGAGCGCCTTTGCCGTATGCCGTCGCCACCTGGCTGCAGCGGGTGGAGGCAGCCGCCCATCCGAAAGCCGTGCTGAGCATTGCCGAACCGGACCCCAAACTCAACCAGCATCGATTGATCTACGTGCTGGCGCCCACCAGCGGTGGCCGCCACGTGGCCCTGTGCCTGTACAAGGCGCGGCTGCGGCCGAATGGCGACGTGGCGGCGGCGTCCCCCATCAGTGAAATATTTTCCCTGCTGTCGGCGCCCCCCACGTTTTTGACGCCAGCCGACGAAGACCTCGTGCGTTTCTTCGTGGCCATGCGCAGCGGGCAGAATTCGCAGACGGGCAGCGCCACGGAGCCGAAGGGCAAGGTGGGCGCGGCCCTGCTGAAAATGCTGGCCGAGCAGGATAAATTGTTGTGGGCCAATTCCTGGGCCGACGTCGGCAATGGCCTCGTGTACCCGTTGAAGGAAGGTCCCGTGCGTCCCGCGCGCCTGTTCTGGCGCGACGAAGGCAAGACCATGCGCCTGGGCTGGCAAGTGGACCCGCCGGAAGGCGCGAAGCACCATGGCGCCGACCAGATCGACTACATGCTGCCCACGGATCCGCCGTGGTACATCGATAACCTGTCGTGCGGCGTGCTGGAACTGAACCAGGGCGGCTCCGACATTTCCCTGGCCGACTTGCAGGCGCTGGTGGCGCAGGCGCCGCCCCTGAACGCGAACGACAAGGTGCGCGTGTCGCAACTGCTGCTGGCGCAGGGCTTGCAGCATTTGATGCCGCTGCCGCAACCGTTGCCGCAGCGCTTGCGCAAGGATGTGCCGGCGCAACCGGTCTTGCTGCTCGATAGCGCCATGCTGGCCGATGGCGGCGCGCAGCGCTGGAGCGACTTCGCCGTGCTGTCCTATGACTACGATGGCGAAAGAGTCTCGTTCGACCCGTCGCAGCGCGTGGTGCGGCAAGTGGGCGATGTGACGGAAATTATCCAGAGAAACACGGTCGATGAAGCGCGCGCGCTGGCGACGTTGGCCGAGCTGCAATTCAAGAAGCCGGGCTCCGCCCCCTTGAGCGGCTTGAAGGGCGCCTTGCAGCTGCCTTCCCAGGCGGAATGGCTGCGTTTTGCCGAGTCCGGCATCGACGCCTTGCTGGCGCAGGGCTGGATCGTGGAAAAGACGGCCAAGTACCGCTACGACGTGAGCGACGTGGGCGACTGGTACGCGGAAATCGACGACCAGGACCCGGACAGCGGCAACGCCTGGTTCGAGCTGGAACTGGGCATCGTCGTCAACCACGAGCGCGTGCCGCTGCTGCCCGTGCTGGTACAGCTGATCCGCAACGCGCCCAACGATTTCAACCCGAAAGTCATCGAAGCGCATGCGGACGATGACCAGATGCTGGCGACCTTGTCGGACGGCACGCGCGTGGCCCTGCCGTGGGGCAGGGTGCGCCCCATCCTGAACACGCTGGGGGAACTGTATTTCAGCGACAAGATCAAACATGCCGTGCGCATGTCGACCCTGGACGCGGCGCGCCTGGAGGAGCTGGCGCGCGGCCTGGACATGCAGTGGACGGGCGGCGAGCAGCTGCGCGCCATGGGCCGCAAGCTGAGCCAGTTCGGCGCCGTGCAAAAAGTGGCGGCACCAGCCGGCCTGCAGGCGACCCTGCGCGATTACCAGGCCGATGGCCTGGCGTGGATGCAATTCCTGCGCGACCACGACCTGGCCGGCATCCTGGCCGATGACATGGGCTTAGGAAAAACCGTGCAAACCCTGGCGCATATCCTGGTGGAAAAGGAGGCGGGCCGTTTGACGCATCCGGCGCTGGTGATTGCACCGACGAGTTTGATGGGCAACTGGCAGGACGAGGCGGCAAAATTTGCGCCCGGCTTGAAGGTATTGCTGCTGCAAGGCAAGGACCGCGCCCAGCAGTTCGACCAGATCGACCAATGCGACCTGGTGCTGACCACCTACGCCCTGTTGCCGCGCGATGAGGAAACCTTGCGCGAGCATGATTTCCACCTCGTCATCCTCGACGAATCGCACTACATCAAGAATACGCGCAGCAAGGCGGCGCAAAGCGCGGGCCTGCTGCGCGCGCGCCACCGCCTGTGCCTGTCCGGCACGCCGCTGGAAAATCACCTGGGCGAGCTGTGGTCGCAATTCCACTTCCTGCTGCCGGGCTTGCTTGGCGACGAAAAGACCTTCAACACCCAGTTCCGCCATCCGATCGAGCGCCAGGATGACCCGCTGCGCCGCATGCTCCTGAATCGCCGCATCAAGCCTTTCCTGCTGCGCCGCACGAAGGACAATGTGGCCAAGGAATTGCCGCCGAAAACGGAAATGGTGCGCAAGGTGGAATTGACGGGGCCGCAGCGCGACCTGTATGAAACCGTGCGTCTTGCGATGGATCAAAAAGTACGCGAAGAAATCGACAAGAAGGGCGTGGCGCGCAGCCAGATCGTCATCCTCGAAGCGCTGCTGAAACTGCGGCAAGTGTGCTGCGACCCCCGCCTCGTGAAATCCTTGCCGGCGAAGAAGCAATCGGCCGGTTCGGCCAAGCTGCTCGACCTGATGCAGATGGTGGAAGACTTGCTCGACGAAGGGCGCAAGATTCTCGTCTTCTCGCAATTTACCAGCATGCTGGAATTGATCGAGGAAGAACTGGAATCGCGCGACATCCCCTACGCCTTGCTGACGGGTGAAACGAAGGACCGGGGCGCGCAAGTGGCGGCCTTCCAGCAGGGTGCCGTGCCGATCTTCCTGATCAGCCTGAAAGCGGGCGGCGTGGGCCTGAACCTGACGGCGGCCGACACGGTCATCCACTACGACCCGTGGTGGAATCCGGCGGCGGAAAACCAGGCCACGGACCGCGCCTGGCGCATCGGCCAGGACAAGCCCGTGTTCGTCTACAAATTGATCGCCAAGGGCACGCTGGAAGAAAAAATCCAGCTGCTGCAGCAAAAGAAATCGGAGCTGGCGCAATCGATCCTGGCCGAAGGCGAATCGCAAAAGATGGCCCTCACGCAGGAAGACTTGCAGCAGATTTTCGCCCCGCTGGAAGATTAACGTTGCCGCACGCTTATACTTGGCGATTCTTTCTTGCCAGGTATAACGCATGCTGCCCTTCCTGCCCTTTCTTGTATTGCTGCTGGCCGGCGCCATCCTCATGGCGCTGCGCTTCGTCCAGTTGCGCCGCGCCCTGCTGCGCGCGCGGGCGGGCGAAGCGCAGTTCCGCCTGCTGGCCGAACACGGCCGCGACGCGGCCTTCCTGCTCGATGCCGCCACCCTCGAATTGATCTATATCAGCCCCGCCGCGCAGCGCCTGACGGGATACGACTTGCCCGCCTTGCGCGCGCACGCGGCGCAGCTGGCGGCGGACGTGCCGGCCCGGCTGCAGCGCTGGCGCGACGGTGACGCCAGCCGTTTGACCCTGTTGCGCGAAGTGGAATTGCCGCACGCCGACGGCCACCTGCTGGCCCTGGAAATCCATTCCACCATCGTGCCCGCGGCGGCAGGGCGGGGCGTGACCCTGGCGGGTACCTTGCGCGACGTCAGCGCTGCGCAGGCGCAGGAAGCCGAGCGGGAAAAGGAGCAGAAGCGCTTCGCCTCGATGCTGTCGCACGAATTCCGCACGCCGCTGGCCACCATCGACGGCGCCATCCAGCGTCTCGTTTCGACGTCCACCGAGGCGGACGAGGCCACGCGCAAGCGCTACGTGAAAATCCAGACGGCCGTCGACCGTTTGTTGGGCATGATCGACGACTATTTGTCGCCCGAACGCATGGCGGCCATCGGCCGCGAGCGGGCCGCCGACGGCATCGCGCCGCTGGCCTTGCTGCAGCAGGCGGCCGCCACCGTGCCTGTCAGCCACCGCGTGCAGCTGGAACTCGACGAAGACTTGCCGGCCAGGCTGCGTTGCGACGTGCCCGGCATGGCCCTGTGCCTGAAAATATTGTTGGACAACGCCGTCAAGTTCAGCCCGCCGGGCAGCGTCATCACCTTGTCGGCCAGGCTGGTGCCCGAGGGCGGCGTGGCGCTGTGCGTGCGCGATGCGGGACCCGGCTTGCGGGAAGAAGAACTGGCGCAATTGTTCGAAAAAGGAAGCCGTGGAACTAATGCCACGCATCCGGGCGCGGGCCTGGGCCTGTACATGGCGCGCGCCGTGGTGGACGTGCATGGCGGGAGTTTGCAGGGGCATAATCTGCCCGAAGGCGGGGCACTTTTCCGCATTTGGCTGCCGCTTCCTGTCTAGACAAGGAAAAGCCTTGCTTCCGCTGAAGGCAACCGTGATAATTCCTTGACGTAAACCTATTGTGCCGTCCATCATGGTGTAGAAGTGCATGGCATGGTTTGCCCTCGGTGTGCTCACTAACGGAAGAATGGCGTAGCAATGACGAAAATACTGATCGTCGAAGACAATCTCGACTACGCCGAAGACATGGCGGAGTTCCTCGTTGAGCTCGAACACGAAGTCCATATCACCAGCTCTGCTGGCGGTATGTGGACGGCGTTGAGCCATGGCAATGTCGGCGTGGTCGTACTGGACCTGGGTTTGCCCGATGAAGACGGCTTCAACGTCATCCCCCGCATGCGCCAGCTATATCCGCAAATCGGCGTGCTGGTGTTGACGGGGCGTGTCGCCTTCGACAGCCGCATCCTGGGCTTGCGCCTGGGTGCCGACCACTATCTGACCAAGCCGATCAAATTCCCCGAACTGGCGGCGCACATCGAAGCGCTCGACCGCCGCGTGGGGCCGCAAGATCCCGTACCCGAGCCGGGCAAGTGGACGTTGAAAGTAAGCGCTCGCCAACTTGAGTTGATGGGCGCCGTCATCGCCTTGACGGAAAAGGAATTCAACTTCCTGCACTTGCTCACCATTAATACCCGTCCCGTGCCGCGCGACGTCATCGTGGCCGGCATGGGTGGCGAAGATCCCGATGCGGGCCGCCGGGTCGACATGCTCGTGTATCGTTTGCGCAAGAAAGCCAAGACGGGCCTGGGCCAGGACTTGCCGCTGCGCAGCGCGTATGGCGAAGGCTACAGCCTGTCGGCCAGTTTCAACCTGTCCTGATGACCTTGTTGCGCCGCCCGCAAGTGGCTGGCGCAATAAAAGGGACGGAGTCAACCGCTTTTTTCCGCATTTCAAATAAAACAGGGTCAGAGTCGTGCCTTGCGCTCGCAAGTGTGTAAAATCAAGGCCTTAGCCTTCTTTTTACCGATTCTGCCATGGCCCGTTTGCCCCGCCTCATCATTCCAGCACTGCCCCATTACGTGATTCAGCGCGGCAGCAACCGCCAGCCCGTGTTCCAGGACGCGGCGGACTACGCGCAATTCCTGTCCTGGCTGAAAACGGGGGCGAAAATGTTCAAGGTGGCCATTCACGCCTATGTTTTATTGCCTGATCAGCTACATTTACTGGCCACGCCGGCCGATGCGACGGGCCTGGGGCAGCTGATGCAGTGGCTGGGACGCTATTACGTGCCGTATTTCAACCAGAAATACGGCCGCGAAGGTGCCTTGTGGCAGGGACGCTACAAAACTTCCGTCATCGATCCCGACAATTTCTTCCTCACGTGCTGCCGCTACCTGGAATGCGTGCCCGTGCAAACGGGCCTGGCGGGCCAGGCGCTCGATTACAGCTGGTCCAGCTATGCCCACCATGCGGGCGTGCGTCCCGATCCCGTCATCACCGACCATGCGCTGTACTGGGCGCTGGGCAATACGCCGTTCGACCGCGAGGCGGCGTATCTGCGCCTGTTCGAGCAAGGCCTGGGCAGCAGCCAGGTGAAAGTGGTGGAACAGGCTGTATTGAAGGGCTGGCCGCTGGGTTCCAACGCTTTCAAGCAGGCGCTGGAGCAGAAAATGCAGCGGCAAGTGCTGCCTGCCAAGCGGGGCCGTCCCCGCAAAATCGTGGCCGACGCGGCCGCTAATTAAAAAGCATTCGCATTTAAAACAAAAAATGGTTCCTTTCCGCGCTTTTATTGAAATTGCTTCGACTATGTCCCTATTAAATTTTTAGAGCGACGGAATCGAATTTAATTCGACTCCGACCCTAATTGTTGTAGTTGAGTTTTTTGTTGCGTTGCACTACTCTAGTTTTTCGATAGTCATATGCAGCGGAGAAGCCCATGAAAGCGCAAGGCCTGTACGACCCAGCCAATGAACACGATGCCTGCGGCGTCGGTTTCGTCGCCCATATCAAGGGCAACAAGACCCATTCGATCGTCGAACAGGGTTTGCTGATTCTGAAAAACCTCGATCACCGGGGCGCCGTGGGCGCCGATGCGCTGATGGGCGATGGCGCCGGCATCCTGATCCAGATTCCCGACCAGTATTACCGCGAAGAAATGGCCAAGCAGGGCGTGGAATTGCCGCCGCCTGGCGAATACGGCGTGGGCATGGTCTTCCTGCCGAAGGAACACGCATCGCGCATCGCTTGCGAGCAGGAAATCGAACGCGCCGTGCGCATCGAGGGCCAGGTTGTGCTGGGCTGGCGCAACGTGCCCATCGATACGGACATGCCGATGTCGCCCACCGTGCGCGCCAAGGAACCGGTGATTCGCCAGATCTTCATCGGCCGCGGCCCGGACATCATGGTCACCGACGCGCTCGAGCGCAAACTGTATGTGATCCGCAAATCGTCGGGCCACGCCATCCAGGCATTGAAACTGCTGCACGGCAAGGAATTCTTCGTGCCGTCGATGTCGGCCCGTACCATCGTGTATAAAGGCCTGCTGCTGGCCGACCAGGTGGGCGTGTACTACAAGGACTTGCAGGATGCGCGCTGCATCTCGGCCCTGGCCCTGGTGCACCAGCGTTTCTCGACGAATACCTTCCCCGAATGGCCGCTGGCCCACCCATACCGCCTGATCGCCCACAATGGCGAGATCAACACGGTGAAAGGCAACTTCAACTGGATGCGCGCGCGCGAAGGCGTGATGAAGTCGGCCGTGCTGGGTGACGACCTGCAAAAGCTGTTCCCGCTGATCTATGAAGGCCAGTCCGACACGGCGTGCTTCGACAATGCGCTGGAACTGCTGCTGATGGCCGGCTATCCGATCGCCCAGGCGATGATGATGATGATTCCGGAAGCGTGGGAAAACCACACGACGATGGATGACAACCGCCGCGCCTTCTATGAATACCACGCGGCCATGATGGAACCGTGGGACGGCCCCGCCGCCATGGCGTTCACGGACGGCCGCCACATCGGCGGCACCCTGGACCGCAACGGCTTGCGTCCGGCCCGCTACATCGTCACGGACGATGACCTGGTGGTGATGGCGTCGGAATCGGGCGTGCTGCCGATTCCCGAGTCGAAGATCATCCAGAAATGGCGCTTGCAGCCTGGCAAGATGTTCTTGATCGACCTGGAAGCGGGCCGCATCATCGACGACCAGGAACTGAAAAACACCTACGCCAACGCCAAGCCGTATAAAGCGTGGATCAACTCGGTGCGCATCAAGCTCGACGAGATCAAGCTGGCCGAAGGGCAGGCGAAACAGGACCGCGCCCAGGGCGAAAAAGAGCCGCCATCGTTGCTGGACCGCCAGCAGGCGTTCGGCTACACGCAGGAAGACTTGAAATTCCTCATGGCGCCTATGGCCGTGGCCGGCGAAGAAGCGACGGGCTCGATGGGCAATGACTCGCCGCTGGCCGTCATGTCGAACAAGCTCAAACCGCTGTATAACTACTTCAAGCAACTGTTCGCGCAAGTGACGAACCCGCCGATCGACCCGATCCGCGAAGCGATGGTGATGTCGCTCGTGTCCTTCATCGGCCCGAAACCGAACTTGCTCGATACCAACAACGTCAATCCGCCGATGCGCCTGGAAGTGGCGCAGCCCGTGCTGGGCTTTGACGACATGGTCCGCTTGCGCAACATCAGCGCCCACACGGGCGGCAAGTTCAAGTCGTACGAGCTGGACATCTGCTACCCGCTGGCCTGGGGCAAGGAAGGCGTGGAAGCATGCCTGGCCTCGCTGTGCGCGGAAGCCGTCGACGCCGTCAAGTCGGGCCACAATATCCTGATCGTCTCGGACCGCGCCATTTGCGCCGACCAGGTGGCGATCCCCGCGCTGCTGGCCACCTCCACCGTGCACCAGCACCTGGTGAGCAAGGGCTTGCGCGCGTCCACCGGTCTCGTCGTGGAAACGGGCTCGGCCCGCGAAACCCACCACTTTGCCTTGCTGGCTGGCTACGGCGCGGAAGCCGTCCACCCGTATCTGGCCATGGAAACCCTGGTCGAGATGGCGCACGGCTTGCCGGGCGATTTGTCGGGCGACAAAGCCATCTACAACTACACCAAGGCAGTGGGCAAAGGCTTGATGAAAGTCATGTCGAAGATGGGCATTTCCACGTATATGTCGTACTGCGGCGCGCAAATCTTCGAAGCCATCGGCTTGAACAAGTCGCTGGTGGACAAATACTTCAAGGGCACGGCCTCGAACGTGGAAGGCATCGGCGTGTTTGAAGTGGCGGAAGAAGCGCTGCGCCTGCACGCGCTGGCTTTCGGCAACGATCCCGTGCTGGTGGATAAGCTCGACGCGGGCGGCGAATACGCATTCCGCGTGCGCGGCGAAGACCACATGTGGACGCCGGATGCGATTGCGAAATTGCAGCATTCCACGCGCAGCAACAATTTCTCCAGCTATAAAGAGTATGCACAAATCATCAACGACCAGAGCCGTCGCCACCTGACCTTGCGCGGCTTGTTCGAATTCAAGCTCGACCCGACCAAGGCGATCCCGCTCGACGAAGTGGAACCGGCCAAGGAAATCGTCAAGCGCTTCGCCACGGGCGCCATGTCGCTCGGTTCCATCAGCACGGAAGCGCATGCGACCCTGGCCGTGGCCATGAACCGCATCGGCGGCAAGTCGAACACGGGCGAAGGCGGCGAAGATCCGAACCGCTACACGCAGGAATTGAAGGGCATCCCGATCCGCCAGGGCGACACCATGGCGTCCGTCGTGGGCGCCGAGCAGATCGTCGTCGATATTCCGCTGCAGGAAGGCGATTCCATGCGTTCGCGCATCAAGCAGGTGGCGTCGGGACGTTTCGGCGTCACGGCGGCCTACCTGAACTCGGCCGACCAGATCCAGATCAAGATGGCGCAGGGCGCGAAACCGGGCGAAGGCGGCCAGTTGCCTGGCCATAAGGTGTCGGAATACATCGCCAGCCTGCGCTTTTCCGTGCCGGGCGTGGGCTTGATTTCGCCGCCGCCGCACCACGACATCTATTCGATCGAAGATCTGGCGCAGCTGATCCATGACTTGAAGAACGCCAACCCGCGCGCTTCGATCTCCGTGAAACTGGTGTCGGAAGTGGGCATCGGCACGGTGGCTGCCGGCGTCACGAAGGCAAAAGCCGACCACGTGGTCGTCGCCGGCCACGACGGCGGCACGGGCGCTTCGCCTCTGTCGTCCGTGAAACATGCGGGCACGCCGTGGGAGCTGGGCTTGGCTGAAACGCAACAAACGCTGGTCTTGAACGGCTTGCGCAGCCGCATCCGCGTGCAAGCCGATGGCCAGATGAAGACGGGCCGCGACGTGGTCATCGCCGCCCTGCTGGGCGCCGACGAGATCGGCTTCGCTACGGCGCCGCTGGTGGTCGAAGGCTGCATCATGATGCGCAAATGCCATTTGAACACGTGCCCGGTGGGCGTGGCCACGCAAGATCCGGTGCTGCGCGCCAAGTTTTCGGGCAAGCCCGAGTACGTCGTCAATTACTTCTTCTTCGTTGCCGAGGAAGCCCGTCAATTGATGGCGCAGCTGGGCATCCGCACGTACGACGAGCTGATCGGCCGCGTGGACTTGCTCGATAAATCCAAGGCGATTTCGCACTGGAAGGCGCAGGGACTGGACTTCTCGGCCATCTTCTACAAGCCGGAAACCCCGGATGGCCAGGCCTGTCGCCACGTGGAATTCCAGGACCATGCACTGGAAAAGGCGCTGGACCACAAGCTGATCGCGCAAGCGCGCGCGGCGCTGGAAAAGGGCGAGCGCGTCTCCTTCATCTCGCCCGTGCGCAACCTGAACCGCACGGTGGGCACCATGCTGTCTGGCGAAGTGGCGAAGAAATACGGCCATGCCGGCTTGCCGGACGACACCATCCACATCCAGCTGCAAGGCACGGCGGGCCAGTCGGCCTGCGCCTTCCTGGCGCACGGCATCACCATCGACCTGGTGGGCGAGGGCAACGATTACGTGGGCAAGGGCTTGTCGGGCGGACGCATCATCGTGCGGCCGAATACGGAATTCCGTGGCTGGGCGGTGGACAACATCATCATCGGCAACACGGTGCTGTACGGCGCCATCGCTGGCGAAGCCTTCTTCAATGGCGTGGCGGGCGAACGCTTTGCCGTGCGCAACTCGGGCGCCACCACGGTGGTCGAGGGCCTGGGCGACCATGGCTGCGAATACATGACCGGCGGCACGGTGGTGGTCCTGGGCAACACGGGCCGCAATTTCGCGGCCGGCATGTCGGGCGGCATCGCCTATGTGTATGACCCGGCGGGCGACTTTGCCAGCAAGTGCAACACGGCCATGGTCAGCCTGGACAAGGTCGTCTCCGCGGCGGAGCAGCATCTGGACCGCGACGCCTGGCATACGCAGCACCGCGATGGCGTGCCGGAAGCGGATGAAGTCATCCTCAAGCGCCTGATCGAGCGTCACTTCAAGCACACGGGCAGCACCCGCGCCCGCGTCTTGCTGGACGACTGGGCCGCGGCGCGCGGCAAGTTCGTGAAAGTCTTCCCGAACGAATACAAGCGTGCGCTGATTGAAATGGCTGCCGATGCCGCCATGGAAGTCCAAGCCGTCGCCGCCTGAGCCAGCCAAGATCAATCGCATAGAGCAATGACAGGGAGCGGCCCGGCCGCTCCCAGCCAGCAAATACAAAGGAAACATCGTGGGTAAAATTACCGGCTTCATGGAATTCAAGCGCCAGGACGAACACTATCTGGAGCCTGCCGCGCGTCTGAAGAACTACAAGGAATTCGTGCTGCACCTGTCGGACGCGCAAGCGACCGTGCAAGGCGCGCGCTGCATGGATTGCGGCATTCCCTTCTGCACCACGGGTTGTCCCGTGAATAACATCATTCCCGACTGGAATGACCTGGTGTACCGCGGCGCTTACCGTGAAGCGCTCGACATCTTGCATTCGACCAACAACTTCCCGGAATTTACGGGCCGCATCTGCCCGGCGCCGTGCGAATCGGCCTGTACCCTGGGCATCCACGAAGATCCGGTCGGCATCAAGTCCATCGAGCACAAGATCATCGACATGGGCTGGGAGCACGGCTGGGTCACGCCGCAGCCGGCAGGCTTCAGTACCGGCAAGAAAGTGGCCATCGTCGGTTCCGGCCCTGCCGGCCTGGCGGCGGCGCAGCAGCTGGCGCGCGCCGGCCATGCCGTCACCGTGTTCGAGAAGAGCGACCGGGTCGGTGGTTTGTTGCGCTATGGCATCCCCGACTTCAAGATGGAAAAGTCGCACATCGACTTGCGCGTGAAACAGATGGAAGCCGAAGGCGTGGTGTTCCGTACCAGCGTACTGGTGGGCAAGGATTTCCCTGCCCACGTGAACAACTGGGCCAAGGAAACCATTTTCCCGGAAGACCTGGAAAAAGAATTCGACGCCGTCATCATGGCCGGCGGCGCCGAGCAGCCGCGCGACTTGCCCGTGCCGGGCCGCGAGCTGAAAGGCGTGCATTTCGCCATGGATTTCCTGCCGCTGCAAAACAAGGTCAATGCGGGCGACAAGCTCAAGGACCAGATCAAGGCCACGGGCAAGCACGTGGTGGTGATCGGCGGCGGCGACACGGGTTCCGACTGCGTCGGCACGTCGAACCGCCATGGCGCCGCCTCGGTGGCCCAGTTCGAACTGATGCCGCAGCCGCCGGAACAGGAAAACAAGCCGCTGGTCTGGCCGTACTGGCCGACCAAGCTGCGCACCTCGTCCTCGCACGAGGAAGGCTGCGAGCGCGACTGGGCCGTGGCCACCAAGCGTTTCGAAGGCAAGGGCGGCAAGGTGGAAAAGCTGATCGCCTGCCGTGTCGAATGGAAAGACGGCAAGATGAGCGAAGTGCCGAACTCGGAATTCGAGATGAAGGCGGACCTGGTCTTCCTGGCCATGGGTTTTGTTTCCCCTGTACAACAGGTGCTGGAAGCGTTCGGCGTCGACACGGATGCGCGCGGCAATGTCAAGGCGACAACAGACGGCGCCGGCTGCTACCAGACCTCGGTGGCCAAGGTGTTTGCGGCCGGCGACATGCGCCGTGGCCAGTCGCTGGTGGTGTGGGCCATCCGCGAAGGGCGCCAGTGCGCGCGCGCCGTCGATGAGTTCCTGATGGGGGCTTCCCTGCTGCCGCGCTAATTAACGAGCAATTGGTCGTTTTTTGCCAGGGCCACGGCGCGGAATGCGGCGTGGCCCTTGTTATTTTTACTTGTCAAGTCAATCGCTGTGAACATCGCCGGACAGGGACGCGATGTGCGGGCCAAATTTCCACTACAATATCTGACTTTCGATTCATTAGTGTTGTATTCTTCCCCTTTACGGGGCTGTCCCGAGGGGTGTCTCAGCAGAGGTTGGCGTTTCTGCACTACAATACGCCATTAAAATAGTGAGCTTCGTCGTGCCAAATCTTGTTGAGATCCGTGATTTACACTTTGCCTATGGAGAACGTTCGATTTTATCGGGCCTTCAAATGGATTTCCCACGTGGAAAAGTTGTGGCCGTCATGGGTGGCTCCGGCAGTGGCAAGACGACCGTATTGCGCCTGATCGGCGGGCAGCTGCGTCCCAGTTCCGGTTCCGTGAATGTCGACGGCCAGATCGTGCATACGCTGGGAACCGACGAGCTGTATCAGCTGCGCCGCAAGATGGGCATGCTGTTCCAGCACGGCGCTTTGTTTACAGACTTGACGGCGTTCGAGAACGTGGCGTTCCCCCTGCGCGAACACACGGACTTGAATGAAGAGCTGATCCGCACCCTGGTGCTGATGAAGCTGCACGCCGTCGGCTTGCGCAATGCGGCGCAATTGAAGCCGGCCGAGATATCGGGCGGCATGGGCCGCCGCGTCGCGCTGGCGCGCGCCATCGCGCTCGACCCCGAACTGATCATGTACGACGAGCCGTTCGCCGGCCTGGACCCGATTTCCATGGGCGTGACGGCGAATTTGATCCGCAATCTGAACGATGCGCTGGGTTCCACGTCTATCCTGGTATCGCACGATGTGAAGGAGTGTTTCGCCATCGCTGATTATGTCTATTTTCTGTCATCGGGCAAGATTGTGGCGCACGGCACGCCGGCCGAGATGGCCGTGTCGACGCATCCGTACGTCAAGCAGTTCGTCAATGCCGAGGCCGATGGCCCCGTACCGTTCCATTACCCGGGCAAGTCGCTGGCCGACGACCTGGGCTTGCAGGCGGGGGGCGGCCGATGATCGCGCGTTTCCTGGCGGCGATCGGAGCATGGTTGCGCAATTCGGTACAAGACCTCGGCTTTGCCGTGCGCTCGTTTTTCATCATCATCGCCTCGTCGGGCGGCCTGTGGCGCCGTCCGCGCTTGGTGATTGAGCAACTGTTCTTTATCGGTAACCGCTCCTTGGTGATTACCGCCGTCTCCGGCCTGTTTGTCGGCATGGTGCTGGGTTTGCAAGGCTATTACACGCTGACCACGTATGGCGCCGAGCAGTCGCTGGGCTTGCTGGTGGCGCTGTCGCTGACGCGCGAACTGGGCCCCGTCGTCACGGCGCTGCTGTTTGCCGGCCGCGCCGGCACGTCGCTGACGGCGGAAATCGGCCTGATGAAGGCGGGCGAGCAATTGTCGGCCATGGAAATGATGGCCGTGAACCCGATCCAGCGCGTGCTGGCGCCCCGTTTCTGGGCCGGCGTGATCGCCATGCCGATCCTCGGCGCCATCTTCACGGCCGTCGGCATCATCGGCAGCTACCTGGTCGGCGTGGTGCTGATCGGCGTCGATGAAGGCTCGTTCTGGTCGCAGATGCAGGGCGGCGTGGATGTCTGGAAAGAAGTGGGCAATGGCACCATCAAGAGCCTGGTGTTCGGTATTGCGGTGACCTTCATCGCGCTGTTCCAGGGGTACCAGGCACAGCCGACGCCGGAAGACGTGTCCGGCGCCACCACGCGCACGGTGGTCATTTCATCGTTGATGGTGTGGTGGCTCGATTTCATGATGACGGCGTTGATGTTTAGCAAGTAATTGCCGATCAGCGACAAAACAGCGGGCCTGGGCAAGATGTTGCGCAGGCGGCAGCAAGTAAAAATTATTTAGGATTGTTTATGCAACGTAAATCTTTGGATGTCTGGGTCGGCTTGTTCGTCTTGCTGGGTGTGGCGGCATTGATGTTTCTGGCGCTCAAAGCCGGCAATATGAGCTCGCTGTCTTTCAGCAAGACGTATACCATTAGTGCCAAGTTCGACAATATTGGCGGCCTCAAGCCGCAGGCGCCCGTCAAGGGCGCTGGCGTGGTGGTGGGGCGGGTGGCGGAGATCCGCTTTGACGACAAGACGTACCAGGCGCTGGTGAAACTCGACATCGAAGATGGCTACAAATTTCCGAAAGACAGCTCGGCCAAGATTTTGACGGCCGGTTTGCTGGGTGAGCAATATATCGGCCTGGAAGCAGGCGGCGATCTGGCGAACCTGGCGGAGGGTGACAAGATCGCCCGTACTCAATCGGCCACAGTGCTGGAAGACCTGATCAATCAGTTCATCTACAGCAAGGCAGCGGAAGGAAAGGACAGCAAATGAGCGAGTCGACCAAACAATCCCAAGGCAGCCTGGCGCGTATCGGCCTGGCCCTGGCCATCGCCGCCAGCGTGAGCGCTTGCGCCACCGGCACCAATCCGCGCGACCCGCTCGAGGGTTACAACCGCGCCATGTTCAAGTTCAACGACACCGTCGACCAGGTGGCCCTGAAACCGGTCGCCACGGCTTACAAGACCGTCACGCCATCGTTCGTGCAAACGGGCGTGGGCAATTTCTTCGGCAACTTGTCCGATGTGTGGAGCGCTGTGAACAACTTGCTGCAAGGTAAGGGCGAGGCGGGCTTGCAAGACGTCGTGCGCGTCAGCATGAACTCGACCTTCGGCATCTTCGGCCTGATCGACATCGCGTCGCAGGCGGGCATTCCAAAGCATAACGAAGACTTTGGCCAGACCTTGGGCTGGTATGGCGTCCAGCCTGGTCCGTACGTGATGCTGCCGCTGCTGGGCCCATCGACCGTGCGCGACACGGTGGCCCTGCCGCTCGATATCACGGGCGACCCATGGCGCTACAAGGAGCCTGTCTCGGTGCGCAATATCGGCACGGTGACGCGCGTCGTCGACAAGCGCGCCGCGCTGCTCGACGCGACCAACCTGATGGAAGCGGCCGCGCTGGACCGTTATGAATTCATCCGCGACGGCTTCCTGCAGGCGCGCGAAAGCAAGGTTTTCGATGGCGATACGGACCGCCGCGACCGCAAAGTGCCAAAAAACGACACCAGCGATTACGAGCCGGCCTATGAGGCGCAACCGCAGCCTGTCCCAGCGGAAACACCGCCTGCGACGGCCGCGGCCGATGTGGCGCCGGCGGACCTCGTAACATCTGGTAGCAATACCGTGGCTTCCCAGGCTAGGCCTCAGGAGTAAACTGCGGTAAAGAAACACCACGGCTGCGATCGACGCCAGCCGGTGCATAGCAACACCATGAAAGGTAGAACCATGAAATTGATGAAACAACTGCTGGCGATGGCCACCATCGCCTTTGCCACCGCCGCCCAGGCCGCTCCCGCCGTGGAAGCGCCGGACGTCTTGGTCAAACGCATCAGCCAGGACGTGATCGAGACGGCCAAGAACGACAAGGCCATCCAGGCTGGCGATATCAAGCGCGTCACCGAATTGGTGGAAAGCAAGATCCTGCCGTACGTGGATTTCCAGCGCATGACGGCCCTGGCCGCCGGCCGCTTCTGGCGCGACGCCACGCCGGACCAGCAAAAGCAGCTGTCCAGCGAATTCCGCACTCTGCTGATCTACACGTATTCGGGCGCCTTGTCGCAGATCAAGAACGAAACCGTGGAATTCAAGCCGCTGCGCGCCGACCCGGCCGACACGGAAGTGGAAGTGCGCTCGCAGGTGAACGTGGCGCGCGGCGAACCCGTGCCCCTGAACTACCGCGTGGCGAAAACCCCGTCCGGCTGGAAGATCTATGACATCAACGTGCTGGGCGCATGGCTGGTGGAAACATACAAAAGCAGCTTCGCCAGCGAGATCAGCAAGGGCGGTATCGATGGCCTGATCAAGACCTTGCAGGCAAAAAACAAGGCCCTGGCCAGCCGTCCCGCTGCCAAAGCCAAATAATCGGCTATCATATAGCTCCTGACCCAGCTCCAGACCAGCGCAGCCCGACGCCATGCCCGACTCTCTCGACACCTTGCAGTCCCTGACTTCCCTGACCGTGCACAATGCCACTTCGGCATTGGAGCAGGGTCTGGACGCCATCCGCTCGGGTCAGACGAAGTTTGACTTGCGCAACGTCAAAGCCGTCGATTCGGCAGCCGTCTCCGTCATGCTGACGTGGCAGCGCGCCGCGCAGGATGCCGGCGGCGTGCTGGAGCTGAAAAACCTGCCGGACAACCTGAAAAACCTCACCAAGCTGTATGGCGTCTGCTCGCTCGTTTCGAGCACGTTGACGACCGACGACTGCGCCAGCGCCGGCGGCCACGCCGAACGCAGCCCGTCCGACCTGCATCATCATTGATCCTGTCCCACTCCCCGCATCAGCAGTAGCTTTCAAGCCGGCAGGCCAGCAGCGCCGTCGGATTGATCTCCAAGTGTTCCACGAAGTTTCCAACTATAATTGACTGTTGCGCCACCCTCTGCGGAAGGGGCGCCCTGCACCGGCCAGCCGGCCTGCATTGCACCGGCAACTGGCGCATCACACCAGACGCATTACACTTGAAACAAGCACATGACCGCAATTCAAATAACGAATGTAGAAAAGAGCTATAAATCGCTCAAGGCGCTGGGCGGCGTGTCGCTGGCCATCGAGGAAGGCGAGTTTTTCGGCCTGCTCGGCCCGAACGGCGCCGGCAAGACCACCCTCATTTCCATCATCGCCGGCCTGATACGCCCCGACGCGGGCACCGTCAAGATCCATGGCCACGACGTGGTCACGGACTTCCGCAATGCGCGCCGCAACCTGGGCGTGGTGCCGCAGGAGCTGGTATTCGACCCGTTTTTCACCGTGCGCGAAACCCTGCGCCTGCAGTCCGGCTATTTCGGCTTGCCGAACAACGACAAGTGGATCGACGAGGTTATGGAAAACCTCGACCTGACCGGCAAGGCCGATACGAACATGCGCGCCCTGTCCGGCGGCATGAAGCGCCGCGTGCTCGTGGCCCAGGCGCTGGTGCACAAGCCGCCCGTCATCGTGCTCGATGAGCCGACGGCCGGCGTCGACGTGGAACTGCGCCAGACCCTGTGGAAGTTCATCTCGCGCCTGAACCGCGAAGGCGGCCACACGGTCGTGCTGACCACGCACTACCTGGAAGAGGCGCAAGCCATGTGCCAGCGCGTGGCCATGCTGAAAACCGGCAAGGTGGTGGCGCTCGACACCATGTCGGCCCTGATCCGCCGCATCGCCGGCTCGCAGCTGCAGGTGCACCTCAAGAATGGCAGCCTGCCGGCCGACTTGCAGCACCTGGTGCTGCACCCGGAAGAACAGCAGGCGCCGAACAAGTTCAGCCTGCGCGTCAACGAATACAGCGAAGTCGAAAAAATCCTCGCCCGCCTGCGCGAAGCGGGCGCCGAGATCGATGAAATGCAATTGCAACAAGCCGACCTGGAAGATATCTTCTTGCAGATCATGGATAAAGGTACCGTATGATTTCGACAGGATTTCGCACCCTCGTCTACAAAGAGACGTTGCGCTTCTGGAAAGTGGCGACGCAAACCGTGGCCGCGCCCGTGCTCACGTCGATGCTGTACCTGCTGGTGTTCGGCCATGTGCTCGACGGCCGCGTGGAGCCGAGCCCCGGCGTCAGCTACACGGCCTTCCTGATTCCCGGCCTGGTGATGATGAGCGTGCTGCAAAACGCGTTCGCCAATTCCTCGTCCTCGCTGATCCAGTCCAAGATCACGGGCAACCTCGTGTTCGTGCTGCTCACGCCTTTGTCGCACTGGGAAATCTTCTCGGCGTATGTACTCGCTTCCGTCGCGCGCGGCCTGGCCGTGGGCTTTGGCGTGTTTGCCATCACGTGCTGGTTCGCCGACCTGTCGTTCGTCGCGCCGCTGTGGATCGTCGTCTTCGCCTTTTTGGGCGCCGCCATGCTGGGCACCATGGGTTTGATCGCCGGCATCTGGGCCGAGAAATTCGACCAGTTGGCCGCCTTCCAGAACTTCCTGATCATGCCGGCCACCTTCTTGTCGGGCGTGTTCTATTCGATCCACTCGCTGCCGCCGTTCTGGCAGACGGTATCGCATCTGAACCCCTTCTTTTACATGATCGACGGTTTCCGCTACGGCTTCTTCGGCGTGTCCGACGTCAGCCCGTGGCTCAGCGTGTCCATCGTCGCCGGCTTCCTCGTGATCCTGGCGCTGGCGTCAATCCGCCTGCTGAAGAGCGGCTATCGTTTGCGACATTGATTACGACACTCATTGCGCCGTTGATTGCGGCACATCACATCACTACATTATTCAATATCAAGGACTTATCGTGACCACCACTCCAGAACTGATCCACGGCTATCTGTCGGCCGGCCTCGAATGCACGCACCTCGAAGTGGAGGGCGATGGCCAGCACTTCCAGGCCGTGATCGTTTCGCCTGCGTTTGCCGGCAAGCGCCTGATCCAGCGCCACCAGATCGTCTATGCGGCGCTGGGCGACCGCATGCGCGAAGAAATCCACGCGCTGTCGATGAAAACCCTGACACCCGAAGAATTCCAAGGATAAGCACATGGACAAGCTCCTCATCAACGGCGGCAACCGCCTGAACGGCGACATCGCCATCTCCGGCGCGAAAAACGCCGCCCTGCCGATCCTGTGCGCCGGCCTGCTGACCGCGGGCGACCTGGACCTGACGAACGTGCCGCACCTGCACGACGTGACCACCATGTTGAAGCTGCTGGGCCAGACGGGCCTGAAAGTGCAGCAGGACGGCGACCGCGTTGTTCTCAACGGCAGCGCCATCGACACGCTGGAAGCGCCGTATGAACTGGTGAAAACCATGCGCGCCTCGATCCTCGTGCTGGGCCCCCTGCTGGCGCGCTTCGGCGAAGCCAAGGTGTCGCTGCCGGGCGGCTGCGCCATCGGTTCGCGCCCCGTCGACCAGCATATCAAGGGCCTCGAAGCGCTGGGCGCCGAGATCCGCATCGAAGCGGGCTACATCTACGCCAAGTGCGCCAAGCTGAAAGGCGCGCGCATCGTCACCGACATGATCACCGTCACCGGCACCGAGAACCTGCTGATGGCAGCGACCCTGGCCGAAGGCGAGACCATCCTGGAAAACGCCGCCTGCGAACCGGAAGTGACCGACCTGGCCCACCTGCTGGTGGCCATGGGCGCGAAGATCGACGGCATCGGCACCAGCCGCCTGGTGATCCAGGGCGTCGATACCCTGCACGGCGCTTCGCACGCGGTGATCGCCGACCGTATCGAAACGGGGACCTTCCTGTGCGCCGTGGCGGCCACCGGCGGCGATATCACCCTGCGCAACGTGCGCACCGATATCCTCGACGCGGCGCTCGACAAGCTGCGCGCCATGGGCCTGACGATGACCTTCGGCGCCGACTGGATCCGCGCCGAGATGTCGGCCCGTCCGAACCCCGTCAGCTTCCGCACCACGGAATATCCGGGCTTCCCGACCGACATGCAGGCGCAGTTCATGGCCGTCAACACCATCGCCAATGGCGCCAGCCGCGTCACCGAGACGATTTTCGAGAACCGCTTCATGCACGTGCAGGAAATGAACCGCCTGGGGGCCGACATCACCATCGAGGGCAACACGGCCATCATCGCCGGCGTCAAGCAGCTGCGCGGCGCGCCCGTGATGGCGACCGACCTGCGCGCTTCGGCGTCGCTGGTGATCGCGGCCCTGGCTGCCGATGGCGAAACCCTGATCGACCGCATCTATCACCTCGACCGCGGCTACGACCGCATGGAAGTGAAATTGTCGGCCGTCGGCGCGAACATCGTACGCATTAAATAACAAGGAACGAGCATGAACGGATCGAACACGGGCGACAATTCGCAGCTGATACTGGCGCTCTCGAAAGGCCGCATTTTTGAGGACACCATGCCGCTGCTGGAAGCGGCCGGCATCAAGGTGCTGGAAAACCCGGAGACCTCGCGCAAGCTGATTTTGGCCACCAACGATCCGAACGTGCGCGTCATCATCGTGCGCGCCAGCGATGTGCCGACCTACGTGCAGTACGGCGCGGCCGATTTCGGCGTGGCGGGCAAGGATGTCTTGCTCGAACACGGCGGCGAAGGCCTGTACCAGCCGATCGACCTGAATATCGCCTCTTGCCGCATGTCGGTGGCGGTGCAGGCCGGTTTTGACTACGAAAAGGCCGTGCACCAGGGCGCGCGCCTGCGCGTGGCCACCAAGTTCGTGCACACGGCGCGCGAGCATTTCGCCGCCAAGGGCGTGCACGTCGACCTGATCAAGCTGTATGGCTCGATGGAGCTGGCGCCTTTGGTGGGCCTGTCGGACGCCATCGTTGACCTGGTCAGCACGGGCAGCACTTTGCGCGCGAACAACCTCGTCGAGGTCGAGCACATCATGGAAATTTCGTCGCGCCTGGTGGTTAACCAGGCTGCGCTCAAGCTCAAGCGCGAGCGCTTGCAGCCGATCATCGAGGCGTTTGAACGCGCTTCGCAAGCCTAGATACCTTCAGTAGCAGAAAGCCGATTATGCCGATACAGATACGCAAGCTCGATTCAAGCCAGGATGGTTTCCAACAATCGCTCGATACGCTGCTGGCGTTCGAGGCGGGCACCGATGCAGCGATTGAAACGTCGGTCGCAAAAATCCTGGCCGATGTGAAAACGCGCGGCGATGCCGCCGTACTGGAATATACCAACCGTTTCGACCGCATCCCGCATGGCGGCGCGGCGGAAATGGCGGCGTTTGATATTTCGCAAGCCGAATTGCAGGCAGCCTTGAACGGCTTGCCGTCGGCCCAGCGTGAGGCGCTGCAGATCGCCGCGCAGCGCATCCGCGCCTTCCACGAACGCCAGCGCGAGGAATTGCGCGGCTTTACCTACACCGAGCCCGATGGCACGGTGCTGGGCCAGAAGATCACGCCGCTGGACCGGGTCGGCATCTACGTCCCGGGCGGCAAGGCCGCCTACCCGTCGTCCGTGCTGATGAACGCCATTCCCGCGCATGTGGCGGGCGTGGGCGAAATCATCATGGTCGTGCCGACGCCCGACGGCGTGAAAAACCAGATGGTGCTGGCCGCCGCCGCGATTGCCGGCGTGACGCGCGTGATCACCATCGGCGGCGCACAAGCCGTCGGCGCGCTGGCCTACGGCACGCAGACGATTGCTGCCGTGGACAAGATCGTCGGTCCCGGCAACGCCTACGTGGCTGCCGCCAAGCGTCGCGTGTTCGGCATCGTCGGCATCGACATGATCGCCGGACCGTCGGAAATCCTCGTGCTGTGCGACGGTACGACGGACCCCGACTGGGTCGCGATGGACCTGTTTTCGCAGGCCGAGCACGACGAACTGGCGCAAGCGATCCTGCTGTGCCCCGACGCGGATTACATCGCGCAAGTCGAGGAGAGCATCGCCAAGCTGCTGCCGACGATGCCGCGCCAGGCCACCATCAGCACGTCGCTGGCCGACCGCGGAGCGCTGATCAAGGTGCGCAGCATGGCAGAGGCGTGCGAGATCGCCAATGCCATCGCCGCGGAACATCTGGAAATCTCGGCGGAAAACCCGCAGCAGTGGGCCGAGCAGATACGCCACGCGGGCGCCATGTTCCTGGGCCGCTTTTCGTCCGAATCGCTGGGCGACTATTGCTGCGGTCCCAACCACGTGCTGCCGACCTCGCGCACGGCGCGCTTTTCGTCGCCGCTGGGCGTGTACGACTTCCAGAAGCGTTCGTCCATCATTCACGTCAGTGAAGCGGGCGCGCAAACCCTGGGCCGCGTCGCCGCTACCCTGGCGTATGGCGAAGGCTTGCAGGCGCACGCGCGCAGCGCCGAACTGCGTCTGAAGCCGCAGCCATGACGAATATGGCGGAGCAGCCGGACTGGGTCAACCGGGTCTATTGCGAAGATGCGCTGGCGGGGCTGGCGCGCATTCCCGATGGCTCGGTGGACCTGATCCTGACGGATCCGCCGTACAACCTGGGCAAGGATTACGGCAATGCCTCGGACCAGCAGTCGGTGGCCGACTACCTGCGCTGGACGGAGCAGTGGATCGATGCGGCGCTGCCCAAGCTGAAAGCCAACGGCAGCCTGTATATCTTCCTCACCTGGCGCTATTCGCCGGAGATCTTCGTCATGCTGAAACAGCGCATGGCGATGATGAATGAAATCATCTGGGACCGCCGCGTGCCGTCCATGGGCGGCAGCGTGCGCAGCTTTTCATCGGTGCACGACACCATCGGCTTCTTCGTCAAGCGCAAGGATTACTACTTCGACCTTGACGCGGTGCGCATCGCCTACGACGCGGCCACCAAGAAAGCCCGTTCGCGCTCGATTTTCATCGGCGCCAAATGGCTGGAAGTGGGCTACAACCCGAAAGACTTGTGGAGCGTGTCGCGCTTGCACAAGGAACACCCGGAACGGGCCGACCACCCGACGCAAAAGCCGCTCGAAATCATCGAGCGCATGCTCAAGGCCTCGTGCCCGCCCGGCGGCGTGGTGCTCGACCTGTTCATGGGCAGCGGCACCACGGCCCTGGCGGCGAAGCGCTGCGGGCGCGATTTCGTCGGCTTTGAGTTGAATCCCGATTACTGCGCCATCATCGAACAGCGATTGGCGGCGCTGGCGCAGGAGCTGGCCGAACCGGCCGTGCCGAAGGCGGAAAAGAAGAAGGCACCGGCCAAGCGCCGCGCCGCCGCCGTGCCCAAGGCCGCCAAGGCGGCCAGTAAAAAACCGGCTGCCGTGAAAAAACCGCCCGCCGCGAAAAAAGCGCCGGCCCGCAAGGCGCGCAGCGCCGCCGTGCCGGAAGACGTCGTCATTTAGTCTCCATTTAATTCCATCAGGAGTGTTTGCAGCATGTCTTTCCTCGATCAGTTAATCAGCAACACCGTGCGGTCCGATGTGCGGGCCGTCAAAAGCTATCAGGTAGCCGATGCCAGCGGTTACATCAAACTCGATGCGATGGAAAATCCGTATCCGCTGCCGGTGCAGCTGCGCGAAGAGCTGGGCGCGCGCCTGGCCGGCGTGGCGCTGAACCGCTATCCGCCGTCGTACGCCAGCCTGCAGGCGGCCATCTGCGCCAAGCTGGGCGTGCCCGCCGGCTTCGACGTCATGCTGGGCAACGGCTCCGATGAGCTCATTTCCATCCTGGCCATGGCGTGCGCCCATCAGGAGCCGGGCAAGCGCGCCGTGCTGCTGGCGCCCGTGCCGGCCTTCGTCATGTATGCGCGCTCGGCGCAGTTCGCCGGTATGGATTTCGTCGGCGTGCCCCTGCAGGCCGACTTCAGCCTGGATATGCCGGCCATGCTGGCGGCCATCGAACAGCATCGCCCGGCGCTGGTATTCCTCGCCTATCCGAACAACCCGACGGGCAACCTGTTTGCCAGCGCCGACATCGAACGCATCCTGGCCGCCCTGGGCGACACGGGCATCGCCGTCGTCGACGAAGCCTATGAACCGTTCGCGCAGCACAGCTTCATGGGCCGCCTGCCCGAGTTCGAGAATCTGGTGGTGATGCGCACCGTGTCGAAACTGGGCCTGGCCGGCATCCGCCTCGGCTACATGTCGGCCGCGCCGGCCCTGCTGGCGCAATTTGAAAAAGTGCGCCCGCCGTATAACGTGAATGTGCTGACGCAGGCGGCGGCCGAATTCGCGCTCGACCACCTCGATGTGTTGAATGCCCAGGCGGATCTGCTCAACAGCGCGCGCGATACGCTGGCGCTGCGCCTGGCGGAGCTGCCGGGTGTGACCGTGTTTCCCTCGAAGGCAAATTTTCTTCTGATTCGTGTGGCTGATTCCGACGATGTTTGCGCAAAACTGCTTGCCCGCAGGGTTTTAATTAAAAATATGAGTAAAATGCATGCTGCGCTGGCCAATTGCCTACGCATCAGCGTCAGCACCCCGGAAGAGAATTCCCTTTTTTACGATGCCTTCAAGGCATCCCTCGTTTAGCCTATCGCCAGAGCCTCCCATGAACCGCACCGCAGAAATCACGCGCAACACCAATGAGACGCAAGTTCGCGTCGCCCTCAACCTCGATGGCACGGGCCAGCAAAAGCTCAATACCGGCGTGCCCTTCCTCGACCATATGCTGGACCAGATCGCCCGCCACGGCTTGATCGACCTGGATATCGAAGCGACGGGCGACGTGCATATCGACAACCACCATACGGTGGAAGACGTGGGCATCACCCTGGGCATGGCCGTGGCCAAGGCTATCGGCGACAAGAAGGGCATCCGCCGCTACGGTCATGCGTATGTGCCGCTGGACGAGGCGCTGTCGCGCGTGGTGCTCGATTTCTCGGGCCGCCCGGGCATCGAATACCACATCCCGTTTACGCGCGCCATGATCGCCGGCTTCGACGTCGACCTGACGCTGGAATTTTTCCGCGGCTTCGTCAACCATGCGGGCGTGACATTGCATATCGACAACTTGCGCGGTACGAATGCCCACCATCAATGCGAAACCGTGTTCAAGGCCTTTGGCCGCGCGCTGCGCATGGCTGCCGAGCTCGACGAGCGCGCGGCCGGCATCATTCCATCGACCAAGGGCAGCCTGTAAGCGCCGCTCTCGCTATATTGTAGATTCCGGGATCAAACATGAATAAAATTGTGGTGGTGGATTACGGCATGGGCAATCTGCGCTCGGTGGCGCAGGCCCTGCGCGCCGTGGCGCCGGAAGCCGACGTGCGCATTTCCGGATTGGCGCAAGACATCGACAGCGCCGACCGCATCGTCTTGCCGGGCCAGGGCGCCATGCCCGACTGCATGCGCAGCCTGCGCGAATCGGGCGTGCTCGAGGCGCTGCTGCGCGCCGCGGACAGCAAGCCCGTGCTGGGCGTGTGCATCGGCGAGCAAATGTTGTTCGACGGCAGCGAAGAGGGCGATGCGGCCGGTTTGGGCTTGCTGCCAGGCAAAGTCGTGCGCTTCCAGCTCGACGGCCAGGTGCAGGAAGACGGCTCGCGCTTCAAGGTGCCGCAAATGGGCTGGAACCAAGTGCGGCAAACGGCGTCCCATGTCATGTGGAATGGTATCGCCGACAACGCCTATTTTTACTTTGTGCACAGCTATTTTGCTCAACCTCAAGAAGCGGCGCACACGGTGGGCGAGACTGTCTATGGCGCGCCGTTTGCTTGTGCCGTCGCCCGTGATAATATTTTCGCGACACAGTTTCACCCTGAAAAAAGCGCTGCCGCTGGTTTGCAGCTGTACAAGAACTTCGTTCACTGGCAACCTTAACGTTAGCTATCCGGCTTTTTTTCCGCCCCTCACTCACTCTAAATCACACTGACCATGCTGCTCATTCCCGCCATCGACCTGAAAGACGGTCACTGCGTACGCCTGAAACAAGGCGATATGGAACTTGCCACCGTATTTTCCGAAGACCCGGCCGAGATGGCCCGCCATTGGCTGATGCAAGGCGCGCGCCGGCTGCACCTGGTCGACCTGAACGGCGCCTTTGCCGGCAAGCCGAAGAACGAAGGCGCCGTGAAAGCCATCCTGAAGGCCGTGCAAGATTTCGCCGTGGAAAATGACATCGAGGAAATCCCCGTGCAGCTGGGCGGCGGCATCCGCGACCTCGACACCATCGAGCGCTACCTCGACGCCGGCATCACCTACATCATCATCGGCACGGCGGCCGTGAAAAGCCCCGGCTTCCTGCACGACGCCTGCGGTGCCTTCCCGGGCCACATCATCGTCGGCCTCGACGCCAAAGATGGCAAAGTGGCAACGGATGGCTGGAGCAAGATGTCGGGCCACGAAGTGATCGACCTGGCGAAAAAATTCGAAGCCTACGGCGTCGAATCGATCATCTACACGGACATCGGCCGCGACGGCATGATGGGCGGCATTAATATCGAGGCCACCGTCAAGCTGGCGCAAGCCGTCAAGATCCCCGTCATCGCTTCGGGCGGCCTGCACAATATCGGCGACGTGGAAGCGCTGTGCGCGGTCCAGGCCGAAGGCATCGAAGGCGTGATCTGCGGCCGCTCCATCTATGAAGGCACGATCGACCTGGCGCAGGCGCAGGAACGCGCCGACGAACTGACCGACGCCGCCGTTTAAGCCAGCCCGGCCGGGGTGTGCGCGTGCACGCCCTGGCCTGGCGACAATCTGGATACCATCATGCTTGCAAAACGTATCATCCCCTGCCTGGACGTGACCAATGGCCGCGTTGTCAAAGGCGTCAATTTCACGGAATTGCGCGACGCCGGCGACCCGGTGGAAATTGCCCGCCGTTATGACGAGCAGGGCGCCGATGAAATCACTTTCCTCGACATTACCGCCTCGAGCGATAACCGCGGCCTGATCTTCGACATCATCGAAGCCGTGGCGTCGCAAGTGTTCATTCCGCTGACCGTGGGCGGCGGCGTGCGCGTGGTGGAAGACGTGCGCCGGCTGCTCAACGCGGGCGCCGACAAGGTCAGCATCAATACCTCGGCCGTGACGAATCCCCAGCTCGTGTACGAGGCGTCGCAAAAGCACGGCTCGCAATGCATCGTCGTCGCCATCGACGCCAAGCAAGTGTCGCCCGGCAAGTGGGAAGTGTTTACCCATGGCGGACGCACCGCCACGGGCCTGGACGCCTTTGACTGGGCGCGTAAAATGGAAAGCCTGGGCGCCGGCGAAATCTTGCTCACCAGCATGGACCGCGACGGCACCAAGGTGGGCTTCGACCTGGGCCTGACGCGCGGCGTGTCCGATGCCGTCAGCATCCCCGTCATCGCCTCGGGCGGCGTGGGCGGCTTGCAAGACCTGGTCGATGGCATCAAGGTGGGCCGCGCGGACGCCGTGCTGGCCGCCAGCATCTTCCACTATGGCCAGCACACGGTGCAGGAAGCCAAGCAGTTCATGGCGCAGCAGGGCATTCCCATGCGCCTGGCGTAAATAAAATAGTACCCGGGATACAGAACATGCAAAACGGAACCATCGTAGCAAGCAATGCCAAGTGGCTGAAAAAGGTCAAATGGGACGAGCACGGCCTGGTGCCCGTGATCGCGCAGGAAGCGGGCAGCAATGACGTGCTGATGTTCGCCTGGATGAACCGCGACGCGCTGGCGCGCACGGTGGAGCTGGGCGAAGCCGTGTACTGGAGCCGTTCGCGCAAGAAACTGTGGCACAAGGGCGAAGAATCCGGCCACACGCAAAAGGTGCTGGAAATCCGCCTCGATTGCGATGAAGACGTGGTCTTGCTGAAAATCGAGCAAGCCGGCGGCATCGCTTGCCATACGGGCCGCCATTCGTGCTTCTTCCAGAAATTCGAAGGCGACGAGAAAACGGGCGAATGGCAAGTTACCGACCCCGTCCTGAAAGACCCCGAGACGATTTACGCGGAAAGCAAGAGCAAATGAGTGAAACGTTAAAACGCCTGGCCGCCGTGATCGAATCGCGCAAGCTGGCCAACGGCGGCGACCCCGCCACGTCGTATGTTGCGCGCCTGTTTGCCAAGGGCGATGACGCCATCCTGAAAAAAATCGGCGAAGAAGCGACGGAAACGGTGATGGCCGCCAAGGATGCGCGCCGCGACAACGACCCGTCGAAGGTCTTGTACGAATGCGCCGACCTGTGGTTTCACAGTCTGGTGATGTTGGCGCAGTTCGACCTGACGCCGCAGCAGGTGCTCGACGAGCTGGCGCGCCGCGAAGGCTTATCCGGCCTGGAAGAAAAGGCGGCACGCAAGGATGAGTTGCGCGACGCTGGCGAAACAGACAAACATTGATCTATTGGAGCGTGCGTGGATAACTGTATTTTTTGCAAGATTGCTGCAAAACAAATTCCCTCGACCATCGTGTATGAAGACGAGGACTTGCTGGCCTTCAAGGACATCAACCCGGCCGCCCCCGTGCATCTGCTGTTGATCCCGAAGCGCCACGTGGCCAGCCTGTCCGACTGCGATGACAGCCATACGGAGATGCTGGGCAAGCTGCTGCGTCTGGCGCCGAAGCTTGCTGCCGAGTTCGGCTGCGCCGTCACGTATGACGCCGATGGCGCGCCTGCCGGGGGCTTCAAGACCATGATCAACAGCGGCCCGAACGGCGGGCAAGAGGTGTATCACCTGCACATGCATGTGTACGGCGGTCCCCGCCCTTGGCGCGGTCAACACTGATTTCGCTGCGCGCCGGGTTCGCGTGTATACTACCGGCATTGGTCGACGCTATTCGGGCACCGTCCCGCAAGGAGAATGTGATGGGTTCATTGAGTATTTGGCACTGGGTGATCGTTCTGGTCATTGTGATGCTGGTCTTCGGCACCAAGAAACTGGGCAATATCGGCGGTGATATCGGCAAGGCCGTCAAAGGCTTCAAGGATGGCGTCAAGGGCGAAGATGACGCCCCGGCAGCCAATACCCCTCCTGCTGCGCCATCGCAAGTGGCCGACAAAAGCACCATCGACGTCGAAACGAAAGAGAAAAGCAAGTTCTGATAGCGTGGCGGGGCGCTTGCCTCGTCCGGTAACAGCCCTTGTCCGCTTATGATCGATCTCGGTCTCTCTAAAATCGCCATCATCGGCGTGGTTGCGTTGATAGTCATCGGCCCTGAAAAGTTGCCGAGAGTGGCGCGCATGGCCGGTACCCTGTATGGCCGCGCGCAACGCTATCTGAACCAGGTGAAATCCGAAGTCTCGCGCGAAATTGAAATGGAAGAGCTGAAAAACCTGCAGAAGGAAGTGCAGGATGCGGCCCATTCCGTCAAGCAAAGCGTGGAGAAATCCATGCATGGCGTGGAAAACTCGATCTCCGGCAACCTGGCCGAGGTGGAAAGCGCCTGGCGCGGCGATACCAGTGCGTTTGAGGGGCAGCACGACGCCCATGAAGCCATGCTGCGCGCCACCAACGATGACCTGGCCCGCAAGGCGCGCGAATTCCGCCGCAAGAAGCTGGTGCGCAATTCCGCCATCCCCGGCTGGTACAAGCAGCGCCATGGCGGCAAGCTGCACGTGCAGTCGGCGGCCGCCCGCGTGGCGCGCTTTCGTCCGCGCGCCAGTTCCTCCTCCTTTTACTCATGAGTAGCAAATCTCCGGTGGAAGAAACCTTTATCTCGCATCTGGTCGAGCTGCGCAACCGCCTGGTCAAGGCCTCGATCGGCATCGCCGTCGTCTGCGCCGTGCTGTTTTACTGGCCTGGGCCTTCGCATATCTACGATTTTATCGCGGCACCGATGATCGCCTCGCTGCCGGCCGGCTCGAAAATGATCGCCACCGGCGTCATTTCACCGTTCCTCGTGCCGATGAAAGTGACGCTGGTGATCGCCTTCATCGTCGCCTTGCCCTGGGTGCTGTACCAGATGTGGGCGTTTATCGCCCCCGGCCTGTACACGCATGAAAAGCGCCTGATCGCGCCGCTGGTCATCTCGTCGTCCCTGCTGTTCATGGCCGGCGTGGCCTTCTGCTATTTCTTTGTGTTTGGCCGCGTGTTCCACTTCATCAGCGATTTCTCTCCCTCGTCGATCGCCGTGACGCCCGATATCGAAAACTACCTCGATTTCGTCATGTCGATGTGCCTGGCCTTTGGCGCCACCTTCGAGGTACCCGTGGTGGTGGTGATCCTCGTGCGCATGGGGCTCGTTTCCATCGCGAAACTCAAGGAAGTGCGTCCCTATATCATCGTCGGCGCCTTCGTGATCGCCGCCATCGTCACGCCGCCGGACGTGGTCAGCCAGTTCTCGCTGGCCATCCCGATGTGCCTGTTGTTCGAGCTGGGCCTGTTGGTAGCACCCATCTTCGTCAAGGCCACGCAAGCGCCGGAAGAAGCGTCCTAGACGCAAGCTGGCACGTGCAAGATACGCAGGCAAAAGCCGCTGACCTCCTTCCGGAGCAGCGGCTTTTTCATGGTTGCGCAAGTGAGTGCGTGCTTACTGCAGCATCAGCTTGCTGAGGATGCCCAAGTTGAGCAAGATCAGGGTGCTCATCATCCAGTACACGTGTTTCATGTCGGCGCCATGGCGCAAGTCCATGCGTTCCAGGCGGGCGTCGAATTTTTGCTCCAGTGCATCTATTCTGGTATCGAATTTCAGTTCCAGCGCATCCACTCTGGTATCGACCTTTTGCGCCACCAGCTTGATTTCCCCCAGCAGATTGCGCTCCATCGCCGCCAGCTCGCCATGCACGACCACGGCCGAACCCAGTACTTCACCCAGCGCCGTCGCATGCGCTTCCGCCTGCTGGGTGGGCACGCCGGCCGAGGCGAGGCGTTTGGCGTAATCGAGGGTGTCGAACTGGATGGGCATATGCATGGACGCTCCTGTATCCAGCCTAGCAGGAAAATCGGCAATTGCCAGTGAGGAGTGCGGTGGCGCCTGCCTTCACAGCAGATTAACGACTATGGGCCGCGACGGTTTGCGCTGGCGCAAATGCTGATGCAAAGGCAAAAAAAAGGGCGCCGCGGCGCCCTTTGCAAGCTGACGGCGAGCGCCAGTTAATTCATCAATTCCTTGATGACTTTCACGGGCGCGCTGCCGTAGCTGAGGAATTGCTCGTGGAAATCTTTCAGCACGAACTTGCTGCCCAGCGCCTGTTTGCGCTGTTCGCGCAAGTCCATGATTTCGCTGTAGCCGCTGAAATAGCTGGTCAGTTGTACCGAGCTCAGCTGCACGCGGCGCCATTTTTCCGTCGCTTCACGCTGGGTCTGGAAGGCCTGGCGCGTCAGCAGATCCAGCGCCTGTGCTTCCGTCATGCCCAGCACGTGGACGCTGTAATCGAGGATGGTGTTGGTGACGCTGCGCAAGTTCCACTTTGAATACATCAGCCACATTTCCGGCGCATTATTGCCATAGCCGGACTCGAGCATCATGCGCTCGCCATACACGGCCCAGCCCTCGATCATGGCGCCGTTGCCGAAGATGGACTTGACCAGCGACGGCGACTTGTTGGCGTACACGAGCTGTGTGTAGTGGCCGGGGATGGCTTCGTGGATATTCAGGATCTGCAAGATCCAGTGGTTGTACTCGCGCAAGCTGCTTTCCGCCTGCTCCGGCGTTTCGCCATCGAGCGGCGTCACGTTGTAATACGTGCGGTCCTGCGGGCGATACGGGCCGGGCGCCTCGATGCTGGCGCCAGCCACGCCGCGCTGGTAGGCGGGCGTTTCACGCACGACCAGCGGTTTTTTCGGGTCCATCGTTAGCAGGTTGTGGCTGGTCACCCATTCCTGCAGTTCCGGGATCTGGCGGCGGATTTCCGGCACGAAATCGGCGGGCGCCACGTGGTTGCTCGACAGCTTGTCGATCACCATGCCGATCTTTGCCGTGCGGTCCGCCGGCTTGGCCGTGGCGCCCATGGTTTTCACCCACAGCTCGTCGGACAGGCTATCCATGTGCTCGAGCAGCTTTTCGCGCGCGGCCAGGGCTTTCTGGTACATCTGCTCGGCGCTCACGCTGGCCTGGATATCGTAGGCAAATTTCTGTTCATACAGCTCCTTGCCGATGCGGAAGGAGCGCGCGTTGCCGTTCTGCGCCAGCGCGGCGTCCTGTTCCGTCAGCCAGGCGGCATAGCCTTGCACGGCTGTGCGGGCCGCGGCGATGCGGGCCGTGTACAGCTGTTTTTCCACCGGCGTCAGGATGGACGCCTGTGCCGTCTTGTTCAGGTCGTCAAGCACGCTGAGCACGCCGGCGCTCTGGGCGATGGCCAGCTGCGTGTGTTCGCGCGTGGGTTGATGGATGCTGGCGCGCGCGGCCGCGTAGTATTGCGGCACGGTGGCGATGCGCTTGAGCAAGGTACGCAGACGCTGCGGCTGCGCCGCGTATTCCGTGTTCAGGATGAAGTCGATGGAGCCGGCCACGTTGTACTGGGCGGGATTCCATTCGAATTCGCGGAAGGTGGTCAGATACCAGCGGTCCGATTGCAGTTTATTCGTCAGCAAGGCCAGGTCGGTACGTTGCTTGTCCGACATTTTGCTCGCATTCAGCTTGCCGAATTTACCCAGCCATTCTTCGATGAAGGCCAGTTGCTTCTGGCGGCTGGCCGCGTCGGGAATGCTCAGGTTGGCGGCGCCATCGTATTTGCCGACCGAAATCGCGCTTTCCGGGTCCAGGCGCCACAGGGCCGTGAGGAACTGGCCGCTGAGGTTATTCATGGAGCGGTCGCTGCTGTTCTCGCTGGCGACGGCCGCTACCGTGGCTGCCGTGGCGGCGCTGACGACGGCCGCTTTCTTGCCGACGGTTTTTTTCTTGCTGCTGCTGGTGCTGGCCTTGCCTTGCTTCTGCGGCTTCTTGGCGGCGCTGGCCGGTGTCAGGGTAAAGGCCATCATCAATGCGGCGAGCGCAACTTTATTTTTTATCAGCATAGTTTATCTCTTGAATATTTTGCTGTTTGTCCTGATCAGAAAATAATAAACTGATAATATAAGTAACAAACAACTATTGAAAGGTTGGCCTTGCTTGCCTGGGCGGCCCAAAGATTAGCATTAATTGCCGCCGCTGCGCAGTTTTTTGCGCCGGGAGCGCGCCGCGCTAGACGACGATGGCGCTGCCGTGCAGCAATTCTTGGTGGCGCGCATTGATGGCCGCCACGGCATCCTTGCCGCGCGCCATGCCGGTGGCGTGGATTTCCGTTTCCTGCGTGTAGCGCTGGCTGACTCGTACCGTATAGGACTGGAACAGCCAGCTCCAGAAGTTCGTTTCATAGACGGCTTCATCCATGTCGCGCCATTTGACGCCCGTCAGTTTCTTTTTCCACGGCAAGATACCGGACGCCAGCCAGACGCCTGCCTCGTCGTAGTACAGCTGATAGCTGCGGATGGTCAGCAGGCGGTAGCCGACGATCAGGGCCGAGCCGATCAGCACGACGAAGGCGGCGCGCGCGTTGTACTTGAAGGCCAGCGGCAGGGCGGCAAAAAACAGCAGCACGGCGATGAGGAAGGTGCTGACGTAGGCGGTCCAGGATTTGCCGCATAAAAAGGTGGCGCGCTGGCCGGCGCTGGTGGCGATATAGTCGGTCATGGCGTGGCATTAAAACAGGGAAAAACGATCATCGCATGGAACGCGGTGGCGCCGCTCATTTTTTCAATCTCATTGATTCAACCCCTCCTGCAGCATGCCCAGCATGTCATTGGCCGACATGCGCGCGGCCGCGTCGCTGCCTTCCAGCAGGCTGTCGGCCAGGTCGCGCTTGTGTTGATGTAATTCGACGATGCCTTCCTCGATCGTGTGCTTCGCCACCAGCCGGTAAATGGTGACGGGGCGCAATTGCCCCATGCGGTGGGCGCGGTCCGACGCCTGGTCTTCCACGGCGGGGTTCCACCACGGGTCCATGTGGATCACGTAGTCGGCCGCCGTCAAATTGATGCCCATGCCGCCCGCCTTCAGGCTGATCAGGAAAACGTCGCCCTCGCCCGCCTGGAAGGCGTCGACGCGGCGCTTGCGCTCCTGCATGGGCGTACTGCCATCGAGATACTGGTAACTGACGCCATGCTGCTCCAGGTGCTGGCGGATCAGGGTCAAATGGTCGACGAACTGGCTGAAGACGAGCACCTTGTGGCGGTTTTCCAGCAAGCCCGACAACAACTGGGCGAACGCCGCCAGCTTGCTGCTGGCCAGGCCCAGCTCGGGCGCCACCAGTTGCGGGTTGCAGCAGGCGCGGCGCAGCTTCATGATCTCGGCCAGGATCTGGATGGCTTTTTTCGACGCCGGCCCTTCCACCATGGCCAGTTTTTCCAGTGCTTCGCGGCGCAAGGATTCGTACAGCGCCGTTTCCTGCGGCGACAATTCCACTTCCAGCACGATTTCCGTGCGCGACGGCAATTCCGACAGCACTTGCGTCTTCGTGCGGCGCAAGATGAATGGCGCGATCAGGCGGCGCAGCCGCAGGCGCGCGCCGGCCGCTGCCCGCTTGTCTTGATCTTTCTCAATGGGACCGGCGAAGCGCAAATTAAACTGGTCGAGGGTGCCCAGCAAACCGGGGTTGATGAAGCGGAACAGGTTCCACAATTCACCCAGGTGGTTTTCCAGTGGCGTGCCGCTGGCCACCATGCGGAAGTCCCCTTGCAAGGCCATCACGGCTTGCGAGCGCTTGGTGGCGCCGTTCTTGATGGCTTGTGCTTCGTCGAGCACGATCGTATGCCAGTGCACGCCGGCAAACAGCGCCGCTTCCTGCTGCAGCAAGCCATAGCTGGCCACCACCACGTCGAACGGCTGCAGTGTTTCCAGCATGTCGGCGCGGTCGCCGCTGCCGAACAGCTTGATGTTCAAGGTGGGCGCGAAGCGCTGCGCCTCGCTGATCCAGTTCATGCATACGGATGTGGGGGCGACGACGAGAGTGGGGCCGTGCGGCGCGCGCGCCAGGGTCAGCGCCAGCGCCTGCAAGGTTTTACCTAAACCCATGTCGTCGGCCAGGCAGGCGCCCACGCCCCAGTGCGCCAGCCGCGCCAGCCAGTTAAAACCGGCCAGCTGGTAGTCGCGCAAGTCCGCCTGCAAGGTGCTGGGCAGCTGCGGCTGATAGTCGTCGAGGGCGCGCAGGCGCAGCAAGTGTTCGCGCCATAGTTTGTCGGCCTTCACGCCGCCCGCATCGTTGGCCAGCTCTTCCAGCGCAAACGCGGCCAGCGGGTGGATGTGCACGCCATCGGCATGCGCTTCGCCATACGCGGCCAGCTCGGACAGGCGGCGGTGCAATTCGTCGCTGAGGGCGAGGAACTGGTTGTCGCCCAGGGCCACGAAGCGGCTTTTATTGTTCTGCATCAAGTCCAGCAGGGCGCGCAAATCCATCACCTTGTCTTCGTCGATCTGCACTTCGCCGCTGGCGGCAAACCAGTCTTTTTCGCTCTTGATATTCAGGCGCATCTGGCCGCTGTCGATGCGTTTCGACACGCGCATGGTTTCGCCTTCGGGCCAGGCCAGCACCATGCCGTCCGGGTTCAGCGCCTGCAGCTCCACCAGCAATTGCAAGCCCAGGGCAGGCTGGCCCAGCAGCCACTCGCCATGCTCTTCTTCCGCCTCTTCCAGCACCAGGCAGCGACCGATGAGCTGGCGCTGCGCTTCGCGTTCCCCGTTCAAGTCGCGCCGCGCTTGCACGGCCCGGCCCGCCACATCGGCAAACACGCTTTCGGCGCCGCTGCCCGGCGCGTAATAGGCGCCGTTGTCGAGCAGGGGGCGCACCAGAATCTGCATTTTCAGACCCTGCTGGTAGGGCAGCAGGTGCACGTGCAGGCGGTGGTCGGCCGTGATCGCTTCCGCATCGCCCGCGCCGCCGCCGATGTCCGATTGCACGGTGACCATGGACGAGATGGCGCCGATGGCCTGCATCACCTGTTTTTCCGCATGCAGGGGCACGGACAGGCCCAGGCCCACGATGGCGCCGATGCGCCGGTGTTCGTCGAGGATGTGCACCACGCGCAAACGCGTCGGCGTCTCGCGCTGCACCACGACATTGCTGCCGTTGTCGGGCAATGGCGGCTGCATGCCCAGCCACAGTTGTCCCTCGTGCGATTTGATGAGGAGCTCGGGCGCGCCGGCGATCAGCTCCACGCGCGTGTCGGGGTGATCGAGCCAGAAGACGAGCGGGTGGCCCACCAGCAAGACGGCTGCCTTGTCCAGCTCGACTTCATAGCGGGGCGCCGACGAATAATATTGTTTAAAAGGCGCGATGCTGCCCGCCGCGCGCGCATCCTGCGGCGTGAGGAAATCGATGTCGCCCGCCTCCTCGGCCAGGCGTTTGAGGCCCATGGCGCGGCCCTTGCTCCAGCCGCCCCGCGCGTCGCGCTTCTGCTCGCGCACTTCCACGGCCGTGAGGCCAAAGCGCGGGTCGAACGCCACCAGCCACACGAGGCGCGAGACGCCGCCCAGCGCTTCGGCGGGCGCGTTCTGTTGCAGGTTGATCAGCGCGCTCAGCTGGCGCTGCCACGCTTCCTGGCGCTCGAACCACGGCGCCATGTCCGTCAAGCCATGTTGCGCCCGCTTGGCCGTCGCATAGCGCTCCTGCTGCGGCTCGCCCATCAAGCCCAGCAAGCCGGCCGCCTGCGCCGCGATCAGGTCGTAGCCGGCCGCGTCCGCTTGCTGCACCAGCGACCGCAGCTGATCCTTGCGTTCGCTCAACTGCGGTAAGGCCAGCCAGTAGTACAACAAGGCTTGGAACAGTTGCGCCTGCAGTGCCGTTTCCCAGCTGCGCGTGGGGATACTTTCCGCCAGCTGCACGCCGGCGCGCACCAGGCGCAGGGTATTGAGTTGCTGGTAGACGATGCTGTCGTGGTTCGGCTGCGCATGCAGGGCGATATCGAGGTAAGTTTCCGCGCTTTTCAGCAGCTTGGCGTCGTTGCTGCGCAGCAAGGCCAGCACGTACAAGTGGCCGCCGATGCCCGTGAAGCACAGCTTGCGCTTGCCTGTTTCCTTGCGCAAGCCCTTCAAGGCCGTCTCGAAGCCCGCCACGGCGTGCGCATGTTCGCCGCGCAACAGGGCGATGCTGCTGTCGAGAAACAGCACCTGCGGGCCCTGCTGGTCTGCCAGGTAGCGCGCAGCCGCGTCGAGTTCGCCGCACAGCAGGGCGTCTTCGGCCAGGGCCAGCGGCAGGGCGGCGCCGATATGGTCGCCGGCCGCCGCCTGGCGCGCGTGGTGGGCGCGCGCGTACGCGCGGATGGCGTGCGCCGTGCCCGGCTCGCGCGGCGCATTGCCCAGCAGCACGGCGAGGATGTCATCCTGCAGTTGCGGCATGACGAAAGACAACATCTCCGGCTCGAACGGCCGGCCGAAGATTTCGATCAGCGGATGCAGCTGCTGCGCTTCATAGCACGCCATGCAGGCGGCCAGGATGGCGGCCACGTGGCGTACCTCGTCATTGCGCAGCAGGGCGATGCGCAGGCGGGCCACGCCTTGCCGGTAGCTGCGCAGCTCCACATAGCCATCCCAGTTGCGGCGCACGGGATTGATCAGCTCGATGGCCTGGCACAGGTCGCGAAACACCAGGTGTTCGATGGCGGTGCGCATGGCGGGCCAGCGCAGCCTCGCTTCGCAGGCAAAGCCCCGTCCCACGATTTCCGACGCCAGCGCCAGGCGCGTCAGCCGCAGCAGCATGTTCGTCACTACCAGCAGGGAAAACGGCGTGCCGTCCGGTTCGACGACATTGGCGCGCTGCAAGTGTTCGTACACGGCATGCTTGCCCACCGGTTCGCCCGTGATCGCCAGCAAGGCCAGGATCATCTGCTCGTGCTGCTCCAGTGCGGCGAACTCGTCCAACAGATGCTGGTCGACATTTTGCTGGGTCATGCGGGTAAATTGGCGATATGCACGGGAGGCTCGCCGGCCGCCACGGGCAGGCCGAACACGCGCTGGTAGAAATACAGTTCCGCGTCCAGGGTGCGCACGATGTTTTCCGCCTTGCGGAAGCCGTGGCCCTCGCCTTCGAGCGGGACATACGCGACGGGCACGCCGCGCGCCTGCAGGGCGTCGACCATCAGCTGCGACTGCTGCGGCGGCACCACCTTGTCGTCGAGGCCCTGGAAGAAGATCATCGGGCGCGACAATTTATCCGTGTGGTGGATGGGCGAGCGCTCGCGGTACAGCGCCTCGGCTTGCGGCTGCGAAGCGATCAGGTAGTCGGTGTAGCGTGATTCGAACTTGTGCGAATCGTTGTCCAGGCCCTTCAGGTCGGATACGCCGTAGTAACTGGCGCCCGCCTTGAAGACGTCGTGGAACGTCAATGCGCACAGGGTCGTCAGGCCGCCGGCGCTGCCGCCGCGGATGATCAGGCGTTCCGGGTCGGCCAGGCCGTTGGCGGCCAGGTAGCGCGCGCCGGCGATGCAGTCTTCCACGTCGACGATGCCCCACTGCCCGCGCAGCGCGTCGCGGTATTCGCGGCCGAAGCCGCTGCTGCCGCCATAGTTGACGTCGAGCACGCCGATGCCGCGGCTGGTCCAGTACTGCGTCGCCAGTTTCAAGGTATTGCTGGCCATGCTGGTGGGGCCGCCGTGGCTGATGACGATGACGGGTGGCAACGTTCCTGCCGGCGCCTGCACGTCGCCATTCGTGGGCGCATAAAAGAAGGCGTGCGCCGTGCGGCCATTGTTGCTCGGATAGCTCAAGCTGCGCGGCACGGACAGGTAACCGAGCGCAGGCAGGGCCGTGATCGACTGTGCCAGTACTTCCAGTTCATGGTTGGCCAAATCGATGCGCGCCAGTTCCAGCGCAATGGTGGGGCTGCCGCCCAGCAGCGCGACGAAGCCGGGGCCCACGCGCAGCTCGCGGATTTCCTGGTACGGGTGCGGTATCGGCTCCAGCTTGGCCGCCGCCACGTTCAATTGCGCCAGGTAGCTGATGCCGGCCTGGATATACGTGCAGACGATCTCGTCGTCGGACAGGAAACCATACATGCTGCCGCCGAAGGTCCAGTGCGGCGTGGCAAATTCCGCTTCCATCGGGCACAGCGCCTCGATGTCGGCGCCGTGCAGGCGGTACAGATTCCACCAGCCGCTGCTGTCGGACACGAAGTGCAGCAAGCCGTTCGGCGACCATTCCGGTTGGCAAATCGACTCGCGCGCGCCGCCGGCGATCAGGCGCGGCGAGCCGAGGCTGCCATCTGCCTGCACGTCGGCCAGCCACAGTTCCGTGCCTTGCCACGGCAGGCGCGGGTGGTCCCAGCTGATCCAGGCCAGCTGGCTGCCGTCCGGCGACAAACGCGGCGCCGCATAGAAATCGTGGCCGCGCGCCAGCACCGTTTCGCGCCCGTCGAAGCCGACGGCGGCCAGGCTGTTTTCCGGCAGGGCATGGCCTTCCTGCGGATGCTGTTCGCGCACGGCGATCAGGCGGGAACGGGCCGCATCGACGACGAAATCCGCATGGCGCGTGTTGCCGCCGGTGGTGAACGCTGCGGGCGCGGTGTCGCCGCTCACGCGGTACAGGCAATTGTCGGCGAAATGCGAAAAGTAGACGGTATCGCCGGCCACGGCATACGCGCCGCCGCCATATTCATGCACGCGGGTGCGCACATTGAAGGGTGCCGGCGTCAATTCATCGACGCGCGCGCCGCGCTGGCGCAGCAGGGTGTTGCGGCCCGCCTCGCTGGCGCGCCCGGCCAGCCAGAACACGTCGCCGCCATCCGCACCGCCCAGGGCCAGCTGCGTCAGCGGCGAGGCGCCGGCGGCGACGATGGCCGCGCTGATCGGCGATGGCCAGATGCCATAAGGGGTGCTGGATGCGGTCGAGGTCATGCGGGCTCCGTATAGTGAGGGGATCAAGGGCCGCCAGGCAGGGTCAAGGCGCGCGGCGGCGTGCATCATCATAATGGAAGGGCTGGCACAACGAAAGTCATCGCTGTGCGTGGCAAATGCTGCAAAGCGGCACCGGAATCAATGAAATGGCGGCGATTGGATGCGATAATACCGCTTCTCCAAGCTATTGATTGCCTTCCATGCCACAATTTGCTCCGCTCCAGAACGATACTTTCCTGCGCGCCCTGCTGCGCCAGCCGACCGAGCACACCCCAGTCTGGCTGATGCGCCAGGCGGGCCGCTATTTGCCCGAATACCGCGCCACGCGCGAGCGGGCCGGTTCCTTCCTGGGCCTGGCAAAGAATCCCGATTACGCCACGGAAGTGACCTTGCAGCCCCTGGAGCGTTTCCCGCTCGACGCGGCGATCCTGTTTTCCGACATCCTGACGGTGCCTGACGCCATGGGCCTGGGCCTGTATTTCGCCGATGGCGAAGGCCCGAAGTTCGAGCGCCCGCTGCGCACGGAACAGGACGTGAAGGCATTGCAAGTGCCGGATCTGGAATCGCTCGACTACGTCTTCAAGGCCGTCACGCAAATCCGCACGGAACTCAACGGCCGCGTGCCGCTGATCGGTTTTTCCGGCAGCCCGTGGACCCTGGCGTGCTACATGGTGGAAGGCGGCGGCTCGAAAGAGTTCCATACCATCAAGAAGATGCTGTACAACCGCCCGGACCTGATGCACCACATCCTGGCCATCAACGCCACTTCCGTGGCGCAGTACCTGAATGCGCAAATTGATGCCGGCGCGCAAGCCGTGATGATTTTCGATTCCTGGGGCGGTGCGCTGGCCGATGGCGCCTACCAGGAATTCTCGCTGGCCTATATGCAGCAAGTGGTGGCGCAATTGAAACGCGACAAGGATGGCGTGAAAATCCCTGCCATCGTGTTTACCAAGGGCGGCGGCCAGTGGATCGAGCAGATCGCCGACATCGGCGCCGATGCCGTGGGCCTGGACTGGACCGTCAACCTGACGCGCGCGCGCCAGCTGGTGGGCCATAAAGTGGGCTTGCAGGGCAATCTGGACCCGGCCATCCTGTTCGCCAGCCCCGAGCAGATCCGCGCCGAAGTGGCGAAAGTGCTCAACGCCTTCGGCGCGCCGTCGGAAGGCACGGGCCACGTGTTCAACCTGGGCCACGGTATTTCCCAGTTCACGCCGCCGGAATCGGTGGCAGCCATGGTGGAAGCCGTGCACAGCATGAGCCGCGCCATGCGCAGCGGCCAGTAAGTAGCCGTTTTCCCCTGGCGCAGGGGCAGAAAGGCAGGCTTTCCAGCGGAAGCCTGCCTTTTTCTTTGCTGCGCCTTCGCAAGAAATACCGACTTATGCACAATTTTTTTTGCTGCGGAAATAAGAGGCAGTCGAAAAGCCATGCCCGGGGATGCTCTGCAAGTACTTGATTATTAAGACATAAAAAAAGCCTTGTTCGGCGGACTTTGTTGCTATTGATAAGGTTATTCTTTCGTTCGCCTGCCTTATTCCTTCATTGTCCACAAAGTTATCAACAGATTCTGTGGATAAAATTGAAAAGTATTTTGTTAACCGATACTTAGCGCCGATGTTCAGGTTTCACCTGAAGTGCATGTTGCACTGCATGATAATTGAACAATGTTTCGTCGCCCGGCAGGTAAAAACGAACGCTTGCCCGGCAATTGTCAACTTTGCAGCATGCCGCCGCCGGTTTTCCGGATCGGCCGCCGCAAAAGCGGGCTGATTTCTGTATAAATAAATTACAAATGGTTCAGTTATGCACAGCGGCGGAAATGCCCTGCGGTTTTCCAGCCTCCCGGGCGTCAATTTTTAAGTCGTTGATTTTAAATACTTAATTTTTCTTGCGTGCCGCTCTTGACGGCGATCGAAATTTTCTGTCCACATTTTTCTGAAAGTTAATTTTGCTTTGTCCACAAAGTTATCCACAGAATTTTCTTCAGGCAGGATGCCACACCATCCTGCCTGCCGTTAGGCGTTTGAGGGGCGAAACAAGTATCATGGCCCGCTGGCTTGATGCCGGACATCCCGCGCGCCATCGATTCTGCGGCGCGCTTTTTTATTGAGATAGGCCCTACCCCCATGTCGCAGTGCATTTTGACGTCGTGCATCCTGAACATCGCGCTCGACACGCCCTTGAACGCCCTGTTCGACTACCGCTGGAACGCGGCGGCGGATGCGGACGCTGCCGTGCCTCTGCCGCAAGTGGGGCAACTGGCGCTGGTGCCGTTCGGCCGGCGCGAAGTGATGGGGCTGATCGTCGGCGTGTCCGACAGCACCGACGTGCCCGCCGCGAAATTGAAGGACGTGCTGGCCGTGCGCAGCCAGCTGGCACCCCTGTCGGAGCAATGGCTGGCGCTGGCCGCCTTTGCCGCCGATTACTACCAGCGTCCGCTCGGTGAAGTGGCGCTGCCGGGCCTGCCGAAGAATTTGCGCGTGCTCACCACCGTGGCGCTCGACCGCGCCATCAAGAAGCTGGGCAAGCTGGCCGACGCACACGACGGCACGCCCCTGAACATGCCGGCCCTGAATCCTGCCCAGCAAGAGGCGGCCGACGCCATCGGCGGCGCGCAAGGCTTTAAACCGACCCTGCTGTACGGCGTGACGGGCAGCGGCAAGACGGAAGTGTATCTGCAAGCGTGCGCCCAGGTGCTGGCGCGCGAGGACGATGCGCAAATCCTGATCCTGGTGCCGGAAATCAACCTGACGCCCCAGCTGGAAGGCAATATCCGCGCGCGCTTTCCCGGCGTCATGCTGGCGACCCTGCACAGCAGCCTGTCCGAAGGCGAGCGCATGCTGCACTGGCTGGCCGCGCACCAAGGCCAGGCGCGCATCGTGCTCGGTACGCGATTGGCCATCCTGGCGTCGTTGCCGAAACTGAAACTGATCGTCATCGATGAAGAGCACGATCCTTCCTACAAGCAGCAGGAAGGCTTGCGCTATTCCGCGCGCGACCTGGCCGTGTGGCGCGCCTGGCAATTGCAGATACCCATCGTGCTCGGTTCGGCCACGCCGTCGCTGGAAAGCTGGCACCATGCACAGACGGGGCGCTACCGCAAGCTGGAGTTGCGCGAACGGGCCGTCAAGAATGCAGTGTTGCCGCGCGTCAAGATTCTCGACATGGAACGCGACCGGCCGAAAGATGGCCTGACTTCGCATTTGGTAGCCGCCTTGAAACTGCGCATGGAGCGCGGGGAACAGTCGCTGCTGTTCTTGAACCGGCGCGGCTATTCGCCCGTGATCTGCTGCGAATCGTGCGGCTGGATCAGCAATTGCACGCGCTGCACCTCGTTCATGGTGCTGCACAAGCCCGAACACCGGCTGCGCTGCCACCATTGCAGCCTGGAACTGCGCATTCCCCGCCATTGCCCCACGTGCGGCAACGTCGACCTGCAGCCGCTGGGACGGGGCACGCAGCGGGTGGAAGAGGGCTTGCAGCAATTGTTTCCAGAGGCGCGGATCTTGCGCATCGATGCCGATTCCACGCGCAAGAAGGGCAGCGCCCAGGAAGCGTTCGACACCGTGCACCGGGGCGAAGTGGATATCCTGATCGGCACGCAGATGGTGGCCAAGGGCCACGATTTCAAAAAGCTGACCCTGGTCGGCATTTTGAATCCGGACACGGCCCTGTTTTCCCAGGATTACCGGGCCAGCGAGCGCCTGTTCGCCCAGCTGATGCAGGTGGCGGGCCGCGCCGGGCGCGCCGCGCAGACGGAGGGGGGCAGCGTTTCCGAAGTGCTGATCCAGACGCGCTATGCGCGCCATCCGCTGTACGACGCCGTCGTCAACCACGATTACGATCACTTCGCCACCACCTTGCTGGAAGAGCGGGCGCAGGCGGCGCTGCCGCCGTACCTGTTCCAGGCCCTGCTGCGCGCGGAAGCACCCGAGCTGGCCACGGCCATCGAGTTCCTGCAGGCGGCCAAGGAGTGCATGGAACACCCGCAGGTGACCATCAACGACCCAATTCCCATGAGCATGACGCGCGTCTACAACGTGGACCGCGCCCAGCTGCTGCTCGAGTCCGCCTCGCGGCCCGCGCTGCAGGCGTTTTTAAAAGAATGGCTGACGGAATTGCGCGCCATGAAGACGCGCGTGAAATGGTCGCTGGAAGTGGACCCGCTCGATATTTAAATTAATTCACTGCATTAGTTCAGATAGTCGCGCGCGGACTTGACGATCTGCTCGGACAGCAGCTTGGTAAACGGCGTGTCCAGGGTCCAGGCGTGCCAGCTCAGCGGTACGTCCAGGGTGCTGCCCGGCATCAGATCGACGAGACGGTCCGTCGCCAGCGCTTGCGCGGCCAGGCGCTGCGGCATCAAGCCATAGGCCAGGCCATCCTGGACGCAGCCGCGCCGCGCCGCTTCCACCGGCAAGGTGTGGTGCGGAAACGGTTCACGCATGTTCAATTGTTCCGCGAGGAAACGCGCCAGCAAGCCGTGCTGGCCCACGACGGCCGGCGCCAGTTGCACCGCTTCGGCAATAAAGCCGTCGCCGAACCAGTGGCCCGCGAACACGGGCGTGGCTACGCAGACATAGCGCAAGGTGCCCAGCGGCGTGACGCTGGTGGCGGCCGCCGCGTCGATCGCTGTGCCGGACTCGGCCGCCACGCAGCCGAACACGGAGCCGTCGCGCACCATCTGCAAGGCGCTGTCGCTGTCGGCCAGGCGCACGTCGAGCTGGCAGCGCGGCGGCGCCAGCAGGGCTGATAACGTGTCGGGGAACCACGTGGCCAGGCTGTCGGCATCGATGGCGATGGCGATTTCCGGCATGCTGACGCTGTTGCCCAGGTCGATGTCGAGCGAGGCTTCCATTAGCTTGACGTTGCGGTGATGCACGATCAGGCGCTGGCCCAGGCCCGTCGGCACGGCTGGCTGGCCACGGATGATCAAGAGGCGCCCGCTGGCGTCTTCCAGCGCCTTGATGCGCTGCGAGACGGCCGACTGGGTGATGCCCAGCGCCAGGGCGGCCTTGTCGAAACTGCCATGGCTGGCGACGGCGTCCAGCACGGCCAGCGCGCGATAATCGAGTGATCCCATTAGCTCAGCTTATAAATTTTGAAAATGATTAGTTATACTAATGCATATATTGCTGCAAAGTAAAACCTTATTTTCAGCAAACGGGTAGTATCGAACGCTGTGAGCAACCTCAAACGGATGGACAGCGGCATGAAGACGATACGAGTGGATGTGGCCGTGATCGGCAGCGGCACGGCCGGCATGACGGCGCACAGGGCGGCGCGCATGCAGGGCAAGCGCGTGCTGATGATAGAAAGCGGGCCGTACGGCACGACGTGCGCCAGGGTGGGCTGCATGCCCAGCAAACTCTTGATCGCGGCGGCCGAGGCGGCCCATGCCGTGGCTGCCGCGCCGGCTTTCGGCGTGCATCCGGGGCCCGTGCGCATCGATGGCCGGCAAGTGATGGCCAGGGTGCGCAGCGAGCGCGACCGTTTTGTCGGCTTCGTGCTCGACGGCGTCAACGCTATTGCCGACGAGGAAAAACTGCGCGGCCATGCGCGTTTTATTTCCCCCGGCACATTGCAGGTGGATGAACATACCTTGGTGGAAGCGGCCAGCGTGGTGATCGCCACCGGTTCCACGGCCATCGTGCCGCCCGAGTGGCAGGCGGCGGGAGACCGAGTCATCACCAGCGACGCCGTGTTCGAGTGGACGGACTTGCCCGCTTCCGTGGCCGTGGTCGGCAGCGGCGTGATCGGCCTGGAACTGGGCCAGGCACTGGCGCGGCTGGGCGTGCGCGTGACCCTGTTTGCGCGCGGCAATAAAGTCGCGCAGCTGACGGACCCGCTGGTGCTGCGCGAGGCGGACGCCGTGCTGGCGCGCGAACTCGATATCCGCTTCATGACCGGCGTCGCGCACGTGGCAAAAACGCCCGACGGCAAGGGCATCCTGCTCACCAGCCGCGATGCCGCGGGCGTGGAAAAAACCGAGCAGTTCGAGTATCTGCTGGCCGCCGTCGGCCGCCGCCCGAACGTGGACAAGATCGGCCTGGAAACGGCGCAAATCGAGCTCGACCGTCACGGTGTCCCCCTGCATGATGCGCACACCATGCAGTGCGGCAAGAGCGCCATCTTCATCGCCGGCGATGCCGACAATGCGCTGCCGCTGCTGCCCGAAGCGGCCGACGAGGGCCGCATCGCGGGCGACAACGCGGCGCGCTTTCCGGACGTCAAACCGGGCTTGCGCCGCACGCCCTTGACCATCGCCTTCACGGAGCCGCAGATCGCCACCCTGGGCGCCACATACCAGCAATTGTGCGTGAGCCACGCGGGCCGTTTCGCCGTCGGCGCCGTGTCGTTCGGCAACCAGGGCCGCAGCCGCGTGATGCTGCAAAACCAGGGCTTGCTGCGCGTGTATGCGGAATTTGGCAGCAAGCGCTTTCTCGGCGCCGAGCTGATCGGCCCACGGGCGGAACACCTGGGCCATTTGCTGGCCTGGGCGTGCCAGGCGCAGCTGACGGTGCCGGCCATGCTCGATATGCCGTTCTACCACCCCGTCATCGAGGAAGGCGTGCGCACGGCCTTGCGCGAACTGGCGCTGCACCTGGAAAAAGACCCGGAACACGCGCCCGGCTGCGCCGACTGCACCCCTGGCCCTTGAATGCAACTTTGCGATTTACATAATTTTGTAGACAAGCTCACATGATTGCGCGATCATCGCTGCCACATTGAAATATTGATTAAAAGCAAAAAACATTTCAATCGGTACATACCGCTGATGCCAGGATGGTAAAAACAGGCGGGTGCAGGCGATGATGGAGACGATGTGAAAATTCGGCGCATTTATGCAGGAGAACTCGCACTGGGCGTGGCCCTGCCCTGGGACGTGCACGGCGAAACGGGCGGCTTGCTGGCCAGGCTGGGCCATGTCATCAGCAGCGAGAACCAGATCGAATTGCTGCTGGCGCGCGGCGTCATCGCCGATGCCAGTGCCGACGTGCCGCGCACGGCCACGGAAGCGCCGTCGGCCCTGCGCATGCTGAACCTCGTCACGGCGGGCCTGGCCCTCGTCTTGCCGGCCATTGCCACCGGGCAAGCGGGTAGCCACCTGCCGCTGGCCGCGCTGGCGCAGCTGGTGGAAGAAGCGGTCGTGCTGGACGCCGACGTGGCGCTGGCCTGCATCTTGCACAACCAGGGCGCGGGCGACTTTGCCGTGCGCCACAGCGTTGACACGGCCGTCATCACGGCTTTGCTGGCGCGCGCCCTGAAACTCGATGAGGGCGTGATCCGCAGCGTGGTGCTGGCCGCGCTGAGCATGAATGTGGGCATGCTGGAACGCCATGCGGATTTCCAGCACAAGGCGGGGCCGCTGGATGCGCAGGAACGCGCCTATTTGCGCGCCCATCCGCAAGCCGGTGTCGACTTGCTGCGCGCGACGGGCGTGACGGACGCCGTCTGGCTGCAAGCCGTGTTGCAGCACCATGAAAATATCGATGGCAGCGGCTATCCGCTGGGCACGCAAGGCGAGGCGATCGGCATCGGCGCCCGCCTGATCATGCTGGCCGACCGCTATTGCGCGCGCGTATCGAAGCGCAGCTACCGCCAGCCCTTGCTGCCGAACGTGGCCCTGCGCGAAATGTTGATGGCCGACAAGGCCACCCTGGATGCGCCGCTGGCGTCCTTGCTGGTGCGCGAGCTGGGCATCTATCCCATCGGCACCTTCGTGAAACTGTTGAATGGAGAAATCGGCGTCGTCACGCGCAAGGGCTTGAACGCCAGCACGCCCCATGTGCAATCGCTGATCGGCCCCCGTGGCGCGCGCCTGGACGTGCCGCTGCGGCGCGATACGCGCGTGGACTTGCACGCCATCCGCGAAGTGCTCAGCGCGGAGCAGGCGGGATTGCAGTTTCGGCCCGACCAGCTATGGGGCCGCAGCGCCAGAACGTAGAGCGCCTGGAAAGACGCCCATGGCGTTGTTGCATTGCCTAGTCGTACTTTCGTACTGTCTTCGGCAATGCGCCTAGCCCTGAACGTTTTCCAGACACTCTCTACATGAATAGTTTAATTCAGCAAACCCGCATCGAGCCGCCCTTCGAGCGCCAGTTCGCGCATGATGCGCACGGTGTCGATGTCGGACTCCTTGTAGGCGGAGCGGCGGAAGTCGTCGTACAGGGCGTTGGCCGCATCGGTGGCCGCGTCGTGGCCGTCGTCGTACTGGAAGCGCACCCACAGGCTCGCTTCGTCGGGCATCTCGATGGTCATCACCAGCGAAGAGGCGCTGATATCCTTTTGCGCCGGCACTTCGTAACGCACCTGCAGTTGCGGCACCAGCACCACCTTGTCGTTGATGACCAGTTCGCCATAGCGCAGGCTGCGCGCGAAACCGGCGTCGCTGCGTTCGCTGATCTGGCATTCGTCCAGGTGGGGCACGAACAGTTTCGGCGATTCGGCGCGCAAGACGAGGCCGCGCCAGACTTGCTCCAGGGTCAAGGTGTCGATCAGCGGATTCAAGGGATCGTTGATTTCAATCAGGTGTTCAAATTTCATGGGACTGCCATTCGGTAAGTGGGCGCGCAGGGGCGATATAGGCGGAATGGTACTCCAGGCGTGGCATCGCCGCACGCATTGCAGCGGCCCAGATGGCGGCATATGGCGATATATCAATGCCATTGCCTGTTTTTCGGGCATGCGCCAGCGTGCAAAAGGCGAGCGCGACGCTGTTACAATGGGCTGCTGTTCCCTGCGGAAATACCCTGATGTCCAAAGCACCACAGTTCGGTCTGAATGCGCCCCAAAGCGAAGCGGTAACCTACCTCGACGGCCCCTGCCTGGTGCTGGCGGGCGCCGGCTCGGGCAAGACGCGCGTGATCACGCAAAAGATCGCCCATCTGATCGAAGACCGGGGCTATGACCCGCGCACCATCGCCGCCTTGACCTTCACCAACAAGGCGGCGCTGGAAATGCAGGAACGCATCGCCAAGCTGTTGAAACAGCCGCGCCAGGCCAAGCAGTTGACGGTGTCGACCTTCCACTCGCTGGGCGTGAAAATCCTGCGCCAGGAAGCCAATGGCGTGGGGCTGAAGGACCGCTTTTCCATCATGGACAGCGACGACTGTTTTTCTCTCGTGCAAGATCTCGCCATTACCACCGATAAACAGGTGATCCGTGGCATCCAGAACGCCATGTCCTTGTGGAAAAATGGCCTGATCGATCCGGATATGGCCCTGGCGCAAGCCAAGGATGAGGACGAGGCGAATGCGGCGCGCATCTACCGCAGCTATGTGGCAACGCTGTCCGCCTACCAGGCCGTCGATTTCGACGACTTGATCCGCCTGCCGGTGGAGCTGTTCCGCAACAACGGCCCCGTGCGCGACAAGTGGCAGCGCCGTTTGCGCTATCTGCTCGTCGACGAATACCAGGATACGAACACGTGCCAGTACGAACTGGTGAAACTGATGGTGACGGGCATCGGCAAGAAGCCGATGTTTACGGCCGTGGGCGACGATGACCAGGCGATCTATGCGTGGCGCGGCGCCACCGTGGAAAACCTGAAGACCTTGGAGACGGATTTCCCCGATTTGCGCGTGATCAAGCTGGAGCAAAATTACCGCTCCACCATGCGCGTGCTCAATGCGGCCAATGCCGTCATCGGCAACAATCCCAAATTGTTTGAAAAGTCGCTGTGGTCCGAGCACGGCCTGGGCGAGCCGATCAAGGTGCTGGGCATGCAGACGGACGAGCAGGAGGCGGAGCAGGTCGCCATCATGATCTCGGCCGACCATTTCGAGCGCAAAAACAAATTTTCCGATTACGCGATTTTGTACCGGGGCAACCACCAGGCGCGCATCATCGAGCAGTGTTTGCGCAAGGAACGCATCCCGTACACGATCTCTGGTGGCCAGAGTTTCTTCGACAAGGCCGAGATCAAGGACATCATCAGCTACCTGCGCCTGCTGGCCAACGAAGACGACGATCCGGCGTTCATCCGCGCCGTGACGACGCCGCGCCGGGGCGTGGGCCAGTCGACGCTGGAGGTCCTGGGCGCGTTTTCGGGGCAGTGGCAGTGCTCGCTGTTCCAGGCCGTTTTTAAAGGCGGCATCGAGGCCAAGCTGACGGATCGCCAACTGGGGCCGCTGCGCGACTTCTGCAACTTCATCAACGACCTGGAATCGCGCGCCAGCCGCCCGGGTGCGGCCGGCAGCGGCGACAACGCGGCCGAAGTGCTGGACGACATGATGAAGGAAATCCACTACGAATCGTATCTGTACGATGCCTTCGAGGAACGCCAAGCGCAAAGCAAGTGGCAGAACGTGCTGGAATTCGTCAATTGGCTCAAGGAACGGGGCCGGGGCGGCAAGGACCGCGACGGCGAAGAAAAGAACGTGCTGGAATTGACGCAGATGGTGGCCCTGATGACCATGCTGGAAGGCAAGGACGAGGAGCAGGACGCCGTGCGCATGTCCACCCTGCACGCGTCGAAAGGCCTGGAATTTCCGCACGTATTCCTGGTCGGCGTGGAGGAGGGGATCTTGCCGCACAAGGGCGACGCGGATGCGCCGGCCGAAACCATCGCCGCGCGCATCCAGGAAGAGCGCCGCTTGATGTACGTGGGCATCACGCGCGCCCAGCGCACCTTGCACGTCACCTGGTGCAAGAAGCGCAAGCGGGCCGGCGAGCAAGTGCATTGCGACCCGTCGCGTTTCATCAAGGAAATGCAACTCGACGTGGGCGACGCCGTGCCCACGGAAGCGGAAGTGATTTCGCCGAAAGAACGGCTGGCGCGCATGAAGGCGCTGTTGGCCGCGCCGAAAGTGTAAGCGGCGTTCAGGCTTCCGCGGCGCCGTCCGGCGTGGCCTTCGGCACGATGGCCAGCTGCATGCCCAGCGCATCGAGCATCTTTAAAATGGTTTCGAAGCGCGGTTTGCTGCCTTCGCGCAAGGCTTTATACGCGCCTTCACGCGTGATGTCGGCACGGGCCGCCACCTTGCCCATGCCGTAGGCGCGCACCACGTCGTTCATGGCGGACTGGAACAGTTCGGCATTGCCGGTGGCGACGATTTCGCTCATGTAGGCGGCCACGGCGGCCTTGCTGGTCAGGTGTTGTGTCGGGTCAAATTTGCTCAGGCCCAGCGCGTCGAGGTCGTCGAGGTCGAAGCCGTCATCGTTGATATCCTGGTTCATTTCTTTCGTGCTCCTGTGGAGGGACTTGCCGCTGCTTTCTTGAGGGCCGCCTGCCGGGCTTTCAGCTCCCGCAGGATCGCTTGCGCCTGCCTGATGTCGCGCTGCTGGCTGGATTTATTGCCGCCCAACAGCAGCAAGATCAGGGTGCCCCGGTTCGTTTCATGAAAATACACGCGCCAGCCCGGTCCCGTCTGTAAAAAACGCAGTTCGCACACGCCTTCGCCCACTGGCCGCCAGTCGCCCTTTTTACCGTGCTGCAAATGCTTGATGCGCGCATCGATGGCGGCGGCCGCCACATCGTGCAGGGAATCTTCCCAGCGCCGGTATTCGGCCGTCTTGCGCGTGTCGATCAGCAGTGGCTCGGTTGGTGTTGGTGTTGGTGTTGGTTCAACCATTGTAATCGTTTGTTCTCATTCGTCAAGCGGCTTGAACCCATGCAGGAAGAATCAACAGAAATCGGTGCCTGACTGCGGCGAATGGACGGAGTTTGTCCTGGCGCACGCCGCTGCGGCGGTAGAATGCCGCTTTCAGTCAGAAATGAGCAGAAGCACCATGGATAATGCAGAACAGATGGAAATACGTTTCGTCGATATCGAAATCAAGCTGGCGCAGCAGGAAGACCTGGTCGAGTCGCTGAACCAGATGGTGTACCAGCAGGGCAAGCGCATCGACCAGCTGGAAGCCATGCTGCACAAGCTGGGCGAGCACGTGCGCGACGGGGCGCAACAGGCAAATGGCGGGCTGGTCAACGAACGCCCGCCGCATTACTAAATCGGCATCGTGATGCGGGACGCATGAAAACCGTTCATTACTGGCGGGCGCGCTACCATCGGTAGTTGCTGGTGACGCAAGTGTTTCAGGCTGTTATTATTTCAGGCTGGCCCGCGACACAATCGCGGCTCTCTTGCGTTCCTTGAAAGTAGACATGACCCGTCCAACAATGCTCGTCATCGCCGCCAGCCTGATGCTGGCGCCAGCCGCTTTTGCCGCGACCGCCACCACCGCGCCAACCACCGCCGCTACCGCAGCCGCGGCGCTGCCCGTTTCGAACCCGTTTGCGCAAGCCAGCAGCCTGCCATTCAACTACCCGCCGTTCGACAAGGTGCAGGACGCCGACTACGCGCCGGCCTTTACGGCAGGCATGGCCGCCAACCTGGCGGAAATCAATGCCATCGCGAACAACCCGAAAGCAGCCACCTTCGACAACACCATCGTGGCCATGGAACGCTCGGGCCAGCTGCTGAGCCGCGTGCGCACCGTGTTTTCCGTCATGTCCGGTTCGAACACGAATGACACGATCCAGGGCCTGGAACGCGAACTGGCGCCGAAAATGGCGGCCCACAGCGACGCGATCATGCTCAACGACAAATTGTTCAAGCGCATCGACACCCTGTACGCCAAGCGCGGCAAGCTGGGCCTGGATGCGGAATCGAAACGCTTGCTGGAACGCTATCACACGGACTTCGTGCGCGCGGGCGCCAAACTGTCGGCGGCGGACAAGGAAAAGCTGCGCGCCTACAACGGCCAGCTGGCTGCCCTGTCGACCAAGTTCGCACAGAACGTGCTGAAAGAATTGAACGCGTCGGCCGTCGTCATCGATACGCGCGAAGAGCTCGACGGCCTGTCGCCGGCCGCCATCGAAGTGGCCGCCGGCCTGGCCAAGAAGCGCGGCCTGGACGGTAAATACGTGATCGCCCTCGTCAACACGACGGGCCAGGCGCCGCTGTCGTTGCTGACCAATCGCGCCGTGCGCGAACGCATCATGGCCGCTTCGCAAGCGCGCGGCAGCCGTGGCGGCGAGTTCGACAACACCCAGGAAGTGCTGGAACTGGCAAAACTGCGCGCCGAACGTGCCGCGCTGATGGGCTACCCGAACTACGCGGCCTACTCGCTGGAAGACCAGACGGCGCACGACACCACGGCCGTGAACGCCTTGCTGGGCGAGCTGGCGAAGCCGGCCGTCGTCAATGCGCGCCGTGAAGCGGACGATATCCAGAAGGTTATCGATGCGGGCAAAGGCGGCTTCAAGGTAGGCGCCGCCGACTGGGCCTTCTACAGCGATAAGGTCCGCGCCGAACGCTACAACTTTGATGAAAATCAACTCAAACCGTACTTTGAAATGCACAGCGTGCTGACCAAGGGCGTGTTCTTTGCCGCAGGTAAATTGTACGGCTTGACCTTCAAGCAGCGCACCGACTTGCCTGTCTACACGTCCGACATGCTGGTGTACGACGTCTTCAATGAAGACGGCACGCAGCTGGCCATCTTTACCTTGGACCCCTACGCGCGCAGCAACAAGCGCGGCGGCGCCTGGGCGAATGCCTACGTGGGCCAGTCGACCTTGCTGAACCGCAAGCCGGTGATTGCGAATAACCTCAACATTCCGAAGCCGGAAGCGGGCCAGCCGACCCTGATGACGTTTGACGAAGTCAACACCATGTTCCACGAATTCGGCCATGCGCTGCACGGCATGTTCTCGAACGTGAAATACCCGCGCTTTGCCGGCACCAGCGTGCCGCGCGACTTCGTCGAATACCCGTCGCAAGTCAATGAAATGTGGGCGCTGTGGCCGGAAGTGCTGCAAAACTACGCCAAGCACTATCAGACGGGCGCGGCCATCCCGGCCGAGCTGCTGGCGAAAGTGACGGCGGCCGACAATTTCAACCAGGGCTATAAAACCACGGAATACCTGGCGTCGGCCCTGCTGGACCAGCGCTGGCACCAGCTGACCCCGGCACAGATCCCCACCGACGTGCTGGCGTTTGAAAAAACCGCCTTGAGCGACGCGGGCGTCGATTTCGCCCCGGCGCCGCCGCGCTACCGCACCACCTACTTCTCGCATGCGTTCGCGGGCGGCTATTCGGCCGGCTACTACGCGTATCTGTGGTCGGAAAAGCTCGACGCCGACACGGTCGAGTGGTTCAAGGAAAACGGCGGCTTGACGCGCAAGAACGGCGACTGGTTCCGCAATAAACTGCTGTCGCGCGGCGGCAGCGCCGATGCGCTCGACATCTACCGCAACTTCCGCGGCCGCGATGCGAAGATCGAGCCGCTGCTGGAACGCCGTGGCTTGAACGCCAAGTAATCCCCCGTCACCGGCCTGGCCGGTGCTGAATATCGATGGCCGCCCCGCAACGGGCGGCCATTTTTATTTGGCGATTCTGCTCGTAAACCGTGGTAAACCGCGCAGTTGGCGTGATGCACCACAGGATCGCCCATGTTGGATGACGCCTGTGTGACAGACTGCTATGATCTGCCACTGGCCCGCGACGCGATCGCGGTTCTTCCCGCGCTTCCTGAAAGATGTCATGATCCGTCCACAACTGCTCGTCATCGCCGCCAGCGTCATGCTGGCCCACGCCGCCCCATCCGCCATGGCTGCCGCCACTGCAAAAACCGCGCCTGCTGCTGCCGTCAGCGCCCAGAACCCCCTGCTCAAAGCGAGCCCGCTGCCATTCCAGATGCCGCAGTTCGGCCTGATCAAGGATGAACACTATGCGCCAGCGTTTGCCGAAGGCATGAAACGCCAGCTGGCCGAAGTCAACGCGATCGCCAGCAACCGCCAGGCGCCCACGTTCGAGAACACCATCGTGGCTCTCGAGCGCACGGGGCAGTTGCTGCACCGCGTGCAAAGCATCTTCAGCAACATGACGTCGACCAACACGAACAGCGTGCTGGAAGCGGTGGAAGTGGACGTGTCGCCGAAGCTGGCCGCGCATGGCGACGCCATCACCCTGAATCCGAAACTGTTCGCCCGCATCGACACCCTGTACGCCAAGCGCGACAAGCTGGGCCTGGATGCCGAATCCTTGCGCCTGCTGGAACGCTATCACACGGATTTCGTGCGCGCCGGCGCCAAGCTGTCCGATGCGGACAAGGAAAAACTGAAAGCCTATAACGCCGAACAGGCGGGCCTGGAAACGGCCTTCGCGCAAAACGTGCTGAAGGAAACGAATGCCAAGAGCATCGTCGTCGACACGCGTCTTGAGCTGGCCGGCATGACGGACAGCGATATCGATACGGCCGCCACGGCAGCCAAGGAGCGCGGCTTGACGGGCAAGTTCGTCATCGCCCTCGTGAACACCAGCGGCCAGCCGCCGCTGGCGGTATTGACGGATCGCAAGACGCGCCAGCGCCTGATGGATGCGTCGCTGAACCGCGGCAGCCAGGGCGGCGAGTTCGACAACCGCGCCATCGTGCTGAAGCTGGCCAAGCTGCGCGCCGAACGGGCCACCCTGCTCGGTTACGCCAACTACGCCGCGTACTCGCTGGAAGACCAGACGGCCAAGACGACCACGGCCGTCAACACCCTGCTGTCGGAACTGGCGAAACCGGCCGTTGCCAATGCGCGCCGCGAAGCGGCCGACCTGCAGCAAATCGTCGATGCCGAGAAGGGCGGTTTCCAGGTGGCAGCAGCCGACTGGGCCATCTACACGGACAAGCTGCGCAAGCAGCGTTTCAATTTCGATGAAAACGAGCTGAAACCGTACCTGGAATTGAATAGCGTGCTGAACAACGGCGTCTTCTTTGCCGCGAACAAGTTGTACGGCATCAGCTTCAAAGAACGCAAGGACTTGCCGGTGTACAACCCGGACGTGCGCGTCTACGACGTGCTGGACGCGAACGGCAAGCCGCTGGCCCTGTTCATCGCCGACTTCTATGCGCGCGGCAACAAGCATGGCGGTGCGTGGATGAATGAATACGTGTCGCAGTCGATGCTGATGGGCACGCATCCCGTCGTCGCCAACCAGCTGAACATTCCGAAGCCGCCCGCCGGCCAACCGACCCTGCTGACGTTCGATGAAGTGACGACCATGTTCCACGAATTCGGCCATGCGCTGCACGGTATGTTCTCGAACGTGAAATATCCGCGCTTTGCCGGTACCAGCGTGCCGAGCGACTTCGTCGAGTATCCATCGCAAGTCAATGAAATGTGGGCCGTGTGGCCGGAAGTGTTGCAAAACTATGCCAAGCACTACCAGAGCGGCGCGGCCATGCCGCAGGAGTTGCTCGACAAGGTGACGGCGGCGAAGAAATTCAACCAGGGTTTCATGACGACGGAATACCTGTCGGCGGCCCTGCTGGACCAGCGCTGGCACCAGCTGGCGCCGAGCCAGGTTCCGACCGACGTGCTGGCCTTTGAAGCGGCATCGCTGAAGGATGCGGGCGTCGATTACGCGCCCGTGCCGCCGCGCTACCGCACCAGCTACTTCTCGCACAGTTTCTCCGGCGGCTACTCGGCGGCGTATTACGCCTACCTGTGGTCGGAAAAGCTGGACGCGGAATCGGTCAACTGGTTCAAGGAAAACGGCGGCCTGACGCGCAAGAATGGCGACTGGTTCCGCAGCAAATTGCTGTCGCGCGGTGGCAGTGTCGATGCGCTGCAGCTGTTCCGCGACTTCCGCGGCCGTGATGCCACCGTGGAACCATTGCTGGAACGCCGTGGCTTGAACGCCAAGTAAGACGTCCCCATCAGAAGCTTGCGTTGCGTTGACCTGGCGCACGCAAGCTTTCCGTGCCGGCGGCGTAGAATTGAGTAAGATGTAAACAAGAAGGCAGTCGAAAGAGTATATGAGTCAGCAAGATTTGAATGGCATTACCCTGGAAGGTATCGTGACGCGCCTGCACGCCCACTACGGTTGGGACGGCCTGGCCAAGCACATCGATATCAATTGCTTCATCAGCGATCCCAGCATCAAGTCGAGCCTGAAGTTTTTGCGCAAGACCCCGTGGGCCAGGAGCAAGGTGGAACAGCTGTTCCTGGACACGCAATTTACTGACTGACAGGAAAAAACATGGATAGCAAACTCAAGGAATCGCTGCAACAACTGCATTCGACGCTGGAAACCAGCGGCCCCGTCGATGAAGAACTGCATGGTTTGCTGCAAAAACTCGATGTCGACATCAAGTTGCTGATGGAAAAGCGTGCCGCGCAGGAGCAGGAAGAAGAGTCGACCACCTATGGGCTGGCCGAGCGCAGCCAGGAATTGTCGGCCAAGTTTGCCGTCAAGCATCCGAAACTGGAGCCGGCGCTGCGAGAACTTGGTGAGATTCTAGCCAATATGGGTATTTAATTTAACCCTAAAGCAACATCTGGGGTCAGACCCGCCGGGTCTGACCCCAAGGGCCTCTTTCTCCCAAGTAATTGAAAATTAAACGTTTTTTGTACTGAAATCCAACAGTAAAAAGCAGGCCGTCAGGTTGGAAATGGCCAATTCCGGTACAATCCGTACCCTATGAGCTCCCCTACCAATTTATTTGCGACCGTTCCCAAGCGGTCTGCCCGCGCTGCCGTGGCGCCTTTCCTGCCGATGTCGCGTGCCGAGATGGACACGCTGGGCTGGGATCAGTGCGACGTCATCCTCGTCACGGGCGACGCCTACATCGACCATCCGAGTTTCGGCATGGCCCTGGTCGGCCGCCTGCTCGAAGCGCAGGGTTACCGCGTCGGCATCATCAGCCAGCCGGACTGGCTGTCGGCCGACGCGTTCCGCATCCTCGGCAAGCCGCGCCTGTACTACGGCATTACCGCCGGCAACATGGATTCCATGGTCAACCAGTACACGGCCGACCGCAAGATCCGCTCCGACGACGCCTACACGGCGAACGCGGAACCGAACAAGCGCCCGGACCGCGCCGTCACCGTGTACGCCCAGCGCGCGCGCGAAGCGTATCCCGACGTGCCCATCGTCATCGGCAGCATCGAAGCGTCGCTGCGCCGCATCGCCCATTACGATTACTGGTCGGACAAGGTCCGCCGTTCCGTCTTGCCCGATTCCAAGGCTGATTTGTTGATCTTCGGCAATGCCGAGCGGGCGCTGGTCGACCTGACGCACCGCCTGGCTGCCGGCGAATCGATCAAGGATATCCGCGACTTGCGCGGCACGGCCTTCATGGTGCCGTCCGGCTGGCTGCCTGGCGACGACTGGGGCGTGCACAATTCCACCCGTGTCGACGTGCCCGGCAAGATCGATCCGCACTACAGCCCGTACGAGATGGTGCAGGAAGACAAGACCGCCTGCGCCACGGAAAATGCGTCGAAGTCGGCCGAAGTCATCAAGCCGATCCGCATCATGAGCCGCGAAGAACGCCTGGCCATGGCCAAGGAAAAGCACGACAAGACGGTGGTGCGCCTGCCCGCCTACGACGTCGTCAAGGATGACCCCGTCATGTATGCGCACGCTTCGCGCGTGTTCCACCTGGAATCGAATCCCGGCAATGCGCGCGCCATGGTGCAGGCGCACGGCGAACGCGACGTGTGGCTCAACCCGCCGCCGCTGCCGTTGGCCATGGACGAGATGGATGGCGTGTATGACATGAATTATGCGCGCGCCCCGCACCCGAGCTATGGCAAGGCGCATATTCCCGCCTGGGAAATGATCCGCTTCTCCGTCAACATCATGCGCGGCTGCTTCGGCGGCTGCACCTTCTGCTCGATCACGGAGCACGAAGGCCGCATTATCCAGAGCCGTTCGGAGCCGTCGATCCTGCGCGAGATTGAACATATCCGCGATAAAACCAAAGGCTTTACGGGCACCATTTCCGATATGGGTGGCCCGACGGCGAATATGTACCGCCTCGCCTGCAAGGAAAAAGAGATCGAAGTCTCGTGCCGCCGGCTGTCCTGCGTGTACCCGTCCATCTGCGTCAACCTGGGCACGGACCACAGCAAGCTCATTTCCCTGTACCGCAAGGCGCGCGCCATTCCCGGCATCAAGAAAGTCTTGATCAGCTCGGGCTTGCGCTACGACCTGGCCGTGCGTTCCCCCGAGTACGTGAAGGAACTGGTGACGCACCACGTCGGTGGCCTGTTGAAAATCGCGCCCGAGCATACGGAAGAGGGGACTTTGTCGAAGATGATGAAGCCCGGCATCGGCGCGTATGACGAGTTCAAGGAAATGTTCGACCGTTTCTCCCTGGAAGCAGGCAAGAAGCAGTATTTGATTCCCTACTTCATCGCCGCCCATCCGGGCACGACGGACGTGGACATGCTGAACCTGGCCCTGTGGCTGAAGAAAAACAATTTCAAGCTGGACCAGGTGCAAACCTTCATGCCCACGCCGATGGCCATGGCGACGACCATGTATCACACGCGCAAGAATCCTTTGCGCAAGGTTACGGCGGACTCGGAAGTGGTGGAAACGGCGCGCAGCGGCAAGATCCGCCGCACGCACAAAGCGTTCCTGCGCTACCAGGACCCGGCCAACTGGCCGATCCTGCGCGAAGCGCTGGTCAACATGGGCCGTGGCGACTTGATCGGCAATGGCGACAAGCATTTGATTCCTGCCTGGACCTCGTCCGAGTCGGGCGGCCTGGCCGCCGGCGAACGCAGCCGCCAGACGCATGGCGCCGGCACACCGGACAAGTTCAAGGTTACGCCGGGCAAGAACCGTATCGCCCTGGGCGGCACGGCCGCGGCGCCGAAGGCGACCGCCGTCGAATCGAAGGTGCGTCCATCGATCTTGTCGACCATCAAGACGAAGGCCAAGCCTGCCGCCGTGCCGATGGGCCGTGGCAGCAAGCCGCCAGCCAAGGGCGGCCATGCCGCGCCGGCACGGGGCGGACGCAAGTAAACCGTCCTCGGCATCCCGGGCATCGCCTGAAAACCCGGCAACGCACACAGCGTTGCCGGGTTTTTTGTTATCTGCGCACCAGGATGGGGCGCAAAAATGTGGGGGCAGCAGAATTTTTACCAATATTTAAAAATTGAATAGAGCAAAAGGCAATTTTCCCTTGTGGCAACTTGGTGTTTGAAAATATACTCGTTGAATATTTAGCCGTACGGCAACAATGCTGCCATTCTGGCAAGCGCCAGCGTACGCGCCTTCCAGCGTTTAGATGAAAAGAGATGCCAATTGAAATGCCTTTCCTGCCAGGCCGAAAATAAGCCGGGCGCAAAATTCTGCTCTTCCTGCGGCACGACGTTTGCCGTTGCTCCTGCCGCCGCCGCCCCCGCGCCGGGCAAATCCTGTGGCCAGTGCGGCCATGATTGCAAGCCGGATGCCAAGTTCTGCCCCAAGTGCGCATTCAGCTTTGCCGTGGCGCCCGTTGCCGCAGCGGCGCCGCCGCCGCTGCCGGAAGCGGTCATCGAGCCGGTCATCGCACCCGTTATCGAGCCGGTCATCGAGGCTGCGATCGCCCCCGTGATCGAGCCGCTAATCGAGCCCGTCACTGAGCCCGTCATTGCATCCATACCCGTGCCTGAGCCGGAACCTGAGCCTGCCCCAGTGCCAGCGCCAGTGCTGGAAAAGCGCCGTGCCGATCCTGGCCCCGCAGCGGAACCTGTTTCCGCGCCCGCAGCGGCATCCGACAGCCCGGCCGGTGGCAGCCGCATCAAGCTGATCGTCGCAGCCGTCGCGGCGGTAGTGGTAGTGGGTGCGGCAGGCGGATACTATTACCTGTCAGCCAAGCCTGCCGAACCCGCGCCAGTCCCCACGCCGACGCTTCCCGCCGACGACACGACGGCTGCTGCCGAGCAGCCGCTGGCCATCAGCGACCCTGCGCTCGATGGCGCCACGACGGCCGACCATGCCGCGACACCTGCTGCCGAGCCTGAGCCTGAGCCAGCGGCAGCCCCCGCACCGGTTCCTGCTCCGGCGCCAGCGCCGGCACCGGCACCTGTCGCGGAAAAACCCGCCAAGCCCGTCAAGGTGACGCCGCCGGCCGCGCCTGTCAGCAAGCCTTCCGGTCTCGAAAGCGTGATCACGGACAGCCTGTCGGAAGCGAGCCACTGCATGAGCCAGCGCAAATACGACTGTGCCATTGCCAACGCGAATGCCGTGTTGCGCATGGACACTGGCAACCGCTACGCGCTCGACATCAAGCGCAAGGCGAAAGAAGCGCAGGACAAGGCGCTGTCGCAAATCCAGATCGAGTAAGCCGCGCTGCTTGCCTTCCATTCCTATTGATTGATCTTTCCGGAGAATAACGTGAAAAACCTGAAACAAATGGCCAAGCCCCTGGTGGCGATGCTGGTCGTGTCCTCGATGCTGGCCGGTTGCGCCGCGCCGGGCGGCCCTGGCGCCACCGGCAATACCACCACCGCCGGCACGGAAGCGGCCAGCGGCGAATGCAATACGGCCATGCTGGCCGGCATCGGCGCCGTCGTGGGCGGCTTGCTGGGCGGCGGCAACAATACCGTGCGCGGCGCGGCCCTGGGCGCCAGCCTGGGCGCGCTCGCTTGCGTGGCCTTGAATTATCAAAGCCAGCAAGTCAAGACGGCGCAGCAGGTGCAGACCGACTACAAGGTGGCCAACAAGGGCAAGCTGCCCGAGCAGTCGACCCTGGTGAAATACGAGACGGGCTTTACGCCGTCCTCCGTGCGTCCGGGCCAGAAGGCGCAGACCAATTCGTATATCGAAGTGGCGGCCGGCACGCGCGATCCGAACCCGCTGGTGGAAGAGGAATTGAGCCTGTACAAGCCAAATGGCGACTTGATCAAAACCGTGCGCAAGGTGGTCAGCAGCAATAACGGCAGCGGCGCCTACAAGGGCGGCTTCTCGATTCCCATGCCCGAAGGTGTGCCGCAGGGCATTTACCCGGTGCGCACGGCCCTGTACCTGAATAGCAAGCGCGTCGGTGGCCAGGACGTCAAGCTGCAGATCGTTCAGCGCCAGGCGCCGGCATCCGAGCTGCAACTGGCGCAGGCCTACTAACACCGTGCTACCACGGGGCGGCCAGGCAGGCCGTCCCCTTCCGATTTCCCCCTTTCAGGCTAGACATGACCATTTCCACAGAAGCAGCTAAACCTCTTCCCTTTTCTTCCGCCGTGGGCTCGCTGATCGAAGCGACCGACGCCATCAGGAACTTCCGCGCGATTGCCTTGCTGGCCCTGACCTTCATCGGCGCCGTGCTCGTCGGTGGCGTGCTGACGATGCTTGCCGGCGGCATGAGCAGTGCGCTGCTGGCCTTCCTGGGCGGCTTGATGGCTTTCCTCGTGATGTTTTACGGTTCCAATGCCGTGGGCATCCTGCTGATGCGCGATGCGCAAGGCCAGCCTGGCATGAGTCTGGTGGATGCCGTGCTCGTTTCGCTGTACACGAGCCACCGCCTGATCGCGGTCGTCTTCCTTGAATTTCTGATCGTGCTGGCGGCCATGATCGCCATCGCCATCATCTTGTTCGTCTGCAAGATCCCCGTGCTCGGCCCCGTGCTGTACGCGGTCGTCTTCCCGCTGTCGGCCATCGTGCTGGGCGTGCTGGTGTTTGCGCTGTTTTACGTGATGCTGCCGCTGGCCGGCCCTGCCGCCTGGTCGGGCGCCAGCGTGTTCCAGATCATTGCCCGCCTGAACCAGATCGTGCGCACCAAGCTGGTGTCCGTGATCTTGCTGGAAGTGCTGCTGTTCCTGATCACCGCGTTTGTGGCCCTGCTGATCTTTGGCGTGCTCGGTACCGGCGTGTCGCTCACCACGGGCATGTCGGCTGGCATCCTCAGCCTGGGCGAGATGAATATGTATGCGCTGGCTGCGGGCCTGGGTCGTGGCGGCTCCGGTTCTGGCTACATCGTCGCAGCCGGCCTGGGCGGCGGCTTGCTGATGGCGGCCGCGGCCGTAGTGCCTGGCCTGATCTTTACCAAGGGCGTGTGCATCATTTACCTGGACGCCACGCGCAATGTCGATTTCAGCGCCTCGGAAGCGAGCCTGAACGACGGCCTGGCCACGGTCAAGAAAAAAGCCGAGGAAGCGCGCGAGCGCGCGCGTGCCCTGGCCGAGCAGGCGAGCGCCCCCGCCGCGCCAGCCGCTGCCGCTGCACCGGCCGCCGCGCCGGTTGACAGCCTGCAGTGCCCAAGCTGCAAGGCACCGGTCGCATCCGATGATGTGTTTTGCGGCGAATGCGCGCATAAACTCAAGTAAAGGCACGCCATGGCTCACTTCTGCACCCAATGCGGCACCGCCCATGTTCCCGGCGCGCGTTTTTGCGATGAATGCGGCAAGGCCGTGAACGCCGCGCCGTCGCCCGCACCTGCGCCGGCACCCGTCGCGCCCGTCAAGCCAGCCGGTGTGCAGCGGCGCCACCTCCTCCTTGCCGGCGGCGTGCTGGCGGTGGTCGTCGTGGCCGGTGGCGCGCTGGCGTGGTTGCTGGCGCCAGAGGCAGCTTCGTCCAGCAGTTTCAGCCGTGCCATCGATGCCCACCTGGCGGCCGACGAGGCGGCGCGCGACAAGTTGCTGTGCCTTGCCAACTTGCCGTATCAGAAGGAAGAGATCCGCGTGGCGTCGTACGACAGTTCCACTCGGCAATGGCTGGATATCCTCGTGCGTAGCGGGCTGTACAACACTCCCGTCGAACAAAGCAGCGGCGGCTGGGTTGCGCAATCGCAATTCGTCTACGCGCTGGCCGCGCCGGGCAAGGCGGCCTTGCGCGGCGACAAGCTGTGCGTGGCCAAGGGCGTGAAAGTGGCCAAGGTCAGCGGCTACGATCAGGTGCGCGACCTGGGCGAACAGCAAGTGGCGATGGCCAAGGCCACCCTGGCGTTGACCGATGAGGCGGCGTGGTTCGCCAAGTCGCCGGACCGCGCATTGATCCTGCAACGCTTGCCGGACGGCGACCTGGAAGTGCGGCTGCCGCTGGCGCTGGTCGACAAGCAGTGGCAAGTCATCGACCAAGCGCAGATGAGCCAGGCGGCCATGACCGGTGTGATGGGCAAAGCGCGGGCAGGGCAGGGCGCGGGCATGCTGGACAAGCTGAAAAGCGTGTTCAGCTTTGGCGGCCACCCGGCGGTGGGGAAATGGCAGGCGGCGATGGGCAATGTCCTGGAATTTACACGCGACAGCGTGATCAATAACGGGACTTCGACCAAGGCCACCTTCACCACCAACGGCAATACCGTGACGATCGCACCGGAAGGCGCGGGCGAAACGGCCATGGACATTATCGTCAGCGACGACGGCAACACGGCGCAGATCAGCATGGGCGGCATGCGGGTGACGACCCTGCGCCGCATGCGCGATTAGGCAGCTGTCCAGCCGGCGCAGCTTGCCGCCTTGCAGCATTCCAGAAGCCCGGCCATGCCGGGTTTTTTTACGCCGCCTGCCAGGCAAGGGAGGCAGGTATTTATCTTGACATCAAGATAGTTCGCGCCCACACTGGTCTTTTATCTTAATGTCGAGATAGTTTCATGACCTCTTCCTTTGCCCGCCCCGCCTGGGGCGATATTCTGCTCACGGCGCTGGCGCCCCTGATCTGGGGTTCCACGTATATCGTCACGTCCGAACTGCTTCCGCCGCACCGTCCCTTCACGGCGGCCCTGATCCGCGTGTTGCCGGCCGGCTTGCTGTTGCTGCTGCTGATGCGGCGCCTGCCCGCACGGCGCGACTGGGGCCGCGTGCTGATCCTGTCCGCGCTGAATATCGGCGTGTTCCAGGCGCTGCTGTTCGTGGCCGCCTACCGCTTGCCGGGCGGCTTGGCGGCCGTGGTGGGGGCCATCCAGCCGCTGCTGGTGATGGGGCTCGCCTGGGGCGTGGAAGGACGCCGCCCGGCCCGCCTGGCCCTGGGCGCCAGCGTGCTGGGCGTGGCCGGCATGGGCGTCTTGCTGTTGTCGCCGCGCACGGTGTGGGAACCCATCGGCATCGCCGCCGCGCTGGGCGGCACGGCCTGCATGGCGGCCGGCACCTATCTGACGCGGCGCTGGAAGCCGGACTTGCCCGTGCTGGCGCTGACGGGCTGGCAATTGCTGCTCGGCGGCCTGATGCTGGCGCCCGTCGCCTGGCTGGCCGACGCGCCCTTGCCGGCACTGTCCTGGCAGCAAGTCCTGGCCTACGCCTACCTGTGCCTGGCCGGCGCCCTGCTGGCGTATGCCTTGTGGTTCCGCGGCATCGCCCGCCTGTCGCCCGTGGCCGTGTCCTCGCTGGGCTTGCTCAGCCCCCTGATGGCCGTCGTGCTGGGCTGGGCCTTGCTGGGCCAGGCCATGACGGGCTGGTCGATGCTGGGCTTGCTGCTGGTGCTGGCCAGCGTGCTGGCGGTGCAGTGGGCCAGCGCCCGTCCCGCAACAAAGTCCTGACTTCCGCGTATTTCCCTCCGGCAGGCTGATGGCATCAGCCTGCCTGTTTCCCTCTGGGCGCTCCCTTTTTGCTGCACCGCACATACAGTTTTGCTTGCACTGATATGGGGCATTGAGGCACTATTCGCTTCGCGCAAACGTTTGCGCGCAACGAATTTCCTAAAAAGCATGCAGTACACGTGCTTGACCAACAACTCTGGAGACGCTCATGACATCCCGTATTCGCCTGAAAATGATTGCCGCCGCTGTCCTGGTATGTGCCTTGCCCGCCGTGCCGGCGATGGCGCAGACACCTGCCAAACCAAAGGTGGCGCTGGTGATGAAGTCGCTCGCCAACGAATTTTTCCTGACCATGGAAAATGGCGCCAAGGCGCATCAGAAGGCGAATGCCGCCAAGTACGACCTGCTGTCGAACGGCATCAAGGATGAAACGGATACGTCGAGCCAGATCAAGCTGGTCGAGCAAATGATCGTCTCGCGCGTCAATGCGCTGGTGATCGCGCCGGCCGACTCGAAAGCGCTGGTGCCGGTGCTGAAAAAAGCCATCGACGCGGGCATCATCGTCGTCAATATCGACAACAAGCTCGACGCGGGCGCCCTGAAAGAGAAGGGCATCACCGTGCCGTTCGTCGGCCCGGACAACCGCAAGGGCGCCAAGGTCGTCGGCGACTACTTGGCGCAGCAAATCAAGAAGGGCGACCCCGTCGGCATCATCGAAGGCGTGTCCACCACCTACAACGCGCAGCAGCGCACCCTGGGTTTCCAGGACGCCATGACGGCAGCCGGTGCGAAAGTCGTCAGCGTGCAGTCGGGCCAGTGGGAAATCGCCCCCGCCAACACGGTGGCGGCCGCCATGCTGAACGCCAATCCGAATATCAAGGCTTTGCTGTGCGGTAACGACAACATGGCCATCGGCGCCATTTCCGCCATCAAGGCGGCCGGCAAGACGGGCAAAGTGCTCGTCGTCGGCTACGACAACATCAACGCCATCAAGCCGATGCTGGCCGATGGCCGCGTGCTGGCTACCGCCGACCAGTTCGGTTCGCAACAAGCCGTGTTCGGCATCGAGACCGTGCTGAAAGCCCTGGCGCAGAAGAAGAAACAGGCCGAGCTTGGTGGCGTCATCGAAACCAAGGTCGAACTGGTCGCCAAGGGCGCCAAGTCCTGATCGTTTGATCCCGCCGGGGCCGGCGCCCGCTTGCTCACCGAGCAGGCGCCGCCGGCCCCGCCGCCACTACCGCGGAGTTTTATCATGCCCACCGACATTCCCCCGGCGCCAGCCGCCATCCCCTTGTTAACGCTCGATAACATCGGCAAGTCCTATGTCGGCCCCGTCCTCGGTGGCGTGGGCCTGCGCTTCGCCCCTGGCCAGGTGCTGGCGCTGACGGGCGAAAACGGCGCGGGCAAGAGCACCTTGTCGAAGATCATCTGCGGCCTGGAGCAAGCCACCACGGGCACGATGCTGCTCGACGGCAAGCCTTACCAGCCCGCCTCGCGCGGCGCGGCCGAGGCGCTGGGCATCCGCATGGTGATGCAGGAACTCAACCTGATTCCCACCCTGTCGATCGCGGAAAACCTGTACCTGAAGAATTTGCCGCAGCGTTTCGGCTTCATCGACCGTACGCGTCTTGAGCGCGACGCGCGCGAACAGATGGAAAAAGTGGGATTGGGCGGCCTCGACCCGTGGACTTTGGTCGGCGAACTGGGGATCGGCCACCAGCAGATGATCGAGATCGCGCGCAATTTAATTGGCGCTTGCCGCCTGCTGGTGCTCGATGAACCGACGGCCATGCTGACGCACCGCGAAGTGGAATTGCTGTTCCTGCAGATCGAACGCCTGAAAGCCGAAGGCGTGTGCATCATCTATATTTCCCACCGCCTGGAAGAACTCAAGCGCGTGGCCGACCGCATCGCCGTGCTGCGCGACGGCCAGCTCGTGTGCGACGACGATATCGCGGGCCACTCCGCAGCCGACCTGGTCAGCCTGATGGTGGGCCGCTCGGCCGACGACGCCGTCGACCTGAGCGGCCGCACCATCGGCGCACCGCTGCTGCGCGTGCGGGGCCTGGCGCGCGGCAAGGTCGTCAACCCCACCTCGTTCGACTTGCGCGCCGGCGAAATCCTCGGCATCGCCGGCTTGATCGGCTCGGGCCGCACGGAATTGCTGCGCCTGATTTTCGGTGCCGACCGCGCCGACGCCGGTGACGTGTTCCTCGGCGACAGCGCAACGCCCGCCGCCTTGCACTCGCCGCAGGCCGCCGTGCAAGCGGGCATCGCCATGATCACGGAAGACCGCAAGGGCCAAGGCTTGCTGTTGCGCCAGTCCATCGCCGTCAACACGACTTTGGCCTCGCTCGACACCGTCAGCGGCGCTGGCTGGCTCAACGACGCGGCCGAAGCGACGGTGGCCGACGACTATATCCAGCGCCTGGGCATCCGCTCGCGCAACAGCGCGCAAACGGTGGCCGAATTGTCTGGCGGCAACCAGCAAAAGGTGGTGATCGCCCGCTGGCTGTACCGCGACTGCCCCGTCATGCTGTTCGACGAGCCCACGCGCGGCATCGATATCGGCGCCAAGTTTGATATTTATCAGGTGCTGGCCGAACAGGCGCGCCAGGGCAAGGGCCTCGTCATCGTCTCGAGCGACTTGCGCGAACTGATGCTGATCTGCGACCGCATCGCCGTCATGAGCGCCGGCAGCATCGTCGACACCTTCGAGCGCGGCGCCTGGAGCCAGGACGCGCTGCTGTCGGCCGCCTTCTCCGGCTATTTGACCCCCACTTCCACTCCAGCTGCGGCCTGATCCGCCGGAAAGATTCCCATGACCACCAACTCCTCTCCTTCGTATCTGCAGCGCAGCCTGGCCGACCTGAAAAACTATGCGGGCCTGATCGGCGCCCTGGTCGCCATGTGCGTGCTGTTCTCGTTTGCCAGCGAAAACTTCTTCACGCTCGCCACCCTGAGCACCCTGTCGAACAATATTCCCACCCTGGTGGTGATGGCCGTCGGCATGACGTTCGTGCTGATCATCGGCGGCATCGACCTGTCCGTCGGTTCCGTCATGGCGCTGGCCGCGTCCGTGCTGTCGCTGGCCGTCGTGCACTGGGGTTGGCCCGTGTGGAGCGCGGCCCTGCTGGGCATGTTCGTCGCCGCCCTGTGCGGCGCCACCACGGGCCTCATTTCCGTCGGCTGGCGCATTCCCTCGTTCATCGTCTCGCTGGGCGTGCTGGAAATGGCGCGCGGCATGGCGTATCAAGTGACGAACTCGCGCACGGAATACATCGGCAGCGCCGTTGACGGCATCAGCTCGCCAATCGCGTTCGGCCTGTCGCCCGCCTTCATCGCCTCGATCGCCATCGTCGTCATCGGCCACCTGGTGCTCACGCGCACGGTGCTGGGCCGCCACTGGATCGGCATCGGCACGAACGAGGAAGCCGTGCGTTTGTCCGGCATCAATACAAAACCGTCGAAGGTGCTGGTGTTCGCCCTGATGGGCTTTCTGGCCGGCGTGGGCGCGCTGTTCCAGGTGTCGCGCCTGGAAGCGGCCGACCCGAACGGCGGCGTGGGCATGGAATTGCAAGTGATCGCCGCCGTGGTGATCGGCGGCACGAGCCTGATGGGCGGGCGCGGTTCCGTCATCAGCACCTTTATCGGCGTGTTGATCATTTCCGTGCTGGAAGCGGGCCTGGCGCAAGTGGGCGTGTCGGAACCCGTGAAACGCATCGTCACGGGCCTGGTGATCGTCGCCGCCGTGGTGCTCGACACCTACCGCCGCCGCGGCGAACGCGCCTAAGCGCCACATCGCCCATGGCAACCATCAAGCAAGTGGCGCAGGCGGCGGGGGTGTCGTTTACCACCGTGTCGCACGTCCTCAACAATACCCGCCCCGTCAGCGACGAGGCGCGCCGCGCCGTGCTGGCGGCGGCGGAGCAATTGCATTACGTGCCCAGCGCGCTGGCGCGTTCCCTGCGCAGCCGCAGCACGGGCACCATCGGCCTGATCATTCCGAATAATACGAACCCGTATTTTTCGGAAGTGGCGCGCGGCATCGAGGACAGCTGCTACGCGGCCGGCTACAGCGTCATTTTGTGCAATTCCGATGACGACCCCGTCAAGCAGCGCGATTACCTGAACGTGCTGCTGACCAAGCGCTGCGACGGCCTGATTTTGTCCGCGCTGGCCGACAGCGACGGCGAATTGCTGCGCAAGATGAAGGTGCCGGCCGTGTTGCTCGACCGCGCGCCCAGCGACCTGTCCATTGATGCTGTGGCCGTCGACAACCGCGCCGGCGGCGTGCTGGCCGCGCGCCATTTGCTGGGCCTGGGACGCCGGCGCCTCGCCTGCATCGCCGGTCCCCGCGAAGTGAGCATTTCCAACGACCGCATAGCCGGCGTGCGCAGCGCCATGGCGGACGCCGGCGTGGCCCTGGCCGACGCCCTGTGCCGCCACAGCGATTTTACGAGCGCGGGCGGCTATGCGGCCGCGCTGGACTTGCTGGCGCTGCCGCCAGACCAGCGCCCCGATGCCTTGTTCTGCTGCAATGACCTGATGGCCTTTGGCGCCTTGCGCGCCGCCGCCGAGCGGGGCATTGCCGTGCCGGGCGAACTGGCCGTCGTCGGCTTCGACGATATCGACCTGGCCAGCTTCGTGCATCCGGCCCTGACCAGCGTGGCGCAAAATACGCGCGAACTGGGCCGCATCACGGCCGCCTGCCTGCTGGCGCGCATCGCCGACCCCGCCTTGCCGCGCCAGCAGCGCAGCATCGCCCCGGAGCTGCACGTGCGCGGCTCCAGCGCGGCCGTCACGCTACCTTCTTCCGCACCTACTTCTTCACCTGCAACTGAACTGATGGGAATGACATCATGATCGTGGTTATCGGCAGCATCAATATGGACCTGGTCTTGCGCGTGCCGCGCATGCCCCTCCCCGGCGAAACCCTGACGGGCGGCGCCTTTCGCACCATTCCTGGCGGCAAGGGCGCCAACCAGGCCGTGGCCTGCGCGCGCCTGAGCGGCAAAGTGGCGGGCGCCCAGCAAGTGGCCATGGTCGGCTGCGTGGGCGACGACGCGTTCGGCGCGACGTTGCGCGCGGCGCTCGTCGGCGACGGCATCATCGACAGCCACATCACCACCTTGCCGGGCGTGGCGTCCGGCATCGCCTCGATTCTCGTCGATGACAATGGCCAGAACAGCATCGTCATCGCCGGCGGCGCCAACGATCTGTTGAGCCCTGCACACATTGATGCGGCGCAAGGTTTGATCGAACAGGCCGATATCGTCGTGCTGCAGCTGGAAACGCCGATGGCCACCGTCGTGCATGCGATCAAGCTGGCCCGTTCGCTGGGCAAGACCGTGGTGCTGAACCCGGCCCCGGCGGCCAGCTTGCCGGATGGCGTGCTGGAACTGGTCGACTACCTGATTCCGAATGAAATCGAAGCGGCCATGCTGGCCGGCGTCAGCCCGGATGGCGCGGATGCCAAGGCGCTGGCCGCCGCGCTGCAAAAGCTGGGTAGCGACAACGTCATCATTACCCTCGGTTCCAAGGGCGTGCACGCGGCCCTGTACGGCGGCGATTACACCTTCCCCGCCGAAGTGGTGCAAGCCGTCGACACGACGGCCGCCGGCGACACCTTCATCGGCGGTTTTGTGGCGGGCCTGGCGTCCGGCATGGACGAGGCGGAAGCGATCCAGCAAGGCCAGCGCGCGGCCGCCTGGAGCGTCACCAAGCCGGGCGCGCAAACCTCGATTCCCCACTTGCACGAGCTGTTCTAACGACACGACGCCCATGAAAAAATCACCGCTGCTTAATATCGCACTGTCGCAACTGATCGCGTCGCTCGGCCATGGCGACATGCTCGTCATCGGCGACGCGGGCTTGCCGTCGCAGCCGGGCGTGCCCCTGATCGACCTGGCCCTGACGCGCGGCATCCCCGGCTTCATCGATACCGTCAACACGGTATTGACTGAAATGCAGGTGGAATACCATTTGCTCGCCAGCGAGTTGCCGCAGCACAATCCGGCCATGGCGGCGCAGGTGGCAGCCCTGGCTTTGCCCGATGCGCGCCAGGTGACGCATGAGGAGTTCAAGCAATTGAGCAAGGGCGCGCGCGCCATCGTGCGCACGGGCGAGTGCAGTCCGTACGCCAACATCATTTTGGTGGCCGGCGTCGTGTTCTAGCGCAAACAATGGCGACATTGTTTGCCAAAAACATCAACGCTATTGTCCTCACTGAAATAGTTATCCATTGGCAAAAGGGGCGGCTACAATAGCCTTACCCCTGCCAGCTCGGCAGCTTCCTGTGGTGTTCCGCCATGCCGATGAAAGCCCGCGACGCTTTCCGCCTTGTCTTGCCGCTCGCCGGCAGGCTGGCGCGCGCCTGGCGCGGCTTTGTCTTCCTGCTGCTGTGCCTGCCCACACCAGCCCGGGCGCTGGAACCCGTTACCCTGCAACTCAATTTCACGCACCAGTTCCAGTTTGCCGGTTATTACGCGGCCATCGAGCAAGGCTATTACCGCGAGGCGGGGCTGGAAGTCAGGCTGGTCGAAGGCGGCGGCGGGCCGCTGGCCGAGGCGGCCGTGCTGGCGGGCCAGGCCGAGTATGGCGTGGGCAACAGCACCTTGTTGCTCAGCCGCCTGGCCGGCAAGCCCCTGGTGGTGCTGGCCGTCGTGTTCCAGCATTCGCCCAGCGTGCTGCTGATGCGCCAGCAGGGCGGCGCGCCCGACGTGCGCAAGCTGGTGGGGGCGCCCGTGATGATCGGTGCGGCCGGCGACGTGGCCCTTGCCGCCGATGAAGTGTCGCTGTTCCTGGCGAAAATGGGCGTCGCGCCGCAGCAGATGCGCCACTTGCCGCCCAGCTACCGCATCGAGGATTTGATCGATGGCAAGGTCGACGCCGTCGCCGCGTATTCCACCAACGAACCGGACTACCTGGACCGGGCGGGCTTTCCCTATTACCAGTTCACGCCGCGCACGGCCGGCATCGATTTCTACGGCGACAACCTGTTTACCAGCGAGCATGAATTGCGCCGCCATCCCGAGCGCGTGAAAGCGTTCCGCGCGGCCAGCCTGCGCGGCTGGCAATACGCGATGGCGCACCGCGAGGAAATGGCGCAACTGATCCACGTCAAGTACAGCCAGCGCCACGACCGCGCGCACCTGCTGTACGAGGCGCAGCAGATGGAATTGCTGCTGCAGCCCGTGCTGGTGGAGCTCGGCTACATGAATCCCCAGCGCTGGAAGCACATCGCCGACACGTATGCCAGCATGGGCGTGCTGCCGCGCAATGCCACGGACAGCCGCGCCTACAAGGGTTTCCTGTATCGCCCCGTGCCGGGCGCCGACCTGGGCTGGTTATACCTGTCGCTGGGCCTGGCGGGCAGCTTGCTGGCCGTGTCGGCGGCCTTTCACTTCAACAACCTGGCCCGCGAGCGCCGTCGCACGGAGGAAACCATCCGCCAGGGGGAATTGCGCTTTCGCACCATGTTCGAGGAAGCGCCCATGGGCATCGCCCTGATCGATACCGTGAGCGGACAGTTTCTCGACATCAATCCACGCTACCTGGCCATCAGCGGGCGCAGCCTGGAACACATGAAGCAAACGAGCTGGATGGAAATCAGCCATCCCGACGATGTGCCCGGCGAGCAGGAGCAGGTGGCGCAATTGCTGGCGCGTAGCCTGCAGGGCTTTCGCCACGCCAAGCGGATCGTCCGGCCCGATGGCGGCGTGGTGTGGGTCGACGCTTCGGTGACGGCCATCGCCACGGCGCGCCATGGCGGCCCGCACCACCTGTGCATGCTGGAAGACGTGACGGACAAGCGGCAAACGGAAGCGCTGATCTGGCAGCAAGCCAACTTCGATACCCTGACGCAATTGCCGAACCGGCGCATGTTCCACGAACGCCTGCGCCAGGCGCTGGCCCAGGGGCGGCGCGATACGAGCCGCGTGGCTATCCTGTTCATCGACCTCGACCATTTCAAGGAAGTCAACGACACCCTCGGCCACCACCAGGGCGATATCCTGCTGATCGAGGCGGCGCGGCGCATCCGCGTGGGCGTGCGCGAGACGGACACGGTGGCGCGCCTGGGCGGCGATGAATTCACGGTGATCCTGTCCGACCTCGATGATCTGCAGCAAGTCGACCGCATCGCGCGGCAGATACTCGACGGCTTGCTGGCGCCATTCCTGCTGGGGCAGGAGCAGGCGTTCGTTTCGGCCTCGATCGGCATCACCCTGTATCCGGATGACGCGGGCACCATCGAGGAATTGCTCAAGCATGCGGACCAGGCCATGTATGTGTCGAAAGGGGCGGGGCGCAACCGCTACAGCTACTTTACGCCCGCCATGCAGGTGGCGGCCGTCAACCGCATGCGCCTGGGAGCGGACTTGCGCACGGCCCTGCGCGAACAGCAGATGCAGCTATATTACCAGCCCATCGTCGCGTTGCATGGCGGACGCATCGAGAAGGCGGAAGCCTTGCTGCGCTGGCACCATCCGCAGCGGGGCCTCGTGTGCCCGCCGGATTTCCTCGCGCTGGCCGAAAGCAGCGGCCTGATCGTGGAGATCGGCGATTGGGTGCTGTGCACGGCGGCGGCGCAACTGCTGCATTGGCGTGCGCAGGGCCATGCCATCGGCTTGCCGGGGCTGCAACTGTGCCTGAACCAGTCGTCGCTGGAATTGCAGCGCGAAGTCGAGGCGCCCGGCACCTGGCTGCGCCAGCTGGCGGCGCTCGGTGTGCCGGCCTCGGCCATCGTGCTCGACATGCGTGAAGATGTGCTTTTACCTGGCGGCACCAGCATGGCGCCACGCTTGCAGCACTTGCGCGAAGCGGGCTTGCAGATCGCCCTGGACGACTTCGGCAGCGGCCATGCTTCGCTGACGCAATTGCAGCAATGCGGCATCGATTACCTGAAGCTCGACGGCGTGCTGGTGCGCAAGCTGGCGCCAGGCGCCAGCGAGCTGGTGCTGTGCGAAGCCATCGTCACCATGGCCCATAAGCTGGGCTTGCGGGTGATTGCCGAAGGGGTGGAGACCGATGAGCAGCGCGCGCGGCTGCTGGAGATCGGCTGCGATTTTGCGCAAGGCGAGCTGTTTGCGCCGCCGCTGGCCATCGAAGCGTTCGATGCGCTGCTGCGCGCGCAGCGGCCCTTGCACCCTTGAAACAGGCATCGCCTGCCACCAGATGGCATGCACGCCTGCGGGACAGGGCTCCCGGCTTGAACGGGCTTATACTCGACGGGCTGGCGCCTGCGCCCGGCTTTGCTGTCACCGGTACCTACACCGGGAGCGCAGGCAGTATTTCTTCCATTCACTCAACTCGAGGTGACCTCATGGGCATTTTCAGCAATATCTACAACAAGATCTTCCACCATTCGTCCGACGCTGCCCCGGCAGCCACGCCAGCCGCCGCTACCGACGCGCCAGCGGCCGCCGCACCGGCCGCTGCACCAGCGGCTGCCGTGCCGGTGGTGGACGTGGAAGTGGTGCTGGTCGACCTGGCCAGCAAGAACGCGGAAAAACTCAATTGGCGCACGTCCATCGTTGACCTGATGAAACTGCTTCAACTGGACAGCAGCCTGGCTTCGCGCAAGGAACTGGCACAAGAGCTTCATTTCACGGGCGACACCAACGATTCGGCCAGCATGAATATCTGGCTGCACCGCCAGGTGATGATCAAGCTGGCGGAAAACGGCGGCAAGGTACCGGAAGAGCTGAAAAACTAAGAACTGAACACCTGGCGGCGGCAGGGGTATCCACTGTCACCGCTATCCAATCCCGTGGGAACTGCCTATCATGGAGTTCCCATGGCGTCATGATAGCTAAAACTAATTGAAACTATTGTGACAATCAATTTTGCATATGGGTTAAAACCCCTTACACTAGAGTCTTACTGATTCACCACACGAGAGGAAATGACTATGTCGCTGATCAATACCCAAGTTAAACCATTCAAGGCAACCGCTTACCACAATGGCAAATTCGTCGACCTGACGGAAGCGTCGCTGAAAGGCAAGTGGTCGGTATTCGTCTTCTACCCAGCCGACTTCACCTTCGTTTGCCCAACCGAACTGGAAGATCTGGCCGATCACCACGCTGAATTCCAGAAACTGGGCGTCGATGTCTACGGTATCTCGACCGATACCCACTTCGCGCACAAAGCCTGGCACGACACCTCGGACGCGATCAAGAAAGTGCAATACGCACTGATCGGCGACCCGACCGGCGCCCTGTCGCGCAACTTCGAAGTCATGATCGAAGAAGAAGGCCTGGCACTGCGCGGTACCTTCGTCATCAATCCTGACGGCTTCATCAAAGTGCTGGAAGTGCATGACAACGGCATCGGCCGTGACGCAGCGGAACTGTTGCGCAAAGTCAAAGCCGCTCAGTACGTGGCGAACCACCCAGGCGAAGTGTGCCCAGCCAAATGGACGGAAGGCGCAGCGACCCTGACCCCATCGCTGGACCTGGTTGGCAAGATCTAAGTCTTGAAACCTTGCAACATCTAGCAGCAAACAAGTAGTTACCGCGATGCCGGACCGGGTGTCCGGCCCGGCATTCGCCTAAATATTTGTAGAAAAGGAAAACATCATGTTAGACGCCACCCTCAAAACCCAACTGAAATCCTACCTGGAAAAAGTGGTGTATCCGCTTGAGTTGGTCGCTTCTCTCGATGACAGCGCAAAAGCCCGCGAGATGAAAGAATTGCTCCAGGAAATAGTCCTGTTGAGCGACAAGATCACGCTGGTCGAGCGCACTGACGCTGGCGTACGGACCCCGTCGTTCAGCATCAACCGCCCAGGCACCGATATCGGCGTGCGGTTCGCCGGTGTGCCGCTGGGCCATGAATTTACCTCGCTGGTGCTGGCGCTGCTGCAAGTGGGCGGTCACACCATCAAGTTCGACGATGCCGTGATCGAGCAGATCCGCAACCTCGACGGCGATTACGAGTTTGAAACGTTTATTTCGCTCTCCTGCCATAACTGCCCGGAAGTGGTGCAGGCATTGAATGCCATGGCCGTGATCAACCCGCGCATCAAGGTCACCACCATCGATGGCGGCGTGTTCCCGCAAGAAGTGGAAGCGCGCCAGATCATGGCCGTGCCGATGATGTTCCTGAACGGTGAACACTTCGGCCAGGGCCGCACGAATGTGGAGGAAATCCTCGCCAAGCTCGACACCAACGCCGGCGCCCGCCAGGCCGAAGCGCTGAACAAGAAAGATGTCTTTGACGTGCTGATCGTCGGCGGCGGCCCTGCCGGCGCGGCAGCGGCCATCTACGCGGCCCGCAAAGGCATCAAGACGGGCGTGCTGGCCGAGCGTTTCGGCGGTCAGGTGCTCGACACCCTTGCCATCGAGAATTTTATTTCCGTCAAGGAAACGGATGGTCCGAAGTTCGCCATGGCGCTGGAACAGCACGTCAAGGAATACGAAGTCGACATCATGAACACCCAGCGCGCCGCGAAATTGACGCCGGGCAAATTGGTGCAGATCGAAACGGCGAATGGCGCGATCCTGAAAGCCAAGACCGTCATCCTGGCCACCGGCGCCCGCTGGCGCGAAATCAACGTGCCGGGCGAGAAGGAATACCGCAACCACGGTGTCGCCTACTGCCCGCACTGCGATGGCCCGCTGTTCAAGGGCAAGCGCGTGGCCGTGATCGGCGGCGGCAACTCGGGCGTGGAAGCGGCGATCGACCTGGCCGGCCTCGTGAAACACGTGACCCTGATCGAGTTCGGCGCGGAATTGCGCGCCGATGCGGTGCTGCAACGTAAGCTGCACAGCTTGCCTAACGTGACCGTGATCACCTCGGCGCAAACCACCGAGATCCACGGTGACGGCAAGATCGTCAATGGCCTGAGCTACACGGACCGGGTCAGCGGCGAATCGAAGAAGGTCGAGCTGGAAGGCGTCTTCGTGCAAATCGGCCTGGTGCCGAACACGGAATGGCTGAAGGGCACGGTAGCGTTGTCGCGCCACGGCGAAATCGAAGTCGATGCCCGCGGCCAGACCTCGATCCCCGGCGTGTTTGCGGCAGGCGACGTCACCACGGTGCCGTACAAGCAGATCATCATCGCCACCGGCGAAGGCGCCAAGGCAGCCCTGTCCGCCTTTGACCACCTGATCCGCTCGGACGATGAGGAAGTGGTCGAAGAGTCTGCCGCCAAGGAAGCACTGACGGCGTAACTATTGAGCCGTATCAAGAAAAAACCGGAACTGCCGCAAGGGGGTTCCGGTTTTTTTATGCACAGAAGAAACTTAGCTGCCCGCGTACAGCGGATTGCCGGCCACATACACCTGAATGCCATCGACGGGCATGTCCTTCGGCGCGATGTCGGCCAGGGCGAAGACGGTCCTGTTGTTGAAGGTGTGCACGTGCCACGTAAAACGCTGGCCGGCGCGCGCGATGGTGACGGTTTCGCCGTGCGTGACGTTGATGTGGCGGGCGTCGGCCTGCAGTTCGATGGTGCGCTGGGCGGCGGCGTGCGGGGCGCTGCTGCCATAGTCGGCGGCCGTGCCCGTGGGGCCGGCCGCGATGGCCGAGGTGGCGAAGGCGGCGCACAAAATCGCCAGGGCGCGGCGGTGGGTGTTCAACATAGTAATCTCCAAGAATAAGCCAGGCGCGGTGAATAAGCGCGCCGTGTTATGGGTAATGGCTGCACCGGGATCGCCGGTTTTTGCAACACGGCATCGTAAGCTGTCCTTGGTCGATCTGCAAAGCTGTATTTCCTGTCTATATTTCCAGTGTCGCCGCCAGCGGCACGTCCGGCGCCAAATGGCTGGTCAGCACGATGCATTGGCGCGCCAGGCGGGACGGTTCGGCCAGGCGCGCGCGCAGGTGCGCCATGGCGGCCGCGTCGAGGCCGTTGAACGGTTCGTCGATCAGCAGCAGGCGCACGGGCAAGGCCAGGGCCAGGGCCAGTTGCAGTTTTTTATGCTGGCCCAGCGAGAGGGCGGTGATGCTTTGCTGCAAGGTTGATGTCATGGCAAAGGCGTGCAATTCCGCGTTCAGCAGCGACTGGTCGCTGCCTGGGTACAGGGCCAGGTGCAGGTCGAGAAACTCGTGCACTTGCAGCCAGGGCAGGGCGGGCGTGTCGCCGCCGCAATAGAAGGTCTGGGCACGGTAGGCCAGCGGCATGGCGACGCTGTCGACGTCATCGAGGCGGATGGCGCCGCGCGCGGGCAGCAGGGCGCCGCCCGCCAGCTTCAGCAGGGTTGTCTTGCCGGCGCCGTTCGCGCCGCGCAGCCAGGTGACGCCGGGGCCGAATTGCTGGTTGTAGCCCTGGAAGACGCTGTGCGTGGGGAAGTGAAAATCGAGGTGCTCGAGGTGCAGCACGGGAGTAGGCAGGTTCAATTCCATAATTCGCTTCCGATGGCGCTCAAGGCAAGGATGGAGAAAACGACGAGGGCGACGCGCCCGCGCGGCGTCAGGCGGGACAGGCCGACGATGGCCAGCAGGGCCGCGCTGGCGGTGAGGGCGTAGACGCAGGTCACGCGCCGCTGCAGGGCGGCTGGATCGATGCAATACAGCAAGATGCCAGCGCCCAGCAGCACGGCAAAGGCGGGCAGCAGGCTGGCGGCGCAGGCCAGGCGCGTCAGGGCCGTGCTGGCCAGGGGCCAGGCGTCCAATGCGGGGCGCAGCACGGCGATCTGTTCGCGCACGGCCTTGTCGCCCCGGTCCGTCACGATGACCAGGCTGGCGCTGGCCAGCAAACCGAGCAGCGGCGCGGGCACGAGCGGCGCGCGCAGCAGCCAGGCCAGCATGCTGGCGCCAGCCGTGGCCAGCAGCACGCTTTGCTGCAGGCCGATCACGTTTTCATTGCGCCAGAACGGCAGCCAGAACAGCTGGCGCCACAGGAATATCGTGCGCCAGCGGGGCCGTTGCGGCACATACGCCGTCATCGTGGGCGCACGCGCCCTGTGGGCGGGCCGCGGCGCGCGCAGGCGTTGCGCCACGATGCGCGCCGTCAGCAGCCACGCCAGCAGCCAGACGGCGAGGGTGGCGGCCATGCCGGGCGCGGCAACGGGGCGCAGCCAGGGCGGCGACTGCAGCAGCCAGATGGTGGCCGAGACGGCATAGGCGAGGCCCAGCGGCAGCATCAGCAGGCCGGCGACGGCGATGTCGGCTTGCCAGCGCAGGTGGCGCGGCAAGGGCAGCTGGCGCAGCCACGCGGCGGTGGCGGCAGGCAACAATCGCTTGCGCAGCAGCCAGGCGGGCAGGCATGTCAGCAGTACTTGCGCCGCCAGCAAGCCCAGGGCCGCTGGCCAGGGCAGGTTCATGGCGAGAAATCCCGGCAGGGCGATGACGCTGAGCAGGCCCAGCAGGACGGGACCGGCCAGGAACACGAGAATTTCCATGGAACTGGCCAGGCTGGCGGCAAATTGCAGCAAAGCATGATGGGCCAGGCGCAAGCGCAGGGCGAGGTAGGGGGAAAAGCTGCGGGGCAGGCGCATCAGGCAGGAACGGCGGAGTCGGCAAGAGCGCTGATTCTAGTGCATTTGCGCTCCCACAATGGGAAAAGCCCTTCGGTTCCAGGAACCAAAGGGCTTTTCTTTTATTGGCGGAGCGGACGGGACTCGAACCCGCGACCCCCGACGTGACAGGCCGGTATTCTAACCAACTGAACTACCACTCCAAGCTCGTATGATCTGTGTTGCTGATCCATGAAGCACTGGATAATTTTCTGTTTGGTGGTGGGTGCTGAGAGGCTCGAACTCCCGACCTACGCCTTGTAAGGGCGCCGCTCTACCAACTGAGCTAAGCACCCGCATACCCAGAAAACTATCCCGACGTTTGTCACCACGTCTGGAAGAGGCACTATTATAGGGGGCGCTTTCATGCTTGTGCAACTATTCTTGAGGGGGAATGGTAGTTTTTTTGCTGAAAAGCGCAAAAATGTTCAGGCGAGGGGGGATGGACGTGTTTTTGGCTTCTGAAATGGGAAAAGCCCTTCGGTTCCAGGAACCAAAGGGCTTTTCTTTTATTGGCGGAGCGGACGGGACTCGAACCCGCGACCCCCGACGTGACAGGCCGGTATTCTAACCAACTGAACTACCACTCCAAGCTCGTATGATCTGTATTGCTGATCCATGAAGCACTGGACAGTTTTCTGATTTGGTGGGTGCTGAGAGGCTCGAACTCCCGACCTACGCCTTGTAAGGGCGCCGCTCTACCAACTGAGCTAAGCACCCGTTGCTTGTCTCAGAAAACCATCCCGACGTTTGTCACCACGTCTGGAAGAGGCGCTATTATAGGACGGGTAAAATCCTTGTGCAAGCGCTTTTTTCACTTTACTCTGTGATGCCCCATTGCGACAGCATCCACGCCATATTGAACGCATTCTCGGCGATGGCGTTATAGCGGCCCGACGCGCCGCCGTGGCCGGCACCCATATTCGTTTTCAGCAGCAGGGGATTGCTGTCCGTTTTATACGCGCGCAGCTTGGCCACATATTTTGCCGGTTCCCAGTACATGACCTGGCTGTCGTTCAGGCCCGTCGTCACCAGCATGGCGGGATAGTTCTTGCGCGCAATGTTGTCATACGGCGAGTAGCTGAGCATGTAGTCGTACGCGGCCTTCTGGTTCGGGTCGCCCCATTCCAGGTACTCGCCCGTCGTCAGGGGCAGGCTGGCGTCCATCATGGTGTTCATCACGTCGACAAACGGTACGGCCGCGTGCACGGCGTGGAACAGGTCGGGGCGCATGTTGACGACGGCGCCCATCAGCAAGCCGCCCGCGCTGCCGCCCTGGATGATGAGGCGGTTCGGGCTGGTCCATTTTTCGCGCACCAGGTAGTCGGCGCTGTCGATGAAGTCATGGAAGGTGTTTTTCTTCTTCATCAGCATGCCGTCTTCATGCCAGGCTTCGCCCATGTCGGTGCCGCCGCGGATATGCGCCTGCGCATAGATGACGCCCCGTTCCAGCAGGCTGATGCGGCTGATGGAAAAAGTGGCTTCCGTGGAAATGCCGTAGGAGCCGTACGAGTACAGCAGCAGCGGCGCGGAACCGTCGAGCTTGACGCCTTTCTTGTAGACGACCCACAGCGGCACTTGCACGCCATCGCGCGCCTTCACCCACAAGCGCTGCGTGGTGTAGCGGCTGCTGTCGAAGCCGCCGACGATTTCCTGCTGCTTCAGCACCGTGCGCTTGCCGTCCTGCATGCTGACGTCGATGACGGTGGGCGGCGTGACGGGTGACTGGTAGGACATGCGAAATTGCGTGGCGGAAAACTCCGGCGTGCCGGCCGCCGTGGCCAGGTAGACGGGGTCGTCGAATTGCACTGCCTTCCAGTTCTTTTGCGCAAAATCAAAGATGCGGGCGCGGTTCAGGGCGCGTGCCTTTTCCATCACCACCAGGTAACCCTGGAAGACGTCGATGGACTGGATCACGGCATCTTTGTTATGCGGCACGACGGGCTTCCAGTTCTTCGGCTGCGGCGCAGACAGCGGCGCGCTGACGACACGGAAATTCTTCGCCCCCTTGTTGGTCAGAATATACAACTGGCCGTCGCGGTGCTCGATGCCGTAGCGGTGGCCTTTTTCACGTTTCAGCACGGATTGGAACGTGCCTTGCGGCTTGCTCGTTGGCAGCAGCAGCACTTCGCTCGTGTCCGTGCTGCCCGAGGTGAGCACGAAGAATTGCTTGTCGCGCGTGCGGCCCACGTTGATGGCGAACTGCTCCACCGGCTCGTGGTAGACCTGTTGCGGCGCACCGCCCAGGGCCAGGCGGAACAAGCGGTCCGAGCGCTTGGTGGTGGCGTCTTCCTGTGCCAGCATCAGGGTGGCGTTATCCGCCGCCCAGGCCAGCGATGTCACGCGCGGCATGCTGTCGCCCAGCAACTTGCCCGTTTTCAAATCCTTGACATGCAGCTCGTACTGGCGAAAACCCGTCGTGTCGGTGGTGTAGGCCAGCAACTGTTCATTCGGGCTGATGCTGAAGGCGCGCACGGCAAAGAATTTGTGGCCTTCGGCCAATTGATTCTGATCCAGCAAGACTTCCTCTGCCGCCTGCGCATCATAGGCGCCGCTGGCGCCGACGGGGCGGCGGCAGTGAATCGGATATTGCTTGCCCGCTTCCATGCGCGTGTAATAGTAGAAATTGCCCTGGCGCGCAGGCACGGACAAGTCCACTTCCTGCATGCGTCCCTTGACTTCCGCCGTTACCTTGTCGGCCAGCGGCTGGATCGGCGCCGTGACGGCGGCCGTGTAGGCGTTTTCCGCATTCAGGTAGTCGATCACGGCAGGATCGGCTTTCTTTTGCAGCCAGCGGTAGTCGTCCGTGACGACCGTGCCGTGGCGCGTTTCCTGCCAGGCTGTCTTGGCGGCGACGGGGGCGGCGACCGTGGCGATGGTGGTGGTGGTGTCGGCGGCCAGCGCGGATGGCGCCAGCGTGGACAGTAGCAGGGCCGGCAGGATGGATGACCAGACGGACCGGCGGCGCAAGGCATGATGTGCTGTGGACAAGGCAACTCCTTTGAATAGTTGTGTCAGGATTGTAATCTTGCTATTGAGAAAAGCAACCGCTGATCGTCGCCATCGGGTCCCGTGCGTTTCAACTTGCATCCGCGGTCATTTCCGGTAATACTGTATGTATGCACAGTATCTTGCCGCAATGAAGGCAAGCCGATCCGCCGCGAGGTGTTTTTTGATTCCATCTGCCCCCACACTTGCCGAAGCACCCGCCGCGCGCCGCTGGATCGCCCACCTGGACATGGACGCCTTCTTCGCCTCCGTGGAACTGTTGAAATATCCGGAATTGCGCGGCGAAGCCGTCGTCATCGGCGGCGGGCGCCTGCAGCAGCCCGTGCTGCAGATTGACGGCACGCGGCAGTTTGCGCGCATGCGCGATTACGTGGGGCGCGGCGTCGTCACCACGTCGACCTACGCGGCGCGCGCGTTCGGCGTGTTTTCCGCCATGGGCATCATGAAGGCGGCCAGGCTGGCGCCCGACAGCATCTTGCTGCCGGCCGATTTCGAGGCCTACCGCGAGTATTCGGCCCGCTTCAAGCAAGCCGTGGCCCAGTTGTGCCCCATCATCCAGAACGTGGGCATCGATGAAATCTATGTCGACCTGACGGAACACGGCGCGCAGGCGCCAGCCATGGCGGCGCGCCTGAAGGCGGCCGTGTTCGAGGCGACGGGCCTGTCGTGCTCGATTGGCCTGGCGCCCAACAAATTGCTGGCGAAAATCTGTTCCGACCTGGAAAAACCCGACGGGCTCACCATTTTGTCGCCCGAGGATATCGCCACGCGCGTGTGGCCCTTGCCGGCGAAAAAGATCAACGGCATCGGCCCGAAGGCGACGGCCAAGCTGGAAGCCCTGGGCATCATCACCATCGGCGAGCTGGCGCAAGCCGACCTGGCCATGCTGCGCACGCAGTTTGGCGACCTGTACACGGGCTGGCTGCGCCAGGCGGCGCTGGGCATCGACGAGCGGCCCGTGCAGACGAGCCGGGAAACCAAGTCCGTCAGCCGCGAAACGACGTTCGAGCGCGACTTGCAGGTGGTGCGCGACCGCGCCACGCTGTCGGAAAAGCTGGAAAGCCTGTGCACGCGGGTGGCGGGCGACCTGGATAAACAGTCGCTGGCGGGGCGCACGGTGGGCATCAAGCTGCGTTTCGAGGATTTCAGCACCGTCACGCGCGACATCACCTTGCCCAGCGCCACGGCGGACGCCGCCGCCATCCTGCGGGCCAGCCGCGATTGCTTGCGGCGCGTGCCATTTGAAAAGAAAATCCGCCTGCTGGGCGTGCGTATCTCGACCTTGTCCGATCCGGCCATCGCGATGCGGCAGGCGCCGGCCCAGGCGGAGCTGTTTCCCGCCCTGTAGCGGCATTCCCCACGCATCAACAACACCGCGCCAGTCCGCGCTTTTGACGGCATTCCCGTGTCGAAAGTGTAGAATGGCGTTCCCCTGGCACTACTGAAACAAACGGAAGACAAAAACTATGTGGTTCAAGAATCTTCAGATTTACCGCCTGCCCGCACCATGGGCCTATACGCCAGAACAACTGGAAGAGGCCTTGTCCTCGAACAAATTTACGCCGGCGACCAGCATGGATCTGATGCGCCAGGGCTGGGATACGCCACGCCCGAATGGCGGCCTGGTCCACGTGGTCAACAAGCAGATGCTGATCTTGCTGGGCACGGAAAAGAAACTGTTGCCAGCGACCGTCATCAACCAGGTGGCCAAGGCCCGCGCCGCCGAGATGGAAGAAGCGCAAGGCTTTGCACCAGGCAAGAAAGCCATGAAGGAATTGAAGGAACGCGTGGCCGACGAGCTGTTGCCGCGCGCCTTCAGCATCCGCAGCAACGTCTGGACGTGGATCGACCCCGTCAATGGCTGGCTGGTGGTCGATGCCGCCAGCCCGGCGAAAGCCGATGAAGTCATCAAGCTGCTGCTCAAGGCCGTGGATAAATTGCCGCTGGAAAGCCTGCGCGTGCAGCGCTCGCCCGTGGCGGTGATGACGGAATGGCTGCAGGCGGACGATGCGCCGGCCGGCTTCACGGTCGACATGGATACGGAATTGCGCGCCACGGGCGAGAGCAAGGCCACCGTGCGCTACGTGCGCCACACCCTGGAAGCGGATGACGTGCGCCGCCACATCGCGGCCGGCAAGCAGTGCACGCGCCTGGCCATGACGTGGAACGACAAGATTTCGTTCGTGCTGACGGAATCGCTGGCCATCAAGAGCGTCAAGCCGCTGGACGTGATCAAGGAAACGGAATCGAGCACGAAGAACGACGAAGAGCGTTTCGACGGCGACGTGATGCTGATGACGGGCGAACTGAGCAAGCTGATGGCCGACGTGGTCGAAGCCCTGGGCGGCGAAGCGACTGCATAAGCGCAGCCATGCCGGTACGAAAAAGGAGCTGCGGCTCCTTTTTTTTCGCCTGTGGATTGCGAAAAGATAAAAAAAGCGCCTTGCACGGTGAAGTGCAAGGCGCTTTCGGACAAGCTAATTCACAACGTCAAATTAGAACTTGTAGTTGCCGGTGATGTAGAACGAACGCATCATTGGATCGGCGTAGCGTGGGTCGAAACCAACCTGGTGGCCCGACGAAGCGCGCAGCGACAGCGGCGGTGCACGGTCGAACAGGTTTTTGATGCCTGCGCGGATCGTGGTTTGCTTGTCAAAGGCGAAACGTGCTTGCCAGTCGAACGTCGTGTACGACGGTACTTGCAGGCGGAAGTCGTCTATTTTGGTTTTGGTGTCCTCGTTGTACACGCTTGCTGCCGCATCGGTGTAGCCGTTACGGTAGTTGACCGTTATCGTGTTGCTCAGGCGGCCCGTATCCAGGGTCGTCGTCAGCTTCATCAGGTTGCGGAACGTGACTTCGTTGGTGTCGCCAAAGAAGTTCATGTTGCTGGTGAACACGTTGTTGCTGCCTGCCTTGGTGTAGTTCGCGTGCAACATGTGCGTACCGCTCAATTGGGCGGTCAGCTTACCGAAGGAAAACTTGTGGTTGGCCGACAGATCCCAGTCGATACCACGGTATTCCTTCTTGCCGACGTTGACCGACAGTTTCTTGAACGCGTAGTAGGTATTGCCGGTCGATGGCTCCTTGTAGTAATCGAAGCTTGTCGCATACTTGACCGGATCGCCAAATGCCTGATCTTCGGTGATTTCCGAGACGGCATTGCGCAGTTTCACATCCCACAGGTCGGCGCCGAACGAGAAGGCCGAGCTAGGCTCAACACGGAAGCCCAGGGTGAACTGTTTCGATTTTTCCGACTGCAGTTCTGGATTGCCTTCCGATACGGCGTTGTATTGAATTGGTTCGCCGCGGCAGAACTCGGTACCTGGGTATGGGCAGGTAAATTTCTTGGCGGTAAAGCCGGCATTGACCAGTGGCTGAGCGATGTCCAGCATGCTTGGCGCCTTGAAGCCCGTGCCGTAGGAGCCGCGGATCAGCACGGTTTGTACCGGCTGCCAGCGTGCCGATACCTTGTAGGTATTGGCGCTGTCTTTTTTACCGACAGTTTTGCTGTTCAGCTTGTCATCGATCGCCTTGACAGCATCGTAACGGCCACCGACGGTCATTTCGAACGACTTGGTCAGAGGAGCCAGCAACTCGACGAACGCGCCGTAGGTGTCGCGGCTCATGTCGTAGGAAGCTTTCGTGTTGAAGCTGTAGATATCGTCACCGGTGGCGCCTGGCGACTGCTCATAGCGGTAGGTGCGGTAGTCGCCGCCGATACCCAGGCTGGCCTTGCCGCCTGGCAAGGAGAACAGTTCACGCGAACCGTGCGTGTCGACGCCGCGCATCGTGGTCGATGCGGTACGCACGGAGCCGACGAACTGCGCGCCGGCGACTTGCGCTTGCACGGATGGCTTTTGGCCCAACGCGAACGCATCGAAATCCGGATTGGCCAGGATCGCATTGAAGCCCTGATTTGTCGCGTAGCCGCCCGTGTAACGCTCGTCGATCGAGTTTTGCGACCAGGTCAGGCCGCTTTCGAAGTTCCACGCGCCCAGTTCGCCTTCCACGCCAACCACCATGTGTTTGGTTTGGGTAATGGTCTGGCTTGCGCGCAAACCGAAGTCGGTGCTGCGGTAGTTGGCCGTGACCGATTTGAGATCGCCCTGTTGCGCTGGCGTCAGGTAAGGTTGCACGTATTTCGCGTAGGCAGCTGGATTGTTGAACACCAGCTCGTCAAGGTTGGTTTTAGGGTTCTTTACCGTTTGCGCGATCGAGATGGGGATCGGGTTGGCGGCGATACGCGCCGTCAGGTCGTAGCGCGAGTAGGCCAGTTCGGCGAACGCGTTCAGGCTGTCATTGAGCTTGTACGTTGCTTTGGAAAACAGGCTGTCGCGTTTCGATTGTGGCACGATTTCCACGGTGGAACCCGTGTCGAAGCCGCAAGCGCGTGAATTGCCGGTCGTGACGAAGGAATCGTCAGGGCAATTTCCGTTTTGACGCAAGTAAGGCGTGAAGGAAGTCGATGCGCTGTTCTTCGTTTTGTAGGCTACGGTGGCGCCTGCTGGCGATGCCGAGGTGCTGGTGCGGTCCCAGATGTAGTTGTTGCCGCCGCGTTTGAATTTCAGGAAAGAGGTATTGGCGAAATCGCGGTCGGTCGCGATCAGTTTCGACTGCTCATCGTGGCGGTACGATACCAGCACGTTGAAACGGTCTTCGTCCAGGTCGCCGAAACCATAGGTGACGCTGGTGTTCCAGGCGTTGCCGCCCTTGTCTTCCGGACCGCCGTAGGTGGCCTCCAGGGTGGCGCCTTGCTGGTTTTTCTTCAGGATGAAGTTCAGTACGCCGGCGATGGCGTCCGAGCCGTACAGGGCCGAAGCGCCGTCGGTCAGGATTTCGACGCGCTCAACGGCGCTCATCGGAATGGCGTTCAGGTTGACCGTGGTGCCGGAGCCTTGTGGCGCGATGCGGCGGCCATTCAGCAGTACCAGGGTGTAGGACTCGCCGATACCGTGCAGCGAAGCACTGGTATTGCCACCCGAGTCGGAACCTGCTGCGACTGCGCCGATGGTGAAGCCTTGCATGGCTGGCAGGGCCTGGATCAGGTCGGCTACCGAAGTGGCGCCCGATTTGGCGATCGCTTCTTGCGTCAGGCGCTGCACAGGCAAGGCGCCTTCGACAGCGATACGCTTGATACTCGAACCGGTAATTTCAACTTTTTGAATTGCTTCGTCCGCCATGGATTGGCCAGAGAACAAGACGCTACCTGCCAGAACGGTCAGGGCCAGGCGTACGCTGCGCACGCCAATTTTTTCTTTAAATGCCATTGTAACAATTACTCCGTAGTAGTTTTAATAACGACAAGCAGTACACGAGCACCGCTCTGGCCATCGGGTAGATGGCCAGCGGTGCTCGTGTACGGTAGGCGGAACCACGTCGGTGGGAGGTGGAAGACTACTTAGCGCAATATTGTTATAAATGCACTTTTGACTTGTCGAGGCGAACATTATGTCGTCTCAGCAAGAAAAAATGCATATCAACCGTGTCGGATTTGGCAATAAATTATGGATACAGAAGAATATTTAATTTAATTGTTAAATTGCAGTTTTATATTTAATAATATCGGTGTTTTTAAAAATGATCAATGGCGTTTTTTTACAACACAAAATTATTATATTGGCAATTTGATGTTTTACCTGCAATAATTCGACGAGTTCTGTGGTTTCGCAGAATTTGTGAAAGGCAAAAAGACATAAAAAAAGCCCGTTGAAAACGGGCTGATCGAATTGTGACAGAGGGCCAGTCAGGCCGTGGGCCGGTCTGCTTTTACGCCCTGTCCTGCCATCGGCTTACAAGGGCTGGAACACGCCGGCGGCGCGGTTCTTTTGCACATTGTCCCAGGCGAAGATCTGGCCATTCATGGCCACGTACACGCCGGCTGGCAAGGTTTGCGCCACGCCGCAGGCAAAGCCCAGGTTGAACAGGGCGTCGGAGTTGTCGATTTCGTAGGGAATCATGGCGCCCGTCAAAATGACCGTTTGCTGCAGGTTCGCCGCGCCCAGCACCTGCGCCGTTTCGCGCATGGTGTCGGTGCCGTGGATGATGACGATGGCTTTTTCCTGTGCCGCGCGGCACGAGGCCAGCACGCGCTGGCGGTCCGCATCCTGCATGTCGAGCGAATCGAGCAGGGGCAATTGCTCCAGCGCCACGGGCGCCGTCATGCGCGCGCGGGCAATCGCTGCCGGCAAATGACTGTCGGAAAAGCCCAGGGTACCGTTCAATTCGTTGTAGTGTTTGTCGAAAGTGCCGCCAGTGGCGAGTATGCGCAAAGTCATGATGTGGTCACGATGTCAGTGGAGAATGACGCGCATGATAGCGTGGATTGGCAGCGTTGCGTGAATGCTGCCGCAGATGGGCCAGCGTGCCTGGGCCCCGCTACCGCGCCGCATCTGGAAAATTTGGTCATCTGTGAGTACACTGGTTTCTTTGTTTGCCTGCCACCCCGACTCCGTATGAAAGCGCTCGCTCCCGGCACCGTCATTTTTCACCGCCACCGCGGTTACGGGGTGATCACGTCTGTCAATTTGCTGACGGGCTGGATCGCCGCCCGTTTCGGCAGCGAAGCGCGGACCCTGGACCTGAACCTGTCGACCGACGACGTGCAGTTTGCCGATGGCGAAGCGATCCTGTTTCGCCGCGCGCCGCCGGACCGCATGCCGCATGCGCGCCTGATGGCCATGGTGCGCGAGCTGCACCAGGCCGGCTATCAGAAGCTGTATCTGTACTCGTGGCCCAAGCCGTCCGGCCTGCACTGGCGCTGGCATTTGTTTACGGGGCCGCGCGACTGGATGCAGCGGCCCTGGCGCGAAGGCTGGTACGGTTCGGGCGCCGATTACAACGTCAATCCCGTGATGGGCTGGGGCGATACGCCCGGCGCCACCACGGGCGAACTGATCGATGCCCTGGCCCGTTTCGACCCGCAGGGCCTGGCGCAAGCGCTGGGACGCGACGATGACCATAGCGACTGGTTTGGCCGCGTCTGCGATGCGTTATTGCCCGATTACATGTACAGCCTGGACATGCAGCGCACGCCAGGCGAGCCCTTGCCCGACATGCCGCCCGTGCCGGTCGTCGCCGTGCGCGCCGGCGTGGCGCCGTACAGCGGGCCGGACATCGCCTGGCCGCCCGGCTGGGCCGGCCTGTGGCGCGGCCGCCACGTGCTGCCCGCGCCCGCCATCCGCATCACGGGCGAGCCGGACCTGCTGAAGGGCTTTCAGCGTTCCTGAGGAGCTTGCCGCGCATGCGCCAGCGCCTCGGGATTGAGCAGGCGCGTGCATTGACCTTGCGCAAAATCGACGATGTTTTGCAAGGCGTAGCGGAAATACAGTTCATAGCTGTCACGCTCGACGTAGCCCAGGTGCGGCGTGGCCAGCACGTTCGGCAGCAGCAGCAATGGCGAGCCTGGCGGCAGCGGCTCGTCCGTAAATACGTCCAGCGCGGCGGCGCCCGGGCGACCCTGCGGCAGCGCCGCTTCCAGCGCGCCCTCCATCACCAGCTCGGCGCGGCTCGTGTTGACGAACAGGGACGTCGGCTTCATGCGCGCCAGGTCCTCGGCTGTTACCAGGCCACGCGTCGCATCGGACAGGCGCAGGTGCAGGGTCAAGACGTCGGCCTGTTCAAAGAAGGCTTCCCGCGACGTGGCCGCCGTATCGCCGGCCGCCACGGCCGCCGCGCGGCTCGCTTCGCTGCCCCACACGAGGATGGTCATGCCGAAGGCGCGGCCATAGCCGGCGATCAATTGCCCGATCTTGCCGTAGCCCCAGATCGCCAGGGTACGCCCTTTCAATACCGTGCCGAGCGTATTGCGCTGTGGCTCCAGCGACGACGTCTGCCACAGCCCTTCCTGTAAATGTTGCGCGTACGGCACGATCTTGCGCTGCGCCGCCATGATCAGCGCCCACGTCAGTTCGGCCGGCGCCGTGGGCGAGCCGATGCCTTCCGCGATGGCGATGCCCAGCTCGGTGGCGGCCGGCACGTCGATGTGCCCGCTGACCTTGCCCGTTTGCGAAATCAGTTTCAGGTTCGGCAATTTCGACAGCAAGGCGCGGTTGAAACTGCTGCGTTCGCGAATCAGCACAAGCGCGTCGTATGGCGCCAGGCGGATCGCCAGTTGGCCCAGGCCCCGCGCCGTGTTGCTGAAGACCTTGACCTCGTGGCCATCGAGCAACTGGAAGCAATCGAGGCCGCGCACGGCATCCTGGTAATCATCGAGTATGGCAATTTTCATGGTGGATGGCCGATTTGAGTGAGGATTTGGTAGGGAAATAACAGGATACGGGAAATGCTGAATAGCCTACTACATTAGTCAAGCTATTCTCCTACATTTTTGCGAGAATAGCCGTTACGCGGGTGTACAATCGCCGGCACTTTTGAAGCTTCCTGATTATAGTTATAGCGCAAACTGTTCCTGCAGCCTGGGTGCATGATCCAGGTAAACGACACCAGAGCCCTGCCCGCGTGAGCATACCGCCCGCAGTGAGCCGCAGCCACCTCTCAACGATGCTGCCTGTCTTGCCGGAATGACCAGAATTTCTTTTATTGGTATTGGAGGTAATATGAATCAGCCCGTCATGGGTGGCGTCGCCGCACTCAACGTCCCAGCTTATATTAAACAACAGAAACTGATCAACTGGGTGGCCGACATTGCTGCGCTGACCAAGCCAGAGCGTATTTACTGGTGCGATGGTTCGCAAGAAGAGTATGAGCGCCTGTGCGCTGAAATGGTTGCCAGCGGCACCATGAAAAAACTGAATGCGCAAAAGCGCCCGAATTCCTACCTGGCCTGCTCCGATCCGAGCGACGTGGCCCGCGTCGAAGACCGCACGTATATCTGCTCGGCAACGAAAGAAGCGGCCGGCCCGACGAATAACTGGACCGAGCCCGGCGAAATGCGCCACACCTTGAATGGCCTGTTCGATGGCTGCATGCGCGGCCGCACCATGTACGTCGTGCCCTTCTCGATGGGCCCGCTGGGTTCGCCGATCGCGCACATCGGCGTGGAACTGTCCGATTCGCCCTATGTCGCCGTCAACATGAAGATCATGACCCGCATGGGCCGTGCCGTGTACGACGTGCTGGGCACGGATGGCGAGTTCGTGCCGTGCGTACACAGCGTGGGCGCACCGCTGGCCGCCGGCCAGGCCGACGTGAAATGGCCGTGCAACAGCACCAAATACATCGTGCACTTCCCGGAAACGCGCGAAATCTGGTCCTTCGGTTCGGGCTACGGCGGCAACGCCTTGCTGGGCAAGAAATGTTTCGCCCTGCGCATCGCTTCGAACATGGGCTACCAGGAAGCGCAAGCATCGGACAGCAATCCGGGCTGGCTGGCCGAACACATGCTGATCCTCGGCGTGGAATCGCCGGAAGGCAAGAAACACTATGTGGCGGCAGCGTTCCCGTCCGCTTGCGGCAAGACCAACTTCGCCATGCTGATTCCGCCGGCAAGTTTTAACGGCTGGAAAGTGACCACCATCGGCGACGATATCGCCTGGATCAAGCCGGGCGCCGACGGCCGCTTGTACGCCATCAACCCGGAAGCCGGTTATTTTGGCGTGGCGCCGGGCACCAACGAAAAAACCAATTACAACTGCATGGCGTCCATGCGCGACAACACGATTTTTACCAACGTGGCGCTGACGGACGACGGCGACGTCTGGTGGGAAGGCTTGACGAAAGAAGCACCAAGCCACCTGATCGACTGGCAGGGCAAGGACTGGACGCCCGCGTCCGGCACCAAGGCGGCGCACCCGAACGCGCGCTTCACGGTTGTGGCAACGCAAAACCCTGTGATCGACGCAGCCTGGGACGATCCGGCCGGCGTGCCGATCTCGGCCTTCATCTTCGGCGGTCGCCGCTCGACCACTGTGCCGCTCGTCACTGAAGCGCGCAACTGGGTCGAGGGCGTCTACATGGCCGCCACCATGGGCTCGGAAACGACGGCCGCGGCCGTGGGCCAGATGGGCGTCGTGCGCCGCGATCCATTTGCCATGTTGCCGTTTATCGGCTATAACATGAGCGATTACTTCCAGCACTGGCTGGACATGGGCGTCAAGGTGGGCAAGGTCAACCCGGCTGCCCTGCCGAAGATCTATTGCGTCAACTGGTTCCGTACGGACGAGGCTGGCAAATTCGTCTGGCCTGGCTTTGGCGACAACATGCGCGTGCTCAAATGGATGCTGGAGCGGATCGAAGGCAAGGCGGGCGGCGTGGAAAACCTGTTCGGCACGACGCCGCAGTATGGCGACCTGAACTGGGATGGCTTGCCATTCACGCAAGAACAGTTCGACACCATCACCTCGATCGACAAGGCCGCGTGGGTGGAAGAATTGAAATTGCATACGGAGTTGTTTGAAAAACTCGCGTATCATCTGCCGCAGGAATTGGCAGGTCACAAGGCTGCGCTGGAAAAGCGGCTGAGTGCGTAAGTTAGCGTCAAGCGGCGCCTGACAAGCTTGTCAGGTGTGAAGAGTTGTAGTGGGGGAGAAACACGCCGGCAAAGACTGGCGTGAGATAAATGACACGCCGGCAATGACTGGGGTGCTAGCAAAAAGAGAAACGGCGCGGATTGCATGAGCAATCCGCGCCGTTTTTTATGGCGCGTTCGAGGCGTCTAGCCTGTCTGGGCCGGCACGAAATAAATCGGATAGACCTCGTCCATCATTGCTGGACATTCATCCGGCTTTGCCTTTGGAAATGTGACGGACAGGGGCGCTGTCTCATGCAAGCGGTCCTCCACTTCCAGCACGCCTGCGTAGGCCTTGACCTCGCGTGCGGCAGGCGCCTGGCAATCGCCGACCGCCAGTTCGCGGCCATTGCCATGAAAGCTGCTGCCATGGGCGATGTCGGTACACAGGGACGGCCAGTATTGGAATGAAAAAAAGCGTCCTGGCGGCGTGGTTTGCTGCCTGTCTTCCTGATGTAATTTGTGCCGCATGAAGTACATCACAAGCGACTCATACGCGTCGTAGGCTGGTGGCCAAGCCAGTTGCAAGGGCTGGCTGGCCAGCTTGGCGGTCCTGGAGCAAGTGCCACCCTGCGCCATCTGCAAACGCTCACGCCGCGGTGCGCCGTCTGTGCGAATGGAAAATTGGCCTGGGGCATTGATGCGCAAGGGCGTGGTGCCCATGCGCAGCACCGCTGTTAGCTTGCGCTCTGTAGAGCGATAGCTGATGTCGTACAGCTTGCCAGGCTTGAAGCCTTCGCGCGCCTCGATCCTGTATAAGCCATAGGAGGCATCGATTTCCTCGCTGACCTCACGCAAGCCCTGCTGCATGGCGAAGCGCTTGACGGCATCGCTCGGCCCCTCCGGTTCCGGTTTGTCCCAGCTCCGTTCCATGGCTTTCACTCTGCGGCATATCGGCATGGACGCGTTCTTCTCTTCGGCGCATTGCTGCATTTCCGGGCTGGCCAGATAGTAAATATAGGGCTGTACGCCCACCTGTTTTTCCACGCGCAATCGTACCGCCACCGGTGTCAGCTTGCGCCCCGTACCGCGCTCGATAATACGAAACCGCTTGGCGGAAAGGGGGACTGGCGGGCCGACAAGGATATGGCCATCCTGATCCCTGAGCAGGAAATCGGGAGATTGATTTGGAAGAAACAGGATGCCGCGTGCATTGGCAGGCACCGTGACCACGGCCGGCTTGCCGGATGCGGCCGGTGCCGCATGGAGGAACTCGCCGGATATCCCCTGCATGCAGGAACACGCCACCGCCACGCTGGACGACAGCAACCATGACGTGGTTACGCAATGGCGAACCCAGCTGGATAAACGTGAAGGGAAGTGCGGCATGTTTTCTCTGAAAGCCGGTGCTGTGACCAGAGAAAATAGTTTCCCATAGAAAAATCCCCCGGGCAAGATCATTGGCCGGGGGATCGAGCGGGAGGCGCGGCTTATTGTTTGAGCAGCGGCCCCAGGTATTTACCCGTCACGCTGGCCGGATTCAGGGCCACGTCTTCCGGCGTGCCCGTGGCGATGATCTGTCCGCCGCCGGCGCCCCCTTCGGGACCCAGGTCGACGATCCAGTCGGCCGTCTTGATGACGTCCAGGTTGTGCTCGATGATGACGAGGGTGTTGCCCTGGTCGCGCAGGCGGTGAATGACTTTCAGCAGCAAGTCGATGTCGTGGAAGTGCAAGCCCGTCGTCGGTTCATCGAGGATGTACAGGGTGCGGCCCGTGTCGCGCTTGGACAATTCCAGCGACAGTTTCACGCGCTGCGCCTCGCCGCCGGACAGGGTGGTGGCGCTTTGCCCCAGCTTGATGTAGCCCAGGCCCACGTCGAGCAGGGTTTGCAGCTTGCGCGCGATCAAGGGGACCGGCTTGAAGAATTCATGCGCCTCTTCCACCGTCATGCCCAGCACTTCGGTGATGTTCTTGCCCTTGTATTGCACTTCCAGCGTTTCGCGGTTGTAGCGCTTGCCGTGGCACACGTCGCATGGCACGTAGACGTCGGGCAAGAAATGCATCTCGACCTTGATCACGCCATCGCCCTGGCACGCTTCGCAACGTCCGCCCTTCACGTTGAACGAGAAGCGGCCCGCGCTGTAACCGCGTTCCTTGGCCGTCGGCACGGTGGAGAACAGGTCGCGGATCGGCGTAAACAAGCCCGTGTAGGTGGCGGGATTCGAGCGCGGCGTGCGGCCGATCGGCGCCTGGTCGACGGAAATGACCTTGTCGAAGTGTTCCAGTCCGCTGATCGAGTCGTGCGGCGCCGGTTCCGTCTGCGAACCATACAAATGGCGCGACAGGGCAGGATACAAGGTATCGTTGACGAGCGACGACTTGCCCGAGCCGGACACGCCCGTCACGCACGTCATCAAGCCCACCGGCAAGCTCAGCGACACTTTCTTCAGGTTGTTGCCCGTCGCGCCAGTAATGAGCAACTGCTTTTCCGGATTGCTGGCGTGGCGCTTGGCCGGCACGGCGATTTTCAGCTTGCCGTTCAGGTACTGCGCCGTCAGCGATTTCTTGTTCTTCAGAATCTCGGGCAAGGTGCCTTCGGCGATGATTTCGCCGCCGTGCACGCCCGCGCCGATGCCCATGTCGACGATATAGTCGGCCGTGCGGATGGCGTCTTCGTCATGCTCGACCACCAGCACGCTGTTGCCGATGTCGCGCAAGTGTTTCAAGGTTTCGATCAAGCGGTCATTATCGCGCTGATGCAAGCCGATCGACGGTTCATCGAGCACATACATGACGCCCGTCAAACCGGAGCCGATCTGCGACGCCAGGCGGATGCGTTGTGCTTCGCCGCCGGACAGCGTGTCGGCGCTGCGGTCCAGCGACAGGTAATCGAGGCCCACATTGTTGAGGAATTTCAGGCGAGAAATGATTTCCTTGACCACGCGGTCGGCGATCTCTTTCTTGGCGCCCGTCAGTTTCAGCTTTTCAAAGAATTCCAGCGTCTCGCGCAGCGGTTTTTCCGCCACTTCATAGATGGCGCGCTGCTGCTTGCCCGTGCCGACCTTGACGAAGCGCGCTTCCACGCGCAGGCGCGCGCCATCGCATGAGGGGCAGCATTTTTCATTGATGAACTTGGCCAGCTCTTCCTTGACGGCCATCGAGTCCGTTTCCCGGTAGCGGCGCTGCAGATTGTTGACCACGCCTTCGAACGTGTGTTCCTTGATGACGGTGCGGCCCCGTTCGTTGACATAGGTAAACGGAATCACTTGCTTGCCGGAACCGTACAACACGGCTTGCTGGGCATTCAGTGCCAGCTGTTCGAACGGCATGTCCAGGTCGAACTCGTAATATGCGGCCAGGTTCGACAGCATCTGGAAGTAAAACTGGTTGCGGCGGTCCCAGCCCTTGACGGCGCCCGAGGCGAGCGACAGGTTCGGGAACGCGACGATGCGTTTCGGGTCAAAGAATTCAATATGTCCCAGGCCGTCGCATTCGGGGCAGGCGCCCATGGGGTTGTTGAACGAGAACAGCCGCGGTTCCAGTTCCTGCAGGGAGTAGCCACACACATTGCAGGCGAACTTGTTGGAGTACACATGTTCCTGGGCCGTATCCATTTCGTAGGCAATGGCGCGGCCGTCGGCCAGGCGCAGGGCCGTTTCGAAACTTTCTGCCAGGCGTTGCTTGATCTCTTGGTTCACCTTGACGCGGTCGATGACGACGTCGATCGTGTGTTTTTCCGTTTTCTTTAATTTCGGGAGGTCATCGACTTCATAGATCTTGGCCGCGTGCGTGCCGCTCTGCACGCGAAAACGCACGAAGCCCTGCGCCTGCATCTGCTCGAACAGGTCCACGTGTTCGCCCTTGCGGTTGGCGACGACGGGCGCCAGGATCATCAGCTTGGTGTCTTCCGGCATGGCCAGCACGGCGTCGACCATTTGCGAGACGGACTGGGCGGCCAGCGCGTTTTCCGGGTGGTCGGGGCAGTAGGGCGTGCCGACGCGCGCATACAGCAGGCGCAAATAATCGTGGATTTCCGTCACGGTACCCACCGTCGAGCGCGGATTGTGCGACGTTGCCTTCTGTTCGATGGAGATGGCGGGAGATAATCCCTCGATCAGGTCGACGTCCGGTTTTTCCATCAGCTGCAGGAACTGGCGCGCATACGCCGACAGCGATTCGACATAGCGGCGCTGGCCTTCCGCATACAGGGTGTCGAAGGCCAGCGAAGACTTGCCGGAGCCGGACAAGCCGGTAATCACGATCAGTTTATTGCGCGGCAAATCGAGATTGATATTCTTGAGGTTATGCGTGCGAGCGCCGCGAATGCGGATCTGTTCCATGTGATTGCCTTGCTTTCAGTGAGTGGTGCGGCCGGCGCATTGTGCCTGGGTGCAGATGAGGAGCCACAACGGGTCAACCTGTTACTATAGCCGGGTTTTGCTCTGCATGCCTGAGGCAGCCATGGGCGGATTGCGCCGCCAGGCGAACGTGCCCTGACAAAGTTTGATACAGATGCGTGCAGACGTTCAAACACTGTATATAATACCAGTATTCAAGTTTCTTGTTTTCACCTGCCGTGAAAAAAACGTGCTGCCGCACGGGAGAGGGCGTCCGCCAGAAAGCGGGTGCTTTGCGCCGCGTGGTCGCTTATAATCCTCGTTTAGTACACTAAACTAACGCGCGGGACACCGGCTCCCGCTGCAGTTCATCAGGAGTTATTCATGGCATCAGTCAACAAAGTCATCATCGTCGGCAATCTGGGCCGTGACCCGGAAATCCGCTACATGCCTAGCGGCGACGCGATCGCCAACATCGCCGTGGCCACTTCGTACAAATCGAAGGACCGCAACACGGGCGAACAAAAAGAATTGACAGAGTGGCACCGTATCTCGTTCTTCGGCCGCCTGGCGGAAATCGTCGGCCAATACCTGAAAAAAGGTTCGTCCGTCTACGTGGAAGGCCGTCTGCAAACCCGTAAATACACGGACAAGGACGGCGTCGAGAAGTACGCAACCGACATCATCGCGGAACAGATGCAAATGCTGGGCGGCCGTTCCGGCATGGGCGGCGACGCCGGCGGTGGCGATGACAGCTACGGCGGTGGCGGCGGCTACGAAGCCCCGGCCCCACGCCAGGCACCGGCCCCGCGTCCGGCACCAGCCCCGGCGCCACGTCCGGCACCGAAGCCGGCGCCGAACTTCTCGGACATGGATGACGATATTCCGTTCTAAGACGCACTACGGCTCGTTGCCACATAACGCCTCGCAAATCCTGGATTTGCGAGGCGTTTTTATTTGTTGCTGCGGGTCTCTTTTTTTGCGGGTCTCTTTCAGGTGCTACGGGCGTTCAGCTCAAGCAGATAACCGCTCTCTTCCTTGATATATGTTGGTCATCGCCATCGTGGCTCCCCCTATAATTTAATCACTGCTTTCAGCACTCCATCTGCCATGCCACACCAGAATCGGGAGAAAATGGTGGCTATTTCGACCAAAGCGCCCCTGGTTGTCGATCTTGACGGCACGCTGACGCCAACCGATACCCTGCTGGAATCCGTCATCCAGGTGCTGAAGCGATCCCCGCTCAATGTGCTCCGCATGCCGTTCTGGCTCATGCGAGGGCTGGCGGGCTTCAAGGAAGCCATTGCGGTGCGTGCCGGCATCTCGGGCGAACACCTCCCTTACCGCGCGTGCCTGCTGGATTACCTGCGCGAGGAAAAGCGCAAGGGCCGCATGATTGTCCTGGCGACGGCGGCCCACCATTCGATTGCCCGCAACGTGGCCGGGCACCTGGGCCTGTTCGACAAGGTGCTGGCGACGCAGGCCGGTCGCAACCTCAAGGGCAAGGCCAAGCTGCAAGCTATCCGGGAGCAGGTCGGGCCATGCTTTGTGTATGCCGGCGACAGTAAGGCAGATATTCCCATCTGGCAAGCCGCCAAGGCGGCGGTGCTGGTGGATGTCGCCTGGAATACGACCCAAGCCGTGCGGCGGCACGTTCCGATCGAACGCGAGTTTCCGGGCGAGAGCGGCGGGCTTGGCGTGTGGCTCAAAGCCCTGCGTGTCCACCAGTGGTTAAAGAATCTGTTGCTGTTCGTGCCCCTGCTGACGGCATTTTCCTTCCTCGACCTGGGCAAGATGGGCACCATGGGCGTGGCCTTCCTGGCATTTTCCTTGGCGGCTTCCGCCACCTACATGGTCAACGACCTGTGGGACCTGGAAAGCGACAGGGCGCACCCCCGCAAGCGGCTTCGCCCTTTTGCCAGCGGCCGCCTGCCGATTCTGAAGGGCTTGGCCGTGGCTGCGGGGGCCTTGCTCCTGGCCCTCGTTCTGGCCTGGTCCGTGTCGAATGCCTTTCTCCTGATGCTCGTGCTTTACCTAGTGCTGAGCAGTGCGTATAGCTGGGTGCTCAAGGAATACGTGCTGATCGACGTGCTCATGCTGTCCTTGCTGTATACCTTGCGCATCCTGGCCGGTTCCGTTGCCATTGGCACTGCCACGAGTTCCTGGTTGCTGGCTTTCTCGGTCTTCATGTTCCTCAGCCTCGCCCTCGTGAAGCGCTGTGCGGAGCTGGTCACCCTGGAAGGAAATGGCAAGGCAGCCACGCGTGGACGCGATTACCGGGTGAGCGACCTGGCCGTGTTGTGGCCTCTGGGGGGCGGGGCGGCACTCTCCGCCGTGGTGGTGTTCGGGCTGTTCATCAGTGCACCGGAAACGCAGGGGCGCTACGGCACCCCGCAGATGCTGTGGCTGGTCGCCCTGGGATTGATTTATTGGCTTGCGCGCCTGTGGGTGAAAACTTCCCGAGGTGAAATGCACGATGACCCGGTGATTTACGCCCTCAAGGACCACGGCAGCCGCATGACCGTCTGCGCCATGGTGGCCGTCATGCTGGGCGCGCATTTTCTGGTGTTGGGTACTTACCCATGAACACGTTCTGCATTGCCATCCTGAGCATTGCGCTATCCGTCATGGCGCAGTTCTCATTGAAGACCGGCATGTCCGGTGACGGGGTGCAGGCGATGATGGCGCAGCCCAAGTCCTTCATGACCCTCATGCATATCCTCTCGGACAAGTATGTGCTGGGAGGATTTCTTTTGTATGGCCTGGGAGCGGTGGCCTGGCTAGGCGTACTGTCGCAATGGGAGGTGAGCAAGGCCTATCCCCTGGCAGGCCTGGGATTCGTGCTCACCCTGCCAATCGCCTGCCTGCTGGGCGAGCAGGTCAGCCTGCCCCGTGTGATGGGCGTTGCGCTGATTTGTGCCGGGGTGTTTTTGGTGGGGAGGAGTTGATGAATGACAAGCATGATGCCCAACAACAGCGAGATTGGCTGTGGCTGGCAATCATCGCCGGCATCGGCCTTGCCCTGAGGGCGGCGGCGATTGCGGGCTTCCAGCATGTGCCGGAAGGCGATGAACTTGCCTATAGGAGCATGGCGCTCAACTTGCTTGGCGGGAATGGCATCGTCGACAGCATGGGCAACCGCGCGATGTATAACGTGGGCTATCCCCTGTTGATACTCGCGCCTGTCTTTTTTCTCTTTGGCGACGATCTGCTGGCGGTTCGCCTGGTGAACATGTGCCTGGGCGGCGCGGCAATCGTGCTGTGCTACCTGGTGGCCAAAGAGGCTGGCGCAGGCCGGTCGGGGCGTCTCATCGCCGCGGCTGCCTGGGCGCTCTATCTGCCAAGCGGCATCTACGGGATCTACCTGGCGAAGGAAAACCTGATGATTCCCCTGATGCTGGGTGTCATGTGGTGTGCGCTGAGATTGGCACGCCAGCCCTCGAAGAGCGTGGCGACCGGGTGCGGAGTACTCTTCGGTCTGTTGGCACTGACGGGCAATGCCGCCTTGTCACTGCTTGCAGTCCTTGCATGGGCGTTGCTGCTGTCTCCCGCATCGACGGTTCGGCGGGCAAGCCTGGCCATGCTCGCGCTGTCAGCGGCGCTGGTGATTTCCGCCCCATGGCTGCTCCGGAACATGCAAGTGATAGGCGCCCCTGTCTTGAACACCAATGGCGGCTTCAATCTGTATTTGGGTAACAACCCGGCAGCGACAGGCATGTTCATTTCCATCTCGGAAACTCCACGCGGCTCCACCTGGGATGCCCTTCGGAAAACGGGGGAAGTCCAGGCTTCCGAGACCTTGAAACAGGAGGCTATATCCTGGGTGAAGTCCCACCCGGCAGCGTTCCTGGCATTGGCGGTGAAAAAAGCGGCGTACTTCTGGACGCCTCCCCTGCATGCGGGAAAAGGCAACCAGTCGCCGGCAGAAAAGCTTGTGCGTCTGCTGTGGGCGATACAGTTCCTGCTCCTGATTGCCGGTGCTATCGGGACTGTGCTGATGCCAAGGCTCAGGAATCGGCAGGTCGCCCTGCTCTGGCTGGCGCTTGCGTGCTACACGGGCGTTCACATGCTGTTTTACGTGATCTTCCGATACCGTGAGCCCATGATGCCGGTCCTGGCCGTGATGACGGGCCTGGTGCTGGAATCGCTCGTGACCGCCCGACGCCAGGCCGCGCATCCGGCCAGATAAGACAGGGGCGACGCTCCCGCATCTTATTGGCCCCTTGCAATAACATGGGGAGCATGTGGTGGCGAACGCGCTTCTTGCGCTGTCATGGCCGCAGAGACTCAATTGCGCAGCCGCATCTCCAGGCTGTAGCTGGCTACCGCATTCCTGCGCGCCGCGTTGCGCATCAAATACACTTGCACTGTGTACTCGCCATCGGCCGGCAGCGTTGCCTCGTAACTATTGCCGCCGCTCGAGCCGATGAACAGGGCGTCCTGTTGTCCGGCTTGACGGAGGTTGAAATAATTCGACGGTTGATTGGTCTTGAGCTTGACGCCGAGAGTCTGGCCCGCCTTGCCTGCCAGCGTGTATTCGGCCGTGGCGTAGCCCTTGATCTTGCCTTTCACGCTGAGTGCAGCCTTGCCTGCCGTCAGTTCTACTGTTTCCTTGTGGACAGCATCGGCGCTCCAGGCGGGCGCCGTGAAAACGAGGGCCGCCAGCAGCAGGCTGGCGCGGATGGGCAGGTGACGATGCAGCATAAGCAATTCCCCTTGAACGTGGTGCCGGCGCACTCGCCGACGATACCGTCCATCTTACGCCAGGCTTTGCCTGTACCGCAGCGCCATCCGCATTTCCATCGCATGGTGCGGATTGCGCTTCTCTTCAAGCCCCGGTTTGAATAAGACGAAATGCAAATATTCTTATGATATTTTCGCATAAGGAGAATAATCGCTTTGCCATTGTTTATTTCGCCAATAAAGTTATTTTGGTGATTGTTTGTGCGGTGGTATATTGTTTGCAATGTTTCTCTGAATAAATTTTATCGGAGGGATGCATTGCATGTAATTCACGCATGCGATGAATACGAATCTGATGGAAAGCATGCTGTTTACCGATATCGTGTTTTCTGCAGACGTGGCGCATGGACATTTTCCATGCTGATGTAATTACTGGAGTAAGAATGCAAGTTTTATCGGAAATGGAAATTCAAGACATCTCGGGCGGTCGTGCATTTTGTTCGGATAGCATGTCCTCGAGCGAATATACCGCCACGGCAGGTTTCTGGGGCGGTGTCGGCACTGTCGGTGCGGGCGTGGCTACCGTGCCAGGCGGCCAGGCGCTCGGTGGCGGCATCTTGATTGGCGCGGGCGTGATGTATGCCTATAATTCCTATTGTTCGGCATAAGCGGACAGATAATGGCGGGTTGAACATGCCCGCTTGATATATACCGCTGACCGCAGCGTGGCCGCAATATGCTGTGCGTATATTGCGGCTATTGGTGCGAAGATAATGTCACTGGCTCAATTGAAGAAAAATCTTGCAATGCATATAGCTGTCGATTCATCAGGTTCGCAATGGCTGGTTCTGGAGCGCATATTCGGCAAGGAAAAGGGATGGCTGCTTGCATCGCTGGCGAATTTTCAAAAAAGAAAATATCTATTTCTCTTGTGCGATGTGCTGGCATTGATTTCCATCCTGATCGGACTGGCGTGGACTTTGTATCCAGGACGTATTTTTCTGCAATCTTTTCCAGTCAGCATAGTGTTGTTGCTACTGGCCGGAAAAGGGCTGCGTTTTAAAACGGCCGCCGTGCCGCCCGTGGCCAGCCGGGAAAGACTGGATATCTTTTTAAAGATCCATCTGGGGCTATTGCTCCTTGCCATGGTGTTCTGTGTGGTACAGGTGGGCTGTGCGCTGCGCCAGATCTTTTTTCTGGCCTGAAAAAGTACCGGGCCCGTCGTAAAAAAAACAGGCCGCGCTATCACGGATAGGGCGGCCTGTTTGCGTTGCCTCAAGGTTTCATTGCAGCCTTAATTCACGCTGACTTCCTTGCGGTTATCGCGCGAGACCCGGTCGATCATCTTGTTGTACGGATCGACACCCACTTCAAATGGTTTTTCCTTCACCGTGATGGTGAGCACGGGGTCGCTGCCCGACAACATGCGCTTGTCGGTGAACAAGACTTTTTCGTCCTTCTCCCCGGCGCCCGGCGCGCGCGCGAAGATGGCGATCTCCACCGGTTCGTCGTAGGCACGCGGGCTTTCCTTGCCCTTGCCGTCGGACTCCAGCTTGGCCAGGTGCAGTTGCATGGTGACATCCCACTGGCCATCCGGGCGCTTGACGGCCGTCGCTTGCGTGACGCGGTTATCGTAGAACACGATTTTCTCGAACAGGTCCGTGATCAGGGCTTGCTTGTCCTGCGGTGCTTCGGCGCGGATATAGGCCAGCAATTCCGACGACGTGGTGAACGGCGCCTGCTGGTAACCCTTGTCTTGCAGATAGCGTTTCAGGGCACGGTTCAGGGCGGCTTCGCCGAGCTCGTCGCGCAGGCGGTAGAACACCAGGCTACCCTTGTTGTAGTGGATGTATTGCTGTCCCTCAACACGCGCCAGCGGCAATTCCTCGATGGCTTCGCCGCCGCGTCCGCTCAGGTAGCGGTCCAGTTCATAGCGCAGGAAGCGGCGCATCTTGTCGCGGCCGTATTCCTTTTCCATCACCATCAAGGCTGAATATTGCGCTAGCGATTCCATCAGCATGCTGGCGCCCTGCACATTGGCGCCGATCACCTGGTGGCCCCACCACTGGTGCGCCATTTCATGCGCCGTGACGTAGAACACATAGTCGATGTCTTCCTTGTTGCGCAGGTCGGCGATGAAGCCGATGCCTTCCGAATACGGAATCGTATTGGCAAACGACTGGGCGAAGCTCTGGTAGCCGGGGAATTCCAGGATGCGCACCTGCTTGTGCTGGTAGGGCGTAAACTCGGTGCTGTAATAGTCGAGCGACTTTTGCACGGACGTGATCATGCGATCCGTGTTGTAGCCGTGTTTCTTGTCGACATAGATTTCGATTGGCAAGCCGCGCCACGCGCCTTTCTTGACTTCCCAGCGCGCCGACAGGTAGGCGAAGAACGGCAACATCGGCTGGTCCATCTTGTAGCGGCAATAGCGGCGCCCATCCTTTTCCCAGCTGCCTTGCAGATAGCCGGGCGCCAGGGCGATCTGCCCGCCGCTGGTGGACACCGTCGTGTCGAAATGGATCCAGTCGGCATCGCCGCCCAGCACCGTGTTGCCATACGCGGACGTGTCTTCCAGTTTGGCCATGCGCTGCGGTTCGCCCAGGCCCCGCTTGCGGCGTTCATTACGGTCAAGCAATTCCATTTCCTTCGCATAGCCGAAGTGGGGGAAATAAGCCTGGTTGTTGAAGAAGCTGCCGTTCAGGTTGACCTGGTCCGGCGCGCCGCTGTTGGTGAAGCCCTGGTGCGTGACGGCCACCGTAAAGTCCAGCGGCAGGGTGGCGCCGGGCGCCAGCGCTTGCGCCAGCTTGAGGATGCTGAAACCGAGCTCCTTGTCGTCGAGTACGACCTTGTGCGCGGGCAAGTTCAACCACGTCGTCTTCAGTTGCGGGTCGAGCTGGATGCGCAGGGTATCGAGCGGCTGCGCCGTCTTGTTTTGCAGCACATAATGGCCCTTGATCAAGACTTTACGTTGCTCAGGATAAATATCCACATTGGCCTGGACATCCGTGATCTTCGGCTGGGGCAAGTGCTGGTAGCGCTGGTACAGTTTTTCGTAGCGCGCCTGCTTGTCCATGCGGATGTTCGACGTCTCGTACTTGTTCAGCACGTTCGTGTTGTAGAAGATCCAGCCGCCCGTGCTTGCCCAGCACAGCAGCACCACGGCCAGCGCGGCGCCTGCACGGCCCTGCAGGCGCTGGCGGGCCAGGCCCAGGCGCGCGCGCCAGCCGTTCGGCAGGCCGCGCACCCAGAACGCCTGCGCCAGCATGACGAGGGCCACGGTAAACAGGCTCCAGTACAGCGCGAACCAGGCCCAGCCCGTCAAGAAGTGGCCATAGCCATTCATGTCCGAATACGGGATGGCCGGCGTGCCGCCAAAGGCGTACAGATTGTGTTCGAAGTGCAGCATGCCCTGCACGGCTTGCGCCACCATCAGCAGGATCACCAGCAGGTAGCCGATGAACTTGTTATTCGACAACACTTGCAGGGTAAGGGCGCACAAGCCCATCAGCACGAAGAAGAGGGCGCCCAGCAGGGTGCCTTTCAGGTACAGCCCCAGTTCCACGGGCGCGCCGCCCTTGACGAGCTGGAAGCCGATGGCCGTGAGGACGCCCGCCAGCAGGTAGCCGGCGATGACGCCGATCAGGGCCGTGCATTTGGCCAGCAGGGGAACCCAGTCGGGCACGGGCATGGCGTCGCTGACGTCGGCGATCCGCGCTTGCCGTTCCTTGAAGATCAGTTCGCCCGCATAGAAGGTGACGATGATGATCAGGAGGAAGCTGAAGCTGTTGCTAATCTGCTGCAACAGCAAATGTGTCATCGGATACACGGCCGTGCCATACATGTTCTTGCCGACATTCGCGGCAGCGATCAGGTTGATCATGCCGAACAGCAGCATGACGAGGAAGGGCAGGCTCTTGAAGACGCCGACGGCGTCGAAGCGCAGGATTTGCCACCACTGGCGCCAGGCCGTCGCGGACGTCAAGGTGGGGACGCTGCGCGGCAGGTCCCGCGGCGCCGTGACGGCGGGGCCGCTCGTTTCGGCCTTGTGCTTGCCGAACAGGCGTTTTCCCGTCCCCGTGCGCTGCGGCTTGAACAGGATCACGGTGGCGGCGAACAGCACCGCCGTGATACCCAGCCACAGCAGGCGGTTGGCCAGCAGGAAGCCGGCAAACGGCGGCAGCCCCGCGTTCGCTTCGGCGGACGTGAAGTAGCGCGTCATGCGGCCCAGGGCGCGCATGCCGAACGGGTCGAGCAGGACGGCGATCCATTCGTTGTTGATGTCGCGCGTAAAGGCGCCGGCCGTGCCCCACAGCACGAAAAAGCCCAGCACGCCCACGTAGACCAGCATCATCGAGCGCGTGGTGGCCGCCAGCAGCATCAGCAGGGCACCGATGAAGAGCAGGTTGGGGATCACCATCACGGCGAAGCTCCATGCATACGCCTGCAGCGGGAACGCGCCCACGCGCTGCGCATCGACCCAGGGCATGAGGGGGCCGAGCATGGTGCCGAAGGCGATGCAGGCGAAGATGACCAGGCAGGCGACAAAGCCGGCGGCGAAGCGGCCGAACAGGTAATCCCACTTGCGCATGGGCGTGGCGAACAGCATGTCGGCCATGCCCACTTCGCTGTCGCGCAGCACGGCGCCGGCAATGAAGATGGTGATGAGCAACATCGACAGCAGGCTGAACATCGTCAGCAGCTGCGCCACCACGGTGGGCGCATTGCGGTTGATGTTGCCGATGGCGCCGCCGATCTGGATCGAATCGCTGCTGCTGGCGCCAAAGGCCAGCAAGGCCAGGATGACGGCAAATACCCACAGCAGCGGCTGTTTCAGCTGATAGCCGAGGTCAAACTTGAAAAATTCCTTCCACATGGCGCGCTCCTTACGCCGCGACGGCGGACGGTGCCGCAGCGGGAACGGCGGCGCCGTTGCGGGCAGCGTTGCGCACATGCAAGAAGTACACGTCTTCCAGGTCCGGGGCGATCTGCACGAAGCCGCTGTCGGGCTGGCTGTCGGCATACACATTGATTTGCGGCTTGCCGCCCACCAGGCGCGTCGACAGCACATTGTGCGACTGCTGGTACTGCGCCAGCTCGTCCATGCCGACGCTGCGGCGCCACACCTTGCCGAGCAGGGTGTCGATGGCCGCCTGCGGCTCGCCTTGCACCAGCACTTGCCCCTTGACGATCATGGCCATGCGCGGGCACAGATCCGTCACGTCGTCGACGATGTGCGTCGACAGGATCACCACCACCTGCTCGCCGATCTTCGCCAGCAAGTTCAGGAAACGGTTGCGTTCGTCCGGGTCCAGGCCGGCCGTCGGCTCATCGACGATCACCAGGCGCGGCGCGCCCAGCAGCGCCTGGGCGATGCCGAAGCGCTGGCGCATGCCGCCCGAATACGTGCCCAGGTTGCGCTTGCGCGCTTCCCACAGATTGGTTTGCTGCAACAGGGCTTCCACGGCTTCCTTGCGCGGCCCCTTCTCCGTCAAGCCTTTCAAAACGGCAAAGTGGTTGAGCAGGGTTTCCGCGCTGACCTTCGGATACACGCCGAAATCCTGCGGCAGATAGCCGAGCTGGCGGCGCAGGCCGGCTTTGTCCTGCAGCACATCGACGCCATCGAAATGGATGCTGCCGCTATCGGGATCTTGCAATGTCGCAATGGTGCGCATCAGCGAGGACTTGCCCGCGCCGTTAGGCCCCAGCAAGCCGAACATTCCGTTGGGAATCTCCAGGCTGACATTGTTGATGGCCTTGACGCCATTCGCATACGTTTTGTTCAGCTGTTTGATCTTTAGCATGCAGCACTCTCCAGGACGTGGGTCTAAACGCCGGCAGAGGCGTGCCTGCCGGCCTGTGAAAGGGGATCACCCTTGTTTTTATCAACCGCCATGGCGGACGTTAATGAAAGGGGATGGTATATAGGCAACTTGAGGGAAAAACGGTTTTGTGACCAAGGAAGGAAATGCAGGGATGAAATACCGGAGGGGCGGGATGAATGCCCCGGTGCTACACTCGCCAGCTTCAATGACGCCATGGTGCGGAAAGGGTGGGGATATGCGTGCAGCGCCGGGAAACATGACTTTGCGCGCCATCGTGCCTGGCGAAGAGGCAGCGCTGGCCCGGCTGTTCCAGCTGTATTGTTACGACAATGCTAGTTGGAGCGGCGAGGCGCTGCTGGCCGATGGCCACTATGACGTGTGCGACGCAGGACTGGCGTCGTATGTGCACGCGGCCGGCCACACGGCCAGCTGGATCGAGGTCGATGGCGAACTGGCCGGCTTTTTCCTCACGGAACCTGGCATGGCGGGTGAGCTGCCGGTGCAGGAGTTCAGCGACTTTTTTATCCTGAAGAAATACCGGCGCCGGGGCGTGGCGCTGGAAGTGCTGCGCAGGGTGCTGCTGGACAGCGCGCAGACGTGGCTGGTGGCGACGTTTCGCGACGATGCCGCTGCCTGCGCGTTCTGGCGTCACGCGTTTGCGCGTCTGCCGTTTGCCAGGGTCGAGGCGTATGACGACCCTGCCTTGCCGCAGTTCCAGCTGACCGTGCTGAAACCGGCGGCTTGAGCGCGTTTAGAAGCGCACTTTCACATACGCCGACGGCCCCGTCAGGCGCACGTTCAGGTCGGCATCGCGTTCGCTGTCGCGGTGCAGCTTGATTTTCGAGATGCCGTAGTCGGCCACGAAACCGATATTTTTGAACGGAAACCATTCCACGCCAATATTGCCGCCGTAGATGTGGCCGTTGATGCGCCCGCCGTTTTTCTTGATGCCCGACGCTTCCGCGTACATGCGCAAGTCCGGTGTAAACGCATGGCGCCAGCCCACTTCCAGCAGCGGCGCAAACGCGTGCTCGCCGATGGAATCGCGCGCCGTGGCCGTCTCGCCATTGACGATGCCGGTGGCCGTGCCGTTCAGGCTGGCGTGGTAGTAGGCGGCGCCCAGGCCGATGCCGAAGGTGTCGTTGCCGCTGCCCAGCCACCATTTATAGGCCAGCTTGGCCAGGTCCAGTTTTAAATCGGCATTCGCCGTGGCCGTGCCCGTGACGGGCTGGCCATTGATGATGGTGTCGCCTGTCAGGCTTGGCGTGTAGGATTTGTCGTAACGGTAGTAGTCGAATGCCAGGCCATGGCGGTCGCCGATCAGCAAGTCCGCCTTGATGCGGGGGATGGTCGTGTGGCTTTGCTTCGATTCGGGCGCATCGATGCGGCCAAACTGCGTGTCGGCGCCGATATTGATGCGCGGATCGGCGGAAAACGCCCCTACCGAGATACTGACGCGATCCAGCGCGGGCGACGGTTCCGCCCGCGCCGTGGCGGCGGCCGTGGCGACGCCCAGCACGCCCAGCATCATGGTGCTGCGCAAGGCAAGATGGCGCAAACGTGGCGGGGTCAGGCGGGCGGGGACGGGCGTGGCAAACATGGGGCTACTCCTCAAAATAAAGTGAACGGGCCGCGACGTCGGGGCGGCTGGCGTGATGCGGTAATGCAATGAGGAAATGGTAGCAATTGTTACTTTTGGATCACGTAGCCGCACGACGCAACTGGCCGTCGGACTTGTCCTACCCGATGTCACCATTAGTCAAGAGAGGAAAAAACATGCAACAGATCATCGAACTGACGACGCCGCGCTTGCTGCTGCGCCAATGGCGCGACAGCGACCTGGCGCCATTTGCGGCCCTGAATGGGGACCCTCGCGTGATGGCCTGCTTTCCCGCTACCCTATCGCGCGAGGCCAGCGACGCCGTGGCGCAGCGTTGCCGCGGCCTCATCGCCGAGCGGGGTTGGGGATGGTGGGCTGTGTCCTTGCGCGAAAACAATACCTTCATCGGCATGACGGGACTGCATATTCCCGACGCGCAATTGCCGTGCTCGCCATGCGTGGAAATCGGCTGGCGCCTGGCCTTCGATTACTGGGGCAAAGGCTACGCGCAGGAAGCGGCGCAGGCCGCCTTGCAGGCGGGTTTTACCCATTTGCAATTGCCGGAAATCGTCTCGTTCACCGCCTTGCCCAACGTGCGCTCGAGCGCGCTGATGGGGCGCCTGGGCATGCATCGCGATGCGGCCACGTTCGAGCATCCGGCCCTGCCGCCTGGCCACCGTTTGCGCACGCATTGCCTGTATCGGCTGACGCGCGCAGAATGGTGCGCACGGGAGGGAGTCACATCATGAAAATCGCCGCCATTTCCGATATCCACGGCAACCTCGATGCGCTCGAAGCCGTGCTGGCCGACATCGCCCTGCGTGGCGTGGACGTGATCGTCAACCTGGGCGATATCGTCTCGGGCCATCTGCAGCCGCGCGCCACGGCGGCGCGCCTGATGGGGCTGGACTTGCCCACCATCCGCGGCAACCACGAGCGGCAATTGTTCGGCGACCCGGCCCGCATGGGCGTGTCGGACGCCTTTGCGCGCGCGCAACTGCTGCCTGAACAATTCGCGTGGATCAATGCCCTGCCTGCCACCTTGCGCTTGCGCAAGGATGTGCTGCTCGTGCATGGCACGCCGCAAAGCGATCTCGTGTATTTTCTCGACAGCGTCACGCCGCAAGGCAGCCGCGCCGCCACGCCGGAAGAGGTAGCCGAGCGCGCGGGGACGACGGACGCGGCCCTGATCCTGTGCGGCCACACGCACATGCCGCGCCAGGTGCGCTTGCCCGATGGCCGGCTGGTCGTCAATCCGGGCAGCGTGGGCTTGCAAGCCTACGACGATGACCATGGTTATCCGCACGTGATGGAAAACGGCACGCCGCATGCGCGCTATGCGATCGCCGAGCAGGGTGCCGATGGTGCCTGGACGGCGCAGTTGCACGCCGTGGCATATGACTGGGAAAAGGCGGCCCGGCTGGCGCTGGCGAACGGGCGGCCAGACTGGGTCACGCCCTTGCGCACGGGCCGGGTCGGCTGATCAGCGGAACTCTTCGGCCACCAGGTTGTACTTCTGCATCTTGTGGTACAAGGTTTGCTTCGGCAAGCCGAGCACTGCGCTCACTTCGCTGACGTTGCCGGAATATGCGCGTAGTTCCTGTTCGATCAGTGCGCGTTCGAAGCCGTTGACCTGTTCCGCCAGCGACAGGGGACTGGCCAGTCCGGCCGCCAGCAAGCTCGAGGCGCCGCCGGCGATGCCCAGCACGAAGCGGTCGGCGATATTGCGCAGCTCGCGCACATTGCCGGGCCAGGAATGTGCCATCAGGTTGCGCATCTGCGCGCTGGAGACGACGGGCGCGGCGCGGTTGTAGCGGGCGGCGGCGGCCAGCACGAAGTGTTCGAACAGGATGGGAATGTCCTCGCGTCGTTCGCGCAGCGGCGGCAGATGCAGCACGATCAGATTCAGGCGGTAGTACAGGTCGCTGCGGAATTTCTGTTGCTGCGACAAGTCTTCCAGGTCCAGCTTGGCCGCCGCGATGACGCGCACGTCGACGGGCGTGGGCACGTTCGAGCCCAGGCGCTCGATATAGCGTTCCTGCAACACGCGCAGCAATTTGACTTGCAGGGACAGGGGCAGCGATTCGATTTCGTCGAGGAAGAAAGTGCCTTGATCCGCGTGCTCGATCTTGCCCACCTGCCGCTTGGCTGCGCCCGTGAACGCGCCCGGTTCGTGGCCGAAGACTTCGCTTTCAAAAATGCTTTCGGGAATCGCGCCGCAGTTGACGGCGACGAAGTTGTGCTTGCGGCGGTGGCTGAAGTCATGCAGGCAGCGCGCCACCATTTCCTTGCCCGTGCCCGTGTCGCCATAGATCAGCACGTCGGCCGGTTCGTCGGCAACGTCGAGTATCAGGCGCCGTATGTCGCGCATCGCCACGGAATTGCCCAGCAGGCGCGCTTCGATGCCGCCACCGTCCTCGAGTTGGCGGCGCAGGCTGTGCACTTCCAGGGTCAGGCGCCGCGTTTCCAGCGCGCGCAGGATGACGTCGACCAGTTGCTCGGACGAATACGGTTTTTCGATGAAATCGTAGGCGCCCGTGCGCATGGCGTGCACGGCCATCGTAATGTCGCCGTGGCCCGTGACGAGGATCACGGGCAGGTTGGCGTCCAGCGTCTTGACCGCCTGCAGCAATTCCAGGCCGCTCATGCCGGGCAGGCGCACGTCGCTGACGACGATGCCGGGGAAATCCGGCGTCAGCAGTTTATAGGCCAGCTCGGCCGAGTGAAACGCCAGCACGTCCAGGCCGGCCAGTTGCAGCGCCTGCTCGCTGCCTTCGCGTACGGTGGGGTCGTCCTCGACCAGCAAGACCTTCAAGCCGTCAAACATGTTTTTCCTCCTGCGTTGCAATCTGTAGTTCGATGGTGAAGATGGCGCCGCCGCCGGGGGCGTTTTCGGCGCGCAGCACGCCGCCGAACTGGCGCGTGATCTGTTCGGAAATGGCCAGCCCCAGTCCCAGCCCCAGGCCTTGCGGCTTGGTGGTGAAGAACGGTTCGAACAGGTGTTCGCACACTTCCGTCGACAGGCCAGGTCCCGTGTCGGCCACGTGGATCAGCACGTGCTCCTGCGTGCATTCGACGGCCACGCGCAGGCTGCGCACGTCGCTGCCGTTCATGGCGTCGAGCGCGTTGGCGTACAGGTTCACCAGCACCTGTTCCAGGCGGTTGCTTTCGCACATGGCGAAGATGTCTTCGGGCGGCAATTGCAAAGTAAAACGCACATTTTCCACCTGCAGCCGGCGTTCGACGAGGAACAGGGCGTTGCTGATCGCCGTGGGGATCGACACGGAGGTCAGGCTGGTGGTCGACTTGCGTGCAAAAATCTTCAATTGACCCGTAATGGTCCCCATCCTGGCCGCAATTTGCGAGATCTTCGCCAAGTTGCGCCGCGCGTCGTCGAGCCGTCCCCGTTCGAGCAGGATGACGGCATTGTCGGACATGGTGCGCAGCGCCGTCAGCGGCTGGTTGAGTTCATGCGTGATGCTGGCGGACATTTGCCCCAGCACGGCCATCTTGCCAGCTTGAAACAGTTCGTTTTGCGTGATGTGGAGTTTTTGCTCGGCCTTGCTGCGCACGTCGATTTCCTGGCTCAGGCTTTGCGTCATGGCATTGAGTTCCGACGTGCGTTCCTCGACCATGGCTTCCAGGTTGTCATAGGCATGCTGCAAGTCTTCGCGGGCGCGCAATTTTTGCGCCACGGCCGCGCGGCGCTGGCGCAGGTAAAAGAACAGCAACATGAAAAAGCCCAGCAGCACGCAAGAGAAGGCGGCCGCCGCGCGCGCGCTGGCCTTGGCCTGCGCCAGGTCGGACAGGTAAATAAACGTCCAGCCTTGCGGGGACTTGAGCTTGATCTGCGTCATGACGCTGGAGCTGATCTTCGGCGGCGTGTCGGCGTGTTCCTGCTCGCGCACGCTGATCACGCGGGCGCCATTGCCCAGCTGGCGGTCGGAAACGAAGGGGATGGCTGCCAGCTGCTTCGAATAATACTGGCGCGTGCGGTTGAGTTCCTCGACGATGGCGGGCGACAGCGGCGCCAGGGTCTTGTATTTCCAGTCCGCCATGGAGCTGAGGAATATCACGCCGTGCTCGTCGGCCAGCATGACCTTGTCGGCGCCCTGCACCCAGCGTTTTTCCAGGTTTTCCAGGTTCACCTTCACCGTTGCCAGGCCCAGCATGTGGCCATTCTGGTAGATGCCGTGGGCAAAGAAATAACCGGGCTCGAGCCGCGTCGTGCCCACGCCATAGAAGCGGCCCGGCGTGCCGCGCAGGGCGTCCTGGGCGTAGGGGCGGAACGAGATATTGTCGCCAATAAAGCTGTCGGGCTGCTGCCAGTTGCTGGCGGCCCGCGTGTTGCCGTCGAGGTTGCTGATGAAAATGGTCGATGATTTCGCCTGAGCATTCATTTGCTCGAGGTAATGGTTGACCGTATCGACCAGCACCGGGTCTTCCGGATGCTGCAGCAGGCGGATGACGTCGCGGTTCAGTTCCAGCGTCTTGGGCAGGAAGTCGTATTTCTCCAGCGCATTTTCCAGGCTGCTGACATATACCTCGAGGCGCTGCGCGCCGCTGGCCTGCAGCTTGCCGATGGCGATGCGTTCGGTCCAGAAATACACGAGCCAGACGGTGGCCAGACAGGCGGCCAGCACCACGCCCCAGGCCAGCGTTTCGCGGCCCGACCGTTGCGACAGGCGCTGGCGCCAGGAAAGGGAGGGTTTCGTAGTACTGCTATTCATAAAATCAGCTGCCAACTTGCAAGAACCCACAGTATCGCATTTAAATATTGCGTAAAAAGAAAAAGCCGCCGGATATGCATCCGGCGGCTCACACTTCTATGTCACGGACAGCTCGACGTCCTTAGAAGGTATGGCGCATGCCCAGGTTAAAGCCGCTGTTGCCAGTGCCATTGTCCGTGGCATTGCCGACGACGAAGGTGGCGCCGTTCTTGTTGCTGATGTGGCCGTAACCGGTGTACAGGTCGCTGCGCTTGGACAGGGCGTAGAAGGCGCCGATGGCCCATTGCTGGGCGTCACGGTTGGCATTGCTCTTGTCGTTGTGGCGGATGTAGGACGCGACCAGCTTGGTGGCGCCGAACGGTGCGCTGAAGCCGACCAGGATGTCGTTGCTCTTGCTGTTGTCGAGGGCGCGGTTGTCGGCGTAGCCGAAGTTGCCTTGCAGCACGCCAAAGTCGTAGCGCGTGGCCAGCAGGGTGTTGCGCGTTTGCTGGGTCGCCAGCGCATTTTCCTTGCGGTGGTGCGTCAGGGTCACGTTCAGCGGACCGTCGATGTAATGCACGGCGCCGCCCATGCTGCGGTTTTTCGCATTGTCGCCAGCTACTTCGCCAAAGCCATACGCCAGGTCGGCCGACAGGTGGCTATAGGTCGGCGTGGTGTATTGCACCATGTTATCGACGCGGATATTCGTCACCATCAGGTTCGATGCCGTGCCGGCCAGGCCGATGACGAACGGATCGGCCACGTCGCGCAGGGCCAGGTAGTACGGGGAATATTGGCGGCCCAGGGTGACGGCGCCGGCGCTGCCGGTCAGGCCGACATATGCCTGGCGGCCGAACAGCAGACCGCCCTGGCCCGAGGTGCCGGTGTCGATATTGAAGCCGCTTTCCAGCACGAAGGTAGCGGCCAGGCCGCCGCCCAGGTCTTCCTTGCCCTTGAAGCCGATGCGCGAGCCGGAAGCGACGCCGGAAGCGACGCGGTTCAGGCGGTCTCCAGCCGCATCCTTGTCGAACACCAGGCCGGCGTCAGCCACGCCGTAGATGGTCACGCTCGATTGGGCCATGGCGCCAGTGGAGGCTGCGCCGAGGGTCAGCAGGGTAAACAGGACTTTTTTCATGAAAATCTCTCTAATAAGTTGGAATGACTACTGATCGCACTACCTGACTGCTTGTTACTCAACATCGACAACAAATAAATGGCCCGCTTGTGGCGGGCCATGGCGCTATCAGGCTTTGCTAGCGTGATCCGCTTCGCCCCAATGGCTTTCCGTGTTCAGGCTGGCCGCGTTGGCCGCGGCGGCTTCTTCCTCGGTGGCCAGGCCACCTTCCCACTTGGCGACGACGGCCGTGGCGACGGCATTGCCGACCGCGTTGGTGGCCGAACGGCCCATGTCGAGGAATTGGTCGACGCCCATCAACAGCAGCAAGCCCGCTTCCGGAATATTGAACTGGTTCAGGGTAGCGGCAATCACCACCAGCGAGGCGCGCGGCACGCCGGCCATGCCTTTCGAGGTCAGCATCAGCAGCAGCAGCATGGTGATCTGGGTGCCGATCGACAGGTCGATGCCGTAGGCTTGCGCAATGAACAGCACGGCAAAGGTGCAGTACATCATCGAACCGTCGAGGTTGAAGGAGTAGCCCATTGGCAACACAAAGCTGGAAATCTTGCGGTCCACGCCGAACTGGTCGAGCGCCGTCAGCAGTTTTGGATAGGCCGCTTCCGAGCTGGCCGTCGAGAATGCCAGCAGGAATGGTTCGCGGATCAGGCCGACCAGTTTGAAGATGCGCGGGCCGATGACCACGAAGCCGGCGCCGATCAGCAGGGCCCACAGGCACAGCAGGCCTACGTAGAAACCGCCCATGAACTTGGCAAACGTGACCAGCACGCCCAGGCCGTGGGTGGTGATGACGGAAGCCATCGCGGCGAACACGGCCAGCGGGGCCAGGTTCATGATGGTGCCGGTGATGCGCAGCATGACTTGCGCCAGTTGGTCGACGACGGCCGTCAGGGTCTTGCCCGATTCGCCCAGGCCGGCCAGTGCGCCGCCGAAGAAGATCGAGAATACCAGTACTTGCAGGATTTCATTGTTGGCCATGGCCTCGATCGGCGACTTCGGCACCAGGTGCGTGAAGAAATCTTTCAAGGTGAAGGCGGCCGTTTTCAGATTGGTCGACGCGTGGATGTCCGGCAATGGCAAACCGAGGTTGGTTCCCAGCTGCATCAGGTTCGACAGCACCATGCCCAGCGCCAGCGACACCAGCGAGGCCACCACGAACCAGCACATGGCTTTCAGGCCGATGCGGCCCGCCGTCTTGCCGTCGCCCATGTGGGCGATACCGACGGTCAGGGTGGAGAACACCAGCAGCGCAATGATCATCTTGATCAGGCGCAGGAAGACGTCGGTGACGATGGAAATATTGCCAGCGATTTGAGCGCTGAGCTTGGCATCAGGGAAAGCGGTGTTGCATCCATAGCCCACGGCAATGCCGAGGATCATGGCAATCAGGATGTACAGGGTTAATGGCCGTTTCTTTTTCATTTTGACTCCTCCGGTGAAACGCCGCTGTGAGCGGATTATTGATAGCGAGCAACTCAAGCTTGGAGTCAATATTTCTCAAAAACAAGCCCTTGCGTGCCAGCGATTATTTGCAGCAAAACCTGTACATAGCAAAGGATATGCCTGAAATGGGAATTTGGAACCTAACTTCTTAAGTTGTTGATTTAAGGAAGCTTTTTTGTTGTTTAGATGTCGCAACTTGGCGTGCTTGCGCGAAATATTGGACGCGATGGGATATCGCTGTATGACTTTTCATACGCTAGTCGTGGCAGGGCGGCGGTGCGCCAAAAAGACAAGATTATCAGGACAATAAAAAAGCCCCTCCGAAGAGGGGCTTGATGTGACGCAATGCGTGTTCTCTTGACGTTAGAACTTGATATTCGCCGTCAGACTGAACGAACGTGGCTGGCCCGGGGTGTAGCGGAAGCCGGATTTGTTGATGGCCGCCACATAGGTCTTGTCGGCCAGGTTGTAGGCGTTCAACTGCACGTCGAGGTTTTTGTTGACGGTGTAGGTTGCCATGGCGTCGAAGACCCAATAGGCATCCACGCGGGCCGGCGTGCCGACGGCGCCGTCGGTGCCGCGTAGCATTTCACCCACGTAACGCGCGCCGCCGCCGATCTTCAGGCCAAACGGCAGGGTGTACGAAGTCCAGCTGGTGAACGCCTGTTTTGGCGTGTAGGTGAGGCTCTTCTCGCCGCTGGCCGTGAAGACCTTGTTCGACTCGACCTTGGTATTCATGCGGGTATAGCCGGCGCTGACCAGCCAGTTCGGCATGATCTCGCCCACCACGCCCAGTTCCAGGCCTTGCACGCGCTTCTTGCCGGTCTGGTAATAAATGGTCGAGATGACAGGATCTTGCTCCACTTCATTCTTGACGGTGGTCTGGTAGACGGCGGCCGACAGCGACAGTTTTTGCTTCAGGAAGTCCCACTTGGTGCCGATTTCCTTGGTGATGGTTTCCTGCGGGTCATATTTCGGGTTTTGCGCACTGCTGGCGGCGGTGCTGAGGTCACTGTTAGTGCCCGGTGGCGCTTTCGACGTGGCCAGCAAGGCATATACGCTGCTCTCCGGCGTCGGCTTGTACATGGCCGAGATCTTGCCGTTGACCAGGGTGTCGCTCAGGGTCAGGTGGGTGGGAATAGGCGTACCGACCGGCAATTTTTGCACCTGGTCCTTGGCTACGGCCGCTTGCAGGGCGACGGCGTCATACGTGGTGTTGAAATGGTCGAAACGCACGCCGCCGTTGAAGAGCCACTTGTCGCCGAACTTGATGGTGTCGAATACATACAGGCTTTGCGTGTTGACTTCGCGTTCGCTGAAAGCGCCGCTGCGCACGGGGTTATGGCCGGTGACGGTGTCGCGCGGATTCGGGTGGTACAGGTTCGCTGCCGGCAAGGTGCCCAGGGTGGCGGGCACATAGCTGTAGTTGGTCTGTTTTTCGCTGATGAACTCGGCGCCGGCTACCACGGAGTGCTTCAGCACGCCCGTGTCGAATTGCGCGCTGACCACGGTCTGGTTGGTCAGGATCGTGTTTTCCTGGTCCTTCACGGTGCGCAGCGAGCGCTCCAGCGTCCAGGTCGACGGATCGGTGGTGACCGGTGTCTTCAGGTTGCCCATGCTGCCCATGAAGGCCGTCAGCAGGTAGTCCTGCTGGGTCTTGCCGTAGCGCGTGGTGTTCTGCAGCTGCACGTTGGGCGAGAAATCATGGTCGATGCGCAAGGTGCCCATGTCGGCCTTGATCTTGTCGTAGTCCGAGGTGGAACCGTAGAAATTCTTCGGATCGACCCTGGCGGCGCTGTTCAGGAAGCTGCGGATGATCGGTTGATCCTTCGTTGGAACGTCCGGCGTCGAGTAGCCAGGCAAGCCGATGGTCGGCACGCCGCCGTCGGGCACGTTGTTTTGATCCACGTGCAGGTAGCTGGCCGTGATGCGCGTCGGCTTGCCGATGCCGAAGGTGACGGTGGGCGCGAAGGCCCAGCGCTTGTTCTTGACTTCATCGCGTGCCGGGTTGCCGCTGTCCTGCGTCATCAGGTTCAGGCGCAAGGCCGTGCCCGTATCGCTGTCGAGGATGCGGTTCCAGTCGGCCGTGGCGCGTTTCTGCTTGCCGCTGCCCGCCGTCAGCAGCGAATTGAATTTGTTTTCCATAGTGGCCGTCTTGCTGACCAGATTGATCGAGCCGGTCGGCGAGCCGCGGCCGCTGTCGGTGCCCGCCGGGCCCTTCAAGACGTCGATCTGTTCGATGTTGAAGACGTCGCGCGAAATGGAGCCCACGTCGCGCACGCCATCGACATAGATGCTGCCGGACGAATCGAAACCGCGCATGTAGACGGCGTCGCCCGTGTTCGTGTTGCCGTTTTCACCGAGGAAGAAAGTGCCCACGCCCGGCGTGTTGCGCAGCGCATCCGTCAGGGTCAGCGCGCCTTGCTGTTCGATCAATTCCTTCTTGATCACGACGATGGTTTGCGGCGTGTTGACCAGCTCTTCCGTGTATTTCGGCGACGAGGCTTTCTCGGCCTTGAAATCATTTTCCTTGGAACCAATGACCTTGACTTCGTTCAGGGTTTGCTGCGATGCAGGCGCGCTCTGACCGGCCGGATCGGCGGCCTGGGCGGCAACGGGCAGCAGCATCACGGCCAGGGCGGCGCCGATGTGCTGGTTGAAACGGGATTGGACGTGTTTGCGGCTCTTGATTGCCATCTTGCTCTCTCGATAAGGTCAGGGTAGTGGTTCCTGGCTGGCTGCGCGACGCTGTGCTGTGGCAAGCGGGCAAGTGGCTGGCGATGGACGGGTTGGCAGACATTGTAATTATTGGGCGCTAATTCGTAAATGAGAATCGTTATCAGTCTCGTTTACGCAACGGATTGGGTGTGCCGTAAAAAAAACACTGTCATGGCCCATGAATGCTTGCTTTGCTGCATGGCCGCTGCTACGCGCGCAGGCGTCCGGCAGCGGGAGTATGATGAGCAACCTTTACAAATTTCCGCCAAGCATGCTGCAGACACCCGATGCCTTCGTCCCCCTGATCGATCCTCCCGAACCGGCCCCGGCGGCAGCCGACACGCTCACCTTCGTCTTTCACCGCGGGCGTTTATTGTTGCGCACGCCCGAGCTGACCCTGCCCACTGCTGTCGAGGCGGCCGCGCTCGATATCGACCTGAGCCGCGCCCAGCCCGTGGGCTTGTGGCAGGGCCGCTATTGCCGGACCGTCTGGACGGATGACGAGGCCTTGCCCGCCGACGGCCCCCTGGCCTGGCACGGCATGCGCTCGCTGTTCCATGCCGTCGACGATGCTTTCCTGGGCCTGGCCAGCCGCGCCGCGCAGCTGGCCGAGTGGGCGCGCACGCACCGTCATTGCGGCGTGTGCGCCACGCCCATGCAGCGCACGCGCGGCGAACGCTGTTTCACCTGCGCCGCCTGCGGCATGCTCGCGTATCCGCGCATTTCGCCCGCCATGATGGTACTCATCCGCAAGGGCGAGCAAGTGCTGCTGGCCATGCACAAGCATTCGCCATCGCAGCGTTTCAGTCCCCTGGCCGGTTTCCTGGAAGCGGGCGAATCGATCGAGGAAGCCGTGCACCGCGAAGTGATGGAAGAGGTGGGCTTGCGCGTGCATAACCTGCAGTACTTCATGAGCCAATCCTGGCCGTTTCCCCATTCGCTGATGATCGCGTTTACGGCCGATTACCTCGATGGCGAGATCCGCCTCGACGAGAACGAGATCGCCGAGGCGCGCTGGTTCGGCCCCGGCGATGCCTGGCCGGAAGCGAGTTCCAGCGTGTCGATTTCCGCGCTGCTGGTGCAGGCGCACCGCCCGCCGGCAGTGCCGTAAAGCGGGGGCTGCTCAGGCAGCTTGCCGCATTTTCTATATACTGGCGGCAATTGCAAATTTTAGGGTGGTTTAGCATGTCTCAAGAATTCTCCGAAAACGACTGGCGCCGGCTCATCAGCAGCTTTGGTGAAGATCCGCAGCGTCCTGGCTTGCTGGAAACGCCGGCGCGCGTGGCAAAAGCCTGGAAACATTGGACCTCCGGCTATGGCCAGGACCCGGTCGATTTGTTGAAAGCCTTTGAAGATGGCGCGGAACAGTACAACGAGCTGATCGTCGTGCGCGGCATCCCCGTCTACAGCCATTGCGAACACCATCTGGCGCCGTTTTTCGGCAAGGCCACCATCGGCTACGTGCCCAACGGCAAGATCGTCGGCCTGTCGAAACTGACGCGCCTCGTCGATTGCTTCTCCAAGCGCCTGCAAGTGCAGGAGCGTATGACGATGCAGATCGCCAATGCCTTGATGGAAGTGCTGGAACCGAAGTCGGTCGGCGTGGTCGTACGCTGCCGCCACCTGTGCATGGAAAGCCGCGGCATCCGCACGCCGGGCGAAGAAACCATCACCTCGGCCATGCTGGGCGAGATGCAGCCGAACCTGGCGCTGCGCACGGAGTTCCTGGCGCTGGCGCGCGAAGTGTGATGATTTAAGCGACAATGCAAGACGAAGGCGGCATATGCCGCCTTTTTTTATGCGTTTTTATATTCTCCTGGATTCCCGTTCCGCCAGGTAGCGGGCCGGCGGCTTGCCCACCGCCTTGCGGAACATGGTGACAAAACCGCTGGTATTTTCATAGCCGAGTTCCAGCGCCACGGCTTTCACGCTGCGCCCTTGCGCCAGCCGTTGCAAGGCCAGGATGACGTGCAATTGCCGGCGCCAGCGGCCCACGCTCATGCCCATTTCCTCCAGGGATTGCCGGGTCATGCTGCGCTCGCTCATGCCGATGCGGCTGGCCCACTCGGCCAGGGTGCGTTTATCGGCAGGCTGCGCCAGCAGCAGGGCGGCCAGGCGGCGCAGCCGCGCATCGCGCGGCATCGGCAAATGCAAGTCTTCCACGGGAGCGGCCGCCAATTCATCGAGCAGGGTGAGCACCAGGCGTTCCTGCGCGCCCTGCAGCGCGGCCAGGGTGGGGAAACCGGCCGCCTTGGCGATCAGTTCGCGTAGCAATGGCGAGACGGCCACGGTGCAGCAGACGGCGGGCAAGGCCGGCGCCATGCTTGGCTCGACAAACAGGCAATAACATTGCGCCTCGCCCACGCCCTGCGCCGCGTGCATCAGGCCGCCCGGTATCCACACGGCGCACTGGGGCGGCACGATCCACACGCCGCTTTCCACCTCGCAATGAATCACGCCCCGCGTGGCATACAGCAGCTGCCCCTTGCGGTGCTGGTGCGGCGCCTGCTCCGCATCCTCGCGCACGCTGGCCAGGCCCACGGCCAGCAAGGGACGCAGCACGCCATCGACATCGAAATCGAGGATGGAGGCGTCGTCGTCCAGGCCCAGGCGGGCCGTCAGCATGCTGGGCAAAAGGGGATGGGGCATGGGAAGACTTTGGCTGGATTGAATAATATTGTGGCTATTTTATGCAATGACGCGCAGCACTGCCAACGCTATCGTATGGGCATCCGCAGCCCCGCTTCCACGGCAACCGCCGCCGCCAGTGTTCTGATGAAGGTGAGGAGGAACGGCAACCCCCTTGAAGGAGTCATCCCATGCAACTCGATTTTTCCACATTCCCCCTCGTCTGGATGCGCCGCGACGGCGCGGCAGGTACCCAGGCCGATGTGCTGTTTGCCCAGTTCGACGCGCTGCTGGCCCGCCGGCAGGCGTTTGTCATCCTCAGCGAAGAAGGTTTTGACGAGGGCGGGCATGAACACCCGCAGGCGGAGCGCAAGCGCGCATCGCTGTGGATGAAGCAGAACAAGGCCGCCATCCGCGCGTATATCCAGGGCATGGTGTTGATCGAACCGAGCGCCGCCAAGCGCCTGGCCGGCAAGGCCTTTGCCGTTCTATTTGGCAAGTTCTGGGGCTATCCCCTGCATTTCGGCACCAGCCGCGACGATGCGCTCGACATCGCCCAGCATTTGCTCAGGGCGTGGCTGCCGCCGCAACTGCCGCCGGGCGGCGGCAGCACGGCTGCGCATCAGTAGCGGTAGTCATTAATAAAATGCTTGGTGAAGTTGTACTTGCTGCCGCCGTCGAGCAAGTCGACCAGGCGTTTCGGCGCCGAGGCCGACATGAAGGCGTCGGCCGCGCCGCCCGTGCTGCGGAACTTCATGCCGGGGCTGAGGATCTGGTTGGCGCCGATTTTCAGGTGCTGGAAGCTTTTCGTTTTTTCATTGTTGAGGATGAAGTGCAATTCCTGCTTGAACGTCAGGAAGGGGATCTTCAGCCACCAGCCTTCGTCCGTGCCATAGCTGGCGACGCTGGCAAAGTGCGTGTTCTTGTCCGTCAGGGTGGGTTTGCCCAGGCGGTCGTTGATGCGTTTCATGGCTTCATTCTTGGTCATGCTGTTCTTTCGTGATTCGATCTATGCGGCGTGCATTCTGACACAGGCGCGCCGCCGCGTGCCGTGGAATGCGTCACAGCAGCAAAATCAGCGAGCCGAGCACGATCAGGCCGCCACCGAGGGCCCCTTTCAGCGTGAACGGTTCGCCCAGCACCAGCCAGCCAGCCAGCATCACCAGCGCCACGCTGAGCTTGTCGACGGGCGCCACCAGCGACACGGGCCCCAGCTGCAGCGCGCGGAAATAGCATAGCCACGACAAGCCCGTGGCCACGCCCGAGGCGATCAGGCAGGTCCAGCCCACCCAGTTGCCGCCGGCGGGCCGCTGCCATTCCGCGCGCAGCGAGATGATGGCCGCCGTCACCAGCAGGATGACGCCCGTGCGTATCAAGGTGGCCATGTTGCTGTTCAGGTGGGCCACGCCCAGCTTGCCCAGGATGGCCGTCAGGGCCGCGAACACGGCCGACAGGATGGCAAAGCCTTGCCAGCTCATGGTGGTGGACATGGAACTCCTTGCGCGGTGGGGAATGGGAGTGACTGTAGCGTAAAAGAACGGCGGCCGCTGGCCCCAATTTTATTGCAACGCACCATCAATTCTCATCAATTGTCGCAACGCATTAACAACACTGGGCAAAATTCATTGCTTCCCGGCATTGTAAATATCGGTCGTTCGAGCGTATGCTGAAGCAGTCTGAACGGTGCCGCCAGAGCACCGTCGCCGCCGCATTCCTGGCCAGCCGAGCTGGAAGCGGGCCACGCCCCTTTGCCGCAAATAGATAGTTGGAGACACAGCATGAAGAAATTGACGTTCCAGCAAAAGTTATGGATTCCCCTGATTTGCAGCCTGTTGTGCATCACCGTTATTTTTGTCTATAACGCCCTGGAAGTGCGCAAGATCCGCATCGAAGAGCGCAGCGCCGACCTGAGCAATGCCGCCGACCTGGGCCTGGGCGCCGTCAAGATGTTCGGCGACCTGGCCGCCAGCGGCGCCCTGACGAAGGAAGAAGCGCAGAAGCAGGCCACGGCCGTCATCAAGAGCATGCGTTTCGGCGAGACCGGTTATTTGTCCATCATCAACCTCGATGCCGTCGTCGTGATGAATCCCGCCGCGCCGCAAACGAACGGCAAGAACATGTCGGATTTTAAAGATGCCAACGGTACTTATCTGTACCGCGACATCGTTACCGTCGGCAAGAGCGATGCGGGCAAGGGCTTCGTCCACTATTATTTCCCCCGTCCCGGCCAGAAAACCCCCGAACCGAAGATGAGCCGTGTGGTGGCCTACAAGCCATGGGCCTGGACCCTGGTGGTGGGCGTGTACATGGATGATATCGATGCGGCCTTCCGCCAGTCGCTGCTCACCTCGCTGGGCGTGCTGGTACTGGTATGCGGCTTGCTGGCGGCCGTCGTCGTGGTGATCAACCGCAGCCTGCGCCATGCGCTGGGCGGCGATCCCGAGTATGCGGCCGACGTGGCGGAAAAGATCGCGAATAACGATTTGAGCGGCGTCGTGCGCACGCATGCCAACGACCGCCACAGCGTGCTGTACGCGATGAAAACCATGCAGACCAACCTGGTCGATGCGATCAGCGAAATCCGCCACAGCGCCGAGACGATTGCCACGGCATCGAGCGAGATTGCCAGCGGCAATATGGACTTGTCGGCGCGCACGGAAATGCAAGCCAGTTCGCTGGAAGAAACGGCCGCCTCGATGGAGGAATTGACGTCGACCGTGACGCAGAACGCGGGCAACGCCGTGCAGGCAAATGAATTGGCGCAGTCCGCTTCCGCCGTGGCCCGCCAGGGCGGTGCCGTTGTGGCGCAAGTGATCGGCACCATGGATACCATCAACGCTTCGTCGCGCAAGATCGTCGACATCATCGGTGTCATCGACGGCATCGCCTTCCAGACGAATATCCTGGCCTTGAACGCGGCCGTGGAAGCGGCGCGCGCGGGCGAGCAGGGACGCGGCTTTGCCGTGGTGGCGTCGGAAGTGCGCAATCTGGCGCAACGCTCGGCCGGCGCGGCGAAGGAAATCAAGGAATTGATCGGCGCTTCCGTCGACAGCATCGCGGCCGGCAGCACCCTCGTCGCACAGGCGGGCACGACCATGGATCAGGTGGTCGCTTCCGTTTCGCGCGTGACCGACATCATGGCCGACATCACGGCCGCCTCGCACGAGCAAAGCACGGGCATCGGCCACGTCAACCAGGCAATCACGGAGATGGATAGCGTGACGCAGCAAAATGCGGCACTGGTGGAAGAGGCGGCGGCAGCGGCGTCGAGCATGCAAGACCAGGCGGCCGTGCTGGCGCAACTGGTGGCGCGCTTCAAGCTGTCGGCGCAGGAATCGGGGACGGCGCCGCGCCTGGCGGCAAGCTCGGCTGGCGCGCCACGCGCCGTGGCGAAAAAGCCGCTGCGCAGCCTGGCGGCGCGCTAGGGGTTTCGTTCAGGACTTACTGGGCGGGCGCCGCCGCTTGCGGCGCCGGTTCGAATTCCAGCTTGTCATCGACGACCATGAATTGCCCGATCGGCTGGCCCAGGTCGGCTTTCGGGTCGTTTTCCATTTCCGTCAGCTCATTGCAGGTATTCGTTTCCGCCTGCCACAGCTGCTTGCCCATGCGGATATTCCAGATGCCGTCGCCGGCCGCAAACAGCTCGACGGTGATGTCGGCCGGCGCATCCGTCGACAAGGTATGCAGGCGCTGGCATTGTGGCAAATTGGTCGCCATCAGCTGCACTTCCACCGTATCTTGCCAAAAATAACGTTGCTGGCGGCGCACGGTCAGGGAATGGTCTTGTCCATCGAACATATAGATGGCGAAGTCCTGGACACAGCCTGACAGCAGGACGGACAGCGTGACGATCAGGAGTTTGCGCATGGTCGGCTTTCTTTGTTTGTGCTCTGGAATGTCGGGATGCCTGCGTGACGGCGCGAGTGGGCGCTTGCCTCGCTTGGGCGCCGTCTTGTTTTTCGCTTACGTGGCATTATATCCATGCATATCAGTTGCGGCGCGACAATAGTGATGCGGAGGCCGCCTGCCCTACTTATCTACCTGGAAAGACCACGATGATCGACCTGTATTACTGGACCACGCCCAACGGGCACAAAGTGACGATGTTCCTGGAAGAAGCGGGCATCCCCTACAACATTATTCCCGTGCATATCGGCAAGGGCGAACAGTTCCAGCCCGAGTTTCTCGCCATCGCGCCGAACAACCGCATCCCCGCCATCGTCGACCAGGCGCCGGCAGATGGCGGCGCGCCGCTGTCCCTGTTCGAGTCGGGCGCCATTTTGCAATACCTGGCCGAGAAAAGCGGGCAATTCCTGCCGGACGACGTGCGCGGACGCGCCGAAGTCATGCAGTGGGTGTTCTGGCAAATGGGCGGCCTGGGCCCCATGGCTGGGCAAAACCACCATTTCGTGCAATATGCGCCCGAACCCATCGAGTACGCCATCACGCGCTACGTGAATGAAACGAACCGGCTGTATGGCGTGCTGAACAAGCGCCTGGCGGACCGTGCATTCGTGGCTGGCGACAACTATTCCATCGCCGACATGGCGATCTACCCGTGGATCGTGCCGCACGCCCGCCAGCGCCAGAAGCTGGAAGATTTCCCGCACCTGGCGCGCTGGTTCGCGGCCATTGCCGCCCGTCCCGCCACCGTGCGCGCGTATGCGCGGGCGGCCGAAATCAATGTGCAGCCGACCGTCAGCGGCGACGCGAAAAGCGTGCTGTTCGGACAGACGGCGAAGACGGTGGCGTGATCGACGGTCAGTTTCCCCGGTAAGTGGAAAAACCGAAAGGACTGAGCAGCAAGGGAATGTGATAGTGCTGGTCGGTCTTCTCCACGTGAAATTGCACGGGGATTTCCGGGAAAAAAGTTTCCTGTTTCAGGCGCGCATAGTGCTCGCCTGTTTTAAACACGATGCGGTAATCGCCCGCCTGCAAGGGCGTATCGGCCGGATACATGGCCGCGATGCGCCCCTGCGCATTCGTCACGGCGCTGCTCAATTGCTTCCAGTCATCTCCCTTCTTTTGCTCCAGGGTTACCGTCACGCCCGCCGTCGGCTGGCCGCTTTGCAGGTCGAGGATGTGCACGCTCAAGGGATTGGCGGCGGCCAGGGCCGTGCTGGACAGGCTGGCGAAGGCCAGGGCGGCGGTGATTTTTTTCAGACAGGTCATCGTTGTTGCTTTCAAGGTGGGGTGGAATCGAGTTCAGGGAGGGCGGCCAGCGCCGCCTGGGCGCAGGCACGGTCTTGCAGGGCGCCACCGCCACCGGCGACGCCGACGGCGCCAACCACTTGCCCCTGTGCCATCAACGGCAAGCCGCCGCCCAGCAGCAACAGTTCCGGCACGGTGGTCAAATTGCTCATGTCCGGATTGTTGCGGGCCGCCACGGCCAGCGCATAGGTATCGTTTTTGGTGGACAAGGCCGTGTACGCCTTGCGCCGGCTGGCTTCCGTGTTGTGCGGTCCGACGCCGTCGGCGCGCTGCACGGCGACGACATTGCCGCCATGGTCCAGTATGGTGACGACGATGTGCCGGCCCTGCGCCTGGCACGCGGCCATGGCCGCGCTGGCCAGCTTGTTGGCCGCCGCCAGCGACAGGTCATTGATATTGCGCAATTGCGCGTGGGCGGGACTGGCCAGCAGGCACAGCAGGGTACTGCCAAAAATAAGGGCTTTCATGTGGCGTCCAGGAAACAAGATGACGCCAGTATGGCCAGGCTTGCCCTACGGGAAGATGATCGCCGCATGACATTTTTATCATCCGCGGCGGCGTGCGTGCGGCGTAAAATGGTTTCATATTCCCATTAGAAAGCCGCCATGCGCATCCTGGTCATTGAAGACGAACCGAAGACGGGCGACTACCTGTTGCGCGGCCTGGCCGAGTCCGGTTTCACGGTGAGCCTGGCGCGCAACGGCCGCGACGGCCTGCACATGGCCGGCAGCGAGGCGCCCGATCTGATCGTGCTCGACGTCATGCTGCCCATCATGGATGGCTGGCAAGTCTTGCGCGCGCTGCGGCTGCAGGAGGGCGGCGCCGATGTGCCCGTGATTTTCCTCACGGCGCGCGACGAGGTGCAGGACCGCGTGAAAGGGCTGGAACTGGGCGCCGACGATTACCTGGTGAAACCGTTTGCATTTGCCGAACTGGTGGCGCGCATCCGCACCCTGTTGCGGCGCGGGCCACCGCGTGAAGACGACGTCATCCGCATCGGCGACATGGAAATCGATGTGATGAAACGCAAGGTCAGCCGGCAAGGCCAGCGCATCACCCTGACGGCCAAGGAATTCGGCTTGCTGCATCTGCTGGCGCGGCGCCAGGGCGAAGTGCTGTCGCGCTCCATCATCGCCTCGCAAGTGTGGGACATCAATTTCGAGAGCGACACCAACGTCATCGATGCGGCCATCCGCCGCCTGCGCAGCAAGCTCGACGACCCCTTCGAACCCAAGCTGATCCACACCTTGCGGGGCATGGGCTATGTCTGCGAATTGCGCGCGCCGACCGTACCCGACAGCGGCGCCGGCGCATGAAATTCTCGCAACTGCGCCGCTCGCTGACCCTGCGCGTCACGCTCGTGTTCGTGCTGATCGTGGCGCTCGTGTCGGCCGGGCTGGGCATGCATCTGTACCGTTCATTTGTGGCGGAAATCGAGCGCCGCGACGACATTTTATTGCTGGGAAAACTGCGGCAAATCCAGCAGTTGCTGGGCAATGCGGGCACCCTCGATATCATCCGCGAGCGGCCCCAGTATTTCCGCGACACCATGAGCGGGCAAGAGAATTCCCTGGTGCGCATCGTGCGCGCCGATGGCACGCGTTTGATCGATGTCAACCCGCACGGCGAGATGGTGGCGCATGCTGTTCCCGTGGCCGTCGATGTCCCCGTGACGGCCGGCGACATCGTCAGCTGGATCAGCCGCGACGGTTATCCGGCCAGGGTCGTGGCGGCCAGCGCGCGCATCGGCGATCCCGCGCAGATGGCCGACATTTCCGTCGCCCGGGTCTATGGCGACCGCACGGCCATGTTTGCCGCCTACCGCTGGCAGATCGTCGTATCGGTGGCCGTCAGCGCGCTGGTGGCGGCCTTGCTGGCCAGCGTGATGTTGTTGCGGGGATTGCGGCCGCTGCGCAATATCGCCGCGCATGCGGCTCTCGTGCGGCCGGGCAAGCTGGAGCAGCAACTCGATGCGCGCGGGGCACCGACGGAGCTCTTGCCCTTGATCCAGGCGCTGAACGCCATGCTGGCGCGGCTGCAGGAAGGCTATGCGCGGCTGTCGCAGTTTTCCGCCGATCTCGCGCATGAATTCCGCACGCCCGTCACCAATCTGCTGGGGCAAAGCCAGGTCATGCTGGCCCGGCCCCGCAGTGCGCACGAGTATGAACAGCTGGTGTCGTCGAATGTGGAAGAGCTGGAGCGGCTGTCGCGCATGATCGACAGCATGCTGTTCCTGGCGCGGGCGCAGCAGGATGAAATGGTGCTCGTCAAGCAAGTCTTGCCCGTGCAGGACGAGTTTTTAAGGCTGGCCGATTTCTTTGAAGGCTTGGCCGAAGAGCGGGAGCTGGCGCTGGCTTGCCACGGCAGCGGCGCGGTGACGGCCGAGCCGCAACTGCTGCGCCGCGCGCTGGGCAATTTGCTGTCGAACGCCATCCGCCACGCGGCGCCCGGCAGCACGATACTGCTGCGTTCGCACGCGACGAACGAGGGTGTGGAATTGAGCGTGAGCAACCTCGGTCCCGCCATCCCCGCGCGCCACCTGCCGCACCTGTTCGAGCGCTTTTACCGCGCCGACCCGGCCCGCAGCGATTCGGCCGCTTCCACCGGCTTAGGATTGGCCATCGTCACGGCCATCATGCAGTTGCATGGCGGCAGCGCGAGCGTGGCGTCCGACGCGGCCGCCACGACGTTTACCCTTGTTTTCCCCGTTGAGAACGCCTGATAAAACCGTAGCGAGCACAAGAGAGGTTCGGCGCCCCCATTGTGTCGAGACGCGGAACTGTGCGCAGGCACGGGGCCGCCGAGGCAGTGGGCATCGGAGGCGGCAAATCGCGATGCGCAGCAGGTTTGCTCAGGTGTTTTACCCCATTTCCACCAAAAACTCATGCATGCCCGTATGCGGCAATTGCGCGCAGGCTGGCGCAAAGTGCGGCAACTGTCCCCACAGCAGCGGGTTGCCGACGATATACACGTAATGCTGCGCGCGCGTCAGGGCCACGTTGAGCAGGTTCGGCGTGGCCGCCGCCCATTGCGCGGCGCCGGCCGTGCTGTCATCGGCGCCGAGGACCAGCATCACCACGCTTTGTTCCTTGCCCTGGAAGGTGTGCACGGTGCCCACCATCTGGCTGCTCCACTGGCGCAATTCGCGCGCCGTCGGCGCCTTGCCATAGCCGAGGCGGCGGTCCCAGTCCATATCGACGATGCGCGAACGCAATTCGTTGCGCACGGCCTTGAACGGCGTGATCACATACATGTCCGGCAGCTTGCCGTCGCGGCGGTACAGTTTCAACAGCACTTCCAGCACGAAATCGAGCTGCACGGGCACCACCTGCTTGTAGCTGACGGGGCCGACGGCGTCGATCCAGCAGCTTGGGCCACGCGTCAGGCCACGCGCGCCGGCCGGCGGCGTGCGCTCGGCCAGCCCGTAGACCATCTTGTCTTCGTAGGCGATGCTGTTGGCCAGCGAAAACATCGGTTCCACGCAGCGGCGGTGCACGCGCAGGGGGCTGCCGATCCACAGCGGCTGTGCGCTGCCGGCGCCGACGACGGCGCCATAGCGGTTGGCCTTGTCGGCCAGGGTCTGCACGGACACGGACGTTGGCGCATAGCTGCCATCGCGCGTGTGCGGCGACAGGGCGGATAAGGTTTGCACGAGGCGGCCCGGCACCGTGAATACGGGTTCGATCTGCAGCGGGTCGCCCACGACGACGGCGCGCTTGGCGCGCCACAGGCTGCCCAGCGCCGCTTGCGGCACGGCCTGGCCCGCTTCATCGATGAACAGCCAGCCCAGCGATTCGGGACCCATGCCCTGGAACTGGCGCGCGAACGAGGCAAACGTGGTCGACACGACGGGCACCACCATGAACAGGCTGTGCCACACCATGGCGATATGCGACTGGTCATAGGCGCGCTTGTTTTTCAGCAATTTGGAGACGGCCAGCAAGTTGCCGCCAAAGCCGGGTCCGCCCTTCTTCGCCACCTCGGCCAGCCACGCTTCATGCAGGGCCAGGGCCTTGGCGAACAGGCGCGAGCGCAGGCGGGCCAGCGCCGGTTCATGCCACAGGCCGCCAATTTGCAGGGCGTCGCCGTCCAGCGCTTCCAGTGACTCCGGAGCGACGATGGTGGGGAAGCGCATGCGCGCGCGGCGCAGCAGTTCAGTGCTGTCATCCCATTCGCGCTGGCGCGATTGCGCCGTGCGCAGGGCGATGTGCAGGCTGTTGCGGGCGCGCTCGCAGCGCGGCTCCAGTTCGCCTTTCAGCAGCAGCTTGATGGCGGACACGTCGCGCGCAGCCTGGCGTTGCGCTTCGGCATTGGCCACGACGGCATCCTTGTAGGCGCGCGCCGGGGCCGTGCGGAACAGGCGGGCAAAGAAACCGGGCTGCGTCAGCGCCACCAGGCGTTCCTCTTCCAGCAAATCCTTCTTGCTGGCGAGCAAGGTGTCCTGCTGCGTTAGCGCGCCGGACAGGGCGCCGTTGGCCGCATCCATTTCTTGTTCCGCGGCAATTAGCGCGTGCTGGCTGGCCTCGATGAAATCGGCTTCCGTGCAGGTACCCACGGTTTGCCACAGGGCCGCGTATTGGGCGTGTTCGGTCAGGGCCTTTTCCACCACGTGTTCCGTCTCGCGAAATTCGCGCGCGGCCTGGGCGAAGCTGACGCCCTGGTAGCTGGCCAGCCACTGGCGGATATTCTGCGCGTTCGGCGTCTTGCGCGGCGTGGTCTTGTCCCAGTCGTCGTCATAGAAATTGCTGACGAAGCGGCGGCGGTTCGCGCTGTTTCCCAGCGCACAGGACATCAAGCCCCATGGCGCTTCCGCCTCGCCCAGGGCGCGGTTGGCGCCATTGCCATCGGCCACGACCCGGCGCGCCACGCTTTCAAAATAGCGCGTGCGCGCCCATTCCTTGCCTAGCTGCTTCGGTTTTGGCAGGTCGCCGGAAATGTTTTCCACCGCCGCGTTATTCGACGAAGCGACGACCATTTCAAAGCCCGTCAGTTCCGGACGCAAGCGGGCGATGGTAATCGGGTCGCGCACGCCTTCGAAGGCCACGGCCACCTTGCCGATGAAGGCGTCGCCGGCGCGGTCCAGGCAAGACAGCACGCTGGCGCGGCGCACGATGTTGTCGGCGAACAATTCACGCAGCAAGGTCGTCTTGCCCGTGCCCGGTGGGCCGTTGAGGGAAAAAATGCCCCGTTCATGCAAGCCCGTGCGCGCGCCGTGGATGGCGAACTGCTGCATCAGGCTCATGGCGTAGCTGGCGTCTTCCAGCCAGTGCCCGCGGTTCATGTTGGCCGGATTGAGCATGGCGGCCAGCGCCTGGCGTCCGGCCGGGCTGTACAGGTCGATGCGTTCATCCTGTGCCAGCGGCGTCAAATAGGCGGCGACCGTCGCGGGCAGCTTGCCGCCACGCAAGGCGCGGATGATTTGTTCCAGGTCATCCAGGTAAAAACTGTTGAGGATATCGATCGAGGGTTCCACCGCGTCGCCGAAGTCCAGCGTGCGGTTCTGGCTGGCCTCCAGCGTATCGGCGTCCGTCGCGGCCACGCGTTTCTTGCGCGTGCGTAATTCCAGCACGGCCAGCGGCTGGCCGGCGGACGGGCGGAAACCGGCCCAGTCCATCAGCAGGTCGGCCAGGGCGGCGATTTCCATGCCGGACAGGGGCGACGAGACATTGCCCGCCTCGTCCGTCACCGGCTGCGGTGCGCGGCTGGCCGCGAAGTTGCGCAGGCTGTCTTGCAGCGCCAGCTGGCTGTCGCTGAAGGCGTCCAGGCTCAGGCCGGACCAGTCCGGCGTGCGGGCGCGGCCCAGGGCCCACGGCAAGGTCGACACGGAGACGGGATCGAACTGTGGCTCGCCCAGCGCATTGAGGTTCAGGCGGGCAAAGCACGAGCGTCCCAGCAGTTCTGTTTTTTCTGTTTCGGCAATGTTTTCCGGGCCGTTGGCCGGCGGACAAGCCTTGTTGATTTCGGCCTTGTCGAACACGCCGAGGAACAGGCTGAAGCCGTCGATCTCGCGGTCGGACGGCACTTGCCATTGCGTGGCGAACTGCGGCGGCAATTGCGCCAGCTGTTCGCGCTGCAGGAGGCGCACGGTGGACGGGTCTTCAACGTCCGTGATTTGATTCAGGTCAAACGGGATAAAGAATTCGATCTTGTGCCAATACTCCAGGATAGCCAGGAGGCGCTGCTGTTCTGCCTGATTCATGATGACCAATATTTTGTAAAGCGAGCGAGGATTGTAAAGCGTATGCGCGGTGCACGTTTTGCACTTTTGTCTATTGCGCGGGCTTTGCCGCAAAAAAAGTGATGATTGCGGACGAAAAAAAGCCAGGCAGCAACTTCCTGCCTGGCTTTCCCGTGGTGAGGATGTTGCTATTGGTTAAAACTCTTCCCATTCGCTCTCGGCGCTGGCATTGCTGCGGCGTGCCGGCGCGGCCGCCACGGCCTTGCGCGCGGGCGCGGGCCGGGTTGCGGGAGGCGCGATTTTTGCCGCCGCTGGTGCCGCTGCGGTGCGTACCGGCGTCAACTTGGGTGCGCTGGCGACATGGTTGCCGGTTTTAAAGAATCCCACCACGTGGGCCAGCTCGCCCGCCTGTTCCTGCATGCTTTGCGAAGCGGCGGCTGCCTCTTCCACGAGGGCCGCGTTTTGCTGCGTCACTTCATCCATCTGGGCAATGGCCATGTTGATCTGTTCGATGCCGATGGTCTGCTCGTGCGTGGCGGAAGTGATTTCGCCCATGATGTCGGTCACGCGCACGATGCTGTCGACGATGTCGCCCATGGTCTGGCCTGCTTCATTGACGAGGCGCGAACCCGTGTCCACGTTGGCGACGGACGCGGCGATCAATTCCTTGATTTCCTTGGCGGCCGAGGCCGAACGGTGGGCCAGGTTGCGCACTTCCGTGGCCACGACGGCGAAGCCGCGTCCCTGTTCGCCCGCGCGCGCCGCTTCCACGGCCGCGTTCAAGGCCAGGATGTTGGTCTGGAAGGCGATGCCGTCGATGACGCCGATGATGTCGACGATCTTGCGCGACGATGCATTGATGGTGCCCATGGTGTCGACCACTTGCGAAACGATGCTGCCGCCGCGCACGGCCACTTCCGACGCGCTTTTCGCCAGCTGGTTCGCCTGGCGCGCATTGTCCGCGTTCTGTTTCACGGTCGAAGTCAGCTCTTCCATGGCCGACGCCGTTTCTTCCAGCGAACTGGCTTGCTCTTCCGTGCGTGACGACAGGTCGAGGTTGCCGGCGGCAATTTCGCTCGACGCCGTGGAAATCGCCTCCGTGCCGTGGCGCACTTGCGCCACCACGCCCAGCAAGCTCGTGTTCATGGCTTTCAAGGCGCCCAGCAGGCGGCCCGTTTCATCGCTGGAATTGACGACGATGTGCGACGACAGGTCGCCCGAGGCCACGGTTTCGGCCACGCTGACGGCCGCATTGATGGGCTGGGTGATCGAGCGCGTGATGATCCAGGCAACGAACGCGCCCAGCAGCACGGCCACGCTGCCCAGGGCTATCATGGAAGCGCGCGCGCTCGTGCTCAGCGTTTCGGCGTCCGTCGCCGCCTGCGCCGCCTGCTGCGCTTCATAGGCGACCAGGCTGTCGAGCGCGCCCAGCACGATCTTCAGGCTCGGTGCCGCCTGCTGCGTCAAAAAGGCGATCGCTTCTTCCGTCTGGCCCGCATTGCGCAGTTCGATGACCTTGTTGTTCAGCGGCGCGCCCGATTTCAGGGCCGCGTCCAGTTCGGCCATCAGCGCCGTTTCCTTGTCCGTCGAAATCTTCTTTTGCAAGGTTTCCTTGGCGGCGCCGTATTTCTTGCGCGCTTCGCCGATCTTCGCCAGTTCCGCCTGCACCAGCGCTTCCGTCGGCGCCACCACAATGCTCGTGATCGCCAAGGTAATGTTGCGCACGTTGTCGCTCATGGTATTGGCGGCCGCCATCTTGACGTTCTTGTCGGCCACGATGTCGTGCGTGCGCGCGCTTAATTGCCCCATGGAATACAGGCCGACGAGCAAGACGGCCACCAGCAGGCCGAGGACGACAGCAAACCCGATCCCGAGCCGGGTGCCGATTTTGAATTGTGTGAGTGACATGATTGCTTTCGTGTTGCGGAAGTGAAGGAAAACGTCGACAGGCCAGGGCTACGGGTTTATACGTAAGGGCGACCAGCCTGTAATTGTTCCTCAAAATTCCGCACTGCAATACAAAAACTTGTATCAATTCCCCGAAAAGTTTAAAAATTGGTAGCAAATTAAATAAGTTGTCGTGTGGAAACAACGAGCGCGGCGCAGGATGCGGACTCAGCTTTCCGGAAACACGTGCGTCGCCAGGAAGTCGATGAAGGCGCGCAGTTTCGGCGTCAGGTGGCGGCTGCTGGGCCACAGGATGCGAAAGGTCCCGTCGTGCCGGCGGTGCGCGTCCAGCACCGGCTGCAAGCGGCCGCTAGCGAGCGCCGCGCGCACGGCAAAGTCGGGCAGGGCGGCGATGCCCAGGCCGCTTTCGGCAAAGTGCAGCAGGGTTTCGACATTGTTGCAGTTCAGTAGCGCCGGCAAGCCCGCCGCCTGCAAGGCGGGCCATTCGGCGAAAGGCCAGGCCTCGACCTTGCCGCTGCTGGGAAACTTGTACAGCAAACAAGTGTGCTGCGCCAGGTCGGCGGGCAGCGCCGGCGTGCCGTGCTGCGCCAGATAGGCGGGCGCGGCCACCAGCTGCAGCTGGAACTGGCCCAGCTGGCGGCTCATCAAACGGCTGTCGGCGCTTTCGCCCGCGCGCACGACGGCGTCGTAGCCTTCCTCGATGACATCGACCCGGCGGTCGCTGAAATCGAGGTCGAGCTCCACCAGCGGATAGGCGCGCGCAAAGGCCGCCAGCACAGGATTGAGCAGGCTGCCCACTTGCGGCAGGCTGACGCGCAGCCGGCCTCGGGGCGCGCTCTTGCTGTTCGATAACTCCAGCTCGGCCGCCTCGATCTCGCCCAGGATGCGCCGGCAGCGTTCGAGAAACACGGTGCCTTCGCTCGTCAGCGCGATGCTGCGCGTGCTGCGCTGAAACAGGCGCACGTCCAGGCGCTGTTCCAGCCGCGCGATGCTCTTGCCCACGGCCGAGGCGGAAATGCCCAGCACCCGGCCCGCCGCCACGAAACTGCGCGTTTCGGCCGCCTGCACGAAGGCCGTGAATCCCGCCAGGTTATCCATGTCGTTTCCGTTTCATTACCGTTGATTGCGGATGTCAGCGTCCGCACAGACAGAAACTATAGCCTGTTTTTCTTTGATCGCGCCTGGCTTACCTTGGCAGCCTGATCATTTGAAAGGCTCTGCCATGCTGTACAACTTCTCTCCCGCGGCCATGTCCGGCCGCATCGATGCCTTGCTGAACCTTGTTTTGCAGCAGCAGCGCCTGGCGGGCGCCGTGGTGCTCGTGCGCCACCGTGGCCAGGACGTGTACCGCCGCGCGGCAGGCCACCTGGACCGCGAGGCGGGCACGCCCATGATTGAGGACGCCATCTTCCGCCTGGCGTCCGTCAGCAAACCCATCGTCTCCACGGCCGCGCTGGCGCTGGTGGGGCAGCAGCGCCTGGGGCTGGATGACCTGGTTGTGCGCTGGCTGCCGTATTTTGCGCCGCGCCAGCCGGACGGCGCCGTGGCGGCGATGACCGTGCGCCACTTGCTCACGCACACGGCTGGCCTCGACTACGGCTTCTTCCAGCCGCCGGGCGGCGCGTATGCGCAGGCGGGGATGTCGGACGGCATGGACGCCTCCCGCATGACCCTGGCAGACAACCTGCGCCGCCTGGCTACCGTGCCGCTCGCGTATGCGCCGGGCGAGCGCTGGGCGTATTCGATCGCCACCGACGTGCTGGGCGCCGTGATCGAAGCGGTGACGGGCTTGCCGCTGGCGCGCGCCGTGGAATACCTGGTGACGGCGCCGCTGGCCATGCGCGACACGGGTTTCCTGGTGATGGATCCGGCGCGCCTGGCCGTCGCCTATGCGGACCGCGCAGCGGGAGAATCCCGGCCGCGCCGTTTGCTGGACGCGGGGGAAGACCATCTGCCGTTTCTCGATGGCATGGCAGGTTTTATTCTGTCGCCGGCGCGTGCCCGCGATGCGCACACCTACCCGTCCGGCGGCGCCGGCATGGTCGGTTCCGCCCCCGACTTCATGTGCCTGCTGGAAACCTTGCGGCTGGGCGGCGCGCCGCTGTTGCCGCCGGCGCTGGCGCGCCAGATGGGCGAAAACCAGACGGGGGATTTCGACTTGCCGTTCTGGCCCGGCCGCGGCTTCGGCCTGGGTTTTACCGTGCTGACGGACCCGCAACTGGCCGCCACGCCCGAGTCGGCGGGCAGCTGGCGCATGGGCGGCACGTATGGCCACTCGTGGTTTGTTGACCCTGCGCAAGAATTATCCGTGGTGGCGTTCACGAATACGGCATTGGAGGGCATGGCGGGGCCGTTCGTGACGGAACTGTGCCAGGCAGTGTATGGCGTGGAGCAGGGGCAATGACGGCGGCCATGACGCGCCCGCATCCTATCGTTTTCCTCGCGCTGGGCTTGTTCGGCGTGTATTGCATCGAGTTTGGCGTGGTGGGCATCTTGCCGCTGATCATGCAGCGTTATGCCGTGACGGCCGCGCAGGCGGGCTCGCTGGTGAGCCTGTTCGCCCTGATGATCGCCGTGGGCGGCCCCTTCCTCGTGCTGCTGGCCACGCGCTGGCGCCGCAAGCGCGTGCTGATCGTTTCCCTGCTCGTGTTCGCGCTGGCCAGCGCGGCATCCGCCTATGCGCCCCGCTTCGAGTGGCTGCTGGCGCTGCGCATCGTGCCGGCCCTGTTCCATCCTGTGTATTTCTCGCTGGCCATGGTGGCGGCCGCCGCCCTGTATCCGCCACGCGATGCGGCGCGGGCCGGCGCGCATGCGTTCACGGGCACCAGCATGGGCATGGTGCTGGGCATCCCGCTCACCACCTGGATCGCCGCGCAGTATGGCTATGAGGCATCGTTCCTTGCCTGCGCCCTCGTCAACGCCCTGGCCGCGCTGGGGCTGTTCCTGTTCTTGCCGGACACGCCGCGCGAAGCGCCGATGGCGTATGGCCGCCAGCTGGCCGTGCTGCGCAAATCCGCCCTGTGGTTCACCATTGCCGCCGCCGTGCTGGTGTTCGCCGCCATGTTTGCCGTGTATGCGTATGCGGCCGCTTACCTGCAGCAGGTGGCGGGCTTGTCGGCGCGCCAGACGGGGCTGGCGCTGGTGGTGTTTGGCGTGGGCGGCGTGGCGGGCAATCTGTACGCGGGGCGCCAGCTGGGCACGCATGTGCTGCGCACGGTCGTGCTGCAGCCACTGCTGCTGGGGCTGGCGTACTGGCTGCTGTACCGCCATGCGGGAACTGGTCTCGGCTGGGCGGCGCTGGCCGTTTTGCTGCTGTTCTGGGGCGCGGCGCACACGAGCGGACTGATCGTCACGCAAGTATGGCTCAGCAGCGAAGCGCGCGAGGCGCCCGCGTTCGCCATCGGCGTGTATATCGCCGCCATCAACCTGGGCGTGACGGTGGGCGCGCTGGCGGGCGGCGTGGCCATCGCCCGCTACGGCATGCCGGGGGCGCTGGCTTGCGGCGGGCTGTTCGGTGCGCTGGCGCTGGGCTTGATCTTGCTCAAGGCGTGGCGCTACCGCCCATCGTCAGTCTTGAATATGGTTGGGGATGCGAAACAGTAGATCCGTGTCGCCGATGTCCACGCCCGCCTGCGACAGCAGGGTGCTGGCCTGGCCCCGGTGATGGGTCTGGTGATTGAAGAAATGCATGAGCAGGCTGAAAAATTCGCGCCGGTTCGGCCCCTTGCTGTTGCGGTAATCGAGCAAGTGGTCCAGGTCTTCTTCCCGGATGGAGGCGGCCCAGTCGACGATGAGCCGGTCCAGCCATTGCCGGTGCGCGTGCATGGCGGCAAAATCCTCGGCCGCGAACAGCGGGTGCGTGAGCGACGCGGGCGGCGTGATGGCGCGGATGGGGTCGAGCAGGGGGAAGCCGGCCGGATGCTTCGCATAGCGCTGCATCCACAGGGTGTCGCCCACCATCACGTGGTTCAGGGTGGCCAGCAGGGAGCCGAAGAAGGCGCCCCGTTCGCGTTGCAGCTCTTCGGGCGGCAGGCGGGCCGCCGCCGCGTAGACCTTGGCATTCATCCACTGGTTGTAATCGGCCATCAGGCAAAGGTGGGCGCAACGGCTCATGCTGGACTCCTTCAGTGGATGAATGACTATGTTAAACGGATTTCAGGAACGCCCGTATGCCAGCGAGCAACATTTCAATGGCCATCGCCGTCAGGATCAAGCCCATCAGGCGCTCGAATGCCGTCATGACCCTTGGACCGAGCGCCCGCTGCAAGCGTTCCGCGCACAGGAAGACGGCCAGCCAGACGGCGGCCACGGCTGTCAAGCCCGCCACGTGGGCGATGACGTCGTTCATTTCATGCGAGGAAAACAGCAAGACGGTCGCCAGGGCCGACGGGCCGGCCAGCGCGGGGATGGCCAGCGGCACGATGAACGGTTCGCCGCCCATCTCGTGGTCGCTATTGCCGGCGTTGGGCTGCGGAAACACCATGCGCATGGCGATCAGGAACAGGATCACGCCGCCGCCGATGCGCAGGGCGACTTCCGACAATTGCAAGGCGTTGAGGAAATGGCGGCCGAAGAACATAAACAGCAGCAGGATGCCGAAGGCGATCATGCACTCGCGCACCACGACTTTCCAGCGCCGCTCGACCGGCACACGCTTGAGGGCATTGACGAACAGGGAAACGTTGCCGAACGGATCGGTGACGAGCAAGAGCAGGATAAAAGTCTGGAAGAAATTCTGTGTCATGGTGGTGTGATTGAGGTCAACACCGCTGCCAGGATGGGCGCGGTGCGATAAGGCTTGCGATGATAACAAGAGCGGCGGTTATCGCCCATGATTATTGATGCATAGCAGCATTTTTTTTACGCAGCGATGACTTTTGCCTGGTAAAACGCGGTGGGCGTGGTGCCGAAATGCTTCCTGAACATGGCGGTGAACGCACTTTGGCTCGTGTAGCCATTGTCCATGGCCACGTCGATGACCTTGCTGCCGTGCGCCAATTGTTCCAGCGCCCGCAGCAAGCGCGCCTGCTGGCGCCACTGGCCAAAGCGCATGCCCGTCTGTTTCTGGAACAAGCGGTGCAGGCTGCGCTCGGTGATCGCCAGTTCCTGTGCCCAGTGCGCCACCGTCTGCTGTTCGCCCGGTTGCTCCATCAGCCGCGCGCAAATGCCGCGCAGGCGCGCATCGATGGGCAGCGGCAGATACAGGGGCAGCACGGGCAGGCTGTCGAGCTCGTGCAACAGCAATTGCAGCAGATGCCAGTCGCGGCTGCCTTCCGCGAAATCGGGCGCGATGTCGACGGCCGCCACGATCAGTTGCCGCAGCAGGGGGCTGATGTCGAGCACGCAACTGTGGCGCGGCAGCAATGGCGAGCTGGCGCAATCGATGAAGACGGTGCGCATTTTCACGGCACCGCTCATGCGCACCTGGTGCGCGATGCCGGGCTGCAGCCACACGCCGCGCGTGGGCGGCACCACCCAGCGCCCGCCCTGCGCTTCGATGGTCATCACGCCTTCGATGGCGTACAGCAATTGCGCATGCGTGTGGCGGTGCACGGAAATCACGTGGCCATGCGCATAGTCGACGGCCAGCGCCATGGCGCGCGCCGTGACGGGCAGCAATTCCTGAAAGGCGGCGGAGGAACAATCCATATGAAGGTCAGTTTTGCGATAGGTATGGACATCTTAGCGCGAGAAGGCGCCGCGCGCCTGCGGCATGATGGTTCCCCGCAACTATTCCCGGAGTAACACATGCCCGTGCGCGCCTATCTGTACCCGTTCCTGGCCATGCTGCTGTGGGCCGGCAACGTCGTCGTCTCGAAGCTGGCCGCGTCCAGCATCGCCCCCACGGCCATCACTTTTTACCGCCTGGTGCTGGTCTTGCTGGTGATGACGCCGTTTATCGCCCGTCCCCTGTGGCGCAACCGCGCCGCCCTGCGCCGCCAGTGGTGGCAGCTGGTCCTGTGCGGCCTGATGTCGATGGCCCTGTTCCAGAGCCTGTCCTACCGCGCCGCCGAATCGACGACGGCGACGAATATGGCCATTGTCACGGCGTTGGCGCCCCTGATGACGGCCCTGCTCAGCGTGCTGCTGCTGGGCGAACGCCTGACGCTGGGCATGGCGGCCGGCGGCGTGCTGTCGTTTGGCGGCTTGCTGTACCTGGTGGGGCGCGGCGACGTGCTGGCCTTGCTGCAGCAGGGCGTGCATGCGGGCGATGCACTGATGCTGCTGGCTTGCTTGGTCTTCGCTTTGTACGGCGTGCTGCTGCGCCGCTGGCGTTTATCGATTCCTGCCTGGCAAGCCATTTATTGCCAGGCCTTGGCGGCGCTGGTGTGCATGCTGCCGCTGTTCCTGCTGTTGCCGCCCGGCAGCGCCAGGCTGGACGCCACCACCTTGCCGCTGATCGGCTATGCGGGCATCGGTTCGTCCATCGTGCTGTCCTACCTGTGGATCGAAGGCGTAAAACTGCTGGGGCCGAACCGCTGCAGCATTTACGTCAACCTGCTGCCTTTGCTGACGGCCTTGCTGGCCATCGTCTGGTTGCACGAAAGCATGCATGTGTACCACCTGGTCGGCGGCGGGATTTCGCTGCTGGGCGTGCTGCTGGCGCAGACGGTGCAGCGGCCCCTGTGGCGCCAGCGTCCTCGCGTGTCCGGTCTTGCCTGAACGGCCATGCATAATGGCGGTTTTTCGGCAGTGGAGTTGACATGCGGCAAACATTTTGGATGAGCACGATGGCGGCGCTGCTGGCGCTGGGAAATGCGGCGCCGGCGCAGGCGGCGCGTTTCTATGAAGGCGTCCCCATGGCCACCGCCAAGGTTGTCGAGCGCCGCGACGGCGGCGTGGTGCTGGCTTTCCTGCGGGAAAACGGCGAAGTCAACGGCTACTATTGCCAGTGCAAGGGCATCAGCGACAAGCGCATGAACCTGGACAAGTATGGCAAGGCCAGCATCGCGGCCGTGTTCCAGGTCGACCTCGACAGCGAAGGCGAAACGACGTTCGTGCTTAGCCGCAGCGCTGGCAGTGGCGCGGCGTATGGTTTGCATGCTTACCGCTACGAATCCAGCGGCGGCAAGATGTTCAAGGTGGTGACCTTGCAGCCCACCCTGGACGCCCTCGTGCGCGGCGCCAAGGTCATGGATGAAGCGCGGGTGCGCGCCGCGCTGGGCCGTTTGCAGCTGATCGACTACAGCATCGATTACGCGCCCACGGGCGTGGCCGAATTCGACGCCATCGAGCATGGCCATGGCACCCTGGTCGGCTATTTCAATATCGATGGCGAGTTATTGCCCGGCAAGCCGGCCGATAAGCCCGCGTTTGCCTATAAAAAGACTTTCCAGGAGAAGGATGGTCATTTCCTCACGGTCACCTATCTGCTGGGCAAGGGCTGGCAAGGGGGGCGCGCGCCCAGTTATCACGCCAAGTGGATCACCTGGGAAACGCAACCGCAGCATTTTGCCGCCAGCCAGGATGGCGTATTTATCGAATATGACGTGAATTGCTGCGTGGGCAGCGTGTTTGCCCGCGGCAAGTATGCGCATGGCAAGCGTACCGGCGTATGGCACTACGAAGAGCCGAACACCATCCGCTCGTCTGGCGCCTTTGTCGACGACAAAGCGGAAGGACCATGGACGTATGAAAGCGGCGATGAAACGACGACGGGACAGATGCTCAAGGGCCAGCGCACGGGCCGTTGGGAAGTGAGTCCTGGCGTGGCCGAATGGCGCGAAGCGGACATGCACAGCTTCACCGGTTACGACCATTTCGTGAAAGATCGCCTGGACGGCCCCAGCGAGCGCCGCATCGATGGTGTGGTGCGATGGCAGGGCAACTATGTGAACGGCAAGAAGCAGGGTCAGTGGGTGGAACCTGGCGGTGGCGGCCGTTATGTCGACGACGTCAAGCAGGGGCCGTGGAAGAAGGCGACGCCGGACGGCGGCTGGCAAGTGCTGACCATGCTCGATGGCAAACCGGAAGGCAAGCTGGAACAATACGGGGCCGATGGCCAGCTGGAACTGGTCGAACATTACCGCCTGGGCAAGCTGGAGGGGCCGATGGAGAGTTTTTATCCGGATGGCAAGCGGCGCTACCAGGGGGCGTTTGTCGACGGCGAGCGCGATGGCGCGGAAACCCTGTTTTATCCCGATGGCGAATTGCCGCAATTTCACCGCAACTGGCAGCAGGGCGTGTTGCATGGCGTCAACATCGAGAATTTCCAGAACGGAAAACCGAAGCAGATCGGCGCCTACGACATGGGCAGGAAAACGGGCCGCTTCCAGTATTTCCGCGACGATGGCCAGCTGATCGAAGAAACCATGTATTAACTTGCTGACTAGCATAAATGGCATTCCGCCGCGACCGCGCACGACAGCGGAATGCCAGTTCTGCGCAAAAAACATCATCCACTTGTTACAAATCGTGAAAATCCATGCTGGATGTTGCTACTGGTAATCTTTCCCTGTATCTTGCAGTCAGGAAATTAAAAGTACGGGAAACCTCAACCTCGTTGCCCTGTATTGCACTCCTGACGATATGCGCGGGCCGCCTTCCCCCCTGCTGCCGCACACGCCGTATCGACCTGTCCTGAACAATTCACGTGACCCGCCCATCTGGCGTTTGCCGCTATCTCGTCCGGCATGCGCAGGCATGGTTGCGCCCTTACCAAGGAAACTGCATGTTGTCGAACATAACAATAAAAATGCGCCTGATCGCCACCATGAGTGTGCTGGGCTTGCTGATCGCTGTACTGGGCGTCATGAGTATCATCAGCCTGAAATCGGCCAACAACAGCCTCAACGAGGTCTACAGCAATCAGCTGGCATCGACGCAAGCGATCGGCGAATCGCAAATTGCCCTGGGCCGCGCCCGTTTCACGATGGATCGCGTGATGGTGCACCCGGATGCGCCGGATGCCAAGGATACCCTGGCCCGCGCGGAACAATTCCTGGAAGCGTCCAACAAGTCCTGGAAGGTGTACCTGGGTTTGCCGCAAAGCGCGGATGAAAAGCGCCTGTCCGACGATATGGACAAGAAGCGCAGCGACTATATCAACAACGGCGTGCTGGTCATGAGCAAGGCTTTGCGTGAAGGCAACATCGAGCAAGCGGACGGCTTGATGATGAAGGGGCTGACGCCGCTGTACCGCACCCTGGACCAGGCCGCCGAAACATTGACCCAATACCAGGCCACGTCGGCCGCCGCGATGTATGCGGAAAGCCAGTCCAGCTACCACACGCAGGTGACCATGGCCATCGGCGGCATGATCGTCGGCGCCTTGCTGACCATCATTTCCAGCATCCTGCTGCTGCGCGCCATCTTTGGCCCGCTGGACCAGGCCCTGCGCCATTTTGGCGCCATTTCCGACGGTAACCTGGCCAACGACATCGTCATCACGCGCCACGACGAGATGGGCGCCTTGCTGACGGGCTTGCAGAAAATGCAGGAACGCCTGTCGAGCACCGTGCGCGGCGTGCGCGACGGCAGCGGCGCCATCGCCACGGCCAGCAATGAAATCGCCTCGGGCAACCTGGATCTGTCGAGCCGCACGGAGCAGCAAGCGTCGAGCCTGGAAGAAACGGCATCCTCGCTGGAAGAGCTGACTTCGACCGTCAAGCAGAATTCCGACAATGCGCGCCAGGCGAACCAGCTGGCCGTCTCCGCATCGGACGTGGCCGTCAAGGGTGGCGCACTGGTGGCGCAAGTGGTCGATACCATGGGCACCATCAGCGAATCGTCGAAAAAGATCGCCGACATCATCGGCGTGATCGACGGCATCGCGTTCCAGACGAATATCCTGGCCTTGAACGCGGCCGTGGAAGCGGCCCGTGCCGGCGAGCAAGGCCGTGGCTTTGCCGTCGTCGCCACGGAAGTGCGCAACCTGGCGCACCGCTCGGCCAGCGCCGCCAAGGATATTAAAGTGCTCATCGAAGCGTCGGTGCAGAACGTGGGCGCCGGCAGCGCGCTCGTCAGCCAGACGGGCACGACGATGGATGAAATCGTCTCCAGCATCCGCCGCGTGACGGACATCATGGGCGAAATCAGCGCCGCCGGCCGCGAGCAGGAACTGGGCATCGGGCAGATCAATCAAGCCGTGGCGGAAATGGATACCGTGACGCAACAGAATGCGGCGCTGGTGGAAGAAGCGGCGGCGGCCTCGGAATCGATGCAGGAACAGGCGGCGGCGCTGGCCGAAATGGTCAGCATTTTCAAGCTTGACGCCAACCATAGCGGCCCGGCAGCGGCCAAGCCTGCCTTGCGCAAGCCTGTCGTGTCTGCTGCCAGCACGGCCTTGAAACGCCCGGCCCTGCGCCTGGCGCCGGCCGGTGCCGCTGCTGCCCCTGCCGCTGCCGCCAAACCGCGTCCGGCCAAGCCTGCCGCAGACAACAGCGGCGAGTGGGAAGAGTTTTAACAACACCTAAAAACCTACTGCGCGTCGCAATTTGCGGCTTGCGATGCTCACCGTGCTCTAGCACAGTTGCGCTTCTCAGCCACAACTTGCTGCCGCTCGCTACGGTTTTTAGGCGTTGTTGATTCTAGATTATTGTTGCTCCAGGGCCACCTTGCTGCCCTGTTCCTGCAAGCGCGCCGCCTCGGCGAGGGCCTGGGCGCGCGCTTCCTCTGCGGCCTGTTCCGCTTTCTCCAGTGCATCATGGCGCGCTTGCAGCGCCGCCCGGGCGCGCACGAAGACGATCTTGATGGCCGCCATCACGGGCACGGACAGGAAGATGCCCACCACGCCCCCCAGCTGGTCGCCGGCCAGCAAGCCGACGATCACCATCAGCGGGCTCACTTCCACGCCTTCGCTCATCAAGTATGGGTTGACCACGTAATCCTGGAACAAGCGGTAGGCGGCGATAAAGCCGATCAGCCAGAACACGTGCTCGAAACCGCTGAAACCGGCCACGACCACGGCGATGACGGCGGCCGCCAGCGGGCCGGCAAACGGGATGAATTCCAGCAAGGCGGCCGCACCGGCCAGCAGCAGGCTGTACGGCACGCCCATCAGGGAAAAGGCGATGCTGTAGGACACAAAGGTGGCGATCGACAACAGCAGCAGGGCGCGCACATAGCGCGACAGCAAGATGTCGAGGTCGTCGATGATGGCGCCCCACAACTTCTTGTTGGGACGGTTCAGCAGGGACAGCAAGCCGTCGCGCATGTCCGGGCCTTCCTTGATCAGCAAAAAGCTCAGCACGGGCACCAGCACCAGATAGATCAGGTTGCTGGCCGCATGCATGACGGTCAAGCCCAGTTCCTTCGCCAGCGGCATGGCTTGTCCCGTACCGCTGCTCAGCTGCGTTTGCATGAACGACAGCAGGCGCGCGCGCAACGGTTCCATGAATTCCGGCAAAGGAATCCGCTCGGCAAAATTATTGCCCTTGAGCAGGGTCGGCAATTGCGCGCTGAGTTTGCTGGCTTCTTCCTCGATGCGGGCGCCGAAGATGGAGCCCAGTATTGCCACCAGCAAGATCACCACGAGGAAGACGATGCCGATGGCAGCCGTGCGCGGCAAGCGCTTCGGGCCATGGCGCTCCAGCAGGCCGATCAGCGGATACACGAGGTAGCTGAAGAAAATGGCAAAGACCACGACGATCAGGGTCGACGAGACCTTGTAGGTAAGAAAGAGCAGGAAGGCGATGAGGAAAGCCGTCCACACCATCTTGGCAACGCGCAAGTTAAAACCGAACATATGAATTCCTTAGGGCAGGATGCGACGCAAGCGTGACTGGCTTGAAGGGCAGGGCGGGCAAGGCAGGGATCGGGCCGCGCCGCACGGCCGGAAATCATACCGCAAAATGCCAAAATGCCATGCTCTTGTGCGTAATGGCAATGCTTTCCCGGTTCTCCTCCCGCTTATTGGGTCCGCCAGCTGGCGACGGTGATGAAGACGCCATCGTCCTTGTCGGGTTCGCGCAAGGTCACCGTATAGCGGCCGCTCGCATCGCTGCCCGTGAACACGACCTTGTCGTCATGGCCCTTCACTTGTGCGCCCTTGGCCAGTTTGGCGTAGGTGTTGAGCACCCAGTGGAAATCGGCATAGCTGCGCAGGGTGATGTCGGCATCGGGCAGGGGCTCGTCGCCAGCCACGGTTGCTTCCGTTTGTGTGCGCATGGGCAAACCCGCCAGGCCCGCCGGTGCGATGAGCTTGCCGCCGCTGGAACTGCCGTTGAGTTCCGCATTCGGCAGCAGCAGGTGCTGCAAGCTGGTGGGAAAGCCGGGCGGCACGTCGCGCGCTTCCCAGCCGGGCTGGCCGGGGCGGGTCGTGATGTATTCCACCGCAGCAATGCTTTGCCGCCGTTCCGGCGCGGCCTGTGCCAGCATGGCCGGCAGTTGCCGCGCCCACACGAGCAGCGGCGCGGCCATCTCGTCCTCTGCGCCCGGCGGCAGGAACACCGTCAGCACGGCGTGCGTGGACGGCAGACAGGCGGGAGCGGCGTCGCCTGTGGCGGTCCGGCAATGGCCGTTGACGAGGCCCAGGGCCAGCAGCTTGCGTTGCGGGTCGAACAGCATGGCGGCGCGCCATGCACCGTGCGTGCTGGCATCGATGGAGGCCAGCACGGAGCGTCCGTCGGGCAACATGGTGCGCGTGATGTCGTCGAGCGACTGCATGCTGTCGAGCACTTGGCGCGCGATCAGGGTGTTGCCCTGCGTATAGCTGCCGCGCGCGTAGCCGAGCAGTTTCAAGACATCGGTGCGGATTTCAGGATGCGCGCTCAGGCGCAGCGGCGGCGACGGCACGGGCACGGTGGCGGCCACGAAAGCCGCATCCTCGGCAGGAATGGCTTGCGCCATGCTGGCAAGCGGCAGGCATAGGGCGGCGCACAGCGACAGCATGCGAACAGTGATTTTTCCGGGGGTATTCAATGACTATCCTTGTCGAGACGCCATGCCGGAGGGCTTGCCGGCATGCGCGGGCCGCGATCTTAGCATTTCAGGAATGAATCTCTTTCTGCTAAGCTTGGCTATTGAATCACTGTCCCCCGTTGTCATGGCCCAAATCACTATTTCCTGCAGTATTCCCGTCGACGATGAGGCAGTGACCGAGTTCCTGCACAAATATCTGGGCCGCTCGCGCATCGGCACGGCCAAACTGTTGCGCATGGGCGAGAAGGGCTGTTTCTATACGGGCTCCTTGTATACGGACGAGCACGCCAAGGTGAGCCGTTTGATCCACCGCATGCTGGCCTTCTTCGAGAGCAAGGATATCCCCTTGACCATCCTCAAGATCGGCCCCCAGGACAGCTGGTATGCAGTGGACCCCGAGCGGCGCGATCCCTGGAAGATTGCGCCGCAAGCCTTGCTGGCGCTGCTCGATGCGGTGCCGGACGGTGGCGCTCAGGCGGCGTTGAGCACGTAGCGGTTCTTGCCGCTTTTCTTGGCCTGGTATAAGGATTCATCGGCGCGCCGGTAGCTGTGCGACAAGTCGGCTTCCTTGATCAGTTCCGCCATGCCGATGCTGACGGATACCTTGCGTTCCGGCACGAAAGCCGCCTCGACGCTGTCGACCAGCTGCGCGGCAAAGGCGCAGGCGGCGTTCTTTTCACCTAGGTAAATGACGGCAAACTCCTCGCCGCCCAGGCGGCCGCACAGGTGCTCGCCCGACAGTTCACCGATCACCTCGGCGATCTTTTTCAGCACCTCGTCGCCCACGTCATGGCCGTACACGTCGTTGATCTGCTTGAAGTCGTCGATGTCGATCATCAGGAAATACGCGGGCGTATGCGCCGTGCGCTGCAAGGTACGGGCGCTTTGCGTGAACATGCGCCGGTTGTTGAGCCCCGTCAAGCCATCCTTGTAGGCCATGGTCGCCAGCTCGCGCTGGGCGCGGTAGTTGTTGATGCGCAAGACGAGAAAATAGATATTCAGCGCCAGGCCGATGATCACGCTGATGGTGACGGCCAGTACGGGCCAATGCTGGTCGGCCTGGCCCGCATGCACGGGAAATTGCCCCAGTCCCAGGATGGCCCACACGCACAGCGATACGCCCAGGTAATACGCGATGCCGCTGAAGATGGGCGCCGTCGTCAGGGTGATCATCACGCCCAGCGGCAAGACCCAGAAAGCGGGATCTTCCGTGCCCAGCATCAGCACGCGAAAGCTGAAAGCGATGAACAGCACGCTGATGGTGCCGCTGGCGATGATGGCTTGCAAGGACTTCGCATACACGGTCAGCAGCAGCCCGACCAGCATGCCCGTCAAGCCCAGCGCCGCCTGCGCATGATCGAGCGAAGCGCGCGGCAAGGTCAGGCTGAACGTGACCAGCCAGCAAGCCAGGCCAAACGTCAGGATGGCTATCGAAATGAAATGCAGTTCCTTGAAAAAGCGCTGCTGCTGCTCCCGTTCTCCTGAAAAGAACAGGTAATAGAAGGCAGGAGACAGGCTGCGCGAAGTGAACATTGCATTTGTCCAGGCAGACAACACGCCTTGCGGCAGGGACGCCTCCCGGCAACGGCAGGCGGCATGGCGCGCGCACAAAATTAGTTGCGCTCAGGAACTAGTGTACTGGTTTCTTGGGGGCAGTGGGAGAGTGGCGTGGAAAACGGCTGACACTGTCCTGCCGCCGCCACAGTGGCATATGGCGGCGGCAGCGCGGGTCGTCACAGGTCGCGCGCCAGCACCTGGCCGATCAAGTCCTTGCCAAAGCTGTGATGCGCCTCTTCCTCGACCAGCTGGAAGCCGGCCTTGTCGTAGATGCGGCGCGCATCGGTGAGGATGCTGTTGGTCCACAATACCATTTTCGTATAGCCGACCTGGCGGCTGAAGCGCAGGCACTCGTCGACCAGGCGGCTGCCGATGCCCAGGCCGCGCGCGCAGGGATCGACATACAGCAGGCGCAGCTTGGCCGTCGTGTCGTCCTGGCGCACGATGAAGACCGAACCGATTACCTTGCCGTCCTTCTCGGCGATCCAGCAACGCTCACGGGCCGGGTCGAATTCCCGCACGAACTTGGCGAGGATGTCGGCAACGAGCGCCTCGTATTCATTGTTCCAGCCATATTCCTGCGCATACAGCACGGCTTGCCGGTGGATGATCCAGCCCATGTCGCCCGGCTGCGGATTGCGCAGGAGATAGCTGGGCGATGGTTCCCCCAGCAAACCCTGGATTTGCTCCATGGCAGCGACCAGCTCCTGCTGTGCCGTCGGCGGCAAACGTTCCAGCATGGCGGCCACTTCGCGCCGCGAGGCGTCGACCAGGGGCGCGAGGGTGCGCTGTCCCTGCCCGGTCAGCTGCAATCGGGCCGCGCGCGCATCCGTGGGCGAGCGCGTCTTGGCGATCAGCCCCTGCTTTTCGAACCCGGCAATGACCCGGCTCAGATAGCCCGCATTCAAGCCCAGCTCGCGGCACAGGTCCGCGCTGGTCAGCTGCTCCCGGTGTGCCAATTCATACAGGATGCGCACTTCCGTCAGAGAGAATGCGCTGTCCAGCAAGTGTTCATGCAGCACGCCAATCTGGCGCGTATAGAAACGGTTGAAACGACGCACGATCTCCGTGCGTTCGCCGAGTTGATCCGCCTGCATGTGACACCTCCATTTACTTGCTTGTGGCAGATTATTGCTTGCTTAAAGCAAGTATGTCAATAGGGCGGCAGGATTCTGGCAGGCATAAAAAAAGCGGCCCTGAAGAGGGCCGCCTCGGCAGTCACGCAAACCAGGGAAGCTGGCTTACACGTCGATATTGCCCGCGCGCAGCGCGTTGTTTTCGATGAAGGCGCGGCGTGGCTCCACGTCGTCGCCCATCAAGGTCGTGAAGATTTGATCCGCCGCAATGGCGTCTTCGATCTGCACTTTTAACAAGCGGCGCACGGTCGGGTCCATCGTCGTTTCCCACAGTTGATCCGGGTTCATTTCGCCCAGACCTTTGTAGCGCTGTTTCGAGACCGTGCGTTCGGCTTCGTCGCGCAGCCATTGCATGGCCTGGTGGAAGTCGACCACGGCGATTTCCTTGATGCGCTCGCCTTCGCCGCGGCGCACAAACGCGCCTTCGCCGATCAAACCTTCGAAGGTGGCGGCGCCGCTGCTCAGCACGGCGTAGTCCGGGCCTTGCACGAAGTCGGCGTCGATGGCCGTCACTTTGACGTTACCGTGGTACATGCGCTCGATGTGCAGCTTGTGTTTTTCCGACAAGTCGTCGGAACGCACATGCACGCGCACGGCGCTGTCGTTGATGGCCGTCTGCAGGGCCAAGGCGGACGTTTCCGCCAGGTCCAGGGTCGACAGGTCCAGCTGCACGCCCGTCATGATGGCCGTCAGGGCGGCGCGGTCGATGACGCGCGTCAGACGCGTCATGATGGTGTTCGACAGGTTGAACTTGCGCACCAGTTCCGTCAGCGTTTCGCCGGAAATGCCTTCCGCGCCTTCGCGCGGCACCAGCACGGCCGTGTTCAGCGCCACGGTCATCATGTAGCTCGCTTCCTCGGCGTCATCTTTCAGATAGCGCTCGTCGCGGCCCGCTTTCACCTTGTACAGCGGCGGTTGCGCGATGTAGATGTGGCCGCGCTCGACCAGTTGCGGCATCTGGCGGTAGAACAGGGTCAGCAGCAGGGTACGGATGTGGGCGCCGTCGACGTCCGCATCGGTCATGATGATGATGCGGTGGTAGCGCAGTTTCTCGACGTTGAATTCGTCCGGTCCGATCGAGGTGCCGAGCGTGGCGATCAGGGTGGTGATCTGCTCCGACGACAGCATTTTTTCGAAACGGGCTTTTTCCACGTTCAAGACTTTACCGCGCAGCGGCAGAATCGCCTGGAACTTGCGGTCGCGCCCTTGTTTTGCCGAGCCACCTGCCGAGTCACCCTCGACGATGTACAGTTCGCACAGGGCGGGGTCTTTTTCCTGGCAGTCGGCCAGCTTGGCCGACAGGCCCAGGCCATCCATGATGCCTTTGCGGCGCGTCAAGTCGCGGGCCTTGCGGGCCGCTTCGCGGGCGCGCGCCGCTTCGACGATCTTGCCGCAAATGATCTTGGCGTCGTTCGGTTTTTCTTGCAGGTAATCAGCCAGCGTCTTGGCGACGATCTCTTCGACGGGGCCGCGCACTTCCGACGACACCAGCTTGTCTTTCGTCTGCGACGAGAATTTCGGTTCCGGCACTTTCACGGACAGGACGCAGGTCAAGCCTTCGCGCATGTCGTCGCCGTTGATTTCCACTTTCGCCTTTTTGGCGAACTCGTGTTCATCGATGTATTTGTTGATCACGCGCGTCATCGCCGCGCGCAAGCCAGTCAGGTGGGTGCCGCCGTCGCGTTGCGGGATGTTATTCGTAAAGCACAGCACCTGTTCATTGTAGGCATCGTTCCACTGCATCGACACGTCGACCGAGATATTCGTGTTCTGGTCCGACATGCGCTCGCCCGTGGCCTGGAAAATGGTCGGGTGCAAGACCGACTTGGCCTTGTTGATGTACTCGACGAAGCCGCGCGTGCCGCCTTCGAAGGCGAAGACTTCTTCCTTGCCCGTGCGCTGGTCCGACAACTTGATGTTGACGCCATTGTTCAGGAAGGACAGTTCACGGATGCGCTTGGCCAGGATTTCGTAGTGGAATTCCACGTGCGTGAAGATTTCCTCGTCGGCCCAGAAATGCACGTCGGTGCCGCGCTTGTCCGTTTCGCCGATGACCTTGATCGGCGAGGTGGCGATGTCGCCGACCATGACGATCTGGCGGTCTTGCGGCACGCCGCGCACGAATTCCATGTGATGCACTTTGCCATCGCGGCGGATGGTCAGTTTCAGCAATTTCGACAGACCATTGACGCAGGACACACCCACGCCATGCAAACCGCCCGATACTTTGTACGAGTTCTGGTCGAACTTGCCGCCCGCGTGCAGTTCGGTCATGACGATTTCCGCCGCCGAACGCTTCGGATCGTGCTTGTCGTCCATTTTCAGGCCGGTTGGCACGCCGCGGCCATTGTCGGTGATCGAGATCGAATTGTCGCTGTGGATGGTGACGTGGATTTCCGTGCAGTGGCCGGCCAGCGATTCATCGATCGAGTTGTCCAGCACTTCGAATACCAGATGGTGCAAGCCGGTGCCGTCCGAGGTGTCGCCAATGTACATGCCCGGGCGTTTGCGTACGGCTTCCAGGCCTTCCAGGATCTGGATGGAGGCGGCGCCGTATTCTTCCGTTTTGGCCTGGATCGGGGTGTCTTGTGGATTCTCGGACATGGACTGCTTTCTCAAATAACGATTGCTGATTGCGGGGCCTGACCCTGTCGGATCAGACCCCAGTTTTGCATTGGGTTACGCTTAAATGCGCATCGGCATGACAACGTACTTGAAGTCCGCGTTGTCAGGGATGGAGATCAGGGCGGACGAGTTCGAGTCGCCCAGCGCGATGTTGACGTATTCGCATTTCAGGTTGTTCAGCACGTCCAGCAGATACGTCACGTTGAAGCCGATGTCGACGGAGTCGCCGCCGTAATCGATTTCCAGCTCTTCGACGGCTTCTTCCTGGTCCGCATTGGTCGAGCTGATCTTCATGCTGCCCGGGGTGATGATGCAGCGCACGCCCTTGAACTTGTCGCTGGTCATGATGGCGGCACGTTGCAGCGAGCGCAGCAGTTCATCGCGGCCGATGGTGAAGTCGTTTTTGTAGCCTTTAGGAATCACGCGCGTGTAGTCGGGGAACTTGCCTTCCACCAGCTTCGAGATCAGCTCGATGTCGGCAAAGGTCAGTTTCACCTGGTTGGCGGCGATGTCCAGCTGCACCGGCTCATCGTTCTCTTCCAGCAGGCGCTGCAGTTCGATGATGGTCTTGCGCGGAATAATCACTTCCTGGCGCGCAAACGTCTGCTCGGTAGCGACCTGGCAAAACGCCAGGCGGTGGCCGTCGGTGGCCACGGCGATCACATTATTGCCATCCAGAACCAGCAGCAAGCCGTTCAGGTAGTAGCGGATGTCTTGCTGCGCCATCGAGAAATGCACCATGTTGAACAGGTGCTTCAAGGTTTTCTGGGGCAGGGTGACGGACGCGTTGTAGCTTTCCGCTTGTTGCACGGTTGGAAACTCTTCCGCCGCCAAGGTTTGCAGGGCGAAGCGCGACTTGCCCGTTTGCACGGTCAGGCGCTTGTTCAGCAGGGTCATCGTGACGTCGCCCGATTCGGGCAGGGCGCGCAGGATGTCGAGCAGCTTGCGCGCGGCCACGGTGGTGCCGGTGACGTCCGCGCCGGAACCGATTTCCGCGTGCGTGGTGATCTGCACTTCGGTGTCGGTCGACAGGAAGGAGACATTTTCACCGTCTTTGCGGATGAGGATATTGGCCAGAATCGGCATAGTGTGCCGACGCTCGACAATACCGCTCACGATCTGCAGTGGCCGGAGAAGGGTATCTCGGGTGGTTTTGACCAATTGCATATTTATCCTCAATGTATAGGTATGAAGTTTAACGTAGTAATTTAACAATCATTGCAAGGGGAGCCCCGGCAGGCCGGCTGCGGCGCTCTCCCAGATAATAAGGGTAAAGCACGTTTTGAGCCAGCCTTGCCCAAGCGGCGCTTAGCCTTTTAACGTTTGTTCCAGCACATGCAATTCATGGTTGCATTCCGGGTTCTTGGTGCGGTCCAGCGCGATCTTGCGCACGGCATGCAGCACCGTGGTGTGGTCGCGGCCGCCGAACAGCTCGCCGATTTCCGGCAGGCTCTTCTGTGTCAATTCCTTGGCCAGGTACATGGCGATCTGGCGCGGCCGGGCGATATTCGCGGGGCGGCGCTTCGAATACATGTCGGCAACCTTGATATTGAAGAAGTCGGCCACCGTTTTCTGGATGTTTTCCACGGAAATCTGGCGATTCTGCACCGACAGCAAGTCCTTCAGCGCTTCCTTGACGATATCGATGGTGATATCTTTGCCATGGAAACGCGAATACGCGAGGATCTTGCGCAGCGCGCCTTCCAGTTCGCGCACGTTCGAACGCAAGTGCTTGGCGACAAAGAAGGCCACGTCGTCGGAGAAGGTCACGCCTTCCTGCTTGGCCTTTTTCAACAGAATCGCCACGCGCATTTCCAGTTCCGGCGGTTCGATGGCCACCGTCAGGCCCGAGTCGAAGCGCGAGATCAGGCGGTCGTCCATGCCCGTGATTTCCTTCGGATACGTATCCGAGGTGATGATGATCTGTTTCTTTGCGGCAATTAATGCCTCGAAGGCATAGAAGAACTCTTCCTGCGTGCGGCTCTTGCCGCCAAAGAACTGGATATCATCGATCAGCAGCATGTCGAGCGAGTGATAGTAATGCTTGAAGTCGTCGAAACCCTTGCGCTGGTAAGCGGTCACTACGTCGCGAACATACTGTTCTGCGTGGATGTAGCGGATCTTCGCGCCCGGATTGTCGGCCATCACCTGGTTGCCGATGGCGTGGATCAAGTGGGTCTTGCCCAGGCCGACGCCGCCATAGAAGAACAGCGGGTTGTACGACACGCCCGGGTTGTTCGCCACCTGGATGGCGGCGGCGCGCGCCAGCTGGTTGGCCTTACCCGTCACGAAGCTGTCGAAGGTCAGGTCGGTGTTGATGCGGCTCTGCTCGCGGCGCGGCGCGGCGCCGATGCTTAACTCCGGCACGCTCGGCTGCGGCTCCGCGGCGCGCGCGCTGGGCGCGCCGCCATTCGGATCGCTGGCCGGGGTGCTGGCGGTGACGGGTTTCTTCGGCAAGGCCAGGCGTGGGTCGAGCACGAACTGCACTTCCGTCGGCGCTTCGAAGTACTGAATGGCCAGGGCAGTGATGCGGCTGGCGAACTGGGTCTTGACCCAATCGAGCTTGAAGCGATTGGGCGCAGCAATGCGCAGCTTGCCCTCTTCGTAATCGAGAGGGATAAGCGGTTTGATCCACGCACTGAATTGTTGCGGTGTCAGCTCCAGTTCCAACTGCGCGGAACAGGCCTGCCAGAAATTATCCATGTATGTCTATGTGAAAAGGTGTGGGAGGGCGTATCGATTCTGCCCTGCGTTCACCGTGTTGCAAGGCCGGCGTCGCGCGAGGGCTCGCCACACGTAACGCGCTATTCTACTCCCGACTGCGAAAGTTATCCACAGGCACGGCTGTTATTTTTGTGTGGCGGGGTGGGGCGCCGTGTGCATAAGAGGCGACTTATCCCCCGGTTATCCCGTCACAGGCAGTGCTGGCGCGGCCTGTGGCGGGGCCTTGCCGGCAGATGGGGGCCGGCGCGCAAATTTCCGGGCGATCACGGCAATCCTTGACAAGAGGGGGGCATATGCTGAATAATTCAGGGTTCCCCGCCCGTATTCCGTGTTTATTCATTTGGAACGACAATATGGACTAAGCGTGGATTAAGCGGGCGATGAGATTGGCCAGCTTGTGCCTTGGCATAAGTGCGCGATTGTCATTGGCACCAAAAACTGACGGGACGTCAGACCCGATTTTGCATTTTTTTTGTTTTTAGCGAGACCAACATGAAACGTACTTACCAACCTTCCGTCGTTCGCCGCAAGCGTACGCACGGCTTCCGCGCTCGTATGGCTACCCGTGGTGGCCGTGATGTGCTCAACGCACGTCGCGCAAAGGGCCGCAAACGTCTGGCCGTCTAGGCTTGTCGTTGACAGCTGATCGCGTGGCTAGCTGTACTCCAGTCGGCAATCAACGCGAAGGTTCACACGACTTCGCGCGCGTTCGGCGTATCGTTAAAACGGATGAATTTTCATCCGTTTTTCGTTTGCGCCCTTCGCAAAAAACAGCGCATTTTGTGCTGTACACCCGACACAATCAATTGCCGCATGCGCGGCTGGGCGTCGTTGTGGCCAAGCGTTTCGCGCCGCGCGCGGCGACCCGCAACACGATCAAGCGCGTCACGCGCGAGCTGTTTCGCAACAGCGCGATGCCGCCGGTCGACTGCGTGGTGCGTTTGTCGCGCGCCGTCAACAGCAAGGATGGCCCGGCCACCACGACGCAGCTCAAAGCCGAGCTGCGCGAGGAATTGAGCCGCCTGTTCGCGGCGCAAATCGCCGCCCAGGCCCGTTCTGTTGCTGCGCCACCACCATCCGCGCCATGAAAACCCTGCTGCTGTTCCTGCTGCGCGCTTATCAGTTGCTGATCAGCCCCATGCTGGGACAGAATTGCCGTTTCTATCCGAGCTGTTCGCATTACGCGATGGAAGCGCTGCGCGTGCACGGTACTGCCAAGGGCAGCCTGCTGGCTGCCAAGCGCCTGTGCCGTTGCCACCCCTGGAATGAAGGGGGCGTCGACCCGGTGCCGCCGGCCGATTGCAAACAATCTTCAACGACCGCTTGCGGTTGCAACCACTCCTGACAAATACCCTAATGGATATCAATAAACGTACCATCCTGTGGATCGTGTTTTCCGTCTCGCTGGTAATTCTCTGGAACGAATGGATGATCTCGAACGGCAAGCCGTCGATGTTCTCCGCGAACACGGAACAAACCGCCAAGGCGCCTGCGACCCCTGCCAAGACGGCTGCCTTGCCAGCCGCGGCAGGCGTGCCTGCCCTGCCGGGTGACGCTGTCGATCCCGCCGCGTTCAAGCGCGAAGTGATTACCATCACCACCGACGTCATCAAGGTCGATATCGACACCCTGGGCGGCCAGGTCAAGCGTCTGGAATTGCTGAAATTCAAGGGCGCGGGTAATCCGGGCTGGTTTGGCGGCTGCTTCGGCCTGTTCAAGGTATGCCAGCCGGACGACGGCAAGCAAAACGAAGTGCTGTTCGACGAAGGCGCGAACCACACTTACCTGGCGCAATCGGGCCTGGTCGGCGGTCCCTTCCCTACCCATGCGAGCGGTTTCACCGTGCAGCCTGGCGTGCGTACCCTGGCCGATGGCAAGCAAATTCAACTGGTGATGGAAGCGGTCGAAGGCGGCGTCAAGCTGACCAAGACGTTTACCTTCAAGCGCGGCGATTACGTCATCGACGTGCGCCATGACGTGTCCAACGTGGGCGCGGCCCCTGTCACGCCGCAGTTGTATTTGCAACTGACGCATGACGGCAACAAGCCGGTCGGCGACTCCTTCTTCAACAGCAGCTTCACGGGCCCGACCCTGTACACGCCGCAAGACAAGTACCAGAAGCTGACGTTCGAGAAAATCGAAAAAGCGGCCTTGGAAGACGAGAAGAAGGGCAACGACAATGCCATGAAGGGCCTGCACCCGGCGACGGCGAATGGCGGCTGGTTTGCGATTTCGCAACACTTCTTCGTGTCCGCTTTCGTTCCGCCTGAGAACGCCAAGCGCGACATCTTCACGAAGAAGGTCGGCCCCAACCTGTACGCCATCGGCAACGTGCTGCCCCTGCCTACCCTGGCGCCAGGCGCTTCGGCCAGCATGGATAGCAAGCTGTACTCGGGTCCGCAAATCGCGCACCTGCTGGAAAACGTCTCGCCTGGCCTGGAACTGGTCAAGGATTATGGCTGGCTGACCATCATCGCCAAGCCGATGTTCTGGGTCATGGAACAGATCCACAGCGTGCTGGGCAACTGGGGCTGGACCATCATCGCCTTCACGATCCTGATCAAGCTGCTGTTCTTCCCGCTGTCGGCCGCCGGCTACCGCAGCATGGCGAAGATGAAACTGGTCACGCCGAAGATGCAAGCGATCCGCGAACGCTTCAAGGGCGATCCGCAAAAGATGAACCAGGCCACGATGGAGCTGTACAAGACGGAAAAGATCAATCCGCTGGGCGGCTGCCTGCCGATCCTGATCCAGATGCCTGTCTTTATCGCCCTGTACTGGGTCTTGAACGCGTCCGTGGAAATCCGCGGCGCGCCATGGATCGGCTGGATCACCGACCTGGCCCAGCATGACCCATGGTGCATCCTGCCCGTGCTGTACGCGATCTCGATGTTCATCACGACCAAGCTGAACCCGGCCCCGGCCGATCCGATGCAAGCGAAGATGATGCTGTTTATGCCATTGGCATTCTCGGTGATGTTCTTCTTCTTCCCGTCGGGCTTGGTACTCTACTGGGTCGTCAACAACGTCCTGTCGATCGGCCAGCAATGGGTGATCACCAAGAAATACGCGCCTGCCGTCAAGTAAGTCCGGCCAGCGAATCGAAAGCCCGCCTCGCGCGGGCTTTTTTTTGACATCCTACCCAGTGGGTACGATGTCAAAAAAAAAGTGGGTTTTGCCGGTTTTCCACTGCCCCCCTTCATGTGCACCCGGTTTGTCGCTGAACATAGCGCGGCTCCCGCAGCCTTCCCCGAATAATCTACAATATCCCCATGAAACTCGACTCTTCCCCTATCGCCGCCATCGCCACCGCTCCCGGGCGCGGCGGCATCGGCGTGGTACGCGCCTCCGGCAAAAATCTCGCTCCGTTAATGACGGCCCTGTTCGGCGCGCAGGCGCTGAAACCGCGCCACGCCACCTATTTGCCATTCACGGAAAGCGACGGCGCCATCATCGACCAGGGCATCGCCATCCACTTCAAGGGCCCGCATTCGTACACGGGCGAAGACGTGCTGGAATTGCAGGGGCACGGCGGCCCCGTGGTGCTGCAGCTGCTGCTGGCGCGCGTGCTGGAAGCGGGCCGTGACAGCGGCTTGCGCCTGGCCGAACCGGGCGAATTCACGCGTCGCGCGTTTTTGAATGACAAGCTTGATCTGGCGCAAGCCGAAGCCGTGGCCGACCTGATCGACGCCTCCACGGAGGCGGCCGCCAAGTCCGCTTCGCAATCGCTGTCGGGCGCGTTTTCGAACACCATCCACGCGCTGGTCGAGCAGGTGACGGGACTGCGCATGCTGGTCGAGGCGACCCTGGATTTCCCGGAAGAAGAGATCGACTTCCTGGAAAAATCGAATGCGCGCGGCCAGTTGAAGGCCGTCATCGCAGCGTTGCATAAAGTGTTTGCGCAGGCGGCGCAGGGCGCGCTGCTGCGCGAAGGCCTCAATGTCGTGCTGGCGGGCCAGCCGAACGTGGGCAAATCATCGCTGCTGAACGCGCTGGCGGGCGCCGACGTGGCGATCGTCACGCCGATCGCCGGCACCACGCGCGACAAGGTCAGCGAAACGATCCAGATTGAAGGCATTCCGCTCAACATCATCGACACGGCCGGCATCCGCAGCGCGGGCGATACCATCGACGCTGTCGAGCGCATCGGCATCGAACGCACCTGGGGCGAGATCGGCAAGGCCGACGTGATCCTGCACTTGCTTGACGCAGATCATGGCCCGACCTTGGCCGATGAAACCATCGTCGCCGCCTTCCCCGAGGGCGTGCCGGTGGTGCGCGTGTGGAACAAGATCGACCTGTCGGGTCACAAGCCCAGCGTCGACAGCCTGCCCGACGCCACCCACGTGTATCTGTCCGCGCACGAGCACATCGGCATCGACTTGCTGCGTGCCGAGCTGTTGCGCATCGCCGGCTGGCAGCAGACGGGAGAATCGCTGTACCTGGCGCGCGAACGCCATTTGATCGCGCTCAAATCGGCCGGCAAGCACCTGGACATCGCGGCCGAACACGCGGCGCAGGACGACCAGTCGCTGGACTTGTTTGCCGAAGAACTGCGCCTGGCGCAAGTGCAGCTGTCGAGCATCACGGGCGAGTTTTCGCCTGACGATCTGCTGGGCGTGATTTTCAGCCGTTTCTGCATCGGCAAGTAAGGGCACACGATGAAAATGTTGATCGCTGCCGCACTGTGCTGTCTGCCCTTGCTGGTTCAGGCAGAGGAAAAGCTGCCGCGCGACGTGGTGCAGTTCATTGATCATGCGCAAATGTGCGAGCACTTTGCCGGCGAGTGGGATGACAATGACAAGGCGCGCCAGCGCGAGATCACGCAAGCCGTGGCTGCTTTTTGCGGCCAGGCGCAGCGGCAGTGGAAACGGCTGTCCGCCAAGTATGCAGGACAGCCGAAGCTGGAAAAAGTCATTGCCGACAATGCCAATGACGCGGTGCGCAGTTTCCGGAAATAACGGCCGCCCTGGCTTGCGGCGGCTCAGCTCTTCTTGCGCTTGGCTTGCTCTTCCTTGAATGTCTGGAAGGCTTCGATATGCTCGGCCCGCCGCAGCACGCGCGAGCGCGGGTCGAGCGTGTACGTGGCGCCAGCCGGCAGGGGCAGTTCGCCAAAGCCCAGCGCCATGGAAACGGTATGGATTTCCTTGCCGATACGCACTTCCACCGGCATCAGGAAGGCGAGGTCGGCAGGCGTCTTCCACAGCAGGCGCAGGGTGTCGCCGTCCCGCACGGCGGACAGCTCCGGCAGCGCGGCCTGGTACAGATAGGTCTGGAAGAACCAGTCGTAATTGCTGCCCGTGACTTTGTTGACGATGGCCATGAATTCCTGCGTGCTGCCATAGCGGGGCTGGAACTGGCCCGGCTGCGGCTGTTCCGTGCCGTAGACGAGCAGGCGCACGGCGCGGAAGAAGGCGTCGTCGCCGATCAGGCCGCGCAAGGTGTGCAGCACCAGCGCCCCTTTCACATAAATGTCGCCGCCCGGTCCGCCCTTTTTCAGGTCGTAGACTTCTTCCTCGCTTTTCGGCTTGCCCGAGACCATGGGCGCCTTGTTGACGATGCTGGCGCGCATTTGTTGCAACGAAGCAAAATATTCCTGTTCTCCCCGCAGATATTGCATGTACAGCGGTTGCATGTAGGTGCCGAAACCTTCGTGCAGCCACATATCGTCCCAGTTGCTGTTGGTGAGCTGGTTGCCGAACCATTCGTGCGCAAATTCATGCTGCAGCAGTTCGTCGTAGCCATAGCTGCTCTTGGCGAATTTGTTGCCATAGGCATTGATGGTCTGGTGCTCCATGCCCTTGTGCGGCGTTTCGGCGATGCCGACCTTTTCATCGCCAAACGGGTAGGGGCCGATGACGCTTTCAAAAAAATCTAGCATGGGCGGCAATTCCGCGAACAGGGCGCCCGCCTTGGCTTCGCTTTCCGGCAGATACCAGAATTGCAGGGGGATGCGGTTGCCGTAGCGGCTGGCGTACTCGCCCTGCAGGCTGCGGTAGGGCGCCACGTTGAGGGCGATGCCATAGGTGCTCGGGTGCTTGGCGCGCCAGTGCCAGGTGCGCCAGCCGTCGGCCTCATCCATGCCAAGCGCGACGCCGTTGCCGGCCGCCACCAGCGGCGCCGGCACCTGGATGTGCTGGTCGATCAGCTGGGCCTTGCCCATCGGGTGGTCGATGCAGGGCCAGAACAGGTCGCAGCCTTCGCCTTGCACGGCGCTGGCGATCCACGGCGCGCCATCTGCCGTGCTCGACCACACCATGCCGCCATCCCACGGCGCCTTCACGGCGACGTGCGGCACGCCGTGGTAGACGACGCGGATGGTGGTGCGCGCGCCGGCCGCGAGGGTGGCCGGCAAGGTCATGCTCAGGCGCCCGTCCGGGTTGGCATAGTCTTGCGGCCGCAGCGCCTTGCCGTCGATTTCGATGGCATCGACGGGCAGGTTGCGGTCCAGGTCCAGCGCGAAGCGCGAGATCGGCTGCGTCGCCAGGAAGGTCAGGCGCGCGTCGCCGGCGATGCTGCGGCTGGCCGGGTCGATGCGCAAGGTCAGGTCGGCGTGTTCGAACACCACCGCCAATTGTTCCGGCGTGCGTTCGGCGCCCGAATTGAGGGTGTAGGCGGTGGGCGCCTGCGTGGCGCAGGCGCTGAGCAGCAAGCAGGAGAGCAGCAGAGGGATGGGTTTCATGGCAGGCGCGCAAGTGAACGGAACACCGATTGTAGTGTGAAGTGACAACGTTGTCGTTTGGAAATTTCAAGGCGCCGATGGGGCAAGCGTGGCCGCCGTTGAGAAATGTCATGGGCTTCAAACTGCGCTGACGTAATCTTGCTGAGCGGCCTTGAAGTGCCGCTAGGAAAGGAAGCGCCATGGACAGCAAACAGCCGGATGTCGTTGAATGCGGGGATGAGGTCGTGGCGCGACGATTGCCCGCCATGCCGGAATTGATCGCCACCTTGCCGCCGAAAGGCGCGTGCTGGTACTGCGACAAGCCGCTCGACGCCGTGCGCCGCTTTTGCGGCAAGAGCTGTGGCATGGCTTACGCGGAAGAGGCGCAATACCACCCTTGAGTTCGGTAATTAGCGGCGCCGCAGCAGCGCCGCCAGCGCGCCGTCGTAGTCGAACTCATGTGCGGCAGCCGCCACTTCCTGGTAGACGTGCACGCCCAGGCTGGCCGCCAGCAGGCTGGCCGAGTTTTCCAGGATGTCGATGGCCGCGCCGTCGCCTTCGCGCAGGTGGCTGGCCAGGCGCGCCAGCAGCAGCTGGATGGCAGGCGCGGCCGGATCGGGCGCCACGTCCTGCGCCGCCGTGTGGGTCGCCTCCGGCGTGCCCAGCATGCTGCTGACCGCGCCCAGCAATTGATCTTGCGCCAGTTCCAGCTGCAGCATCTGCCGGGCCAGGTCGGGCGCCTGCGCGCGCAGTGCCGATTCCAGCGTTTCCGCCAGGCCGTGCACGTGGTGCGCGCCGATCATGCCGGCGGCGCCCTTCAAGGTATGCGCCTTCAGGCGCGCGGAGGCATAGTTGCCCGTGTCGAATTCGGCGCGGATCTGGCACGGCGTGGTGCCGTGGTCATGCAGGAAGCGGCGCAGGATTTTCAGGTACAGGATGCGGTCGCCCATGATGCGGCCCAGTCCGTTCTCGACATCGAGAATCCGGACCATGTCGGATGCCGCGAGGGCGGCATCATCATCGCAAGTGGCGTGTGGTTTCATCATGCCTGGTGTGCAGAGGGCCCCAAAACTTGTCAATTGCATTCATGCAATATCCACTATTTTACATCCAGTTGCCCTCGCTACTGCGTCCGCTTGGCAGACGCTGCCAGACTAACGCGTCGTGAATGACCAGCTGCGCGTGACGCTCGCGCCATTGACTTTGCCGATGAAACTCACGTCATAGGTGGTGGCCGCCAGCAGGGGGGCCAGCGGGATGATGGCGGCCACCGAGCGCGATGTATTGACGGCATCGGTTTCCTTGCTGAGCAGGCGTACCGCCAGGTCCGCGCCGGCGCCACGCTGGCGCACGGTGAATGTCGTCACGCTGAGGGTGGCGTCGAAATTCGCATGGACGCTGATGGGGTAGCCGACCACGTCCTGGTTGGGCACGGGATCGGGTTCCTCTTCATTGCTGGCGAAACTGGTGGCGACCTTGGTCTGTCCATCGAACGGGTAGCTGACGATCTGGCCGGCCGGCAAGCCGGGACCGTAGCGGCTGTTGCCCGCCAGGTCGGTGGTGAAATACGCATAGCCGCTGGTGTTGACGGCCGCGCCGGCGCCGCCTTCCTTGAAGACCGGTTCAAAGATGAGGAAGCGGTGATACACGGCCGTGATCAGGTTTTCCGCCATGTAGAAACCGGAATTGGTCGACACGCCCGCGATGACTTCGCCCCAGACGGAAGTGACGCCATAGCCGGACGCGGTCAGGCGGTCATACAGTGTTTCGCCGGTAAAGCCGGGCTTGCCTTTGACTTGATTGTGCACCACCACATTATTGCTGTTCAGATAATTGGAGTGGCCGAGTGCCGCGTTGTCGATCTGGCTATTGCGCACCAGCGGCGCCAGGCCGATCTGGCTGCGCCGGTAATTGATCCAGTTGAAACCATCGGTGGCGATATTGTTGCTGAGGACGGGAGCGCCCGGCTCCTGTGTCAGCTGCCCGGCCTGGGTCGAGGTGTTCAGCGACGTCTTGCCGCCGTTATCGCCGCCGCCGCAGGCGCTCAGCAGGGCTGCACTCAGCAGGGCGGGTATCCAGTACTTCCAACGCAGTGACGAGACAATCAAGTTGACTCCTGTATAGGTAGGCGGGCAGCGGTGGGGGCCGGCGTGCTGCCCTGTGAAACGATTCTAAGGCATTTTTATATGCCGTAGAGCATCAATGACAAGATATGTCGCGTGCTCGTGCGCAGACGGTGCCGCAGCTGCGCAGGGTAGAATGAGCATAGTGCAGCGTTTGCCGCTGCGTTGCCTCATTTCCGCTACTTTGATTGCCCACAAATTTGAACACATTGCCCAAGTCGCGCCTGCAGCGCGCCAAATACGCCTTGCCCAGCATGGTGACTTTGCTTTCGATAGCCTGCGGTTTTGCCAGCATCGTCATCTCCGTCGATAACGCCGGTGTCGGCAACCCCGCCGATTACCGGCTGGCGGCCGCGCTGCTGGTGCTGGCCGGGGTGTTCGACGCGCTCGACGGCTACGTGGCGCGCCTGACGAATACCAGCTCGCAGTTCGGCGTGCAGCTCGATTCCATCGCCGACGTGATGAATTTCGGCTGCGCCCCGGCCGTATTGCTGTACTGCTACGGCTTCGTGCAGATGGGCGTGCACGATCCGCTGCTGCTGCGCTTTGGCGGCATGGCCAGCTTCTTCTTTGTCGCGTGTGGCGCCATGCGCCTGGCGCGCTTCAATGTGAACGTGGGACGGACGGATCCCCTGTATTTCGTCGGCATGCCGATCACGGCCGGGGCCGCCTGCGTGGCGGCCGTCGTGGTGGCCTGGCCGGCACCCATCGATTCCATGCTGCACAGCTATCTGCTGATGCTATTGCTGGTGGGTGTGGGCAGCCTGATGGTGTCGACCTTGCGCTTCCCCAGCTCCAAGCAAAAGAAAAGCCTGGCCGCGCTGCTGGTGCTGATCGTCGCCGTCGCCCTGCTGGTGTGGCTGAAGACCAGCTTCTTCGCGCTGTTCTTCGCCGTCTACATCGCCGCCACCCTGTTGCTCAACCTGGCGTGGCACCTGGGCTGGCGGGGTATTGCGTTGCCGCAAGTCTTCAACGACCCGGACGAGATAGACTAAGCCACCTCGTGCCCGCGCGCGGCGCGCAGGATGGCGAACCAGTCGCTGCGGCTGAGCGCAAATTGCGTGCCCTCCACGGCCACGCCGACGGCTTCGATGCGGCCCGTGCCCGTCAGCGGCAGGGGGCGGCATGGCAGTTGCATGATCCAGGCGAATACCACGCTGGCAAACGGACGCTGCAGTTCATCCGCGATCTGCTTGATGACATTGCGCAAGTTCTCCACATTCGCATCGCCGCCCTGGAACAGCCGTCCGCCCGCCAGCGGCGACCAGATCATCGGCGCCACGCCCACGTCCTGCAAGCCGTCGAAGGTTTCATCGAACAGTGGCGTCACGTGCAGCGGCGAAAATTCCACCTGGTTCGTCACCAGCGGGAAGCGCCGGTGCAGGCATTCGAACTGGTGGCGGCTGAAATTCGACACGCCAAAGTGCAAGACCTTGCCCGCCGCTTTCAATTGCGTGAAGGCGCCGGCGATCTCGTCGAAATCCATCAGCGGGTCGGGGCGGTGGATCAGCAGCAAGTCCAGGCGGTCCGTCTGCAACTGGCGCAAGGTGTGTTCCACGGAACTGGTGATGTGCGCCGCGCTCGTGTCGTAATGCTGGATGGCATGGCCGGGACGGTGCGGCGACAGCAGCTTGATGCCGCATTTGCTGACCAGCTCCATCTTGTCGCGCAAGCCCGGCTGCAGTGCCAGCGCTTCGCCGAACAGGCCTTCGGCGCTGTAATCGCCATAGATGTCGGCATGGTCGAAGCTCGATACGCCCAGCGCCAGGCATTGCTCGATGAAGGCCAGGCGTTGCTGCGCAGACATATTCCACTCGCCGATGCGCCACATGCCGGCGACGATGCGCGACAGTTCGGGACCGTTGCTGCTCAAACGGCTGCGCGGCGCTTGCAGGCTGGCGGGAAATACATGGCTCATGGGCTGGCTTTCTGATGGTGACGTGAGGGGACTCGCCACGATTATAGCCAGCTAATCTAGAGCATGCTGCGGATAAAGCGGCAACACCGCTCCTGCAAGGCCGCATCGAGCTGGCCGCCCAGCTGCATCTGGTACACGAGCGCCGATTGCAGCATGAAGGCGAACAGGCGCAGGTCGAGGTCGGCGCGCACGCCGATGTTGAGCAGGCGCTGCACCACCAGGCTGATCCACGGCGCGACGATCTGCTCGCGAAAGCGCAGTTGCGCCGCCGCATCGTTGTGGATCAGCACCAGCAGGTCGCAGGTGAAGCGGCCGTCGGCGTTCAGGTTGTCGAAGATGCGCGCGCAGATCGCCTCGATTTCCTGGCCGTCCGGCATGTCGAGCGCGCGCTGCAGCTTTTCCGCCGTGCGCTTGACGAGCGCGTCGAGCAGCATGTCTTCGCGGCGCGGCCAGCGCCGGTAGATCGTCTGGCGCCCCACGCCGGCAGCGTCGGCCACCATCTGTATCGTCACCGCGTCGAGCCCATGCAGGCGCACCAGCATGACGATCGCTTCCAATACCGCATCTTCCACACCCGCCTTGCGCGGGCGGCCACGCGCCACTGCCTCTTTTTTGATCACGTCTAACCTGTCTCTGAATGTTTCTTTTAATTATGGTACGATGCGCACCGTAAATGCAAAGCAACTGCTTGTCAATCATCCTGATCAATTAACCGACAGGTGGGTACGCCGCGCCGCGATACTCCAGTCATCTCTACGTGAAATCTGCACTCTCCGCGGCGCATGCCCGCATTTTCTTTCTGACTCCCACATCCATCACTGTGGCGGCTCGTGCCGCCTGAGGAAAACCTATGAAAATCATCGGGATATCGCCCCATCGGCGTAACTTCCTGCGCAAGGCCGTCGGCGCCGCGCCTGCCGTGGCCTTGCTGGCCGGCGCCGGCGGCGGCCTGGCCATGGCCGTCTCCAAGGACCAGCCTGCCTACAAACCGCGCTTTTTCGACGCCACCGAATGGGCCACCCTGACGGCGCTGGTCGACCGCCTGATCCCCGCCGACGGCGAAGGGCCGGGCGCGCTGGAATCGGGCGCGCATGAATTCATCGATGCGCAGATGAACACGCCCTACGCGTATGGCGCGCTGTGGTACATGCAGGGACCGTTCGTGCCGTCGATCGAACAGTTCGGCTACCAGTTCCACATGGCGCCGCGCGAGCTGTACAAGAGCGCCCTGGCCGGCGTCAACGCAGCCGTCCATAAACAGTCGGGCAAGCCTTTCGTGCAGCTGAACGGGGCCGAGCGCGACGCCGTCATCACGCAATTGCAAAAGGGAACGTTGGACATCGGCGAAGTGCCGGCCAAGGTCTTCTTCAACCAGTTGCTGCAAAACACGCGCGAAGGTTACTTTTGCGATCCCGTGCACGGCGGCAACAAGGACATGCTGGCCTGGAAGATGGTCGGTTTCCCCGGCGCGCGCGCCGACTACATGGATTGGGTGGAACAGTATGGGAAGAAATACCCGCTGCCCCCTGTTTCTATCGCATAAGACTTTTTGTAGCAGATCAAAGAAAAAGAAAAACCATCATGAGTGATATCAAACCAGATGTAAAAATGAAGCCTGTCGATGCCGTGATTGTCGGCTTCGGCTGGACCGGCGCCATCATGGCCAAGGAATTGACGGAAGCGGGCCTGAACGTGGTCGCGCTGGAACGCGGCGAGTACCGCGACACCTATCCCGACGGCGCCTATCCGAAGACCCTCGACGAGCTGACCTACATCCAGCGCAGCAAGCTGTTCCAGGACATGTCGAAAAGCACGTTCACCTTCCGCCACAGCATCACGGGCGTGGCCGTGCCCTACCGCCAGATCGGCGCCTTCAAGCCCGGCACGGGCGTGGGCGGCGCGGGCTTGCACTGGTCGGGCATGCACTGGCGCGTCTTGCCGGAAGAGCTGCAGATCCGCAGCCACTACGAACGCCGCTACGGCAAGAAATTCATCCCCGAAGGCATGACGATCCAGGACTTTGGCGTGACCTACGCCGAGCTGGAGCCGCACTTCGATTTTGTGGAAAAAGTCTTCGGCACCTCGGGCCAGGCATATAAGGTCAACGGCATCGTCGTCGGCGACGGCAATGTGTTCGAGGGCGACCGCTCCGACAATTACGCGCTGGCGCCGCAAAAAGTGCCGTACACGGCCGAACTGTTCCGCCGCGCGGCCAAGGCCGTCGGCTACCACCCGTTCGTCAACGCTTCGTCGAACGCATCCGGCCCGTACACGAACCCGTACGGCTGCCAGATGGGACCGTGCAACTTCTGCGGTTTCTGCTCCGGCTATGCTTGCTACAACTATTCCAAGGCTTCGCCCAACGTCAACATCATGCCGGCCCTGCGCATGGTGGCCAACTTCGAATTGCGCGCCAACTGCAACGTCGTGCGCATCAACCTCGACGGCAGCAAAAAACGCGCGACGGGCGTGACCTATATCAATGCGGACGGCAAGGCCGTCGAGCAGCCGGCTGACCTGGTCATCGCCAGCGCCTTTGCCTACAACAATGCGCACCTGTTCCTGTTGTCGGGCATTGGCAAGCCATATGACCCCGTCAGCAATGAAGGCGTGGTGGGACGCAACATCGCCTACCAGATGATGTCCACCATCCAGACCTTCTTCAAGGAAGACACGAACACGAACCCGTTCATCGGCGCCGGCGGCACCGGCGTCGCGCTCGACGACTGGAATGGCGACAACTTCGACCATGGCCCGCTGGGTTTTGTCGGCGGCTCGCCCGCCTGGTGCAACCCGGCCGGCTCCAAGCCAATTTCCGGCATTGCCACGCCGGACGGCACGCCCGCCTGGGGTTCGGCCTGGAAAAAGGCCGTCAAGAAGAGCTACCTGAACACGGTCTCCTTCGACTGTCACGGCGCCAACATGACGTATCGCGACTGCTATGTCGACCTCGACCCCACCTACACGGACAAGTATGGCCAGCAATTGCTGCGCTTTACCTTTGACTGGAAGGAAAACGACATCAAGATGAGCCGTTTCGTCACCGACAAGATGATGAAGGTGGCCGAGGCCATGAATCCGGAAGCTATCAAGGTGTCCGTCAAGAACGTGGGCGACCACCTCGACTTGCGCAACTACCAGACCACCCACTGGGCGGGCGGTACGGCCATGGGCGCGGACCGCAAGACCAGCGTCGTCAATCGCTACCTGCAGAGCTGGGACGTGCACAACGTGTTTGCCGTCGGCTCCAGCGTGTTCCCAGTCGGCATCGGCTACAACCCGACGGGCCTCGTCTGCGCGCTGACCTACTGGTCGGCCAAGGCCATCCGCGAGCAATACCTGAAAGATCCCCGTCCCCTGGTCGCTTGATAAAGAACAAGAAGATGAACAACACATTCACCCATACCGTGGGCGCGCTGCTGCTGGCGCTCGCCTCCGGCACTGCCTGGTCCGCCACCACGGCCGCTGCCACCACTCCGAACGCCCAGCTGATACGCCAGGGCGAATACCTGGCCCGCGCGGGCGATTGCATCGCCTGCCACACGGCCGGCACGAAAGGCCGTCCGTTCGCGGGCGGCCTGGGCATGGAAACGCCGATCGGCAAGGTGTATTCCACCAACATCACGCCGGACAAGAAGGCCGGCATCGGCGACTGGAGCTTTGCCGATTTCGACAAGCTGATGCGCACGGGCGTGACCAAGCACGGCTATACCGTGTATCCGGCCATGCCGTATCCGTCGTACTCGCGCCTGAGCGAGGCGGACATGCAGGCGCTGTACGCCTATTTCATGCATGGCGTGAAGGCGGACCCGACGCCGAACAAGGCGGCCGACATCCCGTGGCCATTGTCGATGCGTTTCCCCTTGACCATCTGGCGCTGGGCCTTCGCTCCCACGCCGCAGCCGTATAAAACGCCGGTCACGGGCGACGCGCAATTGCTGCGCGGCGCCTACCTGGTGCAGGGTCTGGGCCACTGCGGCGCTTGCCATACGGCGCGCGGCGTGGGCATGCAGGAAAAATCGCTGACGGATGAGGGCAATACCACCTTCCTGGCGGGCGGCGGCGTGATCGACGGCTGGTCCGTGCCTTCGCTGCGCAATGAACACGGCGGCGGTTTGGCGCGCTGGAGCGCGGCGGAGATCGCCGAATTCCTCAAGACGGGCCGCAACAGCCATACGGCCTCGTTCGGCGCCATGAACGACGTGGTGGCCCACTCCATGCAGCACATGACGGATGGCGACCTGGCGGCGATGGCGAAATACCTGAAATCGTTGCCGCCATCGAATCCGGCCACGCCTGCCTTCGTGGCGGACGACAAGCTGGGCAAGCAATTGTTCAGCGGCATCGTCAATTCCACGGGCGCGCAGCTGTACCTGGACCGTTGCGCCGGTTGCCACCGTTCCGACGGCAAGGGCTACGACAAGGCTTTCCCTGCGCTGGCCGGCAATGCCGTGCTGCAGACGAACGATCCCACGTCAGCCATCAACATCGTGCTGTCGGGCGGCGCCGTGCCCGCCACGCGCACGGCGCCGTCGGCGCTGACGATGGCGCCGTATGCCGACATCTTCAACGATGAACAGACCGCGCAGGTGGTGACCTTCATCCAGACCAGCTGGGGCAACCGCGGCACGCCCGTGACGGCGGCGCAGGTGGCCAAGGTGCGCAAGGTGTCCGTGCCGGTGGAGCCATCGCAGACGGAAGCGACGTTTGCGGCAGGCCGCCACGGCACCTTCCCGCCCGTGGCGCGCCAGCCGCACTTGAAGGATGCGCCGGCGAAGTAATTGACGTAACGCAAGACGAAAAAAATGCCCGCAGCATCTGCGGGCATTTTTTATGGGGGACGCTAACTGCTTATTTCAACCACAGGCGCATCGAATCCCAGGCACGGCCGAAGATCGTGGCCTGGTTGATGGTTTCCAGTGCAACGACCGGCAGTTCCAGCAAGACCTTGTCGTCGACCATCATTTTCAGCTTGCCGACAGGCGCGTTTTCAGCCAGTGGCGCGACCAGCGGGTCCTTGCGTTCCAGCACAGGTTTCATCTTGGCGGCCGTGCCTTTTGGTACGGTGACGAGCACATCGCGGGCGAAACCGATTTTCACGGTGCCTTTCGAGCCCTTCCACACTTCCGGCGTGGCCACGGCCTGGCCTTTCGAGTACAGCTTGACCGTATCGAAGTTCTGGAAGCCCCAGTTCAGCAGCTTCTGGCTTTCCTGCGTGCGGGCCTGGTCCGACGTGGTGCCCAGCACCACGGAGATCAGGCGGCGCTCGCCCGTGCCGCCTGGACGGCGGGCCGAGGCGATCATGCAATAGCCGGCCGCTTCCGTGTGGCCCGTCTTCATGCCGTCCACGGTTGGGTCCAGCCACAGCAGGCGGTTGCGGTTAGGCTGGGTGATCTTGTTGTACGTAAAGCTTTTCACGGAATCGATTTTGTAGAATTCCGGGTAGTCGGCGATCACGCGCTTGGCCAGCACGGACAGGTCTTGCGCTGTGGAATAGTTATCGGGGCTAGGCAAGCCATGCGGATTGGCAAAACGCGTGTTTTTCAGACCCATGCGTTGCGCTTCGCGGTTCATCAGCACGACGAAGGTGCCTTCATCGCCGGCCACGGCTTCAGCCAGGGCCACGGCGGCATCGTTACCCGATTGAATCATCAGGCCATGCAGCAAGTCGTCGATCGACACGGGCGTGGCCGGGTCGATGAACATCTTCGAGCTGCTCGAATCGACTTTCCAGGCACGCACGGACACATTCACTTTTTGGTCCAGCGCCAGTTTCTTTTCGCGGATGGCGGCAAACGTCAGGTAAGCCGTCATGATCTTGGTCAACGAAGCCGGCTCGATGCGCGCGTCCGGATCTTGCGAAGCAATGATCTGGCCGCTGGTGGCGTCAAGCAACAGCCAGGACTTGGCGGCAATGGTCGGGGCTGGAACGCTCTGGGCGTAGGCGGCGGAAAAGAACAATACACTGGAGGCCAGTGCCGCTAAAAGTTTTTTCATGGGGCTGGTCTGCGAGAAAAAGATGAAGGCTGAGGGCCATGCTGTTGCTACCTGCATGGCCGCGTGGAAAAAACGGATCAATTATAGCCGTGGAGGCGCTAGTAAGCCCACACTTCAATGATCATCTGCTGCTATTGCGGGTTTGTCACCATGCCACAGGGCAATCACGAGGTTCTTGATGTGATTGAGCTTGCGGTGGAAAAAATGGTCGGCGCCGGGGATCACGATCACGGGAATGTCTTGTGGACGGGCCCAGTCGAAGACGGCGGACAGGGGAATCGTGTCGTCCAGTTCGCCGTGGATCAAGATGGTGTCGGCGGGAATGTCCGCCATGGCCCACTTGCCGGCCGCGCTGCCGATCAGCGCCAGGCGCTCGGCGGGCGTGCCGGCGGCGGCCAGGCGTTCCTGCAGCTTCGATTGCACGAAGGTGCCGAACGAGAAACCGGACAAGGCCACGGGCAAGCCCGGATACAGGCCGCGCATGTGTTCATACAGCAATTGCATGTCGTCCGTCTCTCCCGCGCCATGGTCATGCACGCCTTCGGAAGCACCGACGCCGCGGAAGTTGATGCGCGCCACCACATAACCGAGGGCGACAAACGCGCGCGCCAGGGTTTGCGTGACCTTGTTATCCATCGTGCCGCCGTACAGCGGATGCGGATGGGCAACGAGGGCGATGCCGCGCGGAGTGTCTGCCGGGAAATCGAGCAAGCCTTCCATGCTGCCTGCATGGCCGGCGAGGGTAAATTTTTCCGAGTTTCTGTTCATGATGCTCATACTGGTGGGTATCTCTTAAATTGGCATTAAATCTTGAGGCGTTCGACAATTTTGCCGCCCACCAGGTGCGTATCGATGATTTCATCGATATCGCTGGTATCGACATAGGTGTACCAGGTCGCTTCCGGGTAGATCACCAGCAGCGGGCCTTCTTCGCAGCGGTCCATGCAGCCGGCCTGGTTGATGCGGATCTTGCCCGCGCCATTCATGTCGAGCTCCTTGATGCGGCGCTTGCAATGCTTTTGCGCCGCTTCCGCGCCATGGTCGCCGCAGCTGTTGCGGCCGTCTTCACGTTTATTCATGCAGAAAAAAACGTGGCGTTCAAAATACGGTGCGTCGCTCATACTATTCTCCTGCTGATTCATCAATGCGCCATGATAACGCTTATGGGTGGTCTTCGCGACGCTGGCGCTGCGCGTCTTCCTGCCGGTTCAGGCGGTGCGAGGGCAGGCACAGGAACCACAGGGCCATGAAGGGCCACAGCAAGGCGAGGAATTGCGCCGCGCCATTGAAGTTGAGGAACTTGCCTTGCACCCAACCTTGCAAGGTCGACATGAAATACGGGTTGATCGGCGTCGTATTCACCATTACCAGGCTCAGCAGCAAGGTGGCGGCCGCGATGCGGCGTTGCGCCACGTGCGGTGCGAACGCCAGGCCGCCCAGCATGATCAGGCCGATCAGGAAACCGCCCTGGGCGCCCGGCGTGATCCAGACGAAGGCGTTTTCCGGCGAAAACAGCAGCGCGCTGGCCATCGAGCGCACGGTCAGGGCGGCGGCGATGAGGATCAGCATCAGCACGGCGCGGGGCGCGGCGCGGCGCAGCAGGCACAGCAAGGTGAGCACGGCGCCCGTCATGCCGCAGGCTGTGATGATGGTTTCTGAAAGCCAATATTGCTCGACAGTTAAGATCACGTCGGGCCGCAGATAGGTGGCCAGGTCGATCTCCATGCCCGCCAGGCGCGACAGCCAGTCCGACAGGATGGGCAGCAGCTGGCCCAGGCCGAACAGATAGCCTTGCGGATAGATTTGCGCCAGCGGCCACAGGGCCACCAGCACCAGGCCCTGGCTGGCGTGCTGGGCAAACCAGCGCTGGCGCAGGCGGTACAAATGGCTATGGTCGAGCAGCTTGCGCGCCGTCAAGGCGCCGATGAGGGAACCGATGAAGCAGCCGGCCGAGTTCGTATAAAAATCCAGGTTTGACGAGACGCGGCTGGGCAAATAGGTTTGCACGGCTTCCATGCTGCCGGAAATCAGCACGCCGCACAGGCTGGCGACGATGACTGCAAAGAAACCTGTGATCCTTGGAAACAGCGAATACACGATCAAGGCGCCCAGCGGGATGTAGCCGACGACGTTGATGCCCACGTCGAAGCCCGTCCAGTAACGGGGCATGCGCGTGTTTTCCAGGAACGTCAGCGGCGACAAGCCATTGCTGTGCCAGCCCGTGAATGGAAACCAGCTGGCGTACACGATCAGGAAGACGTAGGCGAGCAGGGTCGCGCGCGACACGGGCGAGGAGCGGGCGGGCGGCAGTGGTGCCGCCGGACTGGCGGGGGAAGCTGGCGCCGTCATTCTTTCGGGATGGTCAGCGTGCCCAGCCAGGTCAGCAGGTCGGCGGCGATGGCGTCCGAGGCCGCCGCCAGCGCTTGCGCGCCCCCTTGCGCGTCGGCGCTGCTTGCCGGGCCGCTGCGGCTGAAGGTTTTCTGGTCGATCAGGCGGTGGCCGCGGAACAGCGAGGCGCGCAGCGACACGTGGCCGCTGCTCTGCGTCTGCGTATCGAAGTTTTGCGAAAAATCATCGACGTCGATGCGCAGCAGGGGCATGCCGGCGGCCGCGTCCGTGGTCGACAGCACTTTCACGCCGCTTTGCGCCACGCGCGTCTTCAGGCGCTGGCTCAGCAGCTGCAGCGGCGGCGTGTTCCAGCGGTTGTAGGCGTACGGCCGCGATTGCTGCGCGTCGGCGTACAGCAATCGGTAATACATGCGCTGGCTGTCCAGCCAGGATGGGCCGTTGGCGTCGGCGATCACCAGCACGGGCACGGCGGGCGCGGCCGGTTGTACTGCCGCCGCCTGCGGCGCCGGCGGGCCGAAGTCATAGAAAGTGGGGACGGGGCCGCGGCTGGCGCAGCCGCCGAGCAACAATGCCGTGGCCAGGGCCAGCACGCTGACAGGGGAAAAGCGGGGGAAGTTCATCGTGCAATCTCCTTATTTGCCCGGCGCCGAAAAACCGGGCTCGCCCGGACCGGGCGGAATGTCTGGGGCGCCGAACAAGATGCTCTGCGGCTGTTCATTGAGCGTGCTCATGGTGGTTTTCAGGGCGCGCATCGAGGAACGCGCCTCGCCGCTCAGCTCGATTACCTGCGGCAAGACTTCCAGCGATACGCCATTGGCCACCGTTTCCACGGAATTGCCGACCCGGTCGACCGTGCCATTGACCTTCTCGAGCACGCCGCCGGGCGCCTGGATATCGTTGCCCAGCTTTTTCCACGTGGCCGTCAAGTCCGACACGTTCTTGCTGGCCGTACTGACGGCCGTCAAGGTTTGGCGCGTTTGTTCCGTCAGCTGCGGCAATTGCGTCAGGGTCGGTTCCAGCTGCTGCGGAATGGCGCCAAAGGCCTTGGCCGCCTTGCCCACTTCGTTGAAGGCGCCCAGCATGGCCGCCTGGTTGTCGGGGCTGAGCAGGTTATTCACCTTGTTGGTGATCTGTTCGGCCTGGTCGAGGATGCGCTTGCCGCGTTTTTCCAGCTGGTCGAGCAAGCCCGCGCGCAGGGGAATCAGCGAGGGCTTGTCCTTGCTGGTGCCCAGCAGTGTCGAACCCACGTGCTCGTCGTCGAGCTGGATGTAGGCGATACCCGTCACGCCCTGGTAGCCCAGGGTGGCAAAGGTGGTGTTGGTGACGGGGGTGTCGGGCGCCACGCTGATGTGCACGAGGATTTGCCCCGCTTTTTGCGTGTCGAAGTCGATGGCGTCGACCTTGCCCACTTCCAGGCCCCGGTAGCGCACGGTCGCCTGCGGATTGAGGCCCGGCACGGACAGGGTGGTGGCGAGCAGGTACGGCACCCGTTCCACGCGGTCGCGGTTGAACCAGACGCCGAACAGGATGGCGGCCACCAGCAGGGTGAGTGTAAAAAATCCCGTCATCAGGGCATGTGATCTGTTTTCCATTACTTCTCCGCTTTCTTGTCTGTGCCGGCGTCGTCGCCCGGCTGCGCCGCCTTGCCGGCCGCCTGTTTCTCGTCGAGGACGGCCAGCGCGCGCTTGCCGCGGTCGCCGAGGAAAAATTGCTTGATGAACGGGTGGTCGACTTCGATCACCTCGCGCGTGGGGCCGATGGCGATCACGTGTTTTTCCGCCAGCACGGCGATGCGCGTGGACAGGGCGAACAAAGTGTCGAGGTCATGCGTGACCATCACCACCGTCAAGCCCAGTTCGCGGTGCAGCGACTGGATCAGCGACACGAAACTTTCCGACAGGTCCGGATCCAGGCCGGCCGTCGGCTCGTCGAGGAACAGCAGCTTCGGTTCCAGCGCCAGGGCGCGCGCCAGGGCCACGCGCTTGATCATGCCGCCCGACAAGTCCGACGGCATTTTCAGCGCATGTTCCGGGCCCAGGCCCACCATATTCATCTTCAATAGTACCGCGTCGTGCACCAGCGCCTCGGGCAGCACGCGCAATTCGCGCATCGGCTGGGCCACGTTGTCGAACACGGTCAGGGCCGAATACAGGGCGCCTTGCTGGAACAGCATGCCCCAGTGGTTGCGCAACTGCTGCAACTGGTCGGAACTTGCCTGGTTGATATCTTCGCCAAAGACTTTGACGCATCCGCGTGCCGGATGTTCCAGGCCCAGCATCTGGCGCAGCAGCACCGTCTTGCCCGTGCCGGAGCCGCCCACGATGGACAGGATCTCGCCCCGTTCGATTTCCAGGTTCAAGTCCTGGTGCACGACGGTGCGGCCGAACTTGGTCCACAGATTGGTGATTTCCACCACGGGCGCGTCGCCATGCAGGTTGAACTGGCCTTCCTTGCCCGTGCCACAGGCGATATTGGTGTCGTCCGCCATCAGTAGCCCACTCCATTGAAGACGATGGCGAACACGGCGTCGGCCAGGATCACCACGGTGATGGCCGTGACGACGGCGGTGGTGGTGCCGCGCCCCAGGCTTTCCGTGTTGGCCTTGATGCGTAGGCCGAAATGGCACGAGACCAGCGCGATCAGCATGCCGAAAATCACGCCCTTGCCCAGGCCGATCATGTAGTTGGCCAGCGGCACGGCATCCGGCAGCTTCTGGATGAAGTAGCGCGCCGACAGATTCAGTTCCACCTTGGCCGCCACCATGCCGCCGATCAGCGCGGCCGTGTCCGTCCAGATGACGAGCAGGGGCATGGAAATGGCCAGGGCCAGCACTTTTGGCATGATCAGGCGGAAACCGTGCGAAATGCCCATCACCAGCATGGCGTCGAGCTCTTCCGTGACGCGCATGACGCCCAGCTGGGCCGTGATGGACGAACCGGAGCGGCCGGCCACGAGGATGGCGGCCAACAATGGCCCCAGTTCGCGGATGACGCTCATGCCCAGCAGGTTGACCAGGTAAATGTCGCCGCCAAAGGCGCGCAGTTGCTGCGCGGACAAGTAGGACAGCACGACGCCGATCAGGAAGCCCACGAGGGCTGTGATGCCCAGCGCCTGGAAGCCCGCATGGAAGATATTGGCGGAAATTTCGCGCCACGGCCCGCGCATGGGATGGCGCGCAAAGCGGCCGATATCCTGCGTGACCTGGCCTACGAGGGCGATAAAACCCTTCAAATGTTGGAAAAACAGCAAAATAGCCATGCCCAGCTTCATCACGGGCGTGAGGCGGTTGGCGCGCGAGGGCGGCGTTTGCAGCGGTCCCGTTTCCTCGATGCGCCGGAAAAACTCTTCCTGCGACGGCGCCAGGGTCAGTTGCGCGGGACGCCGCTTGCCCCAGGCATTCCAGAACAGCTGGGCACCGATATGGTCCATGCTGTCGATGGCGGACAGGTCCCATTGCGCCTTCGCATCGCCCTGCAAGGGCTTGAGCTGGGCATCGATGGCCTTGATCGCATTGTCATGCGCCAGCGCGTGCACCTGCCAGGTGCCGCTGGCAGTGACAAGGGCTCCCTGTTGGGAGCTGGTCTGGGAGAGGGTCAGTTTCGGCGATTGTACAGTCGGCATCGTGCCAGTTTAAGGGAGAATGGCGCAGACCGCCACCGCTGTTCAATCGCCGGCCCCTCAGGACGCCAGGTGGCGTGCCTGCCGCTGCGGCAGGGCCACGTCCGGGCGCACCTTGGCATTGCTAGTACTCACTTCGCTTGGCTTGCCATGCGCGGCCGCCTGCGCGCCGCCCGCATAGTCGCTGGCCACGAGGGCATTGGCCTCGACCGCACTCATGCCGCGCGTCTGCAGCCATTGCGCCACCAGCTTGGCCAGGCGTTCCATGGCGATGCGGTGGGTGGCATCCGTGTGGGCGTACAGCCAGTTCGAAAAATCCATGAAGTTTTCAAAAGGTGCATCACCGAGCATCCATTGCACCGTATTGGCGAAGCGGCCCGAGTTGGCCACCAGGTCCCAGTAGCGGGCGAAGCGCACGAGGCGCTGCATGCTCATGAAATCGAGCTGCTTGTTCGCCAGGATGGTATAGGGCGGGTGCGGGTCGAACACCATGCCATAGTTTTCCGTATGGCGGATGATGGGCGTGCCGCGCAGCCGTTTTAATATGCCGAACTGGATTTCATGCGGTTTCAGGGCCACCAGCTTGTTGAAACCGGCCGCGAAGCTCGCTTCATCCTCGCCCGGCAATCCGGCGATCAAGTCCACGTGCAGGTGGGCGTTTGATTCTTCGCACAGCCAGCGGATGTTGTCGGCCGCCTTTTGATTGTCCTGCTTGCGGCTGACCAGCGATTGCACGTCCGGATTGAAACTCTGGATGCCAATTTCAAATTGCAGCGCGCCGGGCGGGAACTTGCTGATGCCTTCTTTCAAGGCGTCGGGCAAGTGGTCGGGCACCAGCTCGAAGTGGGCGTAGATCGGATCGTCCGGATTCGCCTCGATCTTGTCCAGAAAGAACTGCATGATCTTCAGGCTGGTCTTGATGTTCAGGTTGAAGGTGCGGTCGACGAACTTGAACAGGCGCGCGCCGCGCGCATGCAGGGACTCCATTTCGGCCAGGAAGTTGTCCAGCGCAAAGGGCCAGGCCGTCTTGTCCAGCGCCGACAGGCAGAATTCGCACTTGAACGGGCAGCCGCGCGACGCTTCCACGTAAATCGTGCGGTGGCGGATATCGTCGTCTGTATACAAGGAGTAGGGCAGTTGCAGTTCCGCCAGCGGGGCTTGCACGCCCGCGTGGATCTTCATCAGCGGCTTCGGGCCGTGGAGGATCTCGCCGCACAGCTTGGGGAAGGTGACGTCGCCCCAGCCCGTGATCAGGTAGTCGGCCAGCTTGACGATCTCTTGCTCGCCCGCCTCATGCGACACCTCCGGCCCGCCCAGCACGATGATGACCTCGGGCGCCACGCGCTTGAGCATGGCCACCAGCTTCGTTGTTTCCTCGACGTTCCATATATACACGCCAAAACCGATGATGCGCGGCTTGTTGACGAGGATGCGCTCGACCAGTTCCGTGGTTTTCGTGCCGATGACGAATTCCTGCAGCCGCGTCTGCGCTTGCAGCGGCCCCATATTGGCCAGCAAATAGCGCAATCCCAGCGAGGCGTGGGTGTAGCGGGCGTTCAGGGTGGAGAGCAGGATGGTCATGGGAGGCGATTGAAACGGCGAAACCGCTATTTTACGCTGTCGCGTCAGCTGTGCGCTGCGGCCACAAATGCCATGTTACCATTTGTCAATAATTACTAACTTGTCAATGCTACGGCGGGTAAAAGGGATATACGGTGCTGGCGAAAAAAGTACTCAATAAGAAAGTTCTGCTCGGGGCGCTGGCTGGCGTGGCCGTGGTGGCTGCCGCGCTGGTCGGTTACCGGGTCTTCGGCTGGGGCATGCTGGGGCCGGTCAACGGCTTGAAGCTGGACTTGTCCAGGCCCGATGCGCTGGTCCGCACGAAAAGCCTGTCGACCTTGCCGCGCGACTTGCTGACGGTACCGCTGGCGCGCGACGTGCTGCGCGAGGATTTCCTGTTCTATTACGAGCAGAGCGAAGACCGGCTGGGGCTCAAGGGCAGCTTGCGCCGCATCGCCTACGAACATGAACTGGGCTGGGGCGACCAGCTGCTGCGCATGGTGCTGGACCAGCCCGCGGAAGTGGCCCTGTGGCGCGACGCCGACGGCTCGCTCAAGCATTTCGCCATCGCCGTGTCGCGCAACCAGCTGACGCGCCTGCTCGAGGAAGCGGGCAAGATCGCCTTGAAGGATACGCAAATGCGCGTGGCCGGCAGCTTGCGCGTCGATGGCGGCCAGGTGCCCGTGTATGCGCTCAATTACGCCTACCAGCGCACCTTGCTGTTTGCCGCGCACGGCCAGCGCCTGGTCATCCTGTCCCATCCCGGCATGCTGTATGGCGGCAGCGACGGCAAGAGCGGCGATGGAACGGCCGAGAAAACCGTGGCCAGCCTGCTGGCGCCGGAAGCGGCCAAACAGAACGTCTTTCATGCGCAATTCCATCTCGACGGCGCCGCGCCCGAGGGCCACAGCATCGCCGTCAAGGCGGACTTCCTGTCGTTCGGCTACCAGCCCTTCTTCGGCGCGCTCGAAGCGCTGCGCTTCGATTTTCAAAAGGGCGCCTGGCAGTCCAAGGTGCTGCTCAATGCCGACAAGCTGAAAAACGGCGGCTATGACAGCAGCGCCCTGTGGCCCGTGCTGCCGCACAGTCCCAGCGCCTGCTTCAGCGTGCCGGTGGACTGGTCCGCGCTGCAACCCGTGCTCAAGCGCCTGGGGAGCAAGACTTCCGAGCCGGTGGTGCCGCTGGCCGGGCACTTGCAAGGGCCGGCCGCCGCCTGCTGGTACGGCACTTCGCGCCTGCATACGCCGGTGTTTGTCGCCACGCGCAGTGCGCAGGCCGGGGATGACGCTGCATATGGCAGCCTGTTCGAGGCGGCCATCGGCGGCAAGGACCCCGTGCGCAAGACGACCGGCAAGGATAGTAAAGGTGAGTTCGTACGCTGGGAACGCAGCGTCGCCACGGCCCTGGGCCAGTCCACGCCGGCGCTGGCCGTGGCCGGCAATACGGTTGTCTTCTCGGCCGACGGCAAGCTGGTGGACCAGGTGCTGGCCGTGCGCCGCAAGCAGGCCCCGGCGGCCAGCGACCTGCTGCCCGATGGCGCGCATACCATCGGCCTGATCGCCCCGGCATCGCTGGCCCGGCTGATCCAGCTGGAAGCCTTCGATACCCTGCCGGCGAATAACGAACCGGTACTGCGCGCGGCCGCCAACGAACACCTGGTGCCGCGCCTGAACGCCTTGAAAAAATATCCGCCGCTGCGCATGGTGCTCAAGCGGCAGCCAGACAGCGGCACGTCATGGGAAACGCTGGAATGGCAGGAGACTGCGCGATGACGGTGTGGCATGCGCGCCGTGCCGCCTTGCGCGCGCTGGCTGGCGGCGCTGCCGCCGTTACCTTTCCCCCTGCCCGGGCCCTGCGCGCGGCCGCCGAACCGCAAGTGCAGCTGTCGCAGGCCCAGAGCCGCGCCTTCCAGGCCTGGATGTTGCGCATTGTCAATGTGCAGATCGAACGAGGGCCGTCGCCGCGCTGGACGCACCGCGATTGCGCGGGCCTCGTGCGCTTTGCCGTCAATGAGGCGCTCACCGTGCATGATGCGAAATGGCTGCGCGCGAACGGTATCGCCAGCGACCGGCGCCTGCCGCCCGAACTGGAATTGAGCGCGGCCCAGGCGGCCCTGCGCAACCGCTGGGTGCAGACGGATGGCAAGGTCGGCCACTTCGTCACGGCGCTGGCGCTGGTGCAGCACAACAGCCGTTTCATCGCCCGCGAAATCAGCCAGGCGCTGCCCGGCGACCTGCTGTTTTTCGACCAGGGCGACGAACAGCATCTGATGGTCTGGATGGGGGCGCGCATCGCCTACCACACCGGCACCGTCACCCCCGACGACAATGGTCTGCGGACCGTCGATATCAAAGAACTTACGAGCTGGAAGGACACGCGGTGGCAACCTGTGGTCAACAATCCGAATTTCGCCGGTGTGTTCCGGCTGGCGTTCCTGTCATGAAGCTTCTCATGAAACTGTTATTTGCCAGCCTGCTGGCGTTGGTCCTCATTGGCGGCGCCTCGGCGCAGGAACGCGAACCGAGCAACTACGCCACCTTCAAGGGCGAACCCTTCTTCCTGCTGTCGGACGCCAGTTACGGCAGTCTTGATGAAGCGCGCGTGCGCCTGGAAGTGCCGGGCCGCGACATGGGGCGCATGAACCTGGAAGCGTATTCGGGCGCCGACATCGTCGTCTACCGCGTGCCCGAACCGATGGAATTCCTGAAAAAGCAGCGCAATCTGCACCGCATCCAGGTCGAGGGCAATTACCAGGGCGAAGGCCTGGCCAATACCCTGAGCTTTCTGTGGGATAGCTGGTGGAAGCAGTCGCGCCTGGCCTGGCGCAAGCTGTTTTCCGGCGAGGCGCGCCTCGCGGTAACGAAGGAACAGCCGCAATTGGCGACGAATGACGCGATCCGCCGGCGCACTGTGTTCGCCAACCATCCGCAATACAAGCCGATCAAGGGCATGGAGCTGGTCGACAGCTTCCGCTATCCGATCTGGCAAGCCAAGGCCATCACACCGCCGAAAGGCGTCAAGCTCGATGGATCGAGCAGCGATTTCATCGTCGCCGGTGCCGGTAACGTGATGATTCCGCTGGGCAAACGCCAGCCTGGCTTGTACCTGATCGAAGCGATCATCGGCGAACACCGCGCCACCACCCTGGTGTTCGTGTCGGACACGGTGGCCGTCACCAAGGTATCGTCCGGCCAGATGCTGGTGTGGACGGCACGGCGCGACAACAGCGCCGCCGTGGCCGGCGCCAGCGTGGCGTGGACCGACGGCACCGGCGTGCTGCAGTCGGCCACCACGGGTGCCGACGGTGTCGCATCGATCGAGCGCGGCAGCCCCGAACACACGTATGTGCTGGGGCAGGACCGCGCCGGCGGCGTGTTCGTGTCCGAGAATTTTTACTATGACAGCGAAATCTATAACACCAAGATTTATGCGGTGACGGACCGGCCCCTGTACCGACCCGGCGACGAGGTCAACGTCAAGTTTGTGGGCCGCGAATTCACGTCGGCGCGCAACTCGCAGGCGGCCGCCAGCGCGCCGCTAAGTTTGACCGTGCTCAATCCGAATGGCACGCCGCTACTGACGCAAACGCTGCAGCTGTCCGGCGACACGGGCGCCGACACGCGCTTCCGCCTGCCGACGGAAGCCACCGCCGGCGGCTATGAACTGCGCTTCAATTACAAGGATGGCGCATATGGCGCGGCCTTCCGCGTGGCCGAATACATCAAGCCGCACTTTGAAATCAACGTCCAGCCAGCGAAGCCGGAATTCAAGACGGGCGAGGCGGTCAAGGGCAGCATCGCGCTGCGCTACCCCGATGGCAAGCCGGTGAAAAACGCGAAGATGACCCTGTCGCTGCGCGGCCAGCAAAACACCATGGTCGAGGGCGAGTTGCGTTACAGCGGCCTGTTCCCCGTGGCCTTGAAAACCGAGGAAGTGACGAGCGACGGCAGCGGCAATGTGGACTTCACCTTGCCGCCCGCCGCCGACCCTTCGCGCTACATCCTGACCGTGCTGGCGACCGATGGCGCGGCCTACCGCGTCAAGGCGACGCGCGAGCTGATGATAGAACGATCGAGCAGCAGCTACCAGTTGAAGGCCGCGCGCCAGTTTTCCGATCCGGGCCAGTCCGTGTATTTCGACTTGCTGGCCGACGGCCAGGGCGCGGCCAAGCCCGTGCGCTGGGAGATGGTGCAGCTGGAAAAACAAGGCAAGACCGAGGGCGCGTTCGATCCAAACGCCAAGGGCTGGGACGTGACATTCCCCGCATCGGGTTCGTATCAGCTGGCGCTGCGCGACGAACGGGGCAACCTGCTGGCCGCCGCCAGCCACTGGGTCGCCGGCGATGGCGTGCAAACGACGCCGGGCAGCATCGAGATCGTGCTCGACCGCGCCCGCTATCGTCCGGGCGACACCGCCGAAGCCTTGATCACGTTCTCGGACAAGGTCGACCAGGCGCTGTTGACGCTCGAACGCGACAAGGTGGAGCACCATGGCTTGATGGCCGGCGCCGCGGATTGGTACCAGGCGAAGCGCGTGGCGCCGCGGCAGTGGCGCGTGCGCATTCCCGTCAGGGAGGAGCATGGCCCGAACATGACGTTCTCGGTGGCGTATACGCGCAATGGCGACTTCGTCTTCGAGAATGCGGGTCTGCAAGTGATCGAGCCGCGCATCGCGCTGCAATTCAAGAGCGACAAGGAGGTCTACCAGCCCGGCGAGAAGGTGACCCTGGACGTCAAGGCCACCCTCGACGGCAAGCCGCTGAGCACGATGGTGGCGCTGGGCGTGGTCGATGAAATGATTTATGTGCTGCAGCCGGAAATCGCGCCGGACATCGGCGACTTCTTCTACCATCCGCGCCGCAACAACGTGCGCACCACGGCCAGCCTGTCCTTCATCAGCTACGACATGGCGCAGGGCCGCACCGCTGGCGCGCCCGCGCGCCACAATTACAACGAGCGCGGCGTCAAGGTGCTCGAACGTCCGCGCCGCGACAATATCGATACGGCGTACTGGGCGCCATCGCTGAAGACCGACGCGAATGGCAATGCGCGCGTGAGTTTCACCATGCCGGACGCGCTGACCCGCTGGAGGATTACGGGCCGCGCGATGGACGAGCAGGGGCGCGTGGGCCAGCGCACGGCCTATCTGCGGTCGGACAAGAACTTCTATGCCAAGTGGACGGCGCCCGACTGGATGCGCGCAGGCGATGCGCCGCGTGCCTCGGTGGCCGTGTTCAACCAGACGGGCAAGGAGCAGGCGCTTGACGTCGTTCTCTCCGGCGGGGCGCAGCCGAAGGCGGAAAAACTGTCCGCCAAACCGGGCGTCAACTACGTCGAGTTTCCGCTCGCTGCTGGCGCTACCGGGCCGCTGCGCCTGGAGCTGAAACAGAATGGCAAAGTGGTCGACGCGCTGGACACGGCCATGCAAACCTTGCCCGCCGCCTGGAGCAGTCCGCGCACCCTGGTGCTGCCGCTCGATGGGACCACTACTGATATTCCGCTCAAGCTGCCGGCGGACGCGCGCAATATCCGCGTCTCGTTCGCGCAAGGAGCAGCCAGCCAGTTCGCGCGCATTGCCGACGATCTGATCGACTATCCATATGGCTGCGTGGAGCAGACGGCGAGCCGTTTGATTCCGCTGGCGCTGGCCACGCAAAGCCTGGGGCCGGACGCCGGCGCGGCGGGTGAGCGTCTGCAAACGCTGCTGACGGCGCAGCGCCTGCGATTGGTGTCGATGGCCGGCCCCAACGCCGTCTTCGGCTGGTGGGGCAACGCCACGGCCGGCAATGCCTTGATGACGGCCTACGCCTATTACGCGGACTGGTACGGGGCGCGCGCGCTGCGCATCGAGCTGCCGCCCGAGCACTGGAACAAGCTGCTGGCCGTCTACAGCGAACATGGCTTGAAGGATGCGATGGGCGACCGCGCGCTGGTGCTGTGGATGGCGCGCGAGATGGGCTTGCCCACGCAGACATTGGCAGCCGGCCTGGTGGACGACAGCGCCATCGCCGTCCTGGGCGGCAAGCCGCGCCAGGCGGGCGACAGTAGCAGCCTGCTGCTGGGCGGAGCCCTTGACCGCGAAGCGCAAGCGATGTCGCTGGGCCTGGTGGCGCTGGTGGCCGGCCAGAATGGCATCGCCTTGCCGCATGGGCTGCAACTGCAAGTGGCCAGCGCCTGGCAAGTCTTGCGCGAATCGAAAGCGCCGGTGGCGCAAGCCTTGCTGATGCTGGCCGGCGAAGTACCGCCATCGCAGGCCGACGCGGTGCTGGCTGGCGTGCGCGCCGAGATGCCGACCCTGGACCGCGCGATGACGTTGATGTGGGTGCAAAAGAAGCTGGGTGGCGCATCGTTCGGCAAGGGGCCGGCCGTCACGCTGGACGGCGCCTGGCAAAAACGCGACAGCCGCAGCGGCCAGCCGGTCTGGCGCTGGAACGACGCCAAGGGCCAGCCCGACAAACTGCGTCTCGCTGCACCGGCGCCCGCAGGCACGGTGGCCGTGCTGCAGTACGACAGCCACGCCGTCGAAGTGCAAACCTTGCCGGTTGCCGTCGAGCGCCGCATCCTGCGCATGAAGGCGGGCAAGGGCGGCTACACGACGGAGCTGGTCAAGCCGGGCGAGGTGCTGAGCACGGACGCGCTGTACCTCGATGAAATCACCTTGAAGGCTGCACCGGGAGCGAAGCACCGCTTTGGTTTGTTGGAAGTGGCGCTGCCACCGGGCGCCATGGTCGAATCGACGACATGGGGCATGGTCATGGCAGGTGACAAGCCGGCCGCGCTGGAACGCGCGCGCCACACCGAACGCCGCGACGGCTATGCCGTGCCGATCGAGCCTTTGGCCGGCGACGTGACGGTGCGCCATTTGCTGCGCTTTGCGCAGAAGGGCAGTTATGTGCTGCCGCCTGCGCGCTTTTACCGCATGTATCAGCCGGAGCAGAAAGCCTTTGAAGGCGGCGGCAAGAGCTCGCGCGCGCTGAAGGTCGAGTGATGCGCGTTGCACTTCCTGCATTGACCGTAACCCTGCTGCTGGCCTTACCTGCGTGGTCTGCATCGCTGGACGTGGCCTGGTGGCGCAATGGCAAGACGGAAGTGCGGCAGTTGCGCCAGGGGGGCGCCACCCAGCCCCTCTCGCCGCCGTTTGACGGCGCGCGGCAAGTACCGCTGGCCAGCCTGTGGAAGCTGTTCGTATATGTATACGCGACGGATAACAAGGTAGCGATGCCGGATTACCGCTGCGGCGGCCGCGATCCGGAAGAGGTGTATTGCTGCGATGCGGGCCAGAGCATCGGTCACGACGCGGCGCTGGCGCAGTCCTGCGGCCCATTTTTCTCGCCCAGGCGCTTGATGATCACGGCCACGCCGTGGCGCAAATACTGGACCGGCCGTCTGGGGAGTGCGCCGGCAGGCGACTTTGCCTGGCTGGCGGATCCCGCGCAGATGGCGCCGGCGCGCACGGTGCGCCTGGATAGCCTGCTGCGCGCGCTGGACAGCATCCCGGCCGCCAGCCGCGTGGATGCCGAGGCAGCGCTGCTGCGCGTGGTGCTCGACGGACGCGGCGCCGGTACGGCGCGCTGGTTCGGCAGCCAGCTGCGCGTAAAGACGTATTCCTGGCACGAGCAGAAAAAGGGTCAGGCAGAAGAGCGTATCGGCGGCGCGGCCGGCTGGCTGGCCGACGGCACGCCGATCTGGTTTGGCGGCGCGGGCGGCAGCAGCAATGTCTTTGCACAGTGGGCGCCCAGGCTGGCCGCCAGTTTGCCGAAAGTGGGCGCGGCCGACGATGGCGGCTGCGTGGTCGTCGATTACTTCAAGCGCTATCCGATCCGCGCCGTGCGCGGCGAGCGTGGCGTGGCCGCAGCTGGCCCGCTGAATGGCCGCTACCATGTGCAATTCGAGAATGGCCAGAACCTCGCCTTGCGCAGCACCGGTGAACTGATGCTGTTGCAGGAGAAGGGCGGCCGCCCGCAATTGCGCGGCCGCTTCGGCGTCAATGAATATGTGGCGCGCGTGCTCGACCGCGAAGCGAACGCCGGCGAGCCGGAAGCGGCCAAGGCGCTGGCAATCGCCGCGCGCACGTATCTGCAGCAGAACGCGGTGACGGTGGCGGGTTGCCAGCAGATCGCCGACAGCAGCGCGACCCAGCGCGTCAGTCCCAGCCCCGCCACGCCGGCGGCGTTGGCGATTGCGCGCTGGACCGACCAGCTGATCGTCGATGGCGTCACCGTGCGCTATCACACTAACCAGCCGTCCGAGGGCACGATGGCGTGGAGCGAGGCGGTGCGCCAGGCCAGACAAGGCAAGCACTATGATGAATTGCTGGCGGCGGCGTATCCTGGCGGCGCGCTGAGTACCTTTGGCAATACCGGCGCGCGTTGCCGGCGCCTGGCGCAGAACGAGGACTGGCTGGCGCGGTCCGTGCCGCGCTGGCAGCGCGTGCTGCTGCGCGAGGCCGGTTACGAGGCGCCGTCGCAAGCGTCGCTGGTGTGCGCCTTGCAGAGCGGCGCGCCGTATTCGGAACAATCGCGCAACCGTATCTTCATGCGGCCGCTGGCCACGCGCGAAGACCGCATCACCTTGGCCCATGAATACCTGCATCTTGGCCTGCGCAACCATCCGCGCGGCCAGGACGAAGAATATGTCGAGCGGCTGGCCCGCCGGCTCGTCGACCTTAACCTGGAGGCCCTGTGAGTTTTTATATCCGCTGCTCGATTCCGCTAATGCTATTGCCAATCTGGGCGCTGGCCCAGGTCACCATTGACGCCCCCAGGAGCGGTTGGCGCAATTCGGCCGGCGCCAGCGAGCAATACACGCAAGCGGTCAACTACCCCGCCGCGTCGGTCAACCTGCAGCCTGGCCAGGCCGAGACGGCGCAGATACGGGGACGCATCGCAGGCGCCGTCAAGGGCAAGCCCGCTACTTTGGTGGTCAATGGCGTGGCGATGCCGATGGAAGTGGGAGAGGATGGCAGCTATGGCCGTCCGTATGGCTTTGGCAGCGGCTCGAACAGCGTGGAAGTGCGCTCGCCGGATGGCCGGAGCCGCGCGCGCGCCCAGTTTGTTGACAGCTACCAGGGCAAGACCCAGGCACGCCTGCGCATCGTGCTGTCCTGGGACAGCGCCGGCACCGACCTCGATATGCACGTGGTCACGCCGGACGGCGGTCATGCCTGGTACGGCAATCGCGTCCTGAAAGATGGCGGCGCGCTGGATGTGGACGTGACCACCGGCTATGGTCCGGAGATTTTCTCCAGTTCGGCGCCCGTGAAGGGCAACTATCACGTCTATGTGAATTACTACGGCAGCGGCGAGAACACCGCCATGCTGACCGTCGCCCGCATATCGATCATCACCAACGAAGGCACGCCACGTGAAAAGTTGCAGAGCTTCCAGGTGCCGATGCGGGCCGCCGGCGAACTGACCTTGGTGAAATCGTTCGTCTTGCCATAAATGGCTCTTGCGGACACGCTGTTGCTTGGCTATAATTCGCCCCCTCGCTGAACGACGCATGCAAATGCAGCGTGAAGTGAGAAAAGTTTTTAAGCGCAATGCGCTGAAAAACGGGGTTGACGGACGTAGCAAATTGCTTCATACTCTTCCTTCTTCGCAGCTGACAAACACAACGCTTTGTCGATAGCGCGAAAGCAGTACCGAATACAGTTCTTTAACAATTAACAGTCGATAAGTGTGGGCATTTGATGTAAGTGCAGCGTCAATCTTAGGATTGACGTAATACTTAAAATATATCAAATGTTCACAAGAAATAATGAAATAGGCGCTACGAAAGTAGTGGCCTGTCAGTTTTTTGAGTGAGCGACCCATCAGTAATGATGGTGCCGGTAAAACGGCAAAGTAACAGAGATTAAACTGAAGAGTTTGATCCTGGCTCAGATTGAACGCTGGCGGCATGCCTTA
>NZ_JAZARC010000010.1:0-23112 GCF_036231865.1 Janthinobacterium sp. P210005
TGACCATAGCAAGTTGGTCCCACCCCTTCCCATCCCGAACAGGACCGTGAAACAACTTTGCGCCGATGATAGTGCTGCAACCAGTGTGAAAGTAGGTTATCGTCAGGCTTGTTATTCGCAGTAGAGAAAAACCCGCTCAGCAATGAGCGGGTTTTTTTTCGTCTGACGGTTTGATGCATGCTTGTACCTCCAGCAGCCGAAAATCTGGGGTCAGACCCTCACACAGCCAACGCAAAAGGTCATCGCCAACGCACGAAGGGGGGAGGGCCCCGGCTGTTCAGGCGAATAGGTCAGACGGGCTTGGCGTCATGCGACAACATTGCCAGCCGACCAAGCCGACCAGTGCTAGTCAACGGACGAAAAAAGGCAGCGCTGTGCGCTGCCTTTGCTGGTTGATGCTCAGTTTTCCTGCAAAACCTGACGGAACAGATGATTTAACGCTTCCATGCCACCGGTTTTTTCTTCCTTTACTACGCTGAAGTTTTCCAGCCTGGCCAATTCTGCTTCAATGAAGGCATTGAGTTTATCGATACGTGGTGCCAGCTCTTTTTCCAGCGCGAGCTTTTTGCGCTCGAGCAGCATCTGAATCTCTTCCAATAGGCCTTCTTCCTTGGGCAGCAGGTGCAGCAGGGCTGCAAATTCGATTGGCGGTGCGCTTTGGTAGGTTTCTATCCAGCGCGTGGCCAGCAGTGGGCGCAAGACATAAAAATACTTCTTCAAGGGCACCATGTCCGCCATCAGGTAACCGCGGTAATTGGTCTTGGCCATGCTGCGATAGTGGTAGATGCCTTTTTCCAAGGTATAGACGGAATCGAGCAAGGCCTTGGTACCCGTCTTGAAGCCCCCCTTTTCTATATACTGAATCGGCGACTGTATCCATTCAATCACGGCAGGATTGGAACGCCAGAACAGCTGCAGCGCCTTGCGCACATCCCAGCCATTCAAGTCGATATCATCGACGATCGGATATTCGATCACATCGCGTTTATCTTCCAGGTCCACGCTCAGATACCACTCTTGCGGGCGCGCATAGATGAAGCGCACATCGAAGTCGCTATTTGGCGACGCAAATCCCCAAGCGCGGCTACCCGATTCAATCGCCATCAGGATACGCACGCCTTCCTTCTTTTCCACGGCCGCCAGGCGGCGCATGATTTCTACTCGTATATCTTCTGGAATCATCGTTCTCTCTACTTAGTTGCTTGAGGATACTTTATCCCAGTCGAGGTCAAAGCGGGCCAGGTATTTTTTGAGCCGGTCTGCATCGTTGGGTTTGGCTTTCGCCGCGCGCGATACGGCATACAGGGTACGGCCGGCATCGGACATATTGTTCGATTGCCGGCAAATCTTGATCACTGCCTGCAACTGCAGCGCATCAAACAGGTCGAGCTGCGCGGCTACCTCGCTTCCCATGATATCGGCTAGGTCGATTTCCGTGCCGCTGGCAGGCTTGTCATGATGCTGCCACATCCGCTTCAAGCGCCGGATTTCCTCATCGACAACACCATCCGTGATGCGGCCCGCTTCCGACAGGGTGGCCAGGCGCGTGACAGCGGCGGATAAATCGCGGAAATTGCCCTTCCATGCCGAGGTGGGCAGGGTGGCGAAACGCATGAAACGCTCGTGTGCCTCCTTGTTGAAGCGCACGCGTTCGCCCGTTTCCGCGCTGTATTGTGTCAGCAGGTATTCCAGGTTCGGTTCGATGTCTTCCGGCCGCTGCGCCAGCCCCGGCAATTCGTACGTCCACAGGTTGATGCGCGCATACAGGTCTTCGCGGAAGCGGCCGGCCATCACTTCTTTGCCCAGGTCGCGGTTGGTGCCCGCGATCAGCTGGAAGTCGCTCTGTACCTCCGTATCGGCGCCGACGGGAAAGAAGCGCTTTTCTTCAATGGCTTTCAGCAGCATCGCCTGCTCGTCGAGCCCCAGTTCACCGATTTCATCGAGAAACAACAAGCCCTTGTGCGCGCTGCGCAGCAAGCCTGGCCGATCCGAGCCTGCGCCTGTGAAGGAACCCTTGATATGGCCGAACAAGGTGGAGGCTGCGCCATCGCCATGCAAAGTGGCGCAATTGAGGTCGATGAATTTTCCATCGATCTGGTGGCGCGATTTTTTCAGTTCATACACGCGGCGCGCGAGGAAGGATTTGCCGGCACCGGTAGGTCCCATCAGCAGCATGGGAGCTTTCGATTTGATGGCGACGCGCTCGATTTCATCGATCATGCCGTTGTATTTCGCATTGCGCGTGGCGATGCCGGACTTCAGGAAGGTCACACCTTCGGCCTGCTCGCGCGTAAAACGCTGGGCGATCTGGTCGTAGCGCGACAGATCGAGGTCGATCAATGCGTAGCTGCCGGGATTGCCGGTGGCCTGGCGCTTCGGCGGCGACGTTTGCACGAGGCGGCCGGGAAAATAGCGCGCTTCCGTCATCAGGAACATACATATCTGCACCACGTGGCTGCCGGTGGTGATATGAATCCAATAGTCTTCCTTGTCCGGATCGAAGGGGTAGCTATTGGCAAAGTCGTAGAGCGCACCATACACATTTTCGAAGTCCCAGGCATCGCTGATAGGCAGTTCATGGGAGATCAGCCTGGTTTCGGGCGAGACGCTGGCAATATCCTGCGACACCTGGCGTACCAGGTTGTCGAACTGGCTACCCGCGTACAGCAACTCGAAGCGGTCGATGATCTTGTCCTCGTGCTGGGTCAGGGCGATGCTGGGACGCCACTTTTCCCAGCGTGCAGCTCCCCTGCCATTGTCGAGCTGCGTGCCGAGAAAGCCGATGACGACGGTGCGTTTTGCTTGCATATATGGGATAAAAATTTATCTGAAAAGATAATTGTATTCCAAATTTCAGTGACAGGGATATTTTCAATGAACAGCTTGTATTTAAATATTATTTAATAAAATCAATGAGTTATCGTAATTTTTGAGGAAATATTGAAAGCTGGCACAGCGCTTGCAATAGAGGAGATACCAACGAGATAAACGTAGAGAGCAGAGAGGAACGAAAAATGACCAACGCCCAGTTATTCCAGAGCGCGCAACAGACAGCAACCATGCCAGCGGCGCTGGCACGCAATGCCGAAGGCGCATCCGCTTACGCGCTGACGCCCCGGCATCAGCTGGCGCAATACGCGGCCACCGGCTGCCTGAATACGACGTTTTATGCCAGCGCCGAAGCGCAACTGGCGAAAGTACGCGAGCTGTGCCAGGCGGTCGAGCCGACCTTCATTGCGCAGACGGCCGTGTACTGCCGCGAACGGGGCTACATGAAAGACATGCCGGCCTTGCTGGTGGCCATGCTGGCGGGGCAGGGCGCCGCGGAATGCGCGCCGGCCTTTCAGCGTGTGATTAACAACGGCAAGATGCTGCGTAACTTCGTGCAGATCATGCGCTCGGGGGCAGTGGGCCGCAAGTCGCTGGGATCGCGTCCGAAAAAGCTGGTGCAGGCATGGCTGAACGGCGCGTCGGAGCAGGCATTGCTGGCCGCGGCCGTGGGCAATGCGCCGTCGCTGGGCGACGTGGTCAAGATGGTGCATCCGAAACCGCAGGAAGCGTGGCGCGCGGCCTTCTTCGCCTGGCTGATCGGCAAGCCGTACGATGCCGCGGCCTTGCCGCCGGTGCTGGCCGCGTTCGAAGCTTACAAGCTTGATCCAGCGCAAACGATACCGGACGTGCCCTTCCAGATGCTGACGGCGCTGCCCTTGAGCGCACAGGATTGGGCGCAGATCGCCCGCCAGGGCAGCTGGCAGATGGTGCGCATGAATCTGAATACCTTTGGCCGCCACGGCGTGTATGCGATAGCCGGCATGCCGGAGCTGATCGCCGCCAAGCTGCGCGATCCCGAGGCGATTGGCCGGGCACGGGTGTTTCCGTACCAGCTGATGTCGGCTTGCATGGCGGCCGGCGAGAGCGTGCCGGCCATCGTGCGCGATGCGCTGGAACAGGCGCTGGAAATATCGCTGCTGAACGTGCCGCAGATCGCTGGCAAGGTGGTGGTGTGCCCCGACGTTTCCGGTTCGATGTCCTCGCCCGTCAGCGGTTTTCGCGGCAGCGCCACGTCCAGCGTGCGCTGCATCGATGTGGCGGCGCTGGTGGCGGCGGCCATGTTGCGCAAGAATCCGGATGCCATGGTGCTGCCGTTCGAGCACAGCGTGGTGCAGTGCGGACTCGGCGCGGATGATAGCGTGATGAGCAACGCGGCCAGGCTGGCAGCCATCGGTGGCGGCGGTACCAATTGCAGCGCGCCGCTGCTGCGCATGAACAGCAGGAAGGAGCTGGCCGACCTGGTGATTTATGTGTCCGATAACGAATCGTGGATCGACGCCAAACGCAGCGGCGCCACGGCGACGATGGGACAGTGGAATGTCTTCAAACAGCGCAATCCGCAAGCAAAACTGGTATGCATCGATATTGCGCCGCATGCCACCACGCAGGCGATGGAGCGCGAGGATATTCTGAATATCGGCGGTTTTTCCGACGACGTCTTCAAGATCATCGCCGCCTTTGCCGCCGGCCGGCTGGATCCCGCCCATTGGGTGGGAGAAATCGCCGCCATCGATATCGCGGCACCAGTTTGTTGAAGCAAAGCGCATGAATGCGGACAAGACTACATAAAAGACGTCCTGTCCACGCTTGTCATGCGCCGTAGTACCCCGAATGCCGACAGGATTACATCGATCAGCCGCGTCAGACCGGCCTGGCAGGCGCAGTGCGTCTGCCAGAAATCCTGTCCCCCCCTTGTCGGGTTGTCGTACTGATGAATGCCGATGGAACTACATCCTGGGCCGATACGTCGGCAACTGTTTCACCAACCCTGGTCATCACCCCCTATACAATAGAAGAAGAGAATAGCGATGAAAAACGAAGAATACGAAGTCCTGCATACCGAAGGCAGCCGTCCAGTGAAAATGTGGACGCGTGGCGTGCCTGTCGAAGAAGCGGCTAAAAAACAATTGCGCAACACGGCGACCCTGCCGTTCATTTACAAGCATATCGCCGTCATGCCCGACGTCCACCTGGGTAAGGGCTCGACCATCGGCAGCGTGATTCCCACCCTGGGCGCCGTGATTCCGGCGGCCGTGGGCGTGGATATCGGCTGCGGCATGATGGCGGCGAAAACCACGCTGACGGCGAACGATCTGCCCGATAACCTGGGACCGCTGCGCAGCGCCATCGAACGCGCCATTCCGCACGGGATGTCGCCGAAGACGCGCGGCCACCGCGGCCGCGATGAAGGTTCCTGGCATACGCCGCCCTCGGTGGTCGATGCGGCGTGGCTGCAATTGAAGGATGAATTCGATGCGATTTGCCTGAAAACGCCAAAGCTGAAAAATACGAATAATTACCGCCACCTGGGAACCTTGGGTAGCGGCAACCACTTCGTCGAAGTGTGCCTCGACGAGCAGGGGGCCGTATGGTTCATGCTGCATTCCGGTTCGCGCGGCGTGGGCAATGCCATCGGCACCCATTTCATCGAACTGGCCAAGCAGGATATGCGCACCCACTTCATCAACCTGCCCGACCAGGATTTGGCTTACCTGGCCGAGGGAACGCAGCATTACGACGATTACCTGGAAGCGGTGGGTTGGGCCCAGCGTTTCGCCCGCAACAACCGCGAAGTGATGATGCAGAACCTGATCGCCGCCGTGCGCACGGTCATCCATAAACCGTTCCAGACGCACGTGGAGGCCGTCAACTGTCACCATAACTATGTGCAGAAGGAGCACCACTTCGGCAAGGATGTATTGATCACGCGCAAAGGCGCCGTGTCGGCCCGCGCGGGTGAACTGGGGATCATTCCCGGCTCCATGGGTGCGAAGAGTTTTATCGTGCGCGGCAAGGGCAATGCCGAGAGTTTCCATAGCTGCAGCCACGGCGCGGGACGCACGATGAGCCGCACGGAAGCGAAGCGGCGTTTCAACCTGGATGACCAGATCCGCGCCACGCAAGGCGTGGAATGCCGCAAGGATGAAAACGTGATCGATGAAATCCCGATGGCTTACAAGGATATCGATGCGGTGATGCTGGCACAGCGCGAGCTGGTCGATGTCGTACATATCTTGAAGCAGGTCGTCTGCGTCAAAGGATAAGAGAGAGAAAACAGAGATGATAGAAATAGATGGAGCGCAAGGCGAAGGCGGCGGACAGATTTTACGTTCGGCGCTGAGCCTGTCGATGATCACGGGGCAACCGTTTCGGCTGATTAACATTCGCGCGGGACGGGAAAAGCCCGGCTTGCTGCGCCAGCATCTGCTGGCCGTGCAGGCGACAACCGCCATTTGCGGGGCGCGCACGACGCCGGTGGCGCTGCGCGCGTCGAGTCTGGAATTCGTGCCCGGCCCCCTGCGCGGCGGCGATTACCGCTTTGCCATCGGCAGCGCCGGCAGCTGCACCCTGGTGCTGCAAACCTTGCTGCCGGCCCTGCTGCATGCGGATGGGCCATCCACCGTGCGCATCACTGGCGGCACGCACAATGCCATGGCGCCGCCCGTGCATTTTTTGCAGCGCGCGTATGGCCGCATCCTGCAGCAGATGGGCGCCGAGGTGGAGATCGCGCTGCAACGCTACGGCTTTCATCCTGCGGGCGGCGGCGAGGTGACGGCCACCGTGCAACCGTGCCGGCGCTTGCAGCCGATTCAACTGCTGCAGCGCGGCGAACGGAAGGCGGGGTATGCGGAAAGCGTGGTGGCGGGCGTGCATGTGCAGGTGGCGCAGCGCGAGCTCGAGCGTGTCGCCAGCGGCATGGGCTGGAGCGGCAAGCAGCTGCGCCTCGTCGGCTTGCCGGCGGAGCAGGGACCGGGCAACGTCCTGCTGCTGACCCTGGAGCATGAGCATGTCACGGAAGTATTTACTTCGTTCGGCGAAAAGTCCTTGCTGGCCGAGTCCGTGGCCAAGCGCCTGTTGAACGAGGTGCGCGCCTATCTCAAGACGGACGCGGCCGTCGGCGAGCACCTGGCCGACCAGCTCTTGTTGCCCATGGCGCTGGCGGGTGGCGGTACCTTCAGCTGCAACAAGGTATCGCAGCACGCGCTGACGAATGCGGAGGTGATTGCCCGGTTTTTGCCCGTGCGTATCACTTTCGAGCAGCAGGCGCGAGGCAGCATCTGCACGGTGGCCGCCGCCTGACGCGCGCGGTGACACAACTACGTGTTGCAGCTGTTCCAAATTGATACATGGGCGGCCGGATGTGGGGCATAGACGCATGGCATGGCATTTGCTCTTCTTTGGTATTGACTAAAAAACCAAGGAGACCAGCATGACCTATTCCATTCGTACCCTGCTCGGCGTGGCGGCGGCCGGCGCCGTTGCCCTCACTTCCCTGCTGACCTTGCCGCATGCCTATGCGCACGGCAATGTCACGCCGCAAGGCGTCGATACCACGGGCTTGCCCAAGGTAGGCGACAAGTGGCTCGAGCAAAACCCGTATCGGGGCAACAAACTGGCCTTGACGGTAGGCACATCGGCCTACAACCAGAATTGCGCCCGTTGCCACGGCATCGAAGCCATCTCCGGCGGCATCGCGCCGGACTTGCGCCAGCTGGACCGTGATTGCTTCGGTATCAAGAATGAGACAAAGAAACAGGCGTGCTACAAGGAAACGGACAATTACTACCTGACCACCATCCGCCACGGTAAAGTGCGCAATGGGGCCGTGTACATGCCGCCGTTCGAAGGTGTATTCAACCAGGAAGCCATGTGGGCCATCAAGACCTACTTGGAAACGCGCCGCGAGTCTAATTAAGTCGAACTGATCACGAAGGAGTTCCATGCGTTCATTTCAATTCCGGGGCGCGCGCGCGATGATCTCGCTCGCTTGCCTGGCGCTGTGCGCCGCCGCGCCGGCGCGCGCCGACTGGCAAAAAGTGCAGCAGTCGGGCAGCCTGAAAGTGGCTGTGTACAACGAATTCGCGCCGTTTTCCGACAAGGGTACGGGCATCGATATCGATATTGCCGAAGCGCTGGCGAAAAAGCTGGGGCTGAAACTGAGCTTGCTGCCATTTCCCGCCGGCGAAAATCTCAACGACGATTTGCGCAATATGGTGTGGAAGGGACATTACCTCGGTTATGGCCCCGCCGATGTGATGTTGCATGTGCCGGTCGACAAGAGGTTGATGGCGGACAACGACAAGGTCGAGATCTTCGCGCCATACTACGTGGAAACCGTGCGCCTGGCGCGCAGTGCGCAAGCCGTGCCGCAATTCGATGGCGTCGCCTCGCTGGCCGGCAAGCGCATCGGCGTGGAAAAGGTGTCGATCGCGGCCATGCTGATGCTGGGCGAAGACAATGGCAAGTACCGCGACGATGTGCGCATCTTCGATACGGCCGCCGAAGCCTTGCAGCAATTGCAGGCGGGCAAGCTCGACGCCGTGCTGGCCAACCGTTCGGAAATCGAATCGGTGCTGAAAAGCGATCCCGCTTTCCCCATGAGCGAAGTGGCGTTCGCCCGCCTGCCGCGTGCGGGCTGGGCCGTGGGCCTGGCCGTCAGCCGCCAGCAGCTCGACGTGGCCAAGTTGCTGCAGGCAGCCATGAACGAGATGGCGGCCAGCGGCGAATTGAAAACCATCTTCGAGAAATATGGCGTGAAGGAAGCACGGCCGTAGCAGGCCATGTTGAATGACAATAAAGCCCGCGCATCGGAAGAGGCGCGGGCTTTTTAGTTTTAGAAACTATATTGGGCGCTAACGCCCAGCAACCAATTACGTCCCGGCGCCGCTTCATAGTAGCGCTTGTTGCTATCGCCGACGATGACGGAACCCACGTAGGTCTTGTCGAAAAGATTGTTCAGGCGGGCAAACTCCTTGAAGCGCCAATTGCCCACGTTTTGCCTGGCGTTGAACCGCGCATTGAATACCGTGTAGCCGGGCGCCGGTTTTTCGATGTTGCTGTCTTCCGCGTAGACCTGGTTGCTGGCCACGCTTTCCAGCGCTGCGCCAAAACGGTCGAACGTATCTTTCCAGGCCAGCTCCGCAAACAGGTTGGCGCTGGGTACGCCCGGCAAGCGGCTGCCTTCGCGCACACCGCCAAATGCCTGGTCATACACGGCATGCAGGCTGGTGAGCGCCACTTTGGTCGTGAAGCCATATGGCAGGTTCGAATCCAGCGACACTTCCATGCCCTGGCGCAAGGTTTTACCCCCATTGCGATAGCTGGTGCGCCCGCCGCTGGACTTGTCGACCACTAGTTCGTCGTTGGTCTTGATCTGGAACAAGGCCGCATTCACGTGCGTGTTGTTGGCGATCCTGGCCTTGATACCCGCTTCCAGGTTGGTGCTGGTGGCGGGCTTCAAGTTGAAATTGAAGCCGCCGCCTGTGCCCGAGTAAAACAGTTCATTCAGGGTGGGCGCTTCGAAACCGCGCGCGGCGCTGGCGTAGACGTTGACGTTCGGCGTCAGTTTATACAGCAGGCCCAGCACGGGCGTCGTGTGGCTGAATTCCAGGCTGCCGCTATCGTTGCCGTTGCTGAGGAAATGGTCGTCGACAGCCACTTTCATCTTGCTGTAGCGCACACCTGCGCTGAGCAGCCACGGGCCGCCTTGCCATTCCGCCTGGATATACGGATCGAGGCTGGAGACGACATTCTGCTCGTCGCGGCGCAGCTTGCCTTTTACGCCAAAGCTATTGCCAATGAAATTTTCATAGCCGGTACGGTCGTCGCTGGAGCGGCCATAGTCGATGCCGATAGTCGTGCTCAGCTTGCCTCCGGCCAGCTGGTTCACGTGCAGCCAGTTGGTGTCGATGCCATAGAACTGGCGCTGGAAATCGACCACGCCGCCCGAATGGCTAGGCGGCGCCTGGAATCCCTTTGTAAACGCCTGGTACTGGATCACGTCGCGGTTGCCGCCATACACCATCACGTGCAGTCGGTCATCGCCGAACGATTGTTCATAAGTGGCGCCGATCTGCTGGTGGTCGATGCTCTTGCGCGTGTTGTAGCGCTCGGCCAGGGTACGTTTCGGGTTTTGCGTGTCCGTCGTGTCGATTTCGCCGGCGCGCGGGTCGCGGGCAAACGTGGTCCAGGTGACGCCCAGGGGATCTTGCGTATTGCCTTGATGCAGGCTGTTGGCGACGATGGTCAGCTTGCTGTCCGCGGTGGGCTTGACGGTGATCTTGCCGAACGCCTGTTCGCGCGTGGCGGCGCTGTGGTCGCGGAAGCCGTTCGTGCGGAAGCGCGAGCCGTCGAGCACGTAGCCGATGCCGCCTGCCTGGCCCTGCGCCGTCAAGTCCACCTTGCTGGTGCCGTAGCTGCCGCCCGTCACATTCAGTTCGACGGAAGGGGGATTTTGTCCATCCTTGGAGAACAGCTGGATCACGCCGCCCGAATGGTTGCCGTAGATGGCAGAAAACGGTCCGCGCAGTACTTCGATGCGCTCGGCCGTATCGAGATTGAACGTGGCGGCCTGGCCCTGGCCATCGGGCATGCTGGCGGGAATGCCATCGCTGATCAGCTTGACGCCGCGCACGCCGAAGGCCGAGCGGGCGCCGAAGCCGCGCGACGAGATTTGCAAGTCTTGCGCGTAGTTCTGGCGGTTTTGCACGACCAGGCCCGGCACGGCGGCCAGCGCTTCCGACGCGTTGACGCGGATTTGGCCATCCTGGATGCGCGCGCTGTCGACCACGTCGATGGACGCCGGCACTTCCTGGCTGGGGTGGGCGATGCGGCTGCCGCTGACGACCACCGTATCCATGAGTTGCCCATTGGCCGGGTCAGCTGCCTCGGCGGCAAAGACATGGGGGGCGAGGGTGGCGCTGCCGGCGACAAACAGGCTGGCGATGGTGTTCAGGCGGAAACGATGCTGCATGCGGATTCTCCAATGTGAATAAAAGCCTGCTTGATCGCGTGCGCGGTACAGGTCTGCGTAGGTGTATCAAGCAATATGCCTGCCATGTCTCCATTGGTGGGCTGAAATTATACGCGTGTCAGTGGCACGGCGTTTGCATACGGTAATTGTCAGAGGCGCCGATACGGCGCGCTTTTCCCTCGTTTTGCCATTGAAAAGGTGATTATGCCCAACTTCTTCTCGCGCTTGCGCCAGGTGTGCTGGCTGCTGCCGGCGCTCGCCAGCACCGCTGTCCAGGCCGCTCCCTTTGCCTATGTTCCCAACGAAAAGTCGGGCACCTTGAGCGTGATCGACACGGCGACCGACCAGGTGGTGCGCCAGATCGCCGCAGGCAAGCGTCCGCGCGGCATCGCCGCCGACCCCGCCGGGCGGCAATTGTTTGTCACGGATGCGGCCAGCAGCGCCTTGCTGCTGATCGACAACGCTGGCGGTGCGCCCGTGCGCACGGTGGCGCTGGGCAAGTCGCCCGAAGGCGTCAGCGCCTCGCAAGACGGTAGTCACGTGGCCGTGGCCGTCGAGGAAAACAACAGTGTGGCCTTGCTCGATGGCCAGACGGGCGTCTTGCTCGCCGATATCAAGGTGCAGGGACGCAATCCGGAACACGCCGTCTTCAGCCCGGATGGGCGCTGGCTGCTGGTCAGCGCGGAAGAGGCGGAGCAAGTCGATGTCATTGATGTGGCGCAACGCCGCCAGGTCGCTTCCATCGCCGTGGGATTGCGGCCGCGCGGCATCGGTTTCAGTCCGGACTCGGGCCGCGCCTACGTGGCGTGCGAACTGGTCAATGCGGTCTACGTGATCGACATGGCCGTGCGCAAGGCGATTGCCACCATTCCAGCGGGCAAGAATGCGAATGGCATCGCCGTCCATCCCGGCGGCAAACAGGTGTATGTCTCGAACGGCATCGACGGTACGGTGATGGTGATCGACACGGCCAGCAATCAGGTGACGGCCACGATTGGCGTCGGCAAGCGCCCGTGGAACATGGCCATCACGCCGGACGGCGCCAAGCTGTACGTGGCCAATGGCCGCTCGAACAGCGTGTCCGTCATCGACACGGTCAGCGCGCGCAAGGTGGCCGATATTGCCGTGGGTGAATTGCCATGGGGCGTGGTGATTCGTTGATTCCTTCATGGCACAGGCGCAGGTGTTCCAGTCTGGTACACCTGTTCCATTGTGCAGCGGCGACGGGGCGGCGCAGCAGGGCTGGCCCGGATTGGAACAGGATGCCGCCGCCTTGTTCAAAACGCAAACAGCGCCACGCCCCCACCCAAGTCCGGGGCATGCGCTGAAAAGCAGGCCGGGATTGACGCCACGCCCTTGCAACGAGGGTAAAACCGGCTAAGTTTGTAGTGGGATGGCGAGCTGGCACGGCATTTGCGGAAGACTCCGTGTACTCACCCCATCTGTACCAGGACGTTTGATTTTAATTAAGTATTTCCATTCTAATTAACCCGATAGAGGACGACATGAATCTCGCAGACATCAGCAAACTGGGCGTAGCCAATCCCTTCAAACAACGCTATGACAATTACATCGGCGGCAAATCCGTTGCACCAGTAAAAGGTGAATACTTTCCTAACATCACCCCGATCACGGGCTTGCCGTTTTGCGAAATCGCCCGTTCCACGACGGAAGACGTCGAGCTGGCGCTGGACGCCGCGCACGCCGCCAAGGAGGCATGGGGCAAGACTTCGCCTGCCGAGCGCGCCAATATCCTGAACCGCATCGCCGACCGCATCGAACAGAATCTGAGCCTGATCGCCACGGCGGAAACCATCGACAACGGCAAGCCGATCCGCGAAACGATGAATGCCGACATTCCGCTGGCCATCGACCATTTCCGTTACTTCGCCGGTTGCATCCGCGCCCAGGAAGGTTCCGTCGCGCAAATCGACGCGGAAACCTATGCCTATCACTACCATGAGCCGCTGGGCGTCGTGGGCCAGATCATCCCGTGGAATTTCCCTATCCTGATGGCCGTGTGGAAACTGGCGCCGGCCTTGGCCGCCGGCAATTGCGTCGTCTTGAAACCGGCCGAGCAGACTCCGGCTTCCATCATGGTGTTGATCGAGCTGATCGGCGACCTGCTGCCGCCTGGCGTGCTGAACATCATCAATGGTTTCGGCCTGGAAGCGGGCAAGCCGCTGGCGTCGAGCAAGCGCATCGCCAAGATCGCCTTTACGGGTGAAACGGGCACGGGCCGTTTGATCATGGGCTATGCGGCGCAAAACCTGATTCCCGTCACCCTGGAGCTGGGCGGCAAGTCGCCGAACATCTTCTTTGAAGACGTGATGGATGCCGATGATGAATATTTCGACAAGTGCCTGGAAGGTTTTGCGATGTTTGCGCTGAATCAAGGTGAAGTGTGCACCTGCCCATCGCGCGTGCTGATCCAGGAATCGATCTACGAGAAATTCATCGAACGGGCCTTGAAACGCGTGGCTGCCATCAAGCAGGGCAATCCGCTCGACTCTGCCACCATGATCGGCGCCCAGGCGTCGCAGGAGCAGCTGGAGAAAATCCTGTCCTACCTCGACATCGGCCGCCAGGAAGGCGCGGAAGTGCTGGCCGGTGGCGAGCGCAATACGCAGGCGGGCGACCTGGAAGGCGGCTATTACGTGCGTCCGACCGTGTTTAAGGGCAATAACAAGATGCGCATCTTCCAGGAAGAGATCTTCGGACCGGTCGTGTCCGTGACCACCTTCAAGGATGAGGCCGACGCATTGGCGATTGCCAACGATACCTTGTACGGCCTGGGCGCCGGCCTGTGGACGCGCGACGGTTCGCGCGCCTTCCGCATGGGACGCGCCATCCAGGCGGGCCGCGTGTGGACCAATTGCTACCACCTGTATCCGGCCCACGCCGCGTTCGGCGGCTACAAGCAATCGGGTATCGGCCGCGAAAACCACAAGATGATGCTCGACCACTATCAGCAAACGAAGAACTTGCTGGTGAGCTATAGCCCGAAAGCGCTGGGCTTCTTCTAAACCGGCAACGGGCGCCGCGCTTGCAGTCCAGGCGCGGCGCGCAGAAAGGGATGCCATGAGTGCAGCAATTGCCCGGGTGGTCGCCACCGATGCGGCGCTGGAAATGATGGACAAGTTGCGCCAGCGTCACGGCCCGCTGATGTTTTTCCAGTCGGGCGGCTGCTGCGACGGCAGTGCGCCCATGTGCTACGCGCTGGGCGAGTTCGATGTCAGCGATACCGACATTTATCTCGGCAATTTGAATGGCACACCGTTCTACATGGGACTCGAGCAATTCGAGTACTGGGAGCATACCCAGTTGATTATCGATGTGGTCGATGGCAATGGCGGCATGTTTTCACTCGACAACGGCACGGGCAAGCGCTTTTTGACGCGCTCGCGCCTGTTCACCGATGAAGAGTGCGCGCTGTTGCATGCCCAGCCGCATGAGCACCGCAAGACTTGATACACACATACTAATAAAACAGAGGGAGATGATTGTGCAGAAAAAAATCATGGGGATACTCATCGGTTTGGGTTTGGCATCGCTGGCCCAGGCGGCCGACGTGGGCAATGTCACCAATGCCATGCTCGACAGCACGGCGAAGAATCCGGCCAGCGTCCTGTCGTTTGGCATGGGTACGCAAGGCCAGCGCTATTCGCCGTTGACGCAGATCAATGACAAGACCGTGGCCAAGCTGGTGCCGGCGTGGTCGTTTTCGTTCGGCGGCGAAAAGCAGCGGGGCCAGGAATCGCAGCCGTTGATTCACAACGGCAAGATGTTCGTCACGGCATCGTATTCGCGCATCTTTGCCGTCGACTTGAAAACGGGCGCCAAGCTGTGGAAATATGAGCATCGCTTGCCGGACGGCATCATGCCGTGCTGCGACGTGGTCAACCGCGGTGCGGCCCTGTATGGCAATCTGGTGATTTTCGGTACCCTGGACGCCTACCTGGTGGCGCTGGACCAGAACACGGGCAAGATCGTCTGGAAAGAAAAAGTGGCCGATTACGCGGCCGGCTACTCGATGACGGCCGCGCCGCTGATCGCCGAAGGCTTGCTGCTGACGGGCGTGTCGGGCGGGGAATTCGGCATCGTCGGCCGGGTGGAAGCGCGCAATCCGATGACGGGCGACCTCGTGTGGAGCCGTCCGACGGTAGAGGGCCATATGGGTCACCGCTACGACAAGGACGGCAAGGCCATCGACAACGGCGTGTCCGGCACGGCGAACAAGACGTGGCCGGGCGACCTATGGAAAACGGGCGGCGCCTCGACCTGGATGGGCGGCACCTACGATCCGCAAACCAAGCTCGCCTACTTTGGCACGGGCAACCCGGCGCCGTGGAACAGCCACTTGCGTCCCGGCGACAACCTGTACTCGTCATCCACCGTGGCGCTGGACGTCAAAACGGGCCAGATCAAGTGGGCGTATCAGAACACGCCGAACGATGCCTGGGATTTCGATGGCGCCAACGAGTTCGTCACCTTTGACATGGATGGCAAGCGCTATGGCGGCAAGGCCGACCGTAACGGCTTCTTCTATGTGATCGACGCCAACACGGGCAAACTGCAGAACGCCTTTCCATTCGTGAAGAAAATCACCTGGGCCAGCAGCATCGACCTGAAGACGGGCCGGCCGAATTTCATTGCCGCCGGCCGCCCTGGCGACCCGACCAAGGGAGAGGAAGGCAAGAAGGGTACGACCGTGTTTGCCGCGCCCGCTTTCCTCGGCGCCAAAAACCAGATGCCGATGGCGTACTCGCCGCAAACCAAGCTGTTCTACGTTCCCGCGAATGAATGGGGCATGGATATCTGGAACGAGCCGATCAGCTACAAGAAGGGCGGCGCCTTCCTCGGCGCGGGGTTCACCATCAAGCCATTGTTTGACGACTACATCGGCGCCATGCGCGCCGTCGATCCGAAGACGGGCAAGATCGTCTGGGAAATCAAGAACAACGCGCCGCTGTGGGGTGGCGTGATGAGTACGGCCGGCAACCTGGTGTTCTACGGCACGCCGGAAGGCTTCCTGAAAGCCGTCGACGCGAAGACGGGCAAGGAATTGTGGAAATTCCAGACGGGCTCCGGCGTCGTGGCGCCGCCCGTCACCTGGCAGGATGGCGACACGCAATATGTGGCCGTCGTTTCCGGCTGGGGTGGCGCCGTGCCGCTGTGGGGCGGCGAGGTGGCGAAGAAGGTCAACTTCCTGGAACAGGGCGGTTCCGTGTGGGTCTTCAAGCTGGCATCGAAGTAACGGGGTGAAGCATCCGGGCCACTCGGATGGGTGTCTCCCTGTCCGCCGGGTGTTTTCTTTTTGCTGACGGCCCAGGCCGTCAGTTTTTTGTTTACCTGGACGCCCGCTATGCCTGCTTGCGGTCAAAAAATGAACACCGGCAGTGGCGATTGATCCGCTGCTGCACAAGTCAAATACGTATTTTCTCTTTCTCCCTCTGGGCCGCGCTGGGCACGCTTATTGCCAAAGCTTGAGGTACATCAATCACTGGTGTGCACACTAAAAACAGAGAAGAAAGAGGAGAAGCAATGAATACATTGATCAAGCTGGGGAGCCTGGGTGTCATGACAATCGCAGCGGTGGGACAGGCACACGCCGTCGATATCAAGGCTGGCGACTGGACCGTGTCGGTGGGCGGCATCGTCAACGCTTATTACACGCAAGTGTCGTGTTCGGGCGATGCCGTGGGCGGGCTGGCGCTGGGCGGCCAGGCGCTCGGTTGCGGCGGCGAGAAAGACCGTACGACCATCGGCAACGGCTTGCTGCCGAATGGTTTGATCACCTCGGCAAGTTCGCGGCTGGGCGAGTACGACGTGAAAGCCTTGATCGGCATCTACAACTCGACGGCCACGGACAGCGCCATCAGCCAGAACAGCGTGGTCGATGTGCGCCAGGCATTCTTTACGTTTGGCAATGAACACATGGGCACTTTCAAGCTGGGCCGCGACTACGGCATCTTCGGCGCGAATGCGATTTTGTCCGACATGACCTTGCTGGGCTCGGGCGCACCCGTGCAGGCGACGCAGCGGGGCCGGGTGACCCTGGGCCATATCGGCGCCGGCTACACCTATCTGGGCAACTATGGCCAGATCATGTACAGCTCGCCGAAGTCGGGCGGCTTTGGCGCCGATGTGGCGCTGGTCAGCCCCGTCTCCGATACGCCCATCGTGGCAGGCTCGACCTATTCTTCAAAGTCGAGTCCGCAAGTGCAGGCGCAGCTGACGTATGCGCAGGAAGGCTTGAAAGCCTGGTTGGGCGTGAAGTCGCAAAAATTCACGTCGAAAACGCCGGGCGTCGATGACTTGACCATGCGCGGCGTGGAAGTGGGCGGTTCGTACCAGATGGGCCCGGCTGGCGTGCTGCTCAACTTCCAGGGTGGCAAGGGGCTGGGCATCTTGTCCGATGCGGACCAGGGCGATACCAAGTCGAAGAACTGGCTGCTGCAAGGCACGTACAAGACGACAGACAAGCTGAAACTGGGCTTGTCCTACGGCATCAGCAAGAACGACGACAACACGGCCGGCACGGGCGGCTTGAAGTCGAACGCCAACCTGACCCTGGGCGCGTATTACTCGCTCAACAGCGCGATCACCCTGGTGGGCGAACTGGGCCAGACGCGCTCGAAAGGATTTACGGGCGGCGAAGCGAAGATGAATGGCGTGTCCCTGGGCGGCATTATTTTCTTCTAATACATGAACGCGGCGCCTTGCGACAAGGCGCCGCACGGAGCGTGGTGCATGCGGATAATGCGGTTGTTCATCGGATGCTGGCTATTCCTGTTTATCCTGGGACAGGCGTGGGCGGGCGTGCTCGCCAAGGCCGAGCTGGCGCGGCGTTTTCCTGCTCCCATCGTCGTGGGCGACAAGGAGACCGACTTGCCCGTCTGGCCATTGTTCCGGCAAAACGCCACGGCCACGGAGCTGGTCGGTTACGTTTTTGAATCGGTGGACCTGGCGCCGATCCCCGGCTTTTCCGGCGTTCCCGTCAACTTATTAATCGCTATCAATCCCCAAGGGAGTTTTCTCGACGTGGCCGTGCTGTCGCAGCACGAACCCGTGTTTCTCGATGGCCTGGGCGAGGCGCCTTTATTCCAGTTCGTCAAACAGTATCAGGGACTGTCGCTGAAGCAGAATATCGCTATCGATGCCAGGAAGAAACGCGCCACGGACGCCACGCACGCCGATATCGATGGCGTGTCGAAGGCCACGGCTTCCGTGCGCATCATCAACCAGAGCGTGCTGGCGTCGGCCTTGAAAGTGTCGCGCAAAAAACTTGGCTTTGCGCAAGGCCGTGACCCGGATCAGATCGCGCGCATCCGCATGGACGTGTTCGAAAAGCTTGATGTCGCGCAAATGTTAAAGCAGGGCTTGATTCAGCATGTGCGGTTGAGCAACAAGGAGATTGAAAGCCTGTTTGCCGGCAGTCCCGGTGCGGGCCTCGATGGGGAAGCCACGCGCGCGCCGGACGGCGTGTTCATCGACCTGTACCTGGCGTATGTGTCCGTGCCCAGCGTGGGGCGCAATCTGTTGACGGAACGCAGCTGGAACAAATTGCGCAACCGGCTGGACGAAGGCGACCACGCCATCCTCGTCATGTCGCGCGGGCGCTACAGCGTGCTGGGCGATGATTTCGTGCGCGGCACGGTGCCGGACCGGCTATTGCTGAAACAGGATGGCTTGCCCATCGACATGCGCGACCTGGACCTGGAGTTGCAATTGGCGGATACGACGCTGTTGCCGACGGAAAATGTCGCCGTCTTGCGCGTCATCAGTCAGGCGGGGCTCGATGCGGCCAGTCCGCTGGCTTTTACCATGCCGATCACGCGCAGCAAGGGCATCGTGTATCCCGAACGCATTGCGCGCAATGTGGATGTCAATTACCGCCTGCCGGCCGAGTTTTATACGGCGCCGCAAGGCGACGATGCCTCGTGGCGCGGCACGTGGAAAGGGCGCAAGACGGAGTTGCTGCTGTTGCTCGCCGGGCTGGCGCTGCTGGCCGGTGCATTGGCTTGGCAGAAACGCCTCGTGCGCGATGGCAGGCAATTTGTCTGGTTCCGCCGTCTGTTCCTGTTGTTTACCATCGGCTTCATCGGCTATTACGCGCAGGGACAGTTATCGATCGTCAATATCACGGGCGTCATCCAGGCCCTGCTGGCGGGGCGTAGCCTGGGCTTTTTCCTGTTTGATCCGATGACGGTGATCCTGTGGGCGTTCGTGCTGCTCAGTTTGCTGATCTGGGGGCGCGGCACGTTTTGTGGTTGGCTGTGTCCGTTTGGCGCCCTGCAGGAATTCACGGGCAAACTGGGCCAGTGGCTGCGCTTGCCGCAATGGAAAATCAAGCCGCGCCTGGATGGGCGCTTGAAATGGATCAAGTATGGCTTGCTGGCGGCCATTCTGGGCAGCAGCGTTTTTTCCAGCCAGATCACGGACAAGCTGGTGGAACTGGAACCGTTCAAGACGGCGATTACCCTGAACTTCGTGCGGGCCTGGCCGTTTGTCGCGTATGCCGTGGGCTTGCTGCTGCTCAGTAGTGTTTCCTACAAATTCTTTTGCCGCTACCTGTGTCCGTTTGGCGCGGCGCTGGCGCTGCTGGGACGTTTTCGCCTGTTCAACTGGATACCCCGTCGCAAGGAGTGCGGCACGCCTTGCCAGACTTGCCGTCACCGTTGCGAGCATCACGCCATCGCGCCTGGCGGGAAAGTCGATTATGGCGAGTGTTTCCAGTGTATGGATTGCGTGGTGATTTACGCCAGCGATGAAAAATGCGCGCCGTTGATGCTGGAAATCAAGCGTGCCCGCACCATTCCCATCGTCCGGGCCACGCCAGAGGAGAGCAGCAATGCAGCGTAGAACGTTTATTTCCGCCGCCATCGGCAGCGTGGCCGGCATGACGGGCTTGTCTTTGCCGGGCAGCATGGCGCGGGGCACGGCCACGGCGTCCGGCGTGCGCCCTTATCGCGGTGCCGCGCTGGCGTTTGGCACGACCATCGCCGTCACCGTGTTGCATCACGATCAGCGCCAGGCCGAACTGGCCATCGAGGACGCCTTGCATGCAGCGAGGAATATCGACCGCCTGATGAGCATTTACAGTCCCGTCAGCCAAGTCTTCCAGCTGAACCGTGACGGCCGCCTGGCCCGGCCGGATGCGCATTTGCTGGCCGTGCTGGCGCAGGCGCATGCTTTGTCGCAATGGAGCGATGGGGCGTTTGATATTACGGTGCAACCTTTGTGGCAGCTGTTTCGTGCGGCGGCAGACCAGGCAAGCTTGCCGACGGACACCTTGCGCCGCGCGGCGCAGGCGCGGGTAGGCTGGCGGCAACTGGCGTGGGATAGCCGGGAAGTGCGTTTTCTGCAGCCGGGCATGGCGCTGACCTTGAATGGCCTGGCGCAAGGCTACGCGGCAGACATGGCGCTGGCAGCCGTGCAGGCGCGCGGCATACGGCACGCGCTGCTCGATACGGGCGAATTCGTTGCGCGTGGGCAGCGTGGCGTGCGCCGCCCGTGGACTTTGGGCATCCAGGATCCGCGCGACGCGGAAATCCTGGCGGCCACCTTGAAAGTGGAGGGGCGCAGCGTGGCCACGTCGGGCGACTACGAATGCACGTTCACGCCCGACTTCGCGCATCACCACATCTTCGACCCATCGAAGGGCGATTCGCCGCGTGAACTGGCCAGCGTGACGGTGCTGGCGCCCACGGGTTTGCTGGCCGATGGCTTGTCGACCACCTTCATGGTCACAGGAGCCGCACGCGCGCATGCCATGGCCGCACACATGGAGGGCGTCGACCTGATGACCATCGACAAGCAGGGCCGGCGCGCGATGTCGCCCGGTTTTTCCCATTTACTCTAGGCTATTTCAGGTGCGGCACCTTGCGATAGATCGTGTTGCGCGACACGCCCAGGGCCCGCGCTGTGGCCGAGACGTTGCCGCCGTGGGCATCGAGCGACTTGAGGATCACGCTTTGCTCCATCTCTTCCAGATTGGCGCCGGCGGCGATCATGCGGTCCGTGCTGGCGCTGGCGGCAGTCGCTTGCGTCATCTCAATATCGTCGAGGAAATCATCAGGCATGTGGCGCAAGCAGATTTCATGCTCGTCGCCCGCCATGACGATGGCCGTGCGCAAGAGATTGGTCAGCTGGCGGAAATTGCCTGGCCATTTATGCTGGTGGAACATGCGCAGGATGTCCGGCGCCACCGTGTAGCGCGTGTCGGGCGCTTCTGTTGCGAGGATTTTTTTCACGACCGTGTCCAGGTCCGTGCGTTCGCGCAGCGGCGGCAGTTTTACCACCAGGCCATTCAGGCGGTAATACAGGTCTTCGCGAAACAGTCCCTTGGCCATGCGTTCGCGCAAGTTGTGATTCGTGGCGCAAATGAGTTCCACGTTGACGGTGATCGATTTGCTGCTGCCCAGGGGCGTGACCATGCGTTCCTGCAACACGCGCAATAGCCGCGCCTGCAAGCCAAACGGCATGTCGCCGATTTCATCGAGGAACAGGGTGCCGCCATTCGCTTGCAGGATCTTGCCGATCGCGCCTTTCTTGCGCGCGCCCGTAAAGGCGCCGTCTTCATAGCCGAACAGTTCGGATTCGATCAGGGTTTCCGGGATCGATGCGCAATTGACGGCAATAAACGGTCCCATGGCCCGCGGCGAGTCGTTGTGGATGGCTTGCGCCAGCAATTCCTTGCCGGTCCCCGTTTCGCCCATGACGAGGATGGGGATGTCGCGCCCCAGCACCTTGTTGACCTTTTCGATCACCAGTTCCAGTTGCGGATCGCCCGTGCGCAGGTAGCGCAAGCCGGACAGGCGCCGCGCCGCGTTGGCCGCATGGCTGGCGGACGCGGGAATCTGGGCCGGCACGGCATTGATATCGCTATGGTCGGTGCTGGCAGTAAAGCCGTGCTGGAAGACGCTATTGGACAGGCGCAACTGCGCGCGCCCATACACGCGCACGCCGCTGTGCATGCACAGGTTCAGCAAACCGGGTGCGGCAGTGCGGTAATGGTCGTACAGGGCGGACACTGGCAAGCCGAACAGGGAGCTGAAGGTATGTGATTGCAGGGCGGCAAATGACAGGCCCAGCTGGAACAAGCCGTTTTTATTGGCCGATAAAAACCGTCCGCCCGGCGTGAACGAGGCGATGCCTTCCATTAAGGTGCCGATGAATTCGGGGCGCGCGTGGAAGTGCACGGTGATGGCGTCTTCGAAGGTGGCGGAAAACAGCTGGTTTTCGATCATCAGCGCCGACATGCGCACGAGAGCCATCGTATGCTTGTGGAAACTGCGTTGGTCGCTCGAGACGTCCAGCACGCCGATGACGTTGCCCCGGTGGTCGGTGATCGGTGCCGCGGAGCACGTCAGGAAATGATTGGCGGCCAGGTAATGCTGGTCCGCATGGACCAATGTCGGTACTTTTTCCGTGATCGCCGTGCCGATGGCATTCGTGCCGCGGCTCTGTTCCGACCACGCCACGCCTGGCTGCAGGGCGACCCGGTTGGCTTTCTCCAGGAAATCATCGTCGCCCAGCGAATGCACGATCACGCCGTTGGCATCCGTGAGAATCACCATATTGTGCGTGTTGACGATTTGCTGGTACAGGGTTTCCATGGCCGGCAGCGCGTGCGTGTGCAGCATGCGGTTTTGCTCGATCAGCAAGGACAGGTCGGACTTGCCCGCCGGCGTGAAGTCGGGCGTGGCCGTGGGCGACAGGCCAAAGGCGACGGAACGCTGGTGGGAAGTTTCAATGATGACGGGGACGTTGTCCTGTCCTGCCGGCAAAATGTTCGCGTCCGCGATGGACGAAAACGGTGCGCTACGGTAAGTAGCTGACGGTTGATACATGATCTCGTTGCCTCCGTTGGGCCCTGTACTGCGGCGCTCTTTTGAATATCGAGAGTGTTCCATAATGTAGCACCTGTCACAGATGGGAGCAAAGCAAAGCGAACCGGGCTATCCCCAGTGTTGCTGCCTGGCCCAGAGTTGCTCCCCTCGGTGGTCGGTGCATGTGTTCATATAAGCAATTGCGGTGCCAGGCCTATTGCCTTTGATCTGGCGCAAAAATAGCGCTTGCGGGGTGTGCAGGGCACGGCTATAATTCGCCCCCTCGCTGAACGACGCATGCAAATGCCGAGTGAGACGAGAAAAAGAAGGAGTTGACGGACGTAGCGAAATGCTTCATACTCTTCCTTCTTCGCAGCTGACAAACACAACGCTTTGTCGATAGCGCGAAAGCAGTAACCGAATACAGTTCTTTAACAATTAACAGTCGATAAGTGTGGGCATTTGATGTAAGTG
>NZ_JAZARC010000011.1:0-6588 GCF_036231865.1 Janthinobacterium sp. P210005
GTGAAACAACTTTGCGCCGATGATAGTGCTGCAACCAGTGTGAAAGTAGGTTATCGTCAGGCTTGTTATTCGAAAAAACCCCTTCCGGTGATCCGGTTGGGGTTTTTTTACGTCTGGCGGTTTTGCCCGGTGCGCGCTTTTTGTCGTGCGTACGGCGAAGTTGCGCGAAGTTATAGCTCGCGAGCGCTTTTTGCGGGGGGAAGTGTGCCGCAAAAATGCCTATCTTGCCCGGCCCATGTTGCTAACTGCGGGCACCGTCATGTTCTCTTCATATTCACACTGTACGATGGCTTGCATGGCTGCTGCCCTTGGGTGGCCAGTCCCTTTCATCCCATCAAGTAAATGTGTGCATCCATGTTGGCCAAGCTTAAACTCGTCAAAACTCCCAAAGGCATCGATAGCGTCTTGATGCTGTCGGCCATGCTGATACTCTGGATCGGCAATTACAGCAACCTCGATCTCATGATCGCCGACAGCATGTTCGACGGGACGCGTGGGCAATTTGCCGGCACGGGCAGCGCGTGGGCGGGCAATTTCCAGCTCGGCATGATCTCGCTTGGCTGCGCCATGATCTGCCTGGCTATCTGGGACACCTTGCATCCGCTGGCTCGGCTGGCCTCACGCCGCAGCGCCTTGCGCGTCGTGGCCCTGTCGGTCGTCTTGGTGCCGCTAAGCATTTACTTGCTCTCTTCTTTCAGCGATGTGCCTTGCCCCACGGATTTGCTGCGCTATGGCGGACTGGCGCCATACACGCGCCTGCTGGAAACATTGCCCGCCAATGCATCTGCCATGGTTTGCCTGCCCACCATGCAGGCGAACACTGCCTGGTGGATGCTGGCCTTGCCATTGTTTTGCCTGCCCGGACGGCCACGCACGGCGTTTTTGCTCGCTGGCGTCATGCTGCTGTGCGGTTTGGCGGCAGGCTGGCAGCAACAGTTGCAAGGTACGCAATTTTTCACGCACACCTTGTGGTCTGCCTGGATCGCCTCTTTCCTGATATATCTGCTGCATAATCTGCTCCAGGTCGAGGACGCGTTGGCCTGAAACATAAAAGTACGTCACAATCTGCCTGTCTAGTTGTCGTTTCATACAAAAACAGGAGCACCATGAACGAGCAGATTGCGAGAGAAGTGGTATTGGTCCGTGCTATCGAGACGGCCGACCAGAAAAGAGAAGTCCTCAGCGAGGATGACCGCATGTATGCCAGCCGCAGCGCGCGTGAGCTTGCGCAGTGGCAAGCTTCGGGCAAGCAGGCCGAAGTGACGGGTGACGATTTCCTGCAGCAGCGCTCCGAACTGATCCTCAAGCGCATCACCGAACGCACGCCTGCCTTCGCCGCTTTCGCGAAACGCCGTAACGGCATGAAAACCCTGGCGCTGACCTTACCCCTGCTGGCACTGCTGCTGGGCGCCGGACTCGACCGCATCACGGATCCCCATCGCGTGGATCTGTTGTCGGCGCCCTTGCTGCTGATCATTGCGTGGAACGTGCTGGTCTACCTGGGCTTGCTGATCTGGCTATGCATCCCCTCGCATGCCCTCGGCTGGCCGAAAGCAGGGCTGGTGCGCCACCTGAGCGTGGGCCGCCTGGCCTTGCCCCGCAAGTTGCCGCACGCCTTGTCCTCGGGTTTGCTCAGCTTCATGGGGGAATGGGCGCACCTGAGCGCCAAGCTGACGGCCGCGCGCCTGAGCCGTACCATCCACTTGAGCGCCGCCATGTTTGCCATCGGCGCCGTCGCCTCGTTGTATGCGCGCGGTTTCCTGTCGCAATACGCAGCTGGTTGGGAAAGCACCTTTTTGAGTGCCGGCCAGGTGCACAGCCTGCTTTCAACCCTGTTTGCGCCGGCTATTGCCCTGTTTCATTTGCAAGGCTTTTCGCTGGCGGAAATCGAAGCGCTGCGTTTCCCGCAAACGACGACCGTCGAAGGTGGCGCGCGCTGGGTGCATTTGTATGCGGCAACGATTTTCCTGCTGGTGGTCGTTCCCCGCCTGATCCTGGCATTGCTCAATAATTGGCGCGCCGCGCGCCTGACCAGGCACTTCCCGCTGGATCTCGATCAACCGTATTTCCGCAAGCTCAATGAAAGCATCGGCGTGGCCACGGGCGGCATGCTGCGCGTCTTGCCATACAGCTTTACTGTCGATGAGGCGCGCCACAAGGGCCTGGGCCAGTTGTCCATCATGCTGTTTGGCGAGCAAGGGCGCATGATGCTGCGTCCGTCGACGTCGTATGGCGAAGAGCCGCAGGACGTTCTGCGCGGCACGGACCTGAATGATCCGCAAGTCAATATCACGGCCGTGCTGTTCAACCTGACGGCGACGCCGGAAAAGGAAAATCATGGCGCCTTCCTCGATTACCTGGTGCAATCGTCGACACGTGGCATCGCCGTCCTGATCGACGAGTCCAGCTATCTGGAGCGCGTGGGCGAGCAGGTGGATAATGGCGCGCGCCAGGCGGAACGAGTCGCCTTGTGGCAACAATTCTGCCAGTTCCACAAAACCACGGCCACCCTGGTCAATTTGCTCAATCCTGCCTTGCACCCGCTCGATGCTGGTGTCGGGCTGAAAGTATCGGCAGCAGCATGAGTGTGAATGTGAATAAAGAAGTGCAGGATGATGCAGTGCAGATTCAGTTCGCGCTGATTTCGCACACGAATAATGGCAAGACGACACTGGCGCGTACCCTGGTGGGCGTAGATATCGGCGAAGTGCGCGACGCCGCCCACGTGACCGTGTTTGCGGAATCGCATACCTTGCTGGCGACACCGCAGGGTGATGCCCTGCAATTATGGGATACGCCAGGCTTCGGCGACTCCGTGCGCCTGCTCAAGCGCCTGGGGCAGTCCGGCAATCCCATCGGCTGGTTCCTGCGCGAAGTGCTGGACCGTTATCGCGACCGCCCGTTCTGGCTCAGCCAGCAAGCGTTGCGCACGGCCAAGGACTCTGCCGACGTGGTGCTGTACCTGGTCAACTCCTCTGAAAATCCCCGGGACGCGGGCTACTTGCCAGCGGAAATGAAAATCCTCGCCTGGCTGGACAAGCCGGTGGTGGTCTTGCTCAATCAGATGGGACCGCCGCGTCCGGGTAATGAGGAGCACGGCGAGCAGGCGCGCTGGCGCGAGCATTTGCAGCAGTATCCGATCGTGCGCGACGTCCTGGCGCTCGATGCCTTTGCCCGCTGCTGGGTACATGAGCGCGTGTTTTACGAAGCCGTGGGTAAATTGTTACCGCAGTCGCAGCAAGCTGGCTACGCGCGGTTGTTTGCTGCCTGGCAAACGCAAAATACGGCGCGTTTCCAGCAGGCGATGCATTTGCTGGCCATGCAGCTGGCGGTGGCTGGGCAGGATCGTGAAGCCATTGATCCGGCATCCAGGGGCTTGCTGAAATCGGCCTTGCAGGTCGTGGGTATCGGTAAGAATGCAGAGCAGCAACGCCAGGAAAAGGCCATGGCCAGCCTGGTGGCGCGCCTCAATACGCACAGCAGCGTGACCACGCGTGAACTGTTGATCTTGCACAAACTCGATCCGACCGATGCGCATAAGATCAATAGCCGGATACGGGAAAATTTCGCCGTGCGCGCGCCGATCGACAAGGCGCAAGCGGGGCTCTTGGGCGCCATGATTTCCGGTGCCGCGACGGGGCTGTCGGCCGACCTGATTTCCGGCGGTTTGACACTGGGTACGGGCGCCTTGCTTGGCGGCGTGGTCGGTGCGCTGACGTTTGCCGGCGCAGCCTGGGGTTTTAATTCCGGTACGGACCGCAATGAGCCCACGATGCAATTTACCGATGCCTTTTTGCGTACCTTGGTGGTGGCGGGCGTGCTGCGTTACTTGGCGGTGGCGCACTTTGGCCGTGGCCGCGGCAACTTTGTCGAAAGCGAGGCGCCGGCCTTCTGGCAGGATGAGGTCGAGCAGGCGGTAGCGCGCCATGACGCTGCTCTGGCCGAGCTGTGGAAAGACGTGCGCCGGGAAAAGTCGCCGGAGCAAGCCGCCGAGCGCGTCCTGCCCCTCATGTCGTCCATCACTTCCGATACCCTGGCGCGTCTGTATCCGGATGTGGCGCGCCTGGTGTAGATACCTGGTGTCGATTCTCAGGCGCGGACCTGCAGCCACTGCTCCAGAAATTGCACGCAGGCCCTGACCTTGGCCGAGTTCGATAGCCGCGAGGTGGTCACCGCCCACACGTCGGCCGCCTGTTGATACGCGGGCAGAATGCGCACCAGCTTGCCTTGCGCCAGGCTGCTTTCCACATCCCATGCTGAACGCAAGATGATGCCGTGGCCATCCAGTGCCCATTGATGGACGATCTCGCCATTGTTGGCCGAGAGCGGTCCATCGACCTTCACCGTTTCCACTCCTTGCGGTCCCTGCAGTTTCCAGCGCCGCCCATCCTGGTCGCGTTCGCGAATGACGATGCAGTCATGCTCGCGCAACTGCGCCAGGGTGTCCGGCGTTCCGCGTCGTGCCAGGTAGGCGGGCGCGGCGCACAGTACGCGTTGGTTGCTAGCAATACGGTGGGCGATCAGGTCCGGTTCATGGACCACGCCGATGCGAACGTCGAGATCGAAACCTTCGCCCAGCAGGTCGACGGGCCGGTCGAGCAATTCCAGCTGTATTTTCAGGCCTGGGTACTGCCGTGCCAGCTGGGATAGGGCTGGACCGAGCCGGTTGCGTCCGAAACCGGAACTGGAGCAGATGCGCAGCACTCCCTGCGGCTGCAGTTTCGACTGCGCTACCGCTTCACCCATTTGCTCGACATCTTCCAGGATGCGTTGCGCCCATTGCCGCACGATCTCGCCGTGATCGGTGACGCTGACCCGGCGAGTGGTCCGGTGCAGCAAACGTACTTGCAGCGCCGCTTCCAGCATGCCGATGCGCTTGCTGACGACGGCCTTGGAAATGCCCAGTTCCAAGGCCGTGCCGGCGAAGCTGGTTTTATGGGCAACCTGGCAAAACAGGCGTAAGTCTTCCAGCAGCGGCGTATGTTTCATTGATTGACCACGAAATGTGAATACTTTGGTTATGAATTACCCGATTGTATTCTCATGCGGTGCCAGTATCATCAATGCATCCATCTAGCATCTATCTATAACAGGAGAACCCCATGCCCGCACACCGAATCGCAGTCATCGCCGGCGACGGCATCGGCAATGAAGTCATGCCGGAAGGGCTGCGTGTCGTCGAGGCCGCCGCGCGCCGTTTCAATATCGACCTGCAGTTCACGACGATGGCATGGGCCAATTGCGACTATTACCTGGAACACGGGCAAATGATGCCCTCGGACTGGTTTGCCCAGCTCAAGGATTTCGACGCCATCTATTTTGGCGCCGTGGGCTGGCCGGACAAGGTGCCCGACCACATCTCCTTATGGGGTTCGCTGTTGAAATTCCGCCGCGAATTCGACGAATACGTGAATCTGCGTCCCGTGCGCTTGATGCCTGGTGTGCCGTGCCCGCTGGCGAATAAAAAGCCGGGCGATATCGATTTTTATGTGGTGCGTGAAAATACGGAAGGAGAGTATTCATCCGTGGGCGGGCGCATGTTCGAGGGGACGGAGCGCGAAACGGTGCTGCAGGAATCCGTTTTTACGCGCAAGGGTGTCGACCGTATCCTGAAGTATGCGTTTGAGCTGGCGCAAAGCCGGCCTAAAAAACACCTGACATCGGCCACGAAATCGAATGGCATCGCCATCAGCATGCCGTATTGGGATGAGCGGGTGGAAGCCATGAGCCCGAGCTTTCCCGATGTCCGCTGGGATAAATACCATATCGACATCCTGGCGGCCCGCTTTGTATTGAGCCCCGAACGTTTCGACGTGGTGGTCGCTTCGAATCTGTTTGGCGACATCCTGTCCGACCTGGGGCCCGCCTGCACGGGGACGATTGCCATCGCACCGTCGGCCAATATCAATCCGGAGCGCACTTTTCCTTCCGTTTTCGAGCCGGTGCACGGTTCCGCACCCGATATCTATGGCCAGAATATCGCCAATCCGATCGGCATGATCTGGTCGGGCGCCATGATGCTGGACTTCCTCGGCAATGGCGATGCCAATTACACGGCGGCGCATGATGCGATTGTGCGCGCCATCGAGCAGGTGCTCGAGCATGGTCCGCGTACGCCGGACATGGGGGGCAGCGCCAGTACGACGGATGTCGGCATGGCGGTTGCAGAATTGCTGAAATAAAGCTTGCTGCCCGTGTGTGGCTTTGCTATAGTTCGCCTCCCCAATGAGACGCAGTCAAATGCGGCAGTTGAGGATCACCGGAAACGGCGATAAGTAGTAAAGAAGGTGTTGACGGATTTAGCGAAACGCTTCATACTCTTCCTTCTTCGCAGCTGACAAACACAACGCTTTGTCGATAGCGCGAAAGCAGTACCGAATACAGTTCTTTAACAATTAACAGTCGATAAGTGTGGACATTTGATGTAAGTGCAGCAGCGATCTTCGGATTGCTGTAATACTTAAAATATCAAATGTTCACAAGAAATAATGAAATAGGCGCTACGAAAGTAGTGGCCTGTCAGTTTTTTGAGTGAGCGACCCATCAGTAATGATGGTGCCGGTAAAACGGCAAAGTAACAGAGATTAA
>NZ_JAZARC010000012.1:0-1770 GCF_036231865.1 Janthinobacterium sp. P210005
GGTTAACCTTGCCACTGAATGTAAGTCGCTGACCCATTATACAAAAGGTACGCAGTCACGGAACAAGTCCGCTCCTACTGTTTGTATGCACACGGTTTCAGGATCTATTTCACTCCCCTTCCGGGGTTCTTTTCGCCTTTCCCTCACGGTACTGGTTCACTATCGGTCGATTACGAGTATTTAGCCTTGGAGGATGGTCCCCCCATATTCAGACAGGATGTCACGTGTCCCGCCCTACTTGTCGTACGCTTAGTACCACCGGTCCGATTTCACATACGGGGCTATCACCCACTATGGCTCCTATTTCCAGAGGATTCTGTTATCGGTCCGACTATCACGTACAGGCTCTTCCCATTTCGCTCGCCGCTACTTTGGGAATCTCGGTTGATTTCTTTTCCTGCAGCTACTTAGATGTTTCAGTTCGCCGCGTTCGCCTTGCATACCTATGTATTCAGTATGCAATACCCTAAAAGGGTGGGTTGCCCCATTCGGAAATCTGCGGATCAAAGTGTGTTTGCTCACTCCCCGCAGCTTATCGCAAGCTACTACGTCCTTCATCGCCTGTAATCGCCAAGGCATCCACCATGTGCACTTATTCGCTTGTCCCTATAACGTTAGCCTCTAATAATCGAAATTATCAAAGAGCGCTACAGGGATAAGAAAGTACAACGTTGTTGCTTGTTTGTTGATACATACAATCATTACCCATCGATTTACCTTTTACGGCAAACCGATCAATAAATAATCTTTACTTCTTCCAGATTGTTAAAGAACGAAACAGCTTTGATCGCTAAAAGATCAAACCTAAACCCAGAGGCTTACGTTTGCACTTTCGAGTAAAACTTTGGTGGAGGATGACGGGATCGAACCGACGACCCCCTGCTTGCAAAGCAGGTGCTCTCCCAGCTGAGCTAATCCCCCTGAGATACTACTAATTAGCTGGTAGGGCTGGTTGGACTCGAACCAACGACCCCCGCGTTATCAACACGGTGCTCTAACCAGCTGAGCTACAGCCCCAACGCGGTGCTACTACGACTACTGTTTCTTCTTAATTAAACAGCCGATAAGTGTGAACATTTGATGCGTGAATCATTTACATGATTCGTGCAAACTCTAGAAAGGAGGTGATCCAGCCGCACCTTCCGATACGGCTACCTTGTTACGACTTCACCCCAGTCACGAATCCTACCGTGGTAAGCGCCCTCCTTACGGTTAAGCTACCTACTTCTGGTAAAACCCGCTCCCATGGTGTGACGGGCGGTGTGTACAAGACCCGGGAACGTATTCACCGCGACATGCTGATCCGCGATTACTAGCGATTCCAACTTCATGCAGTCGAGTTGCAGACTACAATCCGGACTACGATACACTTTCTGCGATTAGCTCCCCCTCGCGGGTTGGCGGCGCTCTGTATGTACCATTGTATGACGTGTGAAGCCCTACCCATAAGGGCCATGAGGACTTGACGTCATCCCCACCTTCCTCCGGTTTGTCACCGGCAGTCTCATTAGAGTGCCCTTTCGTAGCAACTAATGACAAGGGTTGCGCTCGTTGCGGGACTTAACCCAACATCTCACGACACGAGCTGACGACAGCCATGCAGCACCTGTGTACTGGCTCTCTTTCGAGCACTCCTCAATCTCTCGAGGATTCCAGCCATGTCAAGGGTAGGTAAGGTTTTTCGCGTTGCATCGAATTAATCCACATCATCCACCGCTTGTGCGGGTCCCCGTCAATTCCTTTGAGTTTTAATCTTGCGACCGTACTCCC
>NZ_JAZARC010000013.1:0-1406 GCF_036231865.1 Janthinobacterium sp. P210005
CACGAAGCAATCGGAAGTGGTTCCAAGAAAAGCCTCTAAGCTTCAGTCATACGAGACCGTACCGCAAACCGACACAGGTGGGCGAGATGAGTATTCTAAGGCGCTTGAGAGAACTCGGGAGAAGGAACTCGGCAAATTGGTACCGTAACTTCGGGAAAAGGTACGCCCCGGTAGCTTGATTGGTTTACTCCATGAGGGTGAAAGGGTTGCAATAAACTGGTGGCTGCGACTGTTTAATAAAAACACAGCACTCTGCAAACACGAAAGTGGACGTATAGGGTGTGACGCCTGCCCGGTGCTGGAAGATTAAATGATGGGGTGCAAGCTCTTGATTGAAGTCCCAGTAAACGGCGGCCGTAACTATAACGGTCCTAAGGTAGCGAAATTCCTTGTCGGGTAAGTTCCGACCTGCACGAATGGCGTAACGATGGCCACACTGTCTCCTCCCGAGACTCAGCGAAGTTGAAATGTTTGTGATGATGCAATCTACCCGCGGCTAGACGGAAAGACCCCATGAACCTTTACTGTAGCTTTGCATTGGACTTTGAACCAATCTGTGTAGGATAGGTGGGAGGCTTTGAAGCGGGGACGCTAGTTCTCGTGGAGCCAACCTTGAAATACCACCCTGGTTTGTTTGAGGTTCTAACCTTGGTCCGTTATCCGGATCGGGGACAGTGCATGGTAGGCAGTTTGACTGGGGCGGTCTCCTCCTAAAGTGTAACGGAGGAGTTCGAAGGTACGCTAGATACGGTCGGACATCGTGTTGATAGTGCAATGGCATAAGCGTGCTTAACTGCGAGACTGACAAGTCGAGCAGGTACGAAAGTAGGACATAGTGATCCGGTGGTTCTGTATGGAAGGGCCATCGCTCAACGGATAAAAGGTACTCTGGGGATAACAGGCTGATTCCTCCCAAGAGTTCATATCGACGGGGGAGTTTGGCACCTCGATGTCGGCTCATCACATCCTGGGGCTGTAGCCGGTCCCAAGGGTATGGCTGTTCGCCATTTAAAGTGGTACGTGAGCTGGGTTTAAAACGTCGTGAGACAGTTTGGTCCCTATCTGCCGTGGGCGTTGGAAATTTGAAGGGGGCTGCTCCTAGTACGAGAGGACCGGAGTGGACGAACCTCTGGTGTACCGGTTGTCACGCCAGTGGCATTGCCGGGTAGCTAAGTTCGGAAGAGATAACCGCTGAAAGCATCTAAGCGGGAAACTTGCCTTGAGATGAGATTTCCCAGAGCCTTGAGCTCTTTGAAGGGTCGTTCGAGACCAGGACGTTGATAGGCTGGGTGTGGAAGTGCAGTAATGCATTAAGCTAACCAGTACTAATTGCCCGTACGGCTTGTCCCTATAACCTTAGCAGGTACAGAGGATAAGACGGTACAACGTTGCGTGTGTGTTGATAC
>NZ_JAZARC010000014.1:0-1041 GCF_036231865.1 Janthinobacterium sp. P210005
ATAGGGAAGCCGTAGAGAAATCGAGTCCGAATAGGGCGATCAGTCGCTGGGTGTAGACCCGAAACCAAGTGATCTACTCATGGCCAGGATGAAGGTGCGGTAACACGCCCTGGAGGTCCGAACCCACTAATGTTGAAAAATTAGGGGATGAGCTGTGGGTAGGGGTGAAAGGCTAAACAAACTTGGAAATAGCTGGTTCTCTCCGAAAACTATTTAGGTAGTGCCTCAAGTATCACCATCGGGGGTAGAGCACTGTTATGGCTAGGGGGTCATTGCGACTTACCAAACCATTGCAAACTCCGAATACCGATGAGTGCGAGCTTGGGAGACAGACGTCGGGTGCTAACGTCCGGCGTCAAGAGGGAAACAACCCAGACCGCCAGCTAAGGTCCCAAAGATTGGCTAAGTGGAAAACGAAGTGGGAAGGCTAAAACAGTCAGGATGTTGGCTTAGAAGCAGCCATCATTTAAAGAAAGCGTAATAGCTCACTGATCGAGTCGTCCTGCGCGGAAGATGTAACGGGGCTAAGCCAGTCACCGAAGCTGCGGATATCCTTTATTGGATATGGTAGGAGAGCGTTCTGTAAGCCTGCGAAGGTGTCTTGTAAAGGATGCTGGAGGTATCAGAAGTGCGAATGCTGACATGAGTAGCGATAATGGGGGTGAAAAGCCTCCACGCCGTAAGCCCAAGGTTTCCTGTTCAACGTTCATCGGAGCAGGGTGAGTCGGCCCCTAAGGCGAGGCAGAGATGCGTAGCTGATGGGAAGCAGGTTAATATTCCTGCACCGTCGTATGATGCGATGGGGGGACGGATCGCGGAAGGTTGTCCAACTGTTGGAATAGTTGGTTTTTGGCTCATAGAAGGCACTTAGGCAAATCCGGGTGCGGAATTCAAGGGGTTGAGACGAGTGCACTTGTGCACGAAGCAATCGGAAGTGGTTCCAAGAAAAGCCTCTAAGCTTCAGTCATACGAGACCGTACCGCAAACCGACACAGGTGGGCGAGATGAGTATTCTAAGGCGCTTGAGAGAACTCGGGAGAA
>NZ_JAZARC010000015.1:0-1011 GCF_036231865.1 Janthinobacterium sp. P210005
GGATTCCAGCCATGTCAAGGGTAGGTAAGGTTTTTCGCGTTGCATCGAATTAATCCACATCATCCACCGCTTGTGCGGGTCCCCGTCAATTCCTTTGAGTTTTAATCTTGCGACCGTACTCCCCAGGCGGTCTACTTCACGCGTTAGCTGCGTTACCAAGTCAATTAAGACCCGACAACTAGTAGACATCGTTTAGGGCGTGGACTACCAGGGTATCTAATCCTGTTTGCTCCCCACGCTTTCGTGCATGAGCGTCAATCTTGACCCAGGGGGCTGCCTTCGCCATCGGTGTTCCTCCACATATCTACGCATTTCACTGCTACACGTGGAATTCTACCCCCCTCTGCCAGATTCTAGCCTTGCAGTCTCCAATGCAATTCCCAGGTTGAGCCCGGGGATTTCACATCAGACTTACAAAACCGCCTGCGCACGCTTTACGCCCAGTAATTCCGATTAACGCTTGCACCCTACGTATTACCGCGGCTGCTGGCACGTAGTTAGCCGGTGCTTATTCTTCAGGTACCGTCATTAGCAAGAGATATTAGCTCTCACCGTTTCTTCCCTGACAAAAGAGCTTTACAACCCGAAGGCCTTCTTCACTCACGCGGCATTGCTGGATCAGGCTTTCGCCCATTGTCCAAAATTCCCCACTGCTGCCTCCCGTAGGAGTCTGGACCGTGTCTCAGTTCCAGTGTGGCTGGTCGTCCTCTCAGACCAGCTACTGATCGATGCCTTGGTAGGCTTTTACCCTACCAACTAGCTAATCAGATATCGGCCGCTCCACGAGCATGAGGTCTTGCGATCCCCCACTTTCATCCTTAGATCGTATGCGGTATTAGCGTAACTTTCGCTACGTTATCCCCCACTCTAGGGTACGTTCCGATATATTACTCACCCGTTCGCCACTCGCCACCAGAGCAAGCTCCGTGCTGCCGTTCGACTTGCATGTGTAAGGCATGCCGCCAGCGTTCAATCTGAGCCAGGATCAAACTCTTCAGTTTAATCTCTGTT